>CAWGVG010000062.1:0-228939 GCA_963825865.1 uncultured Nitrososphaeraceae archaeon | reverse complement strand
TTTCCACTTTTTCCAATATCTTTTCTAACACTTCTGTTGCGTTAGATATGTGATATTTGTAATCATGGAATAAGCATAATTGACTGCCTTCTACAGGCTCCTCAAGACATTTAAAAGAATCATTTCTTTTTTTTCTAAAATCAAAATAAACTCTAGTATCCTTACAGCATGACATAGGTTGTCATTACGTTAAGCGTCTAATTAGTGCTTTAATTATTGGTCAAAGGTATTATCATAATCGATAGTATCATAAAAAAAATATGTCTCAGATCAATATGAAATAGCGGGGTAGCCGTTGGAGTTGTATTGCATTAAATAATGACAACCATCCTGACAAAACAGACTACGAGGGCTTTTTTTTGTTAAGGTGCAGCCTCCAAAATTAATGTATGGTATTATTACCTTAAAAGTTAACTCTAATAGCATGTTACACATCACACATATTGTTTTTGTTCGATTTGCTTCTTGGATCACTCCATCCTTCAATAAAATTATAGTGTGTTATTGGTTTAAAGCTATTTTATTGTTAACTATGTTATCATACTCCGTAAACATTATTTTCGGTATATCAAAACACGAAAAAAATGGTAGATTTGAATATGGAGATAGCATACTCATGGGCACAAGAATTAGCTCAAACAGTATCATTACCCCAATCGTTAGAAAATGTAAAAATAAGAGCAGATCTGATAAACAAATTGAATAATCGTCTAAATATAGATATAAACAGAGATCTCGAATTAGGAAGCAAAACAGGACAGCTCCATTATCTTGATAAGAGCGAGCAAGATGGAATTGTTGGGAGATATTACAAGATTAATCCATCGGTATATAGATGGTTATAATGACGAAAATAAATTGGCAAGTATAGCATTACGTTTATGGGCAGGTTGTTTGTCAGCTGCAAAAACCATTGCTCATGGTACAAGAGATGGAGAAAATACGGCTGCCAATTCGTAACTCCATTTTTAATTCGATAGATGAACGATGTAAAATTGATTCTGTATATCGAGCAGGTGTTGAGACAGCACCCATTTGGAAGAGACAAATAGGAGATACATTTAGTTTTGATGGCGTACCCGAAGCTTCATCAGTTAGAAGGCATTCAAAAGAATCATAATTGACTATCTAGTATGAATCATTTATTATTTTTCAGCATCTGAAATTCCTCTGTCTGATATTGTAAATACAGCATCGTTTTCACAATGTGATGGACTTTTAACTAAAGTTGCCATTCTAGAGTTCCCTGTACGATGTCTTAGATTTATTCGATAAGTGCTTGCATGTTCCATGACATTTCCTCCTATTGGTCTGTCAGAACTGATGCGATTAGTGCGTAAGTCCTCAGGTGTAGTTTGAATTTGATTAGTCACTACTACTGCAATTCCATATACCTGCGCAATCCTCGCTAAAGTTGACATCAAGTTGTTTAACCTTTGCTGTCTTTCAGAAAGCATAGCTCTCCCTGAGAATTCTGCTCTGTAGTGCGCAATGACCGAATCAACGACAAGTAACTTGATATCTTTCTCTTCTTTTTCGATGAATGCTCCTACTCTCTTTTTTATTATCTGTTCTTGGGAGCTACTGTTAAGTGCTCTTACAAAGTATATATTTTTAAGAATACTTTGTGAATCAAACCCTCTTGCATTTGCAATTGCTTTTATTCGCTCAGGCCTAAAGCTATTCTCAGTATCAATGTATATCGCCTTCCCGTTTAGCTCGTGTTGTACCATCGCGCACAAAGTAAAACATATTTGGGTTTTGCCCGTAGCTGACGCCCCATAAAATTCTGTGAGCGCACCTACTTCTATGCCATTTCCTTCACCAATTAATTTATCTAGTTCTTTAGAGCCTGTCGGAATAAATCGCGCAAAAGCACATTCATATAAATCTAGCACTGAAGAGAAGCATTTCGGAATAGTACCTTGCTTCTCTAAATGAAGAGTGGCCCAATTACACATCCGTGAACATTCTCCAATATGCAAGCCTGTATCTTTGGAAATCTCGGCTGCTCCTGTTATTGCAATATTTTTGACCGATTCTTAGGCCTGTTTTATCTAGACGTTCTCTTAACGATATTTCTAAAGCATCATTAATGTTTATGATCGAGTTGCCTTGAAATTTTCCATTGTAATTATTATCTTTTATTACAGAATTAGATTTAGACTTTAGTACAGCAGTGCTTGTTATCATGTCAAAAACTTCTCCGCATAGAGTTTGTCCATAATAGCATCAATAGGCGGCTTGTGTGGGTATTCTTGGAGCTCAGCCCTTACTATTTTATTATTATCTCTCATTCTCTTTGTATAAATTCTGTACAAGTCATTCGCGCCATGTTCGAAAGTTACATGAAACTCTTTACCATCATAGCTATCAATTGAATCTACTCCAAAATGCCACATGACGACAGTCCATGTAGTATATCTAGGAACGGCTATGTTGCTGTTGTTATTATCGCTGTATGTGCTAGGGACACTAGACTCCGCTGCGATAGCTGAAAGCCTAGCTTCACTACGTGTTAGGACTTCTATCAGGTGAAATAGGTCAGGCACATCTATTGCTATAGGCTTGTATGAACATGCTAGCGCAATACTTACAATATCGGTATGATGGATTGTTACTGTGACCTCAATATCATCTGTTAAGAAAATCCATTTCTCTAACACGATATCCTTGCTTATTGGGTTAATAAGGTCGGAATATAATTGAGAGCAGCTGCTTGAGGAGTTAAAAGATCAAATACCTTAAGATTGACTGTGTCGGATGCAGGACAAATCTGACATAATATTTGGGCCCGCAAATCTTCACTCAAAAAACACATACATTGGTCCGAATCCGGGGGATTCAAAACAAATTTGACTCGTTTTTACCACGCCGAATGAGTCATAGATATATCGCAACACTCTGAAGACCATATTGTTCATAGCCTATTTCAGATCTAGGACTTATCGTCTCCCTCCTACCTCAATCATGGAGAGTGCAAAACATCATCTAATCAGAAACGATTAGATGCGTTAATGATGCTTCGATTTATGCGTAAACAATTAGAATCTGGCCTCAGTCCAAAAAGTGTTCGCTATTCTTTTCAGCATACCGATATGTGGAATCAACTTTCTCAATTGGCTGGCGAATTGATTCAGGTTGTCATAACAGCTACACACTTTGAAGTATCTTTAAGTTCAAGATACAATCTTAATCGTCTGAGATAAATAGAGGAAGTAGTTTGCTCTCTTCTAATGTCTTCCCATATCGGAGAGATGGTATCCAAGGTTAATAATTCTTGGTCTTCCATCTTATCATTTACATATGATTTTTTTGCATATGACACGATGTTAGCAATATGTGGACACTGTATCTCAACATGTTAATAAATTTGTAATCCTGCATAAAAAAGAGAGAAAAAGATGCAATAGAATATATTTATTTATTTTCCTTCTACTTTCTTACAAGAACATCTTGTGTAATAGTACCGTATATTGGTGTGTTACCGAAATGATTCATTGTCTTTGCTGGGTCTACCCAAATGCTTATTACGTTATCATTTAGTGTTCTAATACTTAGAGGCACGTCATTAACTGGTCCTTCTTTCATAGTTATTGTGGCAGTTCCATTGTATACAACAGTTTTTTCATCTGGCATCGACATGCTTGTCAACGTAAAGTTGGATATCTGATGTTTATGCAAAGCACTTCCATTTAGCATCTCCATATCAAATACTGTATTGAACGTTGCAGTTGGAAGATTCTTTTTGCTAGTTGTGTTGTTTGCGCTTGATGACATCATTGCAGCAGAGGTCATGTTTGTTAAACTACCTCTCCATAAACCAGAAACAACCCATGCAGGTTTTCCATCCTTATCGTTTTGCAAACTTGCAATAGTTCCTCTAGCATATAGTCCTGGTTGGATGATGTCGCCTTGACCGGGGATTCCACCAGGCTGCTGTGGTGAATATGATGACGGTGGTGGAGGCATCATCATACCGCCGCCCATATTCGTAGTTGCGGATAATGGTGAAGCAAACATAATCATTATTCCTAATGTTAACGCTGTAGCCATTCCTAAAATTAAGGAAGTCTTAGAATTCATTGTGATTACGTCAAGAGTAGGGTCTCATATTAAGCCTTTGATCCACTCTGACAACGGGCGCTTTAAATTCATGAGATCGTCTGCTATGACCTCTCTCCCAAGTTGCAAGTTAAGCCCAAGTTTCTTTGTTCGTGTAAAGAGGTAATGGAATATTTTGCTCTCAGACTCTCCCATCCAAATAATAATGTCTGGATCTTTATCTAGACAACCTTCTTTAAGAGATAGTATTGATATTTATCAAGAGCAGCTTAAAATAAAAGTATCAAATTTAACAAAGGCATCTTCACATATATCAGTAGACAAATATGCCAAAATACAAATTGCTAAAATGTATAATCCTCTCAATATTCTAAATAATAATTTTACTATTGACAAAAATGTGAATTCAACTACTACTATTGCAGGTAATCCTGCGTACAAGATAGTTTATAGTGCCAAAAACGATGAGGGAGTAGATTTGAAGAATATGACACTTTGGACCATAAACAAAGACAAAGTATATGATATCACTTATTCCGCGTCACGAGTAAACTACTCTGACTATTTACCAACCATACAGGAAATGATTAATTCTATCAAGTTTGAAAGTCCATACGCGGCCAACAACACAAAACCCAGCAAACTACAGGCTGATACTAGTGACAATTATGTTTTAAAATTTGAAGGTCTTGGAATAAAAATAAACTTTCCTGTTGACTGGCAAAAGAAACAAGGAATTACAGATGATGGAAGCGGTATGACTGTTATATTCCGTTCTCCATTTGAAGATGAGGTATTAGACACACCTGCTTGGCATGAGACTGATTTTACAATGGCTCTTGCAATTGATTCGGTTCAACATGCAGGAGTAACTGATTACAGGGTGATACTTTCTAGAAATCCGACTAATAGTTCTAACAGTAACATCAATAACTATAATAACAATAGTACCAGTAGTAATAACCAAAAGTCTACATGGGCATGGACAAGACAGATAACCGAAGTGTCTGCATATGATAAATCGAGAGTTTTAGAACAAGAAAAGAACTATGCAGGATTTTACGATAAAAATAATCCTTATATTAGATCTCTTGCGTAATTAGCAGCTATAGTCTAACACCCTACTTGTTTTAGCCGTCTTCTTAGATTGAAATGCTGTCAGACTGTATAACTCTGAAGTTCAGGAGACCGGATATTATATCAGATACGTTATTGTACTTCCTTAATCTGTTTCTAAATTTCGTACCCATTATTCCAAACTTTTTGATCTTACATATGGTATGTTCTACTATGATCCTTAGCCTAGAATGATTCTTGTTGTAAGTTCTTTCATCACATGAAAGCAATGTACCCTTTTTCTTTTTGATACGAAGTACAGACTTTACAGTGGGAAAGTCCTTTTCAATGCCAAGATAACCAAGATCAACTATGTTTTCAACTTGTGATGGAGTTATAGAATGATTGTGTTTGTAAATGTCATAATCATGTTTTCTTCCACTTCTGTGACCTGTCTTATGCAGTATCAATCCTTCACTGTTTACCATCAATTGTGTCTTGACAGTATGTTTCTTCTTTCTACCTGAATAGTAACTCTTCCTTCTTCTTTTGTTCTTAGGTCTTGGAATTTCTTGTTCTGTAGAGTCTATGAAAGCCTTGAATCCAGGAAAGTACTCTTCTACTTCATCTATAGTTCTTAATCTCCTAGTACGTTTGTATATCTTCTTTGGCAATGGAATACACTCCTTGATAAGTGGTTCCATCATTGATATATCTCTACAAACATTGCTTTGATCAAGGTCAAACAGAAATCCTGATAATGTATATGTAATGTATAATCTGTAGTATACTAGAAGCATAACGAATCTTTCTTTAACTTTAAGCTTAAATGGTCTACCAGCACCTATATCCCGTATTCTCGTCCTTGATAGAAGACGTCTTCTTTCGTGCTCTTCGTAGTTATGTTCAATTTCGTTACAAATGGATTCAAATTCAGATACAGTTACTCCGGTAAATGACCTGAATATCAAAGGTTTCTTACATAATTTGCTATAGGACATCAAAGAGCTTGTCAGATAGATATCCTATGTGAAGAGGAATATAGCTCTAAGCTTCTAATTACACAAGAGATCTATTCTGTTTTCATTTAATTTGGAAAAAGTCAATTTTCCACAACAATATAGGGCAGTCTTTTATATTACAGATTATTTTGTAAAAAATCACCATTTCTGTAGATTAATTGATACAACTAACTGGGTTATCATTCCACCTCCAGAGTTTATCATATCAACAACTCCTGGTTCAGTTGTATTAAGACCTGGAGAAGAAAAGGATGTTGGACTAACCATAAAGGGCAATACTCAGCTTCCGTCTGAAGCTCTTTTAACTGATTCCAATACTAATGATAACAATTATTCTAATAGCGGAGGTATAGCATTAACTTTTATTCCAAATAAGGTATCTATACCGTCCTCCAGTGGAAGTACTTCTACTTTGCATATAAAGGCTTTAGATAATTCCAGAACAGTATCTTACACCCTACCCATACTTGCAAACATTTCTTTTCCAACGAAAATCACAAACAGAGGTGGCGAGGTTTTTAGTAACTCAAAAAGTGTAAGTTTGACACAGACATCGAATTTAACCTTGACTGTATTACCATCTTACACCACACAGGAGCTCTTTACCATGTTTGTTAATACTTGGATAACACCAATAACTGGTGTATGGACATTTCTAGCAGGGGTTGGTGCAGTGGTTGCACCTTTAATCATTCGCATATACCGTAAAAGACACAAGAAGAATGATAATAATAGTAACAAACAAGAAAGATAATTAAAGATAATAGAGACTATATAAAAATGAGCGAGAAATGAAATGTAATGATAGGTTGTGTGGAAAACATTATATTATTCAAGGTTAGTTAGCCTGTGCACATTGTATGCTATGCATCTAAAAGATAACTCTCTGTTCTGCATTTCTGTCAACCTCGAAATAGCCATTTTTTTATCTATTCTAAACAAAATTTCTTATGTCTGTGTAGGGTATAGAATACTTTTAACATGTGATCAGTCGCAGGGTCACACGCTGTAAACAAATTACACTACAGAGGCACACTATAAAATATCATCAATAAAAAATTCATGTCATAGAAATAAGTGTGTATTAATCCTATTATGACTTCACTTTGAAATAAGTTGGTAGGAGGTAGAAACAGCCTTTTATTTTATTTTATATTCATTAGCCTTTAATTTCTTATCACTTCAAATGATAAATTGCTAAAAGGTAGTTAGAACAGGACAGAGAAGATCCATTCGTTTTAGAACAAATGATAGAATTGGACGACGACGGATATGGTAATAATAAGCAAGAAGAAGATTGGAGAAGTGGTGATAAAAAAGTATGAATACAGAAGAAGAGTTAGGTAATAAAGAAGCACTACAAAACTGCTTATACTCTGGCCTATATGCTTGGACATAAATCACTTGACGATTACGTTAGCTACATAGTTGTCCAGAATCTTGAAATGGAAATAAAGCAAAACGAAATTGACATTGATACCGAAAAATTATTGTGATTTAGTGATAACAAAAATAAGATAGCGATGCGTGCATAAATCACAATGCCAATCAAATTCTTTGAATCTATTATCCCGACAGAAGCCACCGAACTTAAAGATCTAGAGGACAAGTTTAACGACTTTGAGAATACCGAAGCAGAATCTATTCAGAAATTATACCTTACACAGTTTACGATACCTGAAAATAATGATGAGCCTAGAGTTATCCTATGGTGTCACTACAGATCAAAATGGCCAAACAACAGTAGCAGCAGATCAAAATCATCAAAGCCTGAAAGTTCAAAGGTAAAGGTAAAGGCTAAGAAATAATGAACTATCTAGCACCAACTACTACGGCATTAACAACAACAAAACAAACAGCAGACTGATAGACTCATGTAAGAAAGGTGCAAAAAACAATGAAGCAGAACGAACAAGACTTAGACATATTTTCCAATCTACAAGTCTAATCTTTGACTGTAATTGTTAAAATCAAGTGCATCATCTAACGTTGGCTCATCAGTAATTATCTTTATATGCCTATCTCGGAAGAATCTGCAGTAATATTTGATATGCGTGGAGCTTCCATGTACAGTTGACATAATAAATTCCGACTATTTGCAACAATAAAACTTCTGTCTGGTTAACCGATTGATTAATTAGAATACCCTATTGGGTCGTTACTGGATCATATTCAACAAATGATATATTGAATACGCAGATTGCTTTGCCAGACACATCTAAAAGAATTATAATTATTATTAGCAGTAATAGTAGCATTAGCTAGAACTTACTTACTTACGTAACGCCTTCACGATACTGTCAGCAGAAGATAACTTTTCTATGATTTTACATAAGGAGCTAACGATATTGGTAAGTTAGCCACGCTCTATGATACAGTTTATCTTTACTATTTTACATAAGGAGTTGCTAACATTGTAATATCATATAGCGTGTTAATACAACAAATTAGTTTACATAAAACATTGTCGGCAATATTGCCGCATTTGATTTACTTGCAAGGCCCTTTATATTGAAAAAATAGGTTACTGACTATACAATATTAGCAGGTAATGGCAACTGTTTTCCTATGTAATTTTTCTTTAATTTCTTAGAATCGCAATCCCAATTATATGCATAATAATATTTGTCTGTATAATGCTTGCAATCTTTACTGCACTTTACCTTTTCATATCTTATAGTGCAATGCTGTGGTAAATTTAATTTCTCCTTCAACTTTTCTTCCTGTTCATGTATTCTTTCTAATTCAAAATAATCTGAAAATAGGTAGCTCGCTGATTCTAGTTTGTTTCTGTATTCTCTGTCTGTATAGAATTTTTCAAGGTTATCTATATCTTGTAATAACTTCTTTAGTCTATTTCTTGGATTTGATAGCTCTGCTTTCTCTTGCAATTTTGTTATACGTGCATTAAAACTGTAAAATTTACAGTTATTGTATGTATTCACTCACACACTGATAAATTTATTGCAATTCTTAGTACTTTAATATCTCTGCTAATAGTAGACGCTTAATACTATTGCAATACTTAGATTTAGCATTTTGCTTGTTGGAACACAGGCAAAGATTGTTACATCAAGAACAGATACATGCAGACTTGCAGCTAATTGATAAATCAGAAGTTACTTCGTAACATTCTTTATCTCTTTCACTGCGTTCACTGCGAAATCAAAGGCTACTTGTGCGTCTTTATAACCTTGAACTCTTAGATTTTCCATGGTCTCACGGGAAAATTCAAAAGCCTTGCCAAAGATGGTTTGACCATCGTCGAGCCTATTTACATATATGACCTTTGTAACGTCAAATCTCCCTTTAACTAGATCTCCATAAGTCCTAGAACTACCGCTACGACCTTTACTATGAGGTTTCATTTCGTCAAGAAGCTTGTTATACTCTGTGTCAAATTCTTTCTTTATATCGTCATCAGCCAATGCATTAATACATTTTATTGCTAGATTTTTCAGCTGGCCATGCAATATCAAATAATCTGAAATCATCCTGGCTACTTTTACATCGTATCGTGTTCTATCATGAAATCGTATATCAATTTCTCTATCCTGAATGGTATCAGCATCCTTTGGCGGGTCTATTTGGTTCCTTTCTACTGTAGGATATAGATTTATAATATATACTTCTAGATGAGGTACATGTTCTACTTTTTTTACATCAAGCCAGTAGTATCGATGGAGGTGCAGCAATTCTCTCAGTGGAGTATTGCTTAGAAACGCTCCGTCCCAAAGATATCTTGTTTCTTGATTTTGGATGTCTTCAAATTTTGGATAGTCAATTACTGTATGGGGAGACATGCTAGCCCTTACATGCTCCATTGTAATCCCATCTGAATATTCTATTAGTCGTTGTTCTTCTTGTTGCTTCTGATTGGCTCTATAACTTGAATCATCTTCTTTATTTTCTCTTTCGTCTATTTTGCCCTTAGGATATTGTGTTTTGCGTAGATAGCTATCAAATGTGACAGCGCTTGTTGCGTCAAGAATGTCTACTGAGACTAAGAGGAGTCTTGGTTCTCCTTTCAAATAATCAGTCGATATGGGATAGCGCTTGGAATCCCAATAATTTTTTTCAATAACGTTAACCAACGGTCTATTATCATATCGGATGAACTGTGGTATTCCAGCAAAGAATTTTGTATCAGGCTGTATAAAATTGGTACTCAAGGGCCATCTAAGAACATTAGTAATCGCTACAATAGTAATACTGGCTATAGTACCTGGCACTCGCTCCCAGTAGTATCTACGAAGAAGCAAAAGCACAAGGGGTAGGTAGTGGTAACAAATCAGTCCAGGGTGTACAGTGTAATGTTGAACATGTTATAACTTATTCGTATATATGTTATGAAAGCCGGAATACTATTGCCACAATCTGGAGATTCTGCCACAAGAGAAAACGTTCTGTATATTGCAAAGGAGGCTGAAAAGGAAGGCCTTGATTCTGTTTGGGTGGCTTTAAATGCTTACCTAATGATGTTTCTAATGTTATCGTCTATGTTTTCTGTTTGTTAGTAGTACCATAGAGCTGCTCAGAGCCGAAAGGATCAGAATGCATTACTATCAAGATACAGCAATAATACTTAGCTTTTACAAATTCGTCTGTGCGTAATAGCGTATGTGTTTAACATATAACGTCGTCGTATATGTCTATAGGATGACACTGAGCATATATTTTAACGATATCAAGAGAACCGCAAGTTATGCAACAATGCAGAAGAATTCTATAACGCGAAACACGAATGGATTAAAAAGAAAATAATAGATGCCATTGTAGATGAATTTAGCGATTTAGTGACAGTAAAGTCTGAGGACTTTATCTTTTGGAAAATTGGACATCGGAATACAATTCGATAATATGAGAATTATCTTAGAATATGGTAGAAAAAACATTGCAATTGAAATCAAAACTGGGCATTCAGTCAAAAGTGATCATTTCAACCAAATAGAACGGTACCTAATTGATGTGGATGTACTAATAAAAATAAGAGTTCCTACTGAAGACGTCGTTGTAATCTATAATACATTCATTAAAGATGTGCTAATAAAAGATCTGGCGAGGCTGACTCGCAAAGCTGATGAAATGATATCTGATAAGCGAATCATAGTTCCTGGCGATTGGTGCAAAGGATGTAATGCTATCTGTCCATATATGAAGCGTGGATTGGATAATAGTCATAATGCTTCTTTTAATGACCACGAAGACGTCATTAAGCATGTTGATGTAGTTATAGAAAAGACTATGGCTGAATTGAAGAAACTTAGAGAACAAAATATTTTACCTGAAAATGAAATAATGAGTCCTGATCAATGCCATACTGATATCAGAAATAATGACGATCAGACCGAGATCAATAATGGAAACGGTAAAGCAAAAACAGCCGATAGGACAACACCAATCGGCCATTTATCAAATCCACTTATGAATGAGCTGTTAATTGAAGGGAAGATTTTAAGTATCTCGGAGCCACGAACAGTAAATCTAAAAATAGGTGGCATTACACAAGTTGCAGATGCAATTATCTCTGATGAGACTACTATTACTATTGCGTTTAACGATGGCCATACAAAGTAGAGGAGAGTACTATCAAGTCAGATATTATATAACCAAAGTAGCATACAAAGGTAGTACAGTAAATGTATAATAATGAGTACCTAAGTGTTGTTCGCGTGTCTTGCAATTGTAACTGGTTAGCGCTTTCTTATTGCCTCTGGTTCAGCCTATTGCCATAATGGTCATATCATTTTTACAATTTACATTATTGAATTGGGTGATAAATGATAAATCAGCAAAAAAATCTATTGTATGGATAAGAAGGTATAGAGTCAGCGTACAAAATCATGAAAAAGAGCAGAGCGAGAACGTCTTCTAAGAGTGCTGTACTTCGCTTGCTTTTCATACTCATATCATTTACAATACAAAATGAGTGGATATACGACAAATGGATCTACCTGAGTAAAATAACATCTGGTAGATATGGAAGAAAATATGATACTAAATTCACATACTTTCTCATGCTTCAGTTTATCAGACTAGCGTTAGAGAAAATATATGGCATAATATACTCGATTCCGATTAAGAATACAAGATATGTTGTAGCCACATGTGTTGCTAACAGTGATTAATCTCTGACCAATGATTACAATTTTAGGCAGTCTCATACACACACATATACACATAGAGAAATATAACAATACATTTATTCAAAATCTGCTATTGTGAGGTGTGACAAGGCTCTTGACATTGGGAAAATGCGCCTATTGTTCAGGAAATTTTTCTGGTACCATAATGGCTCGTCATCTGGAATCATGCAAGGTTAGACACGCATCACCATCTTCTCAGTCCAAAGATAGAGAATACATATTATTGAGAAATAACAATAAGAATAACAATACTGCTCAACACCATATTGTATACCTACTGAAAGTTTCTTCAAAATATTTTCCAGAATACTGGTTATTCATGGAAGCAGATGGCATGTGCAAACTTGAAGATATTGATTCCTTTCTTAGACTTTACTATTAACAGCCAGAGATACGAAATTCAGCCATATCCCTGGTTCAGTAGTAGGAGTATGCGAGTTAAGTTAAACAAAATCCTCGAACCAGGCATGATTTTTGAATATGTATATGACTTTGGTAGTTCTACCGAACTAATCCTTAAAGTCATTTCAGGTAGACTTGGCAAAATAAAGAAAGGTAGAAAACCAGTTCGGCTTGTTGCCAGGAACGATCCCATTTTGTTTGAATGTCATACATGTAAAGAATCAACTGCAACAAACATTTGTTCAATCTGTAGATCTGAAAGGAGTATAAAACAAGCTTCATTCTGTGGCAATTGTCTGAAGCTACATGAATGTGGCGAAGATATGGCTTTGCCAATAGTTAATTCTCCACTATCAGGTGAATGTGGATATACAGGCTAGTGGGACTGAATGAAAAACAGAAGCCTACCAGAAAAGATATAATTTTCAATAAATTCTAATTGTTATAATACTAGATCAATTGCCATGTACTGATTATATACTCTCAATAGAATGACGGAATAAAAAAACGGGCCATATAGAAGCTGTCGCCTCATAAGTACAGTCTAAATGTCAGATGCTGCTACATATACAGAATAATCTTAAAGTATTGTGTTTGCAGTGGCGATATTGTATTTGGTATTCGCTAAATCTATTAGTTAGATGGTTTACTAAATGAGTTTAACTATTGATTCCTAAGCGTATGTTAGTAATAATAGCCATAATTATTCTGGCGACGCCTAAATTAGCGGTTTTGCCTGATTCTTCCGTGTCTGCCCTTTCCTCATCTGATGCCAAACAAGTAAGGACTATTATTGTCCAAGAATTGAGAAACATATTTGGTGATAACAACATAGTACCTAATATTAGTGGAGAAATTTCCGAGAATACATCCAATAAATTCTTTAATATGTCATCGGGAAAATATGAATCTCCTTATTTCTCGCTAGCGGCAATAGCAGGTATTACGGCGGTTGATTATGTTAAGAATGATAAATTTTTAAATGCCACTCTTTGGACTGGTTTCCCTTTTTTAACGAAGCCTGTAAAATTTGACCGGGTGAGTTATGGCATTCTAATTGATAGCGACTTTGACAATAATACGGGTTATAGAGGAATTGACTATGATTTAAGGGTGTCTTCTGTTAATACGATGCAGTGGACAAAAGTATGGTCATAGGCTATCCTCCTTCCCTGTAATTCACGTTCTTATTCTCCTTTGTGTGCATGATTAACATGGTCTTCAAGTTCTTCTTTGTTACGAGCCGTTAATCCGCATACTTTGCAAGTAGCAGGGCGTGTGAGTAATCTATCCAGCATTCTACGTATACCAATAATATAATGACATTCAACAATTATAATTTGTTCGCATGGAAACAAATACACGAAACAAAAACCTTTAAAAATTAACACTCCTTTACTATATTCTAGGAACCTACTTTTAGCACCGATATCGGCATGGATTCCACCGAACCCGCTAACTATACGGGTTTATATACTGCAAATTATGTAGATACATCATCAGCGAGGAGGTCGATTAGCCGATGCCAATGAAATTCTCTCAACTACAATTAACACCATTACCTCAATACCAAACTCTACAAACGCCGACTTTTACGCGATTTCCATCAATATATGAAAACAAATGGCACATCAGAAGCTATCAAAATGGTAATCTAAAGATAATGATATATTTTGCCAAGTTCTTGGGTCCTAATAATGACCGTTATAGCATTAATAAAAAGGAACATATTCTTGCTTTTTTAGATACTAAAATAAAAGATTGAGTGGCAAAATCCAGACAAAAGATGGATTAGAACGTGGAATGATTATCTGCAGCGTATCAAGTATTTTATTAGATGGCTTTGGAATTGCAAAGAAAAAGAGAATAATGAGATTGAGATATTACCAAACTCTGATTGGGAAAAAGTAATAACACCTGTCGTTGATTATGCGTTGAATATCCCAGAAGAAATAGATCCAAAACGTATAGCATTGATAGGACGGATTCAAGAAATTAGGATTTTAAAGACAATATGTTTGTATAATAACAGATCCTAATATCGCAGTACCTTCAGCCTTTGTCCTTCAATATTTGATATATAGTTCTTAACGTCCTTTGTCAAGTTCTTCCGTGTTATAGATTTTACCTAATCCGACTGAATAATGATATGATAATTTTTTGAATATAGAATTTGGATCTCTCTATTTGTTCTAATACATCAACTGGTTTGTATGGTGCAGAAACCATGACAATATGCGGGTTTATCTTCGCTCGATATCCCTCACATACAGCCTGAATCTGATTATGAAGACAAAGATGAATTAGTAGAGGAGAGAATAAAAGAGATAAGATAATTTAATCTATCTCTATGTAGATATCTTTATCCTTCTCTATCACTGTATACAAAACCAAGTCGCCTGACTTTCTCCATTCTGGACTTTGTTCAATCCATGTGAGGACAGGAACTCAAAATGTGTGGCAACGATAATCAAAAAACTGGATTTATTGTTATTTCCCCAGTTTCCTGTTCTTGTTTATCTTCACCTACTTTATCAGACTTTTCATCATCATAATCATAATCAGGCTCATTAGATTCTTTGTTGTTATCATTAATCGCATGCGCCATATAACGTATCATTTCTTATACACCTTCTTCAGGTCATCTGTCGTCATGATTGCTATGTATAGGCCCGGTCCCAAAGTTGTCAAGACATTTTTAATTGTCTGGCGTTCATGAAACAATTCTTCTATAGTCGAATTAACAAACACATTTACTGTAGGCAATATATTTGCACATACACTGGTCTGTGTTATAACAAGACCAGTGCATGTAAAAGAGAAGATATCCTAAATATTTACCAAAACATATTCAGTGGCAGTGAACTATCTTTTGATAAATTATGGGATGAAATGTCTACCTTCTTGGATTCATCTATTCAGAAACTGGAGAATTTACGCGACGGATATGGAGTAAAGAGTGTAAGTGACCTTCCTTTTGCTCCTATGATTCCAATTCTTGCCGCTCTATTTAAAGAGATAGAAAAGAACGAAAACAAGGTTAAATGTGATAAGAAGATGAAAACGTGGTACTGGTCCCCTGTATTTTCTAACGCATATTCAGGCGCAGTAGATACACAGCTTACCACAGACTTTAAGGAAATGCGGAAAGAGAAAATGAATTAATCCTCAAAATTAAAGAGTTCATCGGTATTTCTGAATCCTTCCAAACACAAACTCTGATCACACCAAACAAACCGTTCAGTAATAAGCTTGCTATGTTACAAGCGATCGAATCATGTGATGATTTTATTTATTGGATAGACAAGTATTTCTCAAATGAGGGGCTCAGATTACTTATCCAGTCTGCGGATAAAGGACGAATAAAGAATATCAAAATCCTCATTTCTATAGACAAAGCAGATGACAATTTGCGACGATCATTTAAAGATTTCAGAAATGAGATGTTGAATAACCATAATATTGTAAGCGAACTAAGAGTAATGGTCGATCCTAAATTGAAGTCATCTATTCATGATAGGTGGATCCTTTCAAAAGAAGCCTGCTTTAATATTCCCTCTCCAGACATTGTGGCTAGAGGACAGTATAGTGAAATAAAAAATACTACAAATAGGCCCCCATTTGATTAATGGTGGAAAAATAGTATAGACATAATAGAAGGTTGGGATCAGCTTCAGAAAATAGCTAAATATCTTGAGCGGTAAATGAGTCTTAAATTCCGTCACACGTCACATACTATTTTTCATCATATTGAACTCTATTTGTGTTCAAGGGAAGTAGTGCTTCCGTTAAGCAATTCTCTCAGTTTTCCTATTAGGTCCCTCGCATGGTTCAGATTCTCTTCAACAGAATTTTGTAACTTGACTGATTTGTCGATATTTGTGTTGATGTAAGCTCTTATCTGATTCAAGTGATTTCTTGTTGCCTCTGCATCTTTTATCGCGTTGTCGATATAACAGATGCCTTGTTGGAACTCACGGCCGTTTATGTATGCCACCAATATCTTGAAAGTGTTTATCGCCTCATCAGTCTCTTCATCCTTTATTTTCAATATCTGCTGGGTCTCAAACAAATGTATGGCCACATGACGTAATGCGAAATAGGCTAGTGATACATATTCAAGTTTAACTACTATGGCAGTTTTTCCTTCTTCAGTTTCTGGCGAGACATACATTTGTTCACTCAAAGCTTCTGAAGGGAGCACTCTTGTCGCAATTATTCCTAATCGGCTTCCGTCTTCTCGCATATTTTACGTGTCTTCCTTTCTCCTTCGTATAGCTTTGTTAGCAAATCCTTATCACTTTCCATCAATAGTTTGAATATCCTCTTCACCTGTTAGTTCTTGATACATGTGTTCTGGATTAAAAGAGTGGAATTCTAAAGTAAAAAGTCATAGTGACTCTCCTATCCCTTTGGAGCAGTAGCAGTGCAACAAGGTAATCAAACAACACCAGTAAAACTAACTTGCGAACAATGTTTCACAAAGTTCCTTACCAGCACACAAATATCCGCACTACTCAGGGAGTTAGCAGTTACTAGTTTTACGGACTTATGTCCACGACTATCTGAAATATCAATATCAATATTGCAATCTGTTCTACGCGACATAGAAGGAGTTTCCGAATCAACAATAGCTCAGTTAATCCAATGTCTGCTAGATGCTGGAGTGCAGTTTGGTACAGGAACAGGATAGCCATACAGGCAGCAGAAAAAACTCTCCATCATTTTTTTATATTACAGTGATTTCATTCTGTTGCGATTCTGATTGGTTTTATCTTAATGTCATAATAGCATGTTGTAAATAAAGTATTACCAAAAGATTTGACAGTTGGTGATATTTAGATTCCCTTCAGTTGACGGCACATTAATATACTATAAACACTCTTATAATAATAAACAATTTTTTCTATTGTAATTTCAATATATTTTAACTAATACTAATAAAATATAAAATAATAATAGAATGAGTTTATTATATCATATAGTCAAAGATTCTAGTATTCTGTATAAAAGACTTCTTAAAATAGTGTCAAGACATTAAGAAGTATTGAGTATCATCAATGTACAAAATGTGGTATGATCTATAGATGCGAAAAGGATAGGCTGTAAGATGCCATTTTTGTATGATATATGTCACATGTGTCAGAAAAGATTCTTTTCATTTTAATCCTTGGTTCTATTGATAAAAAAAGGAATATTCAATTAAGTGATTTTAGTTAGCATAATATCGAACCAATAAAGTTAGGAAGAAATAGAGTCATGAAAAGATTTTGAATATGCTCTGAGAGAAGAAAATAGAATTCTCTTTAACAAGATGCTTTCTGAATGCGTGAAAAATAATGATTATGTCAGAGTAGCCAGCTTTAAAGGAGAGTCATTCTCTGCTGAAAGTCTTGTTTATGGCTTTGATATTTCAACAGCAGAAGATGATTAGTCAATTGAATCTATCCTTTTAGTATTGTTTTAGCAAGTCTAATTGAAGGAGCCAAACAATCACAGCAACTTGATGAAAGAATAGACATACAGAATAGCCAGTAATGACTTTATTGTTCATAAAGAGGTTAAATGATACCTTCGAAGAGAATGCATGACTTTTCAATTTATGACTGCATGATTTATTACAAAACATGTTTATTCTGTATTCTAATTTTTATCATTGAACGTAGATTTGTCCTAAAACTTTAGTGTCCTTAATCTTAACCATACTAAGGTTCGTCTGAAGGTTTTATTTATAATTTAGTTATGTTGAATATCTATGATTAACAAATAGATAAATAACTTCACCTCGTTTGATATTCTCAATACTTATTCTAAATAATACAGCAATAAATTATACTAAATAAATCAGCAGTAACTTCCTCAAGTGAAATATAGAGATGACATTATACTCAGAATATGAACAACACAACTGCAACCACTCTAACAATAGCTGCCATCTAGCGGCAACACTAGTAGTAGGAGTAACATTAGCAACAACACAATCAACGCAGTCAGCATTTGCTTATCCACAAAAGAAACGAGGACAAGACGATAGTAAAGATGGTAACACAGTTACCATCCAGGCATGCAAACAAGAGGGTCAGTAAGTGGATTTGATAACACAGCAGAACAAGAATGTGAAAACCTGATATGCACACACCCAGGTAACAATGCAACTTGTACAGAAGAGGGATCAACAACAGCCTCAGCAGGAGGAGCAAAAAGAACTTGTGAACAATGTTTCAAGACATTCCTTACGCCAGATCAGATAACGGGAGTTTTGAATGGGAGAACACCTGAAAGTGCATGCCCAGTTTTTAGAGGTGGGCTCGTATTATCAGAGAGTGAATTCAGAGGCGCCCTGGGTGATGCAAAAGTTAACCCAACCATAGCTAACGAGTTGATAGCATGTCTGAGAGACGCCTGGAGTAGTGTTTGGACCATAGCACTACTACTATATGCTGAAAGACCGCTGCAAAATTATAATATATGCGTTGAGCATATTTCCAATTTTTTCTTTCTTTGAAGTCACAATAAAACGTCTCTATACATATCTTCGAAGTACATATTTCTCTGTCTGTATGAATTAGTGCGGATAGAGTGTTGTTGCATTTAATAGCAATAGTAATGTTCCGGTTCTAATACGAGCATTTGCAGAATTTGCAAGTCTGGACTACAAGGCTAGAATACATACTGCTCTATCCTATTCCCTTTTTCTTTTTGACATCTTATTTTGATTTTGAAGTCACAAAACAAATGTTATTAACGTTAGAGGACACGGTTAAACTACAATATGCATGCCAGACTCTTTTACTGAATTCCAATTTACTTAATAATTTACTATCTTTTTAATAAATAATGCTATGTAGTCTAAAAGATTATGTAATATATACGAAAAATATATTGCAATCAATTTTGAGTGCTCCATTTAAAACATAAAAATTCGTGTAAAATGTTTACTGTTCTTCTGTATTTATCCTTCATACAGTTTGTTTCTTTTTAAGAGTTACCAAAACACTACTACAATTACAAAGTTTAGTCATCTAAAAGTTAGCTATGATTTATCTTAGCTGAATTAAAATCTCACAATGTTTCTACCAACCTTGTGCTGATTTAGAAAAAAGGGGAACAAAGAGATGAAAGAGGATATATCAACTACATGTGTTAAATCTGAAAAGTAAAGTTCTTTTGTTACAACAGAACTCATACGTTTTATTTCCCCACATTTGATTTTTATCAGAGCGCAATTTTTTTAAAATAAACTTTTCTGCATATTTCTTGGGATTAGAGTATTTTTCTGTTAAAGCATAAAACTTCGCTGCGTATCTAAAAGCAACCTGTTGAACGAGTTCTTTGTCTTCATCTGTTAAATCTATATCCGGATATTTCGTCTTTTTGGCCATAGAATTACGAAATATATTTACATATTTTTAGTGTGCGCAGAGTATCATTAATGCACAGAAGAGTAAATGTAGGTCTGAGACTGGATGTATATTCCAAACTGAAAGACAAAGGTAGATTCGGAGAAACATTTTCGGATGTGGTCTCCCGTCTAATTGATTAGCTCGAGATGCTACTATCAGAAATAGCGGAGGAAAGAACTGATTTGATAATGGTCACAGTAATCGATTTTGTAAGCACGAATTGTAGAAAAGAGCTGCATTAAAGTCTGCTAGGTAATTGGGAAGGACTCGTCTTGGTATAGACACAACTTATAAAAATATAGTGGAAAAGGTGTTAGATGAATACCTTGTATCAAAAGGACTTAAAATAGTTGACAATGAAAAACAACAATTACTTAGATCAATAGCTGGGTAGGGTTCCCTCGAGACAGATAAGAAAGATTACCTAGAAAGTCATACAATTAAAGGGTCATGCTCGTTGTTCTAGAAGACGACTTATCTCAAAAATAAGTTCTGATAATCAAGATCCTGACTGGATTAAAGAATTAGTTGATGATATTACCCTTGGGATACTGAAGAACGGACACTTTTAAGGGGTCATCAATTTGATTTATTTCAATATTAAGATATAGCTTAAGCTTTGATTTCAGTAAATTTATGTACCATTTATAGAGAAAATCTGCAATATTATTTATCCATTAGATGTAGTCTAAATCCTTTATTACAGCATTGCAGTATTTGACAGACAAGGAAACAAAAGCTTTGGAACAAGCACAATCATACCTTAACTCGTTACAAAAATCAAGAGAAAAATAGTTTGGCAAGCGTTGTAGGTCATGCAGAAGGCTTTTTTAATTAATGATGATGAAATGAGTATGGCCTAAATATGAAATTCAGATCCTTTGCGGAAGCAAGGGAATTTTGCAGTACACTTGGATTAAAAAGTGGGACAGAATGGACACAATATATTAAATCTGGTAAAAAGCCTGCGGACATACCACCTGATCCCAGATTAAAATACAAAAATGAATGGCAAGGAATGGGTGATTGGCTTGGTATGGGACTATTGCATCACAGAACAGGCAATTTAGACCATTTGCAGAAGCAAAACAATTTGTTCACTCCCTTAAGCTGGAAGATGCAAGGCAGTGGGAAGAATACTGTAAGTCTGTCAACAAACCATCAGACATACCTTACAGCCCTGCTAAGACATATGAAAAAGAATGACAAGGATGGTATGACTGGCTTGGGTACTGAAGAAGATGAATGGTCTGTTAGAAGAGTAAAGGAATTATTAAAAGCTCTTATAAAAACTGGAATAATCTATCAATGGAATGAAGCAGTTTTATATTCATTTTTGCTTAGAAAAGGGCTATTCAGTTTGCAATTGGGTCATAACCGACATAAACAATTTTTTGAAAGGCTCATTGAAGCAAGTCGAACAAAGGAAGGACAAAAGGTCATTGAGGAGATGAAGTTTATTTTTTCCTCATGATGTATGACAGTCTTATAATATTATTAGCATTTGTTATCAAAATTACATTTATTTTTAAACTTATTTTTTGCTAATTTCTTTATCATTTGATTTCTGATAAGGAGTATTTTATTGTACAAAACGGTAACAGGACGATAACCAGGTAAATATTTTGATAGGAAGCTTTGATAACAGAAAATGAGATACGACTTTGATTATGTTATAGCCAGTTGATATTCTACAATGATATATGACTTTAACTTACTTAAAGCCATACTATAATCTATCAATATAATTCTCTAATAGTATGAAAAGCAATATAATATAGTAATGGTACAAAAGCAAGTTGCTTTTGAAAAAATAAAAAAAGAATATCACCTCCACGACCCATTATTATGCTCTAAACGATATCTCGCCTAAATGGAGTAAGCGCCTAGAGAATCGGCGACAACAACAACTACCTATTCCTATGTCCTTTAGATGGTTACGTTGGTTGCTTGAAATTACTAATGCTACAAAATGTATAGTGGGAGAAGCGTATGGTTTTTCATCATCGTATACAAATCGCTGCAGAGAATGTGGTAGAATTGGTGACAGGTTCTCATTATATTTTATTCTATCTTCACATACAAAGTTTGAAGAAAACAAGCAGAGATTTATCGAACACTGGAATGAAAAACATCATACGTAGATATTATAATACATTTCAACAGAAAAACAAACCTATTCTATACTAAAAGTCACAGTTTCTGCCTTTTTACTGAAGCTGTTAAATCCTGTTCTGCATTGGTCATAAAATGAAAATTTGCTATCTGTACTCTTTATACATACGTTAAAGCTCTGACCGTCTGGGATTTGACCTTTTGGAAGTACGAATTCGGTGCTTGCGGATGTCACAGGATCTGATAGTTGTTGACTCATAGGCCTTTCGTCATTTTCGGTTATGTGAACTTCTGTTCCTTGTTGTTGACCATCTAGTGTTACCGAAAAGGCTGGAGGCCTTTGATCGAACGATAACCTTGGAGATACGAATATTTCAACGGTGACTTTGAATGTTCCTTTGCCACCGCTACTGCCATCAGAAGTAGTAGATTTACTTTCACGATCAGGAACCAAGCTACTGTCAGGGCTACTACTAATTCCACTACCATGTTCCCACCCACGACAATAGTTTGAGCTATGACCACTAGGACATGAAGTTCCAGGATTGGCCTTTCCACCATCAAAACCTACACTATAACATGAAGGCCATCCTGATCTATCACAGTGTTTCGGATCTGCAAGAGCACTACCATGTGTACTAATGGTCATTATGCTTGCTATTGCTGCTATCCCAACCAGTATTGTTTTCCATTTCATATTGTATATTCCGTCCCTGTTTGACATAACCATCTAGAGATATAGCAACCAATCATACTTTACAATTATTAGAGTTAAAATTATAAGATTTTAGGAAATAAAATCTGAATATAGAATTCGCAAATGAGAAAACTATGGTGAAAGCGAAAATAATAACCACGTTCAACACTTGCAGCAGTTGCCTAGATGCAAGTAACATCTATGTTCTCAAATCTAATGTGAATATCGTTAAAGCTTTGTAGGAGGAGCATAATCCAATATGGATATTGAAAGAATCAAGGTATGTTTGTTAGACTAGCAACTTACTCTTCTTTATCGGTAGAGATAATGGTGAGGATTTACTATGGTATAAATTGCCTAATTTAAATTGCATTATGTGTTGAGTATACCATGCTTAATACTAAGGCTTATGTTTTCCAATTAGATAGATAAAAAATGTCTTCTAGTAGTATCTCTCCTTTAAATAGAATAGAGTCTGAATCAGAAGCATACAAGAACTTTATCAATTCTATCGATTCTGAAGCCACAAAGAAGAGCTATAGATATGGTTTAGCTTTGTTCATGGAATACTGCAGCAACCTGGATGATTATTATAATTATCACTATGACAGCCTGCTAACATTGCATAAGCTGGAAGACAGGATAAGAGATTATATCATTTATTTGAAGATAGACAGGCAATTATCGTCTAATTCTGTTAATCTGTATGTAGCAGCAATAGCCCACTTTTACGCAATGAATAACGTCGTCTTAAATTGGAGAAGACTATCCAAATTCAAGGGTAAGAAAAGGTTAGCAGTTGACGATAAGCCCTACTCAAAAGAACAGATTCGACAGTTATTAGACTTTGCTGATTTAAGAAGTAAATGTATAATTCTGCTTATGTGTTCTGGTGGTTTAAGGAGAGGTGCTATTCCTGACCTTAAAGTAGGAGATTTACAAAAGATAGACAGGTATTCTTTATATAAAATCTCTGTCTACAAGAATGAAAAAGAAGCATACTATACTTTTTGTATCCCGAATGCACCAAAACCTTAGACCAGTACTTTGATTACAGAGCAAGGTTAGGCGAGAAAATACATGATAAATCTCTGGTTATCCGGAAAGAATTCAACAGCCTAAATATAGCAAAACCCAAACCTTTAGCCGCAGGTTCTACGAGCTGGCTCATTAACTCATTGCTTGACAAGTCCGGCATCAGACCACGGTCGCCAGATAAAACGCAAAGAACCGAAGTTATGCAATGTCATGGCTTCAGAAAATATTTTGAGACTACTGCAAGATTAGCAGGTATGGACTTGTTGCTTATCAATAGGTGTATGGGCCATAGTTCAGGATTGGAAGATTCCTATCTTAAACTAACTGAAGAACAAGTTTTGGAAGGAAATGATAAGATGATTGGCTATATTGGTGCTATAGATGACCTTACGATAAACGAAGAGAATCGTTTGAAACGTGAAAATGAAATACTAAAGATAAAGAAGGACGAATTAAATCAGCTAAAAGAAGAAGTAAGCGAATATAGAAGTCAGCAAGAAAAGATTCTGGAATTAAGCAAGGAAATGTCCAGATTGAAAGAAAATCTAGGGCTATAGGCTAACTAACTAACTAACTTACTTTACCTTTTTTCTTCTTGTTTTCTATAGACTACTTTATTGCTTTTTGCATCTATTCCTGCTGGTAACTTAGTCTCTATCTGAACCTCTCCAGACTTTATAGTATAATCCCGTACGTCTTCGCCCTTGGCGTTTTTGGATACTGTGTAAAAAGAAATAGAACAGGAATATGCGATAACTTCAGGCCAACTGAGGAGAGAATTAATCGAAGAACAGGAAAACGATATCTTGGTAGAACAGATGGTAAATGATGACAAACAGCAAATTATCAAATTAGGAGTTAACGCCTAATGTCACCTTATGAGCCATCTGCAGCCAGATATAATACAAAGTTCTTTTGCAATTGCTGACACAAGGACCATAGCATTAATTGCTGCCAAGAGAAATTTCAACCCAGATAAGGAACGTGCACTGATAAAGAAAGCAAAACGCACTGCCTGCAAATGTCACCACTTCAGCGGGACTGAGCCATGTATGTACCGTTCATGTAGGCATTTTTCAAACACACATTACAAAGGTCTTAATTAATTAACTAAGACCCTTTGTAATTTTTTTATTTAGCAGTTATTAAACCGCTAGATTTAACTAATCAAATGTTTTGACTGTTAGAATTATGCTTATTTGGCGCGCTTTTCCGCGCCACTTATGTTTGATTGGCAGAGTTTTCTCGGCGATTTTGGTATTTGTTTAGCATGGTTTTCCGAGCTAGAATTGTGATAGTTCACCGCTACTACTAATATTGTATGAATTCGCAGGCCAATCTTAGACTATCAAGCAAGTCCATAGTATATTCAGATTTGTCAAGAACTATCTGATTATTCAACTTTAAACACTATACCTGCTATCATATTCTTTATTTCTTCTGCTGATTCTAGGTTTAATGATGATTTTGTTGTTGTATTATTATTACCATCATCAACAATAGTAGGAGAAAATACTTATCGCTGCTTATGAAGCCGCTGATATGTTAGTACTATCCTTCAACATGGCTTGCTTCCATATTGTGTATTCTAGCTCTTTGCTCAGCTTCCATCAAATTAACGCATTTAATTTTCACCCTTGGCTAGTCCTTGTTACTAGCCTTAAGGTGTTATAGTTACCGAAGTGCATTGGTTCAGCAGTTGAGTAACTAAGTTTGGTATGTCCACCACTTGTTGTGAAGATACAAAGCAGGTCCCTTGTAAGTTGCTGTTTACCACTATCGTTTGTTCGTTATTGTTGTGGTCATGGACTATTACGGTTCTTGTGCTGGTACTATGGTTATCATGGAAGTTGTCATGAAATTGTCCTCCACCTCCAAAGTGCGGGAAGTGTGGAAACTGTCCATTCAGCCCTTCTGCCCTCCTACTCTGCTGGTCACTTGTGAACTTCTTTGTAGTCTTTTCTATTGGGCTAATACCATAATGTAGGTTTTTTCCTGGTTGTCCTATTCCTTTCGTGCCTCCGCCTCCGCCATCACCGCCTCCACCGCTACTGCCGCCGCCACCACCTTTGCTGCTCCGCCATCACCGCCTCCACCGCTACTGCCACCACCGCTACTGCCGCCGCCACCACCTTTGCTGCTGTCGCCATCACCGCCTCCACCGCTACTGCCACCACCGCTACTGCCGCCGCCACCACCTTTGCTCCTGCCGCCATCACCGCCTCCACCGCTACTGCCACCACCGCTACTGCCGCCGCCACCACCGCCGCTGCTTGCCGCCGCCTCCACCACTCTTAGCAAAGACCAGTCCTGGCCCTGCCATTGTTAAAGAAGATAAAACAAGCATAACAGCTATTGCTAATATTGTAACCTTTACCTTCACCAATTTCTTATAACATTCAATTAGAAGATAGATAAAAATAAGGCATTTGAAAGTAAAATCTGATTATTGATTCTATTTTATGCTGTAGTAAATATCTATATCAGGTGTAGGGATATTATTGACCCAATGCATACAATGTATACTGAAAAAATTAGTGGTTGACTAACTAACTAACGAGTTATCAAACTGTCATTTGATTTTAATCTCTCTTTAGTTAATAATCAGTAAGTAATATACTCACAGGCCAATCTCAGACTATCAAGCAGGTCCATCGTATATTCAGATTTGTCCAATCTTAACTCTTCATCCGCAGTTGCTATCCTCATCTCTGTAAATAGTTCTGCGTGTTCGGATGGGTCAATTGCAAACTTCTTATTATCACATAACTTCTTTACATTAGCCTAGCATTATCTTACCTCTCTCTCCAAAGTTTATAGGAACGATATTCATGTACAGATGCAATGGTCTACTCTGGATCTGTTTTGCTTTTTCTACAAACATCTCATACTGTGCGATATTCTCCTAATGATAGTCTTTAGACTCCTAATAAATCCAGGTTGCTTCCATCAATAAACACCTTGTTATTGCCATTATTGAGATTATATTTCTTTCATCAAGTTGATATGCATGTTCTACCATCTGTTCTGTGCTTGAGTTCTCGAACTGCTTTGTATATATCACTCGGACTATATCTATTATCAACAAATTCTATAACTGTAAATGCAGTTTTAGAACTTCCAAAGCCCTCGTCAATTCCTAATGCTTTAGGTGTGTAGGGATTATATGGTTTATCCTTATACTTTCTTCCTAATTCCTCAGCATGTTGTAAAGTTTCTTCAATGAATATATTTCCAGTACCTACAGAATATGCTAAACAGAATTCTCTCCTAAAGTATGGTTGATTCTTTTCTTTCTCAATATCCTGCGAATTATATATTTTATCTAAACCAACAGAATAATGAAATGATAGTTTATGGAATATTGAATTAGGGTCTCTATCTATACTTTCAAATATATCACCTGGTTTGTAAGGTGTAGATACAATTACAATCCAGGGATTTGTTTTAGCTCTATATCCTTCACATACTGCAGAGACTTCTTCCTGCTGCATTGATGGCGGAAAGAATGTCAGCCTCATCTACCAGGATAAACTTTACATCAGTATATCCTCTAGAACTTGAAATAGTATGAGAAGGAAATGCCTGTATAGTAACATTGTTGACATAGATAATTGGTCCAACTTGCTTACAGTCAATCTCTCCTGATTTGCTATTCATAAATAATGAATGAATCCTATCAATTAATTCTTCTGCAAGGTTAATTCTTGGACCAGTTACAATATGAAATCTACAATTATTATAAGTAGAATCTTTAACTGCTAACCATGCCATATAACGTATAAGCAGTTCTGTTATTCCTAAACCTCTAGCCTTCTTTACAAATACAGACTTATGATTATCTAATGCATTGACTAATGTTTGCTCATAGTCATAGATTTTATGTTCTATTCCATCTTTCTTTGGCAATCCAAGTGTATGATTAAAGCAACATGAATCTCCTACCCTAGCATCTTCTGCTTTGTGTTTTTCTATATCGTTTATCCAAAATGGTAAGCCTTTGAAAATAGAAAACTTTTGTGACTGTTGTAATAACTTTATTGTTTCTCCTTTTTCTCTATTATTACTGCCTTGAATAATATTATTATTATTATTATCTAACCACTTGCGCAAATCATGGAAGGTCAACTATAGTAGCTAAATATTACTACTGTTCAAAAAACTTTGTTATATTCTTAATTACCTATTATTGGTAGCATTCAATTATAACTAGATTCTACTATTGCTAGTCTATAGCTTAGGAAAGTATACGATACCTATTGCATGCCAATCAGAATCGGAGCAGAATGAAAAATAGTTGTAATAAAAAAATAGGGAAGGTTGCTGTTTTTTTGTTGCTGTATGGTTATCCTATGGGTAGTGATGTTAGAGTCTCTCTGCCTGTACCAAACTGTACTCCAGCATCTATTAAACACTGAATTAGCTTAGCCGCTGATTCGGAAAGTCCTATGACAGGACTTTCTAGAGCGCGTTGCAATTCATCTGCTGTTCCAAAAGTTATTCGTTGACATACGAACGTGAAGTCATTCGTCCCCAGGGTTAGTATTCTTATTTGGTCAGCGTTAAGGAATTTTCTAAAACATTCATCGCAAGTTAGTTTTACTGGTGGTGGTGTTGTTGCTGTTGTTGTTGTTACTGCTCCTTCTTGTACACAAGTTGCATTGTTTCCAGGATGAGTACATATCAGGTTTTCACACTCTTGGTCTAATGCGGTATCAAATCCACTTGCTGACCCTCTGTTTTTACATTCCTCTATCGTAACTGTGTTGCCATTGTCATTACCTTTTCCATTGTCTTTCTTTGAGTAAGCATATGCTGATTGTCCTGTTGTTGCTATAGTGTTTGTTGTTGTTGCTAATGTCCCTACTACTAGTGTTGCTCCCGCCATAAAGACAGCGACTAACGCTAGATTTTGTCTTGTTCTTGTAGTTGTGTTGTTCATTACTATTTTTTTAATATGATATCATCTGTATATTTGACTTCACGAAGTTAATGCTGTTTTATTTAATATGATTTAATGCTGACTTATGTAGTATAACTATCGACAATATCAAATCAGATTAAGTTTTTCATTTATCTATTGATAGCATATATTCATTATAACTAAATTATGAGTGAAATGTTGTATCAAGTCTTCTTCTTCTTCTTCTTTTCTTCAGTTCATTAGTTCGTTTCTTACTAATTATTTTTAGACATAAAGAAAGACTTTGAAAGTGACTGCCAATCAATCAATCAATTAATTAATTAATGATGATAGCAATGCTCTGCTCTTATTCAAAAAACTTTGTTAGTCGTTGTATTATTAGTAGTTACAGCATCATTATCATCATGAAGTAATTCAGAATCTGCTTTATCGACTTTTCCATTTATTTTTATATTATTATTACTATTCTTATGTACTTCTATAAACTTGACAGCGTGAGAAACTACATCAGCATTCGTAAGTAAATCTAGTTTCGTACTGTATACTTCCTTAGCCAGTGATAAAGCAGATATCTTTTCTTTAGTATCTTCTGTTTTATGTGCGGCAGTCCATGCTTCTCTTAGGATTGTTGTTAATCCTGTAAGGACTTTATCATATTCTTCTGGTAATCGTTTATCTATATATTCTCGAATGTTTTCACTTGCTTGCTGTCTTAGAAATAGATAATCGTTTCCTACAGTTGTATGTCCAACCTGTAATATACCGGCTATCTGTCTTATAGAATATCCTTGAGAGGTTAGCCTAAAACCCTTTCCCGCCTTAGAGAAACTGCATCCTGTCTTAGCTCCTTCTTGTTGTTGACCTCTTCTACTGTCGCCATTATTATTATTATTATTACCGCTGTCCAATCTATAGTATCAAATGTCTATTTCATCATGCTTGTTTTTAAGGTGATGTCCATTATTATTTAGGTAAGTGCTGGAAATAGCTAGTATCTACTACGATAAGAAAATAAGAAACAATATTACACCAATGTACTATGCGCCATGACAAGTGAAACTTCTTTTCTTGTTTCAGTAATCCACGTGTTTTCTTTGCATGACAAGTAGGACATAATGCTTGACAATTGCTAGAGCGATTATTAGACCTGTTGCCATCTTTATGGTCAAAATCCCATATACTAGTGCCCTTTTTACATATAGCACATTTATGATGTTGTTTTCGTATTGTATCTTCTTTTACGTCTGCTGGAAAATATCGTCTTTCTCTGTGTTTACCGTATCTCTTTGTAAATTCCTTGTAAATTAAATATATTATACCACCAATAATAATAAAAAAGAACACTTTGCCATACCCCTGATTATTATTATTTGTGGTTTGCGATGTTCCTTCCTGACTATAAGCAGGTTGTTAGCAGTGAAAGTACAATAGATAAAGTTAGAAAAAAGTAATGCAATCAAAAATAATCATTAAAGAAATTTCAGCATATGTGTTAGATACATCAGTTCCTTTTTGTTTTTTGAAATACGTCTGTATTATTTATATCGATATACATATGTATATATTAAGAAACAAAAATCTGAATATTGTTTTCAAGTATTATAGATATTATTTTGCATAGATTAAGTTAATGACAAAGAGGCAACTATTATTATTACCGTCCAACCTATAATATCAAATGTCCATTGTAGATTGACGCTTATTTTTAAGGTAATGTCCGTTTATTATTATTATGAGGAAATAGCAACTTTTCCCTCTGCAGTTTAACAAGTCTAGAGTGAAATACGTTCATTCGTTTGAAAAATTCAAAATATATAATCCAGTCATCAACTGTTTCTACCTTACAAACCCAACCGAGAATAAATCTGCCATAGCTTTTCCTGTTCATAAAATATCTGCTCTTCTTCAGTCATCCTTCTATTGATTCTGTTACTTTGAGATATGATATACAATAAAACACACCACCATCATCACAAGAAGAAGTTTAGTCAGACCTAGCCATACTGTATCTCTTTTGTTGTTAAACGTCTAATGATACAGTCTATAACTAATGTTTATTTCCTCTCTTTGAATTTGAGTTAGTTTTGGCATTTCTTATTATTATTATTGTTATCGTATACTTGTATTTTCATCATATAATAAAGAATATGTAAAATTATAAAATTATAAAATTATAAAAATTGTCAGTAAACTGTGCTTGGACTAACAACAATATTGTTGTTGATGCTACTAATGCTACTACTACCTTATCGAAGGTCTTTATCATTTACAAATCTGATTCTTGTTATATTTCCTAAAGGTTGAAGCTTGCCTTTCTTCAATAACGGTAATTTCTTGTTATTATTATAATTATATAAATTATAATTCTGCATCATATTGGAGAGAAGAAATGTAAAAGTGTTGATAAATCATGCAACTAGATTTGAAAGAAACTTCATTTTTATTGTCTTCGTCATAATATATTAATTTAGATTGATGTCGACTTGCCACTAATATTAAAAGAAGGGAAAGAATTGGTTCTTATTCTCTCTATATATAACTTCTAGAAATATGTATATTAAGACTTCAGAATTACTTTTATCAATCCACATATATTTAATCGTATTATCATCTGATATGAATTCTGCCGCTATAGCAACAATGATGTATAGCCTCTGCAATAGTTGTCACAGCATTTCTGTCATCATCAACTATGCCGATTCAAAAAGTGAGTGCTCAAGTATGACAACCTGTAATCATGATGAATCCTGGTATGATGGGACCGATGATGGGTATGGACTGTATTTATGACGATCCTGGTAATGATGACTACCGGCAATTATGACGAATCCTGAATCATGATGACAATCCGGTGATGATATAGCAAATTAGAATTTTACTGGAATGATGACTATGGTGTTCAAATGTTACGGTTCTGTTCCGAATATTCCCTACAATATCTAATGCAATATCATCGCAAGTACATACCAGTTTAGTTAATTCTACTATGACTGCAGAGAAAACAGTGGGTAGCAATGCTCATGCGGTATCAGGTCATGTTGGAGGGCAAATGGATTTTGTAGCAAGATGGGATTATATTCTCTGGTAATAACATCCATAGGGTAATAGTAGATGTTGGAAATGGGGAAAAGTTCTTTCATCTGAAGCAATTGCCTACAGGACCTGGAATCATGCTACGCATACGATGATGCATGGTGGCGGAATGATGATGGGCCCTCAAGCGGAATGGGAATGATGGGTCCTATGATGGGAGGGTTTCACCCATAGGAAATCAATAATATATGTTAGCGCTACAATTTGTTCTGGCATATTAATTATTATATCTCTCCTCCAATTAGTAGTGAGGAACGACTAACTTTTATTATTTTATTTTACTTTATTTTATACCCCTCCCTCCCCTCCTCCTTAGACGTATCTAGTAAGATAAGGATGTATTATCAAAATACTGAAAAAGAAAAAGATATAACTTGTATCGTCTAATTATAATATTGCACAAAATAAATTATGTCCACAACAAATCAAACAACAACAAATACAACAAATACAAATACAAATCAGACACAAAATCTAAATCCAAAATATTATGAAAATAAAGAGTTAGAGAGTTTTATTGAATCGAATTACGTAAGCATTAAAGACGGAGAAACTAAAGTGCTTCAATATGGACCCTGAGAAGACAAAGATAGTTGAGAAGCCTGACTTTAACGGCAAGATTACAAATCGAGCACAGTTCACAGTTATAGAAATAAACGATATCAACAACCGAAGAGAAAAGACCCTAGAATTAAGCCGCTTACATATATCGAAAAATAGAACGACCTAACTAAAACTAGGTAAAACCATTCTTGAGATTAGCACGGGTCTGGAAAAGATACCAGATATTTTATAAAGACTGTAAAATAAAATAAAATAAAATAAATCTTTAATAAAATAAAATAAGAAGTTAAGTTTCCACATTCATTATTTTTGCTGCTAGAATATTATTATTGTTATTATATTCATTTGCTGATCTCCTATTAAGTTTGTTCAAATAGTCTGATAAGGCACATGACTATCTTAGTTAATGTTGTATCCTTTTTTGCGGCGAGCTTATCCTTGCCCTATGCTAAGAACTTTGGTCTATGTTCAAGTTTATCGTTTTTTTGTTCATTACTTTTGCCATATAGTAGAAATAATATATCAGCTATATATCTATACGTTCAATAAATGTAGAATTCTTTAATTCATAGACTTCTTTATATAGTGGGGATGCCTAAATTACCTTGAGATAACGATGAATCAAGATGATGTAGGGGCAGGGGGGTCAGATTCTCATGCAAAAATCAATGTAGATTGGAAGTCATTAAAACAGACTCCCCCCTCTTCAGATTCGAATTCAAATTCAGCAGCAGATACAGCAGATGCAGATGTTTTCTCTACGGAGAAAGCAGTAATGGACTTCATCACATTACGGGGTATTCAGACTAGAACAGGAGTAGAAGAAAAACGCTTACCAAGATTCGTCTTCAATGAACTAATGGATAATGCATTAGACTATGTTGAGAAATCATCAGAGATTAGAATGCCACTAGTTACCGTAAATGTAAATCTTCTTCAACAAGATTCTATACTCCGTATAAATGTAGGTAATTCGAATCATTCCAATAAAGGCGTATTCATAGAAAGTAATGTAAAAAAGATATTCAGCTATGGCGGGCTCTATGAGTAGCAAACGAAACCAGTTTAACATCACTAGAGGTGCGTTAGGTGATGCTTTCAAAGAGTTACTATCCATACCTTATACACTTGCAACAGAGAGCTTAGGTCATGACAAATGGGACAAACCATTGATTATTAGAGATAGCGCTAGCGGCAAGAAATTCAGCATCAGACTTAATGTAGATAAAGTCAACCAGAGTGTTGTACCAATAATTGAGACTGAGAGTTATGATGGTGGTGGTAGTGGTGATGCAATTGAAATTCCATTTCCATCAATAGAAGTCGAACTCTGCTTACCATTTAGTTCTGATACAGATGCTCTATCTATGGTCGGTAGATTTAACAGGTTGTTAGAAGAGTATACAGTATTTAACACTCATATTGCATTTGCCTCCAATATCTGCAATCATAAATCCTATCACTGGCAGGTGCAAAAAACAAGTAGTAGTGGTGGTGTTGGTGTGGGTGGTGTTAGTGAACGTACAAGTATACGCCGTTATAGTTTTGTTGAATTTGAAAATCTACTATATGGACTTGATGATAATAACGCATTAGCATATGATAAACTGTACCGAGTATTCAGAGAGTGCACAAATCTACCAAAGACAGATGAATTAAAATGATGTTGGATTTCTATTTGACAAAACTAACGAAGTACTGGAAGATAAAGGCAAAGACATTATGACCATTCCTAAATATGAAGGAACGGTGGCCGAACATTCAAAACGTATTATCGAATCTGATGAAAGCATGAAACCAATTCTAAAGAAGATTGATGAGCTGCTGGTAAAAGAAAAGTCAGCAGACGATGATGATGATGATGAATCGGAGTCAGATTAATCATCAGGAGCAGCAACAGCAGCAACATCAATACCTCCTCCTCCTTACATACACTATCATGAAGTATGTCCTGCTGAATGGAAACAAAAAAGCCACAAAATAATAAAGGAAAGTGATCCTTTGCTCAATTAATTGGTCAGGAGCAGCAACACAACAACAACAATACCTTACCTCTCCAAACGATTCTCAAAGTCCTCTGGAGTAGGATAGTCTAGTTTTTTGTCTGGATGGTACTGCTGTCTATGGTATCTACGTTCATCATTACTACTAAAACATTCTTCACAGTAAAAGCACTTGAACTTTTTACTAAGTTTTCTCAGTGTTTGTTTGCGCCATGAAAAAAAGAATTTGCGTGCAAAATGCGAAATTCTTCTACGAGTTGAAATCTAATAATTTGGCCTTTTTCATGGCACAGTTTACACCATGTGAAATTATGCGCTTTTGCTGGCCACGTATACTCAATAATAACTCCTTTTGCAATAATGGAATGAAGATTTTGGAACATGGTCCGAAAGCTAGCACGTGCTTGTTTTTCTACTATGGCAGCAAAAAAAATCATAATTACTATTATTGCTATTACTGGTACAGAAGAAGAATTACAGGTTTTCTCTCGGAAAGCCTTATTATTCCCTGTATTATAGTTATCTTGAACAATCATTGTAATTAGAACCTGCGGTGGTTGTTGGGTCTTCGATGTGGTGGTCTTGGCTGGTCACCAAGCCACTTTTATTATCATTATCATTATGATTATCTCCTACTATTGTTGGTAAACTATTATGTGAAGGGTTTATGCATCTGACCGTTATACTATCAAAGATATCTGAATAAAAAATATTACAAGGTGTTTGTGGACACTCTGTAGTAATGATTGTTTTTTTCTCTCCTTTTGTTGTTGTTTGCTGTGTTGTTGTTGCTGTTAGCATTTTTTTCACTTATTTCCTTTCTTCTTTTGTTGCTGTTCTTGTTGTTCCCTTAGCTTTAGAAGTTCGCCTATTACATCATTGAAACTCTGACCCATAGCTCCAATTGATTTGAGACTCCCATAAGTGGCCTCGTTTACTGCTATCATTTTAAGATTTTTGGACATATTTTTAACCTTTATAACCATTACAAATTATATATGGTCTAAAACCAGACCAATTTTGGTGGAAATTAATCAATATTATAATGGCTTGGACATAAATCAACTAAATCACATTGACCAATCATTTATAGTCCCAATAGAGGCAGCTTGGTATTGTAAATCACTTGACAAAAAATATATCCGATATATTCGACTAAAAGAAAGGTCCAATGAATCTTTAAGCGACAAAACTGAAGGTGCAAGAACCGATTTTGGTGGAAATTTTGATTCGATTATCAAGCGTTATGAACGCGAAAAACTTTTCCGTATAGACAAAGTAAGTAAAAAAGAAAAAAGAATTTATCCAAATATTCCACTAATCGAAAAGGAAGTTAAACGCAAACAGATTGAAAATTCAGATTCTGACGGTAATAAGAGGATTGCCGTACCTGAAAAAAAAGATACTGTAAATCGTGTAAGAGAGCTGAGTGATACATATGGATATTCTGAGAGAATAGATGTTACTGTTATCCGTGCTAATAATCCAAAAGAAGTATAATAAGCAGAACATTTGTTTTATAATTATAAAAAACAGTTGTATCTAATAGTTGGTAACATTAGTTTTGATTTCTAAAGAATATAGGTGCAATTATATATTTTTTATTTTCTTCTTCTGATAAATCTTGAGCACTAAGTGCTCAAATTAGACGAAGGTTCAGATTCAACCACTATGATAGAGTTTGAAATAATATCACCTGGACTCCAGATGATATTAAGAGTGTAGGTAGTTCAGATTTCACTATGGTAGCGTTTAAACACAACAACGGGCATTTTATGGGAATATCCCATAAGAAGAACTGGTTCATGAGTTCAGATTCCAACATCATATAGTAGCACTTGAACAAAATGCTAAAAACTTGAGGAAATCCTCAAATTTTGTTATAATTTCACCATGGTAGCGTTTGAACCTGCGGACTTAGTCCGCATCCTTGATAAGCATATGATGGTTATAATTCCACCATGGTAGTAGAGAGTGTCAACCTAGAACTGCGCACTTAGTGCGCACCTTTGAAAAACAGTTCAGATTCATCCACTATCTATGTTTTTTCTTCTTCTTCTTCTTTGTCTTATTTCATTCATTAAATCGGATATGGTTGTGTCTTCAGGAAAGACGCCTTGTGCTTGTAATTGCTGTTGAATCATGCTTAATTTCATGTCGATAATCATCAATTTACTTGGAAGTTCGAGCCAGTAGAACCGTAATAAATCGCCAAGTGTTTCTTCATTGTTTTTCTCTATTCGGTTTATCACTTGCTTCAATTCCTTTAATGAACTGTCAAAGACTGCTGAAGGGCTTGTATCAATCTCTTCTTCTGTTTGTTGTTCTTCTCCTTGTTGCTCTTGTTCTATTTCTGATGATTTTTCGTTTATTATTGCCATGGGGATACTATTCTGAGATAATGATAATATGGTTGCCATGGTTATAATAATATAATATCAAAAAATGAAAATAAGAGTGGGTTTGGTAGACTATGTGCCGGGTTCTGTGTTTGTAATAGTCCAGGTTAGGTGTTGGCCTGCAGCTATCGTACCATCACAATCACTACTTCGTGTAACATCAAAAATTGTCCCTGGTATATTCTGTTCCTCTTCTACAGCGAAGGTATCCCCTGGCTGCAGTGTAAAAAGGACACCATTTCCAACAGCAGACTGACATGTGAAACTTTGCAGATGGCCTTGGTTAGCTAAATACTATTTCACAGAAGTTTGGGAGAGAGCAATTAGGGTCTGTAGGCTACAAACGACTTTTTTTATGACTCTTAAGGTTGTTGTAATTGGCTCGGGTGTTGGTGTTGGTGTTGATGTTACAACTCCTTCTTGTACACAGGTTGCATTTTCACCAGGATGAGTACATATCAGGTTTTCACATTCTTGGTCTAATGCTGTATCAAATCCACTTGCAGAACCCCTATTTTTGCATTCCTCAATGGTAACAGTGTTGCCATTTTTGCTTCCTCCGTCTTGTGTTCCTCCTACTTTCTTCTTCTGATAAGCAAATGCTGTTAATTGCGCTGTTGTCGCTGAAAATGTCGCTCCTACTATCAATGTCGCTGCCATTAAGATAGCGACTATCGCTAGGTTCGTTGCGTTGTTCATATATCTACTTTATCAATGTCATCTGTATATTTGATTTGGCGAAGTTACTGCTGATTTATCTAATATGATATAATATTGACTAATTCTGTATAACTATTCAAAATGACAAATCAGGTATGGTTACTCATATAACTATCACTAGTACATTATGATAATTTGTTACTACTATGCAATAGATTAGTGATAATATTATTTCACTTCGCTAATTAACTGATAATAGCATAGTAATAACATATAGTTAAAAATAAAAAAGTGTTTGAAGGTATAAGTTACCTTCTTTTTTTGGTGTTATGTGTATCAGTAAGCAGCAAGTAACTGTCTAATCAACTTGTGGATTATCCTCACAGCGGCTTGCTATTTGTAATAGTACATGTCTGGTGGTCGCCTGGAGCTATAGTACCCTTCACCATTTGCGTTGCAATCACCTGAGAAACTAGGCTCGAAGCCCTGAAGTGGCTCTTCACTTACTTTGTAAGCACCTACACCTAATGTAACAACTGTACTGGCGTGGGGTCCGGGCGTTTCTGGAATTGTTACATGGAATGTAGATGGCGTAGGGTTATTGCCCGTTACTTTTATGGTAAAGTCTGAAGGTGAAGGACATGTAGTACCAATTCTACAAACTACGACTTTTTCAACTATTAAGGTTCCTGTAGGTGTTGTTACTGGGCTTGTTGTTGTAGTTGCTCCTTCATTTTCACTTACGCATGATGCATTATTACCTGGATGAGTACATATCAGGTTTTCACATTCTTGGTCTAATGCTGTATCAAATCCACTTGCAGAACCTTTATTTTCGCATTTCAGTGCGGTAATTGTGTTGCCATTCTTACTATTTTCATCTCCTTTCTTATTCTTTGAAAAAGCAAATGCCGTTTGTGTTGTTGCTATTGTGGTTGTTGTTACTGCAAATGTTCCTACTACTAATGTTGCTGCCATAAAGATAGCAACTAAGGATAGATTTCGTTTCGTTGTAATTGTGTTGTTCATTATATATAGTCATTTGTTATTATCTGTATATTTGACTTGAGTAAGTTAATGCTGATTTATCTAATGTGATTTTATGCTGACTTATTTTATATAATTAATAAGAATATTAAATCAGGTGTAGTTACTCATTTAACTATCAATAGTCTATTATAGTAATCTCTTACTACTGTAGAATAGAGTGAAAAGAATATAACTTTAGAAAGTAGTATTACATTAACTACTAAAATACTACCATTATTGCTTCTGGCTCTGAAAAATAAAATATAAGTTAATAGATGTGCTTCTAATAACCTATAAGTTAGTAATGCCGCTGATTCTTCTTTTTTAGTAGTAGGTCCTAGAATCTTCTTCTCTTTCTTCTTCTTCAAAATATTTTTCTTCTATTTTGTCATCAATTTCTGCTCCTAGTTTTTGCTTACCATTTTATATTATATTACCTATTATTATATAGAATAAACTGCTAGAGATAAAAGTTTTAGTATATCAAATAACCTTAGTACAGTTAATTACAAAAATGGCAACTAGAGCCATATATAATACAGACGTAGAAAAGTATCGACAAGCTGAATTGGATTATGTTACTAGAACACATTCAGCATCAAGCGAACAACAGTCTGAAGGATTCAATAATTTGAAAGCATATGCAGTTATTCAAAAACATCAAGGTCAAGCAATAGATTCTACTTTAGAAAATATGTTAGAAGAAGGTAGAAATCAAGTTAAAGCGTTAGAAGAATTGGCAGCAATTCACCAGGCCAGCGAAACAAAACGTGCTAATTACAGCGGTAAATCAAATACTGACCAAATATTGAAACATTATGAACTTGTGAAAATGATTGGAAATGTGTACGGATAAATAAATAAATAATAAAATAACAAAAACAAAATGTCAGCAGTAAAAAAGAACGCAAAAATCAAACCTTACCCCACTTCCGCAGACTCCGCAGGGACATTTGGAAATGCTACCAATATCCCAGCCAACAGAAACAAGCATATAAACACGGTCCCAACTAAGAGAAGAACCAAACAAAAGAAGTAGCAGTGATGATATATTAAATATGAAACAAGGCAAAACACACGTAACCCCAAAGAAATCTCCTATCAACAAACAAGCAGACGCAGTTTTAAGACAAATACGTAGGGAAAACGCTATACGAGATTTAGCAAAGAGTAATCGACAAAAAGGCATTGTAACTATGCCAACAACGTCGACACCAACATTAACACGAGCAAACAAAACAGCAAAGTCCAAAAAAAGTAAGTGATTTTTATCTATCATGGTTACCTTTCTGCGTAAAGGGGTTTTGTTGCATATCTATCCTCGTAAACCAAAGTCAAAATCTACAAAGTCTAAAACTAAGAAAAAAGAACTAGTCAATTAACACAAAAGGTGTTAACTATAGCATGACCAGTTAACATGAAAAAAAATATAACTAATATCATTGTTAGTAATATAACGTGGTCCATTTAACTTTTGCACAGCGTGAATCGTTAAAGAAGGCAGTTACCACAGCAATGATTCACCGTCTATCCACTTCTGAAACATGTGATATGATACGACATAAACTGGGGATAGAAATGTCATATGATTATATAGCACATATGAAAGCAGATTTAAAGAAGGAATCTGAAAAACAGATAGAGATATACAAGAAAGATAAGTTTGCTTTCATAGAAGGTGCCTTTTCTAAACGTCTTGCAGAGTTTGAAGATAACCAGAATATACTTCGTACTATAATATACAGTAACAAAGATAATCCAGAAGCACAGATAAAAGCAGTTGTAGCACTCAATGATACAATTACTTTGATTGCTAACTTATTCCAAATGCTTCCTAGCATGAATGGTTTAGGTATGGATGCTTTCATGATGAATAATTCTTCTAATAATAGTGATAATGATAATAATAATTCTAGAGTAGCAACAACAACAACAACAATACCTTACCTCTCCAAACGATTCTCAAAGTCCTCTGGAGTAGGATAGTCTAGTTTTTTGTCTGGATGGTACTGCTGTCTATGGTATCTACGTTCATCATTACTACTAAAACATTCTTCACAGTAAAAGCACTTGAACTTTTTACTAATCGTATTTTCTGAATTGCCTGTCTGACTGACCTGAATGACCTGACTGACCTGACTGACCTGGCCTTTTTCAGAAATATCGATATTTTTATCATCATTATCAAGGATATTACTATCGATTTTACTAGAACTATTATTACTATCTATAACATCATTTTCAGAAACTCTATCATTATAAGAAGAAGGAGAAGGAGGAGAAGAAATATCGATATTTTCAAAAATGGGCAGGTCAGTTTGGTCAGTTTGGTCAGTTTGGTCAGTTAGCCTATCAGTCTTACTATCATCCTTAACCTTATCATCACTATTGGAAGAGGAAGAGGAGGAGCTATAAGATGGCTCCCAGGCTAGTCACTAAAGGCGATAAACTAACTATTAATATTCTATTATCTACTCCTTTCACAAATCTATCTCGAAGCATTCTTAGTTTTTTATTACTGTCTACATGGAAATCATTACCAAAATATCTAGAAACAAACTCATTTTTATCGCATATTGACTTCATTAATTCGATAAATTCAAACTGGTATTTTGAACCATTCAAGATATTGATGACTTCTTCAATTGCTAAATCTCTAGGGTCTTTTGCTACTATAACAATCTCCTCTAACTGTTGTAGTATAACATTATAGAATTGTATGGCATCACTAGCGTCTTCTGCTTCGATAATATCTTTTTGTTTCAACCTGGCGATAGCATATGCTATATTTCTAACTGTATCAAATAACCTAGGTGAACCTGTTTTTGTTGCTACACATGGCATAGAATTGGATAAGTATGTTTTTCGCTTCGTGAGATAATACTGGTTTAAACCTTTTACAGTATAGAATGTATTTTCTTAAAAAATCATAGTATCTTTCTTCCTCTGCATAAATGGCTTCTGAGATATCAGCCTTGTCAAATGCGTATTTTATTACATCTGGTTTGTAGCGGTTGGTCCTGAATATGAATATTAAATCATTTCTGTCCAGTAGTGGGCCTAACATTGGTATTTCATTGCGTTCTATCTTATCCTTATGTCTCCAGGTGCCGTCGTGAGTTGGATTTGCAGACATGATAAATGTAGCAGAACCATCCAGGACCGTGTTAAATCCATGTTTGGCAAATGGTATTTTACCCTCTTGTAATGCACTCAGTAAGTGTCCCTGGTCTTCGTGTTCCATTCGACCTATTTCGTCAATTGCACAGATAGCACCACTAGAGGAAGATACTGGACCTAAACGCAACATAAGGTTATCATCTTCCTTATCTACAATACCGATAAGGCTTCTAATCGAAGAATTTAATGCTGAACAATATCTACTTTTTTGCTGCTAATTTGGTTGCTGCCCTGAGTAGAGGTGACTTGTCAAGTCCTGTCTCTCCAATTAACAATGCATTAATTCTAAGCCTTTGATTTACAGAGTCCTTACCTGCATTTGCAGCACAGATAAGTAACCCTTTCTTTACAAAAGGATAGCCGATAATACTAGGAGCAAACATTTCGACCAGTATATCAATTGGATTTTTCTTTTCCTCTTCAGCCTTGCTTATTATAGATTTAATTTCTAAAATGTCTTTATCAGTAGGTTCTTCAGATAGTTCTTCTCTGTTTTCATATTCAATTGTGTCTACAAATAAGAATGGAATCATACTGTTATTCACCCTTATTTTATAAATTCGACCTGTAACTGTAACCTGTTCACCAACACCAACGTTAGTAGTACAAGTCATCAAATAGTATTGCTGGTAGTCTTTCTAAATCGCTAAAAGTCTTTACATCCTGTAATTCTATTTTTACGGCATTTCTTACATCGTGGTCATATTCAGAGGGTACAGTTTTTACAGAACAATTGAAACATGTTCTAGTCTTATTAGAACGTTCTAACCTATTTATCTCATACATAAATTTTGGACGTGAGTAAATGCTTATTGCGTTTATAACTTGACATGAATCACATATAAAAAACGTATTAGTTGGCATCTTCTCCAATTTTCTAGAACCTGAAATCATACCGTCCTTAACTTTGACATAACCTGAATGCATTCGTAATGCTTCAGATATGGATACCTCTTTAGTAGGTATTTCATTTTCTTGGTAATACTGCTGCTGTGCTACTGCATCATCATTTCCTTTTCCATTTCCATTTCCATTTACAGCACGATGAAAAAAGCCAGAATTCTTATCTTCCTTTAATATCTTACACGCATTATCAAAACATACAATCAGGCTTGCAACTGTCTCTTCATCTAATAATTCATCTTCTTTCATCGCAGTCGTTAATGTATCTTTGAATGCCTGTATAGTCCTGGCATAGTCATGCTTGTAAATATCACAATAGATGATTCTACGAAAGTCAAGATTGTATAAAGTCATCATGCTTTTACCGTCTTCAGATTTGCCATTTTGTGAAAAAGAAAATCTGATAAATCCAGATGGAGTTAGCGTTGAGTCATCAATATCAACATCGTAAGTGTCTGATTCTTCTCTGTAGGTCATTTTTCCTAGGTTGACCCCTGACCCTCTCTTTTTTGCGGTGAATGACTTCTTCTATGCTCGTGCTTTCTGCCCGTAAAGTAATCCCTTATTTCCCAACCTCTGACTTCGTTACCACCACCACCACCACCACCGCTTGATAGCACTCGACCGTTAACTTTGTGGAATGTTATGGCTTCGTGTGGAAAACCGTTGTCTAGACAAATATAACAACGCTTGATTTGGTCGTTATTAACATCTCCAGAACCGCTGCTCCATGTTCTATTACTTTTTGTCCATGGTCAGAAGAATGTTTATAATTAGCACCGTCAGAATTATAGTTAATCATACTGCTAGAACTGCTCCTCGCTGGTCGGCTGGGTGCGTGTTTGCATTGTGTGATTCTTGGGTCTTTACGACGTACGGTGGTGGGCGGGTTTGGGTCCCTGCCCACTTTTCACTTGTTATTATTACTGAATTCAATTTGTTATTATTCACTCCTCACTTAAACTCGCTAAATTTCTCTTCAATACTGACTTGCAATCAGGGCATAGTTCTGGTAAGGATTTACTTAGCACTTTGGAAAAATTAATAGCCTCTGTTAGTGCTTTTTCTCTTTGCGGATGGTCCAAAGTTCTGGTTGTCTCTTGCTGCCGTTGGTTTCGGTCGCTAGAGACAATTAGTTTTTGACCTCCGCGATTGCTTTATTTTTATTATATTTATGTGGTCGAATCTTTGGTTTCAAAGTGATACTGCTATGGCATTTTGGACAGGGAGCATAAAACTCGCTTGTGCCGGAGTACAGCCACTTGTGCCTGCAGTTCTTGCAAAATAATTCCAGACCAGTTTTTTGAATAGTTACCTGTTTAAATGGAGATGAGGTAACATTCTCTGTCAATTTTTGTTCATTTACATTTAACATTTGAATTTCTTTACACGTAAGTAAGGTTGAAATTAAGTATAAAACAACTAATTTTCGTACCAGAAAAATGTTGCTTGCACGGTTAAGAAGTAAAAAAGAAGAAAAGCAAGACCTTGGTTTTACATGCAGTATATGCGGTAGTCGACTTGGAAGAATAAAGGTAGTAAAAGAAAAGAAAAAAGGTAGAGCCGAATTAGATGATAGAACCCAATTACCTGCTAAAAAAACAATTACTGAATATGATTTTCTAAATAATTCACCTTTCGAAAAGCAGTTAGATATTAAAAGAAATATCCACCCGTTCAAATTCGTAAGTACGCTTGTTTATGATGCCAGAGTAATACGCGATGTATTTTTTCAACGAAACGATATCTCTGACAGACTTCCTATTATTATTAATCCGTCTATAAATCCGCCACCACGACCACGACCATCATCACCAAAAACAGGAGCAGAAAAAAAGCTCATAGCTTCTATGGATAACCTTGCTAAACAGCATATGATTATGGGAAAGATGATACCCAAAATAATAGACAGGTATCCTGAGACTGAAAAGAAATTTGCACAATTTATACCAGATGTTCAATTCATGGCGAAGTATCAAGAATCTGCAACTGATAACCGATATGCTAGAAGTATGGTAGAATGGAATCAGATAGCAAAAGATGCGGAAGAGAATACTGTTAATGAAGCCAGAAAAAAGTATTATGGGGTTGCTCCAGATGGAAAAACCAAAATTTACTTAACTCGTAACCAAATAAAAAAGAAAATTGATGAAATGAAGGATTTTGATGAGCAATACTTTGAACATTTCATGAGGTTCGACTTATTACAAACAATCTATTGCCAGATTGTTAGCGAAGACTCAGAACTATATGCAATATATGAGAAGATGTCCAGAGAATATGATAAAGAGCCAGAGCAATATCAGCAGGAAGAAAAATGCGCCTTCTTCTATATCTATTATAAACACACACGATATGATAATGATTTATACGTAAAGCAAAAGGAAGAATGCAAAAAAGGCTTGAGAAAATCTAAACCTGATGGCATGATAGAACACCGTATAAATAAATCTGACATTCCTTCGCACCTGTTACCTAGAGTTTGATTTATTAATTTCTGGATTTATAATTATAATTCCATCGCTTTTGTTGTTTTTGTTGCTTCTGTTGCTGTTGTTCTTCTTCCTGTTGATGTAGAGGAAGACATACCTGATTCACCCATATATCATAGACTTCAAGAAAAAATACAGATGCTAGAAGACGAAAGAGATTATTATATGGACCAATGTGAGCAGTTAAAGACCAGGATAAAAACATTAGAATCACAATTATTTATTAGATAATCTAACTCTACTACTAATAAGTCAGAAATTATATAATTATAAAGATATAGTCACCCGTTCTTACGCTAGTATATTTTCTGACATTTTTTATGGTGTCTATAACAAGACTATTCACTAGATATTTGATACTTAGTGTATATTAATCCTGATAGAAATTCAAAGTCTAGAATATTGTTTGTCTACTTTTAGCTAGTTCGCTATCGCCATCGTAATTGTTACTAGTCGAATCCGAGGCTAGTTAATTTTTTCCCTCGTAAATATTACACAGTTCAGTTTTTTAGCTTTATGGAATTAATATTAACTGTATCAATTATTGATTATATCGCAGCTACTGCTACTTGTTATTGTCATTTTATCATTTCCTGAAAATCTTTATCATTTCTATACAAGTCCTTAATATGCTCATTACGCGCCTTATCTTTTAGACCGTTCCATGTGATATCGTAAGCATGCATGTATTGGTCACAAAACAATTCTCCATCTCTTGATAAATTGCAATCATATGCACCAGCCTTTGTGCTATTTTGGAAATCTCTAGTCGCATTTTCTATACCCCAGTGATTACCATTCAATTTTTGTACTTCTGGACTTTTTAATATAATTGGCTTTGTTGCGCCTGCTAATAACCTAAATGAATCAATCATTTTTTTGTACTACAGGTAATGTTTCAGGAACTTTTAGTTGACCGCTTTGATACTCAAAGGTATAAAGTTTATTGTCTTTTATCATATAAGTAGTAGTATAATATAAGAAAGGGTCATTCGTATATGATATTGTCCACGCAGGATTTCCAGCCACTGTTGTAGGATTATCTTTTAAATATTTCAAAGCCTCGGTACCGCGAAATCCAGATGATAATGAATTTATCTTATTTATTTTGTCATTTACGTAATCGCGGAGTGAGTGAGTTTTTACCTGCAATGTGTTAGTATCTAAATATTTGGTTGTATTTTCTATTGAAATGGATAAGACAGCGTCAGTTGCATTCGTATTGGTATGTACGAGCATGTCAAGTCTAATGTCAGCGACCGGCTTTGCAACTGAATTAGAAGGATAATCAATAGAAAATCTACCTTCTGGATTAGTATATGTTAACAACTGTTGTTGCTGTGGAGAAGAAGAAGCAGTAGTAGCAGAAGTAGTAGTAGTCGAAGACTGATTATTTGCTGGTGCAATTGTTGCATTATTGGAATCGGAAGGAGAAGAAGAAACAAACGGAAGTTGCGAGTATACTTTGGTCGAGATATATTGAAAACCAAATAAGAACAGCGTCAATAGTGCCAAACCAATCATTGATAAAGTAGGTAAATTAGAAAAGAACGGACAGTTTTTACTAGTTCTTAGCCAACTTATCAATTCAGGACAATATGATAGGTAATGCATATAAATTTTTTATGAATCTTGTCAGCCCACCTAAGTCTCGGGCGACAGGCTGAACTGCAATAGGACTGAACTTCTTTATAGTTCCCCTTGATTCTATCTCCCGCCTTAATATGGCCTGATTATCTTCTAACTCTGCGATGCGTTTACTAAAGGTATTGGTAAAACGATTGAAATCTATAATGTATTAATGTCTAGTCGCTAATTATATAATTACAGAGAAATAAAGAATTATAATCTGTAATGTATTAAGACATGTTTGCTAATTATATAAATCAGTACTTTCTCTGTGGGTCAGGAATACCACCGAAAATACCTTCTGGTTCTCAATGTAACTATTGATAGTATCAAACGAGGTAAAGTTATTCATTTACCAATCGATAGTATAATTCGCTATAACCAAATGACAATAAATAAAATGTATAACCATAGTTAGTATTGTGGTTTCAACTGTCAGTATGTTTTTTTCATTTCTACCCTTTTGGGATAAAAGTCTTTTTCATTATATTATAGAAAGTAAGTAGAGAGTAATGAAGTCAGTAGGTACAAACACGATGCAATCTCGATGCAATTACGTTGCAATCTCGATGCAATTACGTTGCAATTTCACTGCGATAAAAATGTCCTATCAGTCCCATCGGAGCTAATAGAAAAAAACCAATTAAAACCTGCTAACTAAAAGTAATCTAGTATACAAAATAAAAAAGGATATTAGCATCATAGATTGATATCATGCTTGTAGTAGTTGCAATCTATAAAACAAGAAGAAGAAGAAAAGCAACAATCAAAACAACCAAAAGAACAACAACCAGAACAAAAAGAGCAAAATAATAATAATAAGAAAGGCTTCTTCGTGATTAAGAGAAGAAGCAAACACAATTTCTGGGTGACTATATCTGTCACCCGGAATGCCGGTCGCTTTATACAACGAAACAAATAATTTCAAAGGGTTAGCAGTATTCGAAAATTTTCATGAAGCTGTTCAATACAAGAAAATTTTTGAAGAAAAACTAATGAAAGTCTATCTTAGGGAACGTGGGAAAGGACATGAGAGCAGTAACGATAATAGGTCAACTTTTAACAGGGGCGAAGTCCGAATATTTGTAGAGCGAGAGATGCCGAACATCAAAACTTATTTTTGATTAATATATAGATAGATTGGTTGGTTGGTTGGTTGGTTAATAGTTGGCCAACTGTTAGCATCGGTTGACTAACTAACTAACTGCTATTTTATAAAATTTATTTTTATATATCTATAGATAGATAGAATTTTCTTTAAAAAACCTGTTAATAGTGGATTAAACATACTATAAATTGCATTATGCAATATAAATGATATTTGGATTAGGATCTCTATCTAACAATCACTTTTTTGCTGTATAAGGTGTATGCTATATCTCAACCTGTAGAAGGTCCTGCTGTCCTAGTGTAAACTTAAGTTCAAAGTGACAGGTCTATGATCTGTAGGTCTCCCATCTCTTCGATCTGGATTATCAACCAGAGCCTCGTATTTGTCATATTCAACTTTACAACTGGTCATTGATGGCTGAAGTGAGGGAGATACCAATATCCTGTCGAGTAGAATCTTTCTGTTAGGTACATTGTCCACATAGTCATCAAAGACTGCGCTAAAGTCATTGTTGAGGTCTAGCAAATAGCTGAATATCTTATCAGGATAATATGTACTACCCAATAGCTCCAAAGTTATATCCATACCTAGCATATAATTCTCAAAAAACTCCCTTCCTGGTCCATCGTTAACATCACCCATAATAATGGAATTAGGATAGGTTTCTAATGTTTCATCAATGTTGCGTCTTAGCTCTACGGCTTCCATAGTTATTCTCCTTCTATTTATCAGTGAGTAATTTTATGAATTCTGTTTTCTTTGCAGGATCAGGATCTGTCCACATCTCTTTACCTTGATTAATAAATAATGACTTAAAATGAGTAACAACAATTCTAATGACATGTCCATCTTTAACAATTTTTACTTCGACTGGTGTACCACTAAACTTGCCATCTTCCAGCAAATAATCCCCGTTGTTATCGAATTGCCATTTTGGATACACATGAGTCAAGGATGTAACATTATCAAAAAATGATTTCTTATATAAGACATATATCTTTTGAGCGCTACCATCAAGTCCTATTTCGCACGAGTATTTGTCATTCAAATAGGTAACTGATGAAGAGGAGCATCTCGTTCTTTTCGCTCGGACCTTCTTGAATGCCATATATGTCTGCATCAATTCCCTTAATTAGCTTTGAGAGTTTGGTTGCCGTTTTGTCAGTATTCATTGTCTCTGTACTGCCAAGCTGTTGAAAGCTGGGTTTGAATGTTGAAGTACCTCCATCTTTTTTGAACCAATTATTCATCCATTCGCCGTTCAAGTGTTGTAATCTTTAGATTTGTCAATGAAATATTTTACAAACATTATCTTTTTAAATACTTGTAACTAGTAGTAATGATTTCTAATCTATTTTGTTGATGGTTTGTAGTGCGAGAATTTATGATTTTACAAATTAATATTAACTTAGCCAACTATTTTGGCGAAAGTAGCAGTAAGAAGAATTATTCATCACACATTTTCAGTTTTAGTACACAGATTCATGAAGCCAACAAATTGTCAAGATCCATATTTACTTACAAAATCTTTCGTAAAATAAAATCACTTTGAAACTGGGCTGATAAACGCCTAATGGATAAATAACATAGAAACGGAGAAATGGTTTGATCCTATATTGCAAGTATTATTCATAGCCTATAAAGTATCGTATAATTCTCTGTTATCTGTCTTCAAAGTCCTAGGTCCTTTTAATGGATTATCAAAACTAATTGGCAAATAACCTGTATTGATAGCACTATTAAGACTGTCATTTATCTTTGTATCCGTGATCAAAATCTAATTCTTTAATTCATTGCATCTTGTCTAACCATTGGTATATCATATCATATGATTCTTCAAATGACAAATGTTTTACATTAATGAAATATGGCGCAAGAATTCTCCATATACAGTATTTTCTGTGTTCTGGCAATGGTGTTTGTAAGAGCTGTTCAATCCAGTCAATAGATTGTTCTTTCTTAGTAACCTAGAATTCTTTCGTGCAATATATGCAGACTTGACATTTTCTGACAAAATATGGTTGTTTTATCGTTATTGTCATGTTTGACTACTTTTGAACCTTGGTCGATAAGATATGCCAAGAACTTGCTCATAAAGTAAGTGTAACGGTACCTTTGAAGCACCGTTCCATTTCTGTACAATTTTAACCTGGACATATTCTTGGAATTATATGAACCAGGTATTCTCAATAGACAATTCTTAAATGACACAGTATGATAATGTTCTGAATCTGCCTTACCATTGGACAGATACCATTCTGCAAATCTTAAAAATAATTTGGAAGGTTCTTTGTATTTGCTAAATTCAGACATTTGTTCTAAAATAGCATTTTGAGATTCTGCAGGTATGTACAAATGATATCCATTACCTGACCAAATTATAGTTGCAGGTTCAAACTTTTGATAAATCAAATGTGTCTTGTATCTTTGCCAAAGTCTTTGCCTTGGCCAAGTCCAATGCCTTAATGTTATTATTGTTTGAAATTAGATAAATCCAAGTCAATCATAAGCAGGTCAATTGTTTGCTCTATGATGCCTTAGTATTATATGCACTAATTCTACAGTCTAGATAGTTTGAATCCTTATAATATGAAAATGCTTCTTGTTTACTATATACTGTAATTTGCCTTCCTTCAGATTCTTTGGTTGATATGGTCCTGGGCCATCGCTTAGGATTCTTTAAATGGCTTAGTATAAAGTCTAGACCTTCGCTAACCTGCTTTTCAATATCAATAACATTCAAGTCATTGGAACCGCTATTATGATAGGTAAATTTAATATCTTATCACCTGCACAGTTTATTGCTTATAGATAAGACAAAAAAAGATGGGTTGGATTGGGTTATGCAGGCCATATATTGTATATGGTGCCATAACCTGAACCAGTCTTTTGAACCCAAAGCAACGTCTTTCTTTCTTCAAAAAGGAACATATCTATTAGTTTAGATGCCTTTGCACTCGTTACACGCCAGAATTTTTCCTTATCAGGTTGTTCACCTTTAGGTTCTGTTACGGTGTATTGAGGTGCTACAGTCAGTATTAATTGTCCTGTCTTATTGTCAGTAAGTTCCTGTTCATTTTCAGAATCTATCTTCTCAGGGTAGAATTGGAGTAATTTCTTGTCTAAAAAGTAGTCTGAATTCAAGTAAATACTCTTCTTTACCCTAAGTTCCTTGTTCTTTCGATAATTCTCAAGTGCCTTTGGACTCAAGTCATCATTACTGTTGCCGTTGCGATCATTGTTACCTGGACCACTATTGGAGACTTCTTCTACAAAATGTATTTTATTAGTAGATTGGCCTTCGTTGCGAACTTCTTTATTTCTATAATCGGAAGTATAGTCGTAGAACATCTTGCAGAGCCAATTCTTGAACCTAGAACTTTTTATTGGGAGCACTTCCAAATGACTGTCTATTTTGACTGCAACATAAGGTTGGCCTAAGTTATCCGGAAAGAAATCCTGGCAGTATTTTTTGGCCAATTTCATAGTTAACAATGCACCAGGATTGCGCGACAGTGTGCTAATTTGAGAGAATTCTCCGTGTCCTTTACCATTGAGTCCATCTGGCTTGTTGTAAAGTAGATACTGCAGATAGTTGTTGGTTGAATCCATCAAAATTAGCGATACCTTGCCAATTGTATCCTTGGAAAGGTCAGCATACCTTCGAGCTTCCTTTTCAAAATTGTCCCTTGTCTTAGTTATATTTTTTGGGTCTATGTCGAAAACCACCGTCTGCCCTTCCTTGAAGGCAATATCTATTACGTTGAATTGCTTGCAAATTTGGTAACTCCAAGGTCCTTTAACTTGTCATTGACTGGTATGGAAGTGGGCGTATCTTCTGTCAAATCAATATTTCACCTTGGTCGTAAACAATCCAATATCCGGTCTCAGGGTCCAATCCTACAATGTATTTGCAAATGCAAAATTCATAGCCACAATTCTGGCAACATTGTACATTGTACACATTGACTGGAAAATATCGCTCTAGCCCCGAGTTGTAGATAACATCAAAAGGCTTATCTTTACCTTCAGAGTATGTATTGGTAGTCATATTCTTGGGATTGTCTCCTTGGAATTTGATAGGATTCTTTGGAAGGCGTTAGTTTCTGGTCGCAAACCTGCTAACGCCCCTTGTTTTTTATTATGGTCACATTTGTTGCAATTACAAATAATTTTAAATCCTAGTCCAGACCATTGGCCATGGCAATCCTCATGATTATTCATTTTGCAATCTCTGCTAAGAAAATCAGAAATAATGGTAGTCAACTTTTGGATAGACCTCCATTATTATCCTTTGTTGGATATTTGTGCCCACGACTAATTTCATAAAAGTCCAAGATTCTAGAAAGAAGGTCGCTAAACGATTCACAAAATTTGCCATGATTTTGTAGTCGTGTATATATATTGTCTCTAATTGAAACATGTGTCTTTTATTCATATAAACACAGGGAGCACATTAATAACACGTCAATGTTTTTAGCTGTTTTATGCCTAAAATCGCCAAAAACCACGCTCATCTAACAAATGATGAAATGAAGATTGTAAATGAGATTATTACTATTTGTGTAGCAAAAACTTACCACTTTGTAATGACTTATAATAATCCAAAAGAATATGCTGATGAAATTCTAAAATTCTCAGACTCAAAAAAGAATTTTGCCCTTACTCATTATGTATTAAATGCAACAAGAATGATGCCTGACCAAGTGCTCTATCCTAAAGACGAGAACGAGAAACTTGGAAAAGAGCTTCCGTATGATATTAATGAAGTTACCAATGCAACCTTGAATTTAGCAAGAGAGACTTCGACTTATTTAAAATCATGGGAGATGACAGAGGTACTTCAAAATTTAGCAAAGGTTGACAACATAAGAGGAAAAGACAAAATTAAACAACTAGCACCACAGGCGCTTCCGAAGCTAAGAAAAGGTGAAGGATATAAAAAGTCTAAGAGAGAAGGATATTATTCGATTTACAAAATAACAAAGGATTTAGAGACTTTAAATAAGGTAATATCAAACCCTGAAGCCATACACCTTATTTATAATCAGTTAAAGCATTATGGCATACTTGAGAAATTTTTATTACACAAGAGATCTATTGTATACGTCAAAATAGCGTTGAATAACTGCCTTATTCATTTCAATTTGGGACATTGCTTCATTAGTAGGTCATGCCAATATATAATAGACTGGATCTTGCGGCTTACGGCAATTTTTAGTTTGTTGGGTCTGAGTGAACACTTGTCGCTATTATTTGCATTAACTACTATAATTAACTATGATTAGAAGCTACTAGCAGCAACAATAACAAGGATCATCAAAGAGTATAAGATTTCAATTGAATCAATCTTGTGTTTAGTCAAAATAGTAGATGTCGATGTACAGACTACGAATCCATTTTTTACTCAAGAAAAAATTAATATAATAGGAATTAGTTCAATTAAGAAAATAGTCTATCCTTGTGAGGTCGCTACACAGTTAGAAAACGGTCTACAATACGTAAGAGAAAGAATGCCAGATAACGTAAAAAGATTCTTCAAGGTTTGAATGGTCATTATTGAAATGGATGGATGACAAGAACTATAAAGCATCAACACATGAAAAATTCAGACGCATTCTAAAATTTTATTATAAAGTGGTTTATGGAAATAATGAACTTTATCCAGAAGCAGTAAGTTGGTTCTCTGATCCTCTTACTATCTTTCCAATCTTTAGAGTATGCAGTGATCAAGGCATGCTGCCCAACTCCCCAACTTGTGTAAAATCTTTCCCCTTCATAAGTTATTAAAGCGTCAGCACCGAAATGCCACATTATGACAGTCCAAGTTATGTGATCTGGTATAGAAGGACTTGCTTTACCATTATCATTATTACATTCCTCCATTAACTTGGAAAGACGTTCTCGTATAACTGCAAGAGCTTCTGAAAGCCTGACAACTCCATGGATATCTACCGCAACAGGACAAAAAGAGCATCCTATTACTATGCTAACAGTATCTGTTGGCTGAACAGTCACCATAATATCAAGATCTCTTATCTTACAAGGCTTATAGTAGGTAGTAGTTATTTCCTTACTATATTAGATATCTTTATTTGATTAGTCAAAGAAGAAGCTGTTCGATCTTTTAGTATTACTAGTATCCTTTGAAAATTAAGAATATATACATACCTTCATAAATGGGTGACTAAATATAATTAGTAGTACTAGCATTAATAATCCTTTACATTCATAATTGTCAGTACTGGTTTGTTATCATCGTAACCCGAGGATCTTATATATTCGGACTATATGTTAAGGATATAGCACAAGATAAGATAGAGACAATGACTGATTTACTAAAAGCAGCAACGGTAGAAATTTTCTTTGCGGCCTTTAGACCACCAACAACCATGAAAATTCATAATTCCGATCTAGAGATTATGAAATGTTTGCTATCAGATGCGAGAATGCCACTTGAGAATATTGCTAAAGAAACTTCGCTCTCGCCTAGAACCGTGGCCAGAAGAATAGAAAAGATGAGAGAAAACCGTGTTTTACTATTTACTATTTCAAGAAACCTATCCTCCACACGATTAACCGGCTATATGGAATTTGATGTATTGATTAATGTTGAAATACCTAGACACCAGAGCATACTTGAAAAAATATACCGTGAATTGGAAGAATACTTGATTTTTATTCCAGATTGGTATCACAAAGAAGTTATTGTCGCAGTATTTTTTTTGTGCAAACATTTCTACAGCCAAGTTAATATTAAGAAGATTAGAATCTTATGATGGAGTTAAAAAAGTCGGGTGGTTTATAAGATCTAGTGTTACAATTAATCAGGACTTGTTAAAGAGCGAGATTAACAAAAGAATAACAAGTAGTCAAAAGTATCTCTCCTCGTCGGCCGTTGCAGGCACAACAACAAAAGACTAGCTGTTTTTTATAGCCGTACAATAAAAATCAGACAAATATTACTAAAACTATACCACAAATATAGCTCGACTTACACTATGCATAAATCAATCTTATCTTTATAACTAAGTATGAAGGAAATATCCGTATTTATTCGGACAGATGATCTTACACAAGTGACTGAAATTCCACGGAAACATAATGCTGGCGGTATAAGCTTCTATGAAGTAAATGGTGCTGGCAGAGGTAAACGAGACGCTATACAAGAAATAGTAGAGGCATATACGACAGGGAGATCAATCATTACAGACTATGAAAAGAGAACAAAAGATGAAACAATTGTACCTGACTGGAGGTTAATCCGCCGCCAAACAAAGTTGGAGGTTTTTGTGAATTGACACATCCAACGTACGACAGGTTAACTAGAGCTAACGCGGTGTTGCTTCTCGTCGACCATCAGGTTGGTCTGATTGCTGGTTCGCGGTACCCAGAACCGCAAGACCTCCGAAAGAACGCAGTTGGACTCACCCGTGCGTCCAAGATTCTTGGTGTGCCAATAGTGGCAACTACTACGATGTCAAACGGAATGTTTGGACCCATCTTTCCAGAGTTAGCCGAGCTCTTGAAAGACCTAGAAATAATTGATCGAACAACAGGGGTTGTTGTCTAATTCGGTATCGCATACTGTGTCACATTTATTGCAAGTTTGTTTGCACATTGTAATCTGTTGAGCACTTCCAAGTTCCACCCTAAGGCCTTGATTAATCCAAATCTTTTCTGGTTGTTCTTTAATCTGAATCTGCAGTATAGCTGATGATGGTGTTCTGTTTCTTCTGCTCCAAATATTCCTTCTATCAACCCTCTGTAATGATATAGTGATATGTTGAATATCTTCGAAGCCTTCTTCCTGTACTTCCTGTTCTTACCTTTGTTCCTGGCGTTTATTCTCTGCTTGATATTTGGAAGCATTTCCATACCGAATATTGACTGAAAGTTTTTGTCACCATCGTACCCTCTGTCAGCGTTGAATATCGAGCCCACAAGATCTACTCCACATTTCTTCAACCTATTCAACATTGTTCGGAGTACTGGAGAATCGTGAGTTTTCTTGTTTGTAACCCGTGTATTGAGTATTATTAGATGGTCAATTATCGCTGTGACATGCCATTTCAGATACTGTTTTACCATTATTTTTTCAAATTTCTTCTTGCTTTTCACAGGTCTCACTTCATATTCATACCTGTCTGTCTCTACACCTGTACTATCTGATGCAAGAATCCCTTTCTTCCACCCAGATTCATTTAGACACAGATATGCAGACCTAGTTAACGTTTCTTCAAGGGTACTGCAATGGTATTTTCTTAAATGTACGTGATATCCATGTGTGATCTGGATACGGTTCGTTATTCCATGGCAAATTAAGAGAAGGTGCTGTATTCTGTACATCTCTGTAAGTTGAACCAAAAACAACCATCAATATACAGATACAGACAAGTTTTTCCCAAGAATGAACCGGTTTCCTTCCTCTATTACTCTTCTTCTTTGGACGAGCAGGAGGATTTTCTTTGACCAGAGAAACTATATTTTTGATAATCATGTCACGTTCCAGGGTATGTGCTAGATGGTAATACAACCAGTAACCATCTTTCCTCTTGTGCTTGGCAGCCAATAAGGGGGGTGCATATCCATTCTAAGCTAAATTGAGAAGCGTGAAATCATATTTACAGTCGATTAAAACGAATTAGGCAACAACCCCCGAACAACAGTAAACCCCTTTGATGAACCTCGGATCACCTCTTCAATCAAAAGGACTGGTAGATCCAAAGTTATTGTTGCTGGCGTGAACACTGCAGTTTGCATCTGTTTCTCAAAAGAGGAAATATCTTAAGAAGTTGAAGAATTCACGCAATCCGCGCAATCCATCCATTTAAAACAATCATCTTCTTTAATACTATGTAAGAGGAAGAATAATAATAATACATGAGAGCAGCTGTTTTTGAAAGACAAGGTCTAGATAATTTAAACGTAAATTGTTCTATAATTTTTGGTGGCCTTGGAGTAATAGTTAAAATTCTAACAGATGTATCGGGACATAAAACTGAGTTACGTTCGAGGGGATCGAGTGAGTCAGATGAGTAAAGATATAGTACTAAAGTATGGATGGTATGATAGTGCATGAACCAATATCTACCTGAGATCTTTTTTGGTATGTTTTGAATATAAAATAATAGGCCATTTAAAGATAGAACAATTGCAAGAATGGTTGATATCGATATTCCACTTTACTGACGCTCCAATGAATGTCGATCCCATTTGGCATGTGCACCTGCATTCTTGAATAAACCAAAAAGCCCCTCTGCCTCTTGCTTTGGAACTATTGGATCATGTAGGCCGGAAGACATGAAAATATGTTTGTTACTAAGATCTGGTAATATATCTGGCACAAGTGGAACCATAGCACGAAAAAGGATAGCTGCAGAGAGTATTTCTGGACGAAGCAATAACATACTGGCTGCTACTATATTTGCACCATTAGAATAACCTATAGCTATTGTGCGCTGCAGATCAAAGTCATAAGCTTTTGAGGCATCCTTTACAAAATCTGCTAATTCATTTGTTCGAAATTTCAAATCTTCTATATCGAATACTCCCTCTGCTAGTCTGCGAAAGAATCGTGGCATCCCATTCTCCAAGACTTTGCCTCTAGGACTAAGTATTGCTGCTTTCTAATCTCAGCTCGTTAGCCAGTGGGATTAGATCGTCTTCATTTCCTCCAGTACCATGAAGCAAAAGCAGAGTGGTAAACACTTTTGATCCTTGTTCACTTGTTCTTATTCTTGCTCCGTTTTTTTTATTTTTTGAAGGTATAAAGCGATGTATGAAACCAAGTTGGTTTTTCTTTTGCATTTTGTTTTAATTCCCTTTGTTATCAGCTTGTTGTTGTCCTCTGTTTAACACTTGTTGCTCTTTTTCTTTCGTAGGTAAATGTACCGGAGGTAGAACTTTCTCAATATCCTTACGCATCGATTCGAGCCAAGTTAAAATGACAACTATTACAACTCCACAATTGAATAGAGTGAGTATTATCTAAGCTATGTCTTTCTAGTTTTAAGCGAGCCAGGTGACTTACAATTAGGGCAGCAGTATAATGGCATTTTTGTGAGCTGATCAACTCTAAACTGAACCAATGTTACTATCAAATGTACTAATTTGTTGTATTAAAATATTGCTACAAATATTGCTAATTTGTATTATTAATTTGCTATTATCATTTTAAATTGCTTAGATGATTGCAAAATCTAGATGAAATAAATATGATTGATGAATATATCATTTGACCTTGTTTAAATGATAGATAAGGTCATGAATGCATTGACCTTTACGTTTGAGCCTTCGTCTAATAAAATGAACTTGGTTTTTCTAGTCCTTGTTTTGCAGGGAGTCCACAAATGTGATTAAAGCAGCAGTATCCTTTAGTTCTTATATCTTCAAGCCCATGCTGTCTGCAAATATCAAAAAGTCTGGTTTGTTGTTGTTGTTGTTGCTGCCAGCCGTGGATTAGATAACATCCTCTTCGCGTTAAGAACCGCAGCTTTCATCACCGCTATAGCTGCAAATTTTAGTCATAGCTTATTTATCGACGTCAACGCTTTGGTATATAGTATTGGTTAACTATTCTACGAGACGCCACACAAGAACAGCCAAGTGGTCACGTCAATCAATGCTAAGGTATTTGAGCGTGCTGAACAATGAATTTGAATGAAATCAAAGTAGAGTATGTGATTTCATTTAGCGATGCTCTTTTTGCATTTTCTATCACTTTTATGGCCTTATCAATTCAGCTGCCAAATTTCCCTGGCGACATCATAGAGCCTGAGCTAACAAGAAGGTTATCTCAAATACTAGTACCTAGCATAATTCATTACATAATCAGCTTCCTGGTAGTCGGAACCTACTGGATTAGCTACCATAGAATTTTTGAACATATAAGGCATACTAACGTTACTTTGGTGTGGTTAAACTTGCTATTCTTGCTCTTTATCTCACTAACAGCATATTTTACTGGTCTTCTTACTACGTATGGTACCCATGAAATAGTTGTAATAACCTTTGCTAGTGTTATGGCCGCCACTGGCATTATGTTATGTATAATATGGTGGTATGCTACACGCAATAGACATCTAGTAGATAAAAATATACATCCAGATGTAGTAAAATATTTTCTTTTAAGGAGTCTTGCTTCTCCTGTTATTTTCCTCATCTCAATTGGAATTTCATTTATTAATATCCAAATAGCCCAGTTATTCTGGGCTTTAATATTGCCAGTTGGCATTATAATATACATGAAACATATTCCTCATCTTTCCAAATTGTAGTTGTAAAGAATATCAAAGCGTAGGCCATTTGGAGAAACACTGCAGGAGAATGCAAGAATGGATAACGAAGATGGATATGCGTTATGGGTAGAGGAGGATTATTGTTCTCCACCATTAGCCATGGAAATAGAACACGTGCTGGACAGATAAGTTAGTATCATAATTTAGGCCAGCTACCCCTACGTCTAAACACCTCGAAAACAACAACCACAATTTACAAACCAAACCTTGAAGTCACTATTATTATGCAAGTAAAGGAAAGCTAACTACTAGACTCAACCTTCCAAATTAAACTGGCATCTTTGGTGGTCAGATCAAATTTGTTAGAGATCAATCAGCTGTAGTTTCCAGCAGTAGGGATCAATCAGCAGTATTTAGGTATAAGCAATTAAATTCAGTTTAACCAATTTTAAATTGGCCATTTACAACGAAATGAAGTTGTGGCAGAAATTTGATGTGAATACAAATTTTCTAGATGCGATCTGATGTACAACAAGTACAGCAAAAACAACAACAACAAATGAAATAGTATTCAAGATTTATAGACATCAAGCCACTGCCAATAAGCGTTCATACAGCGAACGCTTTCTGATTTTTTATAGTATTTTACAATGCACCTATTTTACATCTAACAGAGAGCTCGCGCTTATCTTTAAAATTATTTGTTGGGGAGACGAAGCCACTTTTGATGACGACGATGATGATATTGAATATGATTCTAAGTAAATACACAAGTATCTATCTCCTTGTTCTGTTAGCGGCGTTATTACTAGGTATACATTATTGTCAATGTCTGATAGGTTAAAATGAAAAATGTTGTTGTTATTATTATTGTGAACATGGTCATGAAAACAATATTCTGTCCTATCTTTCTGCTGCTTTCTTATCGTTGGAATCAAATAATGTAAATAAAAAATGCTTGATTTAATCAGAGTATTGTTATTTTTAAAAAATCTATGCTTATTGTTGCATTCTCCAGCAAGCAATTTTCCATTATTGTCCACTGCTCCTGCCAAACTTCAAGCTCTTGTCTACAGATAGTGCAGTCAAACAAATTTTCTTTAGGAAACTATGTTCTTTTTTACTGATCAATGACACGCAAACATAAAAATCTGAGCATATTTATGATTTAGCTACCTTTGTACTGAAGCTTGTAATGGTTTATTTCTAATAAAACTCTCTATTAGTATTGTAGATCATTCTACTATAATAAGAATATTAGAGCCCTTAGAGCCACCTGCAACTAGGATATTTAAGTTTGAATCCAGAATAGAGACGTAATACATACACTCATTTTTACATGATATTATTTGGAGCCTGCTGATTTAATTCTAACAGGCCTGCCACTATTTTGTTATCTCAAACGAATCAATCATCTTTTGAAGTATTGGTAAGTAATTTTGGTATTTTGGTGATTGTATATAGTACTGAATTACATATAATCTATTGTCCTTTATCGTTGCAGTATCACTTGCCTTGAAGTCACCATGTCTGGAGTCTGTAAACATATATACTATTCTTACTGCTGGATTGCCTCCAAGGGTTGTATTTGTATACGTTTCAAGTTGAAAATTTGGAAGGAAGTGTTTATAACCATTAAGAACGCCGTCTGCCATTCCTTTGAGTGGTACATTTGGAGGAAAACCAGCAATAGTAGTTGTATTAAGTTTAGCCAGGAATTGTTCTGGATTGTTATTATTGCCGGCGGGCAGAACGAAAGTAACACCGGTACCAGCTGCTGCCTCTTTCAGCCAATCGGATGGATACTGTATTTTTATTCCAGAGGTAGAATTTTGATATGTTACAAAATTAGTGTTATTGGTTGTTGTTTTTGCAGGACTACTTTGAGAATTAGATAATATTGTACTAGTATCTAATGCCGCTGATTGTTTTGGTAAAGTTGATAAAAACAATAGCATGACTGTCATAATTGCTATTGTCAATAAAGATAAGATGGGCCTATTCCTTTTACAACGCTTTAACAATGTAAACACCTTTCTAACTGCTTGGTATATAACATTTTTTCCAAAAAGGTTTGCCATAATTTATTTATTATAACACCAGATTTCATTCAGTTTATTTCTTTTCTTGGCGTTTCAGCAAATTTACCATTGATATGTCTAATTATTATTCGAATTCAAGATGGTGCTCTGGTTTGGCAACAGCAGTAAAACCTATACCACTGAATGGATCAACTATTGCTGAGTGCCCCCTGCCTGCGACCTGTACAGCTAGTTAGAAATATTATGTTAACTACTAATCATAGTATTGGCAGAAAGAGCATCACCTCCTATGACTAAAAAGACAAATAAAATCAATAATCCAAACGACTATAAAAAAAGTAGTTTCAAGAATATAATGGAAGACATGGAAGATACTAAAAATGAAGCATTAGAATCATTACCAAAGGTAAAGAAAGAACAAATTCCAAGCGATAATGAGACATCAAAGGAGATATTGTACGGTGGTGACGGTGAGGGCAATAATGGATAAAATAGGAATACAAAAAACCCTAATTGAACTTCGATACTAATATCAGAACATTGTGTTAGATATCGGATGGAGCTTTCTTATGTAATAAAAGAACCTATAATCGTGAATCAAGTATTTACCATTATTACTAATTCTGAACTAAATGCTTCTTCTTTTGTAGTTGCTGCCCATTGTTCAAACATATAGCAAGTAATATAGGTTGTTGATAGTTTTCTTTATATGCTTAAAAAACATCTCTACATAAACTATAATGCATAATAGTTGTAGATAGAAATGCCACAAGTACAAGAAAACGGTATAGTTTCACGACTGCACTATGCTCTGACCGATTCTCAATGTAATAAATGCGGAGCACAATTAGAATGGAAGGCTGAATTTAATGATATTAACTCACCAAAATATGCAGCAAAACATTGTGGTCAGGATTTTATAATAACTGTAGATACGGTAAAGGTTGAATTAGTTAAACAAACGACAGAGCAAGGAAGAAAAGAGAATTCGGAAGGACCAATACCAACAGAAAATCCAGTAAAAGAAGAAAATGAAAGTAGGAAAGAACATCAAGAACAACCAAACGCTATAACAATGGCGGAGCTGCTAAAAGATAAAGCATTATTACAGAAAAAAACAAAATTAGGAGATGGAAGTAACATTAAAGCAGAAGACAGATGATCATATAGAGATTTACTGTTGAATAGTTAGCATCTCTATATTAAACTCTATATAGATGCAAAGAGTTTCTTGGATGTTAGTGCGAGGAGAAGATTCCCTTTCCCTTACGCCCAATTAAATCCATAACCTGATATCCATATTCAAGATTGTGTTTGATGTGGTTTATACCGTGTGTATCATGAGGAATAAATGTACCATCGAGAAGATTTTCAATGTATTTCCTTACCTTTCTTATAGATATTGCAGCGCTCTGAACTTGATTATCGGTAAGTTTTCTACCAATTTCTCTTTCAAGTTCATTTCTAAATCCTTCTTTTGAGCATAGCAGCTTACAATATTTTTATCTTGTTATAGTTAGCACAAAGATCACTTATCTTCTTAATATCTGAATTGAGCAATATTGTTAACGATGCCTCTAATTCCTTACTTCTCCTTCCCGTTATCTGGATAAGGAGTTGAATCAGCTGTTCTTGTATCTGGTGGTCTTTTTTGAGATGCTCTGCTCGAGTAGTAGTTATTGTTCTTGTTGTTGTATGCATATCCACGGCTCTGGCAGCCAATGTTTCCTCTGAAGCTCTTGATTTTCTTAATTTATAGTATTCATCTATCCCTAGAACACTTATCTTTTTACCAGCAGCGTCACTTCCTGTATGAAGGATTAACATAACATCAACTATTATTTGGGGGTAGTTTGACTTTAAGATACAATCGAAGTTCTGATAGTTTTCTATAATGTCTCTAAAGATATTAAATATTATACTTTTTTTTCTTGTGCTAAACTCTTTTTCAACAATGCCTTTTGTAGCTAAAGTAAGAAAGTCGGATACCTGTGACTGAGAAAAAAAGATGTAGTTACCATTACAGCCTTGGTTAGAGATTGCGTAAATATCAGCAATTATCTTGGTAGCTGTGAGCCATTCGTTATAAGACTTTACATTTTCTATAGGAATTTTTTTAATATATTCAATAGTATTTCTACGGATTTCAGATTCATCATCCTTGATTTTTAGTATATCCAGACAATATATCAGAATTTCTTCAAGAGATAGAACATTATCATACCCATTTTTCAAAAGTGAATTATCCTGATCGCCACAATGGAAGTAATAGTATCGCCGCCACCATGTAGCCATGTCATTATGCCTCCATTAGTAGGATTTTTGGAATTTTCTCTAATTGCTCTGTCTTCCAATGGCAACTCCAACAAGAGTTACACTTTATGCATGTAAATTGGCTCCTATTTTTACAGAACTTACACTCTTCATATTTTGATATTAATGAGTTTCTAAGATACTCGTGCATTTTCCATTTCTCCCTTTGTAGAGATTTATTGACTTCAATATACTACTCAGACAACAAAAAGTATTTCCAACATGAACTAATTAGGGAAAAGGATTGTACTATAGAATAATGTCCACTATATATATAATATTTATCCTATAAGAGTTTTCATCCTTGTCTTGTGGTCCCTTGCCATGGCTGGTCTTATGTTACTGTCAGTTGACAACAGGGCTATCAGATGTCGATCTCATATCAAGAACGTGTATACATAGCTAAACTCAGGAGAGATGAACTTTGGAAATAGCTTGTGACCAGCTGACGACTTAAAAAGAGACTTGATTTTATTGAAGAACCATACCCGCATACGACTTTAACCATTCTTTAGGAAGATGAAATATTATAATAGGGAATTAGAAAGTCATAAGAATGGTAATAAAGCTCTTGACTAAAAAAGCTTCCAACTACACCTTATGACTTACTCTACTACATATCAATAGATAATAAAATTCTATTGAATCTGTAGGTATAGCCAATAACCTGGTACTTCAATCGCGACAGCATACAGAAATGGCTTAACTCCCTTAATGGATGAAAGAAACTTCATTATGCCATACAAGTGCTCCTAAACGTGACGATTTTGAATCAAAATAGGCGGACTAGAATATTCAATAGGTAAATATGAAAGGCTTATTCGTGCAACTGTTCCAATAGGGTTTTTGGTATGGCTGAAGATGATATAATCAAAGCAAATTTTATTATCTACTGATTTCATTTGATTTGAAAAAATCTGCTATTGTCATAAATGTTATTGAAGATAAAGTTGTGTCATTTATAGAGAAGAATAAATAGAATTTTGTTTGATTATTTTACCAATAAAATACATATAAAAAAATTATCAGCTAAGAAGCCACGGGACAAAAGAGGTGCTGATCCTTGTTTTTCCATCATCGTTCAAGTTTAACAACTACGGTATTGCTTAATTTATTGAAAATCCTTTGCCTGTATTTATTTGTAAATATCCAACCTAATATCAAATCTATGGGAAGTAAAAAGGACTTGCCAAAACTCTGAATTGCAGCACTCTTAATATTTATTGCTGTTTCTTCCTTCCTTCCTTTCGAAAGTTCAACAGTCTTGAGTTTCAGAACTATTTTCCCTATTGACTGACCCTTTGTAGTCTCAAAAAATGTCCAATACAAAAAGAAGCCTAGACTGCGCAAAGGAAATGATTTCACATCATACCCTGATGAACCGCTAATACTATATAGAATTTGAATAGCAATTGAAACTATTATAACATCAATAAGCCAAGCAAAGAATCTATCTTTCCATTCTGCTAGCTTTAACTGAGCAGGAGGAAGCTCAACATCTGAATAAGGTGTACTCATTGTATACATAGTATTAATATCTAGCCTGCTTAATCACCTTTTCTAATCTATCGAAATATGTGATATATATATTATAATAGGATCCTTACCAAAAATGTGTATGGATGGGTTCTTCTTTCCACATAGTGGAAATTTCTCCAACACTTGCACAATTTTTTTTAGATTGTGTGAATAAGTGTTCAGATCAAGGGTCAAAGATTAGACTTGTTGCTCATTCACTCGGTGTAGGAGTAGTTCCAAGTGTATTAGAGAATTTGAACAATGGAACAGTAAACCTTTAGATAATAAGACGTTAATAGATAGCGGAGCAATTAATACTGTAGTTAGAGACTGGAAATATTACATTGGCAGCTGAAAAGCACAATTCGAGCTTATCAGCTATATGCAATAGCACAAGTAGAAGAATAGAAAAGTGGTGACGCTATTACCAGACAATACATATGATATCAGCAGGAATTTTTCTGTGATGCAATATCATTGTCCAAACAAACAATTTGTTCTTCCTTTCTAGTTTTCAAAACAGTCATTAATTCTGTATCCAAAATATGTGTTAACTTGCGGATTTTATTTTCTACAACTTCTCTCATCTGATTCAAATCTTTAGCACGAATTTTTAAAAGTAAATCAAATGTACCATGCATTTCATGTATTTCTAACACTTCATCTAGATTTGATAATAGATCAGTGGCTTCCTCTGCAAAACGTGGTTCAACATTTACTCCCACAAAAGCTATATAGTCATACCCTAGAAGATCATTATCTACAGATATTGTAAACTTGTTAATTACGCCCTGATTAGTTAACCGGCGTGCTCTGAGATGTACTGTTGCATCAGATACTCCAATCTGCTTGGCTACTTCAACAAATGGTGTTGATGAATCTTTACCTAAGATATCTATTATTTTGAGGTTAACATCATCTAGTAGGTCATTGTTAATCCGCATGACAAAGTGTAACGGGTTCTACTGATTGTATATGTGTTGTCTTTGTAATATAAATTGGTATATACGCCTGACCTTCTTGTATAAGAACAACAAGAAGAGAAGGAGACAAGATAAAAGTAAAGTAAAGTTGATGAAGATAGAAATGCTGCTTTAAAGGTCCTGCATACAACTGATCTTTTAATTAAATTGGTAGAATGAGCAGCTATGAGACCATCAACATACTATGGCAAAATTTCATGAATATAGTGTTTACATCCATATAGAGAAACTTAATCATGTTTGTGAAGTTGTTTGAGAAATGCAGACATAGAAGAGATAGTGGATACATTTTGTGAGGGGATTACAGGTGATAAGAAAAACAAGACAAGTTTAGATGAACAGGAGCAAGTTATCAAGCTGGAGATAATAACTTGTCATTCTAACTCGATGTGATGACTAAAGAGATTGATGCAGGCGAGTGTGAGCGATGGGAAAGAAAATCAACAACAACACTAATCATATTGTTTTATACAAATGTGGTCACTGGGCTTTGTTTGACGGTAAATTTGATATCATAAGAGGAAAACAAGGCCGTTGTCAAAAAAAATGTTATAACTGTTTTTTTTATGAGTTCTTTTCATCGCCAGAAGGCCTTAGCTTTAAAAATCCCTCTCCAATTCTATATTTTATCTATTAATACAGAAATTATCTATTTTTAGCTATCAAGAGCCAAAGAGCGATATGATATGTATGGTCAGGTACAACTTGTAAGTTGATCTTTATGTAAGCCTTTGCCTTTTGCAAAAAACATTACTTTTGGAACGTACAAGAAAGGGTTTGAAATTATAGCGCGTTTAGGTTCATTTTGGGTTGTCATATCTCATTCATTTTTCTTGTAATCAATATCAATTATATAATAATAGCACAACCAAAGTACTTTTGAAGGAATTTCAACATTAGCCTTTCTAGCTAATCTAGATTTATCTACTAGCTGATCCTATTGTTTGGCATAGGTATTCGGTACGTGGTTTTTTCGCTACGTCATAGCATACTTTTAAATTTTTTCTATATAGATCTATTGAATAAGAGAGGGCCAATAGGCCATACCGAATATCAAATATCTTAATAACGATGACATCAAATTAGATACCCCGTTGGGATGTCACTCTAAAAAAAGAGCAAAACTGACCATCATGAAGAGATTTTCTTTCGTAATTACGCAATAGATCTACTTCGTCGATGTAGCCAATATCTTCTTGCATTTCCATATTTAATATCAAATAATTCACCTTTTGTAGGATTATTCTGATGCTATCTATGCTTTCAGTATATAAAGCAATTTAATATAACTATTAAGAATGTTTGTATGTCCGTTTTCATATATTATTAGTTAACAGAGATGTAATAGCTTTGGCAATAATATGGGATCAACTGATAGCTGAAATGGTTCTATTAGCTGGAATAATATACTTTTCGGTTTATTTAGAACAATTGATATATCGAAAGTCTGAAAAAAAAGAACAAAACGAAACAAAGACAAACATTGTTAAATTCATTGAAAATGATCTGCAACAGAGATTGCATTTTATCGAAGAATCACTCCAGTATAAGGATTACAAACCATTCTTTACAGATATGTGGGATGCAGTAATACTTGCAGGTAAATATGCATTACTTTCTTTTGAACTGTTTCAAAGTTTACAGAGGACTTATTCTTGGATGAAGTATTATAATAGTGAATTGGAAGGCAATAAAAAACTTGACGAAAAAATCCTCAATGAACTTTTGGAAGACGTTAGAAAATCAATAGATAAATCTCTCCTCAAATTGAAGGTCAATCAAGAGACTATAAGAAATACTCTACAAACTAATAGCTTCAAAAAGTATCTAGCTTTTTGGTTATGATTACCAAGTGACACAAACATAGAAAAAGTATTTAGTTTCTTTGCTAGTTAGTTTCCACACTTTAAGATTGTTTATAGTATATTGTTTGCCATCTAGTAAAACCAATTTTTAAGGTTCGCTAAAACTCAAAGTAAGTAGATGTTAAATGTCGGGTCATGAGTTTTCTCTGCTTATAAGTCTCCACCCACAAATACATCTGGAATCCGTTCTTATGGTCTGAAGATGTTTGTTTCTCTTATAAGAAAAGAAGTAGCCTTGATTACTACTAGTTATCTGTACATCTTAATAGTCACAGTTACATCCAATCATACCGAATGCGCATCTTGTCCCTTGGTTCACCTAATCGATTAGATTCTTTAGTCGTCATCATACAATTATTTGAATAGTAGAGAGTTCAATCTGTGATATAGATCAGAGAAAAAGTCAATTACACTCTGGACATTCTTCAATAAAGATTTCACTGGTATTTCTCTCCTGTTCTTTGCCAATGATAATACCGGTGTCCTTCCAAGTTGAACAGATATTCGTATGTCTGCAACTACTATACCTAAAAATAGACTAAACTAAACTTTCAGATAATCATTACCAAATGTAAATATATAGACCACACTATTCTATATTGTGTTGACAATGCTATGTTGACATACAGAGGCATTAAATCTCAATAAGGTTAAATAACGATAGTCCCAGATATCAGAAATCATGACAATAATAACATCTCTTTTATTCGGTCAAAATGCATGTTGCATCAGAGTACAACCAAGCAGAAATGGCAAATAGACTTCTCCAAAATGTATTGTAAACATCTATGCAAAAGCTATAAAGCTAGAAAATCAAAGTACTCTGCAAGTTATTACGACGGAGGTCATAAGTTATGTGTGGAGTGTGAAATATTTTTGCAATGGGATGATATAAGATGTCCGTGTTGTAATCACGTTCTTCGGACAAGACCGCATAATACCATATGCAAGCAAAAGCTTCGTCTCAAACAAAGTTACCATAACTATTGATCTGTGTGCAGATTCTAATAGTCTGTGACTTTACTTTCTTGATGATTTCTCTTATTGATTGTTAGTTTCGGATCCTGAATCCGTCTTTCAAGATAAATTGTTTTTCAACAATTATTAACTCTACGAAAACCTAAAAACGAAAGGTATTGAATTTAAAATAACAACAACTATGAGTTGGATATAGTCCCTTATACTCTATAGATTTACATTGGGTAATGGCTTTATAAAAAAAATTTTAAAATAAAATGACAATAATGTGTTCGATTAATAACTCGCTTGTTCAAGATTCAAATTTAAACAATCGTACTGGCCATCAATTTGCACTATGCGAATCATGTTTTTGGAGTGCAAGCATTTTCAAATCAAAAGCGCAAAAGGGCACCAGAGATTTAGATGTATGTCCGGTATGTTTCGACAGAAATATTTCTCTCATCCCTCTGACAGTAAATGAAATCTATGAATTGTCACTAGGACTCAAAGGTGGGTTGGAGATGAAATTTTCAAAATCAAACTACACTAATAGTTAGCTTAGCAGCCATTGCATAAATTTATAAGGCATAACTAATATGTCGCTTCTCCACTGTAATAACTTCTCCTATCGTCTGATTCATTGCCGCTTCTGCAATGTCGCTTGCATGTTCGGCTGTTCTTCGTATATCCTCCAAAATCAGCCTGATATCCGTGTTAACGGGTTCAATGCGAATGGTCTTATCTTCTTCTTTGTTTATAAATGCGATTATATCATTTTCTAATGAACGTATACTTTTTGCTTTATTTACAACGCTATCTGCCATAACATAATCTCTTCGTAAGAATGCTTCTACCGAATCACTAAGGGCGCCCAACGATAGAATACTCATTTTTTCTATTTTCTGGTAGACATCTTTTGGTATTTTTTCTTTTATCTTTAAACATTTATCAGCAATTCCATATGAATGGTCTGCTATCCGTTCTATGCTTTTTACTGCAACACGATAACTCAAACAGTCAGCTGGACTCTTTAATCCTATTTCTCGAAGTATATCTCTCATTCTGTGTTGCCATAACAAGGTTTCTTAAAATGTAAAGACTGAATCTATCTACTTCGTCGTCTGATTTTAATACTTCTTTTGCTAATTCGTGGTTTAGTTCTGCTAATGAACTCATGGCATCTTTATGCATAGAAGATGCAATCAAAAACATTCTTCGAACTGCAGTATTGACTGAAAGTTCTGGGAGAGTGAGCAACACCTGAATAGTAATTTCATCTGATGAATCAGCTATTATTTCTGTTCCTACCAAATTCCTGCGAACAACTTCTCTAACTGCATCACGCTGAGCAGGATTTATTCGTCCAGTTTTTGATTTTAAATGCATGATATTATAACCAGCGAGATATACTGATATTATTTTACGCTTGAGAGAATCAACACTATCATCATATAATACTATTGCAGTTGCTTCATTAACTAAATTAGAGGTCCTCTCGTTATGATGCATTATAGACAAGGTATTGTTCGCCTCACGAACAATATCGACTGGATCTCCAGACTTTAGATGCATTTCCTCCATCCATCTTTTCGGCAAGGATATGATGTATGTTGATCTACCTGTGAATTGTATTTTACGTACTTCACCACTGCCTGAGACAGAACTCAATAAATCTATAGCGACCTAGAGTAAATATATACATTGTGAAATATGATCATATAAATCTATACGCACTATATAGACTATATAGCCATTTAATTGGTGCCCTATAAACTTGCACCCCGATTATTCCCTAATTTTTTAATGATGCCAAATTATATAGACAGTATCTAGTTGTCGAAGATGAAGGTAGAATGTTGATGGCATCCTTGAGGAAGAATTTGGAAGAGTCTCTATCCGGATTACCATCAACCCAGAGTGGCTGTCACTTTACAATTTGACCCCGCAAAAGAAATACTTATCGCAAGTGAAAGCTAGACACCAATATACATATGCACAAATCATATAGTTAGTAGTTGTCATATCCAGAATCAGCTGCCATGTAACGTACTCCTTTTGGAAGTGAGGATGTTATTGTAGGAATCCTAGCCTGAGTGAAATACACTAATTGCAAGTAATATTGGCTTTGGTGGGTAGACGCCATTGGTTGGACAGATTGATCCGCGAGGATTATGTCATAAAAAGCTTCACATAGAACATTTTATCCATAAAAAATTATCATGTATATTTCGATTTGAGGAAGCAGAATATTAAAGTGGGATGTAAAGAATGGTTGTTAACAGATAATGTTTCTTGGCTTCATGTTTTGAATTTATTGTAATCCTATTGGTCAGATAGCCGTCAGATAGCTTTTGTGCTCGCCTAGACCGATTCATTCATTCGGCCAACTCTGATATTTTCATCTGATTATTCAAGTATTGATCAATACACGCTATTTTTATGTGTGGGTTATATAATTAATACGTAGTATCATTGGGAGCACAATAAGACGGGTCATTAAGCAATGGCTCAATGGAGTTTCTAGAGATCAAATTGCCAAAGGTAATCAAATAGGCGCTGGAACTGTAAGTGTAATAATTAAGCAATGTAAACAGCAAGAACAACTACAAGAATATGCTGATGGTGGTTTTGAATTTGACCTAATTAGGTATAAATCAATCCAAAAACTGTGACTAGATTGTGTCTGACGAAATACTTGAAGTTAGAAACTCAGCTTTCAAAGTAACTCCTCTAATCCCAAATCCATGGTCTGCAACATCTATGTCTGGAGGCGTAATTATTATATCTTTGATAACTCTAGCGGCTAGCATTATGATTAACAGCAATACTCAAGTAGCATATGGTTTGGGCACACAATTTACTCCAGGCACATATCCTTATACTGGATTAGAACCGAATACTCGAGCCTTTCTGGAGAATCTCCAACAGAAGAGAGGACCACCGATTTATAGCTTGTCACTACAAGATGCTCGTGCTGTATTATCTGGACTTCAGGCTAGTACCTCCGCCAAACTACTTCCAGCTGATAACCGGGTGTGATTTATTATCCCTCTTTTAGAGCTTGGAGGATTAAAGCTTCTTTTTTGTTGTTAGTGCGTCATCTCAGAAGAAATTGCATCGATTTTATTTTGCAAGTCTGCGTTGATTTCTGCAATAGGACGATTTCCATTTATTGGCATAATACCATATCGTTTCTGCATTCTATGAAATTCCTTTGCAATCATTCGTTGGTATATCAAGAATGATTCTAACATATCTTCTGAAAGTCCAGAATCTTACACCGGACTCGTAATAATCTAATGATGACTTCTTTTGCAAGACCCTGTGTCTATAGCTCGGTTGGATCTACATCAAGATAAAAGACTAGATCTGGCTTGACGGCAAAACCAAATAGATTATGGGACCATCTTCTGCCTATCCTTCTGACAGCGTCTCTTGCCAATAGCGTATAGATATATCTGTCAGAAAGTATAATATAGCCTGCCTGCAAAGCAGGTATTATTTTATTTTCAAGCTGATCAGCAAAATCTGCGAGCATAAAATAAACTCAATGTCCTTTTTCCAGTACAAAAATTCCTTTTTGCCTCGAGTATACCCTCTCCTATAAGTTCCGATCGTCTGAGGCCGGTGTTCAAGACAGCATGACCATCTGCCTCCAGTTTTGAAGTTATCATTGTAACTTGTGTACTTCTTCCTGAAGAATCAGGTCCTTCTATAATGATTAGGCGGCCTTTGATTTCGGCATTCTGCAAATAAGGAATACCTTGGCCATAATATTCCAGTGGTCGAGCATTGGTTTGTCTTATCTCTGAGTGTGGTTTTTGTTGTTTTTTACTCATTTGTTGATATCTCTTAGATTTATCTCGCAGTTGTAGCTAACGCGATGATAATCCTTAGTCCACTGTTTTAACTCGATATCGTATGGTAAATCTATAGATCTATAGTATCTATTGACAAAGATCTAGCGTAGCAGCAAGCCGACGTGTATAATCAAACGAAAAAGACGTTATTAAATATGCTTCGGATCTATATAATACTCTGCTTTTAGCAGTAGCTAGTTTTGACTCAATCCTATCAATTCTTAACGTTCGTGCCATACATATAATTAGCCAGTAGCGATATTTTTCGACATGACTTATTGCTATTTCAAAAAGAATAATTAACAATACATCGCCTTCATCATTTTTTTTGGATTTTTTCTAGTACCCAATATTATCAACAGCAAATATGTAGATCATTAGATCCTATATTGACATTAAGTATACTTCTTATTTCATTTTCGATAGGCTTTTGTTCTGAGATGGGCCGATTGAATTTGCAGACTTCAACCTTTAGGTTGATTGGAAACCCCAATAGCTCCTCAGAAATATACATTGTACCCTGCCTTGCTATGGGGCCACACCATCAACCTTCAACGATTTCATGCATGCCTGGGTTAACAGCTTTGGCAAACAAGGATAATTGAAGAGTCACTCAAAAAATACTGGAAACTTCACTCTTGAAATGTCAGATGATGGCAAACTTCTAAAAGAGGAAGATACTTTGATAGATAATAATTCTATCGTGGGGCTATAGAGGGAACAAAGATAGCAAAAGAACCCGGAATAGCTAGAATAAACTAAACAATAATATTTAAACTTCACTAGGTATTTGATACCACCGTTCTTTCTTCTTTGCTTCTTTCACTAAACTAAAAGAAATATCTACTACTATGTTTTGCGAAGATGATGGCCTTAATAGGAAGGGTTTATTTATATTTGTATAGAGCCTCATCAATAGTTTGTCAGAACAACCCAAGTTGTAAAGATTAGCTAATAAATCAGTCAGAAGGTTGCGAGGCTCAGTAACTGAAGAACGATTTGCATTAGAAATGGAATTCGAAGATTGACTAAAGCAATAATTATAATCGATCTTTCAACCAACTACCTACCTTAGGCCAGATTTCCTTATGAGCATGCTGACCCATTATTAGGCCAACATGTCCAGATGGATCAATTCTGAATATCTTGCCACAGTATCCGCGAGGGTAGTAACGAAATCTTTTTCTCTAAATCTTTCATCAAATATATTTCCTATTCTACTTTTTAGAATCGTTTCTGTTTCTGGTAAACCTTTTACAAGATTATTGGTATAAAGAATTGTCTTTATGTATGTTGAATAGGCTTCTGAGAATGCTCTAAATAGTTTCTCGTTAAATTGTAAGGATTCTATAAATATGCTTTGTAAGTCATTTTGTGAATCTATATATTTGTCTCTGTTAAAGGAAATTTCTGCCATCTGTGTGTGTAGAAATACTCTTGTATAGAACTTTAATCTAAATGAGGTATATAGAGATATGATATATAGTGCCATATTACCTTTTAGATATAAAAGCATAATTTTGTCTCCAAAGATATTCTAAGTATGGAGTATAATCCTTAGGTATTCAATACGTCTGAGATTAATATCTCCAATCCAGTTGAAGAATCCAACAAGAGCTTATCTGCTAAATTTCTGTTGCTGATAAAATCAACATCTTCGTAAGCAAGCCGGATTTTTCATCAAATGACTGATCTCCGATTCTGCCCAGATTCCAGTTATCTTCAGTATAGATGTATTCATCCCAGACATCGCAGTATAGATGTCTGATCTGTAATTTGGTGGTAAACAAAGTTTACTTTTGCATATGGAGATATCACTAACATGGTAGACATGCGCTTCTTTTTTGGTTAATCATAGACAGATGACAACGATAGAAACATCATTGGTTATCTATTACATTTATTTTTAAACCAGTTTTTTCTTAATTTCTTTATCATTAAATTTTAATAAGGAACTCTATACAAAAATCGTAACAAGAGAATAATAGAGATAATTTTTTGATAAGCTTCTGATAACAGAAAATGAGTTAGATATATTTATATCCATTTAATCCGCTATATAGCGCATGAACTTCTCTGTTAGTTCAGCTACACTTTCCATTTTGCCATCGCCATGCGAAAACTACTGATATATCAAAAAATTAACTTAAGTGCCATTTTCTGATAAGGAAATATTTAGATAATTTTGATTCCTGTTATATCAATACCACTATATACATTCCTTAGATTAGCTTCTAATACAGTAGCATATTACTGATTTCCACTATGTTTTCCATGATGTATAGAAGAAAAACAACAATAGCTACCTTTGCAACAATCGCATTAGTGATAACAGCAGCTGTTGCTATAGGATTATTTCCAACCACTCCCGCATTGGCTCAGGGCAATCAAAGCATGGCTGGTGGCGGTAGTAACGCACTAGCAGGTGGTGGCGTCAATACCACATCTTCCGGTGGCGGTAACATGACAAGCTCTGGCAATGCTACAAAGTAACGGACAATTGCTCTATCAGTAATGAAAGTAAAAATAAACATAATAATTTCTTCAATCCGTCTTCTTTTCTTTTCAGGCATCACACATTAGATAAAGTGGTTTTCCAGGAGAGCATCTCTTTTGCTTCCAATTCTGAGCATATTTTTTGAGATATACGTGACCCAGGATAAGAGTACGGGTGCTTAGATTCAAAATGATAGCCATATTAAGTCTATATAATTTATTCTTCAAAAACTGGCGTCTCGCGATAGTTCGTAGGACTCCCATTATATCTACAAATGGACTGTTAAATCAGCCAACAACTATTTGACACCTATCCATAAATCATGAATTTCAAAATGTATTTGTTCAAAAATTTCGATTATTCGATTTTCTCATTTATAATGTAATTCAGCCAATATGACGATGACTCCTTTTTCATGTTGTCATACCCATAGCCCCAAATTGGTTCTTACGCAGATCCTAAGACATTATCGAGGAACATTTAAGCTAGTAATCTGTAAAACGCAAATTCAAGATGAGCCTAATAAAAATATGAGAAGAATGATCGTTAGCATATTTTTGCCTTTGTTAGAAGCCTAATAATAATCGGTATAGTACTAGCTTATCTCAATATAGATTAAGAATATCTATAAGATCACATTCGACAATGAGTATATACACATTTTTAAATAAAGTAAATAGATGCATTCTGTTACCTCTTCCTTTTCTAGTAATTCTTCATTGGTTCAAAGTTGGACATACGACAATATTGACTGCCAGTTCGTAATTTGTGAAACATGTTTTTGGAATGCAACCATTTTTAAGTTCTCAGAAAAACAAAATAGAAGATGCCATATTCATTCTTGCCCTTTGTGTTCCAGTAACAATATTTACCTTATCACTATAACAAAGGACGATATTTGTGAAATAGTAATAGATTCAAAACCAAATTAGAGATCTACAGGCAGGTTTATCTATATAGGAAAAATTTACGAGCAAACTATATTCTAGGTGATATAAAGATTGTAGATGAAAACATTACTCATCCTTCGCCATGCGAAGTCAAGCTGGAAACATCTCGAATTGGTAGACCACGACCGTCCTCTCAATAAGCGCGGCAAACGTGATGCACCTTACATGGGTAAACTGTTGCGATACAAGAATCTGATCCCGGATATGATCCTAAGCTCCACAGCAATGCGAGCTCTCTCCACAGCGGAAGCCGTCGCTAAGGTCTGTGGCTACAAAGGGGAGATCACTTTGACCAGTTCCTTTTACCAGGCCGGCCCGGAAGCATATATGGAAGTCTTGCGTCGCATCTCCGATGACTGTAGAATAGTACTCGTAGTTGGACATAATCCTGGCCTAGAAGAGTTGATAGAGATGTTGACAGGAGAAGTCCGGTCGATGCAAACTTGTACTTTATCACAGGTGAATTTATTTATTAGGCGATGGGAAGCACTAAACTCTGATACTAAAGGAAAATTAATAATGGTATTGAGCCGAGAGATGTTGCTTAAGATGTACAACAGATTATCATCAACATTCTCCACTCTCCAAACAAAGTTATGATGATAATCAAAAACTGAGTAAAAATAATTATTCGTTGAAAGAAGACAAATCAATGTGGACCAATACATATACATAGGTAACACCTGCAAAAGACTATTATGACATTCTCAATTTCTACTAAACCCTTTGTAACAAAACTCCAAGAAAATATACAAAAGGTAGATAATAGAGTCAATAACTACCTCGCTGATCCAAATGAGGATAACATACATGACATTAGGACAGCTATTAGAAAACTGGATGCTTCCTTTAGATCATTACCAAAGAAAGTTCGTAAAAGGACTAGAGTATCTAATTACATTACAGCAAGCAAACGGCTTTTTAAAATAAATAGCCAAATTAGAGATTATGATATAATTTACGGAAAGTTAAAAAAATATTCTTCAGATTCGATATATGCGGAACTAACCAGATCTTTAGAAAAAAGAAGAGATACAAAAATTAGAAAAGCTAGGAATGTTGCATTGTCGTTAAAAGATAAATCACCCAAGATCGATGAAGAGGACATACCTGGGAAAAAATTACAACAGAGGTTTAAAAATATAGTAGGTAGATTTAGCGACAGAATAGAGCTAAATTTTCCAATCGGTACTTACAAATAGTAAAAAGGTAGGAGAATTGCACGAAATGAGAAAGGATTGTAAAAAATTGAGGTATTTGTTGGAGTTACTGCCTGATCAAAACAAGGAAATACAAAGAATGATAACCGAATTGGAAGAGATACAAGATATGCTAGGATCAATACATGACGAAGATATTACTATAGCCTATCTAAAAAGGATTAGAAATCCAAGAGCAGTTCATTATATTCTTGATGATGAAATTGAAGAAAGAAATCATAAATATGAAGAATTCATTCAATTTTGCAAGGGTAACCTCTCTAATCCTAAGGAGAATTTCTTAAATCAAATTTGGTCCTTAGCCTGATGTGTATATACTACGCAGCTCGATTGAGAGTATGAGATGGAAATCATTTTGATCGTGGAATTTTTCCAGGTATCTCTAGATGACTGATTTTGTGTTTCCTCTGACCAATTGTCTGCGATATTTAAATGGAATACAATGATGTGCCCAAGAATTGAGTAGCAAAATATTAAGCCCTAAATTCATTCAATGAATCTTTGAATAAATCCTACAAGTACCTCATAACTTCACACAGTTCTGTATCCATAATATGGATTTCTTTATAACAGCTTTTTTTGGATATAATATATATTTTAGATATGTGTTTGACTTTTATTGATAAGAAATGACTGTCATAAACAAACTGAATTCAGACAAAAATCGTTCTGATGAATTTAATGTTATAGTAGAGATACCAAAGGATAGTAACATCAAATATGAAATAGATGTCGAAAGCGGAGAGAATATTTGTAGATAGAAAATTATCCACTGCAATGTTTTATCCTTGTAATTACGGCTTTATTCCTAATACTAAAGAAGAAGATGGAGATCCTTTAGATGTATTCGTACTGGGAGATGATCCTGTAGATACCAATGTCGGTGATTCGTGCCCGTCCAGTTGGAATATTGTTAACTGAAGACCAAGAAGGACAGGATTCAAAGATCATTGCAGTACCTAATACAAAATTAGATCCAAGTTTTTCAACTGTTAGAGATATCGATAGTATTGAAGAGCATATACTCAACCAGATCAAGCATTTCATCGAGCATCACAAAGACTTAGAAAAGGGAAAATATGTCAAAGTAATAAGATGGGAAGGTAAAGAAGTTGCAAAGAAAAGTATCTCCAAGGCGATTGAAAGATGCAATAAACATTGATGTAGTTAGCTATGCATATTTTCTAGGCATGTAGTTTATGATATGAGAGTTAGTTAAGTTATAATTTGCATATCCTTGGGTTTACATCGCTTGCATTATGGTTTAGTACCAAACATAACAAGAAGCAAAAGATGCCATGTTTATTGAGTCGTTTTCGAAAAATCTTATTAAGTTCGCTACATACATACCTAGATAATGGATTATAAACGCATTTATGAAGAAATCATGAACAGTGACCCAAACATTAGACTGGTGACAATCTGTGATCTAAATGGCAAAATAATGTATTCAGAACATAGGCAAGGCGTAAAGAACTTGCTCACACCAGAAGAGAGTAAAAAATCACTTGAACTGGCTATTAACGCTTGGAAGACGCGTAGCCAACTTGCACCAAAGATTGGAAAAGGAAAATACGTATTAGCTGAATATGAAAAGATTAAGCGCATTACTATGCCGTTGGACGATAATCATGTTTTGTATATAACAACCGAGGTACAAGCTGATCATTCGAAAATAATTGATAGGGCTATAGGACTAAAGTTACAGTAATAATGCAATATATCGCCATGCATTTCATTGTTCGTCTAGAATATACAATGGATGCAGCCGTTTTTTATATAAAGGATCGCTAATAACGAAAATCCACATTTTCATTGTCTTCGCTAATCCTATTTCCAAACTGATTTTCCCAATTAGTGTATGATAGCAAGAGACTTGCTTATACGTTGGCATAGCCTTTTCTTTCATCCCTCCCTCGATAGGAGGCACGACTATGTCTATCGTCTGTTTCTGTGACATACTTTCCTAAAAGTTGACAGTAAAAACATTAGAATTTCCAGACAGCTGAGACTTGGCTGATCTTAATGAATAGGGCAATTACCTCACTTCAATTACCAAACAGGAAAACCATGTTTGGTAGCCTGTTGTTAGCTTCTTCTTATGCCGCTACTGCTGTCCCTGAATAGCAATTTGGAATAATTTTTACCAATTATGCGTAACAATGATCCTAAAAACAGATCTATACTGTTTTGCAGTCTTGTTTATTTACTTTAGCTGGTTTCTTTGACCAACTAACCTTTCTTGTTCTTTCTTGCCAATATAATTGCAGTTATTGCTATATGCGCCACTTGTGCTAATTCGCATGTTGTATCTATTATATCCACATCTCCGCTAAAGTGCACGTCTCTAACTTTTAGGATATTTCTGTTCCAGTTCTTTTAGAAATTGTCTGCTTCTTGTGGTTCTAGTTGTTTTTCCAATATTTTCCGAAATATTGTTTCATATCGTTTCTCATCTCCTTTAGATATTGGACTTCCTACGAATCGTAATATTGCTAATCCTACTACTTTCCTTATTATTTGCGAAAACTCAGACTGCCAATTTTGTGCCATTTCATCCATTGTCTCGCACTTTTGGAAAGCAATTTGGAAAAGAAAGGCATATCGAAAATGAAAGCTTGATATCAATATAGAAGTATCTAATCTATATGTCTCTATGAAGGACAGAATGCAACTAATGGAGGCTTGATGGATAAGTTCGTAAAATACACATCTCCAAATCCAAAGCAATGTGGATTTAGATGAGATCCTGACCGCCTCAAGCAGGTTATGGGTTATTATGATCGTAATACTGTGACTGCGTTATTGAACTGTGCTCAGCACTATGCAATGAGCGATAATTTTTTCAGGTACTACCTTTGATCCATCTACGCCTGGTGTTATTAATCTTGTTTTGGGTCATACACATGGAGCAACCCCGGTTAACGGGGCTAGCTCTTATAACGTAGCAAATGGATGAGTAACAGGTGATCCAAGACCAACTTATGAACTCTTATAACTCTTATTTCTCAGCATAGGAGGAAAATGTTAAGGTTAAGGTACAGAACCATAATTGTTAGCGTAAGTCTATCTGTATCCATGGCATTATTTTTAGTAATTTTACAAATGACCAATGTGTACGGTGCTATGACTCCACTACCTTCACAATTAACAGGCTCTGCTACTGTACAAAAAGCTGTGCAATGTTGTATCCTTTATTTTTGGCACCCATATCTACATCTGGAAACAATGTCTACATAACCTGGTCAAGTAATAAAACTGGAGGAAACTTTGAAATAATGTTTAGAGCATCTAGCGATGACGGCAAGACATTTGGTCCAAAAATTAATCTAAGCAATTCGACTAAATTTGATTCAGTCGATCCATCAATAAGAGCAGAGGAAAGTAACGTATACGTATCGTGGTGGGAAGTAAATGAAAAGGATGGAATAAAAGAGCCAGCGTTCAGAGCAAGTAACGATAACGGACAGACATTTGGAGAGAGAATTGTTCTGAGTAATGCTACTGATACTTTAACAGCTAATGCTATGGTTGGTAACACCAAGTGATGGAATCATACATATATAGACATAGTTGAGAGCCAAATAAAAAAAAAGAGGATCACTATACAAAAATTAATCATACGACGCGCTAATACCACAATATGGGTTGTGTTGGAGAAAGAGCCAACTTATGACATAACGGATTTAGAAAATTGAATGCAAGACATGAAAAATATGAAAGCTATCTTACATTGCTATGTTTAGCTAGTTGTAGAGGCTCGTTGTTTCAGCTGCTCGTTAAATTAGATAGCTCATTGGCTATAGAACGATAATCGTCGGATAGGCTCTCAGTTGAATTCAACGCTGAAGGGTGGCTCGTAGTCATTGTCGAGTGATGGAAGTTATGGTGATGTAATTTTGATGATGCTGGAGAAGGTGTAGATGTTGATGTTGATGAATGGGGCATTAATATTGATGCTGGAGAAGGTGCTTGTGTTGAATTCAACGCTGAAGGGTGGCTCGTAGTCATTGTCGAAGAGTATGGAAGTTATGGTGATGTAATTTTGATGATGCTGGAGAAGGTGTAGATGTTGATGTTGATGAATGGGGCATTAATATTGATGCCGGAGAAGGTGCTAGTGTTGGAGAAGGTGTACTTGAATCTGTTCACTTGAAGTATGACATGGCTGATTGTCTACACATGATATGGAGCGACTCTTAGACTCCATCATGGCTTGCGTTTGTTGCTGATGCCATACAACTGCTGTCACCATAAATGCGGATATCATAATCGCTGTTGCGACGATTATTAAAGTTGTGTTGTTCTTCATGAAATTCTAACAAGCATTTTGTTATTATAATATATTTGATTTATTGCGGACCTTGCTATAATTTTAAACCATTATATTGAATTACATCAAAGACGCATTAAATTGTTGATCTATGATGTTCAATAATTATATTCTGTGTTACTATAACATAACCTTGTTGGCATCATTTGCTGATATTGTATTCTTTAAGGCTATTGTATTATCCATAACAAGCCTTTTAGTCGCTAATTATGTTAGGTCCGTTTCCTTGGATATGTGGAGAAGAGTTATTTAAAAAACTCAAACGGGATATCCGCTGAACAAACACTATGATAAATTAATAAGATACTTGTTAAACATGAACAAATTTTCTTCTGAATATTAATGCAACAATTGAAGTTCCAACAAAAGTTGCACTACCAGTAAAGCCATAAATTCCTCCATAGATCCAGAAAGCAATGCAGGAGCCAATGACCTAGCAGGATTCATTGAAGCACCAGAGATAGATGAGAAGAAGAATATGTCCAGACCAACTATTCCTCCTATTGCAATTCCGCCAAAACCTTTTAGTCCCTTCATATAGACAGCAATCAAGATCACAGACATGAGGAAAGCAGATGCTATAACCTCAATTCCAAAAATTACAGGTATTGGAAAACTATAATTTGGTGAATTAGCGCCTAAATTGGCTGTATTACCTATGAAATATTTTACAAATAAACTCCCAAATAATGCACCTATTATCTCTGCCGTAAAGTAGTATACTAATTGAATCCTTGTAATAATATGTTTTGTAATCATAAACCCGACTGTAACAGCAGGATTGAACTGAGCCATAGAGATTTTTCCAAAAAGATAAACTGTCGTTGCAACACCTACAAATGGAGCAAATGCAATAAACGGAACTCCTAATCTTCTATTTACTTTAGCATCTATAACTACAGAGCCAGTGGAAAACACAACTGAATAATAAACGTGCCAATAACTTCGGCTATAAACTTCTTTTGATTAGAACTTAATCTGCGGGCTATCTTTACACAACTGTGGCAAGTTGCCTTACCCTTTGTTCAATAATATCTCTAATTTCTCTTATCTTCTCCAATGACTTGCCTTTAGGATCTTCGATTCCCCATTCAATTTACACGTTGTGAATGAATAATGTAGGGCATGATTCCTTGTCCATACATCCCATATTTACCCTCACAGTCGAATTTTTTATCATGTCTTCCGTAATTATCTTAGGCTTTTGTTTGCTAATGTCAATACTAAGTTCTTTCATTACTTGTATGGCAAGTGGGTTGATTTCTCCTGCTGGTTTTGTTCCTGCACTTATGGCTGAATAACCTCTTGGGGCATATTTCCTAAAGAAACCCTCTGCCATTTGGCTTCTTCCTGCGTTTTCTACACATACAAATAGAACAGTCTTTTCTTTCTCCTGTTCAGCTTGTTTGTTTGATTTGTCTACCAAATAAGAACTTCATAATGAACCTTCATTAATCCTTGACTGCTTTTATCATTAAACTAGAAATTTTTCTTCCTCCATCTACCGCATCGGGTTCGATATATGACTTTTCTTCCAGCACGTTTACATTTTTAAATCCTGCAGATCTTATGCTCTGCAAGTAATTCTCTTTTGTTAATGCGCCATCAATACAACTACACCATTTTTCTGGATTAACTGAATTTCTATCTTTACCTCTCTTCAGTAACCAAATCCGAAATTATCATTCTACCTCCATCGTTTTTCAATACTCTGTAGATTTCTTTGAACGTGTTTACTTTATCAGTAGTCAAATTGATAACACAATTGCTTATAACTAAATCCACAGTATTATCTTCAACAGGAATTCTTTTTTCAATATCTCCTTTGCGAAATTCTACATTTGTCGTATAGTCATTATCCTTTGCATTTTTACTTGCCTTTTCTAACATTTCATCTGTCATGTCAATACCGATTACTTTGCCTGACTCTCCAACCCTATTAGCCGCCAAAAATACGTCAATTCCTGCTCCTGAACCTAAATCTACAACAGTTTCTCCTTGTCTGATATCAGAAAATTTTGTAGGTGCACCACATCCGACTCCAAGTATGGAACTTTCAGGAATGGATTCTATATCCGTAGTGTCATAACCAATAGACTTTCACAGATTGCATTGGTGATTAACCATTTTCACTAGCACATTCTTCTTGTGATACACCACTTTACAACAACATTCAGAATTATTACCTGTTAACGCTATCTTGCCATATCTTTTTTTTACCCTTTCTTTAATCTGCTGTTCTCGCATATATTATTGTTTACAAAAGAAACTATTTAAGTTGTCAAGGGAAATTAGGTAAAGTAAGTGTAATTATGGAAACAAAAGGAAGAGGAGGTAGAAGAACTACAGGAGCAGCGAAGAATTGCCAGTAATTCAAGATAAAAAATTCTGTGATTTTAATGGTTATGATGCAGATACGCTGATGAAAGAGACCGCAAAATTAAGAAAATTAATTACAAAGAGAGGTAAGGAAAAACGAAAAACGTAGCCCCGGAGGCCTATAGAAAAACAAAAAAAAGAAGAGGAAAAATTAGTTAAATAATAACCAATAATAATAATAAAACTATAACTCCATTCAATAGTATAACTTTGGAGGATTCAAAGGAATTCACCAAAGAGTAGTTTGGAATTCAAAGCCTTAGTCAGATTTTTATAGTAATGGCTTTCGCAACTAGTGTCGCCATCGAACAGTAATATCAAGGATATTTCAATTAGTTTATTCCTATTTTTTCTTGCAAAACTGTGTGAAATCGGTGGTGGGTATCTTGTTTGGCTATGGTTAAGAGAAGATATGAGTTGGATTTTAATGATTATTGGCGGCTTTATATTGTTTGTATACGGGATAAATCCAACTTTTCAACCGTCCCATTTCCACCGAACTTATGCAGCATATGGTGGAATATTCATAGTTTTCTCTATTCTCTGGGGAGTATTGATAGACAAAAAGAAGCCAGGCAGATATGAAATCATTGGATCCTTTATTGTACGAGTAGGAGTAGTAATAATATATTATAGTCCTCGCTAACTGGCGCCAAGGCAAAACACTGCTTAAACAGTAAGCTAAAACCTATTATTAGACACATCGCTTCTCCTTGTTCTTTTCATATGTTCTTAATAACAACAATCTTCTTCTATTTAGTCAAATATTAAAGTCACATTTGGAACGCGGTATTAAATTATAGTGTGGATAATGGAGCGAATAAAAAGACTAAATCTTGCTGTAATAAGACAGTGACCTTCAAAGATGATTGATTACTGGTGATTTCCCACACGAAATGTGCTTGTTTTTATTATCTAGTGCTGCATCACTTCCATGATTGTATGGTCTTGTGCATGTCGCACTTTGAACATCACTTGGCATTTTTGAGATTAGCCTCCTTGCAGTTGCTGCAGTAGACTGGCTTTAGGGGGAACGCTTTTCAACTTCAGAACCTTCATCTGATACAAAGCCCTCCGCTTTTAATACAGCATTACTTGATTGTTAAACCATTGAATGTAACGTAAATGCTTCCTTTATTTTTAAATCACTCATTGAACAGCCTGTAACCCAAACCTCATACAATACAGCATGGTGTTTAAACTATCAATCTCATATAGATTATTTCTATATAGAGCCTTTAAACACAAAAACATTGAAATAAGATAGCGTGGGTAAATAATAAAAAACAAGTTGCTTCTGATAAGTTAATAATACCATTTCTGTCACACTAACCATTATTAATATAAAATGCAATGATGAATATAGGACAGAAGCAGGATGACGAAGGAAGGTATCTCAATGCTGCATAACAAAAAGCTTGAAGTAAAAGGTAAGCTTATTGTAGTAGAAGGGATAGACGGATTTGGAAAATCAACACAGATTCATCTGCTTGATAAATGGTTATTATCAGAAGGTTTACCAGTTTTTAAGACTGAATGGAATTCCTCTGAAATAGTAAAAGAGATAACATCGAAAGGTAAGAAGAAGGGTCGGCTCACACCAACTACATTTAGTCTTTTACATGCTACTGATTTTGCAGATAGATATGAAAGAAATATTTTCCCGCTACTTCGTGCTGGTTATATTGTACTAGCTGATAGATATGTGTATACTGCATATGCTAGAGATGTAGTCAGAGGTTGCAGCCCTAAGTTGGTTCGCAATATTTATGATTTTGCATTAAAGCCTAACATAGTATTTTATTTTAGGGTTCCAGTTGATATTGCAATTGAAAGGATAATGATGGGTAGACCTAAATTAAAGTATTATGAGGCAGGCATGGATTTGAATTTAAGCAATGACCCTTACGATAGTTATAGAATTTTTCAAAGCAGGATCATTGATCAGTATGACTCTATGATTCAATCTGAAGCTTTTACAGTCATAGACGGTACAACTGGAATTGAAGACCAACAACGATTAGTTAGGCAAAAGATTAGAGACATACTTTCACCTAAACAATATCATCAATCTCTCAGACAAAAAGTTATGTTGACATCTAACAAACGAGCAAACAAAAAACAACAATTCTGATGATATGAGAATGCAAACTAACACTCTACCAATAACGTCAATTGATCGTTACCCAATACAAACAGATTACTTGAGTTGATTAATAAGTACCAGCCATGCTTATATGAACAGTTTCAAGGAAAAAAATTACCAGTAAGAGATATTAAAAAGCAAGTATCCGACGAAGACTTGACAGAAGCCCCAAATTTATGAGATAACATAGCACACTCAATTACAACGAGTTTTTTTATGCCTTAATGAGATATATTTTCTCATCTTCTAAAATTAGCTCTTCTAGGTGGTTATTTCTTTAGGCATTGTAAAATAAACATGATTTTGTTGTTGCTGCTTTTCTAGATTGAGAACAGATATCGAATAATCAATTGAAACGCCAAAGGCAATTTCAAAGTTTTTTAATGCATTTTCTAACAAAATCATGGGCAGTGGATTCTCTTTTCCTGGTATAATACTCATGACAATTTTCATCCCATTGGGTGCTGTTAATTTGATTTTGGAATTATTTCTTCCTAGAATTTCTGAAAGGCTAATGCATGTCTGCAATTTTTTCAATAGATTTCCTATTTTGTGGTTGCAATATTGATCTGTATCTTGAAAACAATGAATTTGCAGTCTTTGTTTTTCGTGTATATATCATGGATAAAGCCAGAACCAATTGCTCACTGTGACTAAGGTGCGAACTGTCTTCATCAATGATCATGTAAAACATATTGTGTAAATTGCTAGCGGGGGACATTTTTGACAGTTGCTTTATCGCATGAACTATGATTTCGTACTCCCGTTCCTTAACCAAGCCAATAGAAATCAAAGCATTTATGAAAGCATAGATAGGCTTTTGAACGATTGGCTGTTTACAAGAGAGTATAACAGAATTCTGAATTTGATCTTGGTTGATATTTTCTGTACAGTATGTATTGGGTGATTCCAAGAATGCTGAAATAATTCCTTCTCTTAAACCTCTAGCACTTATAATTACCCTTTGGAATCGAAATTTCTGCATTAGCATATTGATAATACATGAACCAGCAGTGATAGCTTCTGCTCTGTTGTTACCAATAGCATCAATCTTAGCTATATCATTTGCTCTCATTTTACAAAAACCTGTATTAATTGAATCGATAGATTCGTAATCCATCCTGTAATTGTGAATTTTGTTGAGCGCGTAGCTTCTGATTTCTTGATCGTACCGGGCGATGGCTCGTAATGTACCACCAACACCAACAATTGTGGTATCAGGACTCATGTCAAGTTCTTTTCTAGTAGGAAGAACTTCGAGTATGTATGATTTCATCCTAGAATAATTTTTCTTAGTAAAACTGCCATCAGTTCTACCATAAGTTTGTGATAGCCTTAATGCACCTAGTGGTAACGATATAAATTTCTTAATACTGTAATTTTCTGTGTATACTATTTCCAGACTTCCGCCACCTAAATCAAAAAAAAGCGCAGTTGGAATGCATGTTGACTTTAATGCACCTGCATATGAGTATAGTGCTTCTTCTTTACCAGATAATACTCTAAATCGAAATCCTGTCTCTTCATAGACTTTTTTGAGGAAGTCCTCTTTATTTCCTGCCTCTCTTACCGCACTCGTAGCAACGGCTAGTACGTGTTTTATGGATTGAAAACCAATTATATCCCGAAACAATTTCAAACAATTAATTGTGCGCTGGATAGATTCGCTTCCAAGGCATCCAGTCTCATTTAATTTTTCGCCAAGTTTGACTTTTACGCTGTCTTGCTCATAGGCATTGTAGGAATTATCCTTGTTCGCATAGTAATTAACTAATTTAACAGAATTGAAGCCAAGGTCTACAACTGATACTTTCAAATTGAGCTACCCTTCCTGTTAGTAATAAAGGCAGTTTTAATTTCACTTGTCAGGACATTTTATATAATTCGTATACTTTTATTAAATCTGTTAATATGTATTTCATATAGAATTCTTATTGTTATATTCTTCATATAGAATTCATTTTAACATATTCTTCATATGTCTTGGAGTAAGTAACCATTTTAATTCGCCTTGCATCTTAGAATTAGAATTAGAAGTTACCCTAATTCTTGCCAGTCCTGCTTTCTTGAGAGCTATGTGGACAGAACCACCATCGCCATTTGCATCAGCTATAATCTCACTTATCATCTTACTAAGATAAGGCTCATGTCCTACAACAAGTACGGACGATTGTGGTTTGAATTGTGGTGATGAGGATAATTTATGATAAAGCTCCAGCGGTTTGACTTCAGGTTTTAATTCGTCCCAATCTTCCATTTTCTTTTCATTTTGAAGCTTCTTGGCTACTATTGCCGCAGTTTGATGTGCTCGTTTTAGTGGACTTGTGATTATAAGATCAAATTTAACACCTAGGTCTTTGAGTGATGCTGCTATATCTGCAACCTCTTTTTGACCTGTAACTGTAAGTGGTCTTGCAGAGTCTTTATTTCCAGAGGAGACCCTTTTACCTGCTTCACCATGCCGAAGAATGAATAATTCCATAGAAGAAATTATTATTGTCTTTGTTATATTACTTTAACTCTACTAAAAAGTTTAGTTATTATGAGATAAGATTTTTGTATAAATGATAATTTAATTATTTAATATATATAATATGAAAAAAATGTAAATTGTAAATTGACTATCAAGCAGTTAAAAGAGCGGTGTTGCGTGGAAATCGGTTCTTTTACCAGGTTTGTCTATATAGACTAACGTGATCTATGTTATCACTATATGTAAGCGTAATATAACGACTTATTCACATCTTTTATTTACAATAGGTGTTTGTATCATCGGCCAAGCGGATAAGCAGCAGAGAAGGAAAAGTTCCTCTTTTTCGTTTCTTCGTCAAGGAAAACGAAGGGGAGACAAAATCTTTCGCATCATAGTAATCGGGGCGGCATGTTATACTTTACTTATGGTTGGACTTGTAGCTTTTTCAGTAGGAAATGGGTCCAAAGACATATTTTTAAAAGAAGGCTTTCTTAAATTTTTAACTGGTAATGACTGGAATTCGGTAGAAGGTCGTGAATCTTACGGTGCGTTACCCTATATTATTGGAACTCTGGTTAGCTCAGCTATAGCGATGGCAATAGGGGTTCCAGTAAGCCTTGGAATTGCCATTTTTTTATCAGAAATGGTACCCGCAAGGGTTAGTACACCGTTATCTTTTATTGTAGAATTGCTAGCTGCCCGTGCCAAGCATAATTTACGGTCTGTGGGCGCTATTTGTATTTAGATTCTGGGTCAGAGATTTGATTGAAATGCCTTTGTACAACGCTTTTGGAGGGTCGATTCCTTTTTTTGGTACAACTCCATTTGGCCTGGATGTCTTCACGGCTGGAATAGTCTTGGCTATTATGATTATACCGATTGTGTCATCAATTTCTCGCGAAGTAATAAAGGCGGTGCCAGATACCCAGAGAGAAGCTGCGTATAGTTTAGGGGCAACCCGCTGGGAGACTGTGAGAATAGCTATATTTCCGTATGCGAAGTCTGGATTATTAGGAGCTGCAATTCTGGGATTAGGTAGAGCTGTAGGTGAAACTATATTGGTTACAATGATCATTGGAAATACCATAGGGATAGCTCCTATTCCTAACTCGTTATTTTCTCAAGGTCAATCATTGGCAAGTTTAATTGCTAACGAATTTAACGAAGCATCGTCAAATTTACAACTTTCAGCTTTAATTGGTCTTGGAGCGGTTCTGCTCATTTTAACAATGGGAATCAATATTGGCGCGCGTATATTGGTCTCTAGGATGGTGAAGGTTAGTCCTGGAGGAAGAGAATAAACATATGCATCGAAATGAATTAAACTCCAGTACTAACAATAGTAATGATAACAATAAGAAACAGAAAATTCAGAACATAATCTTAAGGCAGTCCTATAAGCGCAGGTTAATGGATAAAATCGTAAGTGGTTTTGCAATACTTTGCGTTTTAGTTGCTATAATCCCTTTGGGCAGTATATTACTAGAGGTAATAAAGAATGGCAGCTCGGCAATTAGCATACAATTATTGATTCAACCTCCAGGCGCTATAGGGTCAGCAATAGGTGGTATTGCTCCTGCTATTCAAGGAACATTGATTGTTGTTGGGTTGGCATCGTTAATTGCAGTTCCAATAGGAGTACTTACCGGGATATATTTATCGGAGTTTGCTTCAAGTAATGGGCTGCTTCCAACTGCAGTAAGATTATTCAACGATGTTCTTACAGGCTTACCTTCTGTAGTAATTGGTATAGTTGGATATCTAACAATTGTTCTTGCGCTAGGCTCATTTTCAGTTTTGGCAGGTGCTTTCTCCCTTTCGATAATCATGATGCCGATCGTAGTGAGAATTACTGAAGAAACGATCAAAATAGTGCCAAATTCACTTCGAGAGGCTGGTTACTCGCTTGGAATCTCAAAATTTAGAGTAACGTTCTCGATAGTTATGAAAAGTGCCAAAAGTGGAGTTCTTACAGGTATTGTACTGGCTATATCAAGGATCGCTGGTGAAACTGCGCCTTTAATTATGACCATTCTTGGTACGAGTTTGTTCTTTACAAGCTTTACTAAGCCTATTGACGCTCTACCGCTAAGAATATGGAGATTAGCCTCACAACCCTATGAATCAGCTCATTCTCAAGGATGGGGAGCGAGCATTGATACTTATGATTATTGTCGTATTGTTAAGTGCGATCCTAAAATTTCTTGCTCAACGCAAGGGATTTAACGTCAAAACATCCCACATCTAACCTATATAGATCTATGCCATCTATTTAGACAATGTATAATTATTCATACCATTAAATCAAGTTGCTTGACAACAGACAACAAATTGCGTGATATATCCTTGCAAAAGGCTTCAAAAAAGGTTCTTGACGATAATCGCGATCTTAGAGGAGAAGAAGAAGAGCAACGATACAAAGTATCGATCAGAAACCTTGACGCGTGGTTTGGGACCAAACAGGCACTAAAGAGTATAGATTTGGACATAAAGCCAAATACTTCAGCTGCAATTATAGGCCCTTCAGGATGCGGTAAAACAACACTTATTCGTTGTTTAAATCGTATGCATGAGATGACTCCGGGTGCTACTGCAAAAGGCCATGTTGTTGTTGATGATATCGATATATACGATAAAGGCATAGATCCTGTAATTATAAAAAGACGTATTGGTATGGTTTTTCAAAAACCAAATCCATTTCCTACTATGAGTATCTACGACAATGTAGCAGCAGGGTTGAAACTTAACGGCGTAAGAGATAAGAAATTGATTAGCGATGTAGTTAGAGAAAGTCTGGAAGGTGCGGGTTTATGGGATGAAGTAAAAAATGAACTTGATAAACCGGGAATGGGATTATCTGGAGGTCAGCAACAACGTCTGTGTATTGCAAGGGCACTTGCAATGCAACCTGAAGTATTGCTCATGGATGAACCGACCTCAGCATTGGATCCTTTAGCAACCTCGAAAATTGAGGAACTTGTGTATAGATTGAAAAGTGAACTAACTATAATTACTGTAACACATAATATGCAGCAGGCAGCTAGAATTTCAGACTGTACTGCTTTTATGTATTTGGGTGAATTAGTCGAATACGGGCCAACGAAACAAATATTTGAAAATCCTCAAAAAGAACTAACCGAGCGTTACATATCAGGTAAATTCGGGTAAGCGTGCATTTTAATTTGCATAATAATAGATTGGAATTATAGTGTTGCTTAGTTGACTCGCCTTTTAGATCTTGGCATTGATCGTATTCGTAATATAATTATGGATATGTCAAAGTTATCGGAGAATTCAGTATTTGCCGCAATAGAATCTTATGAGCAAAGTACCCATGTAAAAAAACAGATCTTTGATTGGTCCGAAAGACTCAGAATATTGCAAGACGAAGTATCAGATCTTGCGATAGAATTAATAGCCCTTTATCAACCGGTAGCTACTGACCTTAGATTTATCAAATCTTGCATGGAGATTGCTTATGGATTTTCCAGATTTGGCAGATATGCTTATGATATTGCAGAAATACTTGAAACAATAGGCTCTGTATCTGAATGTGATAAATCTGCTGTACTAGAAATGTCAAAAACAGTCAGAGAAATGATACTTCTAAGTCTAGAAGCGTTACGATCACGGGATAAAGATGCATCACAAAGGTTATACGAGATGGATAATATCGTGGATACACATTATAGAAAATACATTCATGATGCCATCATTACACAAGAAGAAGAAAACCCAAATGAAAAAGTTAAAGATCTCAGGTGTTATATATGCTCATCTCTTATACTCCGATATTTGGAGCGAATTTCAGATCATGCATGTTATATTGCAGACTCTGTAGTCTACATTGTAACTGGAAGTTCAAGTCCAAGACGCTGACCATAATTATTATCCCTTCTAGATATGTGAGCACTTTAGCTTCTGTTTAGTTGTTAGTTTCCTTTTTCATCTTTTGTTACTTTATTATTTGGATAAATGTAGTTACAAATTTAGATAATCTATTGTTTGGGACACGATTTTAACAGGTATAAGACAGAAAATTATTATTTATCTTTTTTCAGCATAAAAAGAAAACCGCCGGTATATACCATCTATATAATTGTAGGGTCAGGTGAAAAATAAAAAAAAGAATCAGCTTTCCTGTATCTTTGACCTAAAGTGGCTTTCCCTTAAATGTCAACGATTTGATTGTATCTTGGTCAAGTTTAACTACTTGGTCAGGCAAAGGGACATATGCTAGGTTCGGCGCTAATTTTTGTCCATCTGTAATGGCCCATGAGAAGAAGCCTGTAAGAGCCTGTGCTTTTGTCTCATCAATACCAGGATCGGTACTCAATTCTTTATATAGCAATACATAGACGAAGCTAGCAATTGGATATGAAGCATCGCCAGGTGCGTCTACCATAGACACAGAGGCCCATGAGCCATCCCCTTTTGGAAGCTGAGGTGCCGAAGCACTGACTGCTGACTTTGTCGAATCTAACGATGGTTCTGTGAATTTACCCGCTTTGTTTTGTATAAAAGCGTATGGCATTTTAGTGGTTAATGCATAAGATAATTCGATATAGCCTATTGTATTAGCCGTACCCTTTATTGCATTTGCAACACCTTCGTTACCTGGTGCACCTATCCCAGTTGGCCACTGTACTGACTTTCCTTTTCCTACTGTTGAATTCCATTGTGAGCTTATCTTGGAAAGATAATCACTCCAAACAAAAGTTGTACCTGAACCGTCTGCTCTATGAACAACTACGATATCCTTAGAAGGTAAAGATTGACCAGGATTTATAGACTGGATTTGGGGATCATTCCATTTTTTGATTTTACCTAGGAATATATCTGCAATGACTGGTCCTGTAAGTTTTAGTCCTTTGTTTGGAAGACTTGGAAGATTATAAGCCACAACAACTGAACCTATTGTAACTGGGATATGGTACTGCACCTTGAGCATTTTGCTGCTCTTGTGTTGAAAGAGGAGCATCAGTGGCGCCGAAATCTACCGTTTTAGCTGTAAATTGTTTAATTCCACCACCACTTCCGATTGACTGATAGTTAATGTTTACATCTGGCTTAACTTTCTGATATTCAACACGCCAAGTATCCATTAATGGAAAGACAAACGTTGAACCTGCTCCATTGATAGTTGTTTGACCACTTGAACTTTGAAGTTGTCCTGGAAGGGCTTGTGCAAAGGACTTTACAGACATGCTTACTGCAATTACACTTGTAAGCAAAATGGCTGTAGTTAATCCTAGCATCATGGATTTTATACTATATTTATACATCGTATCCGGTTGTATGTAGATGAATATTTTAGTTCTGAATAGAGTTCATGTAGTTATAGTTAGAACTATATGTCCTACGTACTTGGCAGGAGAAAATATTAACCCTTGTTAATTGCAACCCAATTGCCATATCGTACATATTCATAAGCTGTTAATGTCGTTCGATCCTGAAAAGTATAGACTTGATACATAGTAAAAATATTTGGAAACGGTCTGCTTCTTTGAATTTGACCATTTAAAGTGTGTGATGTGTCTTTAACTAGATTTATCGCTAAATGAACGCAGCCCGTTCGATACTTGTATCTTTTTATATTCGTCTTCAATTAGTGAGCCAGGTTCCCTTTAAATGGCAGGTTTCAAAATCAACGCAACGGCATGTCGATCGGTGTTAACGTAATGCATGAGTATACAACAGATAATAGAACAAGAAAAGGGAGAAGGCTCCAATAACCGGCAATACTTCAAGTTTGTTCATAATTTTTTTACTTCTGTTGGTAGCTTTAAGTTTGTAAGGGTCGAGCGCTATTATCCTTGGGCGTTCAGCTTTTCTTGAAGTAGATCTATTGAAAGGCATTATGCAAAGCCGCCATTGGCGCGCAGGACCTGACCGTTGACTCAGCCGGGTTCTGTAAAGTCTCCGTCGGGTAAAAAGTTGTAAAAAAGCGTCGGTTATTATTCGTCTATTGTCTCATATGTAATCTCCAATAATGTCTTTTTAAAAATCTCATCACCAAACGGATATTTTGCATCTGAGGATTGTATCTGGACTACGAGTTTTTTATTCATATTATCATCCCATTCATTTGGTATATCGGATATATATCCGTCGGAGGTTTTCTTGTAAAAAATTAAGTTTGTAGTAATATTGTTATTCTCATCTTTAAATTTTGAAATTGTAAATAGTTTTACAAGTTCTTTTTGACCTATAGAGGTTATCTCTGAATTATCCTTGTCCCAGTATGCATTAATATGTTTTATGTCCGTATTCTGCAGTTCAATGAATGTTTCACATTCATGAGCAAGAGTGTTTGGTATTGTATTAATAATTTCCAGAAAATAACTAGAATAAAGATATTCTCCTCCATGGCTTTTACTGTTGCCTGTTCTAAGTATTATTCTATCATATTCTAAATTCGGTGTTACATTTTTCTGTTCTTGCGTCGCCTCGATATTGTTTGTTTTTCTGATAATCGTACTTGTTCTGAGTATAAAGAATACTGCTGTAGGAATACCACCTACCAGTCCTGAAACAATATACGGTGCAACATCATGAAATGTCCACAAATTCGAATGAACACCAAGTAAAAGTATAACTATGGCCAAAACGATGAAAAGACCCGCTACTATTTTTCTCCAATCCATAGGAAATGTAGCTAAAAATCAATCGATATTTAATTACTATGAATATTAATTTATGATATTCTAACATTAGCTCTATTCGGTATTTTTCTCTGCATTTTGAATTAACGTCAACCATTTATCGTTCCCCCCAATCTTAATTCCACATCTTTCAGCAGGTGTTTCTCCGTTTAACCCCATATGTGGTCTAACATAATTGTGAAATATTTGATAACCTGTCAATATTGGAGTGTCTTTTTTCTTTAGTCCTCTCATAACTTTTTCCCTATCTCTGACCTCGCCATTGAACCGTTCCATCTTGTTATTGTTGTGGTCTCCTTGTAATCGAATGTGTCTGATATGCCTAGTTTTCGGATTAGAATTGGTGTAAAATTCCTTGTTAAAGGCATCATTGAAATTAGCGTGCTCCATCACTAATCAAAGTGTTGGGTCGCTTTCCAGCTATATGTTTTCCGTTTTTAAATAATGGATTTATGTTAGCCGTATATTTGGTATCGGCGACCGGCTGTGCAATCCAAAATCTTGTTTCGTCATCCATTAGAGCGTAAAGGTATTTCATATTGCCTTTTATTTTCAAAAACAATTCGTCGGTTCTCCAGAATATCAAAAATGAAACGTCGACAAACAATTCAACAACTAGTGCTATGCAATATGCTCGCCAATACGGAGTAAATATAGCAAGAGTCTCGGTTATGGCCAACTCTGAGTTTAAGGAAGGAAGCCTAAAAAGTACGTCGACAGGAATGCCAGTTAAATTAGGGAAATCTGTAAGGTTTGCTAATGTAGAAGAAGTAATGTTTGCTTTAGGAATTCCAGAGATGGCCTACCCGATTCCTGCAGGAATAATAGAGATGAGTAATCGTCTACAGATCCCTGTTTATCTAGATATTTCATATTTAGTAGGACCAGACACTACACACGTAAATGCATCAGGAATTTCAGGAAATGCTAAAACATCTTACCTGCTCTTTCTCTTACAATCCGTATATCAAAAACTCAAAGAATATCATGAAGAGTTTGCATTAGTAATTTTCAATACAAAAGAGGCAGATTTGCTGCACATACATGGTAGAGGAGATGAAGAGAACAAAAAGAAAAATGAAGAGATATTTGACATTCTCAACCTACAATTAGAGCCCTTCGAAAATATAACTTATTTTCTTCCAAGAGGCAGAGATGGAAAACCCAATTCAATACATATTCCAGAGAATGCGAAAACTTACTCCTATGAATTAGTAGATGTATATGACCGGTTGGAACTTTTATTTTCGGAAATATATGATCCCCATTATAATCTATCTTCGATTGTAAATTACATTTATGAGTTTTGGCCTATTAAAAAAAATAAAAATGCTAATGCTATCTCTGAAGAGAGAAAAGGAAATGAGGAAAATGTAGTAGAGACCTGGACAGATCTATTTAACTTCAAAGGCTATCCTGGAGAAATAATTACACACAAGTCTTCTCTTTTACAGTTTCAAGGATATGTTCAGTGCTTCAGAAGGTCGTCTCTATTTATCGATAAGAAAGTAACTAGTACATATCTCGGGAAAGAAATTAAGCAGATAAGGTCAGGCGATGTTTTTGTAATAGATATAGCGATGCTTTCTGAGCTTTAACAACAGGCATTTGTCATAGGAGACGTTATGAAAAGCATTGATGAAATGTATTCTCTAAGGGCAGAGACCGTCAATTTAGATGATGGTAGCAGACAACAGTAAAAGAAGTAAAAAGCCAAAGTATCTGTTGATTTTCATAGATGAAATCAATAGGTTCCTACCAAAATCTAGACAAGCCGGTAGAATGAATACGGTAGCAGAACAAATAATGAAGACTTTGTTTACTGGTAGATCAAGAGGTATACAACAGTTCAAAGAGTACTGTGGATTACGCTTTGCATGAAAATACAGGAATGCATATAACTGCAAAGGTTGGCTTATCTGAGTTATCAACTGCTCCTTATAATATGATAGACGAAAGTACTAAAATGAACATTGTTAGATTAAACAAAGGCGAACTAGTTTTGATCCATTCGGCATTTAGACATCCAATCAAGATCACGTTCCCAAAAACGCCATTTAAAAAGCCATGATATTAAATATATTGTATTAACTAGTAAATTATTAGTTAATGCATATCTTACAGCGAGCAAGATTCTAATAATAATAATTTAAAAAACAGGTAGGCCTGATAAAAAATCAAAAAAGAGAAAAATGAAGAGATTGGATTTGCTGGAGGAGCATACCAGCATTATAGGCATCACATGATTGTAAATGCATTAAACACTAAAAATACAAGTGCAAGAGTCTAGTTGACTTAAGATAACATATTCAACTTTAATGTGTACAACCCGTGTTCCTTGAGGTTGCATTGATGTATTATTCTGCTGCTGTGCGTTAGCCAACCCAGAATGTGCTGTAGTTAATGTAAGATTTACAATCAGCGTTATGGATAGACAAGATAAAAAAAACTAACATGTGTGAGACTTTTAGAGGAACAGCGGCGTTATCTTAACCTGAAACGCAAAATGTCAAGTATTTGTTTGATAAGTACGGCAACATAAAATATTATGCAGATGTCCATCCAGTACTTACAAATGGCATAATATTACTCTCAATGCCAGCTCCTCCTATTTTTGGTTGCTGCCGCTGCTTTGTTGTCAATATGTCTTTGCTACTACCAAGATATCTCTCAATTGTCCTTCTGATATACCTGCTCCTAGGGATATCGCCACGCATTTGGTCGATCTTTAGTATAGTTGATTTGGGCAGGGTGATTCCTATCTTCACAGTCATATCCATTGTAGCAACATTAGTACTACCAGTCATACTAGTAGAATATACTATACCCATAGCTAAAAGGTTTTTGATAGCAGATTGTTTAAGATTATTATAGTATTATATTGCGTATATTGATTGACTTTTCTCTGTATGTATTAGAACAATATATCTATTAAATTACAATAAACAATTGCTAATCAGAATCATACATTGAAATGGAATTATATTATGGAATTAAGCTACAGACTATATTAATTGATTAGTTTTTTTAAAAATAATGTTATATGATATAAGAGATTATCTAATAGCGTAAAAAATCCATTTATATAGCATTGTATATTGAAAACAACGAGGTTAACATCGTGATATGGCTCACTCTAATCGTCCCCTGAACTCTCGTGAGTTCAAGATTATGTTGGATACTAATCAATTCAAGGATAGAGAGAAAGGAATAAAGGAAGTCTCAACCATTATGGAGAGTTTAATTGAAAAACAGGGTGGAAAATTCAAGAGAGATGTTGAAGAAAAAGAAAGGAGGACATGGTATTTAGATACGGATGCATATGAACTCTACTGCAATAATAATTTCCTGCTTAGAATAAGAAAAGAGAAGAAATCAGATGAATATGATGTCACATTGAAATGTAGACACCCGGACAGATATGTCTCTGCTTCATATGAATCTTCGAGTTCTGCAAAAGGTATCGAAATCAAGTTCGAGGAGGATATAATTACACCTTTCATTAGTAAGTTTTCTCTTTCAGCATCCCTTAAGGATGAACAAAAACCACACTTTAATACGATCAAAGACCTAGTATCTGTCTTTCCGGGACTTGACTTAAGAATTGATGCTGAAGAAACGCTCAGCAAAGTAAATAATTTTGAAGCAATAGAAATTTCATCCGAGATTGGAAAGATCACATTTGCAGGGGACAAGACTGTTAAGGTATATCTTAATCTATGGTATTCGTCAGCTGAAGAAAATACGCCTATGATTGTAGAATTCACATATAACTATGGAGCAAAGGAGCAGGACGAAGCAAAAAAAATGTTGTTAGAAGAATATTCACATTCTCTTATTTTAGGTGCTGGTGCATTTTATCAGTCATTGCAAAGAGATAATATTGTAGATTCACACGCTACAAAAACAAAAACAGACCTTGTATATCAGCATAATTGTAAATCATAATCGAGCCGTCCACCTTACACGGCATATTTTCATGACCTACGAAGAACGTGAAATTATAGATCTTTATATTAGTTCTACAATTCAAACTCATTGTTGCCTTCAAAGTATGCTGGTCAGAAATTGCAAAGGATTCCATTTGATATAGCATTTGATAGTTCTTTGCCATCCAATATGATAGAATGTAACACATCTTCTTCAGTATCGATTTACTACCATAGCAACAAATAATATTGCCTGGCCTCAGATAAGGAGTTCTCACATTTTGAAAAATCATAGGGTTTATTTTTGTTGTGCTGATTTCAGTTCATCCCTCGCCCCCGTATTTCATACAACCACAGGAGAATTTAGAATGTTCTTCATGAATCCCTTGTAGTTAAGGGGTTCACCTACATCAGGTTCAATATCAGTCATTACATCATTTTTCCCCTCTTACATGGAGGAAACAATAGACGTTCTTATAAAATCATGACGGTTATAAATTAGGCTGTTATGTAATATTGGCCACAGGTCTATCAAAGGACTAGAATAGACCATGAGATTGAACTTATGATATAGATGCCTGATAAAACGCTAAAACAAAGAGAAAATAGTTAAATCCTATATTTGTATTTCTTTATAACTATATGAAGTTGAGTCTTTTGCTGATGCTAATTGGATTAGTGTCTGTTATCATATTTGGAACTGTTATAGGAGCAGGAAAAGCACAAAAAGAAACTCCAAACTAAAGTCCTAGTTATGATCATATCTCCAGGATGAGCGCTGGTAGGTACTAGTAGTAGTAGCCATAACAGCCATGTCCTTGACATAGATGCATTCACATCGTTGCTTATGGCAAATGTAGCAAAAGACTCAAACAATAACACAAATAGTATAGGCCCAGTATTACCTGCAGCTGCAATTGGACCAAAAATACCTGCAAAAGGATATCTAGTCCAACAAATTCGTGGTGGTCTTTATTGGCTAACTGATGGAGCATACCAGACTATGTTTATGGTAACAGACAAAGGTGTTGTAGCAGTTGATGCTCCTCCAACCATTGGCAAGAATTATCTTAAAGCCATAGCAGAAGTGACAACCAAGCCGGTTACTTTTGTGATATATAGCCATGCTCATTTAGACCATATTGGTGATGCTGGAATATTCCCAAAGAATGCTACTTTTATAGCTCAACAAGAAACTGCAGCTGAGTTACAAAGAGCCAAAAGTGTAGCCAAAAATGCTTCCATGGTCCCTCCAATACCTACAATGACTTTTACCAAGAACTACACATTGCAGATTGGAAATCAGTCCCTAGAGTTAGACTACTATGGCGTTAATCATCTACCTGGAAATATCTTTATGTATGCTCCAAAGCAAAAGGTGCTCATGCTAGTAGATATCATATTTCCAGGATGGGTTCCATTTCCATATTTAGCAATAGCTAAAGATACAGCAGGTTTTATCAAAGCATCATGATATAGCCTTAAACAACTATGACTTTGACACAATTGTTGCTGGCCATCTTACTAGACTTGGAACAAGAAATGATGTAATAGTACAAAAGGAATTTGTTTCTGATTTGGAAAAGGCAGCTGGCAAAGCTCAAGTCCCCTTTAGCAACATTGCAAAGCAAGTAGGACATTTCGATAATCCCTGGCTGATTTTCTCCAAATATATTGATGCAGTTAACGACAAGACGACTAGATACCAATGCTGCTTAGATTTCGCAATGAATGAAAAAAAAGGTAATTCTTCTTCGTTTCATCTTTCATTGTATATGACAGCAATAATGTCTCTTACCATTCTTATTGTTGCTACCGGCGTATTTTTTCTTAGCTCATTAATGTTATTAAACCAAAATCAGGCTGCAATAGCACAACAGCAACAACGACAAGAACTACCCCTTGTTTCAAAAGACATATCTTTTGATATCGATAACGTGACATTTTCACGGGCAATTTGCTGAAACGCATATAGGAGAGTATATAATGACGTGTCGACTACAAAAATACCGTTGATAGTCACTACAAGTATCATCAACAAAAAAACTTATTTGATGACGTTTATTGCTTGGGCCATAATAATTACCGATGTAATCTTTGGCACCTTTCTTGACGTTTTGGGAAAGCCTCTTAATTCTTCTTTTGGTGTAATATTATTTATAACAATGAGTATCACTGTATTTTTTGCAGGTCTGTATGCCCTTAGAGATTATATGGTTGCATTGCGCAAAAACCTTGAGGCTCCTTCGTTTTTTAATAGGCTGTACAAGGCAACACCTATTTTTCTTTATGCACTTTTAGTCATCTTTGGAGCTATCATTGTTGAAATGGTGTTATTTTCACAATATAGCACTTACCTGCTGATTCTAATTGTCTTAATAAGTGCAGTAGCCATCTTGTTCTTTGGTTTTCGCACTTACAAATTCTTGTCATGGTTCAAGTCGAGTGTCAATAAACGACACAATATCATGATATTGGCATTTGCTGTATCATCGATGCTCCTTTGCATCAGCGTGACAGTTACTACTGCATTTGATACAAAGGAATTAGTCTTTTCAAGACCACCCTCCATAGATCCAAATTTCCACTCTAGCAATTCTATGGCAAGCAGACACTTATCTAGAATAGAACTTGTGATTCATCTCTATGGGTTTCTTGTCCCTCAAGTTACTGCTATTGCTATCGCAGAAACAGTTGCTGTTGCATATTTCCTTCGTTATTTTAAGGATCAGATAGGAAGAGCAACATTTTGGACACTTATAATTTTACCACCTGTACTTTTTTTATTTGGGATATTTGCTCCTCAATTATTAAAGTCAACTGCAAGTGAATTTGTATATATGGACCCCAGCTTCCTTATCTTTAGGGTAATAGGTACCGCAGGATGGGTTGTAGCTGATTTTGTAATAGCTTTTGCATATATTTTAGTAGCAAAAACTCTTGGACGGCAAATTACCTCTTCTCGTAAGATCATTAACTATTTGATTATAGCAGCATTTTCAACCATTTTAATTTCTCCAACGACCAATAACTGGATAACCAACAATTCTTATCCACCCTTTGGAGCAATCCAACGTGCCTTTGTTGTGCTTGCTTCTTTTCTTTTTAGCATAGGAATATACTCTGTCGCGCTGTCAGTGGCCCAAGATGCAGAATTGCGTCATTTAGCCAGAAAATATGCAAAGGAGTATGCTCTGCTAGATACTTTAGGTAATGCACAAGAGAACGCAGAGATTATAGGAAAGGTTGTAAAACTAATCCATAAACACGCAGATTCTATGGAAAAAGAAACAGCAGTAGAATCTTCAATGTTAGATGATAACGAAGTTATACAATATTTAGAGTTGGTGATTAGCGAGACTAGAGGAAAAAAGGATGACAGAACAGTCGGCGCCTAGCTTTAAGCTTAGTGGCTAATGCTTGACACAAAGAGGGATTTGATCATACTCCTAACGGCCGAGTCACCAATGAAACATTAAACGAAGTATTTCAGCAGATGTCCTCTCGCGTTCAACTATGACTATAGAACGGAGAGGTACCTCCGAGGCTATAGTTCTTTCGCCTTAACTTCCTCCTTGTACCCAATCGTCAAATATTTATAGCAGCAAGAGACCCGACGTACCATTAGGTGGAATAAGTGAAGGAGAATAAAGTAATGCTAAATGATTTCGAGATAAGGTATCTGAAATCTGAAAAACGCAATAGTTCGAAAAAGAAAAATATTTTATTTATCCATGGTCTCGGATCATCATCGGATAGATGGTTGGATATCCCTGATGCTTTATCCAGATATTTCCATCCAATAGTAGCCGTTGACCTCATAGGTTTTGGTGGTAGTGATAAACCCGTAACACTAGACTACACAATAGAGTATTTTAGCAAATTCATTAGAGACTTCATTGATTGTAAGCAAATTTGGAGAAATGATGATGATAGCGATGATGATAGTTGCAAAACAATAATAGTAGGTCATTCACTTGGAGGATATATAGCCAAAAGTAGCCATAGAAGGTCAAGATCTGATAGAAAAGCTTATTCTCATAGACCCTTCTGGAATGCTCAAGGAACCAACACCCCTACTTGAACAATACCTTAATGCTGCATTAAATCCAACATTTGAAAGTGTAAAAAATGTATTCGAACAGATGCTTGGAAATCCAGCGTTACTCCATCCTACTATTGTTGACGGTTTTATCAAAAGAATTAACTTGACAGGGGCGAAATATGCATTTAAATCAGCTTTTGAAAATAGTACAAAAACACATATTGAATCATCAGAATTACAAAGGATTGAGAATATACCAACTCTGATCATATGTGGTGCTGCTGATAAGCTAATACCAGTTGCACATTCTGAAAAGTTTCATGAACTACTCAAAAAACACAGCAAACTTCAAATGGTAGAAAATACAGGTCATGCACCGTTTTCTGAGAAACCATCTGTAGTATTTGATATAATGCGCAGATTTTTAACTAATAAAAATAATGATGATAAAATAACATAAATATACCAGAGTGATCAAATACAATTTCTCTATAGGATTTTCTTTCAAGTGTTCAACCGTAACGTCATAATCGAGGGAGGATCAAGATTTGTAAAATTCGCTGTTTTGATGTTATCAGCCTTATTCAAAATAGATACTATGTCCCTGAATGACATTCTAACCTCTTTTGCTATATCGCGGATTGTTTTACCTTGGTTATCCTATTTGTGATGTGTGTACGAGTCAGAGATGCCTACTGAATGCCCCATTAATATTTCTATATTTATTGGCTTCATTCCGGCAATTTCACATTGAGTTTTGTACCCATGGTCAGTCTGAAATTCATGGCGCCTCGCGCCAGGTTCTATTACAGGAGGATAATTTTGGGATAGGCCCTTAGTCATGATGGATAGCATGAAACGTATTAGGACAGACCCAGCCGCAGTTGCATATAGTCTATATCTATATTTTAATTCTAGAAGTTACCGGCTTGCATCTAAATCGCTGGAGCCTAGTACGCGCAGGTTTTCAATGTGATGCTGATTGATTAGTCAAATGGCCTATGTCTGTTCGGTTGTTTGTCGACAATGATGCTAAACATGATTTAAACATGGCATAAGATGAGTTGCCTTGTACACATCTTTCTAATTGGTAAATCCCGGAGGATGGTACTGTAACGTTAGTATTATTCGTACTATTTGTCAAGGTCTTATTTACTAATTGGGAAAGCCCTGAAGATGGCTTTTGGTAGATTTTTGGTGGAATAGGGGGAGGATATCCGGGGGCGTATACACTATAAGTGTTAATCACCATAAGGAATACAATAAAGATTAAAGCTATTATTTGCAGCACATTTTTAATGTCAGTTCCTATCTATATATAAAAATATCCTTGACCAATACACCAAAATGGTGACATTATTATTAAATCCTGATCAATGTTTTGTGCGGTAACATCATGAATAGAACAGATTCATCAATACTAATTGTTAATATTATTACCTGTAGATACATAATCAGGCAATAAACATAGCCTTTGCTGCGATAAGCAGTTACGAGGAAAGTTCTTTAATTTATAATAATAATGTCTCTTTACCGGGGACAACTCATTATCCTGCATCCTTTATGTATGGAGGACAACAACAGTACATATCATCACAAGATTACTTTACTGAGCATTACATAGCTATGCTAATACAGGCTGTTCTGCATCTGACAGTCTTTCTGCATTGATAGAACTTTCAAGTGAATCAATTGCTATTAGTTTCCAATACTCATTTACCGCACTTTGAATCATTGCTTATGCCTTATATCACAAAAAAAGATGAGATCCGTGATAAGATTTACATTATCACATAAGATTTTTCTGTGATAAAGTTAACGGACGTGATAAGAGTGATAAGAGTGATAAAAATTTTCAGAGTGATAACTCATACCCTAGGTGGTAAGACGTGTTTTCGTGATAAGGCATGATTTGCGTGATAAGTCCCGGTATTTGTGATAAGAACCTTGGTTAGTGATAACATTCTATAAAGTGATAACAAAATTTTCCGGAAAAAGTCAACCAGAAAAAGTTTGTTTTTTGCCAGTTTTCCCCAGTTCTATACATAGTTTTTATAAAATCAAAAAATATAAGATAGTGTATAAAGGCAGCACTGGAAGAATTTCTTTCATAAAAAAACATTGTCAGAACCAATTAATACCAATTGAGGTCCATTTGGTTCGCGCTTTAGGGCATTTTATGCTCAGCCTTAAAAAGAATCCGGATTTACCTTGCGTGATAAGTGATAAAGTGATAAATGTCAACACCTAACACTAAGCCTAAGAAAAACAAACTGACACCAGTTGGTTTCAGAGTTAATGACGAAGTTTATGATTTTCTTCAAGCAAAAGCACTTAAGCCAGGAATATCTTTTAGACCCAAGAACAGGACAGTATGTGATAGATCCTCAAACAGGTCAACCAAAAAAGATTCTTGAATCTGCACATATTGGTTTGTAAGTACGAGAAGCTACATTTGCTTACATTGAACAATACGAATTTTTGAAGAAAAAATCATGGAGTTATCCCTCTCGGAACAGGTTTTTTTGTAGACATTCAATCACAATCTGACCTTCATGCAGTGGACTTTGTAACGGCTAAACATGTTTTACAATCCGCTTCAGACAGCATGGAAAAGGTTCACACTACATTAAAATCTGTATAACTAAGACAGATGATGAACCGATAGTGTTTGCTGAAACAGAAAACAAGCTGGCCTTAAACCAAAGTACGTTAATCTTCGATAGAGTTGAAGAGAGAAAACTTTTTCAAAGGAAGGTATTTTGTAACCACATTACTCTGACAAAGATAAACGGTAGAGATTCATGCCCCCTATCGGGAGAAGAGATATGGCGGTGTAAGATGGTAAGAGCATACCTAAAAGAGAGAAATAACATGCTAAGGGTTGTATATTTTCCTAAGGGATCTCCTGAATTCAATGCAATAGAAGAATGTTGAAGACAGGGAAAGCATGATCTGTTAGTATCAAAATACTATCCACGACTTACTGATTTGAAGAAGGCTATTGCAGAGTATTATAGAACAAAACGGTTCAATCTGGATATAGTCAAGTATCTCTCTCTAGAAGTCTATGAACTTATGTTATTGAGTATAGTACTGCTTATGAGTATGAGTAGGAAGAGGAGGAGGCTCAATCTCCCTAACACTAAGGTTCTTAAAATCCAATATCATGTTATCTGCTCTGAAGATTACCATAGGGCCAGAACTTGTTATTACGTAGTCTTTGGGTTTACCACAATTAGCTTTATAGAATTTCTTGTCAGAAGTATCAGCATTCCATCCACCGCTATCCGTAAGGTTTGTTACTTTTACCCAATGGTTGTTATTCTTATCGTCTAGGTATGACTCCATTTTTACTGCTGTCTCATTGTTTATGTTATACACTACAGCTTTCCAACCAATCCACCTGCCAACTATTGAATCCGTAGGTTTGGCTTGAGCAGATTCATTTGTATAACCGCCTGTAAACCATATCTCTTTTTTCCACCCCACACTACCATCATCGCGTATTCCACCTGACAGATCTGTGCCATTACATGGGGCGTTGTCAGTATGTACGCCACTTCTGGCAAGCCATGCAATATGATTGGGTATATCTTTCTGGTGATGATGGGCTCCAGTAATGTTTGTCGCATTTACTTTAACATATCCAGTTATCTCTACATTTTTCCATTGAGCAGAACCTGGAGGAGTAGTAACATGCATTCTAACTTGCGGATTAGTAATGCGCCAATAACTAGTACTGTTCCAACTAGTACCATTATTATTATTATTATTATTATTACCATTATCACGACTGTCATTGGTATTACTACTACTGCTATTTTGTTTGATGAGGGTCTGACTAAATCCAGTAGAAAATATAGGATCATTTCCTGGATCAGCCATATTGATATACCATTCTCTACCACCCTTCTTGGTTAGATATATTTCCTTTATACCGAATTTGTCTAACCCTTTCTGAGAAAGGTTTGCTGTAACTTCTATAGTCTTTGTTTGTGATGCTAATGATTTTGGTTTTGCTGTGTTTATTACTTTTTTATTTAGAGAATATGAATATAGATTGCCTGCTTGAGAGCTTAATGTTTTATTATTATTATTATTATTATTGCCATGTATAATTGTGTGATTGCTATTATTATTATTATTATTATTATTGCAGCATTTCTGTGACTTCCTGGAAGAAATGGCGATGATACTTGACTAAAAGATGAATTTGGTAAATACGCTACTAGTATAACACCTACCACTATAGCAAGAATAACAACTGCAATCTTTGAGCTTACTTTATGCTCTGGCAATAGTAATATATTTGATAAATATTAAGTATATATATACAATTTGTTGAACATTGTGGCTGAGTAGAAATTAGCGAGCAGCGTAAAAGAGTACATAGACCTTCCCATTATCCAATATAAATTGCTTTATTAAAAAACCAATAGAAAATAAACTGCTGATAATAAAACAAGTGAAATAATAGGTCAAAGTGAATAACAACACAACAATGTAGCTATATCTCGTCTATTACCGGAAGCTCAGACTCAGCAGTATAAATTGTTATCAGTCATGGTTCTATTCTTGTTTGCATCAAGAGTTATTTCTTGACAATTTAACAGGCTAGAAAAATGAACTCTCAGATTGGTGTGTAGCATATTCGGAATAAGTAAGTTACCAATTATTGGTAGCAATAATCCTAAGAAACATATCTGGACAAGAGAAGCAGACTCCTAGGTATTTCTGTCACTGCTGTAAGCCAAAGATATGTAATCCATGGCCTTTCTATATAAAATATTGTAATATGAATCAGATATTTTCCCTCTTTTAAATAAATCTAGTATTTCCTTACTTATCTGTTGTAGCTGCATAACATAGTCCTGTTTGTTGCCTTCAAAGAGTCTATCATGTGTGGTTTCAATCCTTGTCAAGTATCTAGTGAGGCGATGTCTTTGCCTCTCTCTATTAAGCCATCCCAAAAATATTGGCACAGCGCCTATAACTCCCAATATTATAAAGAAATATGTTTCTGGAGGATATGTTGGAACAAAGTTAGCAGTGAGCGTTCCAATTTGTGAAATCTGAACAGTCAATGGATTATTTAAATTGTTGGCTATATTAGACCAAGAATCAAAACTATATGCACGATTTGGATTAGCTACACATCGAATGACCTGTCCTCTAGTATATAATGTAGAATTTCCTTCTAAATTCTTTACTCCGTCGCATTCTACATCACCAGAATTAGGCGGATTAATATTGAAATTCAATCTTACTGCTCCAGCATCCTTATTCCCGTCTATCATTGAAATAGTGTTGGATGCAGTATTTGTTACATACACCATATTAGTAGCCGGATCGATTGATACAAAACTTGTAATATCTGGAAATCCGACGTTAACTGGTAAATTTTTTAAAGGATCGTTGTCTTTGAAATTTGCCTTTAAAATTGGATTCACTGCTATGGTGTTTATAGTTTGATTCTTTTTGCCGTCTATAACAGAAACTGTGTTATCTCCAATATTAGTTACATATATTTTATTACTGATAGGATTTACTTCTAAACCAGCAGGAATTTTTCCTACCTTTATAGTGTTGACTGGCTTATCTGTTAAAGTATCTATAATAAAAACAGATCCAGATTTAAGATCAGTCACATACATCCTATTAGTAGAAGTATTAATTGCTATACCTGCTGGTTTAATACCAGTAGGTAGTTGTTTTATTGTACTAACCAACTGGTCAGTTGTACCATTTATAACAGAAACTGTGTTATCTCCAATATTAGTTACATATATTTTATTACTGATAGGATTGACTGCAATGCCATAGGGCCCAGTACCTACTTTTATTGTACTTTTCAAATTATTATTTATGCCATCTATTTTTGAAACTGTACCAGAGTCCAAATTAGTTACATATATGAAACTATTCGAAGGATTGACTGCAACACCTAAAGGACTCTTCCCCACAGAGGCATTAGCGATTGGGCTATTGGTTGAGCCGTCTATAATAGAGACAGTACCAGGGACAGTTCCATTGCCTCTATTACTTACATATATTCTGTTATTGAGAGGGTTAAAACCTATCCCATATGGAAAACTTCCTACATTAATAGTTCCGTCAACTTTGTCTGTATTTACATCTATTATAGATACAGTATTAGAATATTCATTTGTCACATATATTTTATTTGTCGAAGGATTGACTGCAACACCTATAGGATAACTAGCTACTTTGATTCCAGAATTGATATCGATACTCGCTAAATTACTATTATCATTGGCGCCATGTTCTTTTGCAACTGTTTGTGCATGAAGAGGTATGATCAAAGAGGAGAATTGGGACATAAATGTGATTAAGATTATAATTACTAAGAAGAATGTATTCAACGTTTTATCCACTCTCCAAACATAGAAGAATGTTTATAAGATATTCTGAAATATATCTACGTTGCTAACAGCTATTAGAATTCGTCTTAGATTGTTAGATGGTCAGATTTTCTCAGAATTCTTGTATTTTTAAAATCTTTATATGAGTCGTATTCATAGATTATGTAAATATTTTAAATCCGAAATTTATTTACATAGGATTTATATTACGAATAGACCATTACTTTCTCAGTTAGATATCTGAGTCATATGATAAGTTTGCGAGTATGCTTGAGTATAACTTTTATGATAGTTATATTTACATCATTCTCAAATGTATTATCATCTAACTATGTACTTGCCAATAATTTTACATTAAACAAACAGGGTAATGACAATGAGACTGGACAGCATAATATTTCCTATAATTTGTTTAGCGATTTAAGCAGAAACTTTACATCAACAAATGATTCTGCAAGTGTCAGTGCCACAGCTAGTGCTGGTCCTGGGGGAGCATCCGCTAGTGCTGGTGGAATAACGGCTAACTCGCCTTAGAGTTAACCAATAGTTTAGAATATAAAGCGATAGTAAACTGCCTTCTGGATCATATAATCGAAAAATTAGATATAAAAGAAGTATATAATATCTGACTATCTGATTCTTTTTTACAGCTTTTTAAACCGAGGAAGAGGCGACTATTCTTATAGATATCCTTTTCAGTTTGAACGTCATAGATATGTCAAAAATGGCTAAAATTTTCAAATGTGATAGATGTGGAAAAATAGATGAAACCACTGATAAGGCATTTGGATACATTAGCAATTTATCTGAAAGTATGGATCTGTGTGAGAAATGTACCAAAGAGCTTTGGGATTATGCTGATAAAAGTCGTCAACCAAAAGGTTAAACTACAGATTTATGACCCAACAGTTAACAGGCAGTTGGACGACCCGATAAGTTAACAATAAAGCCCGATAAAGAGTATAACTATAACGAGCTCAAGAAATACAGAACCCAACCCTGTTATGCAAACAACTGAAAATAGCAAAAATGAGCGTCAGCTTATCACACAAAGACGCCAGAGGTATCCTCATATATGGCTCTGCTGAAAACGGTAATGTTCTAAATATGGCTCAGATGCATATTGATCCTAGGACCTGTTTATTAATATTAGTATACGAAAAGAAGATTATGATAAGCATTTAATCATTGTATCTCTAGTATACTAGGATGAGTCAAAACAGAGATTCTGATAGATCTGCTGCTACTACTGGTAACGCTGCTAATGCAGAGTATGCATATATAATAGAAGACCAAGACGTTTGGTTTATAGACTATATTATAGGAATTGCATTTAAAACACCTGTAGATTTTTCAACATCTAAAAAAGTACACGATGATAATACTACTAACACACACATAAACGGACTTTTCGAATCAGGAAGACCATATAGAGAGTTTTACGATATCAAAGACTTTCAAGAGTATATAGAAGATAAAGTTGGTCAAGAAATTGTAATAGAATCATCAGTGGATCCTGTGACAAATATAGAAATAGATGATAGAAGAATAACATGGAATCTTGTCTCTAATTAACACACTGTTCTGCTCAGGGGTGTTGTTATTCATACAAGTATCAATTCATGCATTAGAGAAGAATTGTAGTTCTGTATTTATTACATCTTCAATGCCATGAAATATTTTGATTCTTTTCGCTTTGCGTATAGCTTCTAAAAGAATAACGACTAATGTATATATAAAAATACAAATACAATACATTACATTTTGATTAAATGATTAAGAAATGTAAGAAAATATTATTATTAAAAGAAGGGTATAAACCAAATTGGAACCATAACCATTCTAACTGGTCTAAAGAAAATAAACAAACTACCGCCAATGGAGTTAGTTAATGTCTTGTGATTCCGATTAACAGTTTAGCACGCCATTTGTTATCTCTAGGCCGTGTCCTGAGTTTTGTGGAACAACAAGGACAGTATACACCACACCGGAAAGCTAATCTACCACCCCCCGATTAGTTTGAGCATGTGAGCACTCCTCTTGAAATAATATTTTCCTGGTAACTCGCGCACATTTTTTGTCACATACAACATTTAGCCTTAATTTGCGATACAATTGCTGATTTTCTGACTTCAGTTTATCTAAAATATAGGCAGCAGCAGATAACAAGGGGATGAAAAAAGGGACTATCAGCGTAGCATTGGAGGAGGCTGTAGAATTGTGGATCCAACAACAAGCAGGTTGAAAATGAAATGAGTTTTGATGATGGATATAAAAAACAAGTTGAAAATATGCGAAAAACCAACCAAGAAAATTATGATTCACAGAATAAAGATGCTCATGAATATTATACATCAATCACGTATGGTGATTTCAAAGTAAAGATGATGTTAGAACGCGTATTTTCGGATATACATCACCTTCAAAAAACTACACTGAATTATGCAGAATTTTTTGTTATGATGAGGAATAAAATATTCTCATTAGAAAGTGGAATAAACCAAAATATAAAAAATATTATAGAATTAAGTAAACGTATAAAGGAAACAGAATCGCTCCAAGATGAATTAAATCAGCAACTCAATAAGGCTATGAAAGATGCTGAGGAGTTTAAGAAAAAAGCTTATGAGATTAATGAAATTATTGAAGCAAGAAGAAAAGACCTTGAGAAAAATAACCAAAATAAAGACGAGGAAAGTGATAATAAAACTGAAGAAACCAAATAGAAATTTCAGCAATGCTATAAGAGATATAAAAATACAAAAACAGATAACCTAGTCTGGAGTAGTTGTAAGGTATTTCCAAGATTCGATACTTGTAACCAATCATAAGAATTGAGTATTACGTCGCTACAAGTTTTATTCATCCATCAGGTAGTGCAAACAGGCAACCTAACAGAAGTGATGAACACGGTCAACCAAGTTCGGGCAACCACTAACTAAGTACTGCTCTGTCAAATCATTGTTTATTAAAATTGTAAGACACACATATTGGTGTTTTTGCTATCTCGAGCATAAGCCATTTCACAAGTGTTTTTTTTAGCTTTTCACTGCTATTTTGCTCCTTCGCCGCTTTTCAATTCTTGTGCTCAAGCTTTCAACATTCTCCTTCTCAAATTACTATGGCTTTCAATTTTCCTGCTTAGGCAACAAGAAAGGAAACAAACCTGATATCACCATCGACTACAGCGGCACTTGTAAAGCAGAGACTGCAAGAAAATCTATTTTTTATGTCTGCCAGATCCATGAAAACATTGTTCAACAGTTTGGTAACGTTTCAAATGAAAATGAAATTGTATTTGGTGTAAGATTATTAAATTTAACAGGTCTTTTGATTATTGGTTCAATTAATGCTTCTAGGAATGCTTTCAAAGCAATTGAGAAATTCATGTTTATATCATGGTTAACTATAAAATAATGGTGTTGTCGATTATTATAATTATTATCATTATCTACTCTATGCTGATGACATTGAAACTTACAAAACCATTTGTCTAGAAATTGAACAAGAGTATCATCATTGGATTCAGAATAAAAGTAAGGTATGTATTCCTTAGCCGCTATTAGGCCAAGTTCTCTGCTGTCGTCAATAAGATAATTTTGTACATCTTCCTCTTCTTTTATTCTACCAAACACCTTTCGGAGAAAATCTTTGCTTACCAGAATAAATCCTAATTCTTCAAAATACATATCACACGTAACATGATTTTCTAATATTTTATTGACCAGATTACTTAATGAGATACCTTTTTTCTTAGCCTCTACATCTAACATGGTAATAACAACTTTTTTTATTCTAAAACCTTGATGAACAAGTTTATTATTATCATCATCATTATTATTTTTAGATGATTGAAAATATTCCATATTATTTATTGTTTGTTTAAATACTGCTGCTACTGTTGTTGTTGTTGGTACTAACCCTATAGTATGCTCATCTTCTAATTTTCCATAAATAATATTGTCAATAGTAGGAGCAACAACATTCTGTACTTCTCTTCTTATTGTAACTAAAGGAACCGCTGTCAATGGGAATACTTCAAATGATACTATTGTAATAGCGGTAACTGCTACTATTCCAAAAAATATACATTTTATGATAGTATGTGCAAAAGCTATTGCTGCAACTTGAGCATTTACTATTCCATTAGGATAGTTGAATATTGTATATTTTTTAATGGTTGACAAGGCATCATAAAGACTATAACTAATTTTTATATATAAAGAATGCTAACAATATATTATTATGCATAATAAACAAATATGATTAAAATCATACAAAATATGCTATTATTATTGTAAATATTCCTATAGTTAGATACATGAGACAATAATTCCCAATATTGGTTTACAATAATTTACATTTTATTCTTTTAAATGGTTGCCTGCTGCTTTGTTGCATAGATGAACGAATGGTTGCAGACATCATCACTAATGCTACTGCTACTACAATTACAACAAATAATCTATTAGTATTGATTTCATATTTTATAAGTTTCCTTATTAACATATTGTTATGATTTATTCTTTATTTATCTAATAGCCAGTGAGATAGAGCTAGCTTCTATAGATACTGCAAGACAAAACTATCTAGTCAACCTTCTGCTGTTTGCCATAACATTGTCAAAATCACCATATACATCCCACCAGCTTCTGAGAGGTTGGCCTTGATAAGTTTTCGTGTTGTTTATGCCTGGCATATTCTGCGAGTTCCATATATTATATTTAAGTTGAGGCTGGTTAGCGTCAGATTGTTTACACCAGAAGTCAAACAAATATACTTCACAAGTTGGAAAAACACAGCCCCAATTTTGACAGCTAATTTGTGATAGTTTTCCTAAACCATCCGGATTCCAATCTAGACAATCCGATGGCCATGAACTTAAATTCCATCTGTCATATTCATGTATTGCATTAGGTGGATTGTGAACACTACCACATCTGCCAGGAATCATTTCAGGATTTTCAGTCTTATTGGCAGGATGTGGTAGTCCTTGAAATTTGTTTCTAAAGAGATCAAGGTTAATAGCACTAAATTCATGTTCTAACTGGTGGCCCCAGACTTCTACTGCTTCAGCTGTAGTTCTACCATAACTGAACGTGTATACTATATACGTATGCTTACAATGGGGCATATCATCTATTCCACCAGGATTACTTATGTCTCCAAAAGGTCCTGACATTTTTGATTCCATAACCACCAATTTTATAGTAGGGAATCCTTGATATGCAAATAGCCATACCTCCCTTACATTTTTGTTGTCTACATAATTACAAATATCATGTGCCAGCATTATTCCGTTGTAATTAATTATCGGATTTCCAGGTCTTGGTGCAATTGGAACTGGTTCTTTATGCTCTATCGTATCAAAAATGTGATAACGAAGGGCAGGTTTTGCAAAAGAATCTTTATAGCCAAGATAAGTAGATGCTTTCTCTAAGCTTGCTACTAAGTTATCAGTTATGTCTATAGTTTTCTGCCTAATGTGTTCATAACTTACTCCTTGAAGAGTTGTTTCTCCTGTTACATCAACATCGACTGTTCCCTGTGGTGTAAGTGGAAAATATTTTATTACTGACATTAATGTCGTAACTTTTATCTGCGATAGGTGGCTGTGGTGTGCTTATGCCACTTCCATAAACATCAATTTCTGTTATGCTTGCATAGTTATTTTGAGTATTTCCATTGACTGTAATTCTTACGTATCGGCCAACTGTATTTGCAGGTAAATTGTATTTCTCTGATGATAAAGTTGTTCCACTACTCTTCCCAGTAAATACATTCGTAAAAGTACTTCCGTCATTTGAAACAGATATCACAAAATTATTTTGCCTCTGATTTCCATTATACCAAGCAATATCTACGCTGCAGATAACCTTCTGTATGCCCAGGTCAAGCCTTATCCATGAACCAATACCAAGGTTTGACCACCTTGTATTGAGGTTGTTATCTATGGTATTTTTTGGTAGATTAACAGAAGAATCATTGCCGCTGGCTATGACATCACTGATTGCAAGATTAGTACAGGTGTTGGCTGCAGCAGCAGTAGTAGTAAATGACCATGATTTAGGCAATGTCATTGCATTACCTGCAAGATCTTTTACTCCTGTAGTAATTGTAGCGATATGCTTGGTAGAAAAGGCTAAGTTTGAGGATGGTTTAAAGCTAGCAGTTTTGCCATCTGAACTTAGAGACACTGTACCTACAACATTTTTGGTGGTAGCAGGAGTGGTAGTAGTGTTTTCACTCTTTAATGTAAAAGTAGTAGCAGTAATAGTTGAACTATTTACTGGTTCGCTAAATGTTGCAGTTATAGATGCATTGACTGGAACTGCTGTGGCGTTGTTAGTTGGATTTGTACTGACAACTGTTGGCGGTGTTGTATCTGCACCTCCACTACTTCCATAAACATCAATTTCTGTTATGCTTGCATAGTTATTTTGAGTATTTCCATTGACTGTAATTCTTACGTATCGGCCAACTGTATTTGCAGGTAAATTGTATTTCTCTGATGATAAAGTTGTTCCACTACTCTTCCCAGTAAATACATTCGTAAAAGCAGTGCCGTCATTTGAAACAGATATCACAAAATTATTTTGCCTCTGATTTCCATTATACCAAGTAATATCTACGCGGGATGATGAACCAAGTAATATTATGGCAAAAAAGATGAACGATTTAGCTAGGAATAATAATAGTAGTAATGCTAAGGTAGTGGTAATTGATACTCCTATTATAGTAACAGACGCTAACTTTGCTGAATCTGTAAATAAATATCCTCTATTGGTAGTTGATTTTTGGGCGCCTTGGTGTGGTCCTTGCAGAATGGTATCTCCGATAATAGAACAACTTGCACGCGAACTTTCCGGAAAGGTTGTGTTTGGAAAGGTGAATGTGGATGAAAATCCTAGAATTGCAAATGCTGTTGGAATACGGAGCATACCCACCATAGCTATTTTCAAGAATGGCAATAATGTGGACGGCTTTGTTGGAGCTACTTCTAAGTCTCAGATGCAGACAAAAATCTTATCGCATATTGACGGTTGACGATAGTAATTTACAGAAAGAGGAAGATAGCAGCCGGGACATTGCATAAAAAGCGATTTACTGGCTGGCTGTTAAGGAATGGCCTTAATGTAGAGGCAGCATTTACAATCATCAATCAACAACAACAACCTATCTGGTAGCATTAGGTTATGTTACAACGTTTTAATCGTAGGAACATTTTTATTGATTATAGGAACAGTTGTTTCTGCATCATGGGCTAATTCTTCTGCTAATTCATTTATATACCGAGGTGTTAGTATTTAAGTAATGTTTCTATTATCTCTTCACAATCAGCAAACACAACAATACAAGTAACTGATAATGGCCACCCAATAGCATTCCAAATACATTTTGAATCTGATAATACTGACAAATCAAAGATGGAGCCGGAGGAAGAACATCTGATAGTAATAATATTTTTAATTAGAGAAATAGTAAGAGATTCGAATGCAACATTATTTAGAAATGACTTTTCGAAGGATGCAAACAAACTATCATCTGAAAAGTTTATTATTTTGTGTGTCCATATCTATCCGAGAGATTTAGAGATTAACGAGAAGAAACCCATATATACTGATTCCGATCCGACCTTTCTTTGTAATCTCTACTTCTTCTGTATTTCACCTCAAGGATCGGAATTGGTATACTAGATCTCTTGTGTAATTAGAAGCTTAGAGCTATATTCCTCTTCACATAGGATATCTATCTGACAAGCTCTTTGATGTCCTATAGCAAATTATGTAAGAAACCTTTGATATTCAGGTCATTTACCGGAGTAACTGTATCTGAATTTGAATCCATTTGTAACGAAATTGAACATAACTACGAAGAGCACGAAAGAAGACGTCTTCTATCAAGGACGAGAATACGGGATATAGGTGCTGGTAGACCATTTAAGCTTAAAGTTAAAGAAAGATTCGTTATGCTTCTAGTATACTACAGATTATACATTACATATACATTATCAGGATTTCTGTTTGACCTTGATCAAAGCAATGTTTGTAGAGATATATCAATGATGGAACCACTTATCAAGGAGTGTATTCCATTGCCAAAGAAGATATACAAACGTACTAGGAGATTAAGAACTATAGATGAAGTAGAAGAGTACTTTCCTGGATTCAAGGCTTTCATAGACTCTACAGAACAAGAAATTCCAAGACCTAAGAACAAAAGAAGAAGGAAGAGTTACTATTCAGGTAGAAAGAAGAAACATACTGTCAAGACACAATTGATGGTAAACAGTGAAGGATTGATACTGCATAAGACAGGTCACAGAAGTGGAAGAAAACATGATTATGACATTTACAAACACAATCATTCTATAACTCCATCACAAGTTGAAAACATAGTTGATTCTTGGTTATCTTGGCATTGAAAAGGACTTTCCCACTGTAAAGTCTGTACTTCGTATCAAAAAGAAAAAGGGTACATTGCTTTCATGTGATGAAAGAACTTACAACAAGAATCATTCTAGGCTAAGGATCATAGTAGAACATACCATATGTAAGATCAAAAAGTTTGGAATAATGGGTACTAAATTTAGAAACAGATTAAGGAAGTACAATAACGTATCTGATATAATATCCGGTCTCCTGAACTTCAGAGTTATACAGTCTGACAGCATTTCAATCTAAGAAGACGGCTAAAACAAGTAGGGTGTTAGACTATAGCTGCTAATTACGCAAGAGATTCTATTCTTTGTTATTTATCTCCCTATTTCACTGGATGTCTGAGCTTGAGCTTTTATGACTAACTCACCATTAACCACCCATTTAGCACTACCCAATGTCTGCCCTTGTGGACCTGCTGCTTTTGGAATGTCTACTTCCAAGTTTTTAAAACTATATGATATTACCGCTCCTTTTCCTGTTAGTCTATCGAAAAGCTGTCCGATAAGATCTGCCCACTGAGTTGCTGATGCCATTCCTTGTTGTTGTTCCGGTTCGTTTTTTCCCATATGCTAACACAGGTAATTATTATTTATAATAGTTCGTTGGTTATTGTAGATAGTGGATAAATCAGAAAAGTGTATCCAAAACGAGCACGGTTTATGCGAAGGCGATAAAATAGAAATTATCGATGGTTCAAAAACCACAAGAATTTGTGAATGTCAATGTCATAACAATATGTATCAACTAATCCGAAAGATGCAGGCTGCAAGTGGGCAGTAATAATTTATATGATTATGCTATCGCTGACAAACATGTGACATGTACATACGGTCAGGTATTGATATATAAAAAAAGGGAATAAGGCTTGGTAGTAATGACCTTGTCAGGTCATCAGCTTTATGTATATAGTAGTAACTTCTATTAGCCCTATATTCCACTACCGCTATCTGATTTTTTAATTTCTAACGTGACTTTATCACCAACTTTTATGTTCATATCCTCATACTCTTTCATACTCATTTTAAAAGTAGGTGAATCAGTGATTATACCACCTCCACCACCCATCATTTTAGAAATGTTTCCCATAGCCTTAGGTAAATTTTTCATCAAATCCTCTGGAGATGTGAATGCCATGACATTGGGACCAAAAGGATTTTGCTGCTGCTTTTCTCCTCCTGGTTTGTAGTCATTGGGATCACTAAATGTAATATACACATAAGGGCTGCCGTCTTGCGAGGCTTCAATTCTTGAAACTATAGAATCTTTTTTCATTACTGTCGATCTATTATAACAGATGAAGTTATTTAAATTGCATTATACAATCTAAACAACTTGCCTGAAAAAGGTATCTCTCCTTCAAATGATATGATAACTACCTATTATTTGGCGGCTTTACTTTTTAAAAATCACATGGTCGAAGTTCACTAATTACCGATCACATAGTGTAGGAAAGGGATTTCAGTTAGATTGAAGCAATCCGGTGGAATGTGAATCAATTCTGACTCAATTTTGCAGAGTTTAATCCTATGGGAACAATACGTTTGATTATTCTTATATTTGTATTGTGTAGGAGGTAGTTATTAGTTAATTTAATAACTCTATTAAAAATAAATTATAAGTAACCTCTTTATCTACGGAGTAATAGTACTATTGGAATCTACCTTGGGCCCTGTTTACTTCTAACAGTTTTTAAGTCAGGATGACAGCAAGGAAATCTTTAAATTCTCAATCTAACAGCAAGGATATTATCCATCTGCGAATTCTTTGAAATTGGGTTGTCAGCAGAGAAGAGAAAAACTATTTACGTATATAACGGGCACAAACAATAACTTATTCATTGAGTAATTCAGCCATTTTCTTTGCGTGGTATGTGATTATCATATCTGCACCTGCTCTTTTGATAGATGTCAGGAATTCTGTCATTACAGCATCTTCATCAATCCACCCCTCCATAGCGGCTGCCTTAATCAGTGCATATTCCCCTGAAACACTATATGCAGAAATTGGCAAATTAGTATTCTTTTTTGCCTGATAAATCAGATCTAGGTATGCAATGGCAGGTTTAATCATGATAATGTCCACACCTTCATCGATATCCATTTCTATTTCTCGCATTGCGTCTCTAGCATTGGTAAATGGCAGTTGATATGTCCTTCTGTCACCAAATTCAGGAGTAGAATGAGCGGCATCTCTAAAGGGTGCATATAATGGAGATGCATGTTTTGCAGAATATCCAATTATTGCAATATCACTAAATCTAGCTTCATCCAAACCTTCACGGATAGCTCTTATTTGCCCATCCATCATAGCTGATGGAGCAACTATATCTGCACCTGCTCTTGCGTGGCTTACAGCAACTTTTGCTAGTGTATTAATGCTAATATCATTATCTACTTTTTTATCCAATACAATTCCACAATGACCATGTGAAGTATATTGGCATAGACAGACGTCTGTAATAATGGCAATTTTATCTCCGAAGTGTTTGCGTATTAATTCAGTTGATTGTTGCACGATTCCATTATCATTAAACGCAGAAGTTGCTTTATCATCTTTAAAAGATGGGACGCCAAACAGAATAATTGCTCTAATACCAAGGTCAGAAAGTGCTTGTACCTCTTCAATAGTTTTAGAAAGCGGCATTCTTTGAATTGCAGGCATTGATTCAATAGGTTGATGTTTTTTGATTCCTTCTTGAATAAACAATGGGCAAATTAAATCCTTAACTGAAAGATGAACTTCCTGCAGAAGGTCACGTATTGCATCATTTCGTCTTAAACGCCTTAATCTAACAGCTGGAAAGGCCGAGGTATTATCTCTCCTACTGGTGTTTGTCTTCATATTTGAACAACTTTGCTGCCATCTTCATTATCTCTTCTTCATTTCCATTACATACTTCTATTTCCTTTCTAAGGTTATTCATTGGAGTAGAAAGAATTCCTTCCACAATAGCATGTGAAAGTTGTTCGATTGTTTTAGACTCTTCAGGTCCTATTTTCTTTCCGAGCATAGAAAGTGCCTTTTTCAATTCACGATCTCTAATGATATCTACATTCTTGAACACGGAAACCACTATTGGCTCGGCCTTCTTTCTCTTTAGGATAGTATCTACTGAGTTGATTTCATCATCAATTATTTTCTCTGCGGATTGGATCTCACTCTTACGAGCTCTTATGTTCTTTTCTACAATCTCTGCAATCTGATCCATATTTATCAATTTGACTTTCTTGATTATTGCAACCTTTTCTTCTACAGTTCTGGGATTTGAAAGGTCAAAGATCATCATTCCTTCTTCTCGACTACCCATAGCTTTTTCAATTCGATCATGTGTAATCAGATAATAGGGGGCAGTAGTAGAAACAAAAATTAAATCAACATGGCCGAAATTTTCAACTGCATTTTCAAATGGAATGGGGTTACCTGCCACTGTATCTGCAAATGATTTAGCCCTTTCAAATGTCCTGCTTGTGATCATAAAATTTACATTACGTTGTTTCAATGATTTTGCAATAAGGCTTGCTCCTTCCCCCGAACCAATGAGCATAACACGTCTATTTTTCAAATTGTCAAAGTATCTTTCTGCCAAATTTACCGCTATTGATCCAATTGAAACGCTGCCTTTGTTTAGAGCCGTATTTGTTCTGATCCTGCTTCCAACTTTAAGTGCTCTGTCAAATATTATCGAAAGATTAGGACCGACATAACGATTTTTACGAGAGAATTCAAACGCTCGTTTTATCTGTCCGAGTACTTGATCTTCGCCAACGACTAATGAATCCAATCCTGATGCTAGTTTTAACAGATGCAGTACAACATCTTTATCTTTATCAATTTCGACAATATTTGTAAACTCTTTATTGGATAATCCAACTGCAGAACCCCATTCTTCCAGTAATTTTTGTTCATCTAAATGCTTACTGGCCGCGAAAACTTCAACTCTGTTGCATGTCTGTATGATGACACATTCTTTCAAGCCTGCTTTTTCTAAAAATGTCTTGTAGGAGCTATCAAGATCTTTGAAAGTGAATCTTTCAAGAAGATGAATTGGGGCGTTTCTGTAGGTTACCCTAGCATTAATTACCTGTAAAGACTGTGCAACGATAGACATTGTCATTTATTGTCTCTCTTTCTTCCATTTATGCAAGAGTTCGAGTGTTACGGTTTTAGCATCGTCAACCCTATCTTCCTTGATAAGATTCTGTATGTCTACATTATGCATCAAGGAATATAAAAATTCTTTTCTTTCTTCTACGGTTTTTATACTTGGTTTTGCGGCAGTACGTGCGAAATCCTGCAACTTTGTATTTTCAATGTCTGATTTTTTGATAATTCTGCACAATATCCGCTCTACCTTAATCCTTATCTTTCGAGCCATAATTGGGCTCCTGCCTGAAGTAGAAATTGCAATTTGCATAATTCCCTCGATATTAATAATTGAGGCATACGAAAAGTCGCTAAAAAGGGGATAATCTGCCGCATATACAAAGGAACCCATAGAACGTCCTTTTTCTACAAGCTTACGATTTAGTATTTTATCATCAGTAACGAGCTAAAACCAAAAAAGAATTTTTGTAATTATCAAGTATGCTTGCATCCTTTATCTTTCTTTTCACGATTTCAATTTGCCCTTGCTTTCCTAAATCCGTAAGATAACGATTCAAACGATTGCTTATAAGGGTAATTTTACAATTCTGACCTAATAGGCCACGGACTTTTCTAACACCTTCTGTTCCACCACCGATAACCACTACATCTTTTCCCTCAAGATTCAGGTCAACTATCATTCATAACACCAGGGTTTCAGTCAAGGAACAGGGATAATTTTCTTTATTTAATTGTTGCATCTTGAAAGAGCATTATAGCATAGTAATAGTAGGTTATAGAAATTATTACTACATATATGAGCACAGCCTCCAACTCATTTCTATCATTTATTAGCAGCAAAATGAAGAATGAAAAAGCAGAATCAGAACAAGTAATCTAAACCTGTGGCAATATAACAACTATGCTATGGAACACAGACTATGATTGATTGATTGACTTATACTTAAGATTGCAAAATATATTTTTTCTTCGATTAAATACAAACAGATTCCATATAATTTTAATTATGCATGATTCAACAATTTTGAATAGGATATCAATAATGGACTTACTTAAAACTAATTAGTAGCCAGATCAGTTGGATTAATGAACATTGGCAGAAGATAATGACCTTAGTAGAACATTAGATATAGATAGTATCGAGGAAATTGGATTAGCCACAAAAGACCGTTTAGAAGAATCTGGATTCAAATCAATTAAAGATTTAGTTGTAAGAGGACCAGTGGCCATTTCAGAAACTACCGGCATGGAAATGGATAAGGCTGTATATCTTTGCAACAAGGCAAGAGTTAGGCTCGAAGAGCTAGGAATTATTGATAAAAGCTTTATTACGGCTACGAAGCTTTATGACAAAAGAAAGAAAGAAGAACGGATTTCCACAGGATCAAAAAACTTGAATGATCTTTTTGATGGAGGGATAGAGACAAGGGCAGTCACAGAAATCTACGGTGAGTATGGAACAGGTAAGACTCAGCTCTGTCATACTTTATGTATAATGGTTCAGCAAAAGAAGTCCAACGACGGAATAACTAGTAAGGCGCTATATATTGATACGGAAAATACCTTTAGACCTGAAAGAATAGTCTCGATTGCCTTGGCAAGAAATCTGGATCCGGACTCTGCACTTGAACACATCATAGTTGCAAAAGTATACAATAGCGCCCATCAGGAATTGATTATTGAAGAAATTGGACCTATTATTGATGCCAATAACGTGAAATTACTGATAGTAGATTCTGCGGTAGCCCTCTATAGATCTGAATATCTTGGAAGAGCTACATTATCAGAAAGACAACAACGACTCAATAAATTTATGCACATGTTAGTAAGAATTGCTGAAACTTATGCTGTGGCAGTTTTGGCAACTAATCAAATTCAATCGTCTCCTGATGCAATATTTGGCGATGCATTTAAACCAACTGGCGGCCACGTTGTGGCGCATACTAGCACTTATAGAGTATATCTAAAACGCTCTGGAAAGAACCGGATTGCAAGAATGGTTGACAGCCCCTGCCACCCAGAAAGAGAAGTACTTTTTATGTTATCTGAACAAGGGGTTGCGGACCCATATGAACCAGGTACCCGAACGATTAGATAATATTAAATTAAGCCATTAAGTAGTGGTTCCTCATGCCACAATCGCATGGTACTCGAAGAAAGGCTCGTTCCATTATGACAAAAGATAACGTCGCAAGGGGCTTATCATACCTGCTAATTGATTACAAAATTGGTGACAAGGTTATCGTGGATGTAGATCCAAGAGAACATAAAACAACCCCTCACAGAAGATTTCAAGGCAAAGTAGGAGTTATTAAAGAGGTGGGAAGAAGAACCTTAAAGGTAGTAATAATGGTTGGTGAAAAGCAAAAGATTTTGCAAACTAGGCTTAACCATATCAAGCCATTAGTTAGAGAGAAGGTTAATGCAGAGTGACAGATATCATCAAGAAAGAAGTAATTACATTACCAGAGGTGAAGGAAATATTAGAACGAGTCAAGCCAGATGACATGGATCAGATCCAGAGATGGACATTTGACTATGTCGGAAAATTTGCAAAGACGAATTCGAAGATGGCTCAAAAAATGGTAAAACAGCTAATTCAGCAATGCGAATTAAAAGAAGAAGAAGCAGTTGAGGTTGTAAATATAATGCCTACGTCTTTGGAAGAATTGAGAGCATTTACATTTGGATGGAAAAAACTTATTCTTACTGCTACGCTCGAAAAAATGATAAATATACTTCAAATGAATGCTGAAAGTTAAATAAAAAGCAAGTCAATATATTATGCAGGAAGAATAAGTATTGCCATCATCGCCGCAACACTACCAGGGTGATAGAACTACGGAGCCAAGCTCTGGGCTAGAACAATCTCAGAGAAAATATGAGGAATATGCTTATGTCCTAGATTTCCTGCAAAGAGGAAAATCAACTACAGTAAGAGGAAGAGAAGGCATTATCATTCAGGCTATTGGTGAAGAACGGCTAACCTTGTTAGAGTTACTTGGTGTTCAAAATATGAATTTTGAAGTTGGAGAGCGCGTATATATTGGAAGAGAGGGTCGCGATAAAGTAACGAGTGTCCTTGGTAGACTTGAATACAATGATATATCTCAGACTGCAAAAAATGAACTCACAAACATCGTGGAAAAAACAGTGATTAGAAATGAGAAGCGATTTGTGTCTTATGTTAATGTGGCACAGCCAATCACACCGAGAATCCATGCTCTCGAATTGATTCCCGGCATAGGAAAAACATATATGATGACTATAATTAAGGAACGGGAAAAGAAAAAGTTTGAATCGTTTGTAGACATTCAGAACAGAGTGGGATTACGAGATCTTGCGAAACTGATTGCAAAAAGGATTATCGATGAAATATCTGGCGAAGCTAGAATGAACCTCTTTGTCAGAAAATGAAATGGTCAAAGAGAAGATCTCTTGGCCAGCATATGCTTATAGATATTAAAATTCTTGCAAAAGTTATTGAAGCATCTCAAATTAGTGAAAATGAAATCGTTTGTGAAGGAGGCACCGGAAATGGGATTTTAACGTATGAACTTTGTAAATATGCCAAGTCAGTAATTTCATTTGAAATCGACAAAGTATTATTCGCAAGAGCAAGAAAACAAGTTTTTACTTTATCAAACTTGCAGTTATTAAATGTGGATCTTTTTAAAACACTCGACCTTAAATTTGATGTCTTTATATCGAATCTTCCTTATTCTAAAAGTAAAGATGCTTTTCATTGGTTAACATCACAGAAATTCGATAGAGCTATACTTATGATACAAAGAGAATTCGCTGATAAATTGCAAGCTAAGCCCGGAGAAAAAAATTATCGTGCAATCTCAGTTGTAGCTCAGCATTGTTTCACTTTACAGAAATTATTTAGCGTAAATAAAGAAGCGTTTGATCCTGAGCCTTCTGTCGAATCCGTAGTTATAAAATTAATTCCGCGATATCAGCGAATAACAAGGAGAACTATCAGGAATTTGAACTATATATTTTCTCAAAGAAATAAGAAAGCATCATCAGTGGCAAAGAAATTTGGTATTAAATCTAACTTTGGTGGCACAAGAATAGACGAGTTAAACTCAGGAGTGTTAATAGAATTAGCTGACTTGATAGAAATTGAAAAATTCAACCCATCGTTATAATGATAAGTAACAGCATATATATATATTATATATATACAATTAATTATCATGGAGTTTTTAACATTCAAGTCAATACATGTAGCATGAGTGGAATACCATCATTTATGCTGATAAAATTCCAATCATTATAACCCTAGACTTCTCAACTTTTTAATTATTCTATTTGTCCAAAAATCATACAATTCCAACAACTGCCAATGGTAAATAATCATGAAGAAACTATATCTTACTAACTATCATAAATACAATTGAATAGACATTGTATCTGCCATCCGATGATAGTTTTCTTATGAGAGACTCCGTTGAAGAATACAGGGGCAACTCCGCATTAGAAATTGGGGTTGGATCAGGAATTGTTCTAAAAACTCTTTATGAAAATTTTAAAATTGTCGCTGGAACTGACATTAGTTTCGAATCGCTAAAATACTGCAAAGATAATCTGCCAAACAATGCTATGCTCGCTTGTTGTGATGCAGCCTCTGTTTTTCGATTTAGATTTGACTTGATTGTTACCAATCCGCCTTACTTACCAGATGAGGACGATAAAAAAAAGGAACCGGCAATACATGGTGGTTCTTCTGGTATAGAAACAACGTTACATCTCATAAAATCTGCTGTTTCAGTTTTGAGTCAAAATGGTAAAATGTTAATAGTAATTTCAACTTTATCAAACATTTCGAAAATAGATGAGTTAATAATAGAAATGAAATTAAAGAGAAGGACAATAAGGGAAAAGAAGTTATTTTTTGAAACTCTCTCGATACTCGAGTTAAGTTTTAAATGATAAAGAGGTTACTTTTTCAATAATTCGTCTGCCCTTGTTGCTATTCGATCCGCCATTTGAGAGAGAGTAGCATTACCACCTAGATCGTAGGTAACGTATTTGTTTTCGTTGATAACATCTTCTGTAGCTTTAAAGATTGCCCTAGAAATGTGTTCCTCCCCAAGGTATTCTACCATCCATGCGCCTGATAAAATGGTCGCAACAGGATTTACCTTATTCTTACCAGCGTATTTTGGAGCACTACCATGTGCAGGTTCAAACATTGCGTAAGCATCCCCATAATTGCCAGAGTATATATTTCCTATAGAACCAGCATGTCCTGATGCGCATTCTGAAATTATATCCATGAATAAATTGGTGCTAAGCAAGATACTGTTATTGAATCTCTCTGGATTCTTGACAATCTGTTGTGTCATATTGTCAATATAATATTCCTCAATCTCGATATTTTTGAACTCTTTTTGCGTCTTTTCCACGGATGCCCAGAATATTCCATCTGTTTCTTTTAAGATATTTCTTTTTGTAATTGCAAAAATTTTCTTAATGTCCATATCTTTTGCAACTTGGAATCCTTTTTTGACAACTCTTTCACATCCCTTTCTAGTTATCTTACGAATTGCAATAGCTGAGTCGTCGCTGATTTTGAATTCAATTCCGGCATACAAGCCTTCAGTTGCTTCACGTACACAGACAAAGTTTAACTGTTTTTCAGAATTCCTATAAGTTTTAATAGGCCGTATATTGGCATATAATTCAAACTTTTGTCTAATACTTACTGCAACACTGCGAGGAGCATTTGGAACGGGAATTGTAGTAGTAGGTCCTTTAAAACAGGCATCACTGTCTTCAAGTAACTTCCAAACCTCTGGAGAAATATAGGACGTTCCGTTTACTTTTTGCCACCATTCAGATCCTGCATCGCATGGAATCAATTCGATCTTAGTATTACATATCCTCAAAACTTTGATCATTGCCTTCACAAGTTCTGGTCCCGTTCCATCGCCTCGAATAATTGCGGCAGATTTCCTTGCCAAAATGATCAAATCAAGAGCAAAATCCTCTCTATTTATATCTATTTGGAGGTTAAATTCAATCTAGCAACCAAGTTATTTGTAAAAGGAGGTATCTTCGATGGATTTTCTACTTTTGTAAATTCCCCTTTTTCAGAGAAGTACGAATATTGAATATCATAGTTTCTAAGTGTTAAGATTTGCCTTTCTGAACTCCCTGATGAATTATCTATTACGGTTATTGTCCTATTATCATAAGAATATATTTTCATAAAATCTTCCATCGATAGTCGAATTGGCCTTAAATATTGTATGTGAAACACGTTGCCAATTTTATCAGTATGTATTACGCGCAGACATTCTCCGCCGTTTTTTGGCTGCTTTCCAATATCGCTAGGGAGCAGTTTTGGCTGCTTGTCCACAATAATCTCAATTCTAGGATAGACGTTGAATGCATCCACGCTGTCAGGCTTTAAACATGTACCAAGTATGGCAGGAGGTGGAACAAAATGCATTATAACTAAACCTATAAGTGTAGCAACACCTGCCGCAATTGGAGGTAATAGAATCTGTTTCATTCTAAGCTTTTTCCTTGGCTTATCTTCCTTCACTTTCCGATTTGGCATTTAAAACTATCCGCATTTTAACACAAACTGCAGGTGTTATTATTGCTTTTCCAGTGTAACATATTAACTAGTGAGATCGTCATGTTACAAGATTTATACAATAATATCCTTGAGATATTTGTATGCCGTATTTGCTGCATATACTGGATTATCTTGGTACAGGTACAGTTCAACCGTTACAAATCCCTTATATCCGATTTTGTCTATTGCCTTAAAAACTGACCGGAAATCAATGGCTCCTTGTCCAGGTATTAGATGATTATGTATCCTATTATCAGCAATATCAGCAAGATGAAAATGCTCGATATAATCTGACAATTCATAAATCATCTTTACGGGATCTTCTCTTACGCAATAAAAATGCCCGATATCAAAGTTAAGTCTGACAGAATCAGAATTTACATCTTTGATAAAGTTCAGAAACTGTCTAGAGTTTTCTAACAGGAGGTTAGGCTCAGGTTCTACAAGAAGCATTACTTCCTCTTCTTCCGCAATCAGCGCTGCCCTAGCCAGTCCATCAATGAAGAGTTTAAGTTTTCTCACATAGTTGCTGCTATTTCTATCAACGGGTCCACCAGGTTCAGTTGAGAGGTTCTTGGAGCCAATCTTTTTTGCTAGTTGTATGCAGTTAATAGTGTGTTGAATACGTAATTCTCTTAGATGTTCATTATTTTCTATCCAAGATGGATGATAAAGGTCTGTAATAGCATAGAGTGTAAATGCATTTAGATTAGAAATTTGAATATTGAATTTTGATATAAGTTCTCTAACTGTTTGAATTTTTTTCCCTGTAAAATTAGGCGGATAGGCGTGTGGAATATCACAGAGTATTTCTATTGCATCGTAACCTATATCTGCAATTGCTTTGATCGATTCTACTAAGGAATATTTTTTGAATGCGTTAGTACTAAAGGCGAGTTTCATAGTCTTTAGAATAACGGTCTATGGCATACATGTAAAGCTCAAAGATTGTCTAGAGAAATTATACATATGATGAAATGTATGATGAAAGAAGACGACTAGCTTTTCAAGTTCATTCAAACTAAATCCCCTTTCTCCAGCTGCTACCAGAAAACTTAACAGATATAAAATACCTCGGTCCATACATTATTAATATTATTTTCATTCCTCGCCGAGGAGCCCAATTATTATGAAAGCTTGTCCAGAACAAGTTTTTTTCAATAGTACTTCTGTGTTCTGATCTATTAATATGTTTTTTCTGTCTTACTCATTACAATTATTATCTGCTAGAGTGTATTTACAGGTCCTATAACTTGTGACTGTCATATTCCATGAATAAATTAGCTGTAGGCAGCATCTTTTTCTATGGCTTAGCAACACATACTTAGTCTTACGACTCTTTGGCATCTATTGCCAACGGTTTTCTTATTGCTTCTTTTAGATTACAAAAATACATACAAAATGTTCAATTCCAAGCCACTTTTTAGTTTCAAATCTCTTTAGATACCAAAAATATTATCCTAGAAGATCTTTATGCCCTCTACCCTATCCTTGTTATCGCTATTGAAAGGCAGCATAATCCTTTTTACATTTGTCGAATAAACTACCTTACCTAGTTGTTTTCACCTCCAAAAAAGATGCATGCTGCTGTGTTTTATAGTCCGAATAACATAGCCATAGGAGACATACCATTTTCAAAGCCTGATAAAAAAGGCGTTATATTAAGAGTAAAAGCATGTGCAATATGCGGATATGATGCAAGAGTATTTAGAAATGGACATCAGAAAGTTACACCCCCTATAATATTAGGACATGAACTTTGTGGTGAAAGCATGGAAACGATAACTATGGCTAAGGGAAAAGTGATCAAAGCTGGTACAAGAGTAGCTGTTTCACCCATAATACCTTGCTTAATCTGTGAATACTGCCATAATAAACAATACAATCTCTGTATAAATCTAAGGGAAATAGGATCGACTATTGATGGAGGTTTTGCAGAATACGTTAAGATACCAGAAGAAATTCTCCGCATCGGCGGTCTAATCTCGATACCAGATACTCTAAGTAGCGAAAGAGGCAGCTTTGCTTGAACCATTAGCTTGCTGTTTAAACGGTTTTTTTCATATCGGTGCAGTTACAAAAGAAAGCTCGGTTGTTATAATAGGAGACGGACCGATAGGATTGCTTCATCTTCAGTTATCAAAAAAATTATATGGGGCGAAAACCATTCTGGTTGGCAAAATCCCAGCAAGAATACAAAAAGCAAAATCTATGGGAGCAGATCGCACGGTAATTGGTAGTGATAGTAATGAGACAATGTATAAGATTTTAGACTTCACACATGGAATTGGTGCTAATATTGTCATAATTGCTACAAGTAATCCTATAGCTTTAAGTTTAGCAATAAAAATCGCAAGTAAGAACTCAAAAATTAATATATTTGCAGGTATGCCGAATGACAAAAGTATTCCATTAAATCCCAATTGGCTTCATTATAATCAAATTTCCATTACTGGTAGCTTTAGCTCTACACCCACTATGCTTCAAAAAGCTGTTCGACTTGTAGTAGATAAAAAAGTCAATCTATCAAGGATAGTTAGTCAGAGATATTCACTTAATAACATAAAGGAAGCAATGTTAGCTACCGAAAAATATTGTGGTTTTAGGTCAGTAATAAATAGGTTTTAGCTAAATTTGCACAATTAGATAATGTATTGTATGTAGAGTAATCTTATATTGTCTGACCTAGGTAATTTTGTTTCTCTATTAGTTTGATATTTAGGACATCCTTCTCTCCTGATTCCTCTTTTTATTGATAAGATTTGTCTGCTTATCTTACATGATATTTCCTGAATAATTTTATTTATTTATTTATTAGAAAATGCCTAAATATAAAAACTGATTTGGCAAGAAAGTAATTACAAGTGAAAATAAGGTCATTAGTTTGGATATGATTGAAACTGGATGTAACAAATTTTCACTTACAAAGGGACTAATATGGAACGATGTTTACGTTCCGTATGGCCAATATACCGGCGTTAAGAATTCCGAAAGATCTAATGATCAATAGGGACTCTGTCTTACTGCATGCAAAGAGCATAACAATCAACGTTAATAACAATAACCTTCCTTTTTTACATATGATAAATGAATTCAATAATTCTTTGAAAGATAACGACCGATTAAATAAATTACAGATAAAAAGCAGTTTGTTCGAGAGAATGAATCCTAGATGCTTCATTAACATGTTCCCAAGTTCTGGGGGATGCGTTGAAGATTGAAAAGGAGGCAACAGCCACAGGCACATGATGAATTCCTCTCTGTAAGTCTTGCAGGCATAAAGCTTCGTAATCCCACTATGCTTGCTTCTGGTTTTTTAGGTATTTCTCAGGATATTTTCAATAGGCTTTATAACGCAGAGGTTGGAGCGATAGTGAGCAAATCAATTAGTATCAAGCCCATAGAGGGTTATAGAAATCCTACTGTTGTCTCTTTGGAAGGTGGTAGTTATCTGAATGCTGTGGGTCTTGCAAACCCGGGAGCAGATGCATTTTCGAAGGAAATCGCGAATAACCAATATGTTCCGATTATAGTCAGTTTGGTTGGTTCATCTCATGACGATTTTCCATCAATGATAAATAAATTTGATGACCTGAATATTCTTGGTTATGAAATTAATCTATCATGTCCACATGTAGCCAAAATGGGCATGGAGGTTGGAGATGATCCTGATATGGTAACCAAGATTGTAAAGACTATAAAGTCTAATACACTAAGCCGGTTGATTGTTAAAGTTGGCCTTGGAAATGTAGACCTAGCTTGAAATTGCAAGGGTTGCAAAAGATGCAGGAGCTGATGCGATTACTGCAATCAATACAATTCGTGCCATGACTATCAACTTGAAACTGGAATGCCCGGTGCTGAGTAATAAAATTGGTGGACTGTCAGGCAAATCGAGTAAAACCCATAGGCGTCAGATGTGTTTTTGAAATTTCTAAAAATGTCGCATTCCGGTAATTGGATGTGGTGGAATATTCACTTGGGAAGATGCTGTAGAGTTTATGCTCGCAGGGGCATCAGCAATACAATTAGGTACTGTGATTGGATATCGAAGGATTTGGGGCATTTGAGTAAATATGTCTGGGTCTTAAAAGATATTTGGATAGAAAAGGGATTGAAAAACTCACGGAGTTAGTAGGACTTGCCCATAAATATTAACATTATAAGAAGCTGTTGTTATTGAACGGGTCTAAATAGAAACTCTTACTGTCAAGACTATTGTCTTTAAGGATAATAGTATCTTCCAAGGCAAAACCCGGCCAGTTTCGTAATGGTCTGGATTCCGGGGGTCAGAAGAAGTTCCCATGAGTGTTATGGTTGTCCGATAAGAAAGACCGGCCGCTGATCACAATACGCAAACATGGATTTGGGTCGACAGCGCTGTTCAATAAACGAAATGGTGAGATGCTTGGGATTCGTGGTCCTTATGGCAATCAATTTCAAAATTGGCATCGAGTGCTAAAAACAGTACTATTAGTTGGTGGAGGAACAGGACTTGTACCTTTAATTAAGGCTAGCCACAAAAATTGAACGAAACGAAAATTGTACACTACTATAATTATTGGGGCAAGTTCAAAAAGAGAAGGTGTTTTTTGAAAATACAAGCAATGATGTTCTTGCGTGAAACAAAACATGAAATAATTGTCAGCTACAGAAGATGGTGATTATGGAGTTAAAGGATACGCGACTGATGCCATGACTGAGATCTTAAATAAGAAACGTTCGATATGTTTATACTTGTGGACCGGAATTAATGATGAAAAAGGTTTTTGATATTGCTTCTAGCGTATTCATTACCCATTCAGGCTAGTCTTGAACGATATATGAAATGTGGAATAGGGATTTGTGCAAGTTGTTGTATTGAAGATAAACTCGTTTGTAAAGATGGCACAGTTTTTAATGGAAAACAACTCTCTGTAATGGCGGAGTTTGGAAGGATATACAGAGATAAATCTGGACGCAAAAATATGTTTTCTGAATGCTATAGGTAACCAGGAAGTAAGAAGGGCACTATTATTCGAATATCTTTGGCAATAGCAGTAGCAGCATCACAATCGTGTTGCAAAGGGGCCGGCTAAGAATATCCGTGCATTCTTTGATGTATTATTTGGCATAAATCATATTTTCTACCTTTTGCTATGTTCTCATACATTCTAACGCAAACTATTAGACTACTCGCTTCAATAACATTACAATCGCTTTTGATTAGGTAATCTGCCGATTCAACTCTTAGTATAGTATATATTTTGAGTATATATTTTGATCGATGTACTGCGGAAGCAAATCTGAACATGTATCACGATCAGGTTAATAAATTTATGTATACTTCATCTTTGATATTCAAAGTTATCTATAGTCATATTAATATCAGGTTATATAGTTGAAATTCCACTTGTAAGACTAAATATGGCCATTAAAATTTATGTTTTGAAAGTTTTTTTGCCTTGATATAATCTACAAAGTAAAAAAGATAAGCACGTTCGTTTACTTTTAATATCCATGGAATGAAAGATTCATTTCTAATGCTTTTTTCACCGATTTCAAATCCTGAATCTTCAACTAGCGTTCTGAAAGACTGAGCATCGAAAGTTTCCTTTGGTTGAGGATCCCGGTTGAAGTCATAGGGGTCTGTCAATATAACATCTGCGTGTGGTTTTAGTAACCAATGGATTGAAGATAATAATTCCTTTGGTTTGACTAATTCCAGTAAATTAAGCGCAAGTATCAAATCAAATTTCAATGGATTAAATGGAGTGTTTAATGAATTAGCAATACAAAACTCAACGTTTCCTTGTTTTGATTTATACATTCTTTTTCTGGCTTCTAGAATAAAAGAAAAGGATAAATCAATGCCAATTACAAATGCATATTTTTTTGCTAGCTGTAATGTGCTATAACCCATTGAACACGCCATATCAAGGGCTACTCCGTCCATTTTGGGGGTTATTCCATGGGCAACCCTATTATAAAGATCATTTGGTTTCAAATGCCAACGAAGTGTGCTAAGAAGTCTATCCTCGCTAGAATGATCATATTGAACCCATCTATATGGAACAAACCAAATACCACCCTCTTCATATCGGTCATTTTTAGCACTAGGAGATGACAAATGTGTGGCACTTTCTTTGAGAAAGTTCTTCATCTTTGCTGTTTTGCTGTTCAATAGCCACCTACCATAAACCGATCTTCTGTCTTCAGCATATTTTACAAAATCTTTTACTACAATTGCAACCCCTTCAATTATTGGATATATGGTTTCGCAATCATTACATTTCAGAAAACCCTCTAGACATTCATTTTCATCTACCATATGAAGAATTTCTAATGAAAGACGAGGTTGTTTTTCAGTATGCTGAAGACATACAAGATGGTGAGCAAATTGGGTTTTCATTTATGATCCATTGATTAATATTACATTAGTTGAATTTCAACTGCAATATAATACATTATGTAATTAATAATAGACTTGCACACTATAAGTATTATCATTCCTGTGATTTCCGGTACATAGTCGTAAATCAAAAATATCCCTTATATTTATGAGCAGCAACTAACCATGTATCCCTCACTGAGCTTGCCAAACAAGGCTATGTAACCGGATGAACCAACAACAATTGGATAATGACGTTTGCATATTTTTCGATAATCGATCGATATTGAAATTACGTTTGACCTTTCTTATATCGGCGACATAGACGCTAGATTCGTCCATAAACCTATGTCTTCGCTAGATTTATCATCATTTTTTGGCTGTGCTTTGCTACCTGTTCTTTTGATGCTCTGTCGTCGCCTTCACTTCTCTAATGATGAGTTCATACTCTTCTGATTTTACTTTTTGAAAGGTCTTGTTTATTTAGCGGTTGTTGTTTACCTGAACCATCAAATGAAAATAAAATCCAATCTTCAATTAAATTGCAATTATTAGGGCTGTAAGGTGCATCAACGGAGCACATATGTTCGACTGGGCAAGTTAAACACGGCACTTGATCTATGGATTGTGTTCCAACAGGTAATTTGACAGCAAAAAGTTTGTAAGTCCATCGTCCATTTTGGAGGATTTTCTGCCTTTTTATTAGAGAGCGTTTCTCAAGGCGAATCGCTACACGAGAGCCGTCACGACTGGTGAGATCAAGCTCCTTCCAGAGTTTGGATTGAAGTATGCCATCTTTTCCATTGTCGATTATGATTCTAAAACTCTTACCTGTCACGTCCTCTAAATCAGCATCACTTAATTTCAATCAGTTAACCCCGTCGACTATTGTAATATACACTTCACTCATACATAATCGTTTTGTACGCTTTAATCGACCTTAGATGAAGACGAGAAAGGAATCTAATACTGTAAAAAATGGAATCCAGTTCGATTGGTTTTTACAACTATTTGTATTACAGACATATCTCTACGCGTTCACGGATTATAGGATAAAATCTTGAGAAACAAAGATAAAGGGGTCATTTCTAGCGTGAAAATTATATATGCAACGCTTGTTTTGATAAAAAGCCATCTGACTTATTGGATATAATTTGATGTCTCTTTTTATAATAATTCTAGTATACATTCAATTTCTTGTTATTTCATGATTTTAGTAGGACGCTTCTTAACCATTTCTGCTAACTGGAAGTAACTAAAAATCTCTGAATCTGGACTCATGTCTTTCCTTAGGCTACATACAATTAGCTTTGTCTTTTCCTATTTAGCCTGTAAAGCATACTATCTATTAAAACTATTTACATAGCTTCTACTTTTTTTACGATATATTTTTCTCTGGAAACTAGTCTTATTTGTTTCTCAAAACTATCTTAAATGCCTATTTTATATCGATCCCTAACAGGATCTGCTGATAGATAAAGTCACAATAAAGTGTTGGTTATAGCAATTATCATATTTTGTTGGCACTACTGCTTTGTGTCATTTTACTAATATATAGCACAGGCTTTGGCCAAACTAGTAAATGAGCTTTTAGCTAAAGCCACTCAAATAGGTTTGGTTGTAATAAATGGATATCTATATATCAGTTGTGTTATGAAAGAAAAGATATTGAGATTATGAATTCAAAACTATCAAGGCTATTACAATACCTCTCTTATCTAAGACCGTTATCCGACGACAAGTTTACAGAACCCTCGTTTTCCTTTTGTCCTATGTTCTATTTTTGCCAAATATTCTGTCAAAGTACTCTGATTGCTCTTGAGTAAGTTCGTTTGCTTCACCTTCTGCAACGTTAGCAAGATTTTTGGCGAGTTTCTTTTTGTATTCAAGTTGCATTTGACGTGCAATCTGTATTCTCTGGGCTTGGGGTGAGCCTGCACCATGCATTGATTCGGTTAGATATCCAACAGCATTACGTCCAAGTGTCATGTTTTCAATTAGTCTCAATATTCTTACTCTATTTTCGGTAGAGACACCTTTTCTACCTCTTAGATATTTTTCTAATAGTGGACCAGTTTCAGCACTCCTGAAATCCTTCTCAGATGGCATCGTTACCATCAGTCCACCGGCTATGTCTTGTGCCAATCTGCTAATCTCATATGGGAATCTGGTCACATTGTGTTTACATACGTTTGCTAGCATGTCATCATTTTGATAATTACCTGAAGCCGTTTTGTGTGCCTGGTATGAGGATGCAATTCCTGCTGCAAATATTGTTTCATTCAGATGTGTCATCTCTACCAACTTGTCCTTAATATGAGAGGCGTTTGCTACACCATTGTAATCTGCAATAGCAGCTGATGCTCCTATGAGAACATCTCCTAGACCGGTTTTACATACATAGCTTCTTCTGTGGTAACATGTGAAGCGTTCGATCAACATCGCGGCAAAATCGTATTCGCCGTGCATAAAAATTAGTTCATTAGGTATGAATACATTGTCAAAGATTATCATGGCTTCCTGTCCTGAGAACTTCGCGTTTCCTGCATCTAGGTCGCCCTCCTCCATACTTCGTGTGTCACAAGATTGTCTACCGTAAATATATGTAATGCCCTTTGCATCTGCCGGTACCGCACCAACAATGGCATAATCTTTGTCTTCTGGCCGGAGTCTCATTGTTGGCATAACAATAATCCAATGAGAATTAATGCAACCTGTCTGATGTGCTTTTGCGCCCGTAATATATATACCCTTTTCGTCTCTTTTTACTATATGAACAAACATATCAGGATCTTCTTGTTGTGATGGTGACAGGCTGCGGTCGCCTTTTACGTCCGTCATCGCACCACCAATAACAAAGTTCTCGTCCTGAATCATTTTGATAAACTCAATTAGGCGTTTATGATATATAGTGCGATACTTTGTGTCCATTTCAAAAGTAGTAGAGTATAATGAATTCAAAGCATCCATACCGACGCAACGCTGAAAGCAAGTTGCAGTGAGCTGACCAAGCTTCCTCTGCATCTTATTTTGGTTGACCAAATCCATCGTATTCTCAGTAATATGTAAAAATCTATTCACCTTCGAGCCAGTTAGGGAGGATTGTACAGAAGCAATTTCCGGCTCTTCATTTGCTATATCGTATGTTTCCGCCACTGCATTAATAGAAGGCCGAATCATTGGATGGTCTACAGGTTCTTTAACTAATTCTCCAAACAAATAGACTTTGAGGTTTCTGCCTCTGAGGCTTTGAATGTATTCGGCACCATTCCTAATAGGCATACTAAAGTACATATATTACTGATGTTATTTATGTATTGTCAAGATTTATTAAAAACGTGTGGATATGAAAAACACATGTTTCAGAACATAGGAATCAACTACCTGTATTAAAATACTATTTTATAAACATGTTAAAAAGTATTCAATTGAAACATTTTTTATACTGAGATTTTGGCTGTATAATGTCTATGACTGCAAATCGAATTGATCTGCATAAATTAATACATAATTGCCCAGATTTTCCTAGGCAGGGAATTCTGTTTAGAGACATTAATCCAGTTTTCCGTAACAATGGAGCCTTGAATTATATTTCAGATGAGTTTTACTGTAGGTTCAGAAAATTTAAAATTGATTACATTGGTGGGATAGAATCACGAGGCTTTGTAATAGCAACTGCTTTAGCATTAAAGTTCGGCAAAGGTATGATTATGATCCGAAAGGCTGGCAAGTTACCAGGTCAAACAATCAAAAAATCATATGATATTGAATACGGCAGTGCGGTGATGGAAATTCAAAAAGATGCATTAAATCACGATCAGAGAATTTTGATTGCGGATGATCTAATTGCAACAGGTGGAACGGCTATTGCTGCCGCTCGTCTGGTAGAAGAATTAGGTGGCAAAGTTGCTGGTTTTGCAATTGTAATAGAATTAAGCAGCACTCGATGGAGCGAACAAGTTGAGAAAGATGGGTTATGATGTATATTCATTGACAGTGTATGGCTAAACAATGGCTACAAAATACTTCAGTGACATTGGAATTATAGGAGGAACGGGTGTATATGATTCTGGGCTTTTTAATGAGAAGAAGGATATTAAAGTTTATACTCCGTTCGGTGAACCTTCTGATCTTATCACTATTGGAGAATTCGCAGGTAGAAAAGTGGCCTTCATCCCAAGACACGGAAAAGGACATCGAATTCCACCTCATAAAGTTAACAGCCGTGCAAATATCTGGGCATTAAAGCAGCTTGGTGTAAAAAGAATTATCGCTCCAACAACAGTAGGAAGCATGAAAAATGAATACAAGCCCGGGGACATTGCAATTCCCGATCAGTTTGTTGACTTTACGAAAGGAAGGAATTATACGTTTTATGATGGAGGAGAGGTTTGTCATATCTCAGTTGCCGATCCGTTCTGTCCTGAGCTGCGTCAAGTGGTGTCAAACTATCTAAATAAAATGGAGTATACTTATCATAAAAAAGCGACCTATGTTTGCATAGAAGGACCAAGATTTTCAACAAGGGCCGAGTCTCAATTTTTCAGGGATGTTATGAAGGCAGATATTATAGGAATGACACTTGTGCCTGAATGCCCTCTTGCGAGGGAAGCAGAAATCTGCTACGTTTCGATAGCTACAGTTACGGATTATGATGTGTGGGCCCCTTTACCAGTAAGTTCTAAGGAGGTTATAGAATTGCTAAACAAGAATGTGGAGAAGACAAAAAAATTAATCGCAGAATTGATACCAGAAATTTCCGTTAAAAGAATCAAGTGTAGATGCGGAAACGCACTTGAAGGAGCACTGCTATGAAAATTTATCTCTAGTCCTGGCATTTTTAGCCCTTCTGGTAGAATTACATCACCTTCAATTAATCTGCGTTGGATGGTCAATTGCAATAGTTCAGAATCTATTCCCATTTTCTTAATGTTTTCTACTGTTTTTTTTGCTAAAGTAAGGCTAATGTTATGTCCGCCAATCCTTCCAAACGCAATTGCTGTAAATCTAAATTCTTTACCTTTAATAACAAAATAACCCACTAGCTTACTGGCTATTTCGCCTCCTCTTGCACTTTTTACAAAAATAACAGGAATGTTATCATCATGTCCATTTCCAACCATCATTTTGCATTTGTTTCCGTATTTACTTCTATATTATGATTTATGTTTTTCTCAACAAGAAAGCTCCACCATTCACTGTCCATAATTTTATAGTCTTTAACGTCAACCTCTATTGGAGTTTCATCATCCGTATCTATAAACTTGAATTTACCTTCTTTAATCAATTTTACTAACTTCCATTTATCCGTGCCAGTTTTTTTTCTGCTTATTGCAACTGCCCATTTTTTATTCTTGTCAATTGTCGACATACCAATATAATCCACTATCTCCAAAATTCCTAATCGTTTTTCTTCACAAAATAGTTCCTTGGTAATTACGCTACGCCAGATATCTACAGCACCAATAGTTCTAGCGTTCTCATTTACATTAATGACACCAAAATATACTACCTTATCAATGCCTGTTGGACCTGATGCAGACCATTTACTTGAGTCTGAAAAACACCTTATTTAGTTCTTCTTGCATCATTATAAGGACGCTCTAGTATAAAGCCAATTTTATCCACTTTTAAGTTTTTTGTAAAAGGGGTGTTCTCTTCTTCACATCGTCTTCTATATCGGTTGGTAACAGCAAATCTTGGATGAAGAGATTCATATTCTGTATTTGTAATGTCGATAATCATTCCTCTACTGATAAGTGACTTTGCTACCGCATCAGCTTCAGTTACAGACCAATTGAGCATCTGAGTTATTTTTCTTGTATCCATTCTACCACTGTGTATGATTAATATGAATAGTTTCGCTTCTTCCTTTGATATTTTTAACTCTGATTCTAAAACTTCTTCAACACTATCGATGTTCATTCCATATAATCATATGATCTATTCTTTTTTAGGATCTCCTTGCATAATTGGTCGGAACATCACAAGTGCCTTATAGTGTAATGAAACGAAACCAGTACCTACTGCTATTGAAGAGTTTAGATCATTATATCTGCGGCGAATCCTATTGATGCTAGCGTCTCTAAAAAAATTTACAATTCTTGCTCCCACGTAACCTCATCTAAACTTTGTCATTATAGATATAGCAAGCAGTGAAAATAACAAGAGCGGACCTTAATATGGATCCAACGTTCAGATTCATTCTAATAGTAGCAAAGAAAGCGGGGTAAAAAAAACCATAAGTGATTATAGAAATTATACAATACACTCTGTCGGGGTAAGTTCTGCTTTCTTGTTATTTCTCATTACAACAGAAGAAATCAGTTCGATCAAGAATAATATCCTAAAAAACTGCATCTTACTGCCCCAAAGTAATGTTAAATAAATTAATTAATAGGTAAATTATATTGTAGGTTGTAATGAGAGATGTCTCCACTATCTAATGCTGATGATATGTCCCAAAGGAGTAGTTTCTCCAAATCTTCAACCCATAGTAGAATTCTTGTTTTATGCATAGATAGAGATGATGATATTGGTTCCAAGGGAGGTATAGAAACCCCTATTGTAGGTAGAGATCATTGTATTAGCGCAGGAACCAGATTAGCAATAGAAGATCCGGAAGATTCAGATGCTAATGCTATTTTTGGAGCAATTAAAACGTATGAAGAGCTTATTGCAAAGGGATATAACTCGGAGGTCGCTCTCGTTGCCGGAAAGTTTAATCGTGGAATCGAAGCAGATGAAAAGATTAGTTTGGAGATTCAGAACATTCTTACAAAGTATAAGGCAGATGCAGCAGTACTCGTCTCTGACGGTGAGGACGATGAGACAGTTATCCCCATCATTCAAGCAATGATTCCAGTCATATCTATTCAACGTATAATTATCAAACATAGCCGGAGTGTTGAATATTCCTATGCAGTTCTAGGTAGATACATTAAAATGCTCGTTTACGACCCGCGGTATTCAAAATTCTTTCTAGGGGTTCCGGGGGCATTATTAGTTGCGAGCGGTCTTGCTACAGTTTTCGGGTTAACAAGGGAGGCTATAGCTTTAGCATTGAGTATACTAGGTGGTGCTTTCATTATTCGTGCATTCGATATAGACAAAGCATTAGTTTCTCTTGGAAGACCCACGCCCACCGCCTTCATTAAAATATTCTCAGCTTTTGCTGGCGTGCTGATTATACTTGCATCATTAGCGAACGGAGTTTCAAGTATTCCTCCAGAAGCGATCACACCTAATATGGGGGTTATGAATATACTTAAAGATAGAGTAATTGTCGGGAGCTTTGTTCACGGTACCATTACACTCCTGTGGATTGGTATTGCCACGATATTTGTAGGTACACTGTTAAGCAACTGGTTTAAGGGAAGTGTAACGGCCATGTCAGATATCTTACGTCTAGTAGTACTTGCATTGCTCTATTTTCCTATCCTGCAATTTACATCAGTTTTAACCGAACGTACGAGTCCATTTACATTGATTTCATCTCTTCTCATAGGTTTAGCCACAACATTGGTAGCGGCCACTTTCTTATTCCAATATTTTAGAAATAAGAAAGGGGGAGAAGCCTTGAAGCATTGATAGCAACAAATATCAAAACGACCTTCTAATTCTAATAAATTTCTTTTATAATAACAATAAAATCATTGTTTGACCTGTTAAATGATGTAGACAAATGGAGATATAGGATTTGGGAAGTAAGGCTTTTGTAGAATCTATTCTTAAACATAGCGGTCTTTATAGTATCTATGAACAGCGATTAGAATCACAAATTCTGAAGGATTCACTTCCTAACCATATTGCCATAATCTTAGACGGCAATCGAAGATGGGCAAAATACAACTTTGTTGGAATAAACAGTGGTCATTTTATGGGTGCTGATAAAGCAGAAGATCTTTTGAATTGGATACATGATCTTCGTATCAAGATTACGACATTATACGTTTTATCAAACGAGAATTTGGAGAGAAAAGACGAAGAACTAGACAACATATACAAGGTCTTACACATAAAGCTCGAGAAACTGTATAAAGATTCAAGAATACATAAACGCAAAATGAAAATTAAGGCAATAGGAAATGTCAATCTTCTGCCAAGATCGCTGCAAGATATTTTGATCAAACTTGAGAAAGTCACTGCGGAATATAATTCTATGTTTCTCAATATCGCTATTGCTTATGGGGGACAAAAAGAACTTGTTGACGCTATAAAGAAAATTGTATTAATGGTTAAATCTGGGAAAATCAAAGAGGAGGATATTGATGAAAAGGTAATTGAATCATGTCTATACACATCCCATTTACCGCAGCCAGAACCTGATTTAATACTAAGAACATCCGGAGAAAAACGTCTAAGCGGCTTTCTTGTATGGCAGAGTGCATATAGCGAATTAGTGTTTATGGATGTATTTTGGCCGGGGTTTCGTAAAATCGATTTAATGCGAGCCATCAGAACTTACCAACGCAGAATACGAAGATTTGGCAAATAATATGTTTACCCACCTATGGATTAACTGATATAGATTGTATTAAAATAGGAAGAAATAGTTGGATACTTAAATGCCCGAGCATGGAGATTATAATTCAGGTTCACAAAAATGGTATTGCAACTATTGGATGACACTGCAGGAGTGGAAAGATCTTCATGATTATATGCCACAAAATATAACAGATTGAAGAAGATTCTTATGATAATAAGGATCAAACCTAAGTCATTGGCATATGAACGATCTTCAGGCGCAATCATGTTTTCGATTGATAAAGGGTCTGGTGAAAAAGAATTTTTACTATTACACTATGTATCAGGCCATTGGGATTTTCCAAAGGGAAATATAGAAGCAGAGGAAGATGAATTACAGACTGCCCGTCGAGAAATACTCGAAGAAACTGGAGTTCAAGATGTAGAGTTTCTGAAAGGTTTTAGAAAGAAAATAGAATATCGTTACAAACGTGGACGAAAATCAATTCAAAAAGAGGTTATTTTCTACATTAGTAAAACTAATACAAGAAAAGTTATACTCTCTAATGAACATATTGGACACGCATGGACGAGATATGACAAGGCAATGAACCAACTAACTTATATGAATGCAAAGAATCTCTTAAAAGATGCCAAAATCTTTTTGGAAGGAAATTGTGTTAATAAATACTAAATACAATAAATTTGACGTTGTATCTCTTTGACCACATTTAAAGGATCTTTTGATCCAATAATTGAACTGCCGATAATAAAGTAATCAGTACCACTCTTAGCAGCCTGTTTTATATCTCCCCCCTGCGTCCCAAATCCTGGCGAATAAATAGGAGCCTTCCTTTGGCTAGATATTTCTTTCAAAATATCTATTTGTGTAGCACCAACTACAATACCGTCTACTTGAGACGTGTAGGCATACTCGAGAAACACTTTATACATAGACGTAATTTTATTATTACTATTTTTGGCCTGCTTTATTACATTAATGCCAAAGCCTTCCTTTGCTCCAGGATGGCTCATATATATTAATGCGATAATACCCGCATTCATTTTGTGAGCCTGATTTACTGCAAATTGCAACGCATTTTTTCCGATTAATGGATTAACTATTACTGCGTCGAAACCCATTTTCAAAAGATAGCCAATAGCAATTTCGTTAGGTACTGATAATATCATTTAACTTTATATCTGCAATAGATTGCAATTCGTAAGAATGGACTAGGTCATTTATTTCTGATATCTGGGAGATAGATAATGGTAAGATAAGATGAAAGTTGATCTTGATTGCACAGATATGCTTTTTGAGAAGAGTAATTGTCTCTTTGACGAATCTTATCAGATCGCTCCTGGGGGATGGATCGAGGGATAGAACTATTTGGCTGTTTTTGTATTTTGAACTGTTATCTATTCTTTCACGGAATGAAGACAGTTTAGCCATAGATTCCGACCAGCGGGTGATTATTAGCAAGCTTGATCAACTTTAGATAGATATGACCGTGTTCGTCTATTCTATTAGAAAAAGATGGTTGTTCCACCTTCTGGCTAGAGAAACGTAAAAAGGGATCTTTTGGTTCTTCATCAAGAAGAATATAATAAAAGTATGATATAGTATCAGATTCACTTAGACTCATTGCAGCTCCGATTACAAATTTTCTATAATGACTGTTGTTGTTACTATTTTCCTTAAAGAGGAATAGTGGTAGTGGGGGTTCGTCATAGATTGTCTTATAGGCTGCAACTTTGGCAAGACTCGCTAAATCCCTCAATTTTATCGATATATATCCAGATTTCTTGTCAATCCTTGCTGTTTTTGTAAGAGTGCGAGGAAACGTATCGATGTTAATTATCGGTGAATAAACAAAAGTTGGATTGGCGACTGAATCAACCACTATAACTTCTTCCGTGCCTCCAGTAACTCTGTAGGCGAGATACTGGCCATCTTTGATTTGCAGGCTTTTAACAAAATAAATGACAGGTCTACCGTTTATAAAATCAGTTTGGACTGCAAATACATGTTCATTATTTAAAATTAACGAAAAAGCCGGTAAAGGGGCACGTTCTAATGCACATACTAGCCTGCCGAAATCTTTCATGTTGCATAGTTCAATGTAGAAGGGAGATTTGAGTTGCAATTTGTCATTATTCTTATTAAGTACACTATTAAACTCATCTGCGCAACTAATGCTATAATTTTATAGATTCGTATTTCATATACATGATTAATTGTAATTGTAATAATAAACTGAGAACCCAAAAATAAATAAATCAAGCAAGATTTTATCTTATTAATAATTGCAGACGATTCCTCGTCATTCTGGTATACACATAGTAATGTTAAGTATGCCACCTTGGATCTAAAACAAAGGCATGCTATAAAGAAAAGTCCCTCTGACATCAATAAAGACTAAAAATATCAGCCAAGGGAATTCGGTGAAGACTACATCAAGTTCATAAAATCAAAACTTATTTGAGTGTCAAAGTAAAAACGCCGTTGGCCGAATTGAAAATAGCTTAGGGACATGTTCGAAATTTCGATTGTAAGGTGATCACAATTACCATAGGAATGAGTCAAGACGATGGCCGCACCCAAGAATCATTCATCTCCCTCTACGGTCAATTACATCATTTAAATCTACACCGGTTCCTATCAGTGTTACTCTCAATCCTGTTTCTGCTTCTATATTCTCGATAAACAATCTAGATTGTGCTTCTAATTTTGCGAATTCCCTTATCCCAGCACTTTCAGGAAAGACCACATCGAGTTTGGTAATTGCTAACTGAGTTGCACTGTTCAATGTAATTGCTTTCTTTGCGAGATCCATGTTAAAAGGCGAAGCCCTTCTTTGTCTCCCAGTCACACTCCCGAATTCTTCCCAACCACGTCTATTAATATCCTCGCTACTAATCTCGTTTTGCAAGGGACCTCCACCGACGCGTGTGACGTATGCTTTGAAAACAACAAGAACCTCATCAACTTTTTTTGGACCAATTCCTACGTCAGAACAAATGCCTGAAGCGGAAACATCCTTAGAAGTTACATAAGGATATCCTCCATGATATAAGGATAGAAAAGTCCCCTGCGTGCCTTCGATGATTATATTGCTATTATTATCTAAGGCATAATTAACAGAATTGCTCACATTATCCATATATACTGATAATTCTGGAAGATCTTTTGCCAGTTTCAAAGTTCGCAACGCTCTATCTGCATTTGCAGGACCGGTACCAGTTCCTGTTGTACCTATATCAACTTTAAGATGATGTTCCGCATTATCCTCATCAATATGACCTTTTTCAATAATGCCACATTGCGAATCAACAAAAGTTCTGTCAGCTGCGTTGAACATTCCAATCTCATTTAACAAAATTTCTGGATTAATTAACACTCCGGCCCCTATCAATAGTCTGGTAGATGGATTTAGCGCTGCACTAGGGCAGCATTCGAACTTTGTATGTTATACCTCTGAAAGAAAACGTATGACCTGCATTAGGACCTACCCCCCCTCTGACTGCAATCGAAACATTGTCCTTTTTAGCAAGATATGCGATAATCTTTCCTTTTCCTTCATCCCCAAAAAATCCTCCGACTATTACTAGACACGGCATATAAGGCTTGTTCAAATACGTCCTTATTTAAGCTAGTTTAAAAATAGTTTGAATTATATCTTTTAAATAACTTCCTATGAATTAGAACATGCAGTGTCTATTAACTCAAAGATGGCTGGAAACATTATTAAAATTCTTGCAAACCTTCCAGATTTTCTAAGAAAATCAATGCTTCAAACCAACTGCGGGAATTCTATTTAATGGAAGAGCGTGATAAACATGAAACCATATCCATGGTATTAAAAGCGGCTTCTACAATAGAAGCCAGCGTATTATCTGTATTAATGAAAACATGGATGGAGGTTTTATCTGAGTTTGACGGAGTGAGAATAAGTAATATGGTCAGAATTTACTGCGAAGAAATATTAATGAACCCCAAAGCTATTGAAAATTTAAATATTGAATCTCTAATCAATGTCTTCTGCTCACTTCAAGATAAGCAGAAGGAAAAACTGGCTGATTGCTTAAAAGAGGTAATTCTCTCTTTTCCAAACAGATACGAACTGCTAGAGATTATTCCTAAGCCTGCGTTAAAAATATTAAAAATAAAATAACTTGTACCGTCACTATGGTCGTTTGTCAGGATTCTTTTGCAATTCTCCTTCTGGCTTTTCTAAACCGAAGAATATTTTTTCATATTTCCGAAGTGTCCTTCTATGCTCTGGAAGAGACATGTCTAGTCTCATTTCATTCATGACCATTACAGCGTAATCTCCCCATTCTTTCCAGCAATCCTGACAAGAAGGATATTTCTCTGCATTAGGATCATCAATTGTGTTTTCATTAAATGTCTTTTGGCACTTTAAACAGGTTTTTGTCATTTGAAATATATTTTATACTGCTCCTTTCCTATTTTACTCTTTATTATCGATTCAAAGTATTGTTGGTTAAGTTCTCATTAATAATTAGTCAAACTTTATTCTATTTGATAAGAGCGTATGATCATTAGAAAAAAGTGAATAATAACAATCTTGAACTACAGGACAAACTCCTAACTCAAGATCCACTTCATAAGTCAGTAGGGCTAGTTTCGTCATCGTTTGTCCATTTAGATTATCAATATTGCAACATAAAAACGACGATCTTCCTATATCTCCCTATTCTGGGCATCTGGTCAACAAAAAGTGTGTGTAACACTGAGCGTTTTGGCAAAAGAAACTTTGACTACTTCTGCCTTTTTGCCTTACATGCAATATTGCCTTCAAATGCTTCGATTCAGTTGTTAAATGAAGTTCCACTTTGATCTTTTTGCAATAATCTTTACAAGTTACTATCGATAATTAAATGAGTGTGGTCCTATAAAATTAAAAGATAAATGTAACCAATGCTTACGACGGAAGTATTATTGATTTATCTACTTTTCTTGTTATGACTGCTATTCTTTTCCTTGTTACTTGCATCTACCCATAGATAGTGAAAATAATCCTTTGCAAATCTTGCAAGACCTGTATGCTCTGCCCAAATAGCAATTGGTTCAAAGCTTCCTTTCTCACCTCTTCCTTCGCCTAACAATATCATCACCTGTTTGCTATCACCAATTACGCCACCTCCGAACATGTTATTTTTAAGTTTAACATCTGCAACTCTTGATATGGCACGTACCGTATCTGGATTGGTTTCTTCAGAAGCAAGAACCGTTATTTTTACTCCTCTTTCATGTAACATTCTCAACATTGGCTGTACTGGTTTTGCTACATCTTCGGCAACTTGAGGTAAGGCTATCAGCAGTTCCTGCTGGCAGGTTTGAATAATCTCGCTTACTTTGGCAGCAATATTGTAAATTCCTCTGACGACCCAGATTTCTGGCCGTTCTTTTATGCCACTCTTTTCATAGATTGGCATCAATTCGCTAATAATCAAGCTTTCATTATCCTTAATACCGCTTTCAATGCGCATTCGCATAACTTCAAGTGCAGTTAATGGCGATTTGGGAAAGAATTTCTGTGGTCTGGAACTGTCAGATTCCAGCCAGCCTTTGTCTTCCAAACTGTTTAGAACTTCGTAAATTTTAGAGTATGGAACTCCTGATTTTTTACTGATGTCAGAAGCTATCATTGACCCTATTTCTACAAGCGATAGGTAAACTTTAATCTCATAACCTGTCAAGCCAAGGCTTTCCATTGCTTTCCTTGACTTGTCGCTTATACTCATTATTTATGACAAAAGTGAATTCTATGCTGTAATATAAGCTTGTTTTATGCTTAATTCCCGTTGATGATGCCATGTATTTTGCTGACAGCTAACTAAACACCTTATGAATCGTGAGGGTATCTTTATATATAAAAAAGTACCGACTTGTTAAACAACACTTTAGGTAATAGATATGGATTTAATACAAATTTCTAATCTGTCTAATCAGAACACATCTGTTAGAAAAACAATTAGGTATACGCAAAGTATCTGTCCAGACTGTAATATGATATTAGATGCAGAAGTTTTTGAAAGAGAAGGCAAGGTATACATGACTAAGACTTGCCCAACCCATGGGGAATGTGAGGAATTGTACTTTGGATCGTATGAGATGTACAAGAAATTTAGCACATATTGGATGGATGGAAAAGGTGCTCAGGCTCCAAACGTTATGATAGACAAATGTGCATGTCCCACTAACTGTGGTCTCTGTACAAACCACCTTTCACATTCTGGTTTGGCTAACATGATTGTTACCAATAGATGCGATCTAACATGTTGGTATTGTTTTTTCTATGTTAAGAAAGGACTTGAAGGCGCTTATCTCTATGAACCAAATCATGAACAAGTGAGAGCAATGATGAAGACTCTGAAAGCGGAAAGACCGATAGCAGGCAATTCTATTCAGATTACGGGAGGAGAACCAATGCTCAGAGACGACATAACTGAAGTTATCAAGTTAATGAAGGAAGAAGGGGTAGATCACGTTCAGCTCAATACTAATGGTATTAAATTGGCCCTATCTCCAGAAACTATGCGACAGGTAAGAATGGCAGGTGTAAATAATCTCTATCTCTCATTTGATGGTGTTACTCCTAGAACTAATCCCAAGAATCATTGGGAAATACCGTATGCTCTAGAATCTGCTAGAAAGTGTGGCATGACAGTAGTATTTGTACCAACTGTAATTAAATCAATCAATGATCATGAATTGGGTGGAATCATTAGACATGCTCAAAAGAACTTAGATGTTGTTCATGCAGTCAATTTCCAACCAGTATCACTAACAGGTCGAATGACAAAGAAGGAGCGTGAAAAATATAGAATAACAATTCCTGATTGCATTGAACGAATTGAAGAGCAAACAAATGGCGAAGTCACTACAGATGCATGGTTCCCGGTTCCATCATGCATGCCTCTAACGAATATTATTGAAGCTTTCAGCAAGAAACCAAAATATGAACTATCAATTCACTTTGCCTGCGGTGCAGGTACATACATTTTTGAAGACACTCAGACAAAGAAATTAATCCCGTTGACCGCATTTGTTGATCTTAAAGGTTTGCTAGAATACTTTGAAGAAAAGTCAGATGAAATTAAATCCGGTGCCAATAGGTACTGGACAATGTTAGGAGTTGTACGAAGCTGAGCCAGTTTGTTGACAGAAGCAAGCAACCATACGGTCTTGACCTTGCTAAGATGTTCTCAAGCATATTGCTAAAGCGTAACTTTGATTCAGTCGGATCATGGCATGTAAGATCACTATTCTTAGGAATGATGCACTTTCAGGACAAATACAATGAAGACCTTGAAAGATTGCAGAGATGTGATATTCACTACCTGACACCAGACCTTAGAATTATCCCTTTCTGTGCCTTCAATGTTATTCCTGAATGGTACAGAGACAGAATCCAAAAGAAATTCAGTATCCCTGTAGAAGAATGGGAAAAAGCACATGGGCAAACTCTGGAAGCTGGTCTTTACAGAGGTTTGATGAGAAGAGGTAAACCGGAAGCTGAAATGGGTTGTGCATTGTCTGAAATGCATAAAGCGGTTGCTGAAGCAGAAGGTGATAATCACAAGGCAGTTGAACTTCGTAATGGTATGGCAGGTGCCTAACGGAGCAAAAATTCACTTCTGTTTAAATCTTCCTGTGTGACTCCATATGTTATATAAGTTAATGGGTCTTTATTCATCCGCTAATACGTATCCCTATCCCTGCTCGTAATTGAAACAAATAAGCATACTCAATTGATAAGGTTTAATTTAAAGATATAGTGCCTTTTTCTTTATGTCTACTATGAAATATATCCAACTTGAACCACTGGGAGATATTGCTATCATCAAAATTAACAGACCAGACGCCCTAAATGCTGTAAACACAGATGTTATAGCTGAATTATCGCGTACAATTGACATCGTTAGTAGTGATGACGGTATAAAAGCTCTAATCATTACGGGTGCTGGAGAAAGATCTTTCTGTGCAGGGGCAGATATAGCGTATATGGTCAACATTGACTCCAATCAGGGCCGAAAAATATGCAACTTCAGCTCAAGCAGTACTCAATAAAATAGAAAAATTAGATAAACCAGTTATTGCTGCAATTAACGGATTTGCATTAGGAGGCGGTTGTGAACTGGCTTTGGTCTGTGATATCAGAATTGCCTCGAGTAATGCTAAAATTGGCCAGCCTGAAGTCACAATAGGTATTCCACCAGGATGGGGTGGATCACAACGACTATTAAGAATTGTTGGCCCAGCAAAGGCAAAAGAACTGGTCTTCACGGGTAAAATGATCACAGCAGAAGAGGCAGACACAAATTGGTCTTGTTAACAAAGTGGTTAGTTTAGGACCAGAAGATCAATTACAACCAGAGGCGCCTAAAGACAATGCATCTAGTGAAAAAGAAAGAGCAAACGAACTAGCTAAAGATTCTTAATAAAAAGCTAATGGAAGAATGTCTGGCTCTTGCGAAGGAAATTACAAAGAATAGCTTCACTGCTGTCAAAATTAGTAAAATGCTAATCAACAAAGGAATGGATGCAGATATTGATACAGGACTCCGTTTGGAAATTTATGGCTGGGCGCTATGCTTTGCCCATGAAGACAGGCAGAAAATGATGTCTGAGTTCTTGAACAAAGGCAAGAAGAAGTAGAGTCATTTTTCGCTATTTTATTGATACTACTTTGGCTCTGCTGCCTTGCATGGCAGACAAAGGTTCTGCTTTTTATTTTTACTTCGCTAAAACCGGCTCCATTGACTCTGCGACAAGCTTTTTATTTTTACCAGTTTTCAAAAATGAAATCATTGATGGCCCTGCACCACTAATTGCTACTGCAAGAGCGCCAGATTCCAAGGCATTCTTTTTAACTGCATCATAACCCGGAATTAAGTGCCTTCTTGCGGGCTCCACTATGATATCATCTATGCCTTTTGCAATCATTCGTATATCTTTCAAAATAAATCCTGCAACAACATTGGCGAGCATTTGATACATTGTGAATAACACTTCTAAATGGGACGTCTTTAGGCAATACACTTCTTGCAAATTCAGTCTTTCTCTCTGGTAGTTTTATTAGTGGAATTGCGATAACAAAAACAAGATCTTTTGGGGGGTCTATCCTGATAAATTCTAGTCTGGATTGGTTCTAACAATGACAAATCCGCCAAGTATCAATCCTGAAACGTTATCGTAGTGCTTTGTTCCTGCACTAGCAATCTCGCCTTCAGCCACATATTCTACTAATTTCGTTTTCTCGATTTTAAGGTAGAATAATCTATCAAATGCTACTGCAGCTGCTCCTGCTGATGCAGCGCTCCTGCCCATTCCAAATCCTGCTGGGACCCCTTTTACAACTTTAATGTTAAGGCCGTAATGTATATCAAAATCTTCAGACATCTTTTTTACTACTAAACCAGCAGAATTGGCTTCCGCATCAGACGAAATTGACTTGCCAAATTCTCCTGTCATTTCTATAGATATTTGCCTTGATTTGTCTTGACTTCTGGTAATCTTGACTCTGTCTCTAAACGCATCAAGACCTAGACCGAATACGTCATAACCTGGACCTAAATTAGCGGTAGAAGACGACGCAACCGCAGTACATGACAATGGTGTTCTCATGTTCAATCTCTAACTTCCTCTCCTTGATTAAGGATTCTGGCCAAAGCTGCAGATAGGTTGTTCAGGCCCTGACTAGTCACACTAGAAACAGCTATGAGACTCTGCATAAATCCGCCTTTGCTCATACCTCTTGCCAAATCTTTACTTAAGAGAGAATATTCAGAATCTTTTTCGTTATTGAGGGCACATTCCAATGCAAGGTTAGAAGATGACCACTCCAAGATATCTTTTAATCTTTTAACAATCAGATCTCGTTTTGTTAGGACATTAACCTGAGCAGTCTTTAGTCTCAGTTTTATTGATGATGCCAACAGGGCTATTGAAACATAGTTGATAGGAGATGATACTAAAATGCCGTCAAATATGAATAGCATTGCACTGTTATCGGAATGGAAATTTGATATAAAATACTGGCCGCTTGGTCTGAATGCAAATAGCTCGATCTGCCCGGGGTATCAACTATAACGTAATCTGGATTCAAGATATCTACTTCCTTTTGAATCTCATCTAATCTTGTAGCAATCATATCACTTGCCATAACTAACGAGCCGTTTGGTCCAAGATTGTAACTTTCCATTAATGCCCTAATGTCTATATAATCTCTAATATCTACATCCGGCTCATAAGGCAGATTTATGGCCCCCGGGTCAAGGTTGAGAGTGATTGGAAATGAAGGGTTTTCTTTATACCATTGTAGTAATCTGGCTGTAAGAAGTGATTTGCCAGAACCGGCTGTACCAGTAATAAATAAGGCATCCATATAACGTTGATAATAATCAGTCATCGCTATGTTTGTATGTTTACTTTCTAACATGGACTAGAACTACTGTATAATAATTTGAACGGCTTTACAAGAGAGAGCAGAAAGATTATAAGATAAACGATAAGATATGATTATACTGTTAAATATCCTTTCCTTGCGCATTTGGTCATAATTGGCATCGTTATGATGTCAAATTCAAGAAATTCATAAAGTCTTAAAGAATCTTGCGATCAGATAAAAGCAATTGTATCAGTGTTAGTATATCTAGTGGGATTAAATGACACGAATTAATCCTAATAGATTTTTCTGTTCAGGTTGAGACATCTTCTTTGGATATTCATGCAGAGAATTTAGGAGGGTGCAACATTCGTTCCTAATGTCTCCTTACTTGAAAGTCTACTGCAGTAGTCAATTACTTTCTATTAATTATTATATGACCCAGGTCAATGAATAATGTTGAAGTGGAGACTGCTCGCAATACCCGCAAGTGTTGTGCCATTGCTAATCATGTTCTTCTTAACTCGTGTCTCGCCTAGCGATCTACTTGCGGTAGGCCTACTCCCATTCATAGCCTCTGTCAGCTTCTGTCATGGGTAAAATTATGTTACAAGCACTTCGATTCAAATACTTTATTACAGAGTTTATTGGCCATGATATAAGTTCTACTGGCAAGATAATTGCAGCCAGATTAGCAGGCGAATTCGTAACACAAACAACTCCGTCATTTGTTGGAGGAGAAATAGTAAGAATCGCATTCTTAACAAAGAACGGAGTACCAGCCGGAAAAGGCAGCATGGGTTACAACGATGGAAATCATTGCTGATGTTTTTGTAGGTACCATGCTTGCATTTATAGCTGGAGCAGTAGCAATTTATAATGGTGGCTATTTTATTGGAATTTCAATAGTGCTAGTTGCTATTCCTACTCTAATGTTTTGGCTATTGCTGGTCATTTTTTCTGCAAAACGTAATCTCCGTTTACCATTTTTTACAATGAAAATATTAAGGTTATTCTTAGCTAAAGAAAAGGCAGATCGAATGATCAATTCGGCCAATACGGCAATAGGAGATGTATGTAAAATGAGTAGAGAAAATTTTAACTCTGTAAGAGCTGCCAAAATTTTTGTAGTAGGAGTTGCAATAACTTTCGTGGCATTCTTACTTCAGGGAGTATCATTTATGGTACTTGCAAATTCAGTAGGATCTCGTATTGGTTTATTCGAGTCATTATTGGCAACTTCCGCATCTACTGCATTATCAACACTGCCAATTACGATAGGTGGGTCCGGATTGGCAGAATTAGGAATTTGGGCATATATCTCTAACCTAAACGGTATTCCATCTTTTAAAGATGTGGTAAACAATTCTCAATTAAACGTCATCATAGCATGGAGAATTGCGTCGTACCATATACCACTTATTATGATGTGGATTGCATTGATGAAGCTAACAATAGGTAAAAGTTCTGCCGTCAGAAATACAAAACTCTGGTCCGACTCATTAATTGCTGATAGAAATAATAATGCTTCTGAAACCACTAGTAATAAAAAGAAGATTATTGATGAACATGAAGATAATAAAACATAGAAAACAAGATCGACAAGTAATTGCGATAACAAGCAGATCATCGGGATCTGAAAGACAGGCGACAATAGACTTTTTTGTAACCAACAACGCGTGCTTTCAATTGCACACTTGATCCAATTTAGTGAAATTTGCTACCTGATGAATCTAAAATATTAGGAAATACTCTTGTAAGGTTTCTAACAGGACCGAAATAGTCAGATGAGGAAGATATTCCAGTCAGATGCAGCATTTTAGTCTGAATACGTGGTTGACGGCTGGTCGGACTCTACGTCCATCATCTGCAATTCTTGCAGTTCAAATCTATAAACTGCATCCATTTCAAGCGCAAATTTTATTTTCAATAATTCAACAAGTTTTACACTCAAAGGCCCCCTGAACATTTTTATTTTAAATTCATAAACAAAACCTTTCATAAAGCTGGAAATCTTCATCGATTTAGGAACATCCAAATCCTCAATAATAGTTCTACCATCAGGTAGAGCTTCATAAAGCTGAATATCTATTTTATAACCCTTCTCATAAATATCGAGGATATATCCTGTTCTTACAATGATTTCAGGTTCTCCAAATTGGACAGATCTAATTTCATCTTCGGCCCAGCTTGGCAGGGTTTCTTCTTCACTGGATCTGTTTGATGCATTTTTCATTCTACCCATATTAGTGAATACGATATATTAACCAGATAAAAGCCTTTTATTTTAAGATATTTTTCCGAAGTTAAAGAATTCAAACGCCACACCATTGTGCCATGATATTATTTTTTCGTAAGCAGCATCTTATATATTATAAGTTGGAATTGTAGATCGATTAATAATAATCCATGGTTCATTTTTATCGTTCTACTGCTGATACAATCACAGATGCTGATATCGTCTTAATTGGTGTGCCAGATGAATCAAAATCCCACGCGAAACGCAAAGGCACAAGTAAAGGTCCAGATATTCTTCGTCTCGCCTCAAATGAGTCAGAGTTTTTCAAAAGAGCTGGTAAAATTATTCCTATCTCTCCTATGCGGGGTAGTCTTGATAATAAACGAGTATTAGATGTGGGTAATGTCAAGAGAGAAGACCTGTATCAATTAATTTTTGATTTAGTGTCAGATAATAAAATACCAATTATTATCGGTGGTGACCATTCTATTACAACTGTAGCTTTACAAGCAATTGGAAATGCATTGGGTGAAATTGGTCTACTTTACTTTGATGCTCATCCAGACTTTGTTTCATCAACGAGAAATTATTACGGATCTATACTAACAGACTCTACACAATCACTAGATTTTAAAAAAAGCATGTTAATAGGAATTAGAGCCGCTGAGCCTGAAGAAATGGAAAATGCAGCGAAGGTTGGATTAGAAATTATTACACCTATGGATATTGCAGAAGCAGGGGTTTTAAAGATTGCTGAAAGGCTTATGTCTAGAATGTCCGACAAAAAGTATGTTTCTATTGATCTGGATTGCCTTGATCCAGCATTTGCTCCGGGAGTCTCGGTACCTACTCCTGGCGGTTTATCGAGCGTCGATCTTATATATCTTTTAAAACAAGCTGTGGGCAGTGGAATTGTCGGAATCGATATAGTGGAACTTTCTCCTGATTTTGATGTTAACAATATAACAGCGTATTTAGCAGCAAGGATTCTACTGGAATCTCTCGCATCAATAAAGTGACTTATAATGAGGATTAAACGAGGTTGTATGATGTTATTGTGATTGTAAACAAAAAATATAGAAACAAAAAAAAGGTATATCATATAAAATGTGGTAAGAAGTATCAGTAACAATCTAGAATGGCATCTTAAGACTATATCATCCGCGGCTATATAGGCTTTTTACTTGGAGAGAAAAATACTTGAGAAAGTAAAACAGCTGCAAAAAAATGCGAGTACGAGTATAGAAGTTATTAAAGAAGAGTGACATATATATTATAAGTCACAATATGAATATTACAACACGTTGGCTTTTAGCCCTTGGGATCGGTACAGTATGCTTTGGCATCTCATTATTTGTTTTACGCATTCCTATTCGAACAATCATCGTATTTTTCTCGATCGGTTTACCACTTGTTGCATTATGGCTATATGTTGATGTAAAGTCCAAGGAAAAGAAGAAGATCGATAGTATTACGGCGCAGGCCTGTATATGTTCAATCTGTAAACACGAAGAAGCCAGGATCTGTTTGGCAGCAAAAATGTGCATGCTGCATTGTAATGAAAGGAAATATCATTATTGGACATTCGATTAATCCACTACAGTAGGATAATGAGTACGTAAGTACGTTGTTAAGAATAGGTAACTCTTAAAGCTCTTTTACAACAATCGAATACTGCGTCTTGTTAAAGCAGCAGAATTTGTCACATATAATAAAATTAATTGAAAATGCTTGTAAAATGTGAAAGCTGTCTTTAAACATAAAATATTCAGATAAGTTGCAATAATGATATTAAACGTTCGATATACATCTTGTAGCCTAGCGCATTTATCAAATCTTCATCTATGATTAACAATTCCATTTTGTCAATAGCTTCCTTTATAATATCTGAATGAATTAGCCGATTTTGCTCTCTGAATTTGTCTAAATTCGTTGTTATTTCTAGTTGTAACTCTGGACCTTCTAGCCTTTGTTTTAAATTTTCAAATCGCTTTAACTGTTCATTTACAGGGTCGCTGTAAGACATAAGCATACGAATATCTAATACAAATAAAAGTTTAGGCATATATTATAGATTTCTATTTGGGTACAAAACAAATATTATCATGCCGATCTGTTATAGATACGGTTTTGGGACTGATTATCTGTTTCCTCATCGAAAATAATTCTTGTCCATTAATAGACTTAGGTTGCAAAGTATGAAGGACATAACCTACCAGCATCTTCTTTCTATTCTATATGATCCATCATTTCTGATTCGAGATAGGAAGGTATGACATTCGTTATTCAATAAAAATGTTATATAATGTTAAATAAATGGTAATACAACACCCTTTTAATGAGCGACAATACTGGCGCACCAAATGATACTGCGGATGCTTTTAAAAAAGCAGTTGAAAAAGGAAGTGAAGTTCAACGAGACTTTATAAAATATTTTTCGTCGGTTCAACACGATGCTATGCAGAACTTCTTTTCTATGCTCCAAGGCATGACACATTACAACGCTATGTTTAAAACAACTGTCCAAACAGGGGGCCGGATATCTATTCCAGAAGCTGAAAGACAGGCTTTGAATATTGAAGAGGGCGACCTAGTACAAGTCATATTGATACCGATAGATAGAGGACGAAAGTCATCTAATGAAACCAAGTAAATTTAAAAAACGCGTCGATAATATCTCCTCTATAAAGAAATAGAAATCGCAGATAAAAAACCAAATATGCATATGTGGTGCACAAATTCATAGTTGCAATACATCAGGGACAATTAGTAAGTAAAATCGTTTTTATTATTAAAACAACTCTTATTGTGATCTAGATTTGAGCCATTGTCCAACTTTTGGAAGAACATTATTCTGAGAATAAGTGCTAGCGATGAGGCCTACATGACCCGTCTGGAAGCGCATTAATCTCTTATCCATGCTTGAAACTGCGTTATTTAATGGCAGCGCTGCACTCTGGCGATACGAGATGATCCTCTTCAGCAACTATTGTAAGAAGAGGAATTTTAATTTTTGTTAGATCGATAACTTCGTTACCTATCTTCATCTCATTGTTTACAAGAAGGTTCTTTTGATAAATATCTTTTATCCATTGCCTAATAGTTTCGCCTGCGATAGGAGGTGTGTCATAAAGCCACTTCTCTATTCGAAGAAAGTTCTGAACAAATTGCTCGTTATCAATATTCTCTACCAAGTTGAAGTACTTATTTATTCCCTGCCTAAATGGCTTCAATGTTGAATAGCATGCATAAAGTTGCTCAGGAGGTAAATATCCAAAGGAATCAAAAATTTTATCGATGTCTATATGTTTTGAAAAATTACTAAGTACGGTAGTGTCTTTTTCAGTATCAATCACCGGTGCTATGGCAGCCAGATTCCTAACTTTTTCTTGGTATAGGGTGGTATAAATCACGGACATTGTGGCGCCCATACAATAGCCATGTAAAGTTATCTTATCGATAGAATTCTTTCTTCTGACAAGTTCTACGCAGTCATCGATATAACAATTTACATAATCGTCAAATGACACATACTTGTCAGCACGTGTCGGTGTTTTCCAATCCACTAGATAAACATTGAAACCTTGTCTTAACAAATTACGAACCCAGCTTTTATCTTGTTGCAAATCCAATACGTATGATTTGTTGATCAATGCGTAAATGACTAAAAGCGGTGTTTTTACTGGCTTGCTAACCCATGGACGGTAGTGTAAAAGTTTGTACGCCTTCGTTTCCTCTATTACTTTATGTGGCGTATTTCCCACATCTATGCTGCCTGCAGTATGAAGTATGGATTTAGTTCTATCTAGTCTGAGGTAAATCTCTCGAAGATCTTTTTGAATTGTTGATAAAAGAACCCTTTTTTCCTCTGTTGTTTCCTTCTCTGAAGTATTTCGATTATTTTTTGTTAGTATTGTTCCTTTTATCATATATATCTAATACCTCTGTTAGTTGTTTCAGGTGGTTAGAAGAGTATCCTCTGTTATTGCTTTGTAACTCAGCTTTATTATCATCATTAATACCAATGTGTATTGCCATTTGTTATCACATGTTTTTACACCAGTATAACCTTTTGGTATGATTGCGGTTTCTTAATTAAGAGCGTCTAATTATTATAGTTTTTTTATTATAAAAACTGAACGGATAAAGACTTCTTATAGTAACACAATGTTTTTCACTTTTTAATAACTGCTGTAGCAGCATCTTTTGCAACTATGACACGTGACTCAGAGTGTAAAATGATATATATTTAAATCTAAACATTTTATAAAGGCTATTTTTCTTCACGTTACCCATGTTAGGATACTTTGTAATACAAAAATTAGTAAGTATAGAGTAGGCCTATCTATGCGGGCCCGTAGCTCAGCATGGATAGAGCGCCTGCCTTCTAAATTCGAGGAGAGCCGGAAGTCGTGGGATCGAAGCCCACCGGGCCCGCCACCTTTCAATGGGTGGTCGAAAGAGAACATTATCGTCTCATCAATTGCCATTCTATATATATATATATATATCGTCATAGTGTGCATTGTATTTACTGTTGTCATTAACCTAATTTATAAAATCAGCAACGGGCACTAAGATAAATATTTGTACACTGCTATTGCTAAACGATTTTAAGTAGCTTTCTATTCAAAGACAATCTGTACCGAAGTATGTTAAACGATAGCCAACTTAAAGAGCTAATGAAACGGGCTAGAGAGGGCGGAACAAAGCGTGGCTTCAAACAATCAGTCGAATTAACACTTGTTCTGAAGGATATAGACGTCAAAAAGGGATTTAATCTTAATGAGGTAGTGACATTACCGAACAGACCAGCCGCGAGGCAAATATATGTGTGATCGCATCCGGTGATATGGTTACAAGATCGCGTAAGGCAGAAGTTGATAGAGTAATAGAACCGGAAGAATTGGACAGGTTGGGGACTAACAAGAAGGAAGCACGAAAAACGGTAAAAGCATATGACTTTTTTCTCTCTGATACAGCATTTATGGCGACAGTTGGGCGCTCATTGGGACAATTTCTAGGCCCTAAAGGAAAAATGCCTACACCAATGCCATACGGCGCACCAATAGAAGCAATTACGACTCGTTTGAAAAGTTCGGTTCGCGTAAGAGCAAAAAATCAGCTTAATGTATCTGCCAAAATTGGTGATGAAGAAATGGACGATAGTCAACTGACATCAAATGCTAGCACTGTTATCGCTACAATTGAAAAAAAACTGCCACAAGGCGAAAAGAACCTTCGTAATGCAATGGTAAAGTTTACTATGGGTAAGGCAGCGAAACTGACGACACTGAAAGAAGAAAAAGAAAAGAAGGCTGACCGATAATAATGATCGCTCAAGTAACAACAGCCAAAAAAGAGCGTAAAAGTTATCCAAAGAAGAAGAGGTTGATGTACCATGAGCTACAGGAGCTTCCGAAGAACTATGATGTTATTGCACTTTCAAAGATGACAGGGGTTCGTGCTACACAACTGATGACGATCCGTAAAAAATTTCGAGATAACATAAAGATTCTAGTAATAAAAAACAAGGTTGCGCAAAGAGCATTTGAAAAAATAACGAGTGTACAAGGTCTAGCGAATCTGAGCAAGGAATTGGAAGGCCAGTGCGCATTGATGTTTACTAACATCAATGCATTTAAACTCAACTTGATTCTGAACCAAAATAAGATATTTCTACCAGCAAAGGGCGGAGATATTGCTACAAAGGAAATCATAATTCCTGCAGGAAATACGGGCATTAGTCCTGGCCCAGTCCTTTCAGAATTCAAGGAGGCAAATGTTCCTACGAAAATAGATCAGGGAAGTATATGGGTAACTAAGGACACTGTGACGACAAGGCCAGGCAATGTCATTTCTCCAAAACTTGCATCATTAATGAGCAAGCTCAATATTAAACCAATTGAAGCAGGAATTGCTGTTAATTCTGCAATCGCTGAAGGTCTTCTTTTCGAAGAAAGCGATCTAAAGATAGACTTGAAGGAATATCGTAAAGAATTTGAAAGGTCATTCCAGGAAGCCATTGCATTATCAATAGAAGCGGGCTATATTACAACGGAAACGGTCAAACCATTATTAGTAAGAGCACAACATGATGCAGTCGCATTGGCTGCAGAATCAGGATATATGTCGTCAGATACTGCAGAGTTTGTTCTCAGGAGGGCATACACCAAAGCAAAAATACTGAAAGATGAAACAAAGAAGAAGGGTTATGACTTTCAGTAAACCCCCTCTTCCTACAACAATAGAAGTTTAGATATTGATAAATTAGCCGAATAAAGCCGAAAGCCCTTCTAATGCCTCTTCCTCCTTCTTCTCTTCCTTCTTCTCTTCCTCCTTTGGTGGAGTTCCGGAGCCAGCTGTCGCCGTATCAGCGGTAGGAGCTGCCAGATGCAACCGTTGTTAGTGGAGCTGCCTTTAAAGCCTCATCTATATTTATTTCGCTCAAAGCTCCAACTAATGCTTTCACCTTAACGTCATCAGGAGCGGTACCTGTTGCCGTTATAACATTCTTGACATTATCTTCTGTTACGCTTTGCTTTAATTTGTGTAACAATAAAGCGGCATAGACATATTCCATGATCAAAAGAAGGTCTATCTATGACCATAATATAAAACTTTCAAGTATTTACAGAACTTTTGTGCTCCTCGCAACTGCATAAAGGTGATCCTTAAGATCTTTATCATAGAGTGAGTTCATCTTTTCTAGAAGAACAGCTCTTGCTTGCATTCGCTCGTGCTCTGTATATGCTCTTAATACATCTGCAAACATATCTGGAAGACTCTCCCTTATCCAACCATCAAGAACAAAAAAACGCTTTTCGTTTATCCATGTTATTTTGTTAGCACTCTGGTCAATCTCTTGGTTAAAGCTTCCAGTTTCAACCCTATCAATCAACATAAAAATGCAATTGTTTGGGTCTGGATTGCTAAGAACTTCTTTAGGCCTACCTGCAATACGTCCTGATTCTATACTCTCGATTAAGCCTATAGGGCGAACATAAGTGCCTCTTACCTGAATTTTGCTCCCTGTTATCGATTGAACAGCTCCGATAACTAGTGTATTATAATTGTGCTCTTTTTGAACTACAAAGACATATTCACCAGGCTTTAATCGTCCCCTGCTTAAGCCAAACATCTATTCACAATCCTGCCGTAAATTATATAATATTTGCTCTTGCGCCTCTAAATATAATAGCTATTGTGATAGATTAATTGTAATGCCAACGTTGAACAATAGCGATTAGTAGTTTACCAGATTTATAAAATTTTCAAAAATTACATTTATTAATGTAGTCTGCGAACACTAAAGAGGATAAAATTTGCAAAGATTTGACGAGTTAGATATGAGGATATTATCTGAACTGACCAAAGATGCAAGTATTTCTGTACCGCATCTTAGCAAAAAACTCAATGTTAATGCATCTGTTCTTTATAGTAGAATAAAACGTCTTGAAAAACGTAGCCTCATAAAAAAATTTACAGTCATAGTCAATGAAGGCATACTTGGTATCAATGTAAAGGCGACAGTCGGCATTAACAGAGATCCAAAATTAAAAGAACCTATTCATTCTGAATTGTTAAAGGTCACAGAAATTAGATCATTATCTGAGGTCACAGGTAGGTTTGATATGATCGTTAGCGTGAGCGCGCGTACGCTCGAGGAACTGCACAATGTCGTCATTGAGCGCATTGGCAAAATTGAAGGAATCCAAAACACTGAGACATTCGTTGAAATGCAGAGGACAGAAAAAGATCCAATATATGTAATTCATCCATCTCTTTCAAGATAAAAGGTAGACGGTAAAACATAAAATATCATATTCAGAAATGAATTATGCAGTATTTTCATCTGAAAAAATGGCAGCTTTTTTTAAATTTGGTTCTGTCACCTTAAAGGGAAGTTGGGAACATTCCTGACCCGAACAGTTAAGACCATTTTATATCACAAACATGTTATTTGTGAAGAAAGAGTATATGGCATTGGAGAGGTAGAAATATAATAGTGTGATAATAAGATCGATGGTCATTGTCTACCTATGAGAACAAAAATAGTTAGAAAACATCTTCTGAAGATTTATTAATAACAATCAAAAAGATATGATACTGCACTCTTCCTAGTATAATAACTATTATAAGATATAGACTAGTAAAAGACCTCGATTGAAATGAGTAACAGACGGTAAAGTTCAAATACTACGTAAGAAGGATAAGAAATGAGGCTTTTTGGCTTTCATTGAACATAAAGTTTTGGAAATGTTTCAGACATTGAAACTAGCAAAGAAGACGAGCAAAGATGACTATATGACACATTTACGGCTAGTACTCCTTGGCTTGGGCGTTGTCGGGGGGATAGCTTTTATGATCAAGTTAATTGCGGAATTCGTTAGCTTTACAGGCGGAAGACAGCCAGCTTGACTTTCTATTTGCTATATAGATAATAAGATGGTACTAGTCTTCCATAGATGATTGTAAAACATTAAAAACTAATTGGAAAGACACTACGATTACAATACCAATTTATTATAGAGATACACATTATTATTACTACGTTAAGATATCAGTCGAGGATACATTGTAGCCATAAAAGTAAATAATATTAATCTCGAAAATATTCTAAAAATTATGCAATTTTACCGTATCTCTAAAATTATAACAGATTTCATCGGTACTCAAGTAAAAGAACGTAGGTCTGAAGGCATTGTAGTTGGTCTTAGCGGAGGCTTAGATTCGTCAGTGGCATGTAGCCTTGCAGTACAAGCTCTCGGACCAAGACAAGTCTTTGGATTAATTTTACCAGACTCAAAGATCAGTCTACAAAACGACATACACGATGCCAAAAAAATGGCACAGAATCTAAAAATAAAATACAAGGTTATTGAAATAGGTAGGATTAAAAACCAGTTCTTAAAACAGCTTCCCAAAAACAAACTAGCACAAGGGAACTTCGCTTCCCGACTTAGGATGTGTTTAATCTATTATTATGCAGGGATAATGCATCGGCTGGTTTTAGGAACGGCTGACAAAAGCGAAATAAAATTGGGTTATTATACAAAACATGGTGACGGCGCTCCTGATATTTTTCCTTTAGCTGACCTATACAAAACAGAGGTAAGGGAAATAGCAAGGTACTTACAAATTCCTTTGACAATTCTAAAAAAGAAAAGCAGCCCTGGATTATGGAAGGGACAAACAGCTGAGGATGAAATTGGATTACAATATGAAGATATAGATGAAATACTCCGGCGCTTGGATGCCAATACTCTAAACAAATCTAAATCCAATTCAAGGAATATACAGAAGATAATCGAACGTATTGAAAATAATAAGCACAAGCAAGATATGTCGCCTATTTGCAAAGTTTGGCTGCACAATATATAGGCAATAAGATAATAAAAATATTATTATTATTAAAATATAGTGTGAGAATTGTTAAAAAAGGAAATTATGGAGACGCTATATCTTCATAAAAGTATTCGATCCTATCTACTCCAAAGCCTCTAATTCTCTTAATTTTACCTTCCCTTGACAAACGTCTCAAGGCATAATGTACCTTGTACCTACTACCAATCTCTTTTTCAAGGTGTTTCGTTGTAACCTTACCGCTACGGCTTTTTATAATTGAATAAACGGATCTAACGGATTCATCTTTGGAATTTCTATTTATTTGAAAGGCAGTCATATATATATATTCTAGCAATAAATTTAGACTTAAAAATAATCTAGTTTGTACTATTTTACTTCTAAATGGTGAATTTGATGTTAGCAGAATAGTATGGACAGAGTAACGGATTTAAGTCAATTGTCTGTAGCTTTTGATGTTTGTTAGATGACTATTATGATGTATTTTATATTTGTTCGATTCGATTATAGAGAGTAAGTTGTAGCGTTAGGAATAAATTAAATAAGCAGGTCTCTATGCTATAGGAATATCATTCTTGAGCATTACTTTATCATGGCAGAAACATTCGTCAAAAACAGCTGTAAATTATGTTTTAGGAAATTTTACTTTTAGAACAATACAAGAAAGAACTGATAAGGCAATAAGCAATAAATTTAAGTCGATAATAAACTCTGCAATCTAACAAAAACATGTCGCTTCTGTTTTGTTGTGGTTGTTTTTTCATTCTGATGTAGGCTATCATTATTATAAGTAGATCGATTGTCCATATCATTATGTTATATGTAAAATATCGCCTTTCTCGTTTCATTTAAATATCGTTAACTTACCCTGGTTTTCTGCGGGTTCGTAGCTCAGCCAGGTAGAGCGTCTGGCTCTTAACCAGTCGGTAGTTTTCCGGGGTATAATGTCGTGGGTCCGAATCCCACCGAACCCGCATCAAAGTTGTCCCTTTATTACCACCCGCCTTCTTATAATATATGTAGAATTTAGATTTGCTGTCTATAACTCAGGAAAAAGATCCAAAAGAGGTAACACAACAAAGCCCATTATACCCATTTATGTATGCATTAAAGTCTTCTGAAGCCAGAAGACAATATCCAAAGAGGTTGAAGATGTTATTTGATTATCTTAAACTGCCAGGATTACTAGAAGAACAAGCTATAGAGTTTCTGGAGAAAACAAGACAGAAGAATATCCAATGGGCCCAGGATAGTATTATGATATTCCTTGATTTCCATAAGGAACGAGTTAGAAGCAAAGAACTTGCTGCAGGTACACTAAAGAACTACTATAGAGCTGCCAAACTATTTTGTGAAATGAATGATTTAACGTTAAATTGGAAGAGGATATCAAAAGGGTTACCAAGAGCAAAGAACTCATCTAATGATAGAGCTCCCACAGTAGAAGAAATACGTAAGCTCATTCAATATCCAGATAGAAGGATGAAGCCTATAGTCTATGCTATGGCATCTGGTGGGTTTAGATTAGGAGCATGGGACTATTTGCAATGGAAACATGTCTCTCCCATAACCAATGAGAAAGAAGAAGTTATAACAGCAAAGTTAATAGTTTATGCTGAGGAGCCAGAAGAATATTACACTTTCATAACACCTGAAGCTTATTCTGCAATCAAAGATTGGATGGATTTCCGTTCTTCATATGGTGAAAAGATAACTGGAGAATCTTGGCTTATGCGTGACTTATGGCAAACAACAAATATGAATTACGGAGCTAAATGGGGTCTTGCTACCAATCCAAAGAAACTCCAAAGTATTGCAGTTAAAAGATTATTGGATCGGGCCTTATGGGAACAAGGGATTCGTCACACTCTTCCCCCAGGGAAAAAGCACCATGAATGGAAAGGCGCTCACGGCTATCGAAAATTTTACAAGTCACGGGCAGAACAAATGATGCGACCAATTAATGTAGAGGTTACTATGGGCCATGATTTGGGCTTGTCTGAATCGTATTGGAAACCAACTGAACGTGAAGTTATGGAGGATTATCTAAAAGCAATTCCATTGCTCACAATTAATGGAGATAATGTTATTCTTCAGAAGCAGGTTACAGAATTAAAAGAAAAAACCAAAGATAATGAATATATCATCAAAGGAAAATTACAAGAAAAAGATGAAGCCATACAATCTATGAAAGACAAATATGACACAGACATTGAACTACTCAAAAATGCAATATCAGATATGCAGCACTTGCTTAGGAATCCTGCAAAGCTGGCAGAAATATCCCAAGCCTCTAATCAGGAAACCCTTCAATAGTCTCGGAGAGATTATCTCTTATAAAGACAAGAAAACCCTTTAATTCTTTAATCTCCTTTGAAGAAAATAATTTTTTGAGCCACTGGTATGCTACTTTTATTTAATAACCTTTTAGAATCATAGTTATTATTTCGTACGATTTCTATTACTCCTTTTTTAAGCGCTCTATTCAATATCTGTTTTTTAATTTGCGGCGTTGTTACATCTGATGAAAAAAGTCCTAATAGCGGCTCGATAAACGGTTTGCGTTGTAAAGGATCAGCTATATCTTTGATAAGTTCAAGGTAATTAGCAATTTGTTCGTCTCTTTCTAGTTTCAGAACGTCTTCGACGTCAACTCCAAGGCCACATAAAGCATAATTTTTTCCGTAACGAGTCGGTTTAAAAATTAGCTTGCTTTTCTCATATTCTGGATTCCTTTTTTCTTTAATAATATATTCTTTTTTAACTAATGATTTCACGCTCTGTAAAATAGTTGTTCTATCCCTCCTAGTTTCCTCAATTAGTGTTTTGTATGTTACATTCTGCTTACTGCATATGATTCGTAATATCTTTTGGTGTAGGGGGAGGTCTTCTCGTGATGGATAAACTTCTGTTTCTTCTTCTGTATTAGATTCAACCACATATTCTACAATATGGCTTAGTTTATAAGTATGTTGTTATATTGCATATGATACACAACTATACAACTTTTATATTTGGTCATGCTAAGTTGTTTCGTATGTTACTACATACGAAATATCAGCTTAAAGGACAAAATAAACATCCGATTCGCAAAGCACATTATGTAGGCACTTCAGTGGTTCTAACACTTGATCCGAGTCATGTCAAGCGCCTAAGTATTGATGAAATGACTTTTTTTATTCAAAAGCCCATTGAAAACGGTATCATATTAGAAATGAGGAAACTTAGCACTGAACAAAAAGATTCAGACATGGAGAACTTAGTTAAGGTTCCATAGGCAGGCATAGGTGTAGGGGAAGATAAAAATGGAATTTAATAGTAATGAAGTTGAAATACTGCAATCGCCTTCAAGGTTGGTGCCCCTGTACCATTCGCAGCAGTTGCAATTACATCAACACCGGTAAAGGAGCTGATGCCGTCAACAGAATTGAGCCATCCCAGGAGGTATCTCCCAAGTGACCAAGGGTATATTTCCAGACGATATTGATAAACATTTTGAGAATAGTGGTAAGATCGAAGACATTCTACCTTATTTTGTAGATAACAATGGAAATTGTAGGACATGTGGTCATGATCATATCTTTAGGCCCTCATTTGAAGATGGTAAGACAAGTGCTGATCTAATTAGAGAACTATTCGAAAAAAAACGCTCTCGAGGCTGCTTAATTTGATATTATCTGATGAACTAAATAAAATTAATGAAGGTGCTGATTTTTGGCGTTATGATATAGGTGTTAACGTAATACCTGCAGATACTAAAAATAAAAAACCAGTAGTTCCTTGGGACCAATGGCAAGATAAACCAATTCCTGAAGAACTTTATAACCAATGGAAAGAACAAGGTACATTTTCAAAAGGAATTGCGATTATACTAGGTAAAGTGTGGCACAGAGCAGACAAATCTAATTTATACCTCGTATTCATTGATGCAGACAAATCCAAGGCCATAAACGAACTATGCACAAGAAATGGAAAAACTACCACTTTACAAGAAATGTCACAAAAGTTTATCGTAGAACAACATAAAGATGACTTGGATAGAGCACACATCTATTTCTATTCTTCAATACCATTTCCAAAGAAGCCGTCAGATGATATTGTTGGGTTGGAGGTTAAGAGTCTAGGCGAACATGGGATTGCATATTGCACATGTTCAATGCATAAAGATGGACACCCGTATGAAATTACAGGGACTAAAAATCCAGCAATCCTCACAGAAGACCTAGCAAAAGAATATTTGCATTTTATCGATAGCATATGCAAAAAACACGGACTAGAGTATTTAGAAAAACACTATAGAAACCTGCTAGATTCTAATGACAAGATTTACGAAGGTAGTAGACACGATTCCATGATTAGTATTGCAAATAGTATCTTGTTTAGGTATGGTGGTAATGGCAAGTCAGAACAAGAACTAAAAGATACATTTGTAGAGATTAATGACAAAAGGTGTAAACCAACCCCATTACCAGTAAGTGAGATAAACACAATATGGAAAGACGCAATTGCTTACTATACAAAAAAGAAGAATGAAGAAGCGCAAGCAGCAGCAAATACAGCAGCAGCCAAAACAAGATAAGAAGAAATCAGAGTTAGAAAATGAAGATGATGAAGAGGAACGTTTAGCAGCAGAAAATAACCTCACAGCCAAAGATATTGAGTTTGTAATTAATACTATCAAAAAGGAAGCACAATACGATGAGCTATCTATAAGGCAGTTATTTTATGGCATGAGTAGCGCATTTACTAAAGACGCCATTTCCCATATCGTCAACTCTAAAGAATCGGGTGCTGGCAAGTCCTATTTACTCAATCTTGTCTCAAGCTACTTTCCAAACAAATACGTGATTGTATTATCTGGCATGTCAGCCAAGGCACTATTTCATAGAAGGGGCGTATCTCCCACAAATATATATTAGTATCAAATTGAGTATATATATCATTTTGATACATTTATATATCCCAAATATATGGAAGTATCCGAAGGTGTGAAGTAGAAAACTGTCAATAACACCAGACGGACATAGAGTCAAAAAGAAAAAACGTTGTGCTAATAATTACTGCGGAATTTGTCATCATCGGGCAGAATATGGCTATTCAATAGCGGTTAGCGATCATGATGATTGTCCTAGTGATCAAAAACAAGCAAACATAAAACCTAATGGGATTCTAACTTTTTGGACGTGTAGGAAACATGCTGAAATGACAAAACTACACCATGCGCTAGAACATGGCCTTTTTTCGGCTGATACTCATTTAGATACAGCAATGGTAGACAAACTGCTTAAACTTAGAGAAAATAATAATACGGAACAGGCTATTGAGCAGTTCACTAAATCACTTAGGGAGAAAAATTCAGGGACTCCACTTGCAGATTATTTTGCAAATTCGGATTTGGCCAAAGCGATTGTAGAAGGTTTGTTCGAGTTTTATGGATCATGCTATGGTTTCAGACTAGTATACAAGTTTAGATGCAGCAAATGCGCGAACTGCTACTCGAAAGTAAAATTTATGAAGAAATCATTTATAATGATAGTAGACCATCTTGGACAGATGCCCACTCCGATCCAATGTCAGGAATAGAATGGCGCTGTCCAAAGCATCCAAGTGCAGAGGTTAAGATAACATACACATACATGGATTATGATGGCTGCGAACGACATACTAATCCTGACGGAACTGATTTAGAAATTCCAGTACGAAAATGAGATAAAAGGAATGATGAACGGATAGTGAATAGTGAATAATTACGAGTCATCTTTTATCACAGCTGTAGTCCGATTATTCGATTTTATAACTAACACTGCCATACCATACATCTATCATTCACGTTGTAAAATAATATCCTGCTTCTTGACAAAACATGATTATTCTACTAGGTAGCACATTGGTGTTTAAACGAAACATATTACCTACACATCCCATTCAAGTGAATTTGCCATGATAGATTCAAAATCTCTAAGTTTCGTAGAGCGAATTGCTACGCCAAGGTCAATGGTTCGGGTTACCACCTCCCCATTTTTAGTAACGTAAAGACGTTTACGTGCAATGCCTAGAAGCCTTACATGGTCAGGACCGGCTTCAAAATTTCTCGATTTGCAGTAAAATGCTTCGGTGAGGCGAAAGACTGGTGACCCTGAAGAACCAGGATATACTGGAGTATTTATTACAAATTCATCATTTCCCTTATAATTGATCCCTGGATGTGTAGCAGTAATTCCTTTCATGAAGAAGGGGAGATTATTGACTTGCATCCCATAAACCATAAGGATAGCCTATCATTATGATATCTTTGATAGGAATGAATTCTCTCCATTGTGAGACATCTTCTATGGTATCATACTGTATGGTGTAAAAAATGGTAACTTACCATGTTTTCTGCATTCTGTTATAACTGGTCTAAAGGGTGTTATAGCTAGATCCGTTCTCTTATCAGGATGTTGTACCGATTTTCAGATAAAGTTTGTCGAATTCGACGTTGATTCCTTGTCCAAGTATGGGCTCGTTATATTGATTTCCTTGACTGATAAAGAATCGACCAAGTCACTGAATTTCAATCACATTGCCAAAGATTATCCTTAGCAAAAATAAAATCTGTACCATGAGAAGTCTTGTGGTCTGCTAAATGCATGTGATTTTTTACATACTGAAATCACTTGTCAGATAACCGAGGTTTGGCATAAGGATGTTTCACGTTCATTTTGAATTAAATCTATCGATTTCTTAATTTCTTTTGCTGTTTCCGCTAAGAGTTGTCTCAGAATAGAAGATACTATTATTTGGGAGTGGTATTCTATTATTGGGAATGTCTAAGAAGATAACAAGGCAAATGATTGTGATATTTGCAATAGTGATTGTTATATTTGTGAGCAGTAGGTACTGTTGTCCTTTCTCCTTCTTCTCCTAGTCATAATAATAAAAAATAATAGCATGGAAATAGCATATGCACAGCAAGAGTGATGGTAGCAGTACCAATAACAACAATAATGTGCAAACGGTAAACTTTCTTACTGACGACGGAGTTTCAATAATAGGTTCGTATTATTCTTCTCCATTAAACGTTGTTAGTAACGCTTCTTCTTCTTCAACAACAACACCAACTGTAATTCTTTTACATATGCTGGGAAAAGATAGGAGCACTTGGAATGCCTTTGCCTCTACCTTAAGCCAAAAAGGAGACTATGCTGTATTATCTATAGACTTGAGAGGTCATGGTGAAAGTGTCAAACAAAATAACGGCAATACAATATCTTTTCAATCATTTACTCCAGACGATTACAATAAAATGGTTTTAGATGTAAAGGCAGCAAAACAATTTCTAATTACAAATAAGAGTGCTAATCCAAATAACATATCTATAGTTGGTGCCAGTATTGGCGCTAATGTAGCAATAAACTACGCAGCTATAGATCCTACAATAAAATCTGTTGTGCTTCTTTCACCTGGACTCAATTACAGAGGCGTATCTACAGAAGAAGCAATAACAAAGTACAAAAATAATAATTCAGTTTATATTGCAGCAACTGAAGGTGATTCAGAAGGCAGCAGACGGCTCAAAAATACTCTGTGAAAAGATAAATTGTGATGGAAATCTAAAGATATATTCTGGTGGTAATAGTAATAGTCATGGTACAAATATGTTCTCTGATCAGTCATTGAATCCGCCATTACAAGACTTGGTAATATCATGGCTGGCTAAGTAAATCATAGTTATTATTATTGCTGTTACGTGTCTATAACTAGCTGTTAGTGGTATATACGAACTGAAAAGCAATCGAGGCAGGTATATGCTACTAAAATTACTCTAGATGGTATGGTATAACATGGGTGATATAGCAATTTGGATCAATCAAATAAGAGAAATTTAAAAATAATAATGGCTATTATAGCGGCAAGTGTAATGGCAAGGATATTAATATTTTATATGATTTCCAGATAGATGATACGTCCCTATACTGGGTGGTTGCAAACATATGCTGTAACAAAAATGATCGAGCTGACGCCCTTTTTGCTGATATATAACGGATATAGGACTAAAAAATCGCCGTGTCTAGGGTATCAAAATACTTTCAACGTGTGACCATGTGACCGAGTCACACGCAGTAATAAATTACACCCCAGAGACGCACTATAAAATATAATCAATGGAAGTTAATCCATCCTGATCAGCACACATAACTAGCATATTGAGTTCAAATTAAAATTTCATGATAACAGATGCTAACAGATGATATCAGAGATAACAAAACGATAGCAATGATAACAGATAGATAACAGATGATAGCAAGCTTTAGTTTCTTTTTATTCTGTATTCATATAAAATAAAGAGCATTATGATGACATTAACTAGACAGGAAAAAGAAAAGCTTGTTTTAGATCTATATTATAATCAGAACAAGAGTTATCACCAAATAGCTAAGGAGGCAAGAATTTGCCCTCGTGATATTAAAGCCATCCTAGAGAAGACAGTTAAAGCGATGGAATTAAAGGATTCTATGTCTGTATCATCCCAAGCTTACAAACTATTTTCCGAACGCAGAGATTTGGCACAAGTAGCTATTGGTCGATTCATTCCAGATAATTAAATAAAGAGGACCAAGTTCAAATGTTACAATGTCTTTTATTTTATTGAATATTTATTAGACAAGTAGTATTGGCATTATTATATTCGAGTTTTTACCCATACCCAATAGATACTTACATGACTTTTTTTGCATTGCTATAACCGTGAACAAATCCTGCTGATTCAGTTGATTGTTTTTAGATACAGATTGGGATGCAATATCGTAAATGCACCATGTTGTGCTCTTTATAACAATTTCCTTATCAGACATGATAAGAAAAAACATTTACAGAAATTTAGGATTAAAGTATGCCATATGGTAACAGAATGCTTACATGATCATATCTGTGTATATATATTATGCTATGGATATGGCCAGATCTCTATTAATACCAGCAATAGCGATAGTAATTTTCCTAGTTTCTTCTGTTGGTCCAATAGCGACTAACAATAAAGCATTGGCTTTGCCGTATAATGCAGTATTCAGTCATGGATGTACAGACGCTAAAATAGTAGATGTTTCTCAAAGATACGTAAATCAGCCAGAAACAAATGTAATTCATCATACTGCAGAAGGGATCTCCCTTTCATAGCAACATCAGCGAATCAACAGTGAGTATTCAGTAACGACCAATAAAAGGATGCAAGAAAATCCTGAAAAAGATAGTAGTTTTAAAATTAAAAGTATATTCTATGGAAGAACTAAAGTAATTGCCAGGTACAAATCACAAAACCTAGGTAGTAACTGGAGTCAAGATGTGAGAATTGTTACTGTTAACTTTAATTCTGAACATAAGGCTATGTTAGGACATTGTAAGATGATACTGAAGCAGATGGTGGGGGAAAAATTGCTATCAATCCAGACAGATTTGACAAGCTGATAACTTCGCTTAGGACTACTGTTGATAATGATGGAACACTAGATAAAGATTCTACTTCATACAATGATATATTTGATGCATTTAGGCTGGCCACGATCACTTGTCAAATCTTTAGGTACAGGACCCGGTGGAATAAGCCTTTTTGCAATTGATTTGCATGGCAATGTCCTCAGCACATTCTTTGATTCCACGACAACAGAATCCTGACTGGGTACCATGGCATAATATAGGAGATAATGTATTTCCACAATCATCAGCATTAACTGCTATAAGTACAGTACCTGGTGGAACAAGCCTTTTCGTCATTGGATTGGATGGCAAAGTTTGGACCTGAGATAGTGTTTTTTACATTATGAGTTGCTATGCCATTGAGTGTATTAATGTATGGTAGAGGGGTAAAGAAAATGATGTCTTTAATATTAGCAGAAAGATATGGCCAATAGCACGCGCGATTTATCATGCGTCGACCCATAGTATAGTACTCAACTAGACAACATTTGGTATGGCTATTTTTCTAACTCTCTGTCGCAGTAGTATTGCCACTACTATGCCCACAATAGATACCATCGCAGCAGTTAGGAATATGAGGTTGTATGACTCTATGGATGGAAACAAACGTGTTATTCCTCCTATTATCAATATGGATTGGTTAGACTGCATATACATTCCTGCTACTGCAGGACCTATTGAAGCTCCTACGATTCTCATAAGGCTACTGATACCAAGCGAGATTCCGCTAAATTGTCTTGGTGTAGAGAGTATTATTACATTCATTGCTCCTACACTAGTCAATGATAATCCAGCTGATAGAATTGCAAGGTTCACGGATATTTCAATTTCTGTTTGATGTAGCATTAAAAGACCAATGAATCCTGCACCACTTATTATGGTACCAATCATTATTGGCCTTAATGATCCCAATTTTGATATTATGAAGCCCGAGGTTGGACCAAATACTAGAAGTACTAGAGCAAATGGTAACTGAACATTTCCAGTATTAGTAGCGCTTTCTCCAAAACCAATTGGAACAGGGCTTCTTACTAATATGGGTATAGTTTGAAAAACCATAAACATTGATAGCCCAATAATCATTATCAGAATATTTGCTGGAAGTAGTGTCTTGTCTAACATCATCTTAAAATCAATTAATGGTGAGGCCGCTCTTCTTTCCATCATTATGAATAACGAAAGTGAAACAACTGCTATTGCAAGAAACCCAATAGCAAGCTGAGTTGAAGAATTATCGCTGCCTGTCTCTAGAAATGTAAGTACAAGCAGAAATGAGGTTATAGTGGCAGCTAGAGTTAATGCACCTTTTACATCTATGGTTGTATTACCAGACGTTTTAGTGTTATAGTTGTTATCGTTATTTCTGCTATTCAGATTTACGATACTGGATTTTTTATTCTCCACCAGTAGTTGTAGATGTAATGGCTGCTGCTCTACATTTTCATTTTGGTTGACATTTATAAACCGCCAGATCACTATCAAGAGTGAGATTGAGATGGGTATTATTGTGAAGAATGTGGCTTGCCATCCAAAATGCTGAATTATAGTTCCTCCAACCGATAACCCTATCACAGCGCCTGATGCAAACATCGAAGTAATTACTCCTTGACCGATCGATATCTTTTCTCTGGGGAATTGATCTCTGATAATACTAAAAGCAATAGGAAACATCGATATCCCTATTCCTTGGATTGCTCTAGCAACTAGCATAAAGTATATGTTATTAGCAAAACCTGCAGCAGAAACTCCTATCGCATAGATTGCCATTATGATAAGCAAAATCTTTTTTTTACCATAGATATCAGATAGCTTACCAGCTATTGGAGTCATTACCGCACCGGAGACAAGGTATGCTGTAAGAATCCATGAAGACATACTATATGATGTTCTAAAGTCTTTGATAAGATCAGGGATAGCTGGAATAAGCATTGTTTCTGCGTACATCACCATAGTAGCTACAAGGCTTAATACAGCAAGTACCTTCCATGCATAGGACGAAATCTTTACAGGAGAAGTAGATGGCCCGGAGGTTAATTTGTTATGATGATTAGTATCTTTTTCTTTGGTGGTTACCATTTTTATCACTCACGTCTTTTGAGAATCTTTTTTTTACAGTCGTAACAGGTGATGCCACATTCTGGTTATTTTTAACACTAGTACAATCAACGTCAAAATGAAGTCTAAGGTTTTGCCAAATATTCTCTAGTACATCTTTCATTATCTTGACTTTTTCATCTGGTATGCCCTTTAGAGATATCTCCTTTATATTCGATGTACATTGTATCATTTTATCCCATAGAGCATCAGCCATTTCTGTACCGATAGATCTTATTATTTCGCCTATCATCTGGGTCAACCTTCCTTACTACTAACTTATCTTTTTCCATCTTATCTATAATGGGAATAAGTGTAGCTCCCTCCAATCCCAATCTGTCAGCTATTTGTTTTTGAGTAAGACCATTTTGATCAACTAACATCACCAGTACCTTCCATTGACCAACAGTTACACCTACTTTTTCCCTCAATTGAGAATCAAGAGCCTTAACAAATGCCTTAGCCGTCCGATTAATTATATACCCTATGCTATTTCCAAAATCATACCTTTGTATCGACATATACTAATGATTAGTATACTAATCAATGGTATATAAATCTTTAATTGCCTATCCAATAATTGCGTAGGGAATGAGACTATCAAGTTCACTGGCAAGGCACCGTATGTATGTTCTCCTAAGTTTTTAATAATCTACGAAATACCCCTCCGTTTTAAACCATAGTCAAAATTTGTAAACCATCGTTGGGAATTGGAATTTGTTTTAATGCATGTTTGTTGCAAATAAACACAGTATATCAGTTAATATTATTAAGCGGTATATTCTTTCTACTAATTATAGTATATTAATTTAGAGGTATAATGATTTGAAACATAGAACTAAAGAAGAAATAGCTGCTTTGATTCTAGAAGCTGTAGTCAATACTAATAGAGCAACCCAAACGATAATAATGTATAAAGCATATCTAACCTATGCACAGTTAAAACTATTCTTATCATCTCTATTGGAAAAAGGTTTAATAGATTATCAGAAAGAAGATCGGCTTTATACAATTACAGAGAAGGGTATGCATTTCTTACAAGTATACAATCAACTTAACCAGTTGCAAACAAGTAATGTGTTTAATACTATAGAACCTACGCGAGTATCAAACGAACACCAGAGTGGACAACATAGTTACCTTACTATATATGATGAACAAAGAGCAAGGACAAATCATAGATGGAAATGCGAAAAATGTCTGACACTGTTTCCAAATCATAAAGAATTAAAATTGCATAAAGTAGAATGCCATTCTTATTAACGACCTCCTTAGCTGAAATTTTGTTGTTTAATCTACCAACCAATTTATTACCAGTTATTACCTTCATCCTTAGTTTCAACGAGTCTAGTAGAATGTTTAAATGCATACTTAATTGATTGCACAACAAAATACTACCTGTAGTGTATTACTACTAACTAAATGACAAACTCGTTTTTCTATCCCGCTTTTATGACAGGAACTCAAAATGTGTGGCAACAACAATCAAAAAACACTTTTTGACACTATTATAACATCATTATAACGATAACACTATTATAACATCATTATAACGATAACACTATTATAACATCAATAAGCAAAGAATCTATCTTTCCACTGTCAACTTTAGTGGTCTAGACCATCCATAGTCTTATGAATAATAAATCCCAAAAGAAGAACGGTATCATCACTAATGGCTATATATAAGATACCCGACAACATGAGGATTGGACCTCCAGTATTAAGAGTCAGAAATATTGACACAGCTATGGCATTCTATGAAAACAGCCTTGGACTACAAGTCAATAGAAGTTATAAAGCTAATAGCCATGGCGGCGATTACTATGATGATGATGATGTTAATCCGATCTATGAAATTGTTTTCAAACACAACATCCATTCTTCTTCCTCCTCTTACAAGCCGCTTCTCATTCTAAAACACGATCCAAATGCAAAAAAGCCTTCACTACATTCAGCAGGTCTCTTTCACTTTGCCATACTTGTTCCTGATAGAAAGAGCCTTGCCTCTACATACTTAGCAGTTAAAAACTCAGGAATACAATACGACGGGTTTGCCGACCACCTTGTTAGTGAATCCCTATACCTTAGGGATCCCGAAGATAACGGTATTGAAATTTACCGTGACAGACCGGCCAATGAATGGCATAGAGACACTGAAGGACACATCATGATGGACACACTTGCATTGGATCTGAACTCTTTACTGGCTGAAATAAACTATGATAAGGAGGAAAGAAATAATGCAAAGGCATTCCCTACTGGAGCCAGGATAGGGCACATACACCTCAGGGTTACAAACCTTGAAAGGTCAATCAAGTTTTACCATGAGAAGATTGGTCTGGATATAACAGTGGATTGGAGCTCGATTGGTGCTCGCATTTCTTTCTGCAGGCGGGTACCATCATCACATTGGCATGAATACGTGGCATAGTTTGAACGGAGAAGCTCACATGAGTGGAGAGGCAGGATTAGAATATTTTACAATAATAATTCCAGACAGGTCATTTGTTAAGACACTTGCTTCACGTATACAACAACACAGCTCTATCTTCTAATTCTAAACAGGCAAGCGAGAATCAACTGTTGTTGGTTTCTGATCCAGATCACATACAGTTTCTGATTAGGTCAGAGTAGTAGTGTAAAAAGAAGCCAACCAATTTTTTAGTATCATGTTAATTCGCTTCGGTGCATGTATCTCATTAGCAATATCTGCAGCAGCAAATAATCTATGCCCTAGTTTAGTTAGTTTAGTTAGTCAAAATCTGGAGAGCAGAGATATCCTTTTCTTTTAGCGGTCTGTATGCCGGTCAAATGAGCGTTGAAGAAAACATGCAATTGATGAAGACGCTGGATGACGCGTGGAATTCCCAGATCCAGCACCTCCAGAAAAGGAAGAACACTACTAATAAATAGATAGAGATTACAGATTGAGAATACTAGTGATATATAAACCATAATCCGCTACAATTAGCGGAGCGAGATTCTCTACTTTTCTCCTAAACTTAACATACTATACTCTACAGGAATAGATCCTGAACATTCTATATCTACAGAGACATAAGTTACTGATTTAGAAGATAAATAATTATTATTCAACGATTTAGTAAAGGAATTCATTATTACCATCGTCATCATTATTTCTCTTGTTACCTTTCATTACAGCTTCCACTACTTCTTCTCTTCCCCACCTTATTATCATATTTTCATATTCTGGATAAATTGGTACAAGTCTTTCGTCGCCATGCCCCCATTGTTTGTACATACTAAACTTTTCATCACCTTGGACATGTACACCAAGCACATCTTTTCCTTTAAAATTCATGACGTGGTAACTTACTACTTTTTCTTCAGGACGAAGAGATTTATTATTTGAAACATATTTGAACCTAACAATTATTGCGCCATGCTTCATTATATCTATAATATGATCAAAGGGGTTGCCGTAAGGATATTCATCTGATATCAGGGGATCTGATTTTATGGTTTCTATATCGTAGTACATTTTTGAATATGTGGCTAATTCGTTTATATCAGTATAGATTGCTTCTTTTCGGTTATTATTCAGATCTGATGCAATAATCTGATTATTATTGTTATTATTTTTGCCATTGTCATTGTGCAGATAAAAAAAATATTTTTGAAGAATATCAGCAATTTGATTTGTTGAATGTGTTACTATTTCGAGCCCGTCTGTATACTGTTTTGTTTTATTAGCCTCTACAAACTGCTCAGCAAGTTCTCCAGGAACAGCCAGGGCTCTGCATAGCCTCGATATATCCAATAGTTGCTTATACTTTTGTAGATAATACTGAAGACTATTGCTTAATTTGGACTTGGAACCATTGAGCACATTGCATAGAGAGTTTAATTCATCTAATGTACGTGATCTGTAACTAACCTTTGGATCAAAAGAAGATAGCTTAGAGCATAACAATGCCATATGCTTGATTATTATTGTGAATTATTATTAATATAAATGAAGATAAATTTGCTCTTAGGTTAGTCGTGAAACACACTTTACAAGTTGGACTTAAAAACTTTAACTACATATATTATAATAATAATAACAATGATGATCAATGCCCTCAGCTGCAGAAGGACAACTAAACACTAGTTCTTCTGATATTGAAGAGCCAGTCGCTAAAAATAAATGGAAATGTAATGTCTGCAGTAAGATATTTGATAGCCTGTATATATTGAGTTATCATAATCTATTAGAACACAGCGAATCTAAAAGACCACCAATAGGGATTGGGTAAAGTAGAAAGTTGCAGATTTTAGTGTGCCGTTATCATATCTGTATTATGTCAACTATCCATAGCAGGCTTGATACTGAACCAAGCGAGCATGAGATTAAAGAATTTCAAGAATCTATCAATTCCTTTAAAGCCAGAACTGAACGATACGGTCAAGGATAAGGCGATAATGGCACGCGAAATATTTTTGTTAATGAAAAGGCGTGACTGTTAAGTGTTAGGTCACTAACAATCGCTTTGAAACATTATTTCTGTGGTCTATAAATATGATGAATTCAATTATATGTTATAAAGCATGGTAGCAACTACATTCCTAGTCTTTTACCGATTCAAGACAATGAGTAATGATGATGCTCAGAAAGCAAACACAGAATGGCATGAGCTAAAAAATAGCTTACCATCGGGCATAGAGCTTGTGGGCGAATATGACCACGCGTGGGGAATAGAATACAATGGATTTTTGTTATTTGAGGCAGACAGCAGTGATTCATTTTTGGATTGGTGGTCAAGCTTTAAAGATAAGGTTAGATGGTATGTAGAGCAAACACATACTATAACTGCTAGAAGACGCTAATCTTTTTCTTCTTCTTCGGTTTATTCTTAATACTATGAGAATACTTAGCTTTATCATTTTGCTTGTTTGAACATAATATGTAAGCAACTAGAGAATATCAATAGTAATACTCATACCCACAGTAAAGCTTGACACCTTTCATGCTTTTTTGTAAGTTCTAGAATTTGAGCTGTAGAAGGTCTATGCATATCGACCTTGTAAGATGATAATATAATAGATAAATTAATGTTGTTAGCTGCCATGACATCAAGTAGTGCCTTTAGTCTTTCTTGTAGAGAAAGGTTATTTTTGGATATTCATACTGGATAAGATGAACATGACAATCTATAATCAATGGTATTATACATTAATACTATTCCTGATATTTTGGATTTAGCCATTCTAAGAAACTCGCATAGTTCAATGAACGAGTATCATAAAGGTAATCAGCAAGTATTTTAATAAATCTGAATCCATTTTTTAATTGAAAAGAAAGCACAGGATCGTTAATCTCTCCTGCTATTACTTTCTTTGCATAGGCAAGTGCTGATATCTTTTCTGCATATTTGTAATAGTAATACAGCCTTCCTCCCGATACTATTCTTCGTAAATTCAATTTGACCGCCAAATCCTTTCTTGCGTTATAAAGCATTGTAGCAATACCTTGACGTCGGACTTGTGGATGGGTGGAAATATCTGCACCATAAAGACTATCTCCTTTAGGATTGTGGTTTGTGAACATCCCATATCCAGTTATCTCATGCCATGTATGATTCTTATATTCAGGTTTTAGTGAAACTATTAGACTACTTGCAGATGCAACTATGTCATCTTCTAATTCTGCACAAAACTGTCCTTCGGGAAAGATACGAATATGGCTTTCTAGGAAGGAAGGCGGCCATATCATGCCAACAGTTTATTCTTTTAACATGAGACAAACCATCTCTATATGCATCCCCTTCTCTTTTTGTTAACTTGTGATAAGTAACATTACTGCTACTAACATCATTATCAGTATGCGAATCAGAGAAATTTATGACATGATATACCACAGCAGCATTTGTAATAAATTTAGATAACACAGATGTCAAAGAATTTATAGACTAATATAATATGCGTCACTCCCAAGCAGCAAGCCAAAGTCATGTGATGTGACGTTGCTATTCACTGGAAAACGATTCGCTAACTACTTGACATTCTCAATATTGTTGCAACCTGTCCTAAGCGTTTGCACTCTTTACAGTAATAGATATCTCCTAATTGTATATCATCAGTATCAGTTTCTCGGAAAGCAGTGTGTTTGCAGTTAAGAAATTCCAGTTCCAAATACAATGTCGATTTACTTACCCTGAGGTTATTTAGTTAGCTCCTATATTCTTCTAGAAGTAGTATCTTTAGAATACTACTACCTAAAAATAGAAACGAAAATGAAACGCTAGCAGTAGAAGATGATAAGCATGGGGGGGCTTCGACATGCAATACTATTTGAAAATATTAGGATGCGATTGGCTAGAGGGTTGTTGCTAGCTTTAGATATATGCCTCTCTATAGGGCAAAACACTTTCAACGTGTGACCGTGTGACTGGTCACATGCTGTAAACAAATTATACTACACACAGGCACTAAATATACAATCAATGAAAACTAATCCACCTGATCAGCACACATCGCTAGCATATTGAGTTCAAATTAAAATTTCATGATAACAGATGCTAACAGATGATATCAGAGATAACAAAACGATAGCAATGATAACAGATAGATAACAGATGATAGCAAGCTTTAGTTTCTTTTTATTCTGTATTCATATAAAATAAAGAGCATTATGATGACATTAACTAGACAGGAAAAAGAAAAGCTTGTTTTAGAACTATACAGTCAAGGTAAGACTTATCGTCAAATAGCTGAAGAGGCAAGAATTTGCCCTCGTGACATTAAAACTATTTTGGATAAGGTAGTTAAAGAGAAAGAATCCGAGGAATCCATCTCTGTATCGTCACAGGCTTACAAATTGTTTTTAGCAGGTAAATCCCCACTAGAAGTGGCCATTGCATTAAACCTAAGAGATGATCAAGTAACTGAGTTATACAAGGAATATTGGAACCTATGCCATCTTCATGATCTCAGTCAGATTTATGAAGAAATTAAATGCGATATTGGCTCTTTTCTAAACTTATACAAGTTGGCTAAGGCTGCAGGTATGAATGCGCAGCAGGTCATTAGAATTCTTAGAGTTTCTAATAATCATCTACCAGCAGTGGAACAGCGATATGAAAAGCTCAAAAGAGAAGTACATTCCCTAGAAGGCGATAAAAGAAATTCAGCTATAATATTTCAGGAATTAAGTGACCAGATATCAGAATTAAGAAATACACGTGACTCCTATCGTTTGTCCTGTGAAGAAGAAAAAAGACAAATGGCTGAGCTTCACCAGAAAAAGATGAAACTAGAAGCACTTGTAAATGACTTTCAGGACAGTAATGAAGAATACCTCAAAATCATAACAAATGTTGAAGAGATGCTTGGTGGTTTATCAAATGTAAAAATGTTCCTAAGGTGTGCCATTTTGTCTATAACTGAATCAATAAGAAATAATCCAGAAAGATATAGGTCATTTTTTTATAACATGTCTCCTTCGATAATAGGTTATAGCAGCAACGGCCAGAATTATATGTACGGACAGCAACAGCAACAAAACTCATCACCAGATTATGATACTGAAGCCAATGCAGCTATCATAATAAGTGAAGCTGAAAAGCTTTTCTATAAACTAGTAAAAGGTAGTATGAACAAAGTTATTACTGATTTCACTTTCAGCAAATCATCATTACCCTCATCATTGCCATTGCTAACACCATCCGATGAACAACAAAGTCATGTAAAATCAGGCCCAACTGCAGCTAATCAGACTCATGTATATAGAGAGGAACACACATTTATTCAATCAGAAATTGATGATCATGAGGACGATGACAAGTGATATACTTCATGTATGCCATAGTCACATGTGTTAGCATAGTATGATTCAGAATATGTTTACGTTACCATGGAGCTGGCTTGCCATCAAAGAAAAATCCTCCAGTTGGACCATTATCTGGCAATGTTGCGGCCCATACTATTCCTTTTGCTCCTTCTTCTACTGGACGTCCTCCTCTACCGCCCATATCTGTAGCTACCCATCCTGGATCAACTGAATTAACCAAAATGCCAGTACCAGAAAGCTCTGCTGCCTAGAATTCGAGTAAATGCATTCAGGGCTGCTTTGGAGACGCTATATGCAGGTGGTGTTCCAGCACCCATGTAATGTAGAGAGCCTGCTCCACTGGACACATTTACAATGCGACCGTACTTGTTTGTCTTCATTATAGGTATACATACTTGAGATAACTTCCAAGGTCCAAACAGGTTAGTTAGTAAGGCCTGATTGACAACCTCTAAATCTGCATCGATAGCCTTTTGCCAGGTGTCATAGAGAATTGCTGCATTATTGACAAGTATATCTAGTCGTCCAAATTGTTGCTCTATTTGAAGTGCTATCCTGCTAATATTACTTTGATTCGATACATCAAGCTGGTAAAATAATACGTCCAATCCTCTATCAGCTAATTGTTTTGCAGCCACTTGGCCTTTGATAACATCTCGAGCACTCAATATTACAGTAAGACCTAATTGGCCTAACCGAAGGCAGGTTTCAAATCCAAGGCCTTTATTGGATCCTGTCACAAGAGCGATTTTCTTTTTCATTTTCATTGGGACTGTAGCATATTAGATTTATCTGAAGCATAAAGATTCAAAAGTCAAACTCTGCAAAAGGAGACTCACCTGTATTTGGTCTGTGGTGAATAACGTCTTTTAGATTTGCTCTGCTACAATGACTTTCCAGGGACTCTCCTTTTCTAGCTAGTGCTTTAATCATTATATTTGTACATACGCAATGATTTAATCTGATATTCTCTACATGGATCATAAATTAGAGGCTAAAACATGTCCTTGAGAGCAAGTTTAAGAAAACAAGGAATGATATACATTATGAATTACATAATAAGGCATACAATGACAGTTTGCAGAATGAAATACGTACCCTAGAATGGGTTTTAGAACATATAACACAAAAAAAGGCTCACTCAGTAGTATGGCTATGCGTTATATAACGCATCCAAAGTCTGGTTCAATCTTAGTCTTAGTCGCTTTCTAACCAAATATTCCATTAATGATATAGCAAGTGAGAGTGATAGAACGGAACTATCGGATGTACAAAAGAAGTCTCTATACAAGGATTAGTAACAATAGTAGAGAATTCAGGCCCAAATGACAAAGAGCAAGTCAAAAGCAATTGAAGGTCAAGACCAAATGAAAGTCAATATAAGACAATGGGATGATTGGCGAATTGCTGAAGTGAATTTTACAAAACTTTTGAATATTGCTTGGTACAGATGTTCTGGAAGTATGACAGCGACGACAGGTCCCATTTTTACATAATCGTTATCAAATAGGTAGACCTATGCTTCATATAACGCTTGGATGAATGGATATAAATATATCTACCTCAATCATGCTGCTGTTTTTAGATCCGTCTTGTTATCATCTGATACCATACAATACCTCTTTTGGGTCCTTACAAAATCCGATGAATAACGGAAATTTAGAAAATACAAGTTTAAAAAAGAAGTTGGAATAGATAGCAAATGCTTACAGAATCGTGTTCCTATCGTATCAGCTGTATATTCAGTGCTATAGGAATATAACCACATAGCTAATAGAGTTGTTCCAAAGCCGAAAAGGTGGGAACTATTGCTAGCTAGGATACATCAAAGCTTACAGATTATACAAATTCGCCTGTACGTGTTAGCATATTTCTGTCGTCACAATCCTAAGTTCGTTTCAACGAATCTTCGATGCTTTATATGGAGCATCAGTTTAATCTTGTTGGTTTCTACAAATGTATCTTTTTAGAGGTCATTGTATATACTCTTAAGGTAACGCTCGTTGAACTTTACAATAATGACATGTTTTAACTGCTATTTTATGCTGATCAGTATTCTAGTAGTATTAGCAAACAAGCTTAACCTAATGCTGTTAGAGCCATGAGTTGGTCTGATAGCTGTGCTATAGCATCGTCGTTCATTTTGTCACGATTTCTCAATGATTCATTTAGTTCTTCTAGATTACTTTTGTACCCTCTGTAGTTGTTGTATACTGCTTGCTTACCTTTAGATATAGAATAAGCTATGTGAGAGGAGCAGAAATTCAATAACTGTTGTATTTGATAAGAGCGGCATACTGGAACGCGTAGTATCTGATTTCGTAAGAGGAGGTGGAAATAAATAGACATGTCAGATACCGGCCAGAACCAACTTGCCGAAACGATAAAACAATTGGGATTTTCGACCGATATATTATTCCCTTTAATTTACAGCGATAAATTGGTTGTAAAGTACAGGAACAATGCTGGAGTAGATCAGAATTCAGTACACTTTTTCATAACGTTCTTTATAGGGGAATACCTGAAGTTTGAAAAGTCGCAACTTGAAGCGGTCAGTTTTTTCAAATACAAACCTGATAGCTAGACACCAGACGAGAGTGACGCATTCTTTGCTAGACTCATTATAATTAACTTCCCTAACCAGTTCTTAGGTAATAAGGCAGATCCATATCTCATTGACAAGCTGGCAACTGAAGAGGAATTATCTGGTCTGTTGAATTTAGTGCTCAAAAGGCTTCCAAAAGTCTTGTATAGAGGTATATACATCGGTCCCAGCAGTTCTATAGACGAGAACTATAACAAGTATATACAAAGCTCCAATCCGGTCAGGTCATTTGTTGAGAAGTCATTAAGTACGGATAACAGATGATGGTCATAAAGAGAAGATACAGTTGAAGGAATATCAAAAGGCATTAAAGTCTTTAATTGTTTGTGAAAACTACTATATCCGATCTTGGCTATTCAGATTTTTCTGAATGGTTCATAGGAGATTATAAAACATAGTCCATTTTGAGCCAAACAGAAATTTATTAGGTTTATAATCTTTGAAACAATTATGAACTTAGGTTGTTGTATCAAATTACAATATTGAGCCTTTTTATCCCACTAGTCATATGTAATTTTATAACAAATGGCTTAACGACTGAACACTCATTAACCTTGTCATTTCTATTTTATCCTGGCAGCTAGGCAGCAGTAGCACTACTATTGCTAGACTGCTTTACTGCTTGGGATGCGAATTTAAGATATGCTGTCTCTTCATCTTCTTGAAGTAAAGTTCTGCTGGGTGACACGGTTCGTTGACGGTTTGATTGTAGAGGTTCGAGCTTACTTGGATTCGGTACTTGTCCAGCAAGTGATCGACGAGAATGAGCGAGCGACGACGACAACTTCTTAGGACTTGCAGAACATCTACTAAGCCATGTCAAACAACACACCCATCCTTGTTACTGGAGCCGCCGGAAATGTTGGTTCCGTAGGGCGAGGTGTCGTCAAACTTCTTCGAGAGCGCGATCTTCAAGTCAGAGCGCTTGTACACCGCCTCGACGAACGATCTCAAGTGTTGAGCGAAATGGGAGCCGAACTTGTCGTCGCCGACCTCACAAATGGTGCGGACGTAGTAAGAGCATTGCGCGGTTGCAAGCGGATGTATTTTGGCATGAGTATCTCGTCACCATATCTTCAAGCTACGGCTATTGCAACCAGCCGCAGCAAAAGAAATCCCCGATTTCGAGATTCTCGTGAACATCTCGCAAATGACAGTTTCGCAGATGAGTCTAACTGAAATGACCGAATCACCTCAGCAGCAGCAACATTGGCTCGGCGAGCAAGTCCTTAACTGGTCTGGAGTGCCTGTAGCTCATGTGAGGTCGACGGTCTTCTCTGACACTCCTTTCTTCTCTAGCATGGCGGCCTCATCAATCGCCAAAGATGGGACAATTAGATTGCCATTTGGCTCGGCGCGAACTTCACCAATTTCCGCTAGCGATGTGGCAAGAGTCGTTTCCACAATTTTGGAAGATCCCACCGGTCACCGAGCAAAGGTCTATGAACTGACTGGTCCTCGATCAGAAGACATGAATGAGATCGCAAAAGAATACGCGATCGCACTAAATCGCCCAGTGAAATATGTGGACACGCCATACGACAACTGGCTGAAGGAAGAATTATTGCCACTCAATTTACCTCAATACGTTTTTCACCACGTTTCCACTATGGCTAAGCTCATCGCTGAAAATCGCTACGATCGGTTGACGTCGGACGTGCAGAAGTTAACCGGAAAACCAAGTATGAGCGTTCGAGAGTATGTAACTGCGCATCCGGAGGTATTTTCCACTGCCGCAGTCACGCGTTAGACAACAGGTGAACATTATCGACGCCTACGTCATCGACGGAGTTTTTACACCACGCGCTAGCGTGCGAAAAGGTACAAGCGTCTATTCCGACATTCATCCACACGAGCTTATAGACTTCATGCTTCAGATCGATCCTTTCAATGGGAGCATTGATGGTTGCTGTAAAACTTGGAAGTTACATATTCTCCAAACACCCTTTTCAGTGATGAGAATACAGTCTCTGCTATCCATCTAGATCCATAGTGATTCATTGTATACATTCCAGTTAATCACTCGATAACGTTATAACGCAATATCTTTCTGTCCAATAGTCTTGGTAGCTTTTACCCTTATCAGTAACTCTCCTTTAACACTGTTTCTTTTGCCATAAGATTCAGCATTATCTCTTCCCATGTATCTTTCTGCTATTTTTGTTGCCCATTTCAGAAGATCTGATGGTTCCTCGCTAATCTGTGCAATACCATTTAGAATTACGAAAGAGTATGGTGGTTTTTGGTCGTCCACTGAGATGCTTACTCTTGGATCGCGTATTATGCACTTCCCTTTTATAGATTCGTGCGATGTAGTCAAAATAATGTCATCGTTACTATTCTCATCTAAAACAAACCAGACAGGAGCAACGTGAGGGCTTCCATCCTTGCGAACAGTTGCCAACTTACCAGTGAAGGTTCCATGGCCAAGAAACCTCCTGATTTCTTCCCTAGTCATTTCTGTCATTGTCTTTCTATGAGGTTAAAAGTAATTTTATTTAATATTGATTCTACAAGACGGCAACACAGGTATAACCGTTATACTAAGACAAGAAGCTGATCCACGACCCCTACCTACCAACAACCACTTACTTATTCCCTACCTAAAGGCCTAGACTCACTTGGTAAACCTGTAGTAGCACATTGCCCCCCAAGGATTTCACTCATGGCTTTTCCACTTGGTACTGTTGCAAGTATGACTTTGGCTCCTCCAAATTTGTTAAGTTCTTCAACAGCATTCTGCGAACGGTTATCGATGTATTGCCTTGCACCCAATTTCTTCACCAGTTCTTCTTCATCTTTTCCTCTTGCAATAGCGATGGTCCTAAAACCCATCTTGGCAGCAAATTGAACACCTAGATGTCCAAGTCCTCCTATTCCAATGATGGCAACTACTTCGCCTGCACGGGCTCCACTGTTTCTAAGAGCATTGTAAGTGGAATACCAGCACACATAAGAGGTGCAGCGTCTGTTGCTGACAGCTCGTCAGGGATAATTGCAAGTGCTTCAGTTGGAGCTATCATATAGTCAGCATAGCCACCATCATATGAGATACCCGGTACTTGTGCGTAGCGACAAGTAACAAAATCGCCACGCCTGCAGGATTCACAATGGCCACAGTGACCTCCATGCCAGCCTACAGCTACTCTTTGTTTAGGCTTCCATTGACTGACCTCTTTGCCCACTTCATCTATAACTCCTGCAATCTCATGGCCAGGAACCCTTGGATATTGGATGCCTGGGAACAATCCTTCCTTAGTAAAGGAATCACTATGGCAGATGCCACAGGCTTGTACCTTGATACGTACTTGCATGGGACCAGGTTCCGGAATGTCTCGTTCTACTATTTCAAAAGGCCCTTTAGGCTTGGATACCTGTACTGAACGCATATATCATTACATACTTTTCGCTATTTAGGATATTCGGTCTATCGATCGCTTTTACGAACTGAATGAAAAAAACTCTCTAGATGCATGTCGGCAAATCTGCCATCGAAAAGACTCGCTACATATCGACCATCATAGGGACGTGTCTAAAACCACTTTTACCATTTAGCAAAACTTCTGCATACTGTTTCTTATCTGGGCTAATCTTAAACGCCTCATACTTTTATCCTAAGCCTTAATAATTCATGCGCAGAACCTCTTGCCATTGCATGATAGCATCTATCTCTAGCGCTTGGACAGCACTTCAAGAATAGGGAATTTTCTTGTTCCGTCCAAAGATCTGTAAGTTTGTTAAATTGATCTCTCCTTACGCTTAAGCTTCGGTATATTTTCGAAGGGTTTTGGTCTCTTGCCCTGTTCAATATCTGGGTGATACAACCCAGCGAAAAAATCTTTATTTTTAGCCTGATCGTAGTGGGGGTGTAATAAAATGTCGTTAGGAAATTAGCCACCTGACTGGGATATCCGATGATCAATTTTTAGGTTTAGTAGTCTACATGCTTTATACAACATTCGTCAATGTATCTTCTGATATTGGACTTTGCTTTGTAGTATATGCCGCAAGTAATGCAATGAATGAGAAAACTGTTTATTTCTTTAATTCTTGCTGTAATAAAGTCATGCTCGTGAATTAGTCTGTTCTCAGATTGTGTTGCATTATTACTTGATACACCAAAATCTTCATGAACTATTCCACCTTTAAGTGGTCTAAGCACCTTTATGGATTGACTACTACTCATATCATAAGTAAAGGAACAAGTTCAAATTAAGACATGTTAAACCATGTAAGTTAACGTTGTTAACTGCCAAGTAGTGTAAGGAGATATCTACACTACGTGCTATGGCAGTGATTTACTTGTTAATCTTGTAGTAACGTCAAGCAAAAATAGTTTGCTACTATTATACACTGAATTGAATTAACCAAGTTAATCATTCCCTATATAAGACAAAGTAGACTGACTTATTGTTGTAGCCTTCCTCTGATTGCTTGTATAAACCAATTTGGTAATATCTCCTTGTTCTTCTTTACAAAATATCCAAACGCTGAATCCAATATGTATGTCTTTGCCCAGTCGTCTTTCGACCTTACAGTCTACCATATGCCTGTATCAAGTTTTATGCCGTTTGCCAGTGTACCAGTCTTCATCTACCATCTCTCTTTGCATTAGTCCATCTATCACTTTTGTTGGGATATGGTACTTTGGTTATTATCTGAAACCTAGATAGTTCGTCTTTTAAATCAAGACCTGTATGCAACGATGGCGAGATAAGAACAGTTGGTTTTACAGTCCTGTTTGTATGCTGAAATATGACTTCATCCCTTTGTATTTCTGGATCCGTTACTAATAATCTTCTTGCATTAGTCTGTGATATATTTTCCTTTATGAAATTCAGTTGATCATAAGAGGTAGTATGAATTATTCCTTTGTCATTTTTATGCAATGTCATTATGTTGTCAACAGTCTTTGCAATAGCCAATTTTACTTCATTAGACTGTAAGTTATTGTAGTTAAGATACTCAATATTAAGAGGATAAATAGGTCTGTGTTCTAGTGGGAAATCGGAAGGAATTTGTATGAATTTAACTTTATCCTCTTCTCCTCCAGATAAACCAACACTTCTACAAAATGCATTATGGTTTAATATAGTAGCACTCATAATCAATGTTTTTGAGCATTTTTCAAATACTGATTTACAGTATGGCGATATATCTAATGGCTTTAATTCAACTTTAACTACTTCGTAATTTTCTTTCTTTATCTCAGACACTATCCAGTTCTTTTGATTTGCAAGAATATTGTTTATTGTTCTTGTGAGTCTCTCTGTATCCTTTAACGCATCGACAGCGAGTTCATCTCCAATATCCTATGATTTTCTTGATATGCTTTTATCATCAGCATATTTTTGTGCAATTTCTTCATCACTATCAAATAAGTCGGATGCAGAGACTATTTTCTTTTCTCCTGTTGTGTGTATTCTTTTTATCTTCTTTTGATGAGACTTTTCCCTTCCAGTAATTGTATTTGACTTTTCGTTCTATAGACAACGATTCTGCCAAAGAATTATTGCCAGTCAATGTAAGCATCTTTGTCTCAACCTCTACAAGAAAATCAATCCAGTTTTCTATGTCGTCATAACCGTAATCAGTAATCTTCAAATCATGAATATACCTTCTCCACCTTCTTTTGGATATAGTTAGTCCTCTGAACTTTACGATCCCTGTCTCTAATAGGTGCCCCTCGTCCAATACCAACAAGTCTCTTTCAGGTAGGCTTTTCTTGCTTGGCAAAAGCGCTAGGAAAATGGAATAATTGAATATGGAGTGGCTGGAGGTTAGGGCCATGTTCAATTGGTTAAAGTATTCGCATGGTTTCCAAGGATTTTTTTCTTTTAGATTCCTTAGGTGTAACCATTGTGAATATTCCTTTTGATAATAATTTTTGTTATCGTTGTCAATGAATACTTGTTCATCTTTTGTTCCCTTGTTGCTTATTTTGTAGTCCTTTAGAAAGGACCTGTATTTGCAGCCACTATCTTTGAAGGATTCATTGGTCATACAAGGACCATATTCTACTGTTGTATGGTGGCATTCATTCACATTATCTGAAATACAAATTCCACATTTGTAAGTGCCATTTTTAGTAAAATCTTCTTTTACCAAACAAGCAAAGTTATTTTTTCCCTTCGCTACTTTAAGATACGGAAAATCCCTAGAGTATTGAGTCTGCAAATCCTTGGTGGAAGTACATATGTAGCTTGAGCCCAAAGTCATAGCAACTGCTATAGCCACAGGGCTCTTACCAAAGCCAGTAGGAGCTTCTAATATAATGTATTTGTAGCCGGAATTGAAAGCATTACAAATGTCATTCAGGTACCTTGCTTGATTATCACGTTGAGATGTAAATGGGAAATTATTGATAAGATTAGATATGGTTAATGATTGACTGTGGGTATTATTGTACAGTTGAGGTCAGCTTTCTGTTATAATAGTGTCTATAAAACTCATTGCAATCACTAAGGGACAATCTTATCTCTATTAATATAGAAGTAATTGAAAATAAATCAAAAAAGATTTGGTTAGTCTCAAATCAACTAATTTCAAATGATCAAAAGTAGTGAAGGTCCTACAGTGCATGTGTGTGCCTTCTTTAGTTTTTTTCCAAGAGTACATATAGGCTGCTATGGGCCACTTCAATGCCCAATACTCCGGTTTTCGTATTTTTATGATATTGTCTTTCTTATTTTCGTTAATAGGTATGGTATATCTAATAAAGGGTTCAAAAATTTCAGCATTAGGATTTATCTGTATTTTGCTATTTAATACAACCGGAGCATGATATGAAGCAATTATGCCTACCCAATCAGCTAATTCATAGGGGTCGGGTTATGCCAATTTGCAACAAGGAGGTGAATCAGTTTAAATATGGCATCAGAAAGCCAAGTATTAAGTCCTAAAACCCGGGAAAATTTGCAGAGAAATCCAGAATCAAGACAAAAGGACAATAAGTTTAAAAAATTGCAGCCAAGCGAAAAGAAGGTCTATCGATTTTATCCTGAGAAAATTGAAATAGTAACAGCGGAGTTTAATGGTAAGAAGACCAAAAGATACAGATACACAGTAACAGACCCTGAAGATAGGCAGCAATCAAGAAAAATATCTGGAAGTAGGAAAACGAACATCAGAAGACATTGACGCATATTTAAGTGAAGGGAAAACACTACTCAAAATTCAAAGATTTGGTTTAGGCAAGGATACACGCTATCACGTTACACCAGCCTAGTATAAACCAAACCATACTCCCTTATTTTTTTATTCATAAGACAACCAATTAATTTAAAAATCTATCTAGTCAGGTTCGTGATAACCAGTGGTGTTGCAGCATCGATCCAAACATTATTAGGACTGCGGTTTATCTTTGGCTCGATATTCAGGATCGTTTGGATGTGGGGTCAGAGGTGTAATAGTCACTTGCATCCATATATGAAGTGGTAATGAGGCAAGAATTTCGCGAAGCTCTGCTTCGTCTGTGGCGCGGAACAGCCCAATGCTACGCCATTCACCTGGACCTAACGGTGGGCGCCAAAGTCGAACTAAATGACCTGCTTTGGTAAGCTCAGCAGCACCGCACTGCCTCTGCCGTGCGCAATTCATCTACTTTAGCAGGGCTAGTTCCTTCAGGAACCTTAGTGATCATATCGGTAAGGTATTCCATGTATTTCTATACATCCGCCAGGATTTAGTCATTTCCGTCAGCACTTGTGACATTACCATAAAGAAGAAGCAGTTGAGTATGACTTGTGTGGTAAATACTCCTTAACAGATCGAATAGTCAGTATCTACTACCCTATTTTCGCTTGCAGATTGACTCTTCATCTTCATTGTTTTCCACTTCAGCAGCTACAGCACTATGGGACTTAGACGCAATTGAGCAGCATTGCAAATACAAGTATTCCGAAGCCCACAAGTTAGAGATACTGAGGCTATTGGCATATGCAAGAGAAGAGGGGTCAATATCCCCTTCTAATTAATGGAGAAGTATAGCGGGTATTATAACAGTAACAGAATCAGCAGACAAAGAATTCAAGTGCTTTAACTGTGATATTCTAACTAATAATAATGTAACCAACGATCAGAACAGTAATAATTATAACATTAAGATACTCATCTTAATGAAAAAGATAGCTGGTGGTGTGAGTCCTTTTGCCATGTAGGTATCAAACTACGTACAAAAAAGATCAGTCTGTTGATGCTTCAGGGATTAAGATTGAAGGAGTGTATGATAAAGTAGGCAATTACTCCTAGGCCTGAAAACGTAAATAATTTATGGACCCGTCGTATACATATGAGCACACCATCTACAAGCAGATTTCCAGATAAGAATGAATTGAGAAGATTTGCGAGGCGCTTTGTCAAAGAAAGAATGGATTCTCTAGAAAAAGATGTGATTCACTGCTCACAACAACCTTTTGCTTCATTTCCAGCTATACTTTATTGCATGTCAACTATCGATTTGTTAGGAGCATTAAGTGCTGGCCAAGCAACAAGAAAGAATCCAAGAACAAACAAGAATGTAGATACTACAGCAAATTCAAAGAACTACATGCAGCAATTCATGGGTTATACAGATGAGCAAGCCAGTCTTGTCGCTGATCTTTTTAGACACAAACTTGTCCACTTGGCACAACCGAAACCTTGTGTCTCATATAATAACAATGTGGTTGCTTGGCAGTATGATCATGATTACACAACAAAGCACCTGATATTAGAGAATGCGTCACCAGATGCAAAAATACAAATCAAATCGGATTGGAGTATAACTATATCTCAAATCTTTACAATAGGGATAATGCAGTTAAAGGACGATATCCATGATTCTGTATATAGACACGGAGGTTATTTAGATCAATTTGAGAGTAACACGAATAAACTTCAAAGCATGTTCGAGAAGGCAATAATAGAAATTTATCAATATTGATGAGGAATTTATAACGACTAAAGATTTTGACTCATTGCATGCCAAGGTAAAGATAAAAGAAGGCCTTAAGGGTGCAAGCAAGGGATATTTTCCAATCCGACTGGAGAAATTAAAGGAAGACAATAAAGAATTGTATGACAGGCCTGCTACATCAAGTTCCAATTGAACCTCGGAAACAGCTTTAGATAATCGTCAATATCTAGAAAAAAGAATTATTTAATGTTATGATAGCGATCCTCTTTTTTGCACACTATTTATCTAAGATCACAATCATTGCCTTCTTTCAATCTCCTGCATTCTTGCAGTTAAAACCATAATTTGATCTGATAGCTTTTTCTTTCCGAAACATCTCAGAAAAAGAATCGTTCCATTCTCACTATGTTTGGACATGAGTATAGAGAGATGGTATTATTGTCTGATTAAATGAACGGATTAGATCTAGTTTGATTTAGATCGCTGATGTAGGCAACAGCATAGGTAGTACCAAAAAAGTTGTTAGCAGTTATCATTATACTACTAGAAATAATAAGTGCAATTGGTAGTCATATTTTTGACATAGTAAATAATCACTTTTTTCTTATTTTATGCATTCGGTATAAGGTGTCAAGAGATGACTGAATTCAAAAGGAAAAATTGTGTGAACCAACTTACCATAACATTCCCATATTATGACCTTTGGAAAACTGAGCCTCTCTCCGTTTTTGATTTCAGAAGAAAAGCTAGCGCAGACAGCCCTATGAAAACCATCTACAGGTGACTCGCTTCTTAATTGGAGTATGGTAGGCAGTTACTATCTTTAAATTATCTTCACTTTCAAGGCGATTAAATCTTGTATCGGCAATAATAGAGGTTAACAACAAGGAATCTTTTAATTTGTAAATTCCATGAGACCAATCATTTACCTCGCTATGAGGGATAAAACAAGAATCTGAGAATTTCTTCCACGTGGTTATATCCTTGATTATACCCTCTCTAGCCTTGGTGTCGCTACTGTTAAAAACCTCTTGTAAATCAGGAACTTTCATATTATTTATCCAAACCCGTTGTAAAACTTTTCCTACCTAGATTGGAGAAATATTGACAGAGGCATAATCAATAAATTCTTCGACTTTAAGAGGATTAAATAGAATCTGTGCTGTCTCATACTTATCGTCTTTGGTCATCTGTTGTATCATAAGTTAAAAGGATAACATTTGAACATAAGCATTATCCGTACCATACAAGATGATAAACATGCTAGAAGAGATGCTTTTACACGATCTGATAATGATGAACGATTCCTTTTTAGCCTATAGCTGCAATTATCCATCCATCTCTCTTTACACGGTCTCAATATCTTTCAGCCACCGGTTGTTTGCCCAACCTCGATGATATAGCCATCAGGGTCACGCATGTAGCATCGAATGTCAAGACGTTAGACTTTAATTTTTGCATGCTCTTCTTGTAGTTATATTACTGAAGAAAAAGTTCATATCGATTGTAGAAATGCAGAAGTATTAACAAAAACAGCAACAACACAAGAAGGTGCGGCTGCTGCTGCTACAACGCTCAAACCTACAACAGCGAATAAAGAAGATACTATTGTTGATAAACCAAAAGAAGAAACGGTTAAAGCCAAGCCACCTTCTGCATCATCTTATATGACAAGGGAGCAAGATAATAAAAATTTCAACAATGTCAATCCGTTTGTCGCAGGCACAGCAGTTTGGCAGAGCTTGATGACATATTGGTTTAATGCTTATGGAGAATTTCTTAAATCTGCGCCAAAAATAGCTGAAGAGTGGTATAATATGTATTGGAAGCCTTGGTTAAATTGGATGCCTCGACAGCAAGACAAAGACAGAGTAAAGATAGAATAATAATCATAAACGTAATAGAATAAGCTAAATCATAGGACATCCATTTGAACGGTCGATATTGAAAAATATGTTGCATATTGACATATAATTCCCTTAAAAATGCAGTATAGAAATGCAGAAAACATCATTCCTCGATAAGTTTACAGAACCCAAAAATAATACTAGGATCAGTGCTCAAACAATATCGAGACTTAATGCTGATTAATAGTTGGCATTTGAGTGATTATGAATCTGCTGCTCTGTGGGAATTATATGGCACAGAAACGGGAATTGCAATTCAATCTACTATAGGTAAACTAAAGGATAGCTTTGCAAGAACTGATGATACCATATGGATAGGAAAAGTTAACTATATTGATTTTAATCATGATTGGATGGATGAATGGAATTATCTTGAAGCTTTTGTCATTAAAAGACCATCTTTTTTCTATGAAGCTGAAATCAGAGCAATAACATGCCTACCGGATAATCATATTGGTAAAAATATTTTGGGGTCAAGCTCAAGTAACACCATCACCAATCCCTTCGCCATCACCTACTAATACTACTGTTTCACCGGCGCTAAAATCAAAACTATGTGATCCTAATAACCCAAAGCTCAGGTTTGTTAATACAACTGAGTCAAAAATATGTGGTCTTCCAATAACAATAAAAAATGTTACAACACCTACACCTACACCTACGCCGAAGCCAATATCACCGCCCTCATCATCACCAAGACCAATAACACCGCCTTCAGAGCCGTCACCACCAGCAGAGGATATCCCTGGATTACAATAACTATCAACATCACTCAATGCAGTAATATTGCTGCTACTACTATGATCCACTATAACGGCTACTAACTAAGATAATAGAAGCTCCTAATGAGGAATTGTCTAGGGCAAAATACACAACGGAGATTTCAAATTATGTATCCGTTTGCTACCGCTGCCTGTTATAGATACTTTTTAAACTATCATCAACAAATCTAATGTATTATTGGGCTTAATTTTTGTCTATGATGGCGATGATAGTAGTTATGTTGTTGGTATTGCAAGGACCATATAGATTGACCATAAGATGACCATATCTCTTTCCAGTTAAAATGACAGATATTGCAACCCCACAATTGAATAGAGTGGGTGTTATCTATCCAATGTCTTTCTAGTGTTAAACATCCAGGTGACTTACAATTAGGACAATAACAGTAGGATGGCGCTTTTGTGAGTTGATCAACCCCAAACTGAACCAATGTTACTGTCAAATCTTACTCTCTCATGTTATTAGAATGTTTGTTACTAATTTGTGGAATATTCTTGTTGCTTTTGTTCTTTACTACAGGTTATCAAGTCAAAAGCTATGTATATATCGAATATGTTAGGAGGTTAAGGGACGGGTACGCCTTCTGATATACCTACATTAAAAATTAGTATGAAAGAATACGATGACATGCACGTCGGAGATAAAGTTACGATAGAGATTAAAGTGTAGCTCGATATTATGAACAAGATATTAGTTCAAGTATTCTCAAAATGTTCTCTCAAGATGACAATTTTATGAGAGAGGTTGAAAATGTGCATGAGCGATTTCAAAGATCTTATAATATCGCTATGGAATTGAGGCAGAGATCTTGATTAACAGCTATGTAATAATGGTGAGGAAGTAATTACCATCAGATTGGTAAGTTAAGTTATTCACAGTATTAACAATTATTACAACAACTCATGTATTGGTTAGCTATGGAAAAAATACAACTTTTATACAATCTGTGCACAGATATATAAAATAACTGCAAAAATAATATGGTTAAAAATCTTCCAAACAGCCAAGTGGTTATAAGAGAAAGACGTGAGAAAATTTGGGCACTTTTGACTAAAGGCAATATAAAGAGTCATGAGATAGCAAGACAGATCATATCTTAGACGAAGGAACATTTGCATTCATGCATTGGATGAACTCGGAGGAGAAGAAATCCTTAACATCTGAGGGATAGTGAGCTATACCGTGTTGAGTGCTATAAAATGCTATATGTCTATCCTTTATAACTATATAAAATAAGGTCTATAACTACGAGGGGAAATTATAGACCGTAAGCCACTCTATCCCCGTAGGAAATTGTTGCTGTGAGCCACTCTACCTAACTCATGTATTAGTTCTATATGCAATACGTAACTTTATGACTAGAAATAATATCGCTCCTGCGGGTATGAACAGAGCAAAAAGGAGGGATAAGTAAGGAGCATCTGGTATATACAAGTGGCTCCCAACTAGAAGTATTCCATATGTATTTAGTCCTATTGAAGGAATAACCAGTGCTAATATCAATATCTCAAAATACTTGTGCATTACAGGTGACGGTAATGTTGCTGATGATGATCCTGTAGTAGTTGTTCTTGCTGCACTTTGGATTCTCAATCCTAAAATGAATGATGAAGTTCCTATTAAGAAAGAAACTACAGCAAGAATATTTCCGGTAATAGCAGGTACGATAACTATTGGCAGCCCTTGGGTTGTTTGTGGTTGTTGCTGCTGTTGCGGTTGCTGTGCTGCTCCAGTATTTATAGACACCAAGAAGGTCACGATAAAAAAACTCAATAACAACATACATCTAATTCCTTTGCGAATATCGATATAAACAAATAGCTTTTACTGACCCACTTCTGTTATTACAGCTTCTTCTCTTGAAAATACTAAGAATGTCATTTCAGGAATTGTGGGTTCTATAACCTTTCCGCTTATAGGTGTAGCAATTAACATCGTGATATTGTATTATTTGTATAGAGCACATGTAAAAGCATATTTTGGTAAAGCAAAACCACAGTCTCCAACTACAATGTAGACTTTTGTTCTCTTTGCTTGACGCACGTATTTTTTAGCAAAACGTCTTCCTTAATTCAGGAATTGATTCTCTAAAATATATCTAACTAGGGACCTGACAGCATCATCAACTTCCATGCTTCTTTTGTGATTGCATTTAATCCAACAAGACACTTCTCATATTCTTCTGGGAGTTATAGAAGTGCATTGCCATACTGGCCATCCTGAGAGCACATCATCATACGATGTAGCTTCATTATCCTAAGCAACTAATAATATGTACCTTTATCGTCCAGGTTATCTTTTAATTTCTCTTTCAAGTGTTGATTATCCTTGTAATCCGATATGAATTTCATGGCTGCATCTAGCCTTGACGCATTGGTTAACAGGTTGATGCGCATGTCGTAAACCACTCTGCGTTCAGAAGCAATATGAGATATAATAGGTTCTGCTATTTTTCATTGTTATATTGTAACATCTTTTCTACCCATTCTTTTCCATTATCTGTTGCTATCCGTTTGTTGCTACCATCGGTATTCTTGTAGATCCAATTTATTGCGGTCATGTAATCTATCCACACAGATACCATTTCCAAATTATTATCAAAATCCTCCCTTGCTATCTCTTCGTGACTTTTACCTTCTTCAGTAAGACGTACCAAAATATGAGCTGCAGTCATTAATGCAGATTCATGGCAACCTTTTCTTGTAATGTTACTCTGGATATCTGTGACGTACCTTGAACTATTTGGAACTTTTGTCATATCGATGGAATCTTACACATATTATATTAGAGTTCTACATTATGGAACATAGTTAGGCACTATAATGATTAATGATAGGATATAGTTAATTGAGGCCCTCTGCTCAAACCTTGACGTTACTTTAGATTTAGCTAAAATGAAAGAGCTGATGCTAGCTCACAACAGTGCTAGATAATATCATAAGATACGCTGTTGTCGTTGAAAGACAAATTAAAGTAGAAAAGATAGAAGAACAAACTCAATCATTGAGAAATCGTGATAAAATGAAAGACTATGCTATAGCACAGTCTATCAGACCAACTATTAGCTATATCCATAAGATTGCAAGAAGTTGAGAGAAAACAATCAATTAATAACATATGACACTTCATAGACTGAAAATGCTAGTTTAAGCAAAATATTGAGAAACCATATCGTAGATAACTTTTTGTATTGAATGGTTTTCAAAAATCCTAATGTCTACATGCGACTATGAATATCGTAGTGGAAGTGTTGACTTCAAATGCCTAGAGCTGGTTCATAATCGTGAGATCACACGTTGTATATTTCATGATGTAAATTATCTTAAATGGAATAGCAATCAGAAGTATAAGGAGGAAGTAGTGAACAGGTTTAAACGCAAATTATCAAAGTATGGTTCTAACGATATGGACTTCAAATTCTTTGGTTATTGTTTGCCTGATATTTCATTTGAAAAGGAAGAATTTAGTAAAGAGCTTTACTTTAACGACGCCACGTTTTATGTAGTAAGATTTGCAAAAGCTACATTCTCCAAAGGAGCAAACTTTAATGGAGGCTACATTCTCAAAAGAAGCAGACTTTGGTGAGGTTATATTCTCAAGCGGAGTAAGTTTTAGTGAAGCTAAATTCTACGGGCTAGCAAACTTCCGTAGCTCTACATTCTCAAAACAGACGTTCTTTAAAAAAGCGATATTCTCCTACATATCAAACTTTGACGGAGCTACATTCCATGGACTACTCACAAGCTTTAGAGAAGTTACATTCTCCAACAATGCAATATTTAGACAAGTCTTCGTTCTCACAAGGTGCAGACTTTATTGATGCTCGGTTCTCTGGAATAGCGAATTTTACTAAAGCTAAATTCTCTGGAGTATACACAAGTCTTTGGTAATGCCACATTCTCAAAAGAAGCAGACTTTGGTGAGGTTATATTCTCAAGCGGAGTAAGTTTTACTAAAGCTGAATTCTCTGGAGTATACACAAGCTTTGGTAATGCCACATTCTCAAAAGAAGCAGACTTTGGTGAGGTTATATTCTCAAGCGGAGTAAGTTTTACTAAAGCTAAATTCTCGAATCAAACATCATTTAATTTAGCTACATTCTCTGGAGAAGCAAATTTCTCCGAAGCTGAAGTTTAACGGGATAATAGACTTCTCCAGAGTGACATTCAGAAAGAAAGCACATTTCAATAACACGAAATTCTCTAAAGAAGCGATTTTTTCTAATGCAAAATTTGAAAGTGCAGTATTTTTTGGAGCACAGTTTCTTAGATTAGCAAAATTTTCCTCTGCAAAATTTTTACATGAGGGCAATTTTTTCTCTGCAAAATTTGACGCAGAAGCAGATTTCCACAGTTCTGAATTTTGTCGTGAACCAGATATTAATAGCCAGCCTGAAGAAAAAAATTATGATAAAGCAAGGACTCTATTCCCAGATATGAATAAATATTCCTCTAAAGCGATTTTTACAGATGCAAAGTTCTCAGGTTGGGTAAACTTTACGTTTTGCAGATTCGTAGGTGAAGTAAGATTTTCTAAATGTGAATTTTTAGAAAAAGTATATTTTTGGGGTGCCGAATTCCTAAATGGACCACCATTTTCCTGTGATACAGTCTGCTTTGACCAAACAAAATTTATCAAGGATGCTGAATTTGTAGATGCTGTATTCTCAGCCGGGGCAGTATTTAATAACGCAGTTTTTTCTGGAAATGCCTATTTTACCAACTGCAAATTTCTTAATAAAGCAGATTTTTCTTTTACTACATTCCTCTTTCAGGTGTATTTTTATAAGTGCTTCTTTAAAAGAAAAGTTAGATTTCATGATACAATATTTAAGGAACCTGAATTGGTTTCATTTACTGGAGAGAATTTAACTAAAATTTCTTTTAGAAATACCAATGTAGTTAAAGTTAAATTTCCTGAAGATGCTCGTTGGGGTGAAAAGGATCAATTCAAGATAATAGATGATGAGGAAATTGAACTATCAATGGATTATCTTCTTAGAATAAAGAGAATATCAAATGAAATCAATAATATATCATTTAAAAAATTGATACATTTACTTGGTATTGAGCAGGTAAATGATTTACAATTTATAAAAGTTAATGAAGACGTAATAAGCATTTCTGAAAGCTCTGGTAAACATATCAAAGATAAAATAAAATTGGAATATCAACTTCCGGCCCATCACGATATTACTATCGAACACTATTATGATATCACTATTAAACTTGATAAAAATAACCAAGCAAGCTTGAAAATTGATGGTCATTGCATCTCTGATTATAAATTTTCTTGGATAGAAGATAGAGATTACCTTTACATATATCTTAGATCAGCAGGATCAAAAAATCTGAGTACTGTGAAATCAATTTATAGAAACTTAAGAGAAAACTATGAGTTTAGACTTAGATTTGATGAAGCCTGGAAAATTTTTCATAAAAGAAATGGAACTGAAGAGAAAATATAGACAAGTTAGCCAATCATCACCAGATTCATCAAATTCTGCAATAAAGAAAAATAATTGGTTCAGAAGAAATATTTTTTCATTAATTGGTTGGTATTATCATTTATCAAGATATGGAGAAGATTTACTTAGACCCACTCTTGCAGGTATACTAATCGTGTCACTCTCAACGTCATTTTGGTTAACACAGTCGCGTCCAACTCTTGAACCTACTCTCAATCTCACATATATCAAACCGGAGATTGCAAACCATACATCCACTTTTATTCTATTGAAGAATGCCACAAACTATATGCATTTACTCAAGGCTTTTCAGAGAAGTATTGCAGATTTTATCCCTCTCCTTCCATTAGGAGGTGATACCAAGGTAGGAGCCATAGACTATGTTATCAAGCTGGTTGGTGGAGCTGTCACATTTGGTCTTATTGCTATAGCTTTGAGAAGAAGGTTTGAAAGAAAGTATACACGGTAATAACAGTCAATGGCAACAAAATTTAGTCTAATGAATTATTTTTTCATCCTTTATTGGAACAATGATTTATTCATCACTTAAAAGACTACATGTATGGTTTTGTGCATGGATTTGAGGATGAACTGGGGTTATGTCGATAAACAAGAAGTAGAATCAATAAAGACTGTCTGGGAAGTTCCACGTAAAAACTTGTTGGATCTAGATATATGTGATTGGTAGTAGAATTCTTGGCATCTGACCCACAGTTAATATCAATAATAACGAAATGTAAGATCCACTTTACAAAATATCCATACGCCGTTATTATGACAAATGTAGGAAAATCTTTATTATTTCTTTTTTAACATCTCTTGGCATATTTGGATCTTCAATGTAATAGGTACAGCGAGAATTTGTGTCCGACTTGGAAAAGGCAGACTGCTCAAGCAAACCAACAAGTCTCATTTGGTGGGATTGCAAAGCAGGTAGGAGGAGGACAACAACCTCTGATTTTCTCTTTGGCGAAAAGAGCTGATGCAGTAAGCGAAATCTGTGTAAATAACATGTTACCTAAATGGGAAAATAGGCTTGGCGGAGCGAAGCAGTTCATGTCAACCCATTGCTATACCATGGCTCAGTCTGGGAGAATTGATCCTACAGTACAGGCATTACTCCAAAACAGTACGTTTGTATACAAATAAGCAAACGTACTCCTGGTAATTTTTTCTTTTGTTTGAAAATCCTTCTGTGTTATTATAAACCAAACTTAACTAGTGTGGATAGATAAACTGAATCTCAAAAACTAGTTCCTGATTGTCCGGTAAAGTTTTGTAAACTCTTGATAAAATTGAGTCTCTCTTATCTATTGATACGTTTTTCATAAAGGTTTGGCTGTACGTGATATATCTCGCTTTCTTCTCACCTGGAGGTTTTACACTCAAATCATCCAAACTAGCTGAAATAATATCGTGGCACTTTCAATTATAGTGTTTATATTGGAAGGCATGTTTGAGTATTGTATCTATTGCGCTAAGACATACCTGAGTATGATGCAGGTCAACATATTACCACTGCTCGCTCTTCACTTTATCGTGGAGTACATCAAATTCTCCATTGATAATAAGTGCTGGTCGTAATCCCAGTCACGAAATGAATAAAACTTTCCTTCACAAAGTATAGTTGAAGGACAAAAAGATAGAGTTGCTGTATATCCTAAGCAGGAAAATTGAAAGGCCATATGATTTGCGAAGGAGAATATTGAAAACTTGAGCACAAAACTTGAAATGCAGATTCAATGGCGAAGAAGCAAAGTAGCCGAACTTGACAGCCATGGCCATAGCCAGAGATGGCATCTATATTGCAAGTAAGTATTGGTACAGTAAATAGGGATTTATCTTACCTAAGGCGAGCAGGCAAAGTCCAACATCAGGAGATACGTTGACGAAAGGCTGCCAGAAGAGTACGAGAAATGTCTTGTCGGGTTGACTGCAATTCTAAGGGAAGCATGGAATACTTCGCAGCAGGCAGAAGACAAGAGAGAGAAGATACAAGCTTTGTCATTAGCCAAGGATTGTTATTCTATGAAGCTAGATTTACTTACCAACGCAACAGTAGTTGATGATGCCCTGAACCTGGGAGTGGCTGGAAAATAGCTGGACCTTACTCACAATTCCTCAGGCCGGTCATTTTGTCCAGCACGATGCAGCCGATCTCGTTAGCCGCACCATTGAAAACTGGCTGACGTGATAGGCTATTAAATAGCACTAATAGTACCAATACTACACGATAGACTAAACCAATTATTATTTATATTAGCAGTCTATTAGCAGGCAGCGGCATACTTCTAGGCTGGTTAACCGTTAACACATTAATGCAGCACCTAGGAGACCAAGGAGGACGTCCAAGATGGCGTATGCTGGAAAACCCTGCTATAACTCACCTAAGGGTTAACCATAGAACCAAAAACTTGATAAGACATATGAAACCGAAAGGTGAGACTGTTGATGCTTATATTTTCAGGTTGTTAATGTCTAACGGTGGTATCAACAACAGTACAAAGCAGAAGAAACACGCGCTAATTTTGGAAATGATAACGGTAAGGGAAGCAAGAAAAGGAATAAAGATGTAGGACAAGATAAAGATGCTCAAATCAAAGAAACACCAAAGGCACAACACACAGCGTACAAATATTCCAATAAAGGAAAAGGCACTCTACATGATTGAGCACAGTGTGATTGTCCAGAAATATAAAATTGATTGGCGCAGAAGACAGGTATTTGAGTTAAGCGGTAAAGGCCATAGCTAATTAGATAGCCAAGTCTCTACAGATATTAATTAAGAAAGTACCTACGACTACGAATAGCACATTTAGAAATTGACGGACTAATTGGAACCCGCAATGCTTTTTTACAGCTATAGAGAATTTTAAACATGAGCCGTTCCGCAAAAGAATGGTCTAGTCCGCAGAATGCTCTGGCATATCTAAATGTAGCAGATAATCTTCCACATCGATCAGAAGGTGAATCTGTGTTGATAGATCACCTGCCTGAAAATACTAAGCGAGTTTTGGATCTAGGGACAGGGGATGGAAGATTAATTAGACTCATAAAGGGAAATCGGCCTGATATAGAAGAAGCAGTAGCGTTAGATGTATCTCCAACAATGCTAAAGTCCGCAAGAGATCATTTTGCTGGTGATTCGAGTGTTAAGATTGTAAATCATGATCTCAGTCAACCTCTGCCGGATTTAGGCTACTTTGACGCTGTTGTATCAAGTTTTGCTATCCACCATCTTAAACATGAACGTAAGCATGAACTTTACGAAGAAATTTATGATATTGTCAATCCAACAGGAGTGTTTTGTAATTTAGAACATGTAGCATCACCATCTGTTGAATTGCATGTTAGATTTCTCAACGCAATAGGATACACTCCAGAAAAAGAAGATAGAGCTAATAGATTGTTACCAATGGAAATACAGTTAGGTTGGTTGAGAGATATAGGATTTGTGGAAGTAGATTGTTATTGGAAGTGGCTTGAAATGGCTCTGCTAATAGGATATAAAGCATGAACAACTAGTTTTAAGATCAAGTCGCGCTTTTCATTTCTTAAAGATTGTTATATCTTCTTTAAGATAAGAGATTCTATCTGGATAATAGAAAAGGCTAAAGCTTTGTCTTGTGAAACTAATCCTAGTGACCTAAAGAAAAGAGTTGCACTAACATATTCTATGAAGTATATGAACAAATGCATAAAGCTAACTTTCACAAAGTATACCATGTGTGAAGATGGATAAGCGTACTTTTTCACGAAAGAAACTCAGGAGGAGAATTTGAATAGTGGTAGAAGTAGAAGATGAAGAATTGGTCACTGTTAAGTGATATGTGGTTGGATAGTCCCATCCGTAAGGGCCTGCAAAAGTGAAATTTTGAATTTTCTACAATAAGCATTAATACATCAGGTAACTTTTTGCTTCTATCTTGTATTATTCTATTATCAACAAAATCTCTGTATTTATCATTCTGATGCTTCTCAATTCAATTGAATGTCATCAGACATATAGTGTTGCCATGACTCCAACTCCAAATAGGCCTTTACATTCAATAGATACTGAATCTGCTCCTAAAGCTTTTAATGGAGTTTCAAAACTTACCCAAGTAAACGAATAGCCCTACCAAAATCACTTCTAAATGAGATGAAGATCCCTTAAGTATTCAGAATATTGAAAGGGCAATAATCACAGGACTAGTCACATTGGCAGCGTTATTTGGCGCAAATCATCTTTTGGATATAAAACGGTATAGACAAATGCGACCTATTCTTGAAATTAATCCTACAGACAATCCCGATGTTGCCGAAAAAAATATAGATCTATCGATCTATGATATTACAAAACCCGATTTACCTGCAGATCTGAGAAGAATCAGTAGATTTAATTGCATTACAAAGTCAACAGAATCAAGGTCAGAAATAATGGAAATGCTGAAGATTGCAAAGGAATCATCATCCAAAATGGGATAGAAATGAAAGTTTGTCGGAGTGTTCCGAGCGAAAGGCACAAGCTGACTATAAACGCGAAGTCTCATGAATTTTTAGATCTATGTGCATATCTTACTGACTGCCCGACAGAGCTCGCTAAAAAGCTTAAAAACAAATGTATCTAACCTGCGTGAGACTTACACAAACTCAGCCAATAATTCAGTCAAATTGGAAGATGTGCGCAGGCTTAGAATTGACTTCCTGGATCAATATCCCAATGACGAAGATAATACTAAATTAATAGATAGATATATTCCTTATATTATTGCACCAACTGAAAATGAGTGGCAAGAGCCACCACAATGAAATCGGATCTTAAAACCCGGTCAGGCTAAAGTTAGAATCACATCTTAAAATGCACGATCTATTGAATATAATATACAAATCTTACGAGATCCTGAAAATGGCAAGATCGCCAAAGTAGGGAAGAAAGAGACTAGTAAGATAAGCCGTCTCAACCTATTGAGTGAACCCTATAATATATTGTTTATCACAACGTCGTTAAGTTGTTATTTTGCCATGAATCTCCCCAGCATGTCTTAATAAGTCATATCAAGTACTATGTTCTAATAACATAGTGATTAATGATATAGTGAATAGAACAGATCACTCGCAAGAATAGTTTATTTAAAGATAACATTATTCTTGAACCATAAAAAAAGATATGAATTAAACCACTAATACAATTTCCAATTCGTCATATATGCATCCTGTGCTGAGTTCAAGCAAGGTGTCTTCATAAATCAATAGCCAATCTCTCTTTCCAACAACTGGAAGTTTTCTAGATAATATTCTATTATCTTGTATAAATTCTTGTTATCATATGTGCGTATGACGGGCTTGTGTGTTCTGTCTCTCTAATAGTGACAAACTATTTCCTTTCTGAAAATCTCAATCTGTTCTTCAAAGTCGCTTATAGGCCAGAAATACATTTTACTCCAGCTTCACGAAGAGCATTTATCTTTTGAATGCACTCTTCAACAGATCCAAAGAGAAGTAAATTTTCTAACTGCTCTACAGGTCTCCCTAATGCGGGAGATAGTATATCTTTTACCATCCTGTGAACTTTGTCCTTATTGTTATCAATATACCCAAACATTGACATAACAGAGTTTTCAAACGATTCGCTGTCTCTGCCTAATCTTTTTCTGTATGATAGAAGTATATTCCATTTTTCTCTGAACTTGTCTGGCGTAATATTATAAGCAGACGCCATCCAAGGCCTACTGCTGTAGATGTTCGTCCTTCACGACTTAGCGGTGCTCGCAAAGTAGTTGACGTTATATTTTCATATGAGAATCGTGCTAACAGAGCAACTCAAAAATGGTTTGTAAGAGTAGATGTAACAGAAGAGTTTCCATTTCTTGTAAGTCCTATGCAACAGTACTTTGAACGTTAAATAACTGACAGCCTTTACGACCACAAGATGACGATAATTGTAAACAACTGACCTAATGAGTAAGACCAATAAGCATGATTATCTTTATCATAGAGAAGACGAATGCGATCGATTAGGGTTAGCCTTTTCACTCCGGATTTCTGGCTCCCATTAATAATTCTTCTATCATTGAATTTAACCTTGCTAGATCCTCTCGCTTTGAATTAAATGATTGGCGAGCTTGATCGTCTAGTGTATCGATACTTGTCAAGAGTTTTGATCTTTGTGTCTCTAGGCTTGAAAATACGTACCGTTCAAAGACCCATGCGGAAGAAGCCGATGTGAGGTATGTGATGTATGTGAGGTCAAATTTTATTAGTAGTAATTTATTTTATTCTAACAGATTACAATTAGTCTGTCCAGAGCATACTATTGGCTTTTATTTCAAATTGTATTTGCTTTTATTGGCTCGTTTGCTGAATTTCAATAGCCTTCACGGCTCATATCGGTGGTTTCGTCGCTGGAGTATTGCTTACGAAAGTATTAGTTGTAATGGAACAAAAAAAGAGAGTTAAATACATAAAATAAAGCATATTTTGGCACATGCTTAATACTCATTTTCAGATGGATTATCATTAAAATGCATTAAACATTGAGAATACAATTGGGCAAGTTTTCATGTCCCTTTATTACAACAGCTCTGAATATTTTTAGTCATAATTCTTCATATCATTTCCTGTTTCTTACATGAATATTTCTCCAACACAATATCAATATATTTTAATTTAGATTTATTATTAATGGATATTTTTCATCCATTAAACAAATGTTAGAGTTATGAGAGCCAGGAATTCTTAACATACAGTTGCCAAATGATATCTTGTAATGATTGGAATCTGCTTTACCATTTGACAAATACCACTCTGCAGAAGCCGTTTGGAAGGTTCTTCATACTTGCTAAAAGCTTTTGTTTCCTCTAAGACATATCTGGATTCTATTGGAATATAGATATGATAACCGTTACCTGACCATGACAATCCTGTTCGCATATATTATCAAATAAAAAATGCTGATACCTACCTACCTTTTTTAGATTCAAGCTAGTTCTGATTTTATTTGTTTCACTAAAATATCTATTTCAATAGGTTTTTCAACAAAATGATTTAATATCCTTTCTCTTGATTTTGGTGGAACTTCTTTTAGCGCTTTATCATATCTTTCATATGCGGTAATAAACCATACTTTAACTTTATTGTCTATTTCACTTACCTTTTCATATAGTTCAAATCCATCAATCTTGGGCATTTTAATATCAACTAGCATTAGATCATAGTAATCCGGCTTGAATTTTGATAATGCTATTGCTGAATCATTATACGCATCAACTTCAAATCCGGCAAGCTCCAATCCCACCTTGAAAGTAACAGTATGATCATAGTTATCATCAACTAAAAATATCCTCTTTATTTTTGTTTTATGAGAGCTATAATCATCACTCTTTTTCTTAATTCTTTCATGAGTATCATTTATCATAGCGGGGGCAGTATTGATAACTGTACTTTCTTGGTGATGACCTTGTTGTTGGAATGCTAATGGTATACTGAATGCAAACGTAGATCCTTTTTTACCATCACTATTATTTTTAGCCCACATTCTTCCACCATGTGCTTCTACAATACTTTTAGAAATAAATAGTCCTAGTCCAGTACCTTGATAAGATTTTGTAGCAAATTTTGTAAACAATCTAGGAAATATTTCAGGATCTATTCCTGTGCCTGTATCCTTTATACTTACAGTGACCTCTCCTATGCCGCCGGTATCTTTTTTTTCTATAGTAACATATATTGTATCATCTTGATTTGTAAATTTCAAAGCGTTACTTAATAAATTAGAAATGACTTGTGATATTCTATCTCTATCTGCTTCTATGAGAAAGAGATCTGCATTTTGGCGGTCTTTAGTAATGGAAGGAAATAAACAGGACAACTCTATATTACGGTAGATATTGCTATCATATTTCTTCTCATTGTTATTTGGACTTTTATAATCGTCTACTAAGACTTGTATTAACTCTTTTAGATTAAATGTATCTTTTCTTAGATGAAGTGAATTTGTTTCAATTTTATTGATGTCTAAAACATCGTCTGTAAGTCTTTGTAGTTTTCTTGCATTCCGTATTATGACATCCAAATGATCACAAGTCTGATTTATATTTACTTCTTTTTTGTGTTATCATGGATTTAACAATTTGTGCCATACCAAGGATTGGTTGGATTGGATTTCTTAACTCATGAGCAGCTACCTTAATAAAATCACTTTGGATTTTATCTTGCATTCTTAATTTCTCATTTGCTATTTTAAACTGATCATGTGACTCTTTTATCTCTTGATATAATTCAGATTGTACCCAAAGATTTTCAAATATTGCAACATAAGATAAGACACCTGCCCTGCTATTAGAGTAAGTTGACAATCCTATTGCTTCAAAGAAGGTTGTTTTTGAGTCATCTCTTAATTCCATCACCAATGAAGCCTTTCTATCAACTACTAGAATTGTGGCTTTGGTGTCTGACATCTGTACAATATACCTGACATCTATTACACCGTCATGACAAGATTGTTTTAGTTGCTGTGTTTTTTGTTCAATTAAACTGTTTGTAGGCACCAATATTCTAACTTTTACATTTCTTTCTTTTGCTGCCTGTTGTGCCAATTGTATACCTCCTATCTTCTCTTGGCGAATGAAAGCATTGGTAGTAGGGAATATCCATAATATTTCTTCTGCAGCTGATTTTACAAGATTCGAATAGATTTCCCGTGCTCTTGTTGAGCTTGGAATAACTTCAATATCAGCCAAGTCAACTCCTGCTTCAATATCTCTTATTCTGTTTGTAGTGGTATCGGTAGTATTAATAATAGGAGACTCTTCATCTTTCTGTTCCTTGTTATAAGATTGATTAACCCTTACCATACACCATACCCTTACCGTACACCTTTAGTTAAATTTTACCTCTGCAGGGGAATTTAAAGCATTTGTCACATACTAAGGAAAATTTATCTAAGGTGTTGAAAGGTAATAATAATAATAATACAGTGTGGAAACTGAAACTGCCATCATGACTGACTATATTCTGTATTTAATCATTAATCATTGAGAAGTAACCAAAACCATCACGAGCTATGATCCTTTTTACTTCAATATCTTTAGATGGTGCTATTTTAGACGTTTTGTTTACTAATGAAGGCGTTTTCATCTTTAATGGTTTTGTCCTTCTTCTAGATTTACTACTGCTTTCAATACTCGCCATTATTACCAAGACCTCTCTCTTTCTATCTATCTATTTCAATAAGCCAACTTGTTTGTAGAAGCAGGGCTTTATGGATTTGTCATGTATCTTGCAGGCTGTGAAGTGCCATGCTGTTTCCAATGCGAAGAATACTGTTGCAAAGCCAAGACCTACGTATGCTATATTTTCTAACATATTTTCCCTATTATATTTGAAAGATATAAGGCTGTTGGAGTAAATGCTGAACAAATGACAATTATATTTCTTTGTAATTAATATTTGATAAGTATATATTTTCAAAATCGCAGGATTATCAACCATTTGTAAAAGAGGTTTTTACGGCGCGCTATTGGTTATGACGTGTTTCTGTCTCATAGTATCTCTTTGCAATGTCAAGAACAAATTAAGGCCCTGGTTCCATAAGAGTTGCTTCGCATACTGCTTGCAACACCCAAAATCGTGACTGTCATAGAGATGTGCTTATGCATGTATATTTTAGTTATAAATTCATACACATTACTTTGTTTTCATGATATAATAATGACAAAAGAAGACAAAGATACTCCAATAAAAAAAACAATACAAATTAAAGACTAGGTCCAAAACAAGTGTCCCGAATATTAGAAAATAATATCTACTATGCCCTCTGGATTCTCCTTTAGAAAGAGAAATCCAAAGATTAACCGAAGCAAATCTACAGGAGCCATTTGAACTTGATTTAAGAAAGGCCTGAAATGTCGAGTATTGACGTATGTGATTCCTGTATGAATGATATGTTAGAATATTTCTGGCCTCCTCCTAATATAATTAGAATATTTTGCAGATAATTTACTTGCTCTTTGTTACACAGATTTGTAAATACAATACCCTCTGAATGATACGGTATCAACACTAAGTTTGAAGTATGTACATCAAAAAAGAATTGCCATATTTATGATGATCTTTAATGTCTTTATAAACGGTTGTTATGTCTATAGATACTAAATGTATTCTATTGCTGCTTGCGGTTTTTACTTTGTAAAGGAATTGCTCCTGCTCTACAGGCTTTATTACAACGTCATCTAGTCCTATACCAGGAAGTATACTTACCATTTCCTTTGCTGCATCAAGAGCTGATACAAATAAAATCTTGATATTTGGATTTATTGCCTTGAGTCTGTAATATAGTTGAAGGCCATTTAGATTAGGCATCCTTATATCCATTACAACTAAATTGTAGTTGTTAGGCGCTGCCTGTGCAAAACGCGTCAACGCTTCTCTAGGATCGGTAAATGCATCTACATCGTAGCCTCTAACAGTTAAGAATGTTTTGTATGTTAACAGTATATCTGGATCATCATCTACTAGCATGATAGTGGCAGTAGAAGTTTTCTTTTGCTGTTGTGTTTGTCGTTCTTCCAAATCCAAAATGTTAACTACTTGTTCCGCTCCTCCTCTTACTACTAATACCGAGTATACTGGATATTGGTGTTTAAAGCTACAGCAATTGAATATTCTCCTATTCTTTCGAAATTGTAATAATGATGACCGTAACCTTCAAAGGAATAAGCAGAGAATTTCTTTGCAACATAATACAGATCACTACCTATTACCATGCCATTTAGAGGAGCCATAGAGTTTATCTTTGCGCAAACATTCATAGTAGAACCAAATAAGTCATCAGTATCTGGAGAACTTTGTGATCTAGCCACCGCGACTCTACCATAGTCAGCACTAATCTTGTACTGTAGAGATGGTAATCCTTCTTCTTCTAGCTTCAAGTTGATAACTTTGTTTGCCACCATCATTGTAACACCGCATTCTATTACATCTTTAAAAGCAGATAGATTGGAGGAGTCAGATGTTTTTGGAAAGTAATATATCAAACTTGTGCCAGTATTTTTAATTATCTTTGCACTAAAGTTTCTATCTATTGCAGCCATTGTGTTGATAAATATAGAATAATATCTTCTAACTTTGTCTGGGTCCTTAATTGTGAATGTGGTTCCAATAGAATCTACTATACTTACAAAGCATACACAATAGCTTTGTGATTTACTAGAGAAGGATATTTCATCTTTCTCTTCTTCTCCTTCTCTTCCTTTCCACCGTTTCCCTCCTCCTCCTCCTACCAAGACAAAAATGGTTTTACAGGTCGACGCTCTTTTACTTTACTATACTGAATTTTTTGATTTATCAAACGTAATTATGATTTATTAAATTAGTGTTTAATCATCATCTTCAGGAGGAAACTACTTTAGAATTTAATAAAAATGTTAAAGATGCTCTTGAAATAAGCTTTAGGTTAGCTAAATAAAATATTAACATACGGAATTCCGCTAGTCATCTGCATGACTTTATGCATACCATTAAAATCATAGGAGTAAATAGATTGTATATGTGAGTGAAGGCGAAGATTTAGAAGAAAAGAAATTGTTAGGCTCTGGTGGTTATGCCTTTGCCAAACTAACAGAGCAAGAAGAAATTAAAGCCAGTCTTGGAGTCCCTCACATATTCCTAGGAAATATAGCAAGATTAAATGAAGATAGATTTACAAAATATTATTGCAATAGATGCGCAAAGGAATATCCTGGTTCTCCATTGATAAGTCATGAGAATCCAAATGAAGAGCTAGGTGAAGATGTTATTCTCATTGAAAAAGGAGAGTACAAGTGCAGGACGTGTAGCAATATAATAGCACAATATCGTAAATTCAATAAATAGGATTGTTATCTTGAGCAATATATGACAACTTCAGCTTTCAGGATTTGGATGCAAATGCAATCACCATTGTACCAAACAATGAGATCAGAATAGGGGTTTGAATATTTTTTACAAATATGCTGATAGTACATTAAGTCAGAGTAATGCTGTTACTTTAGTGGCCTTTTTTAGAGAGTGTATTGCTACTTTTTTGATAATTTCTTGGATCTGTTTATTCCGATAGGAGCCAAGGAGACATTATTGTTGAGAATTCTTATCAGTTTTCGTCTTAACATCTTTCTGATTATCCAATTAATATTGTCTGTTAAAATGTCGTCATCATTTTTTACTCTAATGCCGTCTAGAAAGAGATTATTTAGTTTTCCATCCTGTAGTAATTGGATCTGACCTTTTTCTGTTAGGAGATTTATGATTTGCTCAGAATATAGTTGATATATCCTTTTCTTCTTTTCTCTTTCGATACCCCATTGATAATCCGCATCTAACGATGAACGAAGATCTTTATCAGCAGCAGACAAAAAAATTGATCCCGATATATCCATTATGTTCATGATATTATCCCACATCGACAAGATCCACCAATTAGAGATCTTAGGGTTTTTTAGTCCATGAACTATTTCATTTCTCATACGATATGCTTCCTTTAGTTTTGCATAATCTATTAGTATCGGATGGCCATCTAGAACATATCTTGTCTGATTTATATCATTCAACTTATGAATATAATCCAAGAAATCTAGATGTAGAAGGGTGTCTGCACTGCGCACATTACCTAGACTAGAGCTAAAACTTATGGTGCACTGATTTAAGAAATGAAAAATAACAACAATCATAACAAAGACAATATGAATAATAATAATATCAATAAGCATCAAAAATCACTGATTTGTATATATACGAACAAAGACAAAAATGAATTTGCTATTGGTTTAAAGGATGATAAGCATTTTAGAGCAATGACAAAAGTGGGCGAATTTTATACAAGATTTGTTGATGTGTTAGAACAGGTAACGAATAATGAAAATGAAGTAGACTGGAAGCAGGCATTAAAGAGTTGGATTGCTGCTGCAAAGAAAGATGAATCGATATTTGTCGAAGTGGATCTAAGTGGATGGAATGAAGTAGGAGAAAGGATGAAAAAATAAGAATTGAATCAGATATGTGTTGCAATTAAGCTTCTTTTAATCATGCCTCTGATAGATATCAGCTACAGATCAAGGTTGATAAAAGGATTAACTATGAGGCCATCAAATGTTTGGATAAATTAAAAGAAAAAAGAGCAATCTAATGAACTTTGGTATTAATCTATTTGTTCAGCCAGTATTTTGTTATGAAGCTTGCTCCTCTTCTTTCTCTTCTTCTATTGGTTTTCTAATCTTCCTTTTTCTTTTGGTGTCCTGATACCAACTTAATCCAAATATGGTCGCAACGCTGCCTGCAAATACTGCAAAATCAGCTAGCAAACACATGGCTCCTGCCATCACTCTAATACTACAGATTAGAATACTTTAGTTTTACTATTTTTATATTCAAGGCTTAAAATATTTTTGGTTAGTAACAGACATGGATTCATATGCAAGTCGGTAATAGCACCATGCATTACGTAACATGTACACATAATAAGAACAGTAGCATGATGGTTTTGCTTATTTTCAGACAGCTAATGACTAATTAATAAGAGAAAAATAAATGGCCCCCTTTAATATATATACTCAGTTTATACCAATTTTTGACTTCTAGTTTTATTTATGATTTGCACAAGATATAGCAACTCTCTTTCTTCTTTGTTCCTCTGCTTTTCGTCTCTTTCTTCCTGTTTCTCTATTCTTTCAATGTTTGGATGGCAGGAGTAACAATAATTACATTCAATACAAATATGTGGAGTTCTTTTCTTACAATCAATACATTCATGGTAGATTAGAGTAAAAGGAGCAACGTACTCATGCACAGAATCTACTACTAAATAAAGAGACAATAAATGGATACACGAAATTTTATGAATCAAATGCTAAATGTTTTCAAACTGTTTAAAAATCAAATGATGACATTATTGTTATTGATAATGTCATTAACCCATCAATCATTTTATGCTGGCCAATTTCTATTAAATTGAACAATAGATTGAGAAAATCAGTTATTGTAACAGGAGCTTCTAGTGGCATTGGTAAATATACTGTACTCAAATTAGCAGAATCTGGCTATCAAGTCTTTGGATTAGCACGAAGATATGACAAGCTTGCTACTATTCTTCCATCTGAAAGACTATCTAAAGATCTTTATATTCCAATAGAATTTGACATTACCAATCCAGAAACATTTGACGATATTCTTAATGACATAATCTCAAAAACTAAAGAAAATACAATTTATGGTCTTGTAAATAATGCAGGCTATGTAGAACCAGGAGCAATTGAAGATATAACGATGAATAACTTGAGAAAACAATTTGAAACAAATTTCTTTGGTCTTGTGGGATTCACAAAGAAAGTATTGCCATTAATGATGATACAAAGAAATGGAGTAGGGTTAGGAGTAGGAGCGAGCAAGAATTGTAAATGTTAGTTCACTCGCTGGACTGATTTCACTTCCTTTGATTGGAGCTTATTCAGCTCCAAAACATGCATTGGAAGCAATATCAGATGCATTGAGAATGGAGCTTTGGGATACAAACATTAAAATCATAACTATTAATCCAGGAGTTATTGAAACAAACATCTATGATATTTTAAAAATAAAGGTAGATGATATAATCGCCAATAATAAACATTCAAGATTTATCGGATCTTACAACAAGTATTTTATTAAAAGAAATTATGCTGGCTTAAAGCCGAATGTGGTTGCAAACGTCATCTGTAATGCCATATCATCACCAAATCCAAAGCAAAAATATGTTGTTGTATCTACCAAAGAAAAATTAGCAGTTAAATTAAGACCCTTCATTCCCGATAGTCTGTTCTATTCGTTGATTGATAAGCAGATACGACAATAGGAGTAAACTGTAGGGCTATGTCCTAGTCTATCGAAATAGCACTTCTGTTGTATTCTTGAGCAGAATTGGAATAGAGCCTACCACCGCATCCAATTGATGGTAAATTCGCCTATGATAAATACTTACGAGCAACTATCACATCGCTTCGAGCAAAAGAAGTACTCGTCAATAGACCTTCTATATATATATACAGTTGTAGGAGTTAATGCTCTCACGATAACAAGTCTTACAATTATGCACTATTTAAGAAGACTTTTATTGATTTTCTAATCTTCATGCTATCATCAACTATGCAAAATATTGGAGATAAAAAAATAATCTATAACACTATTGAAGAGATCATAGATCCTTCACATACAGCACTAGTTGTGTGGGATGTACAAAATATGTTCGTAAATCTAATTTTCAATAGACAAGAATTTACTAGAAATCTTGGTTCAGTTATAGAGCTCGCACGAAGAGCAAATGTCCCAATATTCTTTACACGTCATCAACTGCTGCCAACAAGATTTGAATCTTCAGCAAGACTAGATATGATAAGTAGATTAGGACTTGATCGCATTAGTCAAACAGCAACTAAGGAAGACCTAGACTTTGTAATAAAACCAAAACAATCATACCAGCAACAACAAGAACAAGAACAACAACAGCAAAGCGAAATAGTGATAGATAAACATACAGCAAGTATTTTCATAGATACGGGATTTGAACGCATGCTACAAAGTGCAGGTATTATTACAGTAATATTTACTGGTATTGCAACAGAGTATGGAATTGAATCTAGCGCTAGGGATGCTTCTAGTAGAGGCTTTTATTCTGTAGTAGTTTCAGATTGTGTATCTTCACCTGACAAAGAGGGACATAATAGGTCTCTTGAGAATATGAAGAAGATAATAACCATTATAAGTTCGAACGAGATTGAGAATATTTGGTCAAAATAAGTTGTTGTTCATTAAAGGTCTTTAAGTTAAGAAACCTGAGCACTTAACTAAGATACCGTACTGTTTCTTGACCTCAACCTGATTCTGACATCGATTCAAAATATTGAGGATAGACAATACCAGAATGTTTCTGATTGGCTAAAGCCACTGGTCTAGTCTACTAACAAAACATAAGATCTAGAACTTAAAATTCAGTATTAATAGCATATATTTTTTCTTATGTAATAGAATTAAATGAGTTTTGAATCCATCATTTTTACTGGTAGTAAGATAAAAGTAAAAAAGGATAAATCAGTATTGATTTTTGATTATCATGAATACTATGATAATGATAAACGCTATGGTGATGTTGATTAGATAACAAAAATACCCTTGTAAATTGTGTTAAAGATTTGTATAGGATGGGTTTTACATCACCAGTATCAGGTAACCATAGTATTAGAATACAAAACAAAAAATGGATGTGGATAACTCCTTCAGGAGTTCCACGTTACAATTTGCAAGAGAAAGATTTGGTCAAAGTTCATTTAGAAACCGGAAATACAGTTGGTAGACTGAAACCAAGCATAGAATGGTACATGCATGGTTCTATCTACAAAAAGTTAGGAAAAGTAAATGCAATTGTACATACTCATAGTCCGTACACACTTGGTATTGCTATATCTGTATTAGATAAGTTCCAACAACACATAATAGAAGAAGCCAAGATAGTAGTAGGAAATCCTATTATAATACCAAATAAACCATCAGGATCAACAGAATTGGCAAACATAGTTTCCGAAGCATTTGGACAGGGCAGTGGGAATACAAGAGCAGTTATAATTAAAAATCACGGAGTTGTAGCTGTTGGAAGCAATATTCATCAAGCACGTGCTGTTGTCGAAGCACTTGAAGAATGGGCTAAAATATTGACAATATCAAAAATTTTTGGCGGACCAAAGTATGTCCTTGATAAATAACAAGTTTGTATCTAAATCTTTTGAGGGTACTGGATTGGGATTGTATATCTCAAAATATTCTCGAAACTCATAGTGGTAGAATGTGGGCTCACACTAGTATACATGGCAAAGGAGCTACATTTTCATTTAGTTTACCGATCAGTAATTGAACAATCACATAATAGCTTCGTATACTATTACTCTGATTTGATTCAAATCTGGGCCTTAAAATCGTGTCAAATTGATTCACATTCCTTCGAGCCCGCTAACTATACGGGTTCATATGGAAGAGGCATATAATAAAAAGACATCAAGAGGTGTACATTGATGCCAGTCAAATTATCAACTACTGTCAAAAAGATACAATCGATAAGAAATCCAGATAATTTGGCTTTGGTAAACGATTACTATCAATATATAAAAGATAATGGTTCGTCTGACAGCCACCAAAATAACATTTTAAAAGCAATTATTTCGTTCGCCAATTTTGTTGGGCCTGATATTAGTTTTACAGATATTAATAGAAAGGAGCAAATAATCTCCTTTCTTAGTTCAAAGATAAAAAATGAAGGACGAGATCCTGATAAGAAATGGATTACGACTTGGAATGATTATCTCGGACGAATAAAACATTTTATGAGGTGGCTATACAATCAAAAATACAAAGAACAGAATAAAGAAGAGCCACTCCCTCCTTCTGACTGGAACACGCCTTCATTTGCAATGATCAAGAAAAAGACAACGAAACGTCCTAGTCCTTATTTGGAAACAGAACTTTGGGAACTTGATGAAATCCTTTGTATCATTAAGTATGAACCATACAAACGAAATAAGGCCGCATTAGCATTATTTTGGGATTTGAATGCTAGGAACCATGAGATTACGCTACTAAAGATCAGACACATTAGACTTCGGGATCGGTATGGTGAAGGAGAAATACCTTACCAATCCAAAACAGGAACAGGTCCTATTTTGCTTCGTTGTTCTTTTCCATATGTACGCGACTGGCTAAACGAACACCCTTACAAAAATGAATTGGATGCTAGATTGATCTGTAATATTAACAACGGCGCTGCAATCAAGCCTGACGCTATGTGGAAAATGATGTATCAATTAAGAAAAAGAATAATTCGTTTAGTTGAAAATAGTTCTATTACAGATAATGAGGAACGTGGTAAACTAGAATATCTTTTAAAGACAAAGCGATGGAATCCGTATTGTATACGCCATTCTTCAATTACATCAGACTCTGATTATCTTCCTGGCTATGGTCTGAATAAAAAAGTAAGGTGGACTATGAACTCAAAACAACCATCCAGATATATTAAAAGGAGGATGGGAAATGACTCGAAGAAGCAGATACTTGTTCATGACGGTATTATAGCAGAGCAGAAAATACAGAAAAAACCATCGGTTCTTGTCTGTTCCCGCTGCAACCAAGTCAATGCTATCGATATCAAGTTCTGCATTAAGTGCAGTTATCCTCTAACACCAGAAGCTTATGATGAAATCAAAGCAGAAGAGGATAGGAAATTTCAAGTTTTGAGGGAGAAACAACAAGAAAAAGATGAACAATTAAAAGCAGTAAATCAACAAGTTAACATGATGCAATCTCAAATGCAAGCACTAATAACTACACTTGGAAATATGGACGAAACAAGTAAAAATTCATTTGCAAAACAACTATTTCCAAATGGCCTTTATAAAAAGGATTAATCATGCTTATTTTAGACACATCCAAAAAGACAACATCAAAGCAATATCATAAGGTATTTATGTATGCGGAACAACAGCAAAGTCCTCATCAGATCCCCCAAAGTCAACAGCCCGATATTAACATAAATCCAGGTTAATGCAATACCAAGGTTTGCCATTGTAATAGCTTACTGCAGGCTTATCTTGCTTAACTCTTCAAGAGCTGAATTTTTGTTATTCATTGCGTAGACATAATTAGGATTTATCGCTAGAGCTTTATCAAAAAATACAATAGATTCATTGTACTTTCCTAGTTTAGCAAGAGATAATCCTTTGTTATTCAATGCAGCAGTATTATTAGGATTTATCGCTAGAGTCTTTATCAAAAAATACAATAGATTCATTGTACTTTCCTAGTTTAGCAAGAGCTGATCCATTGTTATTTAGCACAGAAATATTTCGGACAACTGCTATTTGCCTAGCAAATTTATCGCTGTAACTCTTTAGTATTGGTTCGCCTGTTATTTTAAATAGCTTAGCCAATTGCTCTGTGTGTATTTTTTGATAGCCGTTAGTTGCTGGATCTCCGATCTGATCATAATAAGACCATTTACCTTGATCATATTTCCATAAATTGTCCTTCAAATATTTTACTCCTTCATTAAACACAAGTGCTGCATTACCGTCATGTGTATATTGATAATAATTCCACAAATCAATGAGTGAAAATATATGACCGTTAAGAATGTATGTTTTTAGATATCCCGGCTTTGCAATCTCTTGTAAAAATATAGAATTATTATTATTATTATTATTATTATTATTACTGTACCCACTATAGTTCTCCTTTCCCCCTTCCCTTGTTATTACTCCTCCTTTATCATAATCAACTAAAAATGAACCAAATGCTTTGTCTGCTGCATCTAAATACTTTTTATCTCCTGTCATATTGTGTGCCATAATTAAAATTTTGATTCCTGAAGATTGTGCCAATGCAGATGAATATAGAGGAGTTAGTCCCCCATAAAATGGCCAAGGAAAATCATATACCCAAAGTGAATAATGAAAACCATCGATTTCTTTTTCTTTAGCATGTTTGACAAACCAGTTGGCAGTATTTAGGAAATATTCTTTTGACTTTTTATCACCACTATCATTTATGTAATTTTGGTAATACTTTTGTCCTCCCTGTGCAATGATTAATGGATTGTATACTTTGCCAATCTTACCCCCATAATCATACATCGCTATTCCTTTCTTGTCAGAGATGGTCGATGATGAAGTACCAGTATTTGTATCCTTTTGTTTAGAAGCATAAACAGCAGTAGTAGTAGGAAATATTGAAGGGTAATGAGAAAAAGAAGAAAAAACGCCTGATTGTATGAGTGATATCGATGATGTAACTATAAAGATAATAGTCAATGTAGTTTTTGTAGTTTCACGCATTACCAAGACCAATAAACCGATAAAAATAATTAAAAGCAGTACGATACATTGACGTATAAAATTGTTAAAAGAAATGCTAGGTGAATATAATTCCAAGAAGTAACAAATTACATTCTTTTATAATTATAAATACGAAGATCGATGTGCTGTTTTTTACAAAGCTCCAAATAAGACTTGCTGATATGGTGATTTGGGGATTTCATCTAGGTCATCCTTATCTGTTATATTTGTTGTAAATGATGGTGTTGATTCCTTTTTTTTAAAACCAAATGGCGGCATTTAGTGTATATTCAATGAAATCTATATTTATGAAATTCTATCTTTCTCAATATAATCTCTATTCAAATAACTTGTCTGATTTCTTTACTGTTATTTTAGAATGAAATTTTATACAAAAAATTGAATAATATGTCTTTAACCCTTCATCCATAGAGCCGTAGTCACTACTACTAGTATGCATGATATTCTTGTTTATGCTCCCTTAATTCTTTTGATGTCCAAAACAGGTTATCATATTTTTCGCATTTCCAATGGTGTATGTTTGGCTGCTCATATGTGTTAGCAGAGGTTTCTCTAGTGTTTTTATAGAATCCTGTTTTATTATTATCCGAAATGAGAAAAGAGTTTATTGTTTCAAAGATTGAAGCTTCCCAAGATGGAAGTCCTTATGTTTATGTCGTATTTACGGATCCTAATGAGCCAAAATCAGCGGGAGGACATGCAGGAAGAAACTTTCCTCAAAGTCCTTTTGGTATTGGTGTAGGGGCAGTACCATTTCAGCTCCCCAGAAGACCTAATGAGGAATCTGCCTAAATCTATGTCGAATATGTTAGGAGGTGGAGGGACTGGTACTCCTTCTGACACACCTACGTTTAAAATTAGTATGAAAGAATACGATGACATGCAATTAAAGGTTGGAGATAAAGTTACGATAGAGATTAAAAGAGCAGATAGTATAGTACTGGAGTTTAATTAAGTAAAGTAGATGGCGTTATGTATATTCTTAATTATCTCTTTCGGCTAACAAGTGAGAGTAATTGAGTGATAACGGGAGTGTTTTCTGGAAGGATAAAGGAAAAATTAAGAGAACAGATGCTATATCGTCATATAGTGGAGAACTATTAATAGAGTGTTAGACGACATATCGATTGTGGCAACCCCTTGGGCAATGTCTATCTTGTTTCTTTAAGGCATTCCATATTAATACTCATATATTATAAAGGGAGACGTCTGAATGGAAAAGACGATACATCCAATAGGAGAGAAGTCAATGTAATAAGGGCTTCTAAGTTATGAAAATATCATGCTAAAAAATACTTCTACAATATCTATTATTAATGACTCGTTCATAAGCACAATTGTAGGTGGTATTATAGGTTTTAGTTCTAGCATAGGCACAATTTCTTGAGCGTTGGATTACGCGTCCGAGAATTTCTATTAATGAGCAAACTACTGAGGTAAGAATTAAGTATGAAGAATTGGATGCAGGTCAAGCTGTGGAAATTGAAAACGAGAAAGCTCCGCCCAATCGGCTTACCAAATTTGTGGCAATACGAATTAAGGTAGAAAATAATGGTATGACAGGAAGCCGAAATTGTAAGGCTTCCTTGCTAATAGGAAACGAAGGAAACAGAATAGGATGGGTGCTTCCCAAGGACTACTTTACTGTAACAATTAACGCACATGATTCTGAATATATCGATCTCTGCGCGAGATCTGAAGAAGTTACTAATGAAGGCGCAGGATACGTTTTGTAACAACGGAACGCGGATATGGGACGTCTCAAAAATATGGCAGAGCTTTGCCCCAAGGAACCATAGAAGCTGTACCCAGGTTTCAGCAAAGAATGCTAGAGGATGCATTAAAAAAATATGGATCTCAGACATACCAAATGAACAATTTAAAATAATTTATTTTAAATATCACCGGGAGTGATCGCCCTAGTGTTCTTTGACTTTGTTAAGATGACCGGATTCAAACTGATGAACACAGCCTTCCTCTACTATCAAAGGCACATCAGCTTCGGTTTTGTTACAGAATAATTTGTAAGTCCATGAAGAAATGAAAAACCTTTAAAGCTTATTACTATATTACTATACTAGGAACCTACTTTTAGCACCGATATCGGCATGGATTCCACCGGATTCGGACCTACGATTAATTTGGAGGAGTAAGCGGTTTAGTTGTGGATAAAAAGCTCGACCAGCCTTTAGTCGAATTTTTATAAGTTTACATGAGGTCTAAAAAAAGAACAGATAAGCACAGTCGCCCAATATGACTTGTTTGACGACGCATTTGACGCAAATTTTAATAGATGCTAGTTCTATAATTATATAATATAATGCCTTTCAAACTTCCTGATAATCTTAGGTCACTAGTGATACAACAGTGGCTAGCTGGTGCACAAAGAGATAAAATCGCAGGTGATAGTGGCCTTAGTGCTGGAGCTGTGACAAACATAGTCAACGAATGGAGACAAGCCCTAGGTCTTTCTGGAGCAGACGAATTAAGGGAGCTGGCTGTTAGTCTAAAGAAAATTGGTATATCCGCTGTCTCAATGCGCTGATGGTTTTAGAGTGCAATGATTATGAATAGATTGGGAGTAACAGAGGATAGCTTTGAATCATTTATGTCTGATATTTACAAGCGTTGCAACAATCTGGGGCTAACACCAGAAAGCATTGCTTCTTACTTGACAAACTTGATTCAGTTTTCAAAGACTCTACCGTTGTCTCAGATATCGGAATACATTCAGCAAAAGGCAGATGAGAAAAAGAAATTAGAGGAACAAATTCAAAAGTTAAAGGATCAAATCAAAATCCTGAAGGAGGAAAAATCAAATATCGAGCTTCGCCATACCTCTGCTTTAAGTGAAGAGAAAATGACTACAGTCGAGCTAAAATCGTATTCAGACCTGAAAGAACAGCTCATGGAGCATACGGCATATCTATCGATGATGACCTTTCAAAATTTGCAAAAGTAGTTCATGGAATAAGTAAAGAGGGTTATGATGGTATAGAAAAATCATCTTACAGTAGATAAGATGAATCAATAGAAATAGGTTCGTGTCAATCTGACTCGTTATTTGTAAAAGGTGCTCTTACATTAGGAGAATATTTTTCATTAGTAAAGTTTCATCATTCTCCTTTTTATTCCCCAGCGAAACAATGAGTCATATAGCAGGTATAGTCATAAAGGTTACTATTGTGTCGTTAACCAGATTATTTTACTTATGTAGTCAGATTAGTAGTAACTATGAAACTTTTGCTATGGTGTGAAAGCAACGCTTGCTTCTTCTGTTCTGTGAGGTCATCAAAGTTGTTTTGATTATATACACAGAATCTTTTCAATCTTATATAATATTTTGGTGGTAAAGAAAGTTCATATTCTATAAGTTTATCCACCATCTCTAAAAGATGGAATGATCCTACATCGGTGATTACAGAAACTCCATTCTTACCAAGATTTTGTGCTCTTTTTACCTGATTCTGAATAAATTTATCCAGATCTGTGTCGTTACCAAGACCAAAGTATGCTTTTACAGAGTCTATTATTATAAGCGATCCTTCTTTTTTTTCGTATTTTTGTATATCGATATTGCCACCATTTTCTGTCAAGCTGCGCCTTACGATATCAGATGTTTCATAGTATGGAATAAGCACAACAATCTCATGGTTTTCTTCTACTGCATTTTAGTATAGTGTGTATATAGTTCTCGTAGCGTGGTTACGTCGGGATAGATAATAAGATAATGTGAACCATATTCAGTCGTCTTTAATTGTTCAAAGACAGTAGTTATTGTTCCGTATATTTTTGCCATTTTTGATTAACTCAATGAAGTTTATACTGGTCCATTACTGCACCGATTGCAGAGCAAACTTGTGATTGTTGGCAAGTACATTGTTCAGTTAGATGCGAGGGTTTCTTTATTACTTGATGATTTGCTTTTATTATTGTATCCAGTCCAGAAATCATTTCCAAAAATAAATAATAATTCTTTTCCATTATTGGTGTCAAAAAGTAAACAACGCCATATGGTTCATTATTGCTATGCATTACGATTAATTTATAATTCAATAAAACTTAAGATGATGGAGCACCGTTTTATAATGTAATTTTAGTTCACATGCAATTTGATTAGCGTTAGCAGGATGTGACTTGATTAATTGTAGAATTCTGGCTCTATTATGCCCCCCTTTTGAATTACTAATGAGATAAAATAATACACCTTTGAATCGAATAGTATGACCTTCAGTAATTGTTGTATCTAGTCCATCTCTTCTATAATGCTCTAAGTTAGTGAACCTCGGATGTTGATTACTTTCATTTTTAACAAAGTA
>CAWGVG010000061.1:0-42704 GCA_963825865.1 uncultured Nitrososphaeraceae archaeon | reverse complement strand
CATACTGGAACGTGCTGAGACTGATACATTTAGAGAGAAATTAGACAATGCCTGAGGATTCATTTATTCAAAGTGGATTCCAGAAAAATATGTCAGTTCACATGTGTTATCCAAGGTCTACAAAGTATGGTCTCCTGGACTTTTTTATTCTTTCTTTTGAATCTAGATCTTTTCAAAGTCACCTTCATCAGTATAGGCACGCTCAGCATGTTCTTCAATGTCAAGACCCCTTTCTTCTGTCTCATGTGAAACTCTAACGCCTATCAAGACGTCTATGACTTTCATTATTATGAAAGTTCCTCCAAAACCCAATGTTCCTGCGACACCAACTCCTATAGCTTGAACCAGAAGCTGATGTGCGTTACCGAATAATAATCCGTTTGGGCCTGCAGGGTTTATTAGGGAGCTTGCAAAAATGCCAATTGCAAGAGATCCGATAATTCCAGCAATGCCATGTACTGAGCTTACATCTAGTGCATCATCTATCCTTAGCCTTTCTTTTAAAAAGATTACTCCCATATATGACGCAACACCGATAGCCAATCCAATTGCAAAGGCATGTTCTACGCTTACGTATCCTGATGCAGGAGTTATTCCAGCAAGACCTGCTATAGCACCATTTATTGCAGCAATCACACTTGGTTTGTGGGTTCTCATCCAAGAAAGTGCAACCCATACCAGAGCAGAGACCGCCGAAGCCATATGTGTAACAATTACAGTATTTCCAGCTACTCCACCAGAAGCCAATGCACTTCCAGCGTTAAATCCAAACCAACCCAACCATAAAAGCGAAGATCCCAGAACAGCAATTGGTATACTATGTGGAACCATGATCGATGGACCATAATTTGATCTTCTTCCCAAAACCAGAGCTGGAGCAAGCGCTCCCATTCCTGCACTTGTGTGAATTACAATTCCACCTGCAAAGTCAAAAACTCCTAATTTACCAAGCCAGCCGCCACCCCATATCCAGTGGACGAGCGGATAGTATATTAGAAAACTCCAAGTCTGCAATGAAAAGAACATATGCACTAAACTTCATTCGTTCCGCTATTGCTCCAGTTAACAATAATGGAGTAATTACTGCAAACATCATTTCGAATTTTACAAACAGAACTCCCGGAATAGTTGGTGCATATTTAAGCGAACTATCAAAAGGCACACCTTTAAGAAATGTCCAATCTAGATTGCCAACAAGACCGGCAGTATCAGGTCCAAACGTCAGACTGAACCCAAATATAAACCACATGACACTCAAAAGTGCCATTCCAAAAAAGATCTGCATAAAGATGGAAACTGTATTCTTTCTCCGCAGCAATCCTGCTTCAAATAATCCAAGAGCAGGAATCATCAATAATACAAGGCTGGAAGCTATAAGCATCCAAGCAGTATCGCCAGAGTTTATTGGCACGAGTTTTTTAAATATTTGTATTATAAATATAATTGTTCTTATAATAAATGCTAATATTGCTAAGGAAATTCGAGAAATGTTTTTTAACGTAAGATAACATGTCATCATATCTATTCCATGATTAAAATAGATGTAGTAATTCCCCAAAATGACATAGAAGCAATAAGTGAAGGCTTAAAAAAAATCAAAGTTGGTGGCATTACTATTCTAAAAGTCAAAGGCAGAGGTAAGAGCGCTGCCCCTAAAATTCATGCTTCAAAGGGAACAGAAATGTTCACACCAGAGTTTAGCGATAAATATACTCTGCAGGTTGTTGTAGACGACTATAAAGAAAAAGATGCCATTGAAATTATCAGAGCAAATTCTAAAATCGGAAAGATCTTTATCTCTCCAATTACACGTGCTATTGATATTGAATCAGGTGCGGAAAATGAACAGGCAATTTAGATAGAAGAAGGTTATTGTATGTACATACCATAAATCTTGTTGTTATTGTCATTACTTTCATCATTACGATGATAATAGCCTTCTAAGCCTGATTTGAAACTTAAGTGGTATCGCATTATCGTCTACAAATTTACCTTTACCACATATCTCTACAGCATTGCATGGTGAGCGTAATAAGGAGTTCCATTATATTTGCTGTTTGATATTAAAATTATAATGATCTTTTGCAATATAATCTTCTGACATGATTTTGACTTCAGTATGTTATTATCGCTATCAAAATCCATATTGCCTACTATTGGGTTAAATTAATTAAAAGAGTATATGATGTTATATCAATTATATGGTAGACGAAATCTCGCCAGAACTAAAGAGAACACTTGCTCAAGAGTTCTTTGACTTTCTTAAAACATTTGGCATAATTGGTTTGGCTATTGCATTTGTCATAGGGCAAGCAGCTTCTAAACTGGTTACTGCTTTTGTAGATGATATCATAACTCCTCTTATAGGGCTATTCTTACCAGCAGGGGACTTAAAGGCAATGTCACTTACTATAGGAAAATCAAAATTTATGTGGGGTGATTTGATTTCAAATATAATCGATTTTCTAATAATTGCTTTCATAGTGTTTTTAGCATATAAGCAATTATCCAAATTCAAATTAGTTGAGGATAAGACAAAAACTGGTGGTAAATAGTATTTGATGATGGATTTAATATATAACAAAATAGGGTAATAATTGGGGGTCATTCCTTTTGAGTTGTTGAGAAGTTGAAAGCCAATATTGCTTATTGCAAATATACTGTTTTGTTATCATTTGCAGTTATTTACAGATCTACGCCGTTATGAGTTCCGGGCCAGACAATTCCGTGTTATTTGTGATGAGTTACCACTTGATCATTTTATAAATTCCATCAACAGCTACTAAGTCATGTTTTACGATGGATGATATCTATATTTATTTGCTTAATGGCTGTTTAGCCTTTTAATACTAACTTGTTTATAATCATTAGATGGCATTTGGTAGTACACAATAAAAGAGGAATTACATCTACTATATCCGTATTGCGGTCCTATGATTACATTATGTGGTATCAGTCCCAAAAAATTAATTAAATTTATTCATCCGTTAATGTGCTTCGTTCTTATTATTGTAATATCGGTTCTTTTATTCTAATATTTTCGATTAATTTCTCAAGATGATTCAGAGATTGCTCAAAATATGGAATTAGCTTCATATTGGTTTTTATATATTTTGCTAGTAATTCAAAAGTATCTTGCGAAATCAAGGAATTATCTAATGAATAATTTCTTAGTTGCTTTATAGTGCAATACCAATTACCATACTGATTTGCATTATTCAAATCATTTAGCAGATCAATGCTCTTAGTTTCAGCTGATAATGCACTTTGGACTTTGTCTATTTCAATGCTATCGGCTGGGATATTCAATAGTAATTTGTTGTTAATTTTAAAGAGAAGAGATTCAACCGTTCCAATCATTTGAGAAAGGAATGAATCTATTTCTATTTCTACACTTGTTCGAACTTCGCTTGAGGTAAGATCATTATATTTCAGTTCAATATCTTTAAGGATCTTCAAATGTAGTCGGCAGGCATAAAGTTTGAAGCTTATTCTGTCAGTCTGGAATTTTGAAAAGTCTTCAATAGGCAATATCTCCTATGAAGCAGACTCGCTATACTATGCTTTGTTTATAACGGTTATTTGCTGTAACCTTGGACTATACGTTTAGTTCTGATATTACACTAAATCTCTAAACGCGGGGTTGATTGGTGGATATTGGCTCATACAAACTAAAGCAGGAAAAACCTCTTCTATATGGTAATTTTATGACGATTCTAATCCGTATAAATAATGATGATGATATATTTGTAATTAATGATACATATTTTAAGACGATAATCGATAAAGCTAGAGTAGCTAGGCTAGCTTTAACAGTTGATACAGAATGTAAGCCACATTTGATAGCAGTTGTATTTGTATTTTATAACGATTGTTACTTTATACTAATGTGACTAAGCAATCTAGGCCTGAAAAGCTAAAAAGAGCAAACGATTTAAGGAAAGGCTTCGATAATAGGAGGTAAAGAATTAGAACAACAAAATGAACTGTTATTATTAGAAAAAGCTCACAAATTACTGTCTGATAAATATCTTGATACTTTAGGGACAAAAGTTGATCTTACATCAATTAATCTTGTTATAACCTAAGATGTTGATGTAGTAGGTCTTTAATAATATATGTAAAAAAGCAGTATGTTCATGGCATGCCAACAACAGCATATGTCTTAATCAACTATCAACTAGGTTCTCGATCTATGACCATTCTAGGATATGAATTTTAATAGGGCTTCTTTTTAACTAAAAAATAAACATATGTCAACTACAACTACAACACCTAGTACTACTGCTAGTCAAACGACAATAATATCCAAAATGTTAGTTGCAATAGATGGCTCTGATGCGTCAATGGATGCAGCAAATTATGCTATATTTATATCTAAAGAACATAATGCAGAACTTTTTGCTTTACATGTTATACGCGCTGATGTCGATTTATTCGGTCCACATGAAACATCAGAGTTTATGACAAAAATGAGAAATGAAGGTGAAAAATATTTGGATAAAGTTAGACATAAAGCAACTGAAAAAAATATTCAAATAAAAACAGAAATTATTGCTTCTATAAATATAGCAGGAGGTATAGTAGATTATGCTGAAGAAAATGATATTAACCTAATTGTAATTGGAACAAGGGGGCTATCGGGTTTCAAGAAACTATTACTTGGAAGTGTTGCAACACATGTTATAACTTATGCACAATGTCCTGTATTGGTAGTAAAATAATTGTCTGACATCAAATCTATTCTTTACTTGTCGTGTCTTGAGAGAATAAGACACAAATTGACATTTTCTCATGCGACAGGAGTAAGAGAGTGATTCTCAGGAACAGATTGAAGGATTTAAAGAGCAAGCTAAAATTATCAAATTAGGAAATCTGATACAATGATATCAAATTAGGTAACAACCCAGATATAAACATAAAAAACGTGGTTAATATTACTGACGATAAGTTACAACTTTGCCACTATTAATGTTATGTGTGTACTTCTCATAACTTTTTCTAAATGGCATTGTGTTTGGTAGTTTCCACAAACTTAGTAGTCCCTATGCTGCAGATGATATTATAGAAACAATTTGACCGGACTCTGACAAGAAAAAGAAGGAGATGATAACGAAGGGAAGATTCTTTTTGATACTGGTAAAAAGAAAGTCGGTACAGACGTCCTAAATACGAAAATAGTAAATTGAGCATTCGTGTGTTGATATTTGCCAAGCATAGTGATAGAATCAGCGTATGAAGAGAAGAATGACTTTATTGAGAATGTTATATCATACCTTCCTCCTTCGTTAACTATGGTAATGCTAAGAGGTTTATAAGCACCATGTCAAAGCGCGTACCAGGATCAGAAATAAGAGTATTACCTACCATAATTGGACTTTCCTCGCCACCAAACCGTCTAGATAGAGATTCATTACACAAAGTCTTGCTACGTTATCAACGATTCCCCATTCTTTCAGTGCATCAAATTTGAGATTTCTTTTGTCTATATTGATAAAAGCGTTTGACTAAACATTTCTCAGCCAAAGTTTGTGAGAGCTCTCCTCCTCATCTAAACTAAGTAAATCTGAATATTTTATTAATTCATAACCTTCTTCTTCTTTTACATATTTAATCATTTCAATTTGATCTTCTAATGCTCCATTAGGATCATATGGAGGATGGATAGCCATTCTAAATAACCCGTTAGTTTCGCCGTTGATATTGAATAATCTGTTATAAAACATCTGCTTGTTTTGCTCAATTGTTTGTTTATTCTTTTCTTTGTCTCCTTGTTGATCCCAATTCATAACAGGATGAAGTATGTATTTTTTGCCCTTTTGAATTAATTCAATTCTGTCATAGATTCAGATATTTTAAAGTTCAATTCCTTTAATGCTTCTATACATTGACGGCTCAAATGCCATGCTGGTGGTATAAACATCGAAGGCCTTGGTAGCTTGGCAGCCATTAAAATATCTAGGCCTTTTGAATTTCTTCCTTTTCTTCTTGTTTTGATTCTGTATCAAAATCTTCAAACTTTCCGTCTGTTTGGTGATATAAACCATGCAAAGTTCAACATTACCAGACTGCAATAATGAAGAAATCTCGTCGCAAAAAGCAGCGTAGTCTTTAAGATTGTATTTCTTTCTATAATATGGCACAATACTCAGGTTGTATTTTTTGAGTTCCGATGATGTTTTTAGTATTTCCTCTGAATGTAACGGATTTACATCATGGATTGTTACAATTGCTAATTTGCGATCTATCATCTCGTCACAATAAAAAAAGGAGATAGTATTTTATGTAATATGCTGACTTTTTTTCTTACTCTAGTCAATATAGGCAAACTGAATTGGATCTTTAAATGAATAATATATGAAAGTAGAGTTATACTAAAAAAATAACTCGAACTACAAACTACATGAACTAACTCTTCAAATTCTTACCGACATTAGACTTAGAATCCGACCCCCAATGGTCGGCTAACTATTTACGTTAATGTTTCATATTTAAGGCATATATGCAATAAGTTGCAAAATATTCTCTTTGCACGCATCAGAAAGATATCAAATCTTATTCTTATTATAGTCATCAGGATAAAAAATATATATGCAGACCTACATGGATAAAACGAATAGGGAAAACGAATTTTAATTTCTAAATACATAGTCACGCTGAAAACATTTGGTAATTATACGACCAATAGAATTTGAAGATATAGAAAAAGGATTTTTAGAAGTATTGAAGAACTTGGTTCCTGCAGATATAGATAAAAAACAGGCCAAAGAAATATTGCAAAAGATAAAATCAAATCCATTACACAAGATATTTGTTGCAGAAGAAGAACACCAGGATGGTGGCAAGAAAATAGTTGGAACAACTACATTATTCATAGAACCAAAGTTTATCAATAAAGGCATGCGAGTTGGTTATATAGAAGATGTATCAGTGAGACAAGGACACGAGGGATTGGGAATAGGTTCTAAACTTGTAACATATGCTACTAAACATGCTGTATCGGAAGAACGATGCAAAAAAATATTGTTATATTGCTCAGAAAAGAATAGACCATTATATGAAAAATTGGGATATAAATTAGCCGATGATACCTTTGTTATGAAATTTGATACTTGAAAGCTAGCTAGCTAACGACATCATTTCTTTTGTTGTACATAATCAGCTTGATGAGTCAATTGGTAGAAGCAATAGCAAATAAATTAGATCACATCAGTGCCACTTCTTTTCCAATTCCCATCTTTAGCTCTCTTAAGTGACTGGCAGCAAAAGGCAATTTTCTTGTCCTGCTGGTTATCCTTGTCAATTCCAAATTGCATTCTTTAAAATATATTATGAAACATCACACAATACCTTTTTACATGGATTTAAGGTAATTGCTGATTAGATGACGTAATTTTATAGAAGCTGATTAATATTTTATATGGTCCCATTTTTCACTTACTAATAATGACAAATCTTATTTGCTATTGTTCTTGTCCCACCTAACTTTAATATAATCTGTCTGTGATTATTATTTATGGACTTTGCGAGAAGCGTTATGATATTATTACAGGTACACCAACAACAGAAGACAGTTTATTCTTGTCATACGAGAGAAAAAAAAGTAAGAGGCAATATATTTTAAGCATAACCTAACACAATTGACTACTCATGGTCTCTAGTAGCTTTTTAGAAAAACTAAAAGCAAGAGATTTCCAGATGTGCAAATGCGGACATACAAGATTCTGGCATGAAGGAAGATGTTTGATGACGACTCAACATGATGAAGGCGATGAAGATTTTGATTATTGTCAATGCATTGAGTTTCAACTTTCAAGATCTATTACAGCAAGAACTACCAAAAGGATTGGAAGAAAAAGTAAGATACAAAAGGGTTAATGAAAATAAAGCTCGATAATTTATCTTCATGTTTTGAAAATAGAGTTCGTGAAGGCTTTAAGGAAGACCTAGCGTTTCGTCGATGTATCTTCTAATTGGCACAATACTCATTCTCCGTTTATGATTTTTATCAGATATTTTGCTTCAAGCGGTGAGCTGTCGATAAGTAGTCTTACTAATCTTAATAGTCTTATCTTTACCAGAACCGGAGCCTATAGTATCTGCAATTTCCTTAAGTCGATCATATATAGATAATAACGTTAAAGGTTGTTGTTGGAAAAGTGAAACCATATTCTTTTTTGATACCGCATACTGGCGAATATATATAGATAATATCCCTTCTAAAGCAGTATGGTTGCGCCCTTTTATCCTTTCTTTCGATCAATTTCAATAAACCCGATGTTTTTATTGTTGTTGTTATAGTTATTATTCACTTCTTCTTTTTTTGATAATGTAGTTGCTGTTGCTGCTGGTATTTCGTCGTCATAACACTCTTGCTAGCCAACAAGAAGGATTAAAGCAACTAGCCAGGATTTTTGCCATTATAAAAAGAAGTTAAATGGATTTAACCCTACGGTCCTTTGGACTGGCAATAGTTATCATATCTATATTGTTTTAGATATCAGACCACATGAACTAATTACAGATTTAACCAAAATATCGGCGGAACCATCAAATGAATTCTTAAAATTTGCTGAAATCATTTTTACTAATAACAAAAAAGATCCTGCTCATAATCCATCCTTTAAATAGAATAATTCAAAATCTATTGAAAATTCAGAAGTATATTTTTACTAGTAGTTACTTGTTCAAATGGTCATAGTACAAAAAATGAAAAATTATCAACAAAAAGACTTTATGCTTTTCTAATTCCATATATACAATATTTGCCAGAACTCACTCAGAAGGAATGCGAAAAGTAAAAGCAAAGAGTAATCGTAATAAAATGAGCAAGGGTGTTTTTGGAATACATCATGTTACAGCAATAACTGGCGATGCACAGAAAAACATAGATTTTTATGCTAATAATTTGGGACTTCGGTTTGTAAAACTAACAGTCAATCAAGACGACCCAACTTCGTACCATCTTTATTATGGTGATGAGTTAGGGCGTCCAGGTACCATTCTTACTTTCTTTCACTGGCCGGATGCACCTAAAGGACGTCGAGGAACTAGTGAAGTAGTTGCCACGTCTTTTCTGGTTCCTGAGAATTCCATAAACTATTGGATAGATAGATTTAAGAGCAAACAAACGCAGTTTCATGGACCTTACAAACGCTTTGACGATGAGCAAGTAATAACGCTATATGACCCAGACGGGCTAGAATTAGAACTTGTAGCACATAAATCTGCACAAGATAGAAGTGATAATGTATGGAAGCAAGGTCCCATTCCCATTGAGCATGCCATACGAGGCTTTTATTCTGTGACCCTATCAGAAGAAGGATACGAACGCACTGCTTCTGTTTTGACTGATGAATTGGGATTCATTCCCACGCGTCAGGATGGCAGCCGCTTCCGTTATGAAATTCTTACTACTACTACAGCAGCATCTGCTGTTACTCAGGGCGGGGAAGAAGAAGCAAGAGGAGGAAGAGCTAATATTGTTGATGTTCTTTGTATACCATATACACAACAGGCAATTATAGGAATTGGGTCAGTTCATCACGTGGCATGGCGTACGCCTACTGATGAACAACAAAAGGTTTTACGTGATAAAATAGTCAGAGCTGGATTAAATGCTACTCCTGTGATAGATCGATTCTACTTTCATTCTGTATATTTCCGTGAACCAGGAGGTGTACTTTTCGAAATCGCTACTAATCCACCAGGCTTTATGATAGACGAGAAAGCTGAGGTCCTCGGTACACATCTAGTGCTTCCTCCTTGGCTTGAATCTATGCGTAAGGATCTTGAGAAAATCTTGCCTAAGGTAGATTTACCCGAGAAGAAAAAAGAGGAACAAGTAGTGAAGAAGCAATTCAATAATGAGGAGGAGAACTAAAAAGAAAATGGACAAGAAAACTCAACATCTTGGATTTATTCATCGTTTTATTCCTCCAAATAAAAAAGTAGCGAGAGCTGGAGGAGGAGAAGTAGGAAGAGGAGGAAGAGCAAAGGGAAAAACTCCTCATGTCACTCTCCTATTGCTTCATGGTACTGGAGGAAATGAAGAAGATTTGATTTCTCTGGGGCATGAAATAGATCCAGAAGCAGCTATTCTTAGTCCTCGAGGCAAAGCCTTGGAGGATGGATTGCCTCGATTCTTTCGACGACTGGCTGAAGGAGTTTTTGATATAGAGGACCTGAAATTTCGTACTCATGAACTGGCAGATTTTGTTGAAGAGGCATCTAAGGTTTATAGATTTGATTTACAACGCCTAGTAGCAGTAGGTTATTCAAACGGTGCAAATATAGGCAGCAAGTGCACTGTTACTTCGTCCAAGTATTCTCTCCTATGCTATTCTCTTCCGTCCTATGGTGCCACTTCTACCAGAGCCACTGCCAGATCTTAGTTCCAAACGTGTATTACTATCGGCTGGCTTGCATGATCCAATAGTTTCGAACCAAGAAACTAAGAATCTTTTCAATATACTGCAAAAAGCAGGAGCAGATCTATCAATAAATTGGCAAAAGAGTGGACATAATTTGATTTTAGAAGAAATTAGAAAAGCAAAAGACTGGCTTTTGTCTGTCCTTGCGATGAATAATGGGGATATGTAGTCTATCGGGATTTTGGTTGTTGCAAGCACTGTTTTAGGAGAGAGGGAGATGCAGAGGAAGAAAAAACGGATATAGCACTACTGCATAGATTGTTCCGAGTTTAGCACGATATTGAATGTACCAAGGTAAGATTGTTGCCCTTGTTTAGTCAGATTGAGCATCAGATGCTTTCCAGAATTACTTTGCACTAGGTTATCACTTGAGGGTCCTGCATAGATGCCATCCTGTTCATTAGTTATGTCTGGAAGTCCATGCTTACTATAGGGAGATTGGGTATGCACCAGTTCGTTGATAGAATTGTTGAAGTAAAGCTGTGATGTCCATTCTAAAGTTTTCTCTGATCCCTCAAATGTGCGGACCTTGTCGTGTATGTGAATGGCTCTGCCCTGATACCATCCAGGATATATAGTAGTGAATCGGACAGTCCCATTATCGTCTGTTACTTGGTATCCTCGAAGAAACTTCTTTCCGGTAGTGCCCTGATCTTTAACACTCGAATAGACGCCCAGAGAATTGGCATGCCAGATGTCTACCCGTGCTCCTTTAAGAGGAGTACATGAACCACCATTATTCACATCATAGACGCGAATTACTAGATGCAATGGAATTCCTGGTTGCACTGAACTGTCTGAGGGATCTGACCTTATATCAGAGCGGTTAGGAATCCCTTCGACAAAGTACGGGCCTTCGGTTTGTTGCGGCTTGCCTTGGAGTTTGATTAACGACGAGGGTGTCAGTGTGCATGTCTTGTTTGTTGAAGCGCTGATTTGAGCTGCAGATAGTTCGGAAGATGGTGGTGGTGAGAATGGTGTAGGAGGTGGCCGAGAAAAAGATGGTACACTTTGGCTTGATAACATTGGTGTACTGCCGTTGCTTGGAATTGATTGCGCTGAAACTATAATAGGGGCTAATCCACCTGCAATGACAATCAGTCCAGACAGAGACAATGCAATTACAATTGAGATAATCCTTTTGTTTATTATTGTAGCAGTATGGTCCGTTTTATCATCATCATCTTTTAGAGGCATACATATCTTGCTGCTAGCAAATATGTTATTTAAAGCCTGCATCATCATAACCTGTTATTCATCTATAAGCATATAGACCATCTATTCAAATTCTTTAGAAGCACTATTAAGTAAAGTACAGGTAGTAGTAGGATATTATTATTTGTACAAAAGATCACTTAGATTTGAGCCATACCCCCATCTACGAACAGTTCGATACCCGTGACATAACTGCTGTCATCCGACGCGAAAGAATAAGGCGACTTTCGCGACTTCGTCAGGACTTCCCATCCTGCCCAGCGGCGCGGTGGATACAAGAATCGTCTTGAGCTGCTCAATCTCTTCCTCACTCTACGCCAAGCCATTGAAGACTACTACAAACCAAGTTTTTTAGAGGTTAAATAATATGAGATAGAGATTATTTTATTTAGTTATTTAGTGGTAGAGTTGGAGGAAGAAGAAGAGTGAGAGGAAGACATAGAAGTAGGAAGACGTGTAAATCCAGAACATAGTACAAAAGCATTCAACTACTAACGCCAGATACAAATATTTTTTAGCCGGCAGAGCTAAAAACATTAAAGAAATGACATGGTTCAAAGACAATAACGGTCATGTTATGGAATCTAAAAACGGCATGCATAGGCTGTTATATTGTCCACTATGTCGAAAATTAATATCCAAAGCACAATGCCAAAAGTTGCGGCATGATAAAAATGGAAATCTATACAAAGTCAAAACATATCGTTATGATAATCTATCAAAAATACTACGGGTAGAGAGAAGAGAAAAAATAGAAGGAAACCGATTGCAAGAGTTACAAAATATGGAATTAAGCAAAATAGTGAATCGTACCTTTAAGAACTAATGCTGCCTTCGGCCTCTTATTAATCAAATTCTACGTGAATCTCGCTTATTCCGCAGATTTAAAAAATAAACCAAACTATAGGACCATCATCGGATATAGTGACGGGCAGAAAAGTTGTAAAGACTTATGATAATGGCACAGATTGTGTCCCTAATTTTTAAATGGAACCCTATGGTTACCTAAATAATGACTAGTCTAGTAAAACAGCCTCCGCTTTTTCCACTATTATTGGTTAATTTTGTAGGTACTCTTGGCTTTAGTATTGTTTTGCCTTTCCTAATTTTTTTAGTCATGAAATTTGGAGGTAATGCTATAGTTTATGGTCTACTCGCCGCCACTTATCCGGCTTTCCAACTTATTGGAGCTCCAATATTAGGAAGATGGTCTGATATTTTTGGAAGGAAAAGAGTTCTTTTATTGAGTAATGTTGGAACATCAGTTGGTTGGATACTATTTCTTTTTGCATTATTTTTGCCCTTTGAAAAATCTTTTAGCATTGATATCGCCTTCCTTGGAACATTTGTCATTATTCTTCCTTTGTTTATCTTATTTCTTGCTAGAGCTATTGACGGCATTACTGGTGGGAATATCTCTATTGCCAATGCTTATCTTGCAGACCTTTCATCAGATAGAACAAGGAGTAAAAACTTTGGAAAAATGGCGATATCTTCCAACCTTGGGTTTATTCTAGGTCCTGCACTAGCTGGAATTTTAGGGGGAACTATCTATGGAGGAATATTGCCAGTTCTAGCAGCATTAATTCTATCTTTAGTTACGTTAATCGTAATAGGTTTTCTGTTAAGAGATTCCAAGCCCCCGTCAGAAGAAATATTGGTTCCGGACGAGGAAGGAACCATCAGAAAAGTTTTTTCGCAGGAATGCAGAGAGCCCTATTCGACGGTAAACACTAAAAAACCTAGATTGCGAGATGTTTTCAAACTAAAACATATTTCTTTTTTACTAATATTATATTTTTTGATATTTCTTGGATTTAATATATACTATGCTGCCTTTCCTACTCATGCAGCGAATGATCTAAATTGGTCAGTAACACAGTTGGGAATATTTTATGCAGTATTAAGTGGAATAATGGTTTTGATCCAAGGTCCTGTCTTACGTAAAGCATTAAAAAAATTCTCAGAGGAAAAATTAGTCATCATTGGTAGCATGATTTTAGGTACAAATTTTATATTATTTGTATCAAATAATATTATTTCAGTCGGAGGGGCTATAATATTATTTGCAGTTGGTAACGGTCTTATGTGGCCCTCTTTCATGTCCATAATGTCAAGACGCGCAGGATCAAAACTTCAAGGAGCAGTACAGGGCGTTGCAGGTAGTTTTGGAGGCCTGGCGAGTATCGTTGGGTTATCTTTGGGTGGATTTTTGTATAATTCAATTGGAGGAGCTACTTTTCTAATTAGCGCTGGAGTAATATTGGTTGTCTTTGTCATGTCTTTTCGACTATTGAAAAAGAAAGACGCTTGATCTGGTAATTTTGTATGTCAATCCTTTTTTTGAGATGAAAGAGAATTAAGGTAAGCGTTACATATCAAGAACACAGAGGTTACCAAATATTCCAAAACCAGTAATAGAAATGCTGGTCGTTGACACCGTTGATCGCGAAAAATTACTCTGATCCTACAATAATAATAATAATAATGAAAATAATAAATAGATAAATTAAGAAAATGCCTGAGCATACTAATAATAATAATAATAATAATAACGATAATAATATTAACGACAACTACAATATTTTTTCTTATTGCTATTGTTACTGGCTCTGTGGACGCAAAGCAGAACTGAAAGTATACACAGACTTCGGAAATATCTTGAACCTATGCAAAAGATGTTATGAGATATATGATCCTTTACACAGGTTAAAAACCGTTAAAATAGAAGTTGAAAAAAATGATGATGATATCTAAAGTTGTAGCAGTTTTTTATCCACACTGATATGCATTTGACGTTTTTTGTGTCAAGCTTAAGCCCTGTGTCCACTTACCTCTAGGGAGTTGTCTCGATGCATCTGAGAAGGTCCATTTAACATGATTTTCCCTGCCATGAAATACCAACGCTGTCTGATTTGCTAGCAGTATTCGTGGTTATGAGAAAATATTAGATAGTTGACTCTGTCACATATTCATACAATGCATCTTCCAGAACCCCGACTATACGAACTTCTCTTAGCCTCCATGCTCATCCAATACAAGATCATACTTACCGCGTATGTTAGCCGAGCGCCCGGCATCGAAAATCATTACTGTCGCATGTATAATTCGCCCGTTGAGCGGAGGATTGAATGAAACCGATGACTACAAACCCATGGCCACCACTGCCTGTTAGCCGAGTGGAAAGACACCTATGAGACGCTGCACAGGTGGACACAAATCATCGGCAAGATCCGGCTCAGCGCTCACTCCGCGGGCGAATCACTGGTGGAATACTACCCTGTATGTCACACCTCGCGGACTCACCACAAACATAATGACCTACAAAGGTCGATACCTTCAGATAGACTTCGATTTCATTGCTCACCTCCTACTCATCCAAACGACCGACGGTATTACCAAGTCAATTGCTCTACGATCACGCTCAGTAGCTGATTTTTATCAAGAAACGATGGCCGCCTTGGGATCGCTTGGGATGCCTGTAACTGTCTGGACCACGCCTGTCGAGGTGCAGGATCGAACCCCATTTGAGGAGGATCAGAAACATGCGACCTATAATCCCGAATATGCACAACGGGTCTGGCGCATTCTAGCTGAGGCCAGCAGGGTGCTTACGGAGTTTCGTTCCCGGTTCATTGGCAAGGTGAGCCCGGTACATTTTTTTTGGGGAGCCTTTGATTTGGCTGTCACCCGCTTTTCAGGACGTACTGCGCCTTGTCATCCAGGTGCACCGAACATGGCCCGTTTTGTGGCGGTAGAGGCCTATTCGCACGAAGTGAGTAGTTGCGGTTTCTGGCCTGGCGGTGGTCCTGTCGATGAACCATGCTTTCTACTCCTATGCCTATCCTGAGCCTCAGGGTTTCAAGGACTACCCGGTCCAGCCCGCAGGAGGCATCCTACCATACAGGTATGGGAGAATTCTTGCTGCCCTACGATGTGGTCCGTACCGCGAAGTCACCTGATGAGGTCTTGTTGTCTTTCGTGCAAAGCACCTATGAAGCAGCGGCAATAAGTGCCAAGTGGGATCGGCATGCATTGGAGCGTCAGTAAGGGGGATACCGATATCAACTCGCCTACAGCCTCAGTTTGAACGCATGGCACCAATCTAGTTTATAGGAGAGCAAGAAAGAGAACCAAGTATTTTTACCATTCTTGCAAGTGTTCTATCTTCAAATTGCCTATTATTTTATACTCGGTTGGTTGCTTCACTATCATACCATTTATGCTTCAGTACCATATCTTTACTCATCTGACTCGATCTCTTGGATCTTGATCTCCTGTTGCCATCCGTTATTACATTAGGATTCAAACATTGATCCATTTCTAAATGCATTCATGCATTTTCATTGAAAAATTTAAACTACTCTTTGGTATAAGCTATGATAGCGAGCAGTAGTAGAAAATGTATAATTTTCTATGAACTAGTTACAATACGTAGGTGTAACTTAACTCATACTCTCTTCATCGAATAGCATTCCTTAGCCAAAGACAAGCTTGTATCTTCTCCCTATCTAGTGGCTTCTATCTCCTGTCTGCTGCGAAGTATTCCATGCTTCTATTAGAATTGTAGTCAAACCAACAAGACATTTCATACGTACATAGACGAAAGGAGTAGAAGAGTAAGAAGATACCTGCAATATCTGTGCTATTTCGCTCTGGCTATATCCCTGGCTGCTCAACTCCTGGACTTTACTGGCGCTTTTTTCTAGGTTATCTTAAGTACTTTAAGAGGAGATTTCCAGATACGGTTTTGTCAAAAAAGGGAGAATTGTTTTTCAAAACAAGATAGAAGTTCCCAGGATGATTAATATATTTCAGAATTTCTTGTGCTTGCAAATATTCGCCAGATAACAAAGGCGAACTGCATTTACTAAACTCAATATTGCCTTTAGAATCAGGAGAAGGACATTTGCCAGCATCATATAATTTCACAGTCACAGTATTAAGTATGCTTCCAGATGCGCTAACATGGCCTTTCAAATATGAGTCTGTAATGTTCTGAGGAATACGGAGGTTTATCCAATAGGTATGGCCATTACCTAGATGTATTGGTCCAGTAAATATTGTAATACTTTTATAGTTTTGTTTTAGTGTTTGTCCTTGAACATATGGAAAGAGAAAGTAAATAATGAGGAATCCTAATGTCGTGGTCAATATTGTATTCTTGTACACTCTTTGCGAAACCTCTTCAAGTTTTTCCACTTCCTACGTTTATCTTGCAAAAATCCCAATCAATGAACTCACCAACGATGCTGCAACCAAAGATGATGCTGCAATAACGACAAATTTTAATATATTAGTCATAGACTACTGTGATTATTACATGTACCATAATAACATATGCTAAGTTACCATACTTTTATTACCCATCTGCACCAAGAGTTGCAGTCGATAATCCAACAAAGGTCCGTAATATAGTACTTATTGGTGCACAAGCTCTGAACCTTCGTGATAGCTTGTATCTCCAGTATGCATACTTGCCAATCCTTTATGCTGAAAAGGTGTTAGATCACAAACATAATAGATTAGTATCATTACAAGGCATCTAAGGATCCTACGTTACAAATTATTATTGACAAAGTTATTTCTAACACTAGGTACACTGGTAATGTAATTCATAGCGCTAAGAACATCAATAACAGTAGAACAACAGAACAGCTGCAAGGCGAAAGAAATAGCACAAATAAACAGAATTACATTAGTATCGATAAAGAGCTTAAACCTCTGCTGGAAAAAAGAATTGAATCTCTTACCACTGAGAATCCAAATTGTCTTGGCTTAGAGGAATGTCCTCCATATATGAAGTCGAACTTTGCTTTGGGTAATAGCCTAAACATGATCGCAAATGTTTCTTCAACTACGGGCATCCTAATTCTGATACAAATACTCCAGTTCAGCAAGTCTTTATGCTCGGAGCAAAGACTGACAGAGGTAAATCATCCAGATCGTATGTTGATTACTTACCCAGGCCTTGGCCATCAATTGTCACCTGCAATTGGTTACTTTACTGGATCTGGCATGTATAGACTGCAGAAAGCTGGACCTATCGAAGAATATACATCGGCAGATCTTTACGCTTGGCCTGAGGCTCAGTCTGGTCTATTACATTCCTATGATACTACTACCACTGCTGACTCAACTATAGGAGCAGATACAAGTTCATTGAATACAAATGCGACTTCTCCTTCAAGTTCCCTAGTAAAAGATGATATTAAAGAAAATCTTTCCAACTGGCTCAAGGTTCTGTTAAATACATTTATTTATCCATAAATTCTCGAATATTGCTACATAAGATAAAACACCTGCTCTGCTATTAGAGTATGTTGATAATCCTATTGCTTCAACAAAAGTTGTCTTTGAATCATCTCTTAATTCCATCACCAAAGACGCTTTTCTATCAACTACTAGAATTGTGGCTTTGGTCTCTGTCATTTGCTCAATATGTCTGACATCTATTATGTGGTCAGGACAATATTCTTTCAGCTGATGTATTTTTTGTTCAATTACTCTGTTTTCAGGCACCAATGTTCTAACTTTAACATTTCTTTCTTTTGCTGCCTCTTTTGCTAGTTGTATCGTTCCAATCTTATCTTGACGAATAAAAGAATTTGGGGTCGGGAATATCCATAATATTTCCTCTGCAGCTGATTTTACAATATCCAAATACAAATCCTGTGCTCTTGCTGAGCTTGGAATAACTTCAATATCAGCCAAGCCCAGGAATCTATCTTTTCAGTGGAATTAGATAAGAATTGTAGTTCTGTATCCAAAACATTTTGAGTGCCATAATGCACCTGAGTTAGTTCGTTCTTTGCCAAGGAATGAATCCATTCTTTTACTGATAGATTAATAGATATAAGATAATAGGGAAAATTGTTCTAACCTACCATATGGCCTCCATAACGGGATAACTTAACCTTTTTGTTTTGTGTATAGCTGTGATCTATCATCAGAATTGTTTTGCGAGCAAGTCTTACTTCCATTATTAATAATATGGGTTTGTTTAATTTGCACCTGTATCTGAATAATCTAACAATCCTTCCTGATATATCATTTTCCATTGATCATTTACTTTTGTATAGACTTTGCAAGCCCGTCCTTTCTAATGAAAGTCATTTCCGTTATCTTTCCTATGCCATAGTGTATCAACATCAACTACCGCAAAGGCACCATCTCCTTCAGGTGAAATTACAATCTTTTGAATTGAGCGAATGTTATGTACCAATCTATGTGAATGAAAAAGTTCTTGCCATCCTTTTCGCCATCTTTCATAATTGAAGCGACCTACTTCAAAAAACCAATCCATTGGGTCGTGAGAATGGGTAGTTCTTGGCCATGGCCATACCATATCTTGATGAAATATGCTCATAAGCATGTCAAGATTTTGATTATCCCAAGCGCGAGTTTCCCTATCGATAATTTCTCTAATCTCAGCTTCGGTCATTGGCTATTCCGGGTTAGGTTGCGGTTTTATCTAAGGAATAATTTGTTATATTTGTTGCTACTGCTACTACTACTGCTGCCTGCCCAAAGCAATGGTTTATCTCATTCTTTCCCATCCTGTTTGAGGTTCTTCTACTTTTTCTACACTTAAATCATCAAAGTATTTGTCTAATACTGCCTCTCGTTCCATAGCAAGTGGAGGAGAGCAATAGTATTCTTCTATCCAATATGATATCCATCGCTGTCGTCCATCTTTGCATTCTGTAAACCATGATTAAGGGCTTTTCCAAATGGTTTGAGCTGTGATATTTGACCTGATTCTAACTGTTTATGCAGATCTTTAATTAGATTTTTCTTTGGCTTGGCTCTAACAATATAGATTGTCATTTAACTCATCGGAAATTTTATCTAAGGTGTTGAAAGGTAATAATAATACAGCGCGGATAACCATTTTCTAAACCACTATTTTACGATATTGTAAATGGAAATGTTTTAGCATCTCTAGGATCAGTATTGCTTTGCGCGCAAACCTTGCCACCGTAAGTTCTTTATTTAGTCATTAGTCGTTGAAAAGTAACCAAAACCATCACGAGTTATGATTCTTTGTATTCAATAGCATTGAATGAAGACGATATTATAGGAATCTTGTCTGTTAATGAAGTTGTCTTCGTCTTTAGCGATTTTGTCCTTCTTCTAGCTCTATTACTGCTTTCAATACTTGCCACAGTCAGTAACCTCTCTCTCTTTATTTCAATAATCCAACTTGCTTGTAGAAGCAAGGCTTTATTGATTTATCATGTATCTTGCACGCTGTGAAGTGCCATGCTGTTTCCAATGCGAAGAAGACTGTTGTAAAGCCAAGACCTACGTATGCTATATTTTCTAACATATTTTCCCTGATATATTTGAAAGATATAAGGCTGTTGGAGTAAATGCTGAACAAATGACAATTATATTTCTTTGTAATTAATATTTGATAAGTTATATTTTCAAAATCGCAGGATTATCAACCATTTGTAAAATATTTTTATACGTTAAGTGAAAGAAGGGGTATTATTATAGTTTAATGGTTTATTAATACTTAGATTCTCATTAATTTATGCATGCATATAGGAAAAACAGAATCAGAACATCCAATAACAACTTCAAGTACGCCTTCTCCTCCTCAGGCTTCTTCTGATACTAATCCCCAATATAACACAATATTGGTGCCGCATGATGGCTCGGAAATGGCGGATAAAGCCTTGAACCGGGGTTGTTGCCTAATTCGTTTTAATTGACTGTAAATATGATTTCACGGTTTTCGATTTAGCTTAGAAAGGGTATGCACCCTCTTATTGACTTGCAAGCACAAGAGGAAAGATGGTTACTGGTTGTGTTACCATCTAGCACATACCCTAGAACGAGATATGCTTATCGAAAATATAGTTTCTCTGGTCAAAGAAAATCCTCCTCCTACTTCAAAGAAGAACAGTAATAGAGGAAGGAAACCAATTCATTCTTGGGAAAAACTTGTCTGTATTTGTATATTGATGGTTGTTTTCGGTTCAACGTACAGAGATATACAGAATATAGTACCCTCTCTTAATTTGCCATGGAATAACGAGCCATATCCAGATCATACGTGGATATCACGTACATTCAAGAAGATACCGCTGATATATCTTGAACGTGTACTGAATATGGTCAGCTTATCTATGTTTGAAAGAATCAGGCTGGAAGAAGGGTATTCTCGCATCAGATAGCACCGGTGTAGAGACAAACAGGTACAGGATACGAATTACGATTTATCAAAAATAGTAGTAAGAAATTCGAAAAGATAAGGGTAAAACAGTATCTGAAATGGCATATCACAGGGATACTTGATCATCTCATAATACTTAATACACGACTTACCAGTAAGAAAACACACGATTCTCCAGTACTCCGAACAATGCTAAACAGATTGAAGAAATATAGATTAGACTTTGCAGGTTCAACATTCAATGGTAACAGAGGTTATGATGGCAACAAGAACTTCCAGTCAGTGTTTAACATGAACATGCTTCCAAATATCAAGCAGAGAAAAAACTCCAAGAACAAGAATAGCAGTAGTAAGAAGAACAAATACAGAAAGAAGGCTGCAAAGATATTCAATGCATCAATATATCGTTATAGAGGATTGATAGAAGGAATATTTGGAGCTGAAGAAACTAAACATCATCATCATCAGCTATACTGCACATTCAGATTAAAGAACAATCAGAAAAGATTTGGATTAATTAAATCAATAGGCTGGAACCTAGAAGTCCTTAACAGACTACAATGTGCAAACAAACTGGGAATAAAGGTGACACCATATGCGATATCAAATTAGGCAACAACCCCTATCTACGCTGCAGATAACCTTCTGTATGCCCAGGTCAAGCCTTATCCATGAACCAATATCAAGGTTTGACCACCTGGTGTTAAGGTTGTTGTCTATAGTATTAGATGGTACATTACCATCATTACCACTGAGCTATGACATTAGCAATTGCTAGGTTAGTGCAGGTGTTGGCTGCAGCAGTAGTAGTCGTTAGTTGAGCATCAGCCTTTTTCAATGATGTTGTGGGGATTTGTAGATTTCCTACTAAAAGCGATGACGATGATAATAATAGATCTCTTGCGTAATTAGGACTATAGTCTAACACCCTACTTGTTTTAGCCGTCTTCTTAGATTGAAATGCTGTCAGACTGTATAACTCTGAAGTTCAGGAGACCGGATATTATATCAGATACGTTATTGTATTCCTTAATCTGTTTCTAAATTTAGTACCCATTATTCCAAACTTTTTGATCTTACATATGGTATGTTCTACTATGATCCTTAGCCTAGAATGATTCTTGTTGTAAGTTCTTTCATCACATGAAAGCAATGTACCCTTTTTCTTTTTGATACCAAGTACAGACTTTACAGTGGGAAAGTCCTTTTCAATGCCAAGATAACCAAGATCAACTATGTTTTCAACTTGTGATGGAGTTATAGAATGATTGTGTTTGTAAATGTCATAATCATGTTTTCTTCCACTTCTGTGACCTGTCTTATGCAGTATCAATCCTTCACTGTTTACCATCAATTGTGTCTTGACAGTATGTTTCTTCTTTCTACCTGAATAGTAACTCTTCCTTCTTCTTTTGTTCTTAGGTCTTGGAATTTCTTGTTCTGTAGAGTCTATGAAAGCCTTGAATCCAGGAAGTACTCTTCTACTTCATCTATAGTTCTTAATCTCCTAGTACGTTTGTATATCTTCTTTGGCAATGGAATACACTCCTTGATAAGTGGTTCCATCATTGATATATCTCTACAAACATTGCTTTGATCAAGGTCAAACAGAAATCCTGATAATGTATATGTAATGTATAATCTGTAGTATACTAGAAGCATAACGAATCTTTCTTTAACTTTAAGCTTAAATGGTCTACCAGCACCTATATCCCGTATTCTCGTCCTTGATAGAAGACGTCTTCTTTCGTGCTCTTCGTAGTTATGTTCAATTTCGTTACAAATGGATTCAAATTCAGATACAGTTACTCCGGTAAATGACCTGAATATCAAAGGTTTCTTACATAATTTGCTATAGGACATCAAAGAGCTTGTCAGATAGATATCCTATGTGAAGAGGAATATAGCTCTAAGCTTCTAATTACACAAGAGATCTAATAAAAGAATCGTTGTTGCAAAGATGATGATAGTAAGATTGCCCTTAACATAACGACGTTCTATGTTGCGAAACATATTTCTGATAAACATATATGATATGTATTGGCATCAAAATAAATATGGTGAGAACATTGTTCAACATTGTTCAACATTGTTTTCATGGAGCTTATTAAGTAGATAAAACAAGAATAACAAAGATGCTGCTAATACCAATAGTAGTAGTATTGTTGATGATATCTGGCACAGTTGCTATTGCCCCAAATCAAATACTCCAACCAGCATTTGCAATAACTTTTGAAAATACAAAGAATCTTAGTAACAATGATGATGGCGGTTCGCTAAATCCACGAGTAGAGGTATCTTCTAGTAATGTATATGCAGTATGGGAAGATAAGACTAAAGGAGACGGTGATACATTCTTTAGAAGAAGCAGTGGTGCTGGTAATAGCTTTCATAGTATTGTAGATTTAAGCAATAATGTAGCTGGAGAAGCAACCGATCAAAAGGTTACCAAGATAGGAAATAATGTATACGTTGTATGGAGCGAAAATGGCGATGTGTTCTTTAAAAGAAGTACTGATAATGGAGCTCATTTTAAAAGTACTATAAATCTTAGCAATGATGAAGATAAGTCGCGTACTCCACAAATAGCTGCAGTTGGAAATAACGTATATGTAGCGTGGGTTGAATTCGTCTCACAGCAGGATGGAAATCAGGTATTCTTTAAGAGAAGTACAAATGAAGGAGCAAGCTTTGGAGATGTAAAGAATCTCAGTGCTCCGCGGTCCGATGAAACTATATTTAGTATTCGTATAGCTGCAACAGGAAATAACGTATATGTAGCCTGGATTGGTGGAGCAGGTGACCATGGTGAATGTCCTGACGATGCAGATTTAGAGTTTGTAAGGAGTACAAATAGCGGTAGTAGCTTTGGAGGTTTTAATAGGATAAATGATAATCTTCTATGCGACCAACGACGAGCGGGTTTGGATTTAGAGGCAACAGGCAGCAATGTATACTTGGTATGGAACGATCGTCCTTTTGAAACTGCTTGCGATATTAACTTACAATGCAATGACATACTATTTGTAAAAAGTACATGATAATGGAGCTCATTTTGGAAGTATAAGTAACCTAAGCAACAATGATGGAGATTCATTTAATCCACAGATGGATCTGCATGGAAGCAATGTGTATATTGTATGGCAAGACAGGACACCAGGAAACCTTGACATACTCTTCAGAGTTAGTACCAATAACGGCTCTACATTTGCAAGTACTAAAAACCTAAGCAACAATGATGGAGACTCAAGGAATGCACAAATATCTTCAGTTTCAGATGCAGTACGTATTGTATGGCAAGACAACGGGGAACTAGGAAACTTTGACATATTCTTCAAAGCAAGTGGTAATGAAGGAGATACATTTGGAAGTACTAAAAACCTAAGCAACAATAATGGAGAATCATCTGTTCCGCAGATTATCTCAAGTGGCGGCAACATCTATGTAGTATGGCAAGACAATACACCAGGTAACTTTGACATATTCTTCAAGAAGGGTGTTGATTGAAAACAACAACAAGGAGAAGAAGATAATAGATAAATAAATAAAAACTTTTTTTATTTTTATATTCTTTTACAGGAGTATGGAAGAGCTGTATGACAAATCATCATCTATCAAACCCAAATTAGAAAAACATAAAGTTGATGATACTGTTACTGTAGATAAGAATCACACCAATGACATTCAAGGACCTGAGGAAGAAGATAAGCAAGCAGCTCCCATCAACAACAACAAACACACTCATTTGACAAATTACAGAACAAACCATTCTGGATCTGGAACATAGAAGAGCACAAGCAAAAAGATATCAGGACAAAAGGAGAATGCTGTTTTAATCACATAATTGGCTTACCTACAAAAGAGGGATTAGAGAAACCCATTTTCGATTATCAGGAACTATTGTATGAGGCTCTGCTCTCGCCGGACATTTGCAATCCACTAAATCATGGCTTCAAAGACAAGCACCTGTGGATAAAGAAGGCGACAGGACTAGGAGTAACGGAATTCTTTCTGCGGTTTATGGCATGGCTTTGTCTGAGGGATAATAATTATAGAAATTCACAGATGTGCATAGTTACAGGCCCTAACATAGACATTGCCATCAAGCTAATTAAGAGGATGAAGTCGTTATTTGAGCGAAAGCTAGGGTTGACTTTTGCAAACAAGGAAACAGTATTGGAGCTGAATGGCTGGCAGAATTGAAGCTTATCCTTCAAATCACATAGATGCTTATAGAGCGCTGGATAACCCCAAGTTCATACTGCTAGACGAAGCTGACTTTTTCAGGAAAGGAGAACAGGAAGATGTCAGGCATGTTTCCGAGCGTTACATTGCAAAGTCAGACCCTTACATTGTGATGGTCTCAACTCCAAATGCTCCTGATGGATTATTTGAACATATAGAGAAAGAAGATGAACAAACTTGCCTATACAAAAGGCTGCTCTTAGATTATACTTATGGCCTTGGCAAGATATACACTCAAGGGGAGATAGATAAGGCCAAAGCCTCACCGTCATTTGAAAGGGAGTATAATTTAAAATACCTCGGGCTTATTGGAAACGTCTTCCATACCAAAGATATTGAAGTTGCGATACAGAAATGCACGGGATACAGCCCATCTGGGATAAACGACTACTCCCAAAAATCAATGGGCATAGATCCAGCTTTTGGATCATCTGCCTTTGGAATTGTAGTTACTCAGCGTGTTGACAACCAGATACAGGTAATGCATGCAGAGGAATACCAGAGGCCTGACTTTAACCAGATGCTATCTGTCGTATGGGACCTCTTCAGGAGATTTGGCAAAATAAACAAGATATACATTGATGGCTCCAACCCCTCATTCATACGGGCTCTGAAGATACAGATAGGAGAAGACGAAGAATATGAGGAGATAAAAGGAAGCAAAGAGCAGAAAGAGAAATTATGAGTTTAGCATGGATGTTGTTCCCGTAAATTTCTCAACCGAGCATAAGTCAATGCTGGGAAATTGCAAGATGTTTTTGGAAAGAGAAGGAGGATATATCGCAATAAATCCAAAGTTTGACAAGTTGATAACGTCGCTAAGGACGGCAGTGGAAAATGATGGTGTGTTGGATAAAGAAGCTACGTCATATGACGATGTGTTTGATGCGTTTAGGTTAGCGTTGCATTTCTACAGATTGAGTGAATACCAAGGCAATCATAAAAATTGAAGAGTAGAGTTAAGAATTGCTAGATTTTCGAAGGTTGACTGACTTGACTGCTTAATTGCTGAGAAGTGATACTTCAGTGTCTTTGACTAACACAACTGAACCCTATGTTAACATCATTCTTAAAAAAAGATCTTCCAATTGCTTCAGCCTGTCATCAATATCTGGTATGAGTTTGACAATAAATTTTCTAATATTCCATTTTTATATATTTTTCCTTATCTACAGGAGTCACGCCATGTGCCAGAATTGAGCTATTTTTATAATCTAGGTTCTTCTTAAGGATTTCTCTTTGAGTCAAGTATTCAATTACAACGGGATGTTCTTTGTTTAGGGGGAAAGAAGTTCAAAGCCTTCAACCAGACCCACTTCAATGTTTTGTTTTCCATTCCTTTTACTGGATAGTTTCTGAAATAAAATATCGGGTATCTTTTTTTCTTCTAGTATCTTCAAGTCAATATTAGAAGAAGATAAATTATATTCCAAGAGCAGTACATACTGGTACAACCATTTCTAGGCATCTATATAGTCTGGCGACAGCATCGTCATAATTTCCTTCTGATGATCTTCTTCTAGCATTCTGAAAGACATCTGTGATAATGTATGTGCTTGGTACGTTGCCCTTTAGATTGGTATATTGTGAAGAAAGTTTAGGAGCGTTACGGTTATGTTCTGTCCTAAGATCTTCCAGATACTTTCTGAACAAAATAAGGAAAAATTGCATCCTCTTTCAATGACTCGTAATTAGATGAGAAGACGGAAATACTGGTTTCACCCTTGCGGCCAATACCATGCCTTTGTTTCTTTCAATGACTCTTAATTAGATGAGAAGACGGAAACGGTGTCAAGCCAAAGTGTGAATCAATACTAAGGTGATGGTTAAGATGGATAATTATGAAAAGAGCGTCTTACCATTTTTGACTTATTATGGTCATTATTACAGTAGATCTTTCTGACAACAACCTGTGCTTTCACCTTGTAAATATAGAATATGTAACTACAATTCTCTTGCTTCAATAAATGTAAAGTCTCCTCTTTCTTCATCTGTATATATTTCAAAACCTTTCTCTTTAATTACCTCTCTAATATTTGATAGTCTTCCTTCTTTCAAAGATTTTGTTGTTTCTGCAATTAGTCAAATATACCATTTGTGACAAGACATCTTTTTGCTTCTGATAATATAGTCATGCCAATTCTTACCCATTAGAGATAAAGAGAAAACAGCAACATCTAAGTGCTTCATCAGCTAATGGAACTTTTTTCATATCACATGCTGTTACTTTGTCATTTATTGCAACATGGTCAAAACTATAAACTCTTTCTCTCCAATTGCTTCCATAATTTTGGCTTCACCACAACCAAAGTCTCCTATTTGCATGCCTTGGAGATAATTGTTTAATTCTTTTAATTATTTCTTCATACGGAATAATAGTCCATGTCTTTCGTGCTTCTCTATATTGTCTATGATATTCTTCCCACTCCTTCGGATCTTTTAGCATTCTTTCATGAGTTGTTTCTGAATTTTCATTGTTTATTTGGTTATTTAGTCTTTGTAAAATCACCATATTTTCTTATTCTTTGTTCTATTTGTACTAGGAGTTAATTCTACTTCAAGGTCTCTTCTTGTAATAGTAGATATTTCACCACGTTCTAATCTTTCTAACCATTTTACTGCTTCCATTGCTGCTTGTTGTGGAGTAACAAGATTCTTTTCTGGTAATCTGCCATCTACGCACAATCTGCTAATGTACGTTTGAATTGAATTCTATTCCATTTCAGATGATCATATTGCATATCCACTTATATTAGCTTTGATAATGTATACATGAACCACATCTCTAATCTGTCCCTTTCTAACCAATCTTCCAAGAAGTTGTTGATATTGAGCATTGGTCCATGGAAGCGTATTGATAATTAATCTATTGCAGATATGCTGTAGTCCATCCACTCCTGTTGAAATAGGCCGTGAAGCAATCAAAACTTGAACCTTTTTGTCTAAAAATCTCTTTAGTCCAGAATGGTCTGAACCAGTATATAATGCATAATGAATATCCTGCACTTTCTACAGCTTTTGATATTTTTTCAATTACATCTGTAACATATTCTGTATAGATAATTGTCTGACCTTCTATATGTCTTAATTATCTCAGGTATTTTAGCATCTGTTAAAAATTGTTCAATTGATTAGATGGATTTCTTTTTAGTTGTTTTATGCTAATATTTTCTGGTCTTGTGCTTCAACATCGTATGTCTTGTGTAAGTGACATCGATATCATATTTTGGTAATTCTCTAATTGATATAGTAGATAATTTTTCATATAGTGTAACTGCATTTGGAATTGTTGGTTTGGTGGAAACATCATCATATATCTTTACCTGTTATCAACTCCAACAAAGACCTCCTTCCATCAAGTTGTTTACTACAGGAGTTGCTGAAAGTCCAAGAACCTTCACGTTGGTATTTTTCTTTCTAACAGCTGTCATCAAACCATCTAGATTTCTTCGCCTCTGACTTGCATCCTCATCTCTTTTCTTTACAAAGTGAATTTCATCTAAAACAACAAAATCCACTTTTTGTTTAACAAGTCTTAAGATAAGATTTGGTGATTCTTCCTGACTAAATTTATCATAGTTTAAAACCAGATATTGATATTTACTTTCATCATATTTTGCATAAAATGCTTCCTTTCCTGTTATAACTTTAGAATTAGGAAATATCTCTACAATATTTTTTGCCCATTGGTCTACAACATCATTTGGACATACTATTAATGTCATTTTACTGTCTATTACTCGACTTGCTAATACAGCTGAAAGTGTTTTACCTGCACCAGTTCCAGAAAAATTTCCAAAGAAAGGAAGTGTCTTAACTTTGTATGCTACATATAACTGCATTAGAGTAGGATTCTGATGGAAATGCATAGCCATCTGGAGTTTTGATGTTTTGTGTTCCTTCATAATCTGAAAGAAATGTCTCTACTACTGCGTCATGGATATTTGTTTCCATTCTTGCCTTCCTGTTTAACAGTACTGCAATAGTCTTCTCTTTATCTCTGAATGCACTTTTCCATAATTCATCTATAGAATAATGTAAGGTAGAATTGCATGGCCTCTTCATCTACATTGATTGATTCAAGACATTTGTATTGGCTAGAATTTGTTCTGCTGTCTCAATTTCGCCATAATCCAATGGCTCTTGGTTTTCTACTAGTTTAGCAAAGTTCTTGTGATGATGCTGATTGTATCTCTTGTTCTGAATCATCTTCAGAAACTGATGATAATGTCGATAAATCAGGCGGTGTCTCCGAATCTGAATTTGCATATTCCTCGATAGCTTTTCGACCTTCTTCTGTTCTACTTGCTTCAATTAGGTTTTTGAAAAAACCAAAGTGTCGATTTTTGTGATCTAAATTCAATAATCCTCTTCGTAGTAAAAGTGAATAAAGAACAGCTTCATCCCACTCATAAATTACTTTGCCTTCGATTAAATGTTTTAATAATTCCTTTATTTTGCTTATTGACCATCCTGTTTCCTGATCTGCAATTCTCCCAGTACCAAGGAAATCTCCCCAGCTCTTCCATTCATCTTTATAAACTGCCTCTGGGCGTCTGGGTATGTCAGCAGGTAATTTTCCTGCGTTACAATAGTTTTTAAATTCTTTTTGACTTTTCAATCCTTGTTTCTGCGCCCATTCTCTAACTTCAGGCCATGGGCGATAGTCATATCCAAGCCAATCTTTCAAACCACTCCATTCTTTTTTATAAAAGTCATCTGGACTTTTTGGTATGTCAGCAGGTAATCTTCCCGCTTTACAATAGTTATTCCATTCATCCTGACTTGTGATTCCTAATTTACGAACAAAATCCCTTGCCTCAGACCATGGACGATATTGTGGTTTTTCATTTCCAAGGAAATCTCGATATCCCTTCCATTCTTTCTTATATGCAGTATCTGGATTATGTGGTATATCATCAGGCTTTTTTCCAGATCTGCAATAGCTATCCCATTCTCTTACATTCTTTAATCCCTGTCCACGAATGTATTCCCTTGCTTGAAACCAGGGACGAATTGATTTGTCTTTTGGTGCAACGTTATAGGCACCAAGCCAATCTCCCCAGGCTTTCCATTCCGTTTTATAAACTTGATTAGGGGTACTGGGTATATCATCAGGCTTTTTTCCAGATCTGCAATAGACTTGCCACTGGACTATAAGATTTTAGAGCTAGCGAATGAGTATACTTTTTAGCTTCCTCAAAATCTCTGAATTTCTTGTAACCAAGCCAATCAAGCCAACTGATCCATTTATCTTCATATACTGCAGTTGGGTTTCTAGGAATATCAATCGGTTTCTTATCTGATCTACAGTATTCTAACCATTCATTTCTCTTAGTGAGATGGAGAGTGTGTATGTATTCCCGAGCTTCTTCAAAGGGCCTATATCTGCTATTAGCAGGAATGATATAGTCTGTACCTAACCAATCTCCCCAGCTTTTCCATTGATCTTTATATACTGCGCTCGGACTGGCAGGTATATCATCAGGCTTATTGCCAGACTTACACCATTTCGCATAATTTTCTCTGTTGCTAAACTGGAACGCGTGTATATACCTTTTAGCCTCTTCAAATGGTCTATAGACTCTATCTTGCCATGCAACAGTACTTGTACCTAACCAATCTCCCCAGCTTTTCCATTGATCTTCATATACTGCGCTCGGACTGGCAGGTATATCATCAGCCTTGTCAGTTGATTTGGCATATTTTGTCCACTCTGCGCTATTCTTTAATCCAAGGCTATGTACAAATGCTTTAGCCTCTTCAAATGATCGATATTGCCTGTTATAGGTGGCAATAAAATTAGGACCTAACCAATCCCCCATTCCTCTCCATTGATCTTTATAAAAACTGCATGATTCAGAAAAATCGTTATTGTTAAGTGTTTACAGCATAAACTATGAATGATTTGGATGCGAAGTAATCACTTTTGGTCTAGGTTTCTGAACATAGTCGACCAATATCAGATTCGTGCAACAAAGCAGAAAGTTAGAAAAAACATGTTTAAAAAGAATGTAATAAAAACAAATGCGTCCATAACATCTACAAAATGTCAGTTAAATAACAATAATTGAAAATGATCCATATACTAGTAGAAAGTCTTATTGAAAACAAACTACGGTAATTTTTAGTACAAATAAAGCCATTTAATATATACTTAATTTTTATGTTAGTTATATTGACTGAAAACGAACATAATTTCTTAAAGAAAATTTGTTTGAATGCATTATCTGTAGACAAAAATGTAGGATTTGTAGCGTAGTAGATAATAACGGAAAAATGCTTGCGGGAGAATTCAACAAGTCTAGGTCTTTTAAAAATAGTAACACTTTGATTAAATCAAGTATTTTTTATTTGCATTATTTAATTCCGGCGATAAGGGAGCAGGAGGATTATTCACATGACACTATTCACAACAACAACATTTTTCACTCTAGTTTAGTAGACCTTGGCAACACAGTATATCTAGCTGTTATTGCACTAAATGAGAAAAAAAAGACAGATACGTATGTATTTACATAGAATCAAAACCTGAAACAACTTCAAAAAAAAACAAAATCCTCCCATGAATTAATAATTTCAAAGATAATTGCAACACTTCGTTTATTCTTCTATTTAGATACCACGAAATGCAATGAATACTGTCCCTAGTAAACCGCTAAGAGATCTGACCAAACAAAAACAAGCAATTGTAGACGTTTTTGGTAAAAAGTCAGAACCCACATGCAAATACTATAGATGCCATCATAAATTTTCAGAACACGGTTCTACTATCTGTCGCTGTAAACATCCACAGAATAGAGTTACTGGAGTAGAAAAGTGTTATAGTCCTACAAGTAACTCTAAATAACAATGATGCAGGGGCAGGTATCTCCAGATATTGTCCCCCAAAAATGCATATCCTTCCCAAGGTTATTTTGAAACTACAGTCTATGTATTTTTGATACACCTTCAAGTATTTTATTTATGTCTTGCTTCTTTTGTAATATCTCCTTCCAAGCATCACCTGATTTTTTTACAATCTCAAAAGCATTTAAGATTGTAAAATCTGTTGGAAATATACTTGACAAGTCATTCCATTTGACGGGCATAGATATAGGCAGCTGAAGTTGTAGGTCTTGCAGAAAAGACAGATGCTATTGTTTTTCCCATTGCATTTTGATTATGGTCGAAGAAAACTTTTCCAATTCTTTTATTAGTGTTCCAATCCATTGTTATTTTTTGTGGGTGTCTTGCGCTCAATATTTTCCCAATAATTTCAGCAAATGCTTTTGTCTGATCATGTATACGATAGAACAACGGGGACAAATATATGCAATCCTGTTTTTCCAGATGTCTTTACATAGGATCTCTATCTTTAATTCGTCAAATAGATTCTTTTAGGTCATATGCAACCTCAACTGTAGCTCTAAATGCGTCTATATTATATTCTGGCTCCTTTTCCCCTTTTTTTCCTTGCCTGAGTAAATGTAAGGATCCGAATCAAAGACCATGAAATCAGGTGTGTTCAAGCCGCATTTTTCTTCATCATCTGTATTATTTTTTTTGCATGCGTCAAGGTCATTGACTCTACTATACCATGGATGCATCTCTATGCATGCTAGGTTTGCTAGCCATAGAAGGGTATCTTTGTTATTGCACATGATATAGTTAATTGTTGTACCTACACAGATGGGTAACAATTTTGATTACCTACATAGGTTACACTTTCTTGCTTCCTTTTTGTATATGTCTTAGATTTAATTAACCTTTGTACAACCTTTCAGAAGGAGTAAGACCATTTATTCCACCATGTTCCCTAGTTTCATTATATGCTTTGACAAACATATCATACCTTAGTTTTCCGTCATCAATACTTGTTATTTCTTCAACTGTCAAGAACTCATTCTTTACAATCTTGTTATATGCTTCTATCTTTCCTTGTAACTGTGGATATGAATTTGGAATTGGTTTATCCTTTATGTTATTCTTATATAGAAAGTGTTTGAATAGTTTAGATGTAAACTGCTTACCGTTGTCATGCATAACTTTCCTGGGCTTTCCGTTATCCATAATCCACTCCTCTAGTACATTCAAAACATCAATGCTCCTCTTTCTTTCAGACCACTTGCTAGCAACTTTTCTTGAACAGTCATCTATACAGCTTATCATGTAATTTCTTGTGCTAGAACAGGTACAGTAAAATGGTCCAAGTATATCCATTTGAAGCATGTCATTTGGATGTTTCATTGCAAATCGCTTATACTTTCTATTATTCTTTACCTTACAGTTTAGAACGTTGAGAGTATGTTTTTTCAATGTCTTGTATATGGTTCTACTGCTCAATGATACTCCAAGTCTTTTTAATCTGAACCTGATTCTACTAGTACCAAAGGTCTTTAATCTTAAATCAAGTATTGTTTCTTCTATTTCTTTAGATACTTTGGTTTTGATGCTATGAGGCCTTCTAGATAGGTCTTTCAACCCGTCTATTCCGTGCTCTATGTATCTATTTTTCCACTTGTAATATGTCTTCCTAGATATTTCGTATTTATTGCAAATATCGCTAATACTATTACCAGTCCATTCATGTTCATGAATGAGATTGAATTTTGTTCTAATTTCTATAGAGATTTCCACTTCCTAGCAGAAGTGTTACCTATGTCTGTAAGCTATATTGTTACCTATGTTTGTAAGTACAACAGTTAATGATACCATCTTTAGATTTGGAATGCACCTTTACAGTTTGTACAAAATCGGGTTTTTCCTTATTCCAATTCTTATGATAAAAATACTTTCCTTCAATTCTGTCAGGCTCCTGTCAAAGATAACGGTCTATCTTTAAGATAAGGCAGAAGATATTCGCTAATTTTGTTGTAGTATTCAATCAAATCCTTTTTTGTCAGTTGTAGATGGTTTTCACTTTTTATCCCAGAATACCTTATCAAGGTGAGAAAAAGAAGAAGATGACGGTGTAATAGTGGTCCTAGGACCGTTAGATGTAGATATTTCAGAAGCTTCGTAGGTAGTGGGTCGTTCTCGTCGCTGCCTCCTTTTCATCACCATTTGAAATCAATTCTTCGGTGCTCTTTTCTTCTTCAAGAACACATTCTTCTGGCTTTTTATCTTCCCCGAATCCAAGAAATATAGGGACTCTCATAATTTTTTCCTGTGTCCAGTCACTGAACTTTACCTCTGCTACAAGTTTAGGTTCAATCCAAACAGGAGCTCGATTAGTGTATGGTATATAGTCAACAGGACATATTTCTATCTTCATCTGTTGAAGTTTATTGTATACTTCATTGAGCTGGGCAAAGTCAAATCCACTTCCAGTATGACCAACAAACCTTAATTTGTTACCATAATACACCGCTAGGAGAAGAGAACCAAAGTAATTTTCTCTGTTTCCCTCTCCCTTTGTATATCCTATTACTGCGCAATCTTGAGTTTTTATAGTCTTAATTTTTAGCCAATCTCCTGATTCTTGTACTTTGCATGTATCTACTAGATTTGTTTTTTGCCACTATTCCTTCTAAATTCATGGTTTTGACATTATCAAAGATCTCTTTACCTCTTTCTTCAAAGAATTCTGAAATTTGTACTTTGTTGCTTTTATTTATAACCTTGGAAAGGATACCCCTTCTTTGAATAAAGTCTAAATTCTGCAAGTTTTTCCCATCCAAATAAAGAATGTCAAAAATGTAATATGTTGCAGGTATTTTCCGAGACAACTTCCCAATATCTGCTTTATAATCTACATTCATTCTCCTCTGATGGCTCTGAAAACTGGGCATGCCGACTTTATCCAATACTACAATCTCTCCGTCTAGTATGATTGACTCTTTGCATTTTATTGCGGAGTTTAGTGGCTCTATTAGTTCTGGATATCGGTGTGTAATGGTTTTGTCACTTCTAGATTTTATTTCAAATATTGCTTTTGTCTTGTGTAAAAAGAACATAGAATGGTACCCCATCCCATTTTACTTCAAAAACCCAGTCTTTGTCATTGAACGGCTCATCTACACACTGTGGCTAACATTGGTTTTATTTTTGTTGTAAATTCTTCATTAACACCGAGTCCTTTTTCTTTTAGATTGACTCCTGTTGAAATTATTGCAGATTTATCTTTTCTTTTGTAGTTGTCGTCATTAATATTAGCATCGTGGTGTTTGCTTTTAGAGTCTCTAATGGCGATCTTATTCTTGCTTGACTTTGCTTTATCTCCTTTGCCATTTTCCAAGTCTTGATTAGTTCTTCCAGTTAGAACTGACTCAGGTCGTGTGATAGTTAAATCATCTTTAGTAATGCAAACTCATCATTTCCTTTAATCAAAAGCCATTGATTTTCTCTTGCTGTTTTTAATAACGAAAATCTTCCTTTTAATTTCTGGCCAAATAGGATAAACGTAATTTTGCCATTTTTAAATTGGTCGGAAATTTCTTGTTCTGAAGTATATGTTCCTGTATCCCAAACAATCACAGTTCCTGCTCCATAACTTCCTTCAGGAATTATCCATTCAAAAAGCAAATAATCTAAAGGATGATCTTCAGTTAATACTGCTAGCCTCTTTACTTTTGGATCCAGCGAAACACCTTTGGGTATTGCCCAAGATTTTAATACACTTTCCTTTTTTGTCTCTAATCTAAAATCGTAGTGCAATTTTGTTGCATCATGTTTCTGCACCACAAATCTAAGTTCTTTACCTACTTTATTGGTTGTAGTAGTAATAGTATTATTATACTGCCTCGTATCCCTCCTTCCTACTGGTTCAGGTGTCTTTGTAAAGTCTCTTTTTTTGTTATATTTCTCTAAAATTTCCACATCTTTTTCACCAAAATTAGCAATACTCTATCTAGATGATTTGATTGTATGAGGGCGAATTAATCAGTATATGAATAATAATAAACCGAAAGGTTATACTTATTTTGGTCACACCGAGCCAAGGTGCTGCACAACTCGCCTATGAATAATACCGGTTTTAGTTTCATCCTTCCATAATATAGTGTGGTTTTGATTATTTTGATTACTATAATGTTCTGCACTCATTGTTATCATTACATTCCTTCTCTAGATTCAACTATTCCAGTTCTATCTTCGCCATCAAGTATTGTCTGTGCCTTGTTATATCGCCTTATTCTGTCTGTAGCGTTTGGTTTAATTTCATTAAAGCACTTGTCGCAAATATCTTTGGTAACTTTTTTTAGCGGATGCACGTTTAGAAAAGCTAACGATAGGTCTTTTGAGAATAAACGAGTTGTATTTGACAACGGTTGGTCAAAATAATGATTAAGATAAGGTACCGGAAAATCAATATTTTCTTCCTTGAATACAAAAACAGGTATCGGAGGATTGCATGTCGAAGCTACTCCTATTTCAAAGGCAACCCAATTCTGGGTATATTCCTTTTTAACTATATTCTTTGCTAATATAAGAAAAAGAGCCCTAGATTTCTGAATTTCGTCTTTTATCCACCTCCAATCAGGGTTACCATTTCTTGACCATTTTTCATATTCCATGCGAATAGGTTTAACACTTGTGTCATTAAGTTTTTCAACAAAAAAATCGACCGACTCTTTGTCTTTTGCACTGTGGGAGATGAAAATCTGGCTAGCAATGATTAATAGACCGATGTGATTGAGTTCATAAAAAGTGTGACGACATGAGATGCGAGAACCCTGTCATGAATCAGATCCTCAATGCTTACAAACCAATGTGGTCGCTAAATCATGCCATTTCTCTAATGGGTTGGGACTTTGAGACTTATATGCCTAGGAAAGGCACGGAAGAAAGAGGAGTGGCCGATTCTCAACTTCACATGCTACATAAGGATCTTCTGCTAAACAAAGATTTTGTTGGTCTTGTTGAGTCAGCGAAGAAACTGGTGAGCCCTAGCGATTTAGAGAAGGGCATTGTACAAGGTCCTCAACAGGGAAATAACCAAGCAGATCAAGATACCCAAAGAGTTGACTGAAGCAGAATCTCTGGAAAGAATAAGGGGCAACATGGCATGGAGGGAGGCGAGAGAAAAATCTGTTTTCATGATGTATGCACCCCACTTGAAGAAAATGATAGAAATAAAGAAGCAAATCGCTGAGAAGATAGGTTATGAAAAGCATCCGTATGATGCGCTTTTGGATAAGTTCGAAGAAGAGCTTACAGTAGATGATTTGGATAAAGTATTCGGTGCGTTGACTCCGCGTATTCAGAAGATTCTGAAAAAACTCGTAGATTCAGGCAGCCCGTTTTGCAAAGAGAGCAAACTTGGAAAATCAAAGTATGATATCCAAAAAGTTGACGAGCTCAATCATGACATTTTGACTCTCTTGCAATACGACATGGAACGTTTCAGAATGGATGTATCTACTCATCCTTTCACTGAGGCTATGGGCCTCAACGACGTAAGAATAACTACTCGGTATGAAGGGACCGATTTCAAAAAGTCGATATCTCGTACTATTCATGAAGCTGGTCATGCCTTGTATAATCTGCAATGCGATCAGTCATTGTCTGTTACTCCTCTTGAAGGCGGATCTTCGCTTGCGCTCCATGAATCTCAGTCAAGGTTCTGGGAGAATATTGTGGGCAGAAGCCTGCCTTTTGTTCAATTGATAGCTCCCTTGATTAGAAAGCAAGTAAGTTTCGCAAACCAAGCAACAGATGATGAGTTGTACCTGTATTTCAATAACGTCAAGGCTGATTATATACGAGTTGACGCCGACGAAGTTACATACAATCTCCATATAGCAATAAGATATGAGATAGAGAAAAAAATATTTGGAGATGAGCTCCGCGTCTCTGAAATTCCTGAATTCTGGAACGATAGAATGGAGCAACTGCTTGGAGTGAGACCAACTAAGGATTCACAGGGAGTGCTTCAAGATACTCATTGGAGCAGTGGCCTCTTTGGCTATTTCCCAACTTACACTTTGGGAAACTTGGTTTCAGCGATCATTGCTTCAAAGATGCGCAAAGACCTGGAGGGTTACGAGGAAGACATCAAGAGGGGTAATTTCAAGCCTATCAGAGAATGGTTAAGATTAAAAATACATCAGCATGGATCTGTCTATGCCCCCAAAATGCTTCTTAATAATACCTTCAATGAAGGCTATAACCCGGATTACTTTGTGACCTACATAGAGACTAAATACCTTGGGTCCTGAACCCTAGCCTATTTGATTAAAGCTATATTCTAATTCTTAGCCATATCCATATTCTAATTCTTTTATACTAGATCTCTTGTGTAATTAGAAGCTTAGAGCTATATTCCTCTTCACATAGGATATCTATCTGACAAGCTCTTTGATGTCCTATAGCAAATTATGTAAGAAACCTTTGATATTCAGGTCATTTACCGGAGTAACTGTATCTGAATTTGAATCCATTTGTAACGAAATTGAACATAACTACGAAGAGCACGAAAGAAGACGTCTTCTATCAAGGACGAGAATACGGGATATAGGTGCTGGTAGACCATTTAAGCTTAAAGTTAAAGAAAGATTCGTTATGCTTCTAGTATACTACAGATTATACATTACATATACATTATCAGGATTTCTGTTTGACCTTGATCAAAGCAATGTTTGTAGAGATATATCAATGATGGAACCACTTATCAAGGAGTGTATTCCATTGCCAAAGAAGATATACAAACGTTATAGGAGATTAAGAACTATAGATGAAGTAGAAGAGTACTTTCCTGGATTCAAGGCTTTCATAGACTCTACAGAACAAGAAATTCCAAGACCTAAGAACAAAAGAAGAAGGAAGAGTTACTATTCAGGTAGAAAGAAGAAACATACTGTCAAGACACAATTGATGGTAAACCATGAAGGATTGATACTGCATAAGACAGGTCACAGAAGTGGAAGAAAACATGATTATGACATTTACAAACACAATCATTCTATAACTCCATCACAAGTTGAAAACATAGTTAATATTGGTTATCTTGGCATTGAAAAGGACTTTCCCATGTAAAGTCTGTACTTGGTATCAAAAAGAAAAAGGGTACATTGCTTTCATGTGATGAAAGAACTTACAACAAGAATCATTCTAGGCTAAGGATCATAGTAGAACATACCATATGTAAATCAAAAAGTTTGGAATAATGGGTACTAAATTTAGAAACAGATTAAGGAATAGAATAACATATATGATATAATATCCGGTCTCCTGAACTTCAGAGTTATACAGTCTGACAGCATTTCAATCTAAGAAGACGGCTAAAACAAGTAGGGTGTTAGACTATAGCTGCTAATTACACAAGAGATCTAATATTTTTTTTGATTTCTTTTGCTAGAAGTGGAGTACTTTGCAGATAACCTTAAAGCTTAGTCAATAGAACCCCGATTACATGTAGGAATCTAATCCCTAAGATAAATCCGAAATTTATTACCTATAGATAGATAGTAGCATTCTGATTAACCTATGGAGCTTCAATCGGAGAAGTCGACATGGGTGGCAAAAATGAGTCAATTTTGGTTCGCATTCCACCGGATTCGGACCTACGATTAATTTGGAGGGAGTAAGCGGTTTAGTTGTGGATAAAAAAGCTCGACCAGCCTTTAGTCGAATTTTTATATTTACTGGAGGTGTAAAAACGAACAGATAAGCACAGTCGCCCAATATGACTTGTTTGACGACGCATTTGACGAAAATTTTAATAGATGCTTGTTCTATAATTATATAATATAATGCCTTTCAAACTTCCTGATAATCTTAGGTCGCTAGTGATACAACAGTGGATAGCTGGTGCACAAAGAGATAAAATCGCAGGTGATAGTGGCCTTAGTGCTGGAGCTGTAACAAACATAGTCAACGAATGGAGACAAGCCCTAGGTCTTTCTGCAGCAGACGAATTAAGGGAGCTGGCTGTTACCTTAAAGAAAATTGGTATATCCGCTGCCTCAATGCGCTGATGGTTTTAGAGTCTGCAATGATTATGAATAGATTGGGAGTAAGAGAGGATAGACTTTGAATCATTTATGTCTGATATTTACAAGCGTTGCAACAATCTGGGGCTAACACCAGAAAGCATTGCTTCTTACTTGACAAACTTGATTGAGTTTTACAAAGACTTTACCGTTGTCTCAGATATCGGAATACATTCAGCAAAAGGCAGATGAGAAAAAGAAATTAGAGGAACAAATCCAAAAGTTAAAGGAACAAATCAAAATCCTGAAGGAGGAAAAATCAAATAGCGAGGCTTCGCCGTACCATCTGCTTTATGTGAAGAGAATATGACTACAGTCGAGCTAAAATCGTATTCAGACCTGAAAGAACAGCTCGGAGCATACGGCATATCTATCGATGATGACATTCCAAAATTTGCAAAAGTAGTTCACGGAATAAGTCAAAGAGGGTTATGATGGTATAGAAAAATCATCTTACAGTAGATAAGATGAATTCAATAGAAATAGGTTCGTGTCAATCTGACTCGTTATTTGTAAAAGGTGCTCTTACATTCTCCTTTTTATTCCCCAGCGAAACAATGAGTCATATAGTAGGTATAGTCATAAAGGTTACTATTGTGTTGTTAACCAGATTATTTTACTTATGTAGTCAGATTAGTAGTAACTATGAAACTTTTGCTATGATGTGAAAGCAACGCTTGCTTCTTCTGTTCTGTGAGCTCATCAAAGTTGTTTTGATTATATACACAGGAATGATCCTACATCGGTGATTACAGAAACTCCATTCTTACCAAGATTTTGTGCTCTTTTTACCTGATTCTGAATAAATTTATCCAGATCTGTGTCGTTACCAAGACCAAAGTATGCTTTTACAGAGTCTATTATTATAAGCGATCCTTCTTTTTTCGTATTTTTGTATATCGATATTGCCACCATTTTCTGTCAAGTCTCCGCCTTACGATCACTAGTATATACTAGTTTCAAGAGCGTAATACAATGTCCTCAGCAACTCATGGATGACATAATGACGTTATTGAAACAGATTATACCAATTAACATTATTTCGCTGACGGTTTGCTAATATTTTGAGTTGAAATATATCGATAGTTGTTAGCGAACTTTTGTTAACTGGTATATATAAGTCTATCAGAGTAGTTGTCAAAGTGTGTAGTTTGAATACAATTTTCCATCAGCAGGAGTTTATAATGTTGATGTAATATTTGGTCAGCAGACGGGCTCTCCTAACTTTATAATTGAACCAAAGGTGATCAAGGAGGTAAGTCTTCCAGTCATGGTAGTTGGACCAGCTTCTGCTGTCTTATCAAAGGGTGCTCACGTAAAAGTAATTCCAGTAAAGGTTCAATCGTGGAAGTTCACTCCGGGTACTATTGAAGTTAACAAAGGTGATCTAGTAAGATTATTGTTCACCACAGCACAAGATGAAGTCGAACTATACAACGGACATGGCTTTGGCATAGAAGGATACAATCACCCAACAAACGCTAGATTTTGTAGATGACAAGGCTGGAACATTCACATTTAGATGTCACGCATGTCTCATGTTCTTATTCTGCAAAGTAAGGGAGATTGATTTAAGCTTTCTCTATTTTATTTATGATTCTTATTTGCTGCCTGCCTGCTAATATTACTGATTGCAGAAACGGTATCTGAACCCATATTTGTTACATAAATGCTGTCATCACTAGAATTGTATGTTATTGCATTAGGACTTGTTGCAAGACTTATTGTTTGAGAGACATGTGTTAGACAAACCATCTATAACAGAAATCTGTACCAGAGATAGAATTTGCTGTGTATATCTCACCATTATTAGAATTGTATGTAATTCCATTAGGACCTGTTCCGACATGAACTGTTGCTACGACAGTATTAGTTGTGCCATTTATTACTGATATTGTATTTGAACCGCTATTTGCAACGTAAATATATCCATTTGCAGCATTATAGATAGTTCCTGTTGGCGCAGCACCTACAGGAATTATTCTTAGCAAATTATTTGTTGAACCATTAATAACAGAAACAGTATTTGATCCTCTATTCGTTACATATAGAGCTTCATTATCCGTATTATATGCAATACCAGATGGAGTGTGGAAACCTAGAAGATCTCTAACGACAGTATTAGTTGTGCCATTTATTACTGATATTGTATTTGAGCCCGCTATTTGCAACGTAAATAGTATTATTCGTAGGATTAATCGCCATACCTTCGAAACTACCGCCTGGAGAATTGCCAATAGGTATCGTATCAACAACTGCATTATTGGATGCATTTATTACCGATATATTATTAGACAAAAGGTTGGCTGTATATACAAAGCCATTTGCTGAATCATATGCAATAGTTGAGGATTTTTGTCTACATCCACAGAATCTGTTATGAAGTTAGTAGAGCTGTTTATTACTGTGACAGTGACCCGTTGTGTTGAATTGACCGTAATTACTCGCATACACAAAACCATTATCAGGAATGGTTATGATTCCATATGGTGCATTAAATCCGGTAATCGTTTTTATAATTGGCTTTGAAGGAATAGGGGCTGGTGTTGGTGGTCGCGTTATTTCTTCATTAGTTATAATGCATGCTTTTGCTTGACTATTACCTATATTGCCCTCACAACCTTGTGAATAATCCGTTGTATATCCTGACAATGGTCCTTTCATTTATATATATGAATACATTATTGCTGTATATCCTGACAATGGTCCTTT
>CAWGVG010000060.1:0-269928 GCA_963825865.1 uncultured Nitrososphaeraceae archaeon | reverse complement strand
CGCGGCGCATAAGCGCCAAAGAAGGGAGTAACAAATGACAAAAAGCACTACGATGCTATCCCGTCGGAACTTGTTGATCGGAGCCTCCGCAGCCGGGACGCTCGCGTCCATAAACCCAAGCTTCGCTAAGGCGCCCAAACTCGATAGCCAGGCACCGCCATTCTATCGCTTTAACATAGGCGCCTTTCAAGCGACGATAGTTTCCGATGGGCCGCTTCCGCTCGGCGACCCGCACAAGAACTTCCTCGGCCTCACTCCGGCGGAGATGGACAGGCAGCTCACCGACAACTTCCTGCCCCTCTCAAACGCGGTGCTTGAGCAGAATGCATTGGTGGTCAACACGGGTGACAAACTCATACTCTTCGACACTGGGATGGGAAGCCTAACGCTGTTCGGCCCGACAACCGGCAAGCTCATGAGCAGCCTCAAGACCGCAGGGTTCGATCCGAAGGACATCGATGCGGTCGTGATGACGCACGCGCACATCGACCACTGTGGCGGTTGCATGGCCGACGATGGATCGCGTCACTTCCCGAATGCCGAGTACTTCATCACCCAGGCTGACTACGATTTCTGGACTGACGAAACCAAAGTACCGTCCGAATTCAAAGTCTTTCTCGAGACGGCGCGCAAAAACCTCTCGCCGAATAAGGACCGAATGCATTTCATCAAAGATGGCGAAGAGATCCTGCCTGGCGTTCATGCGATCTTAGCGCCGGGCCACACGGTCGGGCACACGGTATTCATGATCAATTCCGGCAAGGAGTCACTTTGCTATGTCGGCGACCTTGCTCATCATCCGGTCATACTGCTGGAGAAGCCGCTGACCGAGTTCATGTACGATACCGATCCCAAGCAGTCGGCGAAAAGTCGGGTGCGAATACTGAACACGCTGGCGGAGAATAAGACACTCCTGCTGGCCTATCACTTCGCGTGGCCAGGGATCGGTCATGTGGCAAAGCAGGGTGATGGTTTCCGCTACTATCCAGAAGGGATGACACTCATTCCGATCCCGACCTGAGTTCTGATTTCTGAACCCGATGTCTCGTTCGCTTTCAACTAAGCCCGGCGGGTGAAGGGGCAGAGACCCGCCGGGTATTATACCACAGCGCCTCAAGGGCGATAACGTTTATTCTGTGATTTCGCGGACTACGCGGCACGGGTTTCCTGCGGCAAACACGCGCTCTGGAATATCACGTGTCACCACGCTTCCAGCCCCAATCACCGCTCGGTTCCCAATACGCACGCCCGGCAAAATGATCGCTCCGCCGCCCACCCAAACGTCCGACCCGATGACTACCGGTCTACCGAACTCTTCTCGACGGCGCTGCTCGGCGTTGAATGGATGCATCGGAGTGTAGACCTGCACCGCCGGGCCAAAGAGGGTGAAGCTGCCGATCTGCACTGGACAAACGTCGAGCACGACGCAGTTGAAGTTGAAGAAAACCCGCTCTCCGAGCTTGATGTTAGAGCCATAGTCGCAGAAGAAGGGCGGCTGCATCCACACGGTGTCGCCACCGGCGCCGAACAGCTCGTGCAGGATTTGCCGCCGTTTCTCGTGTTCCACTTCTTGCGTTGCGTTCAGCGCCTGACATAGGTCTCGCGCATGTGTTCGCGCCGCAACTAGCTCGGGATCCATTGGATCGTAAAGCTCGCCAGCCAACATCTTCAGCTGTTCTGTTTTCATCGTGCCACTCCCCGGATCGATTGGATTTGCTACTCGTAAACTGACTGGCTCGCCGATCAATGGCGACCGGTGCTCTACGGCTCAGCCGAACTGATCCTGCACCCGGCTGAACGCCGGATGCGCGCGCATGAACCTATTCCGACTTGAAACAGTATTGCCTGCGGTGCATTGGTGTTGTGCGGACTTCGAGAACGATCCAATGCGCACTTTGGCTTTGACGATTTTGACGGCAGCTGTCGTTTTAGCAGCAGGGAACGCCTGGGCTCAGACATATGACCCGGCTTTCCCTGTTTGCATGCACGTCGTGTCCCCGAGAGGAGGTACCTACCAGGATTGCACCTACTATACGATGGCCCAATGCGCGGCGTCGGCTTCCGGCCGCGGATTGCAGTGCAACCCCAACCCATTTTATGCGGGTCCGACGGCGTCGGTGAGACGAAACAGTCGGCGTTATCGCCAGGTCGGATCAATATCGCCCGCGCCTGCTGGGACCGTACAGGATACGTACTGCTTGCAAGGGCGCCCATGGGGCTATCCCGGCAATTGCCAATTCTCCAGCTACGCCCAATGCATGGCCACCGCGAGCGGTACTGCTTCCTATTGCGGGATCAATCCCCAGTACTTGTTCGCGCACCAGCGGCGCGGCGACTATCGGGCTCGATACTGAGACGCTTCCTCCCTCGGCACTAACCGAATACTGCGTTCTTTCGATTGCATGCGCGGCGATGAGGTGGGTCGATAGGCGGACAAAGAGGGACAAAGAGCAGCCCCAGCATGACCGGGGCTGAAGTTGTCGGGGGAATCTCGCGGCCGTGAGCCACGACTCGACATCGCCAGAGCGCGAACCATGATCGAGGAGTTGTAACCAATGCCAAAAACCAAAAGGCTGTTCACTAAAGCCGATCTCAAAATCGAGCCATTCGACGAGGCCGACTACCTCACAAGCCCTGCCAGGATCATCGGCTACCTTAACGAAGTCATCGCAACCGGCAATCCCGGCGATCCGGGCGAAGCTGCCATCATCCAGCACGCCCTTGGCGCTGTCGCCCGCGCACACGGTATGACCAAAGTGGCGAAAGCCACCGGCCTGTCCCGCGAAAATCTCTATCGCTCGCTGTCGGCGGAGAACAACGCAAACTTCGGCACCATCCTGCGTGTCATCGATGCACTCGGACTCGAACTGGCGTTCAAATCAAAGAAAGCCAGAAAGATCGGATCGAAGGCGCAGACGAAAAGCGGCAAGCGGATTGCCGCCGAAGTTCGCCCGCATGGCTGAAATGCGCAGCCCACGGCCGCCCGTACATCCTGTTGCTGACGCCCCGCCAGTCGACACACCCCCGCTCGACCAGCTGAAGAACGAGATTCGGGCCTTGCTGAAGCGCAACGATTGGCAGCACGAGGACGACGGCTTCTACCCCCGTGCCGCACTCGGCGAGCTGCTCATGCGGGCGCGCGAGATCATCGAGGCCGACGTCGGCCCACAGCCACCGGTCGGCAAGCGCAAGGGCGGGGAGGGCAAGGTCGATCAGAACTGGCGCCGCCTGCTCGACGCCTGTAGCACGCAGCCTGGTTACTACATCGCGCTGTCGGAGCGGCACGCCAAGCGCTTTATCGCGGACGCAAAGGCTGCGCGCACCGGTGAAGGAAAGTCTCCGAAGAACGAGCCGGTGAAATGATCAACCGTCTGCTCTACGTGGCCACAGCCACGGCCCTGATAAGCGTTTTTATGTTCGATGAAAACTTCGCCGCAAACCTGTCTCAGGCCATCGGCGAGCCGATCAATATCGTGCCGCGCGATTTGTGGGAAGTAGGGGCGGCCGGCATCGTCGGCGTGCTGGCCGGCGCCGCCTTTTACCCGGAGCGGCGCCGATGAAAACCTGGCACGCCGTCGCCTTCCTGATCGTGACCGCGAGGGGGCGGGCAGGGGAGCCCGTCGGGTGAGTTTTTTCTGAGGGCCGTCCTAACGGCCCGGCAAAATAAACGCCCCAGTGACTCGCGCTGCCAATCTTTGGGCCGGTCTAGGCCCGGCCGCGCGCTAGCCGCAGATGGTGGGTGCAGTAGCGCCGGCCCGGCTCGGTGGCCCCGCCGCAGAACAGCGCAGCGACCTCGTGCACCTCGCCGAGCGGCCAGTGGCAGCGGTTGTCGTCGAGATCGAGGATCGAGCAGGGCGCTTCCCCCCTCGTGGAGAAGGCGTTCGTCGGATTTGCTCCACCGTGGAGCAAATCGTTCGATGCCGCAGAAGCGCGTTTCGGCCGCGTCTGCACCGGCGCCAAATCGTAATGCTTGATCGTCTCGGCCGGCAGTAGGCCCTCGTCGCGCAGCCGCTTCACCTTGCCGGTGATCGCGGCGGCCGGGCGCTGCAATTGGCTGGCGATCTGCGTCGCCGAGTTCGTCGGCCACAACGCAATCAGTTCGCGGATTTCATCTTCGGTCCAGAGCATAGCGAGCCTCCACCCCAGCACTCGTCGAATGCCCGCCTTTCGAGGCACCATTTTGGCGGTCCCGGTTTCTCGACGATCTGCCACCGGCCAGCGGCGAGGAACTCAGGCCGTTACTGCGGCCACGGATCACTGTCAGGCCCGCTCCGCCGCCATCCATCCCCGAACCGGCAATGTGGATAAAACTTTATCCAACTATAAAAACCGGTGTTGATTAGTTGACATAAATAATGACATAATGATAAAGTTGGATGATAAGTCGCGGACAGAAAGATAATTGATTTAGTAACAAAAAGTCTAGCTGGATACGATGAGAAACTATATGGTGCTATAATATAGAATGATGCTAAATAGAACAGAGAAAGAACAACGCGTTATTGAACCCAACAAGGTAAAACCATTAGGGAAATTGCACAAGAGGTACATATGTCATTTGCAGATATAGGGTCTATCATAAGGAAATTTACAAGAGTGGATGACGATAATAAATCACAAGAAAAGGACCCCATCGCCTTAATATCTAAAGATACTCAAGCTTTCAAATTGTTCTGGCTAGTATCGGAAATGTCCTGTTTATAACAGGAAATATCCTATCCCCCTTATTTTTTTGACAAAGGGTTATCCGTATTGCTCACTGATAAATATTACCAGCTATATATATATATACCAGTCTAATAGATACCAGCTATATATCCACCAGATGGGACTCATGTTGATTAGCAGAATTATTACTGTGACTTATTTTGTCCTTATCTTTTATTTTATTATAGTATTCTGAAATCATTTTATCTACAATTTTATATTGAGATTCATTTATCTTTTCACTTATATATGCACGAGTAATCTGATTGTTTATTTTCTCTAGGTTAATAGGTTACAGTTAGAAAATGAATTGTCTTCACATAAACCTGAAGAAGAGATTTGAAGATAATCGTTATCAATCATTATTATCAACTGATGATATAATATATGATTTTTGGAGTAGTAACAAAATTAGATATGGACGTATATAGTGTGAAACTACTTTTACCATAATATCATAAGTATTATTGGTTTTGGCAGTATAGCAGATTTTTTGGTTGGTTTCGCTTTGAAATGAATAATGAAAATACTGCCTGTAATAGCAGGAGTATTTTTCCGCTCTTTTGTATTTAGAGTCTCAGCAGGCCAATTCAAGCTATTTTAGGCAAACTCAACTGCAACTGCTGCAACTCATCTCACCAATAACATCCACTACAATGGCAAATCTTAGTATTCCCTTGACTGGTAGCACTAGCAATGGAAGTACAGGTATTTTCAGCAAACTCTAAACCATACAATTTGACATATGGAGAATGGACTGCTAGATGGTGGCAATGGGCTTATTCCATACCATTCATATGGATAAAAAAAGATGCAAGGCATTGTCTTTGGCTAAAGGGTGTTATTCTATGAAGCTTGAACTATTAACTAATGCTATTGTAGTTGACGATGCCATTAGGTTTGTATCAGAATCTGAAAAGTCCAAAGATAAAGAAGAGCAGGTAAAAAGTTCAGCTTCTTCTTCTCCTTCTTCAGATAGCAGCGGCAATGAAGACAACAACAAAGAATCTATGGGGCCAGATTATGATTATGATGATGAAAAGTCCGATAAGGAAGGTGAAGGAAAACAAGAACAGCAAATTGGGGAAATAACAACAAGAAATCAAGTTTTTTGATTATTGTTGCCACACATTTTGATTTCTTGCCGTCGTATTTAAAAGAAGTAAGTTTGTCATTCAGTTACTATTAATATGATAACCTCAGCTTAGCTCAGTCCTTACGACTTGTATCAGTCTAGGACAAGGTATGATAAGCCTTACTTACTTAGCACATACCTACTGCTGATTATAAATATCTCTTTTACCAAATTCCTTAATAACACCAGATTGACACTTAAATCCATGGTAACACAAACTTACTGTAGGACCAGGCTCCTATGAGTCTTCATCATTATGCCAGCAAATCCCCAAGGCAAGCTGCAGATAAATGTTTTAATCGAACATATACTCACGAACATTCAACAAATGGTGAAAATTTCCAAATCCAGGTGAGGCGTTATGTCACGTTATCTAACCTCGGGAGAACCAAACATGAATGAATCAGTTATGGATCGGGCGGAGAAGGGGTCGGACCAACCCCTTCTCGATACTACACTATATGGATCGGGCCCAGACGATTCAATAAGTGATGCGACTGAGAACGCTGCAGTTACGCAGCAAAGCATCACGATCAATGGGGCAACCATCTCATATACCGCGCGCGCTGGTCATCTTGTGACATATGATCAATATAGCGCGCGACCTTCCGCCAAGATTTTTTATGTATCATTCACCGCGAACGACGTCGAGGCGTCGAGCCGTCCTGTGACTTTCTTTTATAACGGGGGCCCGGGATCATCTTCGGTGTTTCTATTGCTGGGGTCATTTGGGCCACGACGCATCAAGACCAGCATGCCTAATTTTACCCCTCCCGCGCCTTACGCGCTGGAAGACAATGCCGACAGTCTGCTCGACCGCACGGACCTTGTTTTCATTAATCCTGTGGGGACCGGGTATTCAACGGCAATCTTCTCCTGGGAAAAACAAGGATTTCTGGGGCGTAGATCAGGACGCAAAATCGATTAGGCAATTTATAAAGCGTTATCTGACCGTGTACGGTCGCTGGAACTCACCAAAATTCCTATTCGGAGAATCATATGGGACACCGCGAACCTGTGTGTTGACTTGGTTGCTTCATGAAGATGGTGTGGATCTGAACGGGATAATTCTGCAGTCTTCAATTCTCGACTACTCTCAACCAAACGGTTCTGTTGGTATACTTCCAACTTTTGCCGCGGATGCTTTGTTTCACAACAAGGTGACAGTGTCGCCTCCCCCAACCTTAGAGAAACTGGCCAGTTTTATGAAGCAGGTTGAGGAATTCGCGTGTGAGCAGTTCAGCAAAGGCGACCTATCCAAACGTCGATCCAGCCACACTTCAATTTCTGAGCCAGATTCTCGGGATCCCAACCAGATGTACTTATGCATTGGAAACTCGATCCCGCCTGGTAACGGCACGGATTTATCTGATCAGACTTTTGAAGGACAAGGACCTAGCAGTGGGTGCGTACGATGGCCGTGTCACTGCAAATGACGCAGGAATCGCCGGATCAGTGGATCCGAATTCTGGGGGAAATGATCCTACCCTAACTGCTGTAGGTGGTGTTTATACCACCATGTGGAACGTGTATCTGAATGAAGAGCTTAAGTATACGTCGACGTCTCCGTTCATGGACCTTAACGATCTAGCGTTCAAGAACTGGGATTTTGACCATGTCGATCCAACCGGAGCGCCAAAGGGTGGGCCAGGAACTCTATACACGGCCGGCGATCTCGCCGCCTCTATGGAGCTAAACCCATACCTCAAAGTCTTTTGTGCAGATGGATATTTTGATGCTGTCACACCGTTCTTCCAAACTATGTTGGATTTAGAAAATATGCCGCTAGGCAACCCAAGGAACCAAGAGCCTGTGATGGCAAACCTTGTCTTTCGCACCTATCCGTCGGGACATATGATTTATCTGGACAATGATTCAAAGGATCATCGCTCGTCGAGGTCAATAATGAAGGAGGACCTTGGCGCATTCTACGACGAGATACTACGGGCTCATTCTGCCGCCATTACCGCCGAGCTAGCGAGCCGCACCGAGGCGATCAGCAGTCCATACTATGCCCCATACCGTCGGCGCTTCAATCGAACGCCATATTAGGATGACGGAACCACGCAGCCAAGCTTCCAACAGAGCCAAGAAGCGATCAGCGCGAGGAGAAGCACCCAGTTCTTAAAATATATAGAATGCCATCCAGAACTTTTCTAAATGAAATAACAGGACGTCCTGTGGTATTATTTGCTTTCTCAGTTGGAAGTATTATCTTAATTTCATCCCATAATTCATCTGGAATTTTTCTAATTGATGGAAGATGTTTGATTGGTCTATAAGGCACATCTATAGAAAGAATCCTTCAAGCTATATGTCTATCTGCCATTTTTGGGATAGGCTCAGTATATTTTTGGCTACGATCTCAATCACGTTGACTTCTGGATCCATGACAAACAAATTTCCCATCAAGAATGTAAAACACAAAGACACTGGTAATAATATTGCGTGTAATACACTAAGGAACTGTTGCCTGATTAGTGTTCATAGTAAGGTTATGTTTGTTGGTTTATAATATAAAACTGTAGTAACTATGAAATATTTTTCCATCATATATTAAAGGATCAGACATTTATGGCTAATTTTGAATGTTCTAACTATACTCAAAAAGTGGTATAGCCAATTTATTACCCGATCTTACTTGACCATTGCTGACTTTATGTTGTTAACCTACCAATTAAGGGACAAATCTTTTATAGCTTTCCTTAATAAGCAAATCGTATAATTGAATATACAATCTAGTACAGATATCACATCACAAAAATTTGAATTGGAAGGCAGTACGCTACACTATCCGCCATTCTTACCATTTAAAATAGACCACATGCTACTTAAAATAAAACCTGATTTCAATTCAAAAATTCTCAAGGATTGTGAAGAGCAATTACGAATTACCGCACAACAGGATCTAAATGAAATTAAGCTAGATATTGCTGAATTAGATACAAGAGAAGTTGTTTGTCTTTCTAATAGCCATCATGTTTATAGTACCTGATGATAAAACAGAAGAAGATAAGATAGTTATCAGACTAGATAAAAAATTACCAAAACATGCTACCATTGACCTCTATATCAAATATACAGCTGGTTATTATTATAATCATCATAATCCTAATAGACATGGTAATAATATTGATATTAGAACGCCTAGAAGTGGATTTCATTTCATAGCAAATAATGATGAGAATTCATCATCAAAGCAGGCTTGGACGCAAGGTGAAATGATAGAATCAAGGTATTGGTTTCCATGTCTTGATGATCCTCAAGTCAAATTCCCAAGAGAAATTCAAGTTACAGTTCCTGAAGGATATACTGTAATATCTAACGGCAAGTGTAGTAAGGAATCAACGAATAAAGAAAATACTACAACAACAACTACGTGGACTTGGATTGAACAAAGGCCGATATCTACTTATCTTACATCAGTAGCCGTTTTAAGCAATTTTTCACATCATAAAGAAGGTTGTAAGAATGTTGGAAGCGAGCATAATAATGATGGCGATGATGATAATGTTCCATTGGATTATTACTGGCCCAAGGACATTGAAAGGTTTGGTTATGATGCAATGTTGACTTTTAGAGACACGCCTCATGTAATGAGATTCTTTATAGAATATTTCGGTACAGCATATCCATACGAAAAGTACTCTCAACTTGCGGTAGACGACTTTGAATTTGGTGGTATGGAAAACGCAAGTTGCACTACTTTAACAAGAAATATTTTACACGATAAGCGAGCCATGCTTGATTATACATTTGATCTATTCGATGTATCCCATGAACTTTCCCATCAGTGGTTTGGTGACTTGGTAACTTGTAAGGAATGGTCACATATTTGGCTCAATGAAGGCTTTGCAACTTTTTGTGAGGCATTGTATTGGGAAAATTACTGGGAAAGAAGAGATAAGAGAAGAAGAGATGATGAATTCCAATATAAAATATTACAAACATCAGACCTGTATTTTGATGAAGCTAAGAACAAATACAAACGACCAATTGTAACTAATGTCTATAAAAGCCCAGAAGAACTATTTGATAATCATTCATATCGAAAAGGTGGATGTGTCTTACATATGCTTAGACAACACGTTGGTAATCAGAATTTTAAAAGAGCTTTAAAACTTTACCTTGAGAGACACTCATATAAAGCAGTTGAGACTGATGACCTTCGCAAAGTCTTTGAGGAAGTATCAGGAGAAAGCTTACAACAATTTTTTAATCAATGGCTATACAGAGCAGGACATCCTGAGCTTGAGATAGAATATTCTTTATTGGAAAAAGAAGAATCAGGTCATAACAAACAAGAATTAAAAATAAAAATAACACGGATACAACAACAAGAAGAAGGTAGCAACAATATTGCATTTGAATTTCCATTAGGAGTGAGAGTGGTGTTGTCAAATGACAATAACGATAAAACACCAGAGACTATTCAAATATCACAAAAAGTAACAGAATACACCATACACGAAGATATCCCAAAAGATGTACATATAAAGTGGATATCAATAGATCCAGAGTTTAAGGTATTAAATGAAATAAAGTCTTTGAAGATAACAGAGGAAAATGAGAATTTTAGTTTAAAGGATATGCTTGCAAACCAATTAAAATACGGCAAAACAATATTTGAAAGAATACAAGCCGCGCGTATTCTTAAAGACAAGAATTATGTAGACGATAGTATAATTTCTACATTGCAAGAGGTAGTTTTAAAATATGATAACTTTTATGCTGTATCTGCAGAAGCTGCAAATACTATTGGATCATATAGTGATAAAAGCGACTATAGCAACAGTGATAAGGCATACCAATCTTTGAAAAAGTGCTTTGATAAACAGACTTTGTCTAGACTAGCTCCACAAGTTAGACGTGCAGTAGTGACCAACATAGGAGCATTTGGAAGACAAGAATCACTTGATATGCTGATAGAGCTATTGCAAGATGAAAGCTATTTTGTTGAAAGAGAAGCAGCAACTGCAATTGGAAAGTGTGGTAGGGATCTTCCTCCATCTGAAAACTCAAAGAAGAAAATGGAAATTGTTGATAGATTGAAAAACCTTGTTGACAATACAAAAACATTTCAAAATCTCCTTGCTCAGGGAGCAATCAACGGGTTGAAGGAATTTTCCAAAGATAACTACATGAGTGTTGCCGATATAGATAAAATTGCAAACTTTCTGATTGAAAAGACTGGGGATGAGAATGAATACTATATAAGGCTGACTTCAACTTCTGCTTTAGGTAAGTTCTTAGTTACAAAAAGTGAACAAACAAATCAAAGAGTATTTGATTGTTTAAAACGTCTGCTAAAAGATAAACGTCAAAGAGTAAAAGTTAATGCATGTACAGCACTTGCAGATCCTGATGCACAGCAGTCAGAGTCTAATGCTAGGATGATAGATTCCATCAATCAACTATCATGGGTTGCTGGACATGATTTGGATGGTTTTGTAAGAAGGCCAGCAGAAGATAGCCTGAATATTATCAAAGAATGGATTAAAGAGTGGGCAGAAAAACCACAAAAAATAGATGTAAAAATGCGAGAAAAAGAGGAAGAAAAGAGAGGATATGAAGCAATGGCAATAAAAAGAAAAAGAAAGAAAGAAGATTATGAGAAGAGATTAGAAGTAATACGCAGACCCATTCTAGAATATTAACAACTACAGAACGATAGACAGACAGTAACTTCTGCTGCAGTATTTTAGAACGATTCATTGGGCTAACTGAAATTTCGACCTGATATTTGAGACTTCAAACAAAAGAATTGATCAGTAATACACGTTATTTTTATGTCCTGATTATATAATTAATACCAATGAGAGGAAAAATACTCAACATAATAAGAAGACGGGTCATTAAGCAATGTAAAGAACAAAAGCAACAAGAATATGCTGCCGACGATGGTTCCGAATTTGATCTAATTCGACAGGTAGCTGTGATGCTAAAAAGAGAAGGTGTATATGTAAAATCATTTGCATGTACACCTTAAGTACCTATTAGGACTGGACTAATGTGGTTTCAATCAAAAACATGAGCTTCGTAATAATGTCTAGCATAATATGCTGCATTATAATAGGAACGTAGTTCTCTTTAGAAAAATTCCGCAACGTCTTCTACGATTTTACGATAAATCTGAATTGTGGACAGCATATTACAGATATATATTTCAGAGATTTGAAGAGTCATCCCGCCCAAAGCCTAACCCTCTCTGGCCGGATCCCTGGCTGCTTAGCTCCTGGACTTTATTCCTCCCAGTCAATTCTGCTGCCTCCTTTTTCTTCTTTTTCTTGTTTTTATTTATGTTCAATTTGCAAGCTCAAGTGTTCAATTTCACCATGCTCATCTCGTAATGGCATTCAATTTCTACGCTTGAAAGGTAATGCAAGCCGCCTGTATGTCTACTATCCTTTTCGTACTTGACTCTATGACTCTGCGAATACCAGTTTGAATGATACGACATTGCTTCACACTGTGCTATGACAGCCTTATCTGCACCGACTTTTGTCGTGTCGCTAGTCTGTCGGTTACAGCAAAATGAAATAAATAGAGAAAACAATATCTATTTTTTATTTTCCGGATTTGTCGCCACCAATTTCATTACGTTAATGTCGACTGACTGACTTACTGCTTTGGTTTTGCAACCGACCAACTGAACTCTACTACTGTTGCATTATTCACAAAATCAGTAACTTACGATGAGGGGGGAGTCTGATAATGCTCTTTGCATTTGTGGCATCAACTGTGTTGGTAATATTTCCTACGATTAATCCTATAGGACACGCATCACTGCAACAATATGTATTTGCTCAAGAAAATACTATTGAATCATCATATAATAAAACAATCACCAATACAACTTTTTATCCTCAAATTCATAATTATACTTCTCCACCGCCAGGCCAGGTATCTCGGATATTGGATAATATGATTTCTGGTTTTCCATCCTTGATAAAAAGTGTTTTTGCCAATTACCAATATTTTTCTCAAAAAGTAATCCTTCTCTATATGCTTCTGCAACCAGATTTCCTTTCATTCGTTACTATGTTTTAATAGCTCTCTATTTTTGTTAGGTCAGCCTAATTCAGCTTTTCGAATAACTCTTATTGTGTCTTTATTTTGAATACCGTTTTTAGCTTTTTATCAGGCGTAACCATTTTCGTCAATCAGGCTGATCGAATCCCAGAAAAATAATAATTAACGGATTTAACAATAGTAGTATCGTTAGTTTTTTGTATTAGTAATGACTGTAACGTAGTATAAGCAGGTTGAAAAGATAGATCCAGGGAACTTATATGAAAATCAATTCCCTTGTTTATATGATATTGTTGTTTAGCCAGTAGTAGAACTAGCACTGCTGCCAGAAGTTGCAGCTCCTGCTGTAGTACCCTGGAGCAGCAGGAGGAATACCCTTAGCTGTATCAAGACAGCCTGTGACTATCTTATGGGTAAGTCCTTGTGAGTTATTTGCTGTAGTTATACAACTTATAAAAGATTTTAACTCCTTTGAAGATACGGACTTGGGATTAGTGCTAGTACCTAGAAGTCCCCTTGGTATTGCTGCTACTGCTACCTTTCTTTGAAACCGCTAATGCTGAATAATGTGTAAAGCTAGCCGCTGTTACGAGTGCTAAAGTTATTGCTGCCTATTGCCAGATAAATAGCAGGAGAGTTTGTCTTACATGACATAGAAACAAAGATCATCAGACAATTCTTTTAGTATTGCTTAACTTAGTTAACTATTAAATATTACAGCGAATGGCAGAAAATATATCTGACATAAGATTATACTATAGCGAGCCCTTCTATTCACTCTCTACTAAGCATGAACGACAGGATTAGGAGCTGATATAGCTATACTCAAAATATGGAGTTAATTTTACGTAGACTTTGAAATCAATACAGTTCAATAGCATGATTGGACTTGAGAAATAAGCATATTTCTTTTCTAGAATACAAAGATCAAAATTATTTTTTCGGTAGATCCACTTGCATGAACAGAAACACTCACTTATCGCCATTGCTTTAATCACAGTTTCATCTATTTTTAGATATTTTTCTATTTGTAATAATTTCTCTGGTTTATAATATAGAGTTGCATATAATTTCATATAGAATGTAATCTCAGTAAAGTGACATAGATATATAGATAGATAGGCACGTCCCAAGATAGACATGTCTTCAAATGAACAGACAGAACTTAGTTAAGGAATTTTTTTATAATTGTATTATGACAAAGGCTATGCTGTAATTGAATTTTGAATTGAATTCAAAAGCATTCATGCTTGTCTCTTTTGCACTATTTATGATGCTGACTCCGTCTGTTTTGATAAATACATCCCAAGCACAGCCAATCAAGCCACAACAACCCGCTCAATCAAAACCACCACCATCGCTATCGCCAACTCCATCGCCATTATCCTCTAAGATCCATGCTGTAAAAATAGCTTCACCTATCAAAAGTCAACAAGTACCAATTGGAAAAGACCTTACAATCACTGGTACTTCTCTAGCCAACGCAAGTTCCAATTGCCAGGTTTCTGTTATTGTAAATCATGTCAAGCCGTATCAATCAGCTACTGCCACTGGATTAGGGGGGATTAAAGATTACTCAAAATGGAACTTTATCCTAACCCCCAAATATGCTGCAATTGCACCGGGACCAAATAACAGGATTACATCTAAATATAGTTGTATAAACGATCCTTCTGTAGTCTCATATAATAGTGTAAATGTTACCGGATACCACCGGCTGTGACTTCTGCGGCAACAATACAACAACCACAGAAGCTACAACAACAACAGTCAGGAACATTAGAAAAAAACAATAGTTCTGATGATGCAACAACTGCTATTACATCATCTGGACTACCACGAATTCCAGGAATACCCTAGTGTTAATCAATATATTAAACATTCTGCGGTTATTCTGAAAAAATGCATATTAGCAAAATAGGTGTTGCTATTGTTAAAAAAATGGAATATTAAAGCACGGCCAAGATGCATATTTTCAATACTTGTAATTTTAGTTCTTGACGTACTTATAGCTTCATCTATAGCATGGTTTTTATTAAATAACAAATCTTGCGCTTATGCAGCCGAAATTAGTTATCCGGCCAAAGTAAATGAAAAGCCTCTATATGCCACAACATCAGTTAGATCGACAAATAAGGTAACACCTACAACAGAAATAACAGCAACCTCCTCATCTTCCTCACATTTAAAGTCAACATTATGAGCAGTTACAAGATCTTTACCTTCAATTATAAACGAAATAAAAAGAGACAACATAAATAATAATGTAGATAATAAGAATGGTGACTATTTAAAGGCACATTCTATTTCCCTGCCTAAAAATCATATCCTTCCGCACAACTCCCTCAGAAGTAAGGGAATAATACCGTCAACTTTTGAAAAAGGTATTCATGGTGGAGGGATTAATAAAAAAATCAATATTGCATTTATCAAACCTTCATTTACAGCCGCTGCATACGATAACTATACTTTGATGATTTGCTATTAAGGTATGCTGGATAAGTTAAAAAAGTCATAGGAAGCAAGAGTTTCATTAACGATATTACTGCAGGCAGCAGTAATACTAATAAAAATAGACCATATTGAATCAAATAAAATATATCACCGCGACAAGCAAAGGAAGAAATATGTATGCGATTTTCTTAATATCCGGATTAATTGCTCTATCATCATTACTCCTTTCATTATCTCTACCAGTATCACATGCGCAAGGAGATAAGATAAATGGTACAGAACAGGATGACTTTCTTATAGGTACTGATAGGAGTGACACTATATATGGTGGACCTGGAGATGACACAATATTTGGTAACGGTGGTAATGACACACTTATTGGTGCTTTAGGAGATGACACAATATTTGGTGGAGCTGGCAGTTCCCATATTGACGGGGGTCTGGGGGATGACACAATATTTGGTTTATCTGGCAATTTCTTTATTGATGGTGGTCCCGGAGATGACACAATAATGACTGTTAGCAGCAGTAGTAGTAGGAATGTAGTCAATGGTGGTGAGGGAAATGATACTATGTTTGCCATGTTCGGCACCAACAAAATAGATGGTGGTCCTGGAGATGACATGATATTTGAGTTTAATGGTACCAACAACACAATTCAAGGCGGGCTTGGAGATGACATGATATTTGCGTTTAATGGTACCAACAACACAATTCAAGGCGGGCTTGGAGAGGATAAAATATTCGCTCTATCAAAAAGTGGTGCCAATGTTCAAGGCGGTCCAGGAGACGATGTAATAGTTGGCGGTCCAGGAAACGATGTACTTCAAGGTAACGATGATAATGACTTTATAGTTGGTGGTGGTGGAGATAACCTGTTAATAGCCGGTAATGGCAATGATGTACTCATTGGCGGTCCAGGAAATGATACATTAAATGGAGGTGCTGGCGATGATACTCTGATAGGAGGCCCAGGTCCTCAACACTTCATATGCGGACCTGGAGGTTTTGACACAATTATAGGCTTTGATCCCCGAAAAGGTGATACTGAATCGGCCGACTGCAATAATGCCACTCATAGACCTACAGAAAAAAAAATGGGGCTTATAACAGATAAAAGTCATCTTATTTCAGATATTGAAGGATCATTAAAAATTACACCTAAAGTCTCTGGATCGTTAAAGAATAGTTTGAACACAATTTCTATTCAGGATCTAGCTCTATTGCAGCAACACCTAAAAAGAAAAGTATTGTGATAATTACTCCAAATTCGGTATTAATTAATTCTAGAAACAATGATGATATAACAAAAAAGTAAAGTGTAACATAACATATATCACGATGAGCAATAAGCCTCAATCAAACTATTTTTCATCTATTGCCTTTGCCGTAAGAGTAGTTAGGTTCTGTTACGAAGAATGGGGAAGCGATCATTTTTTTATATACTTCTGCGGTTTTAGTCGAGGAATCTAATTTTAGATTGATGACGCCATTTAATCCAGGTAAACATACAACAGTACAGTCATTCCACTGTTCATTCCAGTAACTTATAGCTTTAATGCGTGGATATCTTCCATTTTCAATCGACTGTAATGCATCTTGGATCCATGCACTCTTGTTTCCCTGAGTGGGATCCTCCAGAACACCAAATTCAAAAACAGCAAGCGGTTTTTTAAGGGAAATTGCTGAAAGTTCCGGATACACGCGGTCAAGTATATCTGTAAAAGAATTCCATGTTGTTCCTCGATCGAAGGCTCCGTATATGCTGATTCCTATCCAGTCAATATAATCATCACCAGGATAATAATTTATTAAGTTATTCCAAGATTGATGGAGCTCCTTTATTTCTCCTGTTTCTTGTGGTGGATAAACATGGAAACACCATGTAATGTTATTCACACCTTCTTTTCTGAATAAATCTATTATGTGTCTATAAGCGTCTCTAAATCTTTCTGGACCATCAGGATAATTAGTGTTTCCGTACGCATCTGTTTTTCCTCCACCATTAAGTATTCCACTCCATGGAAACCACCCACCATTAACTTCTGTTCCAAACTCTACCATTATCGGGATACCAACTCTTTTTGCGTCTTGAGCCCACCTTTTCAAATCAATATCGAATTTCCCTTCAATAAAACCCTGTAGAGTATATATTGGATCCGCTACGCCATCTGTATAAGCAGTACGGGGCATCATTCTAATAAAGGGTATAACACCAACACTGTGAATGGCCCTGACGGCTGTCTCTGGAAATTTTATTCCTGATCCCCAGTTATTAGAAAAATATGCCCATACAATTTTTTTGCCTATCAACTTTTCATAATCAATAATTTTTTGTGAAGTAACTTCATCTTCAGCGCCTCCAAAATCCGTAAGAGCGCTCTGATATACTCCCTTACTTGGTGGACCAACCTTTATAGACAAAGCTGATATATTTTGAGAGGTACTAATCCCGTCTTTCATGCTAGTGCGCACAGGAACAGTGTTATTTTTATGCTCTATGTTTATACTGTCTGCCCGTATATTCGTCACAGGCATCACTATCGCAGATAACAATAATAATAATGATAAAGTAGTAACAGCAGCATTTATCGTCATCCTATATTCTCTGGACAATATTTAGATCAGGGGAGAGGTTAGGATTTATTCAAGTTTAGCTAACTATGTTAATTGACATGGTTAATCACAACTTTAACTATGTTAATCAATCTTTAATAAAAAAAATTTATTTTACAATGTGAAATGGATATAAGAACCATCGGCAAAAACATTGTAAACAATCATAACAGTGAAGAGAACGCGAAATTCATCATAGCAAAAAAAATTTAAAGGATACAAAATGACATTTGCTTTAATAACAGGCACGAGGCCTGAAATAATAAAAATGTATCCTCTTATGAGATTATTCGATTTAAAGGGGATCGATTATAAATTTATCCATACAGGTCAGCATCATGACTATGAACTGTTCCTCAAATTTATCGAAGACTTTAACATTCGAAAACCTGACCATAGTATCAATTTAACACCAGGCTCTGGTTCAATAGAACAGTTTTCTGAAATAATGCCAAAGGTTGGCAGTCTTCTAAAAGAAATTCAGCCATCATCGGTTATAGTTCAAGGGGACACCAACAGTGTAGTTGCTGCTGCATTAGCTGCCATAAAATCTAAAATTCCACTAATTCATCTTGAAGCGGGATTAAGAAGCTATGACTGGAGAACACCTGAAGAGTATAATCGGATCATGGTGGACCATGTGTCAAATGTTCTTCTTGCTCCCACTGTCCAATCGGCAAGAAATCTAAAAAATGAACAAGTTCAAGGAAGTATATTCATGGTAGGAAATACAGTCATAGATGCTGTGGAATTATGTTTGCAGTCGGACAGTATTAGATATGGTCATAACCATAATAATAGAGAGAATATTCTAAGCAAAATTAAATTAAAAATGGATCCTGCAAATTGTGTACTTTTAACTCTTCATAGAGAAGAGAATGTAGACAATCGCGATTCTTTAAAACAAATACTTAATGCGTTGTCTGATTCAGCTCTTTATTGTATCTGTCCTATGCATCCTCGCACTGTCAAAAGGATTCACGAATTTGGACTTGAAGATCTCATTTCGAAGACGATTAAAGTAATTGAACCAGTTGGCTATTTTGATTTTTTAACTCTTCTTAAAATATGTAAATTTGTAATCAGCGACTCGGGTGGAGGTACAGGAAGAAGTGACTTCTCCACATATAAATAAGCATGCTTTGATCCTGCGCAGTTCTACAGAGAGACCAGAGTCCGTCCTATCTGGCCATACTGTAATGTGTGAGGTTGACTATTATAAAATTAAGCTGTCAATTAAGAAAATCGAATTAGGGGAACTTCCAGAAAAAAAAGTTGGTAGTCCTTACGGTATCGGGAATTCAGCAGAGAAAATAGTTGAGATACTTGGAAAGGAAGAGCCTCTTTTGCCTCTAAATACAAAAAAGATAATGGCAAGCTTAAATCATGTTGTTATCCTTATCATCATTATTATTATGGTCGGTATTTGCTGCGATTCGAGATAAAATGATATACCAAGCAGGCACAGTAGGCATCTATGACATAGGTAACAGTGGATCCTTTTGAATCCTGCCAGTATTGTCATATTAGTTTATGCTAGTTTTGCTATGGGAATATTTATTTTCACAGACCTGTTATTGATATATCTATCAATCAAAGTTTTTTGGAAAAATACCAAGATAACTGAGGTACAGGATATCGAAACAAATGAAATACCAGATTTTAGACTCCCCGTAATATCTATACTGCTACCAGTCTATAGAGAGGAGTTAACCCTTCCAAATTTAGTAAACCCTTATCTTTTATGGGTCATTGTTGGCCTTTATTTTTAGTATATTCTATACTCCAATTATGGCGCAAGAAGCATTATTTAGACAAGGTGATCAAGATGCTCTAAAGAAAGTAAAGTTTGCTTTTTTGATGCCATTCTATCTATTCTTACAAAGCATTCCTTCTACAATCGCAATTTTTGAATTATTTTTTAGACCAAAAGTTTGGCGCAAGACATACCACGGATTCTCTATTGAAACGAAAAATTAGACATAATAGAATGGCAAGTATTACAAAAATTCGGAAAATATTTTCAAGTCACCATGATTATACAAAACGTACATTCAGAAATATTCATTATTTGTGGAGCAATACTGACCAATGTACTATTTTCCTATTTTCATATTGGGATATGATCCGAATTCTATAATATATTACAGCGATGCCATATCACATTTGGTAATATCTAGGGAGATTCTTGACTCACTAACTCCTGGTCTTGGGCAGCTTGGATCAGTATGGCCACCTCTAACTCACCTTTTGCTCTTGCCATTTGTTACCAACAATTTTCTATTTCATAGTGGACTGGCAGGCACTGTCGTAAGCACAATGTCTACAGTAGTAACGGCTGTATTATTATTCAGGATAGTAAGACTACAATTTGATTGTGCGTTAGCAGGTATTTTGGCTTCTTGTATTTATCTTATCAATCCTTCTGTCATGTATATGGGAGTGGTCCCCATGATGGAATCTCCATTTATGATGTTTTTTATACTCTCTGTTTATTATATTCACAAATGGTATCATACTTATGCTACGAACGATACCGATATTTGGAAACAATATAGAATTATTATTAAATCTGCATTTGCTATATCTGCTGCCTACTTTGACAGGCTATGATGGCTGGTTCCTACCTTTTGCTCTTGTATTCATATTATTAGCTATTCTATTGACGTCACGCAGGAAGGCCGTGATATACAGAATTCGAGCAATTATAGCAGCTGCTATTCCATATAGTTTTGCTGGCATATTTATGTGGACTATATGGAATTTTTTAGTACAAAAAGATCCTTTGTACTTTGCGACCGGTCCTTATTCTGCTAAAGTACAAACCTCATTTATGCCATTTAGCAACTATCTATATCTTAATCCTACAGGTTTGTTATCAATAATATTTGATGTATCTAAATCAATGTACGGTATGCCGGTGTTAATTCTTTCCGTTGTGGGATTCTCGTTATATTTATATATGTATAGAGGAAAAAAGATCCTTCCATTCACCTTCTTATTGCCGATTATGTTAATCATTCCAACGCTAAGCGACTTTGCTTCTATTCTGCTGGGTTACCAAGAGATATTTCCAGATAAAAACGGCGGATGGTCTAATGGTCGATACCTTGTATTTATGGCACCATTCTTTGCATTTACTTCGGTTTCCTTTAACTATACCGGCTATAATATTTGTGATGGTATTATGGGGATTTACGGCAGGAACCCAGATTTTCGATATAGGGAAAGTTGTTGCTTTACACGATGCTGACTCTATGATACCTTTCTTAAGGAGTGATCAAGTTGCGCTTAATACTGGTAGGGATCTGAAGAAATTGTATACTGAAGGTGATATCTTACTCTTCGTTGGAACACAGCATGGTCAGGAAATAATGTTTGAAAGTGGTATACCTCTTAGGAATTTCATTGATATAGGAAGTGGAAAATACTGGAATACCTCCCAAGCAAATCCTTGGGTATATGCAGACTATATTGTTTTGGATAGGTCATCTACACAGGAAGACAGAGCAGAACCTACTTATCACATGTGGGGACAGTGGCAATCAAAAATAGATGATCTACTTGCGAGGTGGCAGTCTGTTGGAAATGGAGTTTTGAGGCAATCATATCATGTTATTTACGAAAATGAACAATACGATATTTTGAAAAGAGGCGACTTTATTGCAAAACCGGTAGTCGGCGGCGGCATCAAGTTCCCTATAGGGATGGCATTTGTAGGCCCAAACGACCTTCTTGTTTTGGAGAAAAATGAAGGTAATGTAAGAAGGATAATAAATGGCACAGTCTTGCAAGAACCTCTTCTTCACGTTAATATTTCAAACAAAGGTGAAAGGGGATTGCTAGGAATCGCTGTAGCAAATCATAAAGAAAACGGAAAAACATATGTCTTTCTATACTATACTGAGTATCTATCAAAAGGCAGTAAGAACAACACTATAGAAAATGCACAAAATATATTGAACAATCGTCTTTATAGATATGAAATACTTAACAACAAACTTGTAAACCCTAAACTCTTGATAAATCTTCCTGCTTCTCCTGGCCCAAATAATAATGGTGGGAGAGTACTTATCGGACCCGATGACAATGTATATATTACTATTGGAGATGTTGACGGTCACAAAACTCAAGCTCAAAATGTAAAGGGCGGACAGGCACCTGATGGTACTAGTGGAATACTTAGAATAACACAAGATGGTCAGGTAGTTAACAGCATACTTTGTGACAACAAACAAGTTATGAATAAATACTACTATGCTTATGGAATACGAAATATTTTTGGTATGGACTTTGATCCCCTAAACAAAAATCTATGGGATACAGAAATTGGCCCAACCTATGGCGACGAGGTTAACTTGGTCGAACCTGGATTTAATAGCGGATGGAACCAGGTACAGGGTATTTGGAAGACAATAAATTATACTAGACCAGGAGGCACCACATTAATTCCAGATAATTTGGTAGATTTTGATGGAAAAGGAAAATACAGGGTCCCCGAATTTATATGGTACAAGCCAATTATGCCTACAGCTCTGAAGTTCTTCAGCTCTGATAAGTTGGGAAAAAAGTATGAAAATGACATGTTTGTTGGAGATTTTAACAATGGAGATATTTATGACTTTAAACTAAATCAAAATAGAACAGAATTTCTGCTTAGTGGACCGCTTGCAGACAAGGTTGCAGATGATGTGCAGGAGATTAAACCATTGGTCTTTGGTGCAGGATTTGGCAATATTACTGACATCGAGGTAGGACCTGATGGTTATTTTTATATTCTTTCACTCAAAAGTTATCATCAAAATAAACAATTTCAGCCTCCACCTGATACAGATGGAGTAATATATAAAATAGAGCCTACATTTGCATTGGACAAAAACAACAATAATAGCAAATAATCGACTGTATGAATATAGATTCGTTATTTCTATGGATCTGGCCCGATATTTTAAATGTAATTTCATGCAGTTTTTCAGTGTCTATTTGATAGCATTTAGAACCGCCTCCCATTGATGAAAAACGTTGTTTTTTGTTATATTTATTTAGAGAGCAAGAGTTTTGTTTGATTAGACATAGTAGTCTATCCATTTATTTTCCTTTTCGAATTCTTTCCTGTTTATCCAAAGTCTTAAAGCTTGCGTCGTGAACATAGTGCACCAGCTACACGCGGTATCCAAAGAAAGATGATACCTTATTCCTCCTCGATCCGCCCCTTCAGCGATATAAAAGTCCAAAAGTCTTAGCTGTAGTCTATTGATAAGATTATCTATGAAGCCATAAGAATTTTTCACGAATCCTTGTATTTGTGAACGACATAAAATTAACAGACGCAGCAGTTGAGCCATACAATCCGATTGCTCTATCGACTTTTCTGCTGGTACTTCTTGGCAACCCGCCGGTTGACGGATCGATTTGTTTCATTGCCCATATAACACCTTTTATGCCTGCTGAAAGATATCGTTCATTGTAACTGGCTGGTCCCTCCATAAATGAGACCTTCACAGGCATACAAATGGGGATGAATATATGTTATATTTTCCTGATCAGGATTGGTTATAAATCGACCATCATCCTTCTGGAATTTTAGGGCAAATCTGCAAATCGAATCGGATACTTTTGTATAACTGTCATTATTAGTTAAGCGTGACAGCTCTAATAAACACAATGATAATTTAGAATGATATGCGCCAGAAACAGTTGACCATTTAATACCAATACTTCCAAAATTATTGCGAGTTATAGGGTTAAATAAATTATCTAAAACAGCAACTAATTTCGATCCATCGAAAAATCTTCTAATTAATGATTTTGCCATATTCTCTGCAGCTGTTAAAAGATTTCGATCCTTTGTAATTTTATAAACGCTTAACAACCCTATTATTACCATTCCGTTATCGAATGCGTAAATTTGCTTGATAAATCTCCTTTTTGATCGAACTTATCTGCCTCTATGATCCCTGCTGGCAGTAGTAATGATGACTGTGATGCTGAATTATTTAAATTTTGGATTAACCAATTTGCAGAATCCTTGGCAGCATGCTTCAGGCTGTGACAATTCTGAGTAAATGTATATCAATGATGTTAATGCATACCCTGTGATCTCAGTATATATAAAAGGATACGGTGGATTTAGATTTTTCCAACCGTAAACAGCTCCTTTTCGAGGACCATTTTTTATTCTAATGCCAGAGTAAAGTAACCACCGGATATTATCATTGAAAACTTCGTTAGATCCCAAATCAAATGAGTTTTTTGTCATATGATCACCTTGTCTTATTAATGATTTTTACTGCTTAGCTACGGTCACTTCATTACTGAATACTCCTATGACACCGTTTGGATAGTATAGGTATACATATAGAATATAATTTCCAGGCTGGTGTACTTTGCGGTATAACAAAAGTACCACTCGTATCATTATTATAATTTCCAAGATCGATTGGTTGGCCTATTTGCATATCATCCTCAGGATCAATATCTGATAGAGACACATTGCTGGGAGTAAATAGTATTGGCGCCATTTTTACACTACCCGTGATATATCTGATATCTTGATCAGAAGTTGAATTTATTTTAAAATTTTGTCCTACAATCAGTTTAGGAATGGGTATAGATAATGAATAATTAGGATTCTTTATTGCCGCACTGATTTGACTATTGTTTCCAGGATTCTGCGTCAGTATAAATTCTTCATCAAGTGAAGTGATGGATTGACCATTGATATCTGTCATATTTACATCTGGAAAGGATAGAATAGTGTTTGTTCCTAGCCTTTGCGGTTCTGACGACGTGTTCTGGTCACTTTGAGCAAAAACATATCCATATTTAAAAAATGGCAAGACTGCACCTAAAACAAGAGCCAAAGTAAGAGACAATGCTATTACTGACACTACTATTAAGTACATTATCTGCGTTTTTAATGCATGACTAATAAACTTGAATTAACTATGTTAAGCAATCACTAGGTGATAATAATTATAATAATAACGAACTAGCCCCAGATATAATTATAGAGGAGTAGAACATTTTACTAATCAAATATTTTGCTCTAATCATCATTCAGTCATCAAATTTTTTTTGTATTTCTTGTATCCTTGAGCATATTTGGCGGTATCGAACCACTTCACACTGTCATGACTATGCGTATTATTATATATCTTAGAATATATATTTCTATGGTCAACAGATTGCATTAAAGTTATCTATAACCTGTACGACTGACAGCAATAGACAAGACCAATTACCTTGTTCAGAGGCTGCAAATATCTTAAAGTGGAGTAAAAAAAGCAGTTAAAAAAGTTTAAAATAATAATACACCTGCTTATGATTTCTTAGTCTTTTTGAATCAATAACGAGGACTATTAGAATCTATCAAAAGACATTCAAAGGAAGAAGGCTTTGAGTTTTTTGATGTTAGAATTTCTCCTGGTATTTTAATGATGATGTTGGAATGCTTATTTTGCATCTTTCAAAAACTTACCACTATGAATCTGCGCTTAAATGAGGTTGTCGCCAAGATTAATAATAAAAGTTAATATATAAAAATGAAAAAAGAAGGGAAGCGACCAATTTTAATCGATCTATTAAAGGAGAGAGATTCAAAGATCTAAGAAATAGTAAATTACCAAATCCATTATCTGCAAACATGTCAGTTATATTGATATCATCGCAACTGCTTCTCTTAGAGATAGGTCGATATGTTAAAATATTCATTTACTGCTAAAATCATACAAAGATAGTTCACGAATGAAAGAAAAGATTACAGAATATTATTATTGTTTAAAGAAAAAAGTTTGTTCTTTCTTTAATTAAACTTATGCTTTTCTTAGGCAGCAAGTACAACAGCTAGTTAATCATGATATGTCGATACATAGGCTTGATTTGCAATGCCTTGGCGATAGGCTTGAAGGTTTTGTGGAGTTACGTTGATCCTTCCGTCAGGAACTTTGTCCTCGGGGTGGCCTGGCACAACGCCCTCATTCCAAACCTGTAGTAATTTTATCCTCGAATATCTAGGGTCTGTAGCTAAGGCATGAAGTGTATTTGTTGTATCTGTTGCATCACCTATGCCCCATTCAAAGATGCCTAGCGGTTTTGTTGTTGAAATACTGGCAAATGAATCATAGGTATTTTGTAAAGTTCTAATACAGCCTTTCTTTGATTCAGCCCCGTAACAACTGGTTCCTATCCAATCTATGATATCATCCCCAGGGTACCATTTGTAGCCATTATTGTTGTCTGTAGCGTCAACATGGAACGCCCATCTTACATTTGTAACACCCTGTTCTCTGAAAAGGTTTACAATATGTCTGTATGCTGCCTTGTAAGGCTCTGGTCCTTCCTGGCTCCAAGGGAACCAATTACCATTTACTTCTACCCCATATTCTATTATCAATGTCGTTCCAAAACTTTTGGCTGCTTGCGCATATGCTCTTAACTGAGTATCGAACATCCCTGCTATGATATTTTTATGGGTATATGGCCCGGCATCGGAAAGTGTATCTCCTTCCCTAACCCAATTCTGTATTCTGATAAAAGGAACAGCGCCGGTAGTCCTGATGGAAATGCATTTATCAAGTGGAAAATGTATCCCATTAAACCAGTTATCGCTAAAAAATGCAACACCTATCTTTTTTCCAGCCAGATTGTTAAACGCGTTTACCAAATTTGCATTACCATCCTCGTGGCCTGCCTCATCAGTCATAGCGCCGTGGATTATACCATTGGAATGTGTGGGTGGAGGCGGTGGCGGTGCTGGAGTGTTACCTGCAAGTCCATTAACAGCAATTTCTGTTATGGATGCCCAATTATTCTGTGTATTTCCATTGACTGTAATTTTTACAAATCTACCGACAGTATTTGCAGGCAAGTTATACCTCTCAGGTGATGATAAAGTTGTTCCAGTGCTTTTTCCTGTAAATACAGGAGTAAAAGTACTTCCATCACTTGAAACAGATATAACAAAATTATTCTGCCGCTGATTACCATTATACCATGTAATATCTATAATACAAGTAGTCATCTGTGATCCTAGATCTGCTTGTATCCATGAACCTACACCCAAATTTGACCAGCGTGTATTAAGATTATTGTCTATGGCATTAGTAGGGTGATTAATACCATCATCATCAATGGCTGCAACATTACTTATTGGAATCTTTTGACAGAGCGGTTGAGTTACATGATTTACCGTAATATGGACTGTGGCACTGCCAGTTAAACCATCTCCATTTTTAACTGTCAATTCAAACGCAAGTACTGCAGAATTAGTCGAAATAGTAGGAGCTGTAAATGTAGTTATGGGAGAAGTTGTTACTACTTAACGTCACAACAGGACCAGCAGTCTGTTTCCACGAATACGTTAGCGTACCACCACGTGGGTCAGTACTTTTACTTCCATCAAGTGTAACAGGTAAGCTTTCATTAACTATTTGATCCGGACCAGCATTAACAGTCGGGGGTGGAGGATTTGTAGTAGGCCCACTGACAGTTATACTCACCAGTGCCTTGGTACGAGCAAATCCATGGTTATCTGTTGCCGTGTATGTAAAAGCATCAAGTCCAACATATCCTGCCATCGGAGTATATGTGACGCTGTTATGGCTAGAACCGACTGATAGAGCTCCATGCAGTGGCCTGTCCAGAATAGTAAATGTCACAGTATCTCCAGGGTCGGGGTAAGTGCCTGTTAAAGTGATCTCGATTGGAGTATTTTCGTTTGTTGTAACAGCCTTGGGATCAGGTGAAGGCGGATGATTCACAGAAGTCGTCTGAGCAGATGCAAACCTACGACCATTACCATCAGTGCCACCAGAAATAACAATAATAGATGTTAAAAGCAGCGCAATTGTAAAAAAGGTAGAAAGCTGTTTTATTAGCCTAGACATAATTTGTCATCCAAATTTTAGCTCGCTGTTGCGAGAAAATGTAAAACATTTTAATCTAGATGCCTTCCGTATTCTCTTGAATTTTGGTAAGTGACATCCTTCGCAACAACTGATCTGAATGCAGATAAAAAATGGTAAAATATAGATATAAAATACAAGATTACTGTTGCAACCTGCCTCTACTACTATAACGAAATCGAAATAACGCAAAAGTATTTCGTTTCATTCGAAAAACTGTTGTAAATTATGTATTTATATGGAACTTCGCTTTGTACTGAGTATTATTATCTACTGTTTGTTAAATAAGTATGTATTCCATGTTTTCAACGTAAATGGATTATATGATAAAAACCAATGTGAAATGAACAAGCATAAGGTCCTTACTTACGCCTGCAATCAGCTTCTCCAGCATGGACTGCATGTTGTTGTTCTTCCTGCTTCTGTGACTCCAGTTTCTAAAGCATAAGCAAAGTCCTAGAGATGCAACTGTTAAAATGCTTTTTTGTACCTAATACTTTATGGAAAAAAAAATAACATCCTTGGTCATTGTTTTAACACTTGCTTTTGGTGTCATATTGGCGTCGAGCGGCTCTGTAGGACCAGCAATAGTCGCATTTGCACAAAAAAATCAAACCCAAGCATCCACCTCCTCCTCTTCTAATAGCAACCAGACAACAGTAACACCTGCTGGAAAACAAGCAACAAAAATAATTAACCAAACAACTATACCAGCAAATCAGACGAGTACTACAATTGAAAAAACAGCCAAGCCAGTTGAAAAAACACCTCTTTCTGTTAATCAAACAAAAAATCTATCATCTTTGACGAGCAGTCAAGCGAAATTACCGCCTGTGAGCAGCAATCAAACAAGCGTCACACCTGCTGGAAAAGCAACGACTACAGTAATTAATCAAACAACCGCGCCAGTTAATGTGTCAACAACTTCAACAGGTAATGCAACCAAACAACCAGCCTCACCATCGCCAGCAGCTAATCAAACAACTGCAGCAGCCAAACAACAACAACCGTCGCAACCAGCTAGTCAGACTGGAAACAATACAGGAAATCCACTAGCCAAGATTCCAATAATAGGAAAGATTTTCGGTGGTAAATAGCAGTGATACAATAGATTAGACCATCAAGAAAAACAACAGAAGCTCTTGCCTCCCCAATTGGAAACGAGAGCGAATAATTTTTTACTCTAAAAAAGAGAATAAGCAAGTTAAGAAAAAAAGGCAAAACCGTTAGTTAGTACATTTCGTTAATAATATCCAGAAAACATTATAGGAAAACTGAGTCAATTCAGTTCTCCCCTGATCAATACTTCAAAAACTAATATCAAACATCAATTATTTTTTACTTAGCTACATGCTATAGTAAAAAAAGAAGATCACAGGATCTTTCTTTTATTTGTGATTGCTATCTATATGCTGCTAATACTAATACTTATTGGATCCAGCAGCACCTTATTCGTGTTCACTATCAGTTTCGGCAGCACCTGCAGTTCCTTTTGTCATGCCACTTCTTCTGGCTTTTTCTTTAGCATCTTCAGCGCTTGCTTCTGATTTCTGTGTTCTTTCTACAATCTTTTGATCATTTGGATCTCTGCGTACGGCAGTTGGTTCATGTTGTTTTATTTTAGCTGGAGACATTGGTTCTTTTTCATCATATTCTTGAGTAGAGTCTTTTGTTCTCTCACTCCTAGTGTCAGCAGCAGCACCTTCTTGATATCTTCTACTTTGACTGCTATCACTACTAGATGAAGGAGAGGTCGAGGACGAGACCTTTTCTTTAGTACCTGCTTGTTGCCTTATTCGCAGTACCTGCTACTTTGTCTTTGACGTCTGTTACTTTTTTCTTGACTTTATCTGTAATGCCACTCATTGTTATTGTATAATCTTCTTAAGTGTATTAACGCATCTATATGATTATTATATAACAATTAATTATATTTTCTCTACATTATTGGTTACACTTACTGTATCGTATTGATGTTATTCTGAACTTGTTAGTATAAAGTTCGCCTATGATATAATAAAAATGGTGCCTGTTTCATAATCGAAGCTTCATTTAATGAATGAATAATAATTATGCGGTTTACCTAGTGTTCTTGTCGTCTATGTTTTTTAGTATTGCATTTGAATTTTTTGCCAACTATATTAAACTTCATGTTATTGTTGAATCTGATACTGTTTTATCTTATCAATTGTAGATTTAAGTTCCTAGTTCACAAAAAAACAGATATTTTTTATAGGAAATAATAGTTTTCTATAAAAAAGAATATTTGTTATCCTATCGCTCATTTAATTGATCATTTTTTGTAGTAAGAAAAATAAAGGTAGAAAGATTTTCAGTATTTTTAAAGTATCTTTGTCTTTTCTCTATCCAGTATTCTTTTTGATAAAGTATACCAAGGGACATGAGTAATAAAAAAATTCTACTTCCATGCTATTAATATTACAATTGTTTGCATGTATATTACTCAACTAGACCAGCTGTTTTGGTAACATCAGATACATTCTCTGGTACTGCCTATTTTCAATTCTTTGTAGTAAAGGTACCATTTTTTGACAGTCTGGATTGGTCTTGGATTGTTGTTGTACAAACTGCACTATCTTATTTTTGTCTGCCGGAAATCTTAAGCCCTTTAGAGCTTGCCCAACTGCTGCAGTCCCAGGAAAATCACTTATGGTTTGCTCTCTCCTTCCCCCACTAATGTGATCTTGTGCTTCTATTGCTCTGAGTTTCTTCTTCATTTCCTCTTGATGGAATTTGTTGCTCTTGTTCTTCTTCTACTTCAAAATATCCTCTTTTACCAGAGAATCGGGAAACAGTAGCAGGAGTATCCCTTGATATTTGTTCAGCAGACTTTATAGCATTTACACTTATTCTAGATAATTCTTTTGAATTATCCTTTGCTTGCTGCATTGAATTTTTAAATACTTCCATATTTGCAAATATCATATTATTTGCTAGTCTGGTTGCAGCAATTGTATTGTCTGCAATACTGCTAACCATATTAGCATATATTTGAGTCATTTTTCTTGGAGATATCCACCACTCATAATTCATTTTATACGTATTTTCAGCAAACGGAACCCACGCTGCCTGTAGCGAATTGATAATCTCTTTTTGCGATTCTATATAATTATCAGCAATTTCTCTACTGGCCTGGATAGTCTGTTCTTGATAATCATTGACTGATTGGGTATAGTGTGGAATCTGGCTTCTTGCTTCATCTATAGATTTTCTGATGTTATCTCTAGTATCATCTAATGCTCTATTTACTGCATACTGCTGTTGTTGTTGTTCTGCATACTGTGAGGACTCTGTGGTAGTGGTCGTCGCCGTGTTCACCGATTCTGTTGGCGTAATGTCTTGCGACGGTTGATTGGACGCCATCTTCTCTTTTCGTTCTTTATCTTCTTTTCTTAATGACATACTATGATACTATTAGATAACAAAAATACATAAAGCTTGCATGTATTGATTACATATTTTAATTTTCGAAATGCAATATTTAGTGGCGTTATATTTTTTATTATCCTTGCTGTCAACTTTAATATGTTATTTCCAAGGTTTTGAAATCTTTGATCACAAAAAAACAAGGTCCTACAAGTATAAACGATCATCTTAAAGGACACTATTTATATGACCATAAAATTAGTCTGAAATTAATGTTGCAAGCAAGTATGATATAAACACAGCAGACGACACAATTGTTCCTTTATTTGTAGAAAAAAAATAAATTTAATTTCGATTATATTTTACTATCATCTGTACTATTACCTTCTCTTTTCGTTCTTCTTTTCTTCTTGCTGCCGGGTTCCAAAAGACGTCAAACCAGTACTCAGCCGCTTTGGCAACGTTCGTAGCGAATTCATTGCATATGTCAATGCCATCTATTATGGAGTATTGCCACAAAGCCATAATGGTAGTAATTGGGAAAAGTTCGTTAGTAAAGTGTCGCTTGTCCTGTCTAGCCTTTCTTTCCGTAGTAGATGTTCCACTTTCCTCTAATGCTTTTGGTACATTTACAGCAGATATTGGTGGACTAAATTCTATGTTATGTGGAGGTTTTAGGGTAACTTCTACGTTAGGTGGAACGGCTTCTTCTTCCTCCGTTTCGACATGAGAGAGTGTTTGTTCTTTTGTTCCTTGCTCTCTTGGCTGTTCTTGGTGTTGCTGCTGTATCTTCATATCGCCTGACTTTGTGGATGTCTGCTTCTTCTGTTTCCGCCTTTGTAACAGCTTTTTCCACTGCTGTTTCTACAGCTTCTTCTTCTACTATTTTCTCTGATGGTTCTTTTTCTACTGATACATTTGTTGGTGTTGTCTCCGATGACGGTATTGTTGATGATGATGGTATTGTTGATGAAGATGAGGCAGGCGAGATCTTGTTCTCTTCTTTTGTTATAGGTGGCTTGTCCATTAGTCTGGAGGTTTCATTTGTTGCTTGTTCTGAAGGGTACAGCCAATACTTTGGGCATGATAGCCTCTTCTTTTTTGCTAGTTGCAATTGCTTCTTTTTGTTTTTCTTCTTCTTTTTTGTTGGTTAAACTACTCCGGTCTTCTGGTATGGTAGTAGTAGTAGTAGTAGTAGTAGTAGTAGTAGTAGCATTACTTGGTTCCTTGGGCAGTTGAGCAGTAGTAGTAGTTGCCCTTATTGGTCCAGGACTGCTGGATTTTCTCTTGTTGTACTTTATTGATGGTGGTATAATTTGATCTCTGGAACTGCCGTTGTTGTTGCAATTGCTTCTTTTGTTTTTACTTTTGTAGCTGTTTGGACAGGGATTTTTGCAGTATCTTCTTCTTTTACTTCTTTACGGATTGAAGTCTGTTGTAGTAGTAGTAGTTTAGGAGCAGAAGTAGTAGTAGTAGTAGTAGCAGAGGATTCTTTTTCTTTTGTATTACTACTACTGCTCTCGTCACTAAGAATTTGATTTACATCTTCTTTTTGTGCAGCTGCAGTTGGTGTCATACTTTTATTATCTTGTGGAAGTGGTGTATCTCTGTAAACTTTGTATTTTTGTATATCCGCAGTATTATTATTCATGACTACAGAACTACCTGTAAATGTGATTTCTGACTTTGGAATGTCGAACCTAACTTTGCGATCAGATTCACTGAAAACTACAATTAACTCATTTGTTTCTTTGGCTACATGGCCAATAAGAGTCTGATTGTCACTAGCAACCACTGATTTATTGAATAGATTTTTTGGATACTTGCCTTCAAAACTGGCTAAATAAGACATCGATACAATGTCTAATTGCTCTTTAAGTTTAAAATAACTATGCTAAAAATTCTTATCAGTCCCTGTAGATAAATTAGTGGCGTATTATTATTATACTCTCTATATTGCATCGGCTAAACTGAAAATTATTAAGAAGCATTATATCATATGTAACAGAATATAATATCGCTTCGATAATATGGAAAACAGTACTTTTGGTCATGTTACAGACTGGAACGAAGTTATGAAGAAAGAAGCTGAGAGGTCTTAGCAGACTTAGGAGAAGTACAACAGGTAAATGAAAATTATGTTCTTACACAAAAAGGAACTATAAGCAAGGAAAAGTTTTGCATTCCAAAGTCTATTCCACATGGATATAATGGTCGGATTTTACTTTTTGAAATCACAGAGGAAGAAGCAAAAGAGAAATTTATCGCTAACACATCAGCAGCAAGCAGCTGAAGGAGGAGGAGAGAGATCAAAAGTTCAAACAAGAGATCCTGAAAGCCCCATTCCCGTAACTGAGGAAAGGTTGGAGGTGTCTAAAAAAGAATCTGTAGTACAAGCAAAAGTTATAAAGAAACCAGTAAAGGAAACTAAGACAGTAGAAGTAGAGTTAACACATGAAGAGTTAATTATTGAAAGGAGATCGGTAGCAGAAGCAGACAAGGCGACGGAATCATCAACAATTTCAACAGTACCAGCCAAGTCGTCATCATCATCTCACGAAATAACGCAATCTAAAACAGAGATTAATATACCGTTAAAGAGAGAAGATGTGGTGGTTTCAAAGAAACCATATATAAAAGAAGAAATAGTGATAAGGAAAAAAGCTGTTACTGAGACTAAAAAAATAACTGAACAGGTAACAAGTGAAAAAGTCAGTGTTAGAAACGCTAATGGGGAGGAAGTAGTAGCAGACGAAGTGAAAAAGCAGTAGTGATAAGGACTAAAACCTTTTGTGAATTATTAATCCGTACCCATTATTAGACTAGTATTTTTTTATCCGATAGTTTTCAACTATTATAACCAATAGATCACTATAGTATTCATAGAAATGGCAAAAAATCTAAATGAAATAAAAGCATTAGAAAGAAAGAAAAAGGAGAAGATGAACAAAACTAATGACAATAATTATCCCAAAGAGTTACGTAATGAGCAGAAGAAATCATCGCAGGATGTTAACACCATTCCAGTTATAGAAGAACAGTTTTCCATTTCAAAGAAAACTGTTACCGAAAATGTAAAAATAGAAAAAAATGGGTTATTGTAACTAAAAATATCGATGTACCTGTATCTATTGAAGAAGTGTACATTAATGATAAAAATATTAAATCACGTGGGAAAGACGATAATGTATTATCTGAATTGAATAAACGAATAATTCAGAGTTTTGAAGATATGGATGATAGTCAAAAGAAGCAATATTCAATAACAAGTCAAAATGAAACTAAAAGAGAATTGGTTCCATTACTTGATGATGATGGAAAGAATAATGATGATACTAGCAGTAATAGTATAAACCATAAAGCAACTGCTAAAAAAGTAATCCCCATTTTAGGTGAGGAAATAGTAATTAGCAAAAGAATAGTAAAACTCGGAGAATTAGTAATGAGCAAGAATAAAGTTACCGAAAATAAGAAAATTAATATTAATACTAAAAAGGAAAACGTAATGATTAGATATCCTGATGGAAGTACTAAAATATTGTAGTATATGTGTATCTATTTTTTTGGTTCTGTCGCATTAACGTCGGATAAACTAATTTTCTAAACTGTATCAATTCGTCGGACGAATGGTTAAATCTAACGTTTATGAATATACCATGTCAAAAAAAGGGGGTAGTCCTCCTAACAAGGACAATCGTTGCTCCATTTAAGGAACGCCACTATTGCCTTCAGTTCGCCTTGATCTGGTAATACGGTTGCACGTCAGGCCACATTGCTTTTGGTATGTTGATATAGTATTTGTCATTTGCATGTATTTCATTCTTGTTTGGGGTCCATAGAGCGCATATTCCATGGGGTGCAATGACATCACAGGACTGTCCTAGTATCCTAGTATATCCACTCCCTCATCTGTAACAATACTGCAATGATTTGGCTTCAAAAAAGATACACAGTTGTAACAGAAATAACCTCTATGAACATCAGAGCCAGTAAACTCATTTAACTCTATATACCGTGCACTAACTGTCGGTAACTTCATAAGTCTTTTGATGATGTTGCCTGTTGTGATATAATCTGGCTTGAACTGAATTTATTCTGAGACGAAGAGTCTTTTGACATAGTTATTGATCTTATCCAAGAAGTGAAATGCAGCATAACTCATAGATTTTACTTTTTACGAATAGCATTATAGAAGGAGCACTATTTAATTTTATTTGATTGCGTCGAAATGAAATAGCAAGTCTACAAATCCCCTCAGAATTTTTTTAAATATATCATTATTATATTATAGTAATATTATCTATTAAGCACATGTATCAAAAAAGAGTATAATACTGAGAGATAATATATTAGAAACAAAAGAGTTTGCTTATGCTATAGCCGGTTGATAATCTGCTGCAATGGAAGACTTTAGAAGTCATAATATAATCTATTCATGGTTCTGAAGAAACCACACTTTTTCTATCGCGTCAAAGCTTTGTAATAGGCCAATTGTAGAAAGTCCTTTTTTTTATGTATTTATAGTATCTGAGAATTGAAGATCCTTATCCAGAAGGTCTTTTAGCAATATTGGGAGCTCGTCAAAGCAAATATTATATTTGCAACTTAATTTTGGTTTTAATCTAATATCAGAATGTACACCAATTGAAACCGCCGCCTTTCTAAATGCAGGATTGTCATTCTCTGAATCGCCCAAATACATTATATTCAGTGGTTTTCCTTCTATTGAGGTTGGAATCTGGGAAGTAATAAAATCAAATGCCATACCCTTATCACATTTCGCAGCATACACATCAATGAAAGGATGAGTAGTATAGGTCTGAATATGCATCTTACATCTATTATTAGGAGATATTTCTTGTTGCTTTTTCCTTATCAGTTTTTTTAAGTGTGGTTCCGATTCTACTTTAAAAGATTTCCAGTCTTTTATATTTCTCCAATCTATCGTAAGTCCTGCCAAGATTTGTTTATCACTAGTAAATTTTCGCTCAACTGTTATTGTTTGATTGAAGTTCAGCAATATCTCTTTTGCTATGCTAGATAACAATCTTGAGTTAACCTGCAATATTTTATCGTTTGACAACAGATGACGGGATTCTATACAATCTAAATTTTCACTACATTTTAAACTATCAATACTACGACTAACATTCATCATTGCTCCCTGTTTATGGTTTTTCAGAGTAAGGGTTTCGATACCTAAAATACAAGAAATAATTTTGGCAAATTTTGCTCTAGCATGTAGAAAACTAAAATCCTTACTTGACACAATACAAACAGGAATCTTATCTGAAATGTCCGATAAGATATCCTCTAAATTTTTTGGTATAACACTTTTGCCTTGGCATCTAAGAGAGCCAGTGGGGCATAGAGTTCCATCATAATCAGACAGTATGGCAGCTATTTGCATATTGAAACCATTACTAAGATATTTTGCTTTTAAAACCAATAAAGGTTATAAATTTAAGCAAAAATTGTAATTCTTAACCTTTGATATTTTAGGGACCAGGAAACCTCTGGTCTGGTAGCACCTTAATTATTACTGTATTAGAGCTTTGCAATATTACAATTTATTCAAATAGCGAACCAATTGCATTATCTTTTGCTTCTATATTTGATAGTCTCTGGCGAGCAAAGCAATTTAGTAGAACAGCTTAAACTAACCGATCGTGTTAAGGATGAATTCATAAATATAGCAGCTCATGAGTTACGCACTCCAATTATGCCAATTATTGCTGGCATGGAACTATTAGAAGATAACAGATGTTATTTAATAACTTGGCCAAAGTATCTATTGAAATTGGCTTATTAGCAAAGCAGCTCAAAGTGGTTGTCAGCCTTAAAGTCGATGAGCGCAAAGTAACCGGGAAAAATATTTTTAGCCATGCTTGCACTCTAGATAAATACTTTGACTACCTATTTTTTCATGGTGTGCACATAATATAACATGCAAAAGATTGGAGATAAAATAGTCTATAATACTATTGAAGAATCCTATCTCCTTCGCATACAGCATTAGTGGTATGGGATGTACTACGTGCGTTGGCAAAAATGATTTTTAATAAAGAAGAATTTAGTAGGAATCTGAACTCAATTGTAGAATTGGCACGCAAATCAAACATTCCAATATTCTTTACAACAATTCAAATGTTATCAAAGCGATTTGAATCTTCAGCAATCATATACAATTTAGGTAAACTAGGATTCGACCGCTTATTCGAGCAGATAGACTTGTTCTACGACTACCGTACTAACGTGGCACTGTACCTGAAATGGCAAAGTTCTTACAGGACAGACAGCCAAAGTCATTGATTTTCTGGGGACAGAACGACATATTCTTTACCAGAGAAGGAGGCGAAGCTTACCTGAAGGATCTACGAGATGCCGAGATGTACAGGCTTGATTCAGGACACTTTGCTGTGGAGGACTGCCTTGATGAGATTCGCTAGTAACATCAGCCGCTTCTACCTTGAGAGAGTGGTCAAAGTGCCGGCTTGATAAGAATGAGGAAATGCTAGGAAACACCAATACCTCACTCTTTTGCTCTTCTCTTCTCATCCTTTTCTTTGATTTTCCAAGAGCCTGTCTGTTTATCATCTACTATTTCTGTTGGTGTATTTTGAGCTCTATCTATATGCCTGGTACCATCATCTGAATATATGCCTGCTCTATCAATGCCGCCAGATTCTGTTGTTGATGAAGTTCCACTACTAGCAACTTTAGATACATCTTCTGTATTTGTTATTATATCTTTATTCAGATGTTTGGCAATGCTTACCTCTTTATCGGGATCTATTACCTTGCCATCTTCAGGTCTAATTCCTGTAGAATATGAAATTACGTCATCTGAACTTAATGTTCCTTTAACTATATCTGCAGCAGAAACATCTTCTGGAGCTCTTATTCCTTTAGCTATGCTTGCTCTAGATACATCTGCAGTATCCATTACATTTCTTTCCGCTGTATGAGCAGAGCTTTTTACAGCTCCTTCTTTTTCTTCTTCATCACTTTCTTTACTTTCTTTGTCATTAAGTGAGACATCCTTCTCCTTATTTCTATTTTGGTTTCTATCAGCGTTCATCCATTACTACTAAAGCTCCATAAAATATTAAAACATACTGATAGTCAAACCATCGTAAAATCATGAAGAACTTAATCACCAACACCAACCGCAACTACATTATCATTTTCATATAATTTCCTTAAATATCATATTGCGGCAGATGCTCTTCTATGAAAAAACCATTTATAAAAGTTCATTTTTGCTTCTGCCCCTTTAATCAATAGCTTTTCATAATTACTTACAATCCAGACAGCCACCATACCACACCACACATAAGTCATCTACTTTTCCAAGAGAGGATAACGAAGAGTTTTGTCATCTAATAGCAAAATAATAAAATGTAAATGGGCGTATTACCACAAATTATTCTCTCTTCACCAGTACATAATGCGGTATATTAGCGATCGTTGGCAGCATATGAGGTTTTGTATTCCCATCCTGATGAAAGCAGCTTCCTTGCCTCTTCTACATCAGTCACAGTCGATAAATCTACAACTCGTCTACGCTGGGAAACAGGCTTTTCATTTCGATTCGATGAGGAATAATCATCCTGGTTATTGCTTTTGTGTTTATGCTGTTCACCATTCTCGTCAATTAATTTCCAGTTGATTTTACCTGTTACAGGATCTTCTCCTATCTTTTCAAAGCCTATTAGCTGATTAGGAAATCCTGCCGCCTTACATCTGTTACATTCTTGCATCTTTTTTTGCGGTTTAGATGCTTCCGCTTGAATTGTTGTAGTTGTTGACATGGACATATAACTTAGCAAAATTTGCTAATAACATGTGACGTACTGTTAGGAGAGGGGGAGAGTGAATCTCATAAATGAGGGCTTAATGCACGTATATCTAGATCGGTTGTAATGCTATCTTCTCTTTGAAGGATGTTGTATTATCTCTTTAGTTATTATGCCTGCTACTTCTGCTGCTCTTTCTTTATCTCCTATTTCTTTCCCTGTTGTTTCTATAGCCTTTCTTACTACTTCTAATATATTATCGTCCTTAGTATCTGAAACATATACAACGTAGATGAATGCTGAATCTTTTCCTTCATATTTTCGTATTACTCTGCCTATTCTCTGAATTGCTTGGTTCATATTTGATGTGGTTGCTAAAATAACCTCTATTCCAACCTGCGGAACATCGTAGCCTATTTCCAAAGTATGTACTGATAAAAGAGGACAAAATTCTCTACCCCATTTAGATAGGATATTTTGTCTGTCTGTAAAATTTATCTTGCTATCAATGACCTTAGAGATTATACCTTCAGCTTGTAGTTTAGCTCTTAATTTGCTGATAGAATCCAGAGTTTCGCTAAATACCATAACCCTTTGGCGTGGATGCTTTTTTATAATCAAATCAACTGTTGCTAATATTTTATTTTCTGCACAACTCAATAACACCTTTCTCTTGCGAATATTTAGGAACCATGCCTTAGCCATCCATGATGGAAAGCCACCTTTCTTTAGTAGTAGGGACATTGCTTTGACATCATATCTCTTAAAACGGTTTGAGATATTCTTAATTTTAGTGGAACAAGTGTCATAGATTTTTTGTTCTTTATCTGTCAACTTTACCTTTAAGGGAATAACAATAGGCCCTACAAGTCTACCATTTTAATGGCATCGATTATCCTATATTTTTTGACTGGCGGCAATACGGTCAGAATGGTATTGTACCTGGAATCTTCATCTTGTATTGTAGCAGTCAATCCCAAGATAGCTTTGCCATGATCCTCTACCACTACATCAAATATCTTGCTAAATGACTTGGCTGTATCGCTTACCAAATGCACTTCATCAAATATTACCATGTCAGATTTACGTATAAGATCAAGATTGTTGATTATGCTCTGGTAAGTGCTTATTGTTATTTCTTTGACATCTTTTCGCTCTCCAAAATATACTCCTATGCTTTCTTCTGGTATGCCGTATTTTAGGAGTCTTTCATAGTTCTGGTTGATTAATACAATGCGTGGAACCAGATATAGAATATTAAAAGTAGTAATAGCAGCAATACCAGCTCCTGCTGCCTGCTGTTTTCCTTGCACACTCAAAGGCTATTTCTGTCTTGCCTGTACCACTACAATATATGATTGAACCTCTCGAACCATTAGAAATCCATGCATCTACAGCTTCCAGCTGATTTTTCTTAAGGTAAAATGGAAATTTTAAATAAGAAATAGCTGCTGCTTTATCAGACGGCATTAACACAATCCTTATTCTATTATTGAAGAAATATTCCTAGCTATAGTTTCTCTAATTATTAATCCTTCTACTTGTGAACTCGCTAGGTATTACGAGTATAACTTCCTTATTACTTTCATTCTTTGCAGTTTTACATAACTGTTGCTGTTTCTTTTTCTTATCTTTTTGAAATATTATTGGTTCACTTTCATTGAATTCGATAATTTCGTATAAACTTTCATCAATAGATTTTTCTATCCGGCTAGAGATTGTTTTGTCTTTAATTTGCATATTCTCAGTTCACACACTCAGTATATAGATAAGAGAGTACTCAAGGTAAAGGGAGAGGGGGCCATGAATAACCAATTAACTTTCATCAATACTTTTTCTTAGTCAGAACAACCAATCGAAAATACACATGTCAGTCAATTTCTCATTGAATAAGTGTATATCCTCAAGAAAAGCAAATGCAGGTCCTTTCAATAGATATCGAAACAAAGGTTCTCAATGATTTGGACGAAAAACGACCAGAACTAATAAAGGTAGTAAACATGTTGAACAAGACCTCCTTCTCTTGGTATAATCTTAGCCTTTGCACATGTTAATTAGCTCAGATCCATTAGATTATGGCAAAATCAACAATCCTGAGCTAATCCTGAAGCAAACTGAATATCTTGAATCAATCTGTGTTTATTTTGAAAAAATGTCGCGATTCAAGTCAATTGTTCAGTCCAGGACTTGTGGAAAAGTGCATCCAAAAATGAGATTGACACAGTCAACACAATAAGGTGACAAGGATTGAATGGCCATAAATTTCATGATTTATAGAGATTTTTCCTTCAGAAAATGGTGCCATTTTACCTTAACCAAACATACCATAATGGCCAGAACCAAAATCACCAAATACCAATGATGGCGGTGACTGCTTATAGAGAACTTTTCCATTTTCTGCATCCACTATAAGCAGCGGTTGTGTTGTTGCTATTATTCCTCACATGCACATCATATACCAAATACCCATTTAGCGAACGAATGAAAGCTGAAGTAGCTGAAGTGTTTGTACTTACCGCTTTTTGAGCTATTGTTACAGCATCACTCAGATTGGTAACGTTCCCGAGATTGGATGATGCGTTAGAAGGAGGAGTGGAAGAAGTTGATTGATTTGCAGTTTGTGCCTGAGCTGTATTGATAGAAGAAGTAAAAGAAGTGTACGTAATCATGATTGCTGCCACCGATAAGACGAGCAACAAATAGTGACTACTTGTCATAACCTTTGTTTCAGATATCTTTGATATTTTTGTTTTGATATTCTTGTGAGTAGTAATCTTTACCATTATAACAATATTGTAATGTTATATAGTATTTAGTCACGGTGCAAGCTATGGTGCTCTTTTCGGACACCAAGCCGTTGAACGTGGGGAAAAGTATCGAAGTTCACATAAAGCTAGCTGTCCAAATGAGTTGCTTTTATACGACTATATTTCTCAATCAATAAATCATGCCAAGAGAGATAATATTTCTTGGTATCAATATCAATAATTATTCCGCTCGCTCCCAATAAGTATGTAAGATAAGACTATACGAAATTGCTAAAAGTAATAATAACTAGTTTGCGACATATTTCGGAAGAATAATGTTTCCATCAATAAATCAACTACCTAATAGAAAAGTGATTATGAAAACAAATACAATCATAATGAGAAAAATTAGCCTAGCTTTACTTTCCCTCTCGTTACTCATTGCATCGGTAGCATTGCCAATGAACATGACCAACCACAGAGCAATACCAGATGCATATGCTCAAACAAATGCTGCTGTGTTGAATGCATTAGCACTAATGATATCAACATTTTGGAAATACGCCTATTGAAGGAAAAGTAACAGCATAAGGAATCTGAGAGAGATATGTATAGAGCAGGTACAAGAATACAATATGTCAAAAGATAATAATACTGCTAGTCAACAACAACGATCCTCATTTCGTAACTACCAATACTTGTTCATTGCTGCCGCGGTTGCCACTGCAATAGCTGGAATAGTACATCTGTATATGCCACTTTCGCATCCGAGAATGCTTGGAAATATACCAACAGCCACATTCTTTCTGGGTTCCGGAATTGCACAGATATTTTGGATATTACCTATGATAAAGAGATGGGGAAGAATATGGTATTATATAGGAATTGTAGGAAATATTGCTTTTATAATATTATATGTCATAACACGGTTCCCTGGCAATCCTGTTACTGGAAGAGGTGGAGATGTTGATGCAGTTGATATGACATGTGAATTGGCGCAAGTCGCCTATATAGCAATAACTGCAGTAATACTAGCCAAGGAAAGAAGCATAAAAGTAGTTGATAAAGAACAGCTAAGGTAACAATTAATGGAAAGGGGGAGTAGTCTATTCTTTTTCTTTTTTCAATCAATTAGATTACCATGTTGCCATACAAAAGAACATAAGATCAAAAAATGGAACAAGTAGATAAAGTAATACAAGTAAATCAAACAACATAAGTATTGAAAATGGCAGGCTCAAAATATGTTTGTAAACCAAAAGACAAGATAGACGCAGTTGATCTCAAAATCATCAGATGCCTTTCTAGAGATTGTACAGTATCCTATAGAGATATTTCTTCTATTGTTGGCATAACTCCGAATGCTATCAAGGAAAGAATCAATACGATGGTTTGTAATGGTATCATACAAAGTTTTATAGTAAATGTAAATCCCGCTTTATTCGGATATGAAAAGGAATGTTTTTTGACAGTAAAGCATTTCTACAGCAAAACAACAACAATTAATGAAGACGATATGCTTGCATTTTACGCCCCTATATAGATGGTCTGGACATGAATACTATCACATTAAGACCTAAGGATATTAATAATTAGGAGAATAGATAATGGCAACCAAGGTTTTTCACATTGAAGGAGAAAATATTAGTTGGATTTTAGTTATCGTTACTACATAAAATACAACCATAATAGTGCAAGAAAAGTTGGATATTTTCCCGTGAGATTTGATGAATAAAGATATCCAACCTACAATCAAAAAAGATAGCGCTAGAGGATCTTGTAAGGCAATTTGAAAACAATAATGAGGAATATTTGAAAATCAATCAGACCGTAAAAGATAAAGTGAGTAGTATTTTATCAGATGGAAAAGGACTCTCAAGGTTGGCCCTATACTCCTTAATTGAATCAATACGAAATGAGCCAATAAAATATAGTTCTCTAATTTGTTATCATAAAAATAATAATATCTCTTTACCTGGGCCACCAGCGGTCCAGGACGACAACAACAACAGTACATATCATCACAAGATTACTTTACTGAGCATTACACCGCTATGCCGCTAGGCTGAGAAACTATACAATAAATTAGTAAAAGAAATAACAATGGGAATTACTTATGATCCCGCTTTTGGTAGTAGTACATCGTCATCATCATCGCCAGTGTTATCGTCCTCATCATCTAATGGAACAACAACAAAGTCGTCATCCGCTCCTTCAAATTAAACAGCCAGATATTAACATAACAAGTGTTGATAAAAAAAGTGTTATCGGGGCATTATGCAAATCTTAGTTTGTATGGCGTGAAAAAAACTACTCAAATTTGATAAAGTAATAATGTTGTTATTGTTATTGTTTACCTAATCCTTAGCATATCTTAATAGCAGAGTATAAAAATACTTGTCAAACTTGCTATTAGTTATTATGTCATCTGAGTAAATTCCAATGACTATGACTTTTCCTTTTTGATAACTTAGTTCGTATGTCGCGATAATATGTTTTCCTTGTTCTGCTGCTGTTGTTGTTGATGATGATGGTTGCGCTGATAATAGCTTGAGTTGTTTTGGCATTAATGCATTATAATTGAACAGTATCCTATCTTTGTGATTTGTAATATATTGTTCCTCATGTTGTTTATATTCGAAAGGATCGTTATCAAATGTTATACCGCATCGATAACAAAGATAGTTGCTGCCAACCCATTGTGAGGTCTCGTCTTTCCATCTCTCAGCAACACTCTTCAAAGCATACATACCATTAAATGACCAACCATGGCCTTTAACTAGGGTTACAGTTTGCGTGTTTCTGTCATACTTTACCTCCGCATAGAAGATATTGCCATCTAGGACAATCATTGTTCCGCCGCCTGCTACAAATTGCTTAAGGTTGTCATATTCCTGCTGGGTGACGTACTCTTGGTGGCCAATTATTAGAATATCGTATTTATTAGATTTATTTTTAGCAGTAAATATGTTGCCATCATCAACATCGGCATCAGTCAAAATTACTGTATTGGATCCAGGAAGTAAAGATTTGATATTTTTTGATAGATAGAGCATTGCAAGTGCTGAGGATGAGGAATCTGTTGTCAGAGTATTTACCTTGCTTGTAAGCAAATTGAGGTTTGTGGCAACACTTTTTCCTGCTGGTGTATCCTGTACAATGTATAAAAGTCATAAAATGAATTATCATATGCTGCGTTGCTGTAAATGAAGGTTTGATAAATGCAATATTGATTTTCCTATCAAATTTTGCGGTATTGTGAACTGCATTTTTAAAAGTTGAAGTTATCGTGCTCTTGCCCTTGGAAGGGTTGTTGTGGTGGAGATTTGTATCCAGTAGAAAAGAATGACCTTTTGTTAAATTGTTACTATTACCAGCTTTTATTTTGACTATGAGTGTTGAAGATGAACATTGCGTGTCACTGATTGCAATGATTTCGAGGATGGGGTAGTAGAGGGTATAACTGTTGCTGTTATTAGTTTATTTGTTGACCTAGCTGATGCCGCTGTAGCATATAGAGCCTTTCCGTTTACTTTGATAGAGGTATTTGCCAATCCTATCGATAATACCAGCAACGTGACCAGCATCGCAATGATTGTTTTTTTACTAGTTGTTATCATTTTAACATCTAACTATTAGTTATTGTGTAGCAAGGTCATAGCACCCCATCCTGCCGTCTAGCGCCGTTTATATTCTGTACGGAATTGATTGGCAAATGCGCCACCATTAACGATATAGATAATACTAGTTCTGTGCAGTATTTAACAACAATGATGATATACCATCTCTCATCACTGGAAATACATCAGGTCGTCTTTATCAAAATAGTAATTGTATCCAGATGATTGCAAGATATATTTCAGCATTTTCTATGTCCTTTAACGTACAGAACCTTATTTTTGGTTCTGTTAATAAATGTTATAAGTGTCGGTTCATTTCCTAAACCAAACACTGAAATAACTGGTTAAGCTTAGGTTTCAGTGGACTTTAATAAAGAAATACATCTTAAATATCAATTAAAGGATAGCTTTTGCAATGACTTTATATGTTGGATAGACATATCATGATCAATGAGGTTTTTCGTTATTTAAGTAAAGCATAATCTCCATAACATTTTGCACTACAAACTATGTCGATATCATTCCCATAATACTTGACAATAATCCTGAGTCTAGGAATACGATATTACTATGTAACCAATTAATAGTAACATACCTTGCATTTCATAAACCGATGTAGTTTTCAAATGTCAATAGTCAATAGTACCAAAAAATATTAAACTTACGGATACTTTCTACAAATAATTGAAATATTATATAGGCTGCTCAGGCTGGAGTTACTCAGCATGGCAAGGTCCATTTTATCCTACTCATCATATTGAAAACTCTGAATGGCTGGCATATTATTCCAAAGTGTTTGATTTTGTAGAAATTGACTCTTCATTTTATAGGATTCCTAATCCTTTTACAGTAAAGAATTGGTACAATAGAACCCCTGATAATTTTAGATTTGCCAAAGTTCCCAAAAGTTATAACTCATGATAAAAGATTGAAAAAAGACTCTGAAAAGGAATTAAATTATTTCTTTAAATCAATTTCTGGACTTAGACAAAAGATCTTGGCTCTGCTAATCCAGTTACCTCCGTCTCTTGGTATAGTCGAAGGACTTGCAAATCTTAAAGAATCTTGTACCGCTGCTCGATTCCAGCTACAGATATGCAGTAGAAGTAAGAGATAGATCATGGTTCCAGGATTTGGCATACAATTTCTTTGCCAATAACAATATCTGTTTGGCATGGAGTCAACTAACAGAAATACGAACTCCTCCAGTAGTAACTACAGATTTTCTGTATCTTAGGCTGATTGGTGATAGAACTATACAGGAAAAGGATTTTGGCAAGATACAGAAAGACAGAGCTAGTGAAATGAAAAGATGGGCTCACTATGTAAAAAGGGTTGAAAAAGGAGAGAAGAAGAAACCACGTAGTAATCTGACGTTAAACTGGCAATAGTATCAGCAAATAATCATTATGCTGGTTTTGGTCCAGGGACTGCAAACACATTCAGAAAAATGATTGGATTGTCTGAAGCAAGATGGGAGGATAAGGAAATAAGTAAAGGACCGCCTTCTTCCTTATTACTATCAGAAAAGCAGAAGACACTTTCAGATTTTTAGGTTAGTTTGTACATGCTAATTTAGAACTTTACTATGTGTTTTTTCTAATTAATGAACTATAGTTATACATTTTATTTATTGTCATTTGATATAGATATCACCTTGTTCTAGGATTTCAGGTTCGTGATTGTTACTGCTCGCTATTAACATTCATTTGATTTTCTTGTTGTCTTTGTTGACCCATTATTAAATTACACTTTTTTAATTTAAAGTGACAAATTACATTCTTGACAAAAGTTAATAGATTAACAAGCTGTACCATCTAAATATTGGCTGATTTTTTAAGATAAAATACTACAACAACTACGATAATTGTGCCTTTACTCTATTTATCAACTCTTCATTTTCAATTGGCTTGATAAAAAAACAGTTTTCAATATCATTTATGCTAGCAATAGCTGCTTTCTTTTTAAACTCCTCGTGATTTATTCCACTTGCTGTCAAAAAGCATATCTTTACTTTATCATCTAAAATTCTACTCAGGTATCAGAACATCCTCTGCTCCCCTATTTCCGCAGTGGTCTGAAGCCCGCGCGAACCTCTTCTGAAAAGAGTTGCGGCTGTTCCCAGGCCGAAAGTGTCCGTCTCTGTCGAACTTGTTGTAATGGATGAGTTTAGGATACGCCCGCTCTGCCCAGCGGGGCCTGATAGATCTCGTCAGGGAAAACACTCCCGGCAACCGGGATCGAGACATTTTTGACGTCGAAGTGGCTGCCCTTGTCAATATATAAATATTCCCAATAGAGACAAGCCGCAGAAATCCCCGTGTTCGTCAGCCAGAAGAGCGTGATATTGTCGAGTACATCGTCTCAGGTAAGGCCTCCGGGGTGTCCATCAAACGCCTGTGAGATTAGTTTGTAACTACGCGGGTCGTGGTCGATCATGAATGCTGCTAGGCCCACGGGTGAATCCACCAATTCATCAAAATTTTGAGAAAATGCTACTATCTGCAACGTTCTCAACTATTGTATATCTAAAATACAAAGGCTGTCATTATAGTTACAGATAAATATCAACGACGGTTTAGTTTTAATGAATTGATTTTCAAAAAAAAGTCCTTAAACATATTATAATTTATTCAAAGTGAAATATTATAATGACAAGATCAATTGAAGCAGCTATCGCCATAATAATAATAATTCCATAGTAAAGATTGGTTTAATTCTCTCGGTTTCAAATGCCTTGGCACAACAAGCAGACATCCTAGCACCACTGTCGATTAGTGGAGGACAAAGTACCAACGCTAGTGCCGTGCGTACAACGGCGCAATTCACTGTGACGGTCGGATCAACTGGAGATGACCGTTTAACGGGTACTAATGCAAGTGATGTTATAATCGGTTTAGCAGGAAATGATATTATACACGGAGCGCGAGGAGATGATATAATTCAGGGTGATGAAGATGCCGATTCATTATTTGGCGACGAGGGCAATGATATAATTCAAGGAGGCGCTCAAAGTGACTACATAGAAGGAGGAGATGGAAATGATATCCTTGCTGGGGGTGACGATGACGACGTTCTGATAGGGGGAAATGGCAACGACAAATTGTATGGAGAAGCAGGAGATGACGTTCTGATAGGAGGGCCTGGTGCAGATTACTTTGACTGCGGAGATGGAGTAGATATTGTATTGGACTTTAATTTAACTCAAGGTGACGATACAGCAGGCAATTGTGAAGTAATACAAAGCGGATAGGAGTATTCCTATATTTTGACACATACGTCTCTTCGAGTCAGCGGCTGCGACAAAATATATTGTTAGCCATAATTTTTCAATAATATCAAATTAATTAAAGAAAGGACAACAAAAAGAAGAAAAGAACTTCATGGCCACATCGCAATATGAAACCATCAAGAAATATTTCTCTAATATCATATCATGATCTTTTTTATGTCGTCTTCTTCTTCTTTCTCACGTCATCAGATATACCTTGATCGATAGAAGAGGAGGAAGAAGCAGGAGAAAAATCATCTAGGAAGGACTCTTTGGCTACTTCTTCTTGACTTGTCTTCAACCTGCGATTCTTAGACCTTCTTCTAATAATAGCATATACTGTGACTATTGCTATAGCAGCAACAATAGCTGTTATTATGAAGTTATTGCCTATGCCTCCCCTTACTGCTCCTAAGTCAATCCCAAAGAAATTTAGGTGTTCACTAGTGCTAGGCTGTCGTGCAGGCTGGAAATTAACTGTATTATTAAGAATTAACTGATGTGGAATCTTCAAATCATCACTATATGTAATTTTAAGTGTGACTGGATAAATACCAGGAGGCATTCTTGATATTGTCTTGTTGTCGATGCTAAGCGGAATACTAAATGGTAGCGGGGAATCTGCATCAAGATCTCCAAGATATTGAGGAGGAGGCACAGTTGTCACAAGGTCACTTATTGATCTTTTTGTAGGCGTTGATGAGGTTTGCTTCACCATTTCCACAGTAGTAAACAATCCAACTGTATTTCCTTCATTTAATATATTTCCAACAAGGTTAGGGATATTGCCTATTTTATTGAAACTTACATCGTATATCCGTATTTTGATTTCACCAGTGATATATGCTCCAAGGTTAAGCGAGTCTGACTTTGATTGTCCTGCTGATATGTATTGTACTGTTAATGTAAATAGAGAAGGTAGAGTAACTATATTAGCAGATGCAAACACTTTGGTCGACAAATTCAGCTTGGATTGTGCTGACACGGCTTGCATTGTCCATCTAGAATCTCCAAGAATATTCAAGGAACTAGACTGAGAACTAAGAGTAGCTACTACATTAGTTATTGGTCTTTTGTCATTATTGGCAAGGGTGAAACTCATATTCTGTATTTTGCCAGCTGTTAGAATCAAAGCATTTCCATTATTGCTAGTGACATTCAAAACAGATTGTGGTGGGTTCGGTGTTATTACGAATCCGACTTGTGGATTGATAGCCTTTTGGTTACCATACGCATCCCCGTAAGATATTTGGAGAGCTAGATTCTCTGCAGTTTCACCAGCCGATGCGGTTGGATACACTATAGGATCTATTTCTACTACGCCATTTGCTGGTATTGTGCCAACATTGAATGTTTCTGCTCCCAGATTTGCTGCTGGAATAGAAGAAAGAGAGGATGGTTGTTGTCCTGTACTTGTCCCCGTAACGCTCACATTGCTGTTGGTGTTAGTAGTAGTAGGAGCAGTGCTACCACTAACACTATTAATAATGTTGCTCCCTGTCACCCCTATAACCGTAACTACGACCCCTGTCGCATTGGCTGTACCAATATTTTGAAGAGCCATCTTTATGTAATTAGGCATCCCTGGGATTAATTCTGTATTCTTTGACACTGTATTCAAAACTACCTTTCCAGTAAGTCTAAAAGGAATAGTAATTCTTGCCATTAGTTCTCCAACTTCTAGTATCTTTGTATACTTAATATTGAGTGACGCAGAGTATCCTCCCACTTTAGCCTGTTTTAGAACAGACATATCAAAATATAAAACAAATGTACTTCCTGCTTTAACTACGGAATAATATCCAGCTACAGATTGAGAAGTTCCGTTATTTTTTCCTGCAATTGGCTTGAAATCAGCCGGAAGGTCTAGGTAGCCAGTGACTCCAGTGATATCTGATCGTCCCCTATTAGATAACACCACCGCGAGAGTGGCTACACCATCGCCAGGACCAACCTCTGTCTTTAGTGGCGGCGAATTGGGGGTAGTAGTGGGTACCGATGAAGTTACCGCTTGGGTTGTTTGTCCAGTATGCATCTAAGAATGTAGGCGCCTTATCACTATAGGGGCCATTAACACTAAATGCAGAGTTATTACCATTATTATTATTATTATTATTAATTGACTGAGCATAAGTAGCAATAACTTTATCACTATTATTTGGATTTATAACGGCTGAAAAAAATATCAATCCTATGAGAGATATACAATATAGAATGTTTGATGTTACGGTTCTTTTTACTTTTGTTTTATTAGCTGGATTATGAGCCATGCCCCCTCACCACTCCATTATCTTTTCTGATCTGATGTAGGTGTAGTATCTAATTGGTAACTTCTTTTTCAATTCTTCCGTCCTTTATGTATATTGACCTGTCTGTCTTTTCAGCAAGTTCAGGATTGTGGGTAATCATTATTATGGTTCTTCTAAATTTATTGGAAAGAGTCGTGAGCAAATCAAAAACTTCATTTCCTGTTTTAGTATCTAGGTTCCCTGTAGGCTCATCAGCAAGGATTATTGTAGGATTGTTCATAAGTGCTCTTGCTATTGCTACTCTCTGTTGTTCTCCTCCACTCAAGTCAGGCGGTTTGAAATTAGCTTTACGTTTGATGCCCAGAAGGTCTAGAAGCTTCAAGGAACGATACTTCCTTTCTTTACTGGGCAGACCAGAGATTATGGCTGGAAACTCTACATTTTTCTGAACTGTGGCTCTATTGATCAAGTTAAACGATTGAAAAATGAAACCTATCAAATTATTTCTCATACGTGAAATCTCGTTATCATTTAATGAAAAAATATCTATTCCATTAATTACGACTTTACCAAAGCTAGGTTTATCTAAGGCTCCAATCATATTTAGTAAAGTAGACTTTCCGCTACCAGATGGACCCACGATTGATACAAACTCGCCCTTACTTACTATAAAATTAGCGTTCCTAACAGCTACCACTTGTCCTGATGAGGATTTAAATACCCTACAAAGACTCTCCACTTTCATAGCAATAGTGGAACTATTATTATCAGCATTAGGATAATGACTTATCATTTTTAAGAGCAGCCTACTACTAGTATATAACCGTAAAACAGGTATTTTAAGTAATCCAAAAATCACTCGTATCAATTTTACCACTATTGATTCACTAATTAGGTTAGTTTTTGTTCTACAGAAAAAATTATCGCGGACCGCAATATCAAATTAACAAGAAGAAGAATAAAATCGCCGTAGAGGTTTCATGTTGTTCTATTCATTATGGCAAAATTTTTGTTAATCACTAATTCTTGTTCTCAACTTCCGTCTGAATTGCCACATTATTATATAGTTTTCATGTTTTTTATTGTGTGTGCATAATCTGAAAATAGAATAACTGGTAGTAGAAGTAAAGTGGGCACAATGCAACAATCTAATGAGATAATGCTATAATCATATTGGAACTGTAGTTTGTTGTTTACGCAGAATCAACCTTATACATATATAGACAGTTATTCCATTCATGGAACTGCTGGATAACTACCTTGCGTAAACACATATTTACAGTTACTTGACTTGGTATCTTGCTCTCCTGGGTTAAAGTCCAGTATCACAGCAGACGATGGTGAGCCACCGCTACTGGTTTGTGAGCCACAATTAAAAATGTCTGCACCAGGCCCACCTATCAAAGTATCAGAACCAGTTCCAGCAAATAGCTGATCGTTTCCTGGTCCACCGACAATGATATTATTTCCACTTCCACCGATGAGTACATCATCTCCTTTTCCACCATACATTTGGGCATTTCCAAAACCTGCATTAATGTTGTCGTTGTCATCCCCCCCATATAGTTTAGTATTACCTGCTCCTCCTATTATGTAGTCGTTACCGTTTAGACCATATATCGTGGCGTCTGTTACCGGCACTCCGTAAATGATGTCATCCTTGTTTGTGCCAACTATTGCTTGACAACCACTTACACACGATGGTCCTACTATCATATTTTTTGGAATACCGCTGCCTGAAACTGCATTGGAAGGAAGAGGATAATTTTGGTTAGGCGGTGTCATTAAGTTATCGGGGATTGGTAGCATACTACCAATCCCTAAACTATTACGGGATCCCGCTGCATTTGCTAATGGTGATAGTGCTAAATTAGAAGCGTGCAATAACATCGTTATTATGCCAATTGTGCATATTGTTGTTATCAAACTAAAGTTTTTTTTCCTTAATGAAGACAATGTTTAGAAATAAAATATATTTTGTTAATTTATAAGACTTGGTAAACACACCTATTATACTCAGTGATAGAAAAATCAGCTGTTAAAATCAAATATCCGCATTTTATCTTGATCTATCTATCTGATTACTCTCGTTCAATGTTTCAAATCCAAAAGAGGTGTTGTCGATGAATTTTTTTGATTAATGCATTCGGGCGGAAGGGTTGGTGCTGATGATATTGCAAAATTATGCTCTCAATAGATTCTGATCCGCAATATCTGTCGTGCGTATCTTCTATGGAAAATCTTCAGATAAGAGAAGCAAATGGTACTGTTTATCCTCAAGCATTACCAAGAATAATTGCTAGTAACATTAAAAATAATAATAGTGATAATAATTATCATCCCCTTGTTATGTTAGGATTTGCTTACTTTCTGGAATACTATAGATCCTGATTTTGCACAAAGCATGGATTTACCAAAACATTCCAAAGGAGTAAAATCTGTTATTAGAGGCGAACCTGCTTTTAAAGTAGGAATAAAAAGTTAAACCAGATATATGAAAAAAGGCATTAAAACTTCATTTTCTAAATGTGCCTTCCATCACTATTTCATTCAATGATTTTCTATCGTTAGGAAATTCTTTATTTTGCAATTGTTAGGAGATTTTCTTTTGGTCCTTTCTTTCCTATTGCAATCATAGCCATTTCATCAAAGTTATCTGGGATTTCCAAATCTACTCTTGCTTTCTCATAATCAAATCCTTGCATTCCGTGTGCTACCAATCCTCTTGATGACGCTTCTAAAGCTATATTCTCCCAAGCAGCTCCAGCATCAAATTTATGTGTTATAGAGTATTTCTCATTGTATTCGGAATTTTTCCTTGATACTACTACAACCAACAAAGCAGCATTTTTTGTCCACACTTTGTTGGGTTCTGCTAGCAAATTGAAAAGTTTATTCCAATTCTCAGTATTTCTCTTGGCATAGATAAATCTCCATGGTTGATTGTTGTAGGATGTTGGTGCCCACCTTGCAGCTTCAAAAAGACTCATTATAGTATCCTCATCTAATTCTTCTCCTGTCATAGACCTGGAAGACCGTCTGTTTAGGATTAATGCTTCTTGGATGTTGATGGTCTTCTTTGTGCTTGAATTGTGTTTTCTTTTTCTTTTTCTATGGATTTGTCTATTGATATTGTCATATGTGGCTTCGTTCTTAAAAGTTACAGTATGTATGTTATTAAAAGGACAACGATGTAAAAACCATTTTTATGATTATGAGAAAATAGCCTTTGATTCTTCTTCTTTTAACAATGCATATCCTATGATTGCTTAAATAGGAGTCTTCATTTCATATTGGTAAACTCTTTTTGCATATTGTTAAGAACTTTTAATTGCTTGTCTGATATAAGACGTTGAGTTGTTATCTTAAGGTATTCATTTTTTATTTTTAATTCCCGTTATATTTCTTTCATTTTCCAAGTTTGTAATGTTGTTTCATCTATTGCTACTAATACCTAATTTCCTCCTCAGCAGACACAATCTTCTACGCTGATTGTTATAATAAAAGGACAAAAGGACATAAGTACAAGAAAATATTAAAAAGATGACAAATATTGTTGATTTGTTACGCTTATTAGCAATATGAGTCTAGAGATAGAGACAGAATTATTATGACAGACAGTGAAATGATTGAAGAAAAGATAGGCGAAGTTCTGGGTTTAGAAATGGCTCTCAAAAAGCAGTGGAACAACTTGTTTCAAATGAATTATTAGATAAATCAGATATCAAGCAGCAAGTACAAGAGATAAAGAAAGAAGCTCAAAACCACCAGACGTAATTTAACTCAGATTGAAGAATTATGTGAGAGACTATCAAAATCATCAGATGAACAGAACTTAGATTTTGAAAATGTTAAGAGTATCGCAGCTGAAACTGAACAAAAGGCTTCAAAAATGATGAGTACATATCTTGGCAATGATGCCGACACATCAGAAGCATTAGAGTACCCTATGTATCGCAGAAGGTGGAGAAGTTGCTCACTATGAAGTCTTAGATGCAATGGTAAATGATGTAAAAGATTCAGAATTTAAAAATAAAGTAAAATCAATTTTAAAGGAGGAAAAAGAACATCTACAAGAATGTATAAAATTGGCCAGAGAAAACGTATAAGACGAGCATATATCTTTGAAGCATGTTGCACAAAATAATCAACTTCTTATATTTCTTTATTGTGGAATTAAAAAAATATTTGCGCAGATAGTACATAGCAACTTCTCAGTCGGTACTGCCTTGCTCTTTTAGGTGTCATCAACAACATTATTCTCGATGCAATTCTGCTACGACTGCATTTTCTGGGAAAGAACTTCTAAGATAAGCATCTCTATCTGAATTCGATAAGCAACGGAAGGCAGGTAAGAATTATTAATGCATACAAGTTGATTTGACAATATTGTATACATTCTTGGTATTGCTATTGCGAAAATGGGAATAGGAGCTGCCGCTATTAGTCTGATATCTTCTGATTTTATCTCTTCAATTAGCGATATCTTTTGCTCGATTCTCTGCCACCATATCTACTGTAGCGCTTATCATCTCGTTGTTCCGTATGTCTCCGTTTATTTCTACTACTATTATATCCTCCATGACCTTTACTTCCATGGCCACGACTTTTATGCCAATAACTGCTTCTTCGTTGATATCTGTCATACGGGCGCTGTTGGAAAACAGGAACCGTAATCCCCATCTCTTCATTGAGTCTCTTTATTGTTTGTTTTGTTCTCTTCAAAATTCGACCAAAGTCATCAACCCTATCTTGTGATACTAACGATATGGCTTTACCTGGGGCACCAGCTCGAGCAGTTCTTCCAATTCGATGAAAGTACATCAACGGTTCCGCTGGAACATCATAATTGATTACATGACCTACTGCTGGAACATCAATGCCCCTTGCTGCAATATCAGTAGCTACAAGAATGTCTTCCCTTCCATTTTTGAATCGATACATTGCATTGTCTCTCTCCCTTTGAGAAAGGTCGCCATGAATTGAGATTGCTTCAAAACCCTCTTGATTTAGTTCGTCTACAAGCCTTCGTGTCCTTTGTTTGGTAGCAGCAAAAACAATTGTTTGTTTTTTATCTCTCCCCTTAATGAAATTACAAAGATGTTTGAATTTATCTTTTTCCTGAATAACAAGATAAGATTGCTCTATAGTATCAAGACTCAATTCTTCTTCATTAAGTCTTACTTCTTTAGCATCATGCATGTATTCCTGTGCTAGTCTCAAAATCTCAGCTGGCATAGTTGCAGAAAACAGACATGTTTGTCTATCTTTATTTATGTAATATAATATGAACTTTATATCATCAATAAAGCCCATATCGAGCATCCTATCTGCCTCGTCAAGTACCACATACTTTACATTGTCAAGATGAATTGAATGCTGTTTTACATGATCAATCAATCTACCGGGGGTTGCAACTATTATTTGTATGCCTCTTCTTAACTGCTTATATTGAAGGCCAATATTTTGTCCACCGTATATGCTAAGAGTTCTTATTCCCGTATATCTTGCAAATTTATTAATTTCAGTTGTAACTTGTACCGCCAGTTCTCTTGTCGGAACAAGTATCAGTGCTTGTATCGGACCATTACGTTTGATCTTATTCAATATTGGTAGTGCAAAAGCTGCTGTCTTGCCAGTGCCTGTGTGTGCCTGACCTATTACATCTACACCTTTTAAAACCAATGGTATAGCTGCCTCTTGAATAGGAAAAGGCTCTTCAAATCCATTTGTTTTTAATGCTTTAATTAATTCTGCGCTTAGTCCTAACTGTTGAAATGATGTGGTTTTAGTAGTTGTTGTCATCTCTAGGCTCTCACTTTAGTGTTACAAAATATATAATACTAGTTGCTCTTTGATTACCTTAACTGAATGCTATCGAGTCATTTTGTGATTTTTGTAAGAAATAGTAACAAATAGCATCGCACTTTTTTTTGGTATAATTGATTGTTTGGGATGGTATTGCCTGTTCTATTGAAAGAAGAGCCATTTTCAGCTCCAGTTACATTAATTGTTCCAATGACGGCAAATATTATTAATGCTATGTAGCTACTTGTTACAAAAATATTGCTCCTGATAATGACATCAAAGCCAAATATACAGATCGGTAAATTCAATTAGTTTCAGATAAATTGCAAGAATTACGCTCAAAAAACTATACGCGAATGTTCGTATTGTTCTGGTAGCTAAAAAATGGCGAAAAGTCTCCTTATTGTTGGCTTGCAACCCTTCTTTGATAAATGAAGCATTCTTTTAATATAGAAAAGGAAGGTTACAATGACTTCAAAATATCCTATTAGCTGTACTGTTATACGCTGGATTAAGTCTCGCATGTAAAGGGGTTCGGTTGTTTTGATATTTTGCTTTTTTATCGAACTTATTCTAGACTATCTGCATTTACAATATTCATGAAACCTCGCCGAAGTCAAGCTTTCAAATTCGTTTCAGAAGGTTCAAGCAGCTATTGAATTAAATATCAAAGCAGATGGGGTAAACGAAAGATATTGGGTGCTCAATTAACTTCATCAATTGACTTTGATTTATGAAAAAGTAACGCATAGCATTCGATCGTTAAGTATCCGATGAGCTCATTTAATAAAGGATATAACCCATTTAATCTTTGAGCTTTGTAACAATTAGTCTATCTTTATCTATCCTTACCATCAAATTTTCACCAGGTTTGAAAGGAAATAAACTATCCTCTACAAAAGCCTTTTCTAAAAATATCGAATGTCTATAAGTTTTTACTCCTGTTTTTGCCGATTTAGACTCAACTTTATATAATTTTGTTTTAGTCTGGGAGGTCATATTGAATTGCTACATATACCCTTAAAATATAGAAATATATAAGTATATACATAAGAAGTAGTTAAGCATATACATTAGTATGCAACTCTTTTTATATTTTATAAGCAATACATAGATATGAACATAAGATTATCTACTATCAAGAGCATAAGAAATCACGTAATTTTACATATTCGCCAATGTATGCAATATGGCCTACTTTTTGCACATATGAAAATGGAAGCTGAATTTTCACCGGATAGAAGGTCTATAACAGATAAATGCGAAACATGTAAAATAAACATTTGCTAAGGATCAGGAGTCGATAGTAACAAATTGACTACGGCTACAACAATACACAACCATGCTATGATCTCAAAACTAGTTGAAGATTGCTATAATGAGTTAGATATAGATAAGAAGGTTCAAATTCTATACAAAATTAACTCACTACTTCCCAAAACATGTTGTATTGATATACCATCATTAATTACTGATGATTATATCGGCACAGCTTTGTATAGAATAGAAGAAAATATACGTAGTAGAACATGAAGTAAATTGCTCAGTACATCCCTACAATATATCTAGGTGATCCAACTATTTCCAAGTATGCTTATACCATATAAAATACTCAAAGATTAAAAGGGGTCATATCTCCTGAGGGGAATAAACTGTTTTCTCGAATAGTGTCACTTAGTTTGCATGTTTGTTGTTTGAAGGCATCGGTAAACTGAAGCTCCTCAAGATAATATAATATCGATCTACTTTTGGGATAATGCATCGGACTATAAAAGTATAAAAAATCTCTGCAGTAACTCTAACAATTAAAGTGAGTTCTTGATATTTTACTCAATAAGTTTGGAACAGGTGCAAATAGATTTTTGAATACGTCTGACACATCTCTAGTGTATTGTCACTAACCGTTCAAACTATCAAAGAACATGCTATGAGGAAAAGAATTAGACTAGCCTCATCACGATGCAATATACATAACCTTCAATCGGTCATTTCTTTTCCTTTTCCTTTGAAACTATAATAAATCCTATCGCTGTAAGTCCAACCAAACCTATAACCAGAAAGGCAGATGCTAAAGTCATAACTACTGCAAATAATCCAGCATGTGATGTAATAACAGGAACGTTAGCAGGTCCAACCATCAGAATTCCCATTCCCACAAACAACATTATCACTAACGTAACGAAAGCTGCAACTAGATTGTCCATAGAACGATGACACTTTGAGAGCTCACTACTAGGTTTAAACTCTATTGTATGAATTGTAGAAATTCAATAGGTTACCACAGATCTAAGAGAAGCATTCTGGTCGTATATAGGAGAGGTCAATACCTTTATTTGCTAGAGACGAACAGGAGGCTATCTATTTAGAAATTATATAAAATATTAATATTCTTGCCATTACACTCGCAGCTATTATAGCCATTATTATTTTTAATTTTCTCTTATCTTGTTGATCCAACGTATATGACCACGTTTACTCAATTTGTTTATATATACCACGAACAGTTAGTTATAGAAATGTGGCAGTATTAATTAGATATAGTATAAAGTTTGTCAAATAACTTTATTATTAACTAACTCCATAAAAAAACATGATGGGTGCTGCACCTAGACCCAAGGATTTTGGATATGCCTAACATGGAACTCAACTCGGATGCGCTATTCGCGCTGGTTAGCTTATGCGTTAGGAAGTTTCACAATTAACATTAAGGGAGACACATTATGACAATCGACAAGGAAACTAAGAGCTTTGGTATGCCTTGGGAGAAAGAGTACGGTTACGCCCAGGCGGTGAAAGTTGGGGACACCATCTATCTATCTGGGCAGGTGAGTCATGACGACAGGTGGCAGTATCATCGGTCTCGGAGATATGGAGGCACAGATGCGCCAGGCATATGCCAACATCCGGAAGGTGCTCGCACAGTATGGGGCAACGATGGATAACATAGCCGATGAGATACTCTTCGTGACGGATATGGAGGCGGCCTTCGCCGCGGCAGTCAAATGCAGGCAGGAGGTCTTTTTCGGCATCCCAGTTGTGGCAAGCACCATCGTGCAAATTCAGCGTCTTGCGTTCCCGGAGCTCATGATCGAGATTAGGTGTGTTGCCAAGGTGTAGAACAAGAATCAAAATATGCTGATTCTCTGATTTTTACTCTTTCATAACTATTAGTGTATAATAACTGTTTTTGAGTGGGAAGGATTGGTAAGCAATTCACCAAGCTGATTGTGTAAATGTAAAAACCTCATTCCAATGTCAGTTATTCTATAAGCTCTTCGATTTCCTTCTTGATATTTTATTAAGCCCGCATCAACTAATATTGATACATATTGTTTCATCCGGGTATATGATAAAAATGCCTTATACATTATTTGTGCTCGCATTTACATTTCTTTCATTGGTGGCTTTTAGAATAGATGCAATTAATTCAGTTTGTCTCTATCTCTCATACCAATATCAGGTTTCCTACATCTATAGCAATCTTGTAACTTACTATTCTAATTTAATAAAAATCCCTTATGATTTATATAAAGAGATTATGATTAGCAAAGCGTTTCATAATGATAGCTGTGTCTACTATTAGCCCTCATACTTGATGAGATATAGAACATCTGTTCACTTCATAATCATAGTTGGGTAGAATAAAAATTCAATTAATCCCATGTTTCTATTCTTTTTATTCTTCGTAATAAAATATTAGTTTTATTCTCCAGACTTTAATTTACTAATTGTTGTTTCAGGAAGGGCACTATTTAAGTCAGGAGCATAGAGTGACTAACACATTTTTCAAATTAAATAATCATATACAGTAGTTCAAATTGTCAATAACAATTTTCACACTGCGCTATGAATAGTTGTTTTATATTCTTTTTACCTGCTATTTGTTGTTTTTTAGTTGTTGTTGCTTCAGGTTTGTTGTACTTGTGATACTCATCACATATGGTTTACAAGCTGATGAATTTATTGCATAGAATCACTTTCAATCCTGATTAAACTTTTTACGTAGATAATTTCTTCGAGAGAAAGTCTTACTCTTTTGATTGAAGAGAAAAAAATCTTACTGTTTTTCATGAAGGACTTGAGGTTTGAAACAAAAAATGAAAGAAAAACTACAAATTACAAAATACCATAAAAACAAAAACTGCAATAGACAAACATCAACAGTATATGAATACAGTAGCCTAGATGATATGATAGAATTGAGTTTTTGGCATTTAGTGACAACAATAGAAAAAAGAATCCGAAGTATTAATCGCTATTTCAATTGATAGACTTCTAAAGAAAGTACCAATCATATTGATGGCTAATCGTTGTGTTATAAAAATATTAGAAACATATGTACATAAATATAATAAAAATGAACAGAAAACAGGAGAGTATTGAAAAGGCTCCCATTCGGTGCAGATATTGTAAAGATATGATAGAAGTTGATAAAGCAGGAGGAGGCGGGGTAAAACAATATGAACATTGGAAATGTTACAAGCAGTAGATGTTTACAAAAGTACCGCAAAAATATCTTTGTTGGAGCTAATAATAATGATGATCATCATCTTTTGATTTATGAAAAATGCTCTTTTACGTGGTAAATATGAGTCAAATCTGCTCCGACATTCCACCAACCTGTTTCCCTTTTTCCAGATTTTGTAGTCCAAATATCATTTATATTTCATAATTCACTATGAACATATTAATTTATAATGGCATGCACATATAATGAAAAGTTCACTATGACAGACATAGAAAAAACAACACCAATAGCTGGCACACCCCATAAGAGAACAACAAAGAAAGAAAAAGAACTATTACAGAATAAGACTAACCACGAAAATTTAAATGCTGCAATAGTGACACTTGAAAATATAAATCGAAATCATTATCGTGAAGTTAATAGAAGTATAAAAGGTAGTATAAATGAATTACTTGTTTTATTGAAAGATAAAGAGCAAAAATTTAGCTTATCTGTAAGAGCGGCAAATGCCGTTAGCATGCTAGATAGACTGACACAAGACAAGGCAATGAAATCGCATATTAGAACGATGCTATGGCAGGTTGTATCAAACCTTGAAGGTATAAGAGAATAACATTCAATATCGTACTTTACGATATCTAAGTGCTCCTTCTTCTTCTCCTCCTCTCTTTTGACCGGTATCGCTACTTTTCTTGCACGTTTAGTCTTTGAATGTTAGATAGAATGATGTAACATAATGCCATTCTGCTGAAGCTGTGTATCCTTAGTTTGTAGATATTGATTAAATAAAACATTCAACGCCACTTTGGTTAAAGCTCCTGGCTGCCACGATTCTATTAGGAACATAATGTTCCGGTCGACAATGAGAATTATCCAGAACTAATTAAATTATTGTCCTTTCCAAAATTAAATAAACAATGATTAAAGCAGAATCCATTTTATCATATTTGTAGAATCCTTACATTTGTATTAAAATACATATAAATATTAAACAAACAATTAACTTTAATAAGTAAATTTCGATTAAATAGGATAATAAGTAAATTTTATATATTTCAGAGTAAATATAATATTATGATAATTGCTCTCTATGCAAAGGAATACGATCCCCAGTATGTCTTGTGTGCGAATTGTGGAAGATATGTTAGGATAAATAGTGATTGTGAATGTGAGCTTTTAAATACAATTCACAGAAAAAATAGTGATATAATTAAAATTCCAGATCCATTAAAGGTATCAAAAACCGAGGAACGTTTTTGATAGGAGATCAGCTATTCCATTGACCTTATTTAGTGATGTTGTAAAGTGTCATGTGTGCCATGGATCAGGCTCTGTACAGTGTAAAGAAGATAACAGTAATAACAGTAATGATTGTCTAAATTCTTTCTGTATTTCACTGCCACGACGAAGTGAAGAAAGATGCAATTGTTGTGATGGTAAGGGTTGGGTAAGGGTGGAACAACAAAGAGCCAGCTCATTCTGCAGATCCTTACCTTAGATGGTCTCTTGTAACTATCTATTGGTAAGTTTTAATTTATGACTCAAAACTCATCTCTACCATAATACGATCATAATTTTTATCGAAAGCGATAATATACTCAAGATGGGTATTCTATATAGGCCGGACTACATATTAATAAAAAAACGTAATAGTTAACAGCAGAAAAAACAACAATGATATATCAACTATTTTTGAAACGCATTGATTTAATAAATTGTAATTGAAATTTCAGAAACTATATCAACCGATAACTAATGATCAAAGAAATTGGTTGACATTAGACAACATTTTGTCCCATCAACGAAGAAACTACGATTCCAAGTACAATACCATACAATACATGTCCTCCAAGACTTGCTAGTGTCGGTAGGCTACCCAAAGGATGATTCCATGGTGAAAATCCAGTTATTGGCTTATGTATCGGTCCAAGAGTAAGAATCCATAGTATAATACCATATATGCCTCCCAAGGGTATCATGTAATGGAAAACAATTGTAAAGGGTGAAGCAATAAATGGAAAAGCTATTCCTGCTAAAGCACCATTGAGGAAATGAAAGAAAAAGATTCCCTTAAAGTGAATCTTACTTTTATCTGAAAGATGAAATACACGCATTGTAATAACCTGATTCTCATGCCATTCAAACACTCCGTGAAGGCCCCATCTTTTCCACAAGGGCGTCTCTATCATAGTCATGAGAACAGTGGCCATTATACCACCAAGTAAACCAATACCTGCTGAGTACCACAATGACAATGATTATCAGGTTGAATTAACTGGTAAAAAAATTATGCTCTTTTATAAAAATAAAAGCTCAGCACGTATAATAAAGGAAAGCTACCTTCTTTATAAAATGAAAGAGGCAAGATTATATGAAGTATGTGGTGCAACTAATGTTCCATATTAAGATATGATGAACAGATATATGAAACCAAAGTTGAAGGCAATTGTTAATTTTCCAGGATACGATTATTTATCTGTTATATTTACAAATTTAACATAAATAATAAATCTTAACATGACAAGCTGTTAGCAATAACGAACGACATATCCAACAACAACACTAAAAAACCATTTGCTTATTTGCTCACCCATTGCCATATTTTAGGGCAATGTCTTCTGCAACATCAGCAACATCAGCACACCGATCAAGGGCACCCTCGAGGGTCTCATAAATTTCTTTTAACTTTATTATTTCAATAGCATTGTTTGTTTTAAATAATTCTGCAATGGCTGTACGATAGATGGTATCTGCTCGATGTTCATAGTTTATTATATTTTTACAATGATATATTAGGTCACTTGAGCTTTTTAAGCTTCTTATTCGCATTACCAACCGCTGAACTTCTTGGGAAGCTGAAAGTAATAGTTTTGCAAGTTCTACCATGTATGGTGTAGGCTCTCGCATCATAAACAGCACAAATCTATTGGCGACTCCTTCAGTAGCGTCCAGCACTTCATGTATCGCACTGGTGAGTCTGGATATATCTTCGGGATCCAGAGGAGTTACAAAGGTTTTATCTAGGATTGTAAATAATTTGTGGGTAATTATATCCCCTTCGTGCTCTAGATCCTTTATTATCTTGGATCTGGATTCGCCATCCACTTTATAATTTGACATAAATTCAACCAAGGCTGATGTTGCCTTAATTAAAATTGCAGCCTGTTCTTCTAATACGCCAATAATCTCCTTATCATTGGAGCGTACCCATGACAGAAAACCCATATTTTATTTATCAGCTGTAAGTTAATCGGCTAATTATATATATAATATACAATATCTCCACCTTGTATGATTCTACCTGTTTATCCTGAGCTATTCTTTCAAATAAATACCTCAAAAATGGCAAGCACTATGGACATCCACGATATTGTAATACTAATGCATAACCAAACTAAAATCATCTTAGACAGGATCTGAGTGCATTGGAGATAATCCTAATTTTGAAATCCATATACTCAATATATAATAATACATATTGCAATTTTGTAATGATTACTGCTTTTTGTCAAAGTTTTTCCATGTTCACGATGTCTATTTTAGTAATCGCTGGTACGGTTGCATCGACAGCAAAAGGAAGCAACGCTAATTTTTGGTACAACTAACATTAGTAACACTAATGTAATACAAAACCAATCATAGCTGTAGTATAAGAGTCAGTAGGATTGCAAAATTCATTATTGCTCTAAAATTATTATTCATATATTTACCAGATGCACTAGTAATTTTCAATATTCTTAGAATTCTTGATTGACCTACCTGAAATTCTGTCGTTGTGCGTGAACAAGAAGAAGAACAATAACAACAAGACCTTTAGCGCTTCAATAGAAATTCACTAAAGAACCTTAAATAGATACTATCTTGAAAGTAAGAGAAGGAAGAATTTGCCTCGAATTAATTGCAGGCTAATACCAGAACCTCAAGAAGGAACAAGGCCCATATACAGAAAGAATAGCAGTAAGATTGAACCATTTATGGTGGGAAAAGGTGATATAGATTATATTTGTGGTAGGTGTAACAACATTATTGTTGAAAATGTTTCTCAAGGTGAAATAGCCTCAGATGCAGTCTTTCAGTGTCCGAATTGTCAATCATTCAATGAAGTTGAATAAGCTCACTTGTTATGGTGTATAAGATTATAAGCTAAAAATTCCTTATGCTATGCATCGCACCGTATGTGACATAATAATATATTGTTAAAGAGAGATTATTTTCTGGCGTATGTTATGACTCTAGACAAATACATTAATGAACGCAATAAGGATAAGTTTTAACGATTTTTTGTCAAAAGTTTTATAAAGTAAAAAAAACTTAATGATGGGTATAAAAGGCTCAAAACGATGTACAAATTTGTTTCAAAAAACTTTCCAAAAACCACCTCACGTAACGTGGGTAGTGATAAATACAAAAACGTGTAATTATGATGTGATCAGATCCACTTGAATATTGACACGATAGAAAACTCGTGATAATGAATCTAGGTCATATTTCCCACTAGATACGGACCCAATCCACAGAACAGTAAGCAATGAAACGTAATCCATTTTTTGTTCAACCCTATGTGATTCAAACTGATGCTGCAAGAGATTATAGGAGTTCTGGGTAATCGTTCCTAATAGTCTTTATGAATGCTAAAAGTTACTTTACTTCTAAAGGGACAGAGTCACTCAAAGTTTAATGTCGTTAAATTCATATTTAGGGAGTATAATTATAAAATAACTTCATTACTCAATCTTAATAAGGCATTCTATACATCTATACTGCAAAATGAGTTTATTGTTCAAAAGAAAAAGAAAAATAACTGGTAATACAGTTATCAAATGTAAAAAATGTACTATGACATTTCAGGACGAAAAGAGATTAGATATACATCAAAAAAAGGCTCATTCTGGAAGAGGAGAAAGAAAAAAGAATAAAAATATGATACACTGAGCACTGAAGTGCATCTATAAGCTCGCTGATTGCAGAAACAATATTTTAGACGCTATTTGTCACTTAGATGCTGTCTTTCGCATTACGGCTTGTTCCAAACGGTATCGGTTGAGTCACATTATTGGAAAAACGATTTATTCCATTGTTAGTATTTCTATATTATTCCATTAGGATTATGCCGACGGGAATTGTTGCTATTACACAACTAGTTGTGCTGTATTACCGATACTGCATTTGAGCGGCTATACTGCTATACTATACCATTATCCGCTTTGTAAATAATTCCTATAACACAATCTGTCTTTATGGCTTGAGGAATCAATGCCGTGTATTCGCCTACTGTTTAATTGTAATAATTCTTTGTGATAATTAAGAAAAGTATAAATAATGTAATATTTATTACATTATGTTAGGTGATAACAAAGTGAAAGAACCATTTTGGGGTTTAAGAAACATAAGTGGAATTTTTGGAGACATGGACAGGGAATTTGCAGAGGCAGAAGAGACGTTGAATAGAATGTTCAGGACATTACCTGAAATAATTCCAGCTGACGTTGCAGCAAATTCTCCGTATTATTATGGCTATCAAATAACGATAGGTCCTGATGGCAGACCACATGTAAGAGAGTTCGGCAACGTTCGTCGATCAACTAAAGGCTTGATAGAACAAACTGGTGTAAGAGCTCCCTTAGCAGATACTACCCTGGACGAGAAACAAAATACATTGAGAATTACTGCAGAGATGCCTGGTATCAACAAAGAGGATATTAAAGTTAACGTGGCTGACCGATACGTTACAATACATGCCGAGAAAGGGGACAAGAAATATCATACAAATATACCAGTTGATGTTGAGCTGGACGATACTTCTGCAAAAGCAACCTACTCAAACGGGATATTGGAGCTTAAGATCAAGTTAAAACACGATCCAAAAGCAAAGACTAAAGAAGTAAAAGTAGAGTAAAAAATTCATATAATATATTTTGTTTTTTTTGTATAATGATAATCTAAGTGGATGCTAGAATTAACAAACAAAAAATAATGTTAACGATTTAGAACCTAACACAACTAATAACCAGTGATCGTGACTATAATCTTTTAATTCAGATTTTGAACGAGTGACTAGCATCTAACAAAAAAAGTGTTATGGATGAGGCCGTGGAGATGGAGGATGTGGCTGTATAGGAGGAGCGGATGATATTATGGTCAGAAATGGAAGTGGAGATGGTCTAGCCGTCAGAGTTGTCTGTAGATCTAGAGTGTGTCCATTTCTATATACAGTAAATGTCATACTATTGCCAACAGATTTATGTTCTTCAATATATGAGATTAAATCGTCTATTTTTGTCATAGTATGTCCATCTATGGCTGTTATTATATCGCCACCATGTTTCTTTGAGTATTGATCAGTCAGTACTGCCATGTATCCCTGCTTTATCGGCAGGACCATCTTTTTTAATTGAATCTACATATATGCCTTTGAAATTACTTGGTAATCCAGCTATCGTCTTTGCCAAATCTGAAGTTAAAGTAGCCCCTGCAAGCCCTATATACGAGTGGGTATAGTTTCCTTTTTCAATTAATGTAGGGACTATTTTTGTTACTGTGGTAGATGGAATTGCAAATGCTGTTCCAGAGAACCCACCTGTACCAGATGAAAGTATAGCAGTATTTATTCCAACGACCTGTCCTTGCATATTTAGCAAAGGTCCACCAGAACTACCAGGATTAATTGAAACATCTGTCTGAATGGCATTTGGTATAGAAAAACCAAGCCCTGCAGCAGCTGGAAGCAATCGCCCTATTCCGCTCACAATCCCTGTTGTTATGGTCCCACTAAGTCCAAATGGATTACCGACAGCAATTACGGGGTCTCCTACTTCAGAGATCAGAAGAGTTTCCAATTACAAGAGGGTTGAAAGGCTGAGTAATATTCTCAATAATTTGCAATACTGCTATATCGCTATAGATGTCATTCCCTATCACTTTTGCAGTATATCTATTACCATCTACAAATGTTACATCCACTATTTTGGCATCGCCTACGACATGATTATTAGTGATTATCCGTCCTAGCTTATCATAGACAAAACCAGAACCTAATGCAGTAGTAGCATTTGGTGCTTGTGGATTCTGTGGGTTAGACGGTGTTGGAACCTTACTCGTTACCTGTACAGTAGCATTTTCGACTTGTTTGAATATATTATTGAGCGACGAAGAAGCGGGAGCAATTAATGTACCTGTGCCAGAAGATTCTACTACTTCTGTAGTATTTTGTAATGCCATGGATAGATGTTGAGCCGTTAACGTACTCGATGCGATGAATACCAATGTTACCGCGGCTATTATTGTATGAGATACTTTTGAATTCTTCAATGTAGTGATACATAGGCGCTATAAATCTAATAGCAGTTTGCTTTGGAAAATTTATAATATGGGGCTTTTTGTTCATTTTGTAGTTAACAATAGCTGGCTAGATTGTGTATGTGCGGGCGCCCAGATTCGGATATTGCCAATAGACTTCATAAAATGGTAATGGTGACTAACTACTCCCATGTTTAGTGCAGATAGTTTGCTCTATTTTTAATGAGTAATATAAATACAAAGGATCAATTATATTAGTAATATTATATTTTTTATAAATATCTGTATTATGTACTATCAAATGTAAACATAAAGTTAAAATTTTTTTTGCAGATTGCAGCGAACAAACTTACAAATGTGCTGGTCAAATTAGGCTAATGCTACCAAGATTATCCCATTAATCAGGTTGCAGTAAGTAAAACTGCTATAAGTTGGCATTATATATATTGATATCTGATATATAATGAAAGCAAATATTGTATTTGGAGATCTAAATCCTTGTGGCGGTGGAGAACGATTATCACTTGTAACTATGCAAGCACTATTAGGAATGGGGATCGATTTTGATCTTACTACTTTTAGAAGGCCTGAGTTATCAAAACTAGAAAATGCTTTTGGCAAAAACCTTGCTTCAGTTATGAAAAACATAAAGAAAGTAAAGATTGTAAATATATTGGAAGAACTTCGAGAACCACAATGCACTGATAATTATGATATTACAATAAATACACAGGGCGATAAGGTTCCTCTTTATGATTCATTTTTTTCTAAGGATAATGCCATTACATATTGCCATTTTCCTACTGCAAAATGCTATATAGAATCTGAAAATAGAGGTTATCTTCAAAGAGATCTTAACATTGGAATGACGTCAAATACTTCTGCGAATAATAGCGATAAAACTAATAATAGTAATTCAGAATATTTGAACGATACCTACACTCCATTTAATAGAGAAAAAGAATGCTTCAGAATATTAAAAAATGCATATTGGAATTTGATGAGAAATTCAACTGTTGTTACCAATTCTGAATTTAGTCGCAGAGCAATAATTGATGCATTTGGAATAGACAATGTTTACATCCTAAGCCCGCCAGTAGATATTAGTACTTTTCGTAATGCCCTATTGGGATCAGATGATAACATAAAAAATGATATTATTCTTATAGTATCCAGAATTGATCCTTCCAAGGAAATTCAAAATGCAATCAAGCTCGCAAAAATATTAAAGGATAGGAATACAGGCAGAGGAATGAAAATTGTTGGAAGTCTTTACTATTATAATTTCAAGTATTACTCCTATCTAGAACAAATGGTTAGAGATCTAGATTTGGCTGATTACATTACATTTGAAGTTAATGCGAGCTTAGATAAACTGCTTTCCATTATGCAGGAAGCTAAAGTATACTTTCATCCAGCAACAGGAGGAGAAGCTCCAATCCAGCGAGGAGAACAGTTTGGTATGTCTATAGTGGAAGCTATGGCTGCGGGATTAATACCCATAGTTCCAGATATAGGCGGTCCTACCGAGTTTGTTTCAAAGGAATATCAATACAGGACATTAGAACAAGCTGCCGAAATTATATCCTCTGCTTTTCATTTACAATATGCAGAAAGAGTTCAGATAAGCAATAGTGTGAACAAGTTTTCGAACTCTCATTATATTAAAGGCTTCCAGCATATACTCACTGAATTGATATTATCCCATAGAAGAAGATAATATATAGACAGAGTCAGACATTATATCTTTTGATATTTTTTAAGAAATCCATAACCTAAAATTAAGAGCGCTATATATGTTGAGTCGCACTTGGTTAAGAGCCTTGAGATCGATGGCTACGTTGCAACGGGAGCAAAGGACTTGATCGGGACAAAAGCAAAAACAATGCGTATCTTGATGGTCTCAGTAGAGTATCCGCCGATAAAAGGAGGTATAGGACGTTATACATATAACTTGACCAAAAATCTGATGAAGTTAGGTTGTGAAGTATACGTAGCGTGTAATAAAAAGGGCCATGGACAATTCTTTGGGCTTTCACCGACAAATGTGCACAATTCAGATACCTTATTAAAAATAGTAGATAAATCACATCCAGATATCGTACATGTGCAATATGAACACGGATCTTATGGATTGAAATTGGATCCTATCAATCCAAGAAGGATCAGTACGAATATTGATTCATTTTACGAACGGTGCAAGACACCGATAGTTACAACATTTCATTCTACTTATAATTTTAAGCAATGGGTTAGCAGAGTAAAAGCGGTCAAGTCAGCCAGTCAAACCGGAAAATTAGGTACTGTTATTGAATATTGGAAGTATATATTGAATTACAGCTCTCTTCGTAAATTAGATAAACTGAAATTAAAGCAGAGTCAAGCAGGCATAGTTTTTTCTCACTATATGGCAAAAATGGTTGGCGGTGGTGAACTAATTTATCATGGTGCTGAACCAGCTATACCAAATGTTGCAACAAAGCAAGCAGCAAGAACAAAATTTTCTCTCCCGAAAGATGGGCGAATTGCACTTGCCGTTGGTTTTAGAACTGCAGTTAAGGGTTGGGACATTCTAGAAAATATGCAAATTCCTGATGGATGGAATATCATAATAAACTCTTCAAAAAATGAGTATGGCTTGGACGACGAAAAGATTATTCTAAGGTTGGAAAAGAAAACTGGCAATATAGTCTGTTTGCAAAAGGGTTTCCTTAGTGATGAAGAGTTATCTCTTTTACTGTATGCAGCTGATGCACTAATACTTCCGTATAAAGTAAGTGCGGGTTCCGGGGTGATGTTTGATGGCCTTGCCCATGGATTACCATTTGTTGCAACTGACTTAGGCTTTTTTAAAGAATTTTCTTCAAAAGGATTAGGTATAACTGTTAAACGAAATCCTCCTGCATTTGCCAACGCTCTGAGAGCTCTTGATAAGTACTATGAAGAGTACTTGCAAAGAGTCATTAGCTTTAAGGAAAAACTGAAGTGGGATATAGTTGCAGAGCAGCATGCTTGGTTATACAGATGCATAATAATAAATGGCAGAGCACCGTTAGCTGCAAGTACTTCTAAATCAAAAGACATAGATAATAAATAATAATATGAATGTTCCATCTATTTGTAACAAATAATCTGTATGAATCTTTCTTCTCTACTTTCTGTTTTTACATCATCCCCTTTAGCCTCTAATGGTTATGGTACTCCTCACTATCCTCCTCTGAACCTTGGCAGAATTTTGTGGAACTTGCTAAAAATTCTATTCCAGAAGATTCGCGTATGGTATGTATAAAAAAGATTGGAATTTCTGACTTTCTACAGATATCGATCAAATGGCAAACGCTACTAACCCCTTGTATATATTTTGAGATTTCAATTACCAAAGTGTCCTTGATGGCAAAGCCATTTTTTGCACGTCTATTACCGGTAAAGCTGGAGTGATTTCTAAATTTTTATCTACATATTTTAGCACGCTGAATCGTAACTTTCACCAACACGTATAATGATCATCTGATAATTATTTGCTGATAATGACAGATGTGAAGATCCAGTTTCCTTACATACTCCGCCAGCAAGACCTTTTACATTTGCTGTGTATGCATTTTAAGTGATGGTCTAAAGAAAATAAATATAACATATGAACTGTGTCATAAAGATTTGACACCGGTTGTTTTATTTAATAAAAAGGCATTAGAAAGTCGGTGACCAGAAGTATGAAGAGCGTAGAGCTTAGCGATATTATTAAAAAGACAAATGAGCTTCCTGACTATTTACGATTTGTTAGTAATGAATACTTGGTAGATCACATCAAAGAACGGTTTAAAGAGACTAAAAAATATGATAGTTTTTTTATAAAAATAAGTGGTGAACAGTTAGAAGAAATATGGGGAATGTATGGCAAAAATCCAGACAATAATAAGTATGTATATAGAATATCATTGCACAGAAATAACAGATAATCCATCTCTTCTTCGTTAATATATATTTTCGAATATATATACTGTAGATATATATATACATTTATCTATTTACAGTACACGCCCTGCTACTGTAATCGTGTGAAGATAATTATATTATAAACAATAAAAGATGAGCTATGGAGGCTTTTTCAGATTAAAAGTAGAGTATTTTGTATTTTTTTAACAAACCGTGCAGCGGGTTGTTTCCGTAAAAAGGTGGCTGGACCTATGTAGCACCCACCTTGATTCACTTTAAGAAATTCCAAATTTCCTGCAAAAGTACTGCTATTTTTACCTCAACATATACGCGCTTAGGAAATTGATATAATTCTCTTTGGTTCACAATTTGGCTTCTTACAAGCAGATGCTGAATAATAGGTGCTGTCACAATTGATCAACTGCTGTTTGCAAGCAAAGCATAAAAGAGGATTTGATAAACAACAAGATATCAAATATTATCTTTTCATCATTTTTAACTTCATTCTTGTTTCTGACTGAAATGTTAAGTTGGTAATTAATGTAGACATACATGTGAATCAACAAATTGTTATTAATAGCATCTATACAGAATAATTACATATACGCATGGCTATGTATGGCATATTCGGAAAACATTCTGTGGAAAGCTGCCCACTAAACAATGCAGAGAATAGAAGGCTCGTCATAAAAATGGATGAACATCTCGACAAAATTGCCGATAGAAACAATGCAAACATACTTAATCGTTATCATTCTGGATTGGAACACACATTTCTATGGATAGTAAATGCACAAAGTGCTCATTCAATACAGAGGTTTATGATTGAATCAGAATGGTCAAAGTTTAATGAAATAAAGATAGTTCCTTTGACAACTTATGAAACTGTTCTTGAAGAATGCAAATGTCTCGATACAACAAGCTAACATTTAAAGTATACATAAGACGTCGTCAGTTAAAATGTAAACCTAAACACTGTTTGATTTTTCGAGGTAAAACTCAGACTTTTTCCATAATGAGGATGTATTCGATTGGGTAAGACAACCTATCTGCTGCTACAGTTGCAGAAAATCGGCCCGTCCTTTCATCTCTGGTTAAAGGAAGAATCTTACTTGGAACTGGTCGTTTGATAATTTTATGAGTTTTTAATCCTATCTCCTCCATTGTCTCAACAAAAACATTTGTATTCTGAATGCTAATTCTTCGCAACTCTGTATTTCCAATAACTATGCATATCCGTCCTCCTCGTTTAACAATTCTATACATTTCTTCGAAACATTCCTGCATTTCAAAGAAGTATTGTTCGACTGCTTTGGCGTCTCTAAAGTTAACTGGCCAAAGTTCATCTACTATTTCCCTTCCTTGTTTACTATGTAGTTTAACGTGAACATTATTTTTCTGTATCGCGCCTATGAATTTTCTTCTAAAATCTGATAACTTATTTGTATATCCTAGCCAAATAGCAGTGAGTTGATGCAGATCTGCATATTCATACGAAGTAACATATGGAGGACTAGTAATGACCAATGTGGTAGATTCATTTTGAACTTTCATTTTGCGAGCGTCTTTATTGTCTATAGTACAATCAACTTCATTTCTGCCGATCCTCTTCCAAAAATCTTCGTTTTTTAATACCATTCTTTTGGTTTGAAGGACGAAATTCTTGTATGCATCTGCTATTACTTTGTGCTTGTCTATAGTCGGCTTGACAGATTTCATCATCCATCTTGAACATCCTTTCAAAATGTTAGAAAATGCACAAAGTAAGAAGGTTCTGACCTCATGATCGTATATAGAATTAACCCTGGACAATATAACTGCCAGATCTATTTTCTGTTTTTCTGGAAACCAGTAGTCTATTCTTTTATTATCAAGTACTCTGACCTCAAAATCCTGTGCTTTAAGAAGAAACACCTGTCCATCTTTAGTTTCAATATCTGCCTTAATTCGCCTGAGCAATGATGATATTTGAGAGTTCAAAAAACCTGGTTCAATAGGGGTTGTCTTGGCCTTGGTAATCAATACTGATACAGGATTTATGTCAGTCCCATATGACCGTCTGCTGTTTAAAATAGCTTCGACCATTGTAGTCCCAGAACCCATAAAGGGATCACAAATAAGATCTGCAGGCTGACTGTTATCTTTGATCAGCCTTTCTGCTAATTGAGGGATGAACTTAGCAGGATATTTATGATAATCATGAGTGAGGTATGAAGTTTGAGCCCTTCCTAATTCCTTAAATGACCAAGACTCATCTGTTTCTTGAGACTGCATATCTCTACTATTTCACTTTACTATGTATACACACTTATAATAGATATATCAACTTGTTTTTCTATTATCTAATCCAGACAATTATGACGTTTTTCTTCCATTATCAAAGCAAAGTTAGATATTAGCTATTATATTGTTGTCTAATTGGCACACACGTGGGAATGGAAGAGACGAAAGGAAGATATGATAATTGACAGTTGATTTAAGTTTAAGCATTTTAACTCCCGTTTGGAACTATAGCATATTGCTTAGTCATTTTTTCAAAAAACGAAAATGACGAAATCCAAAACAATTTCTTATTTTTCTTTTTCTTTGTGTTGTCAGAAGACGATCATACGGTGTTATGAAAGCTATAATTATCGGAATAAGAGTTTCAGCAGAGTTTGACAATTTCTTTGTGTTTAGTATATGTGTAAAGAATTTGACGCCTAGCAGAATTAATAACGAATCCTGATATTTGTTGTAAACCCTGTTAGAATTCTAACAGCTAGGATAAAAATATTTTCGCCATTGTCAGTGTTTTGCTTAATATCTTAAGAGTTTAATTTTTAATGCTCTGGCGGCAATTATAGTTGTTATTATATTTTAACATCATATTCTGGATCAAGGCGGCATCACAGGTTATGTTTGTTTTCTAGCGCATTTCCTCTTTATTTGGTTCCCATAATGCACATATTCCATGAGGTGCTATTTCACTAGATTTTTTACCATATATATCTGGTCCTTCATCTGTAACAATAGCACAATGCTTAGGTTTCATAAAGTATATGCAATTATAACAGAAATATCCAGTATGATGATCAGAGTCTTTGAATTCCTCCATTTCCATATATCTGGCAGTAACTTTTGCTAACTTCTGGAGTTTTGTTGCCTCTTGTGGTATCTTTTGAGTAGAATCCTGTGACATGTCTAATCTATTGTTCATTGGCTTCTTTATATGTAGATCGTCTAATCCTCGATCCTATGTATCATCTCTATTTTTCCTAGCCCTTCCTTCGTATTCTTTTCGTATTGTAATCACAATTACTCTTATAATCTTGTATCTGAGACTTAATATACGTCTTATCGGAAGAATCGAAAAGATGGTTCAAGGATTATACTTCAGTCAAGTGCTGCGGCCTCACAATACAAATATCCTTGAAAATTTGAAGTATCGGTTTGGATTCGTTGATGATTAGATAGGCTACTGCATTAAACGTATTGTAATTGCTATACTTATTGTTTCAAAAAAGAGTATTTGGTGGTATATTATGTTTGTGGGAGAAGGAGTGGTAGTTAATTAAATCGACGAATATGTGATTTTATTTTCAGTTGCAATCCTGGAGTCAATAGGTCCTTCTTAAATACGTGGTCTGTCACACCATGTCCTCCAGTATATTTCATAATTTCTTCATCTGTCTCTGCTATGAACATACTTAAAGTTCATCCCTACACGATACTGTTAACATTGTCTTGAGTGTCTTGAGTGCTTTCAAAAACATTTTCATTTTTCTCTTGTTTTCCTTAAATATAATATAGTGCAGGTGTCATACTAATATGGATAATTATGACGTAGAGGAATCGGTTATAGCCAAGTCAACAGGTGAACAAGAAGAGAAGGATATAGCTGCACAAGATGGTGCACTATACCGTGTTCTAAGATCAAGGAAAAAGATGACAAAAGACGAGGCAGGTTATCAAGAACGAGTAATTAAAGGAACGAGCAATAATGATAAAGCATGCATAAAGTGCAAGTTCAATCTACCTGATGAAAAAAAATGTCACATTGTAGAAGGGGAAATTAATAATGATTATGGTGTTTCAATTTTCTTTTCTCCAAAAGGTGATGGAATGTTGCCGGGTGACATTGTATGGGACTTTATAAAAAAAACAGGAAACAAACTGGAATATGAAGACGGCCATATCATCAATAAGGGAGCAGAAGGATACCAATGTAAGGATTGCAAATATTATATGTATTCTGATAGATGTTTGTTAATAAAAGGAATCTCTTTTAAGCCTGAGATGAGCTGTGCCTTTGTTGTAAAAATCGGTAATGGAACTGATGTATAGTCAATGGAACCCACTCCAACTAATACAGCACTTGCTAATGCGTATACTCTTTATCTCCTAACGTGTTTGAATGACAACCTTGAGTACGTCCAAAATTATGGAAATATCCTTGTGATTCACATTTGATGGAGTTAATAGTTCATCATTAGGTTTTGGAACTTGAAAGTATGAGACACGAACAATTCAATTTAAAGAAGGATTTCCGGATATACTATTATGTGTGGGTTCATTCCTACTTTCGTATCAGGTGTTCTAGGTTTCTAATCCTCCACAGCTGGTTCACAAATATTACTTGCGTGTACTAAAGGTGATCCATTTATTATAAGATTTGAAGTTATTGGATAGAATGGAACAGCATCTTTTTTAAGTAATCATTCCATTTTTTCCGTACTGATGCATCTGAATCATGTAGTAAGAGAATGAGTTATAGTTTTATATCTGTGTGTCTGTCGGTGAACACGCCTTCGCTGTGACAAATTTTTATCTTCACAGGGAGATCGCAGATTGATGAATTTCTCAAACCATGTGAAAGTGGCATCCTCAATAACACTAAGACTGCCCTTCAATTGCAATCAAAGTTAGTGTTGATGTTGACTAGATAGCTGTCTATAGTTCCAAAGAGAAATTATGCTTTGTGTAGTTTTAATATAATTCTCACGTATCAACGGAAGATATTGGCATCCACTTTATTCTGTTATTGCAACAGGAAAAACATTTAGAAATGGATGTGCTATTAGAATTAAGATATGATGCACACCAAAAGCATGACTCACAAAGCATGAAATGTATTTGTTTGAAAACCTTTTTTTTCTCATCAATCTTATCTAACCGAGTTTGAAGTTTAGACTTTGAACTACTGCAAAATAAGTATTATCCTACGTTCATATACATTGTGTCCGCATTTTGAACTGTTTTTCATACAATAAAATTTATGGTTCAGTAATCGTAAAGCAAGTTTTTATCAATATATAGTCACCTTTGAAATAGAAGCGTTGGATTTTATGAAAAATGTAGTTATGATTGTGAAAAAGGTTTTAGTTTTATCAGACCTTCTGACGACTACCTAGATCATTGAGTGCTATTGGTAGTCATGGGTAATATTCCAGGTATAGGCTGTAGTGATGATCCTGAAGATGGTGTTATTGAACTTGGTGGTTCTGTCCTTGTGGGTTCCAGTGTAGCTGTAGTAGAGGGCGTTTTTGGAACACCACATACATGTGATTCCCTTGTATTAACATGTCTGTCTGTGGGATCGCACATGGGATTTGCGCCTGGTGTTGTTTCAGACCCAGATGGTATGCGTTGGAAAACTTGAGCGTAGCTAAGATTAATAATACCACTTTCCAATAATATACTATCAGCGGCAGTTGTTATAGTAATGGCAAATATCATGCCTACAAAAATAATCCGTTGACTCATTGTTTGGGTATACATAGAGTGTGAAAACAGATATCCCTGCGTCTTGTATTTGCTTAAAAAGTTTACTTAACATAGTTAATACAACATGATAAGACAATCGAATAGCAATGGCACAATCTAACGCAGTACAGGATAATAGTAATTCAAGTTCAAGAGGGAACTATTCTGTACATGTTTCCACTATATGTAAGAACATATAGATATCCATCATCAGGCCCAACTTGTATATCTGTAATAACGCCAAATCCACTTCCAAATACATTATTATCTTGAAGTTCATCTGGGGTATTTGCAACCTTATCTGAAAGCAGGCCAGTAAGATCTAATCCTGTTCTCTCCTGGTCTAATTTAAAGTTGAATAGATTGCCGGTGTTGACGTCTCCTACAAACATACTATTTTCATATTGTTTGCCCAATTTATCAGAATTAAGGAACTTGAGTGCGGTAGGGCCAGTAGTATTAAGCCATGTAAACTCTGGAGATCTGTATTTGCCATTTCCTCCAAATTCTACCAGGTTATCAGGAGGAGATTGTACAATCGGCCCAAGTAAGGGTCCACGCACCTGCCATATGCCCTGCACCTGCTGCCACCCACTGTTGAATCCAGGTTCAACTAAGTTGATCTCATCGCAACAGAATGCGCCATTCTCTGTATCCCACAGTTTACCAGTTACAGGGTCAAAGTCCATACCAAAACTGTTACGTATTCCATAAGCATAGTATTTGTTTAAAGTAGGGTCTGTATCATTACCCAGAGGGCTATTTGGTACTACTGCATCACCATCCTGTGTAACTCTAAGAATACCACTTGTGCCATCAAGTGGGATTCCATCTTTTACATTTTGGGCTTGACCCGCATGACCTCCAACGTCGCCAATAACAACATACACGTTGCTATCCGGACCAATCACTACTTTGCCGCCAACGTGATTATTCTCATGATTAGGAAAAGGTGAACTCGCTGGAAGGATTAAAAGTAGTTTGGGGTTGATAAGCTGGTTGTTATCTGCCAGCTCGTATCTGTAAAGATGATTAACCATTGGTTGTGTATTATTTCCTTCTGTTACTCCTGCTCCTTGTTCTCCACTATTATTACTGTCAGGTTCAGTATAATACAAGAAAACATATGTAATATCATTATGTTTTGCAACAGCAATTCCTAGCATACCCCATTCTACTTGCTCTCCAACATTCACATGAAGTAGAGGCTGAGGGAGCATTTGTCCATTTACAATTCTCTGTACAGTACCCGTATTTTTCTCCAAAACCAAAATGTCATTTGGACCTAGAAATGCTATGCTAGTAGGTGCTTGAAGTCCTGTGAAGATTTGTTCTGCCTTTAGATTGGGATCATGGATAATTGGGCCTCCAGCAGATGGCGGGGCCTTGGTATAAGCAGCATACGCAAAATAATATCCGGTTTGGATAAAAAATGAAGTCAAAACAAGAGTAGTCGTAGCAATTACAAGTAACGTAAAATGTGAGAACATCATAGATATTTTATTACCATATTATATACTAATCTATAATGCTTACTAAAATACATGAAATACATCCTTTACGACTTAGAGTTTTATATATTACTAAGATCTGACTAATAATAATTATAATTGTCAAAGCCAAAAGTAAATTCGAAAAAAATGGCAATTATTGCTGTAGTTATATCAGTATGTGTTTTATTAGTAGCATATTTACCAAACGTATCTTTTAGTGAACTACGCTTTCTTCCAGGAGGTCATCGAAGTATTAATAGCGATCACAGAGCTATCTATGGCAATAATACTAATGACAATAGCAGAAATGATATAAACCAATTAGCTCTGAAGGAGCAAATTCATTTCCATACTCTTTATATACGATAACAAACACAACAAAAACAAAATCATTACCATCACAAACTAAACCTTCCGAGATCACAAAACTTTCTCAGAAAAGAGTAGATAAATTCGGTAGGCCAGCATATTCTGCTACCAGTGGAGTTGCAACGAAAGTTCTTAATGCCACAGATTATGACGGTAGCATATTTAGAGTGAATTTAAACAGTGGTAATTACATATTGCTAGCGACAGCAACATGGCTGCCTGGGGGCCAGGATGTGACAGGTTATGTCATATACAAATTTGTTGTAAGTGACAAGGACAATAATGGAACGATACAGAGAGAAGACATATCGAAGGTTTTTAGTCCTTGCTAGATGTTATCAGTTGAGGTCACTAAAGGAATATCTAAGTAGTTTTTAGAACAATGTTAAGTTGTAGACATACACATAAAAGGGAGTTCATGCTGATTTACATTATATATGTTCGCTCCAAACTTTAGGTAGCATCCAGTGCCTGAATCGACCTCTTGTAATAAGAGGTAAGATAAACTATCTTCTTGGTGATGTACGTTATTAGTTATTGGTGTCATAATTATATTGTATATTATAACACTTTTCTATCGCCCCTAATCATGTTTTTCTAATTACATTTGGTTTGTCATGTTGTGTTACTGAAGTAAAGGGATAAAAAGAATATTTACTTGATTTTCTTATATTTCTTTAGGCAATGAAATACGTTAAACAAATTACAGGACGTTTTAGAAATGGTAAAAGGGAAGAAGGCCTAAAGATTATTGCAGAACTTTGGAACGAAAATGTAGGAAAAGTGAAAGGTCTGACAGCATTTGTGTTGATGGCCAACTTATACGACATTCACGGAGCAACAAATACGACAGTCTGGGAAACAAAGGAAGATATGGATGCATACTATAATCAAGACAATAAATATCAAATGATTCTAGAACAGATTAAACCAATGATGGAAGACGAATTAGAGAGACGTGAATATATCATATTCAATTCCAAAATGAAAGAAAGTCATTAACTATTCATTGCGTCTGGCAAATTATTGCCTAGAATCTTCTTCCAATGAAGAGGTCAGCGCAATTATGAATTCCAATATGTTCAGTCCACAATGAACAAAATGCGTCCTCATTTTCCTTCACCTTCTCCGCCCATAATCAAGTCCAAAAATCCCTACCATGTACCGCAGGTCTACGATGGACTCTCGCTTTCGTGCTGTTTCTATCATTAATTCTAAGGCTGCAGGGGTATTTACATCGTTCTCTATATAACTAGTGAATTCATTGGTCAGCCTTGTCCTTCGATGGAGGACTTTAGTACCAACGTCCTCCCAAAGTGCACTTGCGATTGTTTCGTCAGTCGAATAGAATTTATCAAGTTCAGACTGTGAGAACATGATAGACTGTCTGTAGTGCTTCGAAAAGAGATAAAGCCGTATAATATTTGAGTTATACTTTCTTATCAGATCCCTTATTCTTATGATGTTACCAAAAGATTTGGACATTTTTTTGCCATTGATGCTTACCAGTCCTACGTGATTCCAGATCTTTACTGGTTGTTGATTAGATGTTAGCACCCGCAATTGTGCCATAACAGATTCATGATGTGGATATACTAAATCCGTTGCACCACCATGCATATCGTATTTGCCTTTAAAGATCGACATCGCTACAGAAGAGTCCTGTATATGCCACCAGGGGACGCCTGCTCCTAAGTAGTCGTCATAATATTTCTGACCGAAATCGTCGCTACCATTCCAAAGCAGGATATCATTAGGATTTTTTTTCCCCGGCGCTATGTCAACTCTGCTATTTACCAGATCCTCTTGACTCATTCGTGAGAGCTTCCCGTATCTGACACACTGGAAGATGTATCTAAGTATACGTTACCATTAGCAAAGTAGGCACGTTTATCACTAAGGAGCCCCCGAATTAGCTTTATAGCAGTTTCTACGTAATCGGAAGTCTTGGCAATACTGAGTGTATTGATACCTAAGGATTGAATATCCATCAAAAGTTCATTTATAAATCTATTAGAAATGTCCGCTGCAGTTGACCTTTCCTCATTTGCCCGAAATGATATCTTGGGATCTATATCAGTAATGTTTAATATTGTAGTCGTTCGCATTCCATTTAATATTAAGTATCTTGCCACTAAGTCATAAAAGAGGAGAATTCTTGCATGCCCAAGATGAGAAAAATCATAGACTGTAGGACCACAAATGACCATCCTCAAGTCGCCATCCCTTGGCGTCGCCTTGTCTTTCAGACCAGATAATGTGTTGAATATTCTCAATAATCATTAATCGTTATCTTCTAATTCGTTATTAAGCTAATATCCTTGACTCGCAAGTCAGCGGTCTTCTGAAGCTTCGCTAATTTTCTTGATTGTCCATTGCATGTATAGGGTAAAGTTACCCATAGCCACGCTCGAGGGAAAATCGTCACGTCTACCATGATCCGCAGCTAATTGTTATAAGTTACCTCCGTATTACTTTAGGTCAAAGGTTTCTCGTGATTATGGACTCTGGACGGAGTAAAGAGAAGGAGCTAGTAGAGAGATTAAAAACACTTGACCTTGATGAAGGGATTAGGATTGAGCAAAAGTCTCAACGCAAGAAGCTTTTTATAAACAGAAATGCCTGCGGTAATTTTGTTGCTCAGTTTGTCGATAAGGTGAAGAACCAAAATAGTGAAATTAATAATATACAATACTTCTCGTCAGACGCTGAAGTATTGGAATTCGTAAAGTCCAGATTTAATAAAAATTTTTCCATCTCGCTATACTAGTGTATATTGGAGCGGGAATACAATCACTCTTTATCTCACTCGTTCAGAAAGTGATTATCGATTCAAAGAAGTATAAGAAAATCAATTGCTGGCTTAGGAAATCAGGAATTGGAAGAGGAAGTCATAGTTTATATTATAATATTGTAGTTATGGATTTTTGGTATTTTACAGAAATCATGATAGAAAAGCAGGAAAATAACAAGGCATCACCATCATATCAAGGTCAAGAAGTAAAAGATAACTACCAAAATCCTAAATTAAAAGAAAGCATATTTGTGTTATGTGAATCTTGTCATTGGTGCGGTACCTACCTTAACAAGTCGTACCTTCCTGCTGATAAATGTCCTCATTGCTTTGACATAGAATTATCAACCTTCCCAATTCTACCTGATGAAGCATTCACTTTTAATTATAATGAAAAACGTGGAGTAGAATTATTTTTCGGGCGTAGAAGAAGGGAGCCAGCAAAATAAAGAAATTATTATTTTACGATTTTTGATTTTTGCTTGCTCATACTCATATTTATACAAAAGACAGCGCATTCGTAGAAGCAATGCTCATTTTATAATTTTATAATTATCATTAATATTAAGAACTAACCCACTACCGCATTTTTAGATTAGAATTAGATATCTGAAATAATAAGCATATTATTTATATCATGTAATATTATTGTTATAGTATCGCGCAAAATAATCTCACTTTTGATTAGATAGAAGAATCACGTTTACATGATATATCACCTACGTGGGGGCGAGACGAATACATGTTAATTAATTAATGATTTAGCAGAAATGGCGCAAAGAGAGACAAAAAGGCAATGGAAAATTGGCTATGCTTGGGAAATAATAATATCATGCCTTGATAAATTAATAGTTTTATACTAACGGATAAGAAATAAAAGTACTTAATTTATATCGGAGTGATCTGATTGAAACGAAAGACACCCATGGTGAAAAGAAGCACGTTGTATCAAGTCTCCACAGCAAACGCTCTTGTTGAAGGGATATATGAGGGAGCTGTTCGAGTCGGTACTTTGCGTAAGCATGGCAATTTAGGAATAGGGACATTTGAGAATCTTGATGGTGAGATGGTGGTTATTGATGGACATTTCTTTCAGGTGTGCGGTGATGGTTCAGTAAGAGAAGCAAAAGATGATGTACTTAGTCCTTTTGCTGTAATCACACATTTCAAACCAGATGCCGCTTCAGTCTTGCAATCTTGTCTAGAACTAAAAAATTTGCTATCCCAATTTGACAAACTTAGGAAAACGGACAACTTTTTCTTTGCTTTGCGTGTTGATGGAGATTTTGATTCAATAAAGACTCGCAGTATCTGCAGGACTAAAGAAGGAGTTCCTCTGGCAAAAGCGGCTCATGTTCAGCAGGAGTTTGAATTTCAAAATGTTTCTGGAACACTAGTTGGTTTCTGGACTCCCGAATATGCAAAGGCTTTGAATGTTCCGGGCTATCATTTACACTTCTTATCTTAAGAACGCACAATCGGTGGTCATTTGCTGCAATGCAGTGGAGGACACCAACTCCGCCTCCAGATCCAACGCGAAGGAAACTATCGTATTGCAGTGCCTTAAAATAATGATTTTATTGAAGCAGACCTGCGAAAAGATCCTTCCAAGGACCTTGCTAAAGCAGAATTATACCACCACCATCATAATGAGTCTGAAACGTGATGGATAGGTGTACTTCTTCATATCAAAGTCATATTATAGCATAGTTGTTTCCAATTTTTATCTATATACTTATTTTTTTAACGCAGAAATCTTCGTGTTGTGAGTTATCAGTTATTAATAACACTAGTATCAGATCACTACTTTGTCCCAGAAACTGTTGATACTGGAGTTGACACTAAGATCGTTCCTTTCATTCCGTCTGTCGAATGGATTGTACAAATATATTGGAAAACTCCAGGGTCATTGAAATTGTAACTCCAGGATTCATTAGGTTGTATGAAACGACTATCTACTGTGACCTGCGAGCCAGAGGCAGCTTTTTTGTAAGTGCCGACTACGTTGTGAGGAAGGTTAGAATTATTGACCCATGTAATTGCCGAACCAGTATTTACTTTAACTGTATCCGGCATAAACATATTCATCCCAGTATAGATGTGATTTGGCTTCAAGGTGTCTTTCATAATCCTTTCAGGCTCTTCTGATATGTCTCTAACCGTGTGTTTATCCAGATCGACAAACACATTCCAAATATGCTGGCGCGACTCGCCTGTTTTGTTATCAAGCTCATTGAAATTCGCAGTATTTGAGTAGAAATTTCCATCAACGTATTGCCAATTGGATGTAATTATGATTTGACCTGGACCTGAGGCACTATAACTAACTTTTTTGTCCTTGCTCTGAAGAACTGAAGTAGGTTGAATAGCCGCTATTGTAATTGCTTTGCCTTTTTGTTCATTGATTATCTGCTTTACTTTTGTGTCGTTCAGGGCTATATGCAGAGCTTCTTCTGCAATAGGATTTAGGGCGTATATGAAGGTGTTATTTCCTGGCGTAGGTGTCTTTATTTCTTTAAGATTTGTCTGTAGCGTAATTTCAGATAAAGCGTTAAAATTCTTTACATTTTCTTCAGGTAAAACCTTGGATACCAGCAAAATGAATCCAGCTGTTAAGGTTATAGCTATGATAACTATTAATGGAATCAGCTCTTTGGCTTTCATGATTCGTTTCTGATATATGATGGTCGTTAAGTTCTATAAAGCATATCCCAATATTAGAAACTGATGGAATAAACTTTTAATTGATATATGTATAGGTTTATTGGAACTTTGTACCTACCTCTAATTATACCGCAATCAAGCCAGGACTAGATAACAGAATTACTGCAAAGTATACTTGTACAGACAACCCATCCATGGTATCTTATTCTAGTGTAAACGTTATTGGAGCAGTGGCAGCTGCTGCTCCAGCAGCAACTTCCACTGCTTATCCAAAACAACAACAACAAAAGCAACAAAATATGATGACAACAACAAGTAATAATACTGCAACTACTACAAGTAATGGTATTACTAATAAAATACCACCACCACCACCACCACCACCACAACAACAACAACAACCATCTAATCAGACTGAAAACAATATAGGAAATCCACTAGCCAATATTCCTATAATAGGCAAACTTTTTGGTGGTAAATAACAATACAATAGGTGCCTTATTAGCCGTAAAAAGAAGAATAGAATGTGCTTAGACAATAATACCAAGACCATAAACTGGATCTTCAATTATCTTGTGAAGATCTTTTTTGTATTAATAGACAGTCCTGTCTCGCTGATTTTATAAAACCATGCTCTGCATATTCTGGTGGTTCGGTCTTAGGTTTGTTAGTAGGAGCAATATCATTCTTATTAGTATTGATTCATACAACCCTAACATAATAGACTCGAAGGAATCCATGACGATATCGGTGCTAAAAGTGGAATTAAAGTTTTCTGCTTCAACAAATTATCATTATCTGTTTACTACAATAGGTTATCAACATAGGAATAGTTTTTATTATAATTGCAAGACTCGCCGGGGCAGAAAATGGATCTCCTCAGTTAGTTGATTTTCCATGCCTTGTTATCGAATTATAAATATAACACCTACGTTGGTAGTGACCTCTTGTTGTCCTGATATAATAGGAGTTGGTCTGGCTTCTGCTCCAGCCAGTGATTGTTTTGCTAAGGGAATCGGAGGAGGAGGAAAAGGTGGTTGAATTGCAAACTCATTAAGGTTAATTGACCTTAATCCTACTACTTTCATACCAGCTGCAGAAGCAACAATATCAGCTTTTGCTCTTGCGCTTTCTATTGCTTGCTTTATGAGGTTATTTTTTGTCACTTCTAACTTTTTGTCAGATAATGCAAAATCAATTCTGTCTACAGTATTTGCACCTGCTGCCTATAGCAGTATCAATCCATTTTGATGTATTGTTTATGTTTGTGCTTTGTATTTGTATTGAGTTAGATACTGTAAATCCTATTATCGTTCTTGCACTAATATTTGCAGATTGTGAATAATTATAGTTTGGAGACATGCTAAATGATGACGTACTGGTTTCATTATCTTTAACACCAGCTGCTTTTAATGTGTCAATAACTTTATTCATTACTTCTAGAAGATATCTTTACTTTATCTTTGAATCAACCACGAGTTAGTCGAGCCTCTCCAATTGTTATTTTCAGCTGCTTGATCTGGTAATACGGTTGCACGTCAGGCCACATTGCCTTTGGTATGTTGATATAGTATTTGTCATTTGATATTTTAGCTATTTTGCTTACAAACATAAAAGAAGGTAACTTCTTTTGTTTTGCTCATTGGTCTTGTACGCCTTCTGTTTCATTCATGGTGATGTTACGTGTTGATAATCCTGATTATACGTCGTCCTTTTCGACTATCAATCTGCTATCTTTTAGGTGTACTTTTAAGAAATCACCTTTTTCAATCTTCAGGCTTTACTAGAGATACAAAAAATGATAGAGAAAAGGATTTAAATGTCGATTGGTGGATTGACGATGCAATCTAGTCTTTACAACGATTTTTATTGCCACTTTTTAAGGATATTGTAGGATATTGTGGATTCGAATGAAATTTAATGCGGGCCCGTCGGGATTCGAACCCGAGACAGCCGGATTTCTCTCTTATGATAAAAGTCCGGTACTCTACCTGGCTGAGCTACGGGCCCATGTTACAGATACGCTCCTACATGGTATAATTTAATTTTATACATGTGAATTTCTAGCCCTATCTAACAGATGAACAATTGATTTGGTTTGACAGCACGTAAAAAAGGTTCACTATTTCTATTATATCAATGAAATGATCAGAGTTATATCTTCAAGAATAGAGAAAACTGGCACAAATGGAAAGCATAAGGATAAAATAAAACAAAACATTTAATTGTTTTATCAAAAGTTTGGTTATGTGCGCCCGGGTAGTATAGAGATGCTTTATGCATTTGATCACTTAGAGCATCATAAAATCCGGTCCAGTATGGGGGACTGTCACTCCTCCGACCCGGGTTCGAATCCCGGCCCGGGCGCCTAAAATAATAACACCCTTACGTGCTTATCCCTATATCACACGCAAGCTTTTCAAACATATTATCATCTATAACGGCGAGAAAGGACATTGTCGTATTTACTCCTAATTCTGAATCCAGTTCTGAACCGTTAATAGAGAACAATTTACCCCCAGCTTCCTTTACAATCAAGTATGCAGCAGCCATATCTGTCGCACGTATTTTTCCTCTGAAGTCAATATATGCATCCATAAATCCCCTTGCAAAATAACACAATTCAAGAGCGTTAGCTCCAAAATGTCTAGCATGACTTGCCATTGAAATAACCCTTGTTAAACGATTTATGATTTCTTCTGAAATACCAGAAATATTCATGCCTATTAAAATGTCGTCATGCTGTTGTTTTTTTTGTTGATTACTATTATAACTCTTTACTTTGATTTTCTCGTCATTCAAAAAAGCACCTTTCTCCTTTGAGGCATAGTACAAATCGCCTCTTGCCAAGTCTATAACCACACTGTCAATTACAGAGCTCAGTTTAAAATCAGTCGCATATGCTAGAGAGCAACAGTAGAATGGTATACTACGACTCGCATTGGTAGTTCCATCAATTGCATCCATAATCAAAAATCCTTGCTTTCCTTCAATCCTTCCACATTCTTCTCCAATTATTGTAGGATTAAAATTATATTTGTTGACAGTATTAAGTACCGCCTTTTCTGCCACAAGATCAATCATTCTTGAAATATCTCCCCCTGCACCAATCCCAAATTTCTTGTTACCTTCTGCTGTTCCAACAAGATCTTTAGTTTGCTCATAAACTTGTTTACAAGCTTCCTTCAAAACATCTATAACTATCACAACTTAAAGATATGTACCAACCTAATAAAAGATCACTTCAATAACATAAAAAATAAAAAAAACGATCAATAAATTTTAGTCAATTTTCTTTATATAATGCTAAGTATACTAATGTCTATGCCAACGATTCGTCCTCTAACAAAAAATATTCATTGGATTACCTATACCTTTTGAGTGTTTCAACGATCCAATTAACATCGTCCTTGGTCTTTGCGAGGTGGCCAATTTTTATACAATCCCTAATATCTTTAGATTTCATTTTTGTCCAAACAGCTTCAGCCACAGGGGTGGCTATTTCTTTAGAAATTCCTTGATGGCTTAGCATATGAACAGCAATTTCACGAAAGTTTTCGTATTTGTATTGTTTAAAATGTAGTACCATAAACCTCGAAAGTAAAGGCGTTAGCATTTGTTCAGTACTATTACTAGTCGCAAATACCCATGTCTTTCAGCTGGGTATTACGAGTTCTTTGAAATTTAGTTTCAGCCACAATACCTGTTTCCATTAAACTCAAAAGCGCTGTCTGATCTTTCATTGGCATATGTTCAATCTCGTCAACTATCATATACCGGGGACGCTTTTCAAATAAATAATCTATCATACCTGATTTTGTTACTCTGGCTTCCCAGCATAAAGTAAGAACGCTCAAGTTTAATACATTCTAACATAAAGAGTGTCTTTGCAGATGCAGGGGGACCCACTAGCAATATATGAACCGGTCTTTCAGAAGACAATGACAGATTGAACAACTTTTTGACATCATTATAGCCTACAATATTATCAAAGAGTTCATATGGCTTTGATGATGACTTCTTTATTTCATGCGGATTAATAATTGGAATTCTCTCTTCAGCTATATCCTTAGGGGAAGAATTGGCAGTAATACCTTCTGCTACCCCTACAGGTAATTCAGTCATCATGATCTGCTCCTGATGACATAAGTATTTGATTTCTCTATAGCGTATTATAGATGTTAATGCCAATTTATAGTGCCAATTTGCTTTATTATTATTATTATTATTATTATAAACGATGTTTGCTAATATCAATCGAAAAATAGCCACTCGTTACAAACACACCCGCTCCTCGCTGCACAGCAGATTTACCTATCAACTAATTTGTATATATTTTGTCTTGGGATATGTGTGTAATATATTGATGGTATTAAAGAAGAATCAACGTATCCTATGTATTGATTTGGATAGACGGAGAGAGACAAGATACTTAAGACAAGATAATTAAACATATGTATGACCATCAAAAATTTGAAAAGCTATGCATTGTATTGAGACTCAACCACTATTAATTCATCTTATATAGGAGAATGTGGAAGTAATTATAATGTAGCTAGAAATACGTTGTTTCAAGATAGTTACGATGTGTATAGAGGATAAATAAAAGTTGAACAGGACCGTGTGGTATAGCTGTTCTTATATCTTGGAATGAATTATACATGTCATGATCACAATATGTTCAGTCGAATAGGCGCCGTTATACTTCTAGTTTCTGATACTAGAAGATCTATAAAATTTTATAAAGATGTTCTGGGAATGGAACTAAAGCAGCGGTCTAAAGATTGGGTTGAATTTTCAAAACAAGGTTACAGTGCTTGCACTACACCCTACAAAAAAAAAGAGAATGAAAAAAAATAACAGTATGTTAGTGGGGTTCAATGTTAGCGATCTACAAACCCTTTGTAATGGGCTAAAAAAGAAGAAAGTGAAGTTTTACAAAAAACTCACAACAGAACAATTTGGAAAACATGCTATTATAAAAGATCCTGATGGACATTTAATATCTCTGGTAGAAATGATCTCAAAAGAGGAACTTATGCAAATACCTTATTATCATGGTTTTGCCCCAGAATAATCTGGTTATTCTTTCTGATACGCTATCAAGAACTTTGCACAAAAGGGAAGATTATCTTGGCAGGCAGTTTTTTTTATGTTCTTCCAGTTGTACTTTGGCTCTTGCTACTGAGGTTAAATTCTTGCTGTTGAACCAAGTCGCATAGGTACAGTTATCGCATTCCACAGAATCGTCAACATGTTCTACGGATGTCGTATTCAACATAATAAAAACAAACACTTTCTATTATATAAGCAGTCAGTTAGATCCTAAGGCTCTTCATTTAACAATGTAGCGCGTAATCATTCTATTATGCCTGTCAATAAACATATTAAATCAATTGAGGATGTGTTCTAGTTTACTCCTTTCTTTTCTACAAGGAAACTAATCATCAAAACTTTCTGTTCTATCTTTAACATATTGGATTGTAGGTTCAATTATGCTTTTATAAGACATGGTGCTAGTTTCAGAGGATAAAAAAATTTGCAAGCCTGAGGATACCAGGTACCACGATGTGTAGATATGATACACTTACCATAATTTTTAACTAATGATTTTATAAATTGCTCATATTTCTTTCTATGGAAATACGAATGCCAACGATTGTCTTATCTATTGGTTCAATAGCGAACCACAGCCACACTTTTGAATCTGACCATTTAAAGTGCGTAATGAGTCTTTAGCTATAGATTTATCACCAAATGAACACAGCCTATCCTAAGTAGTGTTGATCATATTATGTATATAATGGAATTCCAAGCACTTCCAGAGCTCGTTTTCGTAAGCGATGGATGCTGGTATGCTTTGTTAGAAGATCAAACTATATATAAAAGAGAACTGTTCTTCCTTTGTGAAAGATTATCAATATTTTCCAGATAATATCACATCACTCCTATCGTCACCAATAGAGCTTGTTTTGAATACAAATATAATTATCCTCGAAAGTGACAAATTTGCTGATGAAGCAATTAAACTTATGAAAGAAAGAAATGCACGTAGTATTCTTGCATCGCATAATGGAGAGGTTATTGGTATAGTAAGCAAAACCGATATCCTTTTTAAGATAATGTCCCAAGGCAGAAATCCAGCCAAAGTTAGGCTTCGCGAAATTATGAATAGCCCTGTACTCAGCTGTGGACCCAAAAGCGACGGTTCAAGAAGCACTTTCGATTATGGACAAACATGTAGTAAGACAAATAATAGTAAGTTCAAATGCAGCAGTTCTTGGAATGATAGCCAGAGACGATATCTTTGAAAAGATTCAGATGGCGACAATTTCTACAGCAGATACTGCACTCCGTGGGACACCAGTATGTATTATTAATCCAAAAGCAATTGTTTACATGAAGGATATTAGCACAGCAAAACTGACATGTCCATATTGTGAATCACCCTTTGACTCAAAAGAGGCTTTGTCTACGCATATCGACAGACTTCATACGGGGACAGGTGTGTTGGAAGGCGATATACGACGCATGTTTGAATAGATTATATTATGTTTTAAAAAGAATTTTGGTTGATGAACGCTGCCTGAGCTTGCCGGGTAGCTCAGCTTGGCTAGAGCGTTCGACTCATAATCGAAAGGTCGCGGGCTCGAATCCCGCCTCCGGCACTAATCCCAGATACCCTTGGTTACACGGATACTACGCGCTTCAAGTTGGCAGATATTCTGTATAACATCTGATGCCTACATCGGGACGTGTGCTGGGCATTGCCAGTAACGGTTCCAATCGATTATTTATTAGCGCTGCAGGATCGAATATTATTGTGGCAGAACAGTACCTACAATTTCTATTAACCTAGCATCTTTGTTAAAGTCGATTGCTAACACTCTTGTTGTCGGATTGTTTAATACTTCTCTAACCGTAGCATCTTTACCATCCTCATGTACTGTAAATTTAGCATCACTATTACCTTGTCCTTTGTCATCTATTACATTTCTTGGAAGTTCAATTCTTAATGTCCCCTTATCAACTGGGGATGAAATTATTGCCACAAGAGTCGTTTTATCCTTATCTTCAACAATCCCAAGAAGTTTGCCTGTAGTCAAACTATATTTGATTGGTATGGATTTACCATTAACCATCAGATTTGTTACAGTGTTAGAGTTAGCTCCTGTGGAATTAACGCCTGTGGAATTTTGAGCCACCACCGATTGAATAGGCAGTGTAGATACAAATACTGTTAACAAAAGTATCTGTATTGACACAGCTATTATTAGCATCTTTGAAGTTAGTATTTTTGATTTATGATTACCAGTCATGTTCCAATTAAACTATCACATAACCAGTTAATAAAAGTAGCATCCATAAAACCATTAAATAAGGAAAATATAATATATATTTTGTAATCTAATTAGCTCTTAGATGCCTGTAAATAATGCCTTCGGTAGAATTATGCTTGTTTTTTAAGGAACATAAATCAGATATATAATGTCTATTTGATTGAATGTAATAGTTAGACATGTTCTCCAATCTATGCCGTTTTCAATCTTATATGACTTCAGACCAGTAGCTTTCTGAATATTTATTTGAAGAATCCTCGTTTTTTAAGCTACTATTTTCTTTATCTTCCAAATTATTAGCATGACTAACATTTGCCATAGTGACCTCGAATTTAGTGTTTTCTCCTTTTTCCAATTTGCTAATACGCTTATTCATTTCATCCGCAATCACTTCCTTCGGTAATCCATGATGGCTCATCTGATTATGTGCTTCAATCATTAATTGCAAAGCCTCTTGTGCAGAAATTCTACCTTCTTCGTAAGATGACGATATCCTTCTGCAAATAGCGTTAGCCTGAGTATAAATTTGCTTATGTTCACATAGCGTATTTTGCTTTACCAAATTGCGGAGAATAGCACGTTTTTCAAGATCTATTACTACCAATTTATTATACCTTTTACGAAGATTATCATTCTTTGTAGAAGCAATAGTGATATCTGATTCTGGATCCATGACAATCAGTTTTTTGTTGGAATTCTTTTCATATATTGGTTTTAGATATTATCACATGGAACTCTTGTAGAAATATAATACAGAATAATCAAAGTCATCATTCATAACGAAAATTTACACACTATGTTTTTGGCGCCAGGGATCTATCATCAGTCATTATTGATAGCTGAAGGGAAAGAAGAAGAGGAAGAAGATGGCATGAAACAGTTATGTCTCTTCCTCGTGCCTGAAGAGTGTGTATTATATTTGACTGTGGTTACAAGCCCATATTTTCTTTGGATAATGCTTTATCAATCTCTTCTTTTGTCATCATACCTTTACTTAACACTAATTCTCTTATGCTTATATTTGTCTTCAAAGATTCTTTGTAGATGTCTGCAGCCTTTATGTAACCAATGTATGGAGTTAATAGTGTAACAAGCACGGGACTTTTTTCAACATATGACTCTAGTTTTTCTTGATTTGCTTTTAATCCATCTATCATGTTTCTTGTAAATATTGGAAGAAAATTCTTGAGCATATCTGTCGACTCCAAAACACATTTTAGCATCCCAGGCAGCATTACATTCAGCTCGAATTGACCTGCTTGAGCAGCCAGCGCTACAGAAACATCATTTCCTATTATATTAAAGCAAATCATATTAAGACACTCAGCAAGCGATGGGTTAACTTTTCCTGGCATAATTGAAGAGCCAGCATGCACAGCAGGAATAAGAATTTCCGCAAAACCAGCAGTTGGACCAGAAGACATCAATCGAAGATCATTCGCCATTTTAATCAACTCTACTGCAAGGTTGCGAAGTGCAGAAGAGCAATTAGCAATATCGAACTTACTCTGTAAAGAGTAATACATATTCGAAGATGCTTTCAGTCCTAAACCGGAAATTTCTGATAACCGTTGGATGGCAGTTTGTCTGTATCCTTTTGGAGTGTTAGCACCGCTTCCTACTGCAGTTCCTCCAAGGCCCACATATTCTAGGTTTTCTTTCGCTTGGATCAGTTTTTCCTGTGCTTGTTTTAATGAATAGGCATATTCTTCAAACTCTGTTTCCAGAGTAACAGGTAGGGCATCCATCAAATGCGTTCTGCCAATTTTTATAATACCACGAAATTGCCTTGCTTTCATTTCTAATGATAAAATGAGTCTATCAAGCGCAGACATTGTTTCGCGCATGTTGAGGAGAATTGCAACGTGCATTGCTGTCGGAAAGGTATCATTGCTAGACTGTGACATATTTACGTGATCATTTGGGTTAATGATCTCGTATTCTCCTTTTTTCTTGTCTAAAATCTCGATAGCCCTATTTGCGATTACTTCATTACAATTCATGTTAAATGCAGTTCCTGCGCCAGAGTTTATCGCTTCAATCACAAATTGATCAAGTAGCTTACCAGATAGTACCTCATCGCACGCTTTTATGATCGCGTCAGCTTTACTTTGATCAAGAGCATTTAGCTCTTTGTTTGCCATTGCTGCTGACCGTTTTATCATAATATATGCTTTGACAAGATTTATGTGTGCTTTCTGTCCTGTAACGTTGTAGTGTTGCTTCGCTCGGGCCGTAAATGCACCATAATAAGCGTCAGAAGGAACTTGGGCTTCCCCCAATGAATCCTTATCAATTCTGAAAGAAGACATATATATTCTGCTAGGCAATTCTTTAAAATTGTTAATAAATTAATCGACAAACAAAGAATCAGTCATAATATTATCATGATATTAACACGACCTTCTATTATTGATATTTCTGAGGCAGAAATCTGTGCACCATGTAATAATGCGCCAGTTTGACTCCACGAACTTATTTGAGTGTCTCTTACAGGCAGAGGGGGATGGAAATTTACCAATCTTCCAAAAATTATTTTTTTGTAATAGTTATTTTCGATCCATGTTTTCTTTTCAGAAACATCGCATAACTCATTAAACTCAAAAATCTTGTCAATAATCCCAGAACCAATAAATGCATCATCGCCTAAAGGATTTGTTTTTTTTACAAATATCAGTTTGGATCCTTTTGACCAGTCTCTTCTGAGCCTAACATAATATACGCGGATTCCGTACAGTTGATTTGCAACTCGATCTTTTGTAATCCTTATAATGTAGTTGCTGCCAGGCATTGGACTTCAATTCCACTTGTGAAGATTAATTTATTAATAACGTATTCGAACCATATAAGATTATAGCAACCTGGCTGATATGATAAACAGTTCTTTATTAATCCAGATAATATGATTGGCATCATCAGCTCTGATGTTTCTCTGATATTATATTTCCTGAATCGTTAGTGCTAAGGGATAACTTAGTGCTAGACTACTATGAGATAAAGACAAGGCGAATATCTTATAGAAACTTACAAGACAGTAAGAACCATGTAAATCGTACCATAATTCGATAATTAATATATAAGTACAAGGGTTCTCCAGCCGTATGCAAGTTAGTGGAAAGGTTCTTGTTTGTGACTCTATCGATAAATCGGGTATTGATAGTCTAAAGAAAGCAGGAATGACAGTTGACTACAAGCCAGATATCACGCCAAGTGATTTGCTTTCTTCTGTTAAAGATTATCATGTTATTATTGTTAGAAGTAGAACCAAAATTACAAGGGAAGTTATTGATGCCACAACTATGACTAGAATTATCGCTAGGGTCGGAGTTGGTCTTGATAATATAGATCTCAGTGCTGCCGAAGCGAGAAACATTCGTGTAATCAATGCGTCTGAAGCGAGCCATGAACGCTGTAGCCGAACTTACTATTGGTCACATGATCTCTCTTGCACGCAGTATCCCACGTGCGGATACTGAAACAAAAAAAGGAAATTGGATAAAGACGGATCTAACGGGTATAGAACTTAGAGGAAAGTATCTCGGAATTGTCGGCGTTGGAAACATTGGGCGAAATGTAGGACGTATTGCAAGAGCACTAAGAATGAATTTAATTGGTTATGATATATACCCAATCAACAAGGATTTTGTCAAAGAAGTAGGCTTGATTGTAACCGATCTTAATACTCTGGCGGAAAGCTCCGATTTCATTACCTGTCATGTACCGCTAACTCAAGAAACAAAACACATGTTCAATGCACAACTTTTTTCTAAAATGAAACCAACCGTGTTTATTGTGAATACCTCACGTGGTGAAGTTATCGATGAAAAGGCCTTATATGACTCGCTAATAAGTGGCAAGATCGCAGGTGCGGCGCTCGATGTATTTGAAAGAGAACCACCGCGTAATAAAATGCTGATAGAATTGCCAAATCTCATTTGTACACCGCATATAGGGTCGCAGACAAAAGAGGCGCAGGAACTTGCGTCGCTAGTGATTGCAGAAAAAATCATTCAAATAATCCGTGGAGTAATTTAGAGAGTTTAGAGTTTAGAAACTGTTAACCGTAAAGTAGTATAATAATAGATTCCTCTACACCGAAACCGATATGGCTGTTTACCTCTTGTGGAGATGTACTATGCTCTATCTATTGTCTTTGTCAAAAAATGGTAATTTTCTCAGAAAGTCTCTTGGAGAGCTGAGCTAATAATGTAAAGATATTAAGGGGGTTAGTAGATAGCAAATTGGCATGCGCAGTTACATGGCTACGACTTGGACCAAAATGTGGAAGTCCAACGCAGATGAACTAAAGTCCAAATGTATCGGCTGGAGAACAGAACCAGTCATCCATAAAATCCAAAGGCCAAGTAGGCTTGATCGAGCACGTAGATTGGGATACAAGGCAAAACAAGGTATCATTGTAGTACGTGCAAGAGTAGGCAGAGGAGGTATGAGAAAGCAAAGGCCAGTATCAGGTAGAAGACCAAAACATATGGGCGTTGTCCACATTAAACAGGGAATAAGTATGCGCAAAGTTGCGGAAAGGAGAGTAAATGAAAAGTTTCCTAACATGGAAGTTCTAGGTTCTTATTATTTGCACAAGGACGGTACTTATTATTGGTATGAAGTGATACTAGCAGATCCAAATCATCCATCTATTTCTAAAGATAAGGAAATGTATGGTAAACTCAAAGCTTTTGCAAAAAAATAGAATATTTTAGAATGTTTATAGCATCAATGAAGTTATGGAGATAAAAAATAGGCTCTCCATTCTGTCCATTATCCACGTTTTAGGTTTTGATCATAGGAAGACGGACATAAATTTCTATTTTTTCTGTATTCTCTATGGATAGTTTAATACTCAGAACTTAGCTGGTACTGAATATTTACTGATGACAGAACTTGAGATATTGAAGAAAAAATAAATAATCATTATTATAATGAAACAGAAATAATGTTAGAGATAGCTGACAGTAATTTTTCAAAATCAGAAAGTAGTTTCAGATATGATTCATAATATTAAATCTCAAAAATTAAAATGAATTTTTTGGTAGTGAAAGATGCTGGAAAAACACCAGCAGAAGCTTGTGGAATAAAGATTGAAGGTAAGAATAAGTGGATTACTTTAATTCAGAATGCCACTAAAGAGGGATTTATCCAAGCTAGAATAACTTGGATGGGATTTGCCATATGAGCAAGAGCTATCTTTAATTGGTATTAAAGCTCTAATTCGTTGTTAGAATACACTGAAAAATAGGTGGTAAGTTCTATTTCATCGTTTGTCAGACGACAGCTTTTTCAATTTGCTGTTAGCCGAAGTTAACAGAGCCTAAATTTTACAGAATTAAATAGTAAAAAAATTTTTGATGGCAATAATGTACATATTGCCACTTTGAGCTTATTTTTCGGTACTAGCCGGTTCTTGAGCCTTTTCCTTTTCCACTACTGCCTATAGATAAAGGACCAACGGGGCCAGGAGTTAAGGGGAGGAAGCCACCGCCAGTACTTGATTTTCCGCCAGTCACTTTTTCCACCACCAAGAGCTGAGCCACCAAGAGCTGAGCCACCAAGAGCTGAGCCACCAAGAGCTGAGCCACCAAGAGCTGAGCCACCAAGAGTGCCAAAGCTGGATTGAGCTTCACATGTTTTATACTGAGCACTAGTGGGTAAGGTCCCGGTCAACTTGCTTGAACTCGTTAGGCAGCTAATAAGCGATTTTAGCTGTTTGCCAACGGTGCCGCTGGTTCCGCCGCTGGTACCGCGCCGCTAGAGCCGCTGGTTCCTTTGCTCCGCCGCGCCGCCGCTAAGTCGCTGGTTCCGCTCCTGCTACCGCCGCCGCCGCTAGAGTCGCTGGTTCCTTTGCTGCCGCCGCGCCGCCGCCGCCGCTAGAGCCGCCGCGCGCTGCCGCCCGCAGTCGCTGCGTTCCTTTTGCTCCACCGCCGCCGCCGCCAGAGTCGCTGCTTCCTTGCTCCGCGCTAGACTTGCCTAAAGCCGGAGAATTAAAAGCACCCGCCGTGACAAGGATCATTGCGGTGAGAACGACAATGATTGCCAATGTTGTTGTTTTCATATACATTATACCCACGTTGAGTTCTTATATATATAAAGAATTGCGTAACAATGTTAACTAACTCATAAAGGTAAATTTGGTTGAATATTATATTTAAGTATATATATATTATACGGAACCGATATAGGCAGTCGATCTAGTATATTCTTTGTATTCAGCACAAAGGAATCTATAGCGTAGATAAATGTGAAATTATCAAGATATTTTTCAGAAGCTCTAAAAACATGATAAACATGCTCTCAAGACATTACGAATTGATTCTGGAAGGGTTTGGGTTTTAAAGTAAAATAAACTAAAAACGGCTCAGAAGTATTCAAATAACAACTTTTATAGAGATAACAAATTAATTAATTTTTTCTACATACAGGATGAAGCCTATAATAATACACTTTGGAAAAACAAGCCCACGAGTGAGACTGTATCGCCACTTTCAAACTATCACTTTTTTATCGCGAGTTATGCTCCTATCTGACTAACTTTTTGGCTGACTCAATAACTTTTAAAATCTCCTGAATATCTATGTCTTTATCGAAAGTGATATACAAGAAATTATCATTATTTGATAAGGTAAGTATCTTTACCTTTTCATTTTCAGTAAAAGTATATTCGGTATTGCCAATAGATGGCTCAAAGTCTTTTCTTAACCGATTTCTCGTTGCTTCGATAAAGTGCTCGTTCCTAGATTCATCAGCTTTCAATAAGGGTACTACACCTTTACGTAATTGTCCAGCCAAAGTTCGTCCGAAGCTATTCAGCATGCCGACATAACGTATTTTTGATGATAAAGCAAGAATATCCCGGCAACTTTGTCGATGTTTTTGTGTCTCTTCTTGCGATGGTTCCAGGGAGCTAGGCATATTTCAATCTATAGATTATCGTCATAAATATATTCTGCTTTGAAAAGAATGAACAGTCAAGTAGCGTAACCATAAATTTCTTTTGATTATACAAGATATCGACAACTAGATAAGGGATTATAATATTGAGCATATTGTTTTTAAATCCAAAATGATGTTTTACATGTACCCTGCAAAACGGTGACCCGGGTTTTTGTTCCGTTCACCGGAGGTCACTATTATGGTAAAGGGAAAAGGCCAAACACGGAGCTGGCCGATAATAGTCCCTTTACCAGCGGGGCAAAAATATGAAAAAATACGAATGAAGACAAAAATGAAGATAATAGATAATTACAAAGACAGCGATGATAATATTTATCCAAGGGCCTATCTCCATCAGGCCAAGGATATACACCATCCCATTGACTATTAGAATTTTAAAAAGTGATATGGAAGGGAATAACAAAGGTGGTTGTGGCCAATAAATTCGACTTAGTTGCAACAGGTGGAACATTCGATGAGATACATATTGGTCATATAGCCTTGCTTTCTAAAGCATTCGAACTAGGCAAGAGGGTAATAATCGGGGTTACAAGTGATGATTTTGCAGAAAAGACAAAAGGAGAAAAAAAGGTTAACCATAGCTACGACAAAAGAGTGTTCAACCTAAAAGATATAATACAAAAGAAATTTGGCAGAGTTTCTTACAAGATAAGTAAGTTAGATAATGAATATGGCCCTATAGTCATTTTAGGGAGAGTAGACGCCCTTATTGCAAGTACTGAAACAGCAAAAAAGGGTGAAAAAATCAATGAGATCCGTTCTAAAAAAGGCCTGCCACCTATAGCAATTATTTCAGTCGATCTTATCAGAACTGAAGACGGTAGTCCTATCTCCTCTACGCGTATACGGGAAGGTGAAATTGATCCTTTCGGCAAGATATTAAAAGTTAAATAAAAAGGCTCAACAATCTTTAATTATCAGGGTTTTATTCGCCTTTATCTAGAGCACTGGCCTTGAATATGTATCGAGATAGTGATAATCCCATTGATTTAGCCTCCAATAAGATTGGAGGAACTATAAAAGGGGTAAAAGAAGGGCTCGATCCAGAAATTCTCGGTTACTGGTACAAAAAGAGTGGAAGATAAATCGATAGAAACTGTTCCTTCTCATCTTAAAGATATGATACATTTCGAACAAGACAGAATACTCTGGATGAAATTTAGGATGAACGTATCAAAGCGAGCGGTGCCATATGTGATGCGAGTAATTGAAGAGGTACATACCTTTGATGCCATATTCAACAGGTCTATACTTTAGAAAAGTTCAGCAGATACTTACAGATGAGATGAATAAAGAACTACGGTAGATGAAAAATCGATGTACAGGCAACAGAGTGTAGACATTAATTGATTTGCCAGCATTAGTGTATCGGTCAGCCTATGCTCGAATTGAAAGTGACTGCTTGTATGCATCTAAATGTCAATTCCATATTCCATGTTCAGTTATTTAGAGGTCATTTTGTAGTCAAATAGTCGTCAAATAGTCGTCAAATAGTCGTCAAATAGTCGTCAAATAGTCGTCAAATCGCTTTTGTGTGCTTGCCTATGGAGTAGTTCATTGGCCCTGAGCTATGTAGTAGTCAAGCAAATACGAAAAAGTAATTAGGCTAATAACAAATCCCTATAGGTTTGAACATACTCAATTTCAAAAGCTTCTGCTTCTATCAATCACTACTTTGGTTTAGCAAACAGATACTAGTTGCAAAAAATAATCAGTCACCGTATGCTAAACGGATAATATAACAATATTGTATTAAGTTTATACAGGAATAAAAAAAGGGTTAGTGAGCGACTGCTGCCGCAGCTGGAGCTGCTGATCTTCCTGTTGTTGTTACTGCCACCTCTGATACAAGAGATGATTCCGGAGTCTAAGGACAATAGCATATTGCAATCATCTAGTCACAAGACATTTTTATACATTGTAAATTATGCTTCTTGTACTGTCTGTAAAAATAAAAAATGTTCGACTCTTAGATGGCTGACAACATCATACATTATTGAACAATAATGCTGTCTTTCTAGCATGCTAAGATATGATAATAATAACTACCTTGTTTTGTAGCTTATCGGAACAGCAGAATCATCTGGCAACAACGGTGCAAAATACAATGATAATTTACCCCCGTGTTCATTTTCATCCAATGCAATAGGGCAAGTCAACGATACTTTTGAAGAAGTTGGGTCAACTACTATGCTGTTGGCTAGCGATTGTGCATTATAGGGGCCATTGTAAGTGCATGGGATGCCTGTAGCTAGTGCAGAGCTATAATCGCATACTCTGACTACCTGTGGTGGTGCTCCTTGTGGAATTGTGAAACCCAGGTTTACCTGTTGTCCTGGTGTGCAGTTGAGCACTGGAGATTCTGCATTCTGGAAGCCACAATTTCTTAATGGTCCAATCTCACCAAGCTCGCAGCTATCTGTAACGTAACCGTTTCCATCTTTTGGCAATGTTATATTGTAGGAATCCACATTGTTAGAGAGCGTACCCTTACCAAATTCACATTTTTGTCTGTAAACTGTTTGGCCTTCGTGCGTCTTGAATCCAGTAGCCTCGTAAATGTAACTGCCGTTTGCATCCAAAACAGGTCTTCCTTCGCACAGGAAGCCATCGGGATTAGAATGAAATGAAACTTTCTTTGTGACCGGACTTTTAGATGTATTGACACCAGTAACATCGACCCACTGGCCTTCGAGACCAACTTTATACTGGTCAGACCATCCGGCTTCTATGCCTTGGAACTTGCAGGCTGAATATCTGTTTAATAAGGGGCTTAATTCATTGTTGCTGTACCTGTTTGTACTTTGAAGGCAGAAGCCCATTTTGTGGTTTGTCATTTCGCTTCCAAAAGCTAGGGAACCATAGTGCGCGAAATGATAATGATGGTGGCAAGGGCTGTACTCATATATTCCCCGCTTTGATAACTCTGATCTATTACCCTTAATGAAGTAGTCGATGTCACCTATCTCAAGGGCCTTTGCACCAAAGTTTCTATCTGAAGAGCCAAATTGTAAGAGCCTGCGCCAACCAGTTCCTCCAACAGAGCCTTCTACGATAGCACACGCGTCTGGCGCAATATGCCTGTAGACTACACGATTTACTTTGAAATCAGATTCTTCTGCTATCAAGTCTGGACCATTTGGATTGGTTATTTTGCCTACGCGTACCTTAGCCGCTAAAGAAGAGCTCCATGGTAAACGTTCAAAAATTAGATTGGTTTTAATTTTCCCTATCTTGCCATCAAGCGCATCGACGCAGGACTTGTCTGGCATAACTGCTTGATGAATGTCCTCAATAGAAAGTTTACCGGCTATATCAGCTTCTTGGTCGTAAAAGGTTTCTACTTCTTCTGCATCCACGCTATGAGGTGGAAATTGGTTCTCATTCATGCAAGCAAATCCAGTTCGTTGAAATACCAACTCTGGGTCAATCGGCAGAATAAATGGTTCTATCCATCTGCTTCCGATGGACTTGAGCGCTGGCTCAGCGATTCCAGGCGAGTCTGCGTCTGTAAGTAGGGTGCTTGCAAAACTATAATTCGTTAAAACGATATCGTGATTGGCTATAGTAGTTCGCTGTGGTGCTCCTCTGAATTGTATGTTCCAGATCTCTTTTGGCGGCAAAGGAAGCGCTCCCTTGCTTTCATTTTCATAGTAACCATTTCTGAAAACTAGCCGGTAAGTCATTAAGCGAATCTGGTCTTCAGCACGCTGGATCCAGAAATCCCTAGGTTTAGACATCAAACTAGCTGCTGCACGGTCTCGTTCAGATTCAGGAATTTCGTCTAGCAAAACTCCGACCTGGCTGTTCATTTTAACACTAACAAGGGCTCCTGTCGCAGCTTGGATTGGGGGAATAGTTAACATGGATGGAAACACTCCTGCTATACTTGCACCGGCGATAATGGATATAATCGCAATGACAGGCAACATTTTGTGGGAAAAAAGTCTACCCGAGCGCACCAACAGCCAGACTAGATCAAATGTGACGTATAAGCCTTATATACGTGTGACTGTCTAATGGTCTAGTCACCATTATTCTACTTCACTTTTCTTTCCTTTATCTAGAATGGTTTTTTGCTAATGTATGTCAGAACCAACGACAATCAGAAGACTACTTATTGGTGCGCCTAATTCCAAACAAGCTCTTGCTCGAGTATGGGCTATGACCTGAGATCGATTCATCGTCAAATTGACTGAGGATAACTGAACTTACTTTTTGTCCAGAGCACTAATCACTAGCCCAAGAAAACTGTCTGCTCATACTATGATATTGTGATACAGAAGCTTGAACGCTAGCTAGTTGCTGCCTAAACAAAAATAAATTATCCAGGATCTTCATTAGACCTATTGCGTAATTACGAAAGAAAATCTCTTTATGATACTTAACTTTGGCTTGCTTGCTTTCTAAAGTAACATCATTCCAATGGTTCGCATTATTCTGAAGTTTACCAATCCTGAAACAATGTCGGAAGCATGATCATATCTTCCAAGCCTGTTTCTGAATTTAGTACCCATTATTCCAAACTTTTTAATTCTGCTTACCGTATGCTCGACTATTATCCTTAATTTGGAATGCTTTCTGTTATGTCTCTTTTCCTCATCTGAGAGTTCACTTTTCCTTTTCTTTTTAAATGGCAGTACATACTTTACAGTGGGAAAGTCATTCTTAACTCCCATGTACCCAAGGTCAAGGACATTCTCAACTTGCAGCGGAGTTATAGGATGTTTATTTTTGAAAATCTCATAATCATGTATTCTTCCCCTATCATGACCTGTTTTGTGCAGTATCGTACCTTCACCGTTTACCATATACTGTGTCTTTACAGTATGTTTCTTCTTTTTGCCAGAGTAGTAGCTCTTTCTCTTTCTCTTGTTCTCTGGCCTTGGTATCTCCTGTTCGGAAGAATCTATGAAAGCCTTGAAACCTGGAAAGTACTCTTCAACTTCATCTATAGTCCTAAGCCTTCTTGTACGTTTATACAACTTCTTTGGCAGTGGGATACACCGTTTGATAAGTGGTTCAAGCATAGATATATCTCTGCAGATATTACTCTGGTAGAATCGAATAGAAATCCTGAAAGTGTGTATGTAATGTACAGTCTATAATAGACTAAAAGCATCAAGAATCTTTCTCTGACTTCTTTCAGTTTGAATGGTCTGCCAGCACCAATACCTCTTTTCCTCTTCCTTCTGGAAAGTCGTATTCCTTCATGTTCATCATATTTTGATTCTATTTCCCTGGAAATGGTATCAAATTCTGTTATCTCCAACCCAGTAAACGATTTGAATAACAAAGGCCTCTTCGATAGTCTAGCATAAGACATCAAGACAGCATCACCCAATGAATGCTGTACAACGTAAAATATAGCTGTAAGCCTTCAATTACGCAACAGGTCTATTATTTTGTTCGACTTTTTCTTCTCTTATTACTCATTAAGAACAATAATAATATCTGCTGTGTGATGTTCAAAGCTACTTTCATAAATTGTTTTTATTCCTTCGACTATATCTTCTATTAGCCTGCTCAGTCTGATAGCAGTCTTGCTATCTTTCAAGAGAATACTATGAGATGATCCATCCTTTAAAATAACGACGATCTCGTTTCCGATAACATTAGCGACTCCGCTCAAATAAGTAAAATTATCTTTTTGAATCGTTAGCAATCCTGCGAGTTTTTCAGCTTCGTATTTGTCATCACATTCAAATTTTTCGACCTTCTTAGCCATCAAAAACAGCCACTTTTCTTGTTAAAGGGGTTTACCATCGTACATGAATTCGGGAACAGCGTCTTTTGCTTTTTCTCGACGCTTCTTAAAATCTACCATAAATGATTTTGATTCTTTTGCTAAATCGCTCTTACATTCTCCGCAAAGCAGGTTTCCACTCTTGCATTTTAATAAACGTTCATCTGATTGTTTTTCCGTATCAAAGAAGTATCGTAAATACCAGAAAACTGGGCAGCCAATAGCGTTTCCGCCTAGCTGCCTTTGCAGTGCGATAGTAGATTGACCTCCTGTGAAGGCGTTAGAAATTTTTTTCTCTATAATTTCTGGTTCGTCTGACGTGAGTATTGCAGTCTGAGGTTTTGAAGACGACATCTTGCCTAGCAAACCAAGCCCGGGGATGAACTTGCTGTGGATCTGTGCCGGCTTGTAATAACCCATCTTTTCGGCCACATCCCTTGTCATCCTCCAGTAAGGATCCTGATCTATGGCCGCCGGAATTAAAACTGGAGTTGGTTTACCTTCAATAATTGAAGGTAAAAAACAAGGGGCAGCTTGTATCGGAGGAAATCCTATCATGCCGATATTCGTAGAATTTGAAAAACCAAATACTGACTTTGCGACTGAATATGTGATCCTCTTTGAAATTTCTGTAGCAACGGGATACAGATATTGAATATGCCTTGTGTCAACTATAATTTTTGTTTTATGTGGATTAAATCCTACTGCAATTATATCAAGTATATTCTCATAGGTGTATCGTGCAATCTCTTCTTTGCTACGATCTTGGCTATATAGGAATTTTTCATCGTCTGTTAATTGGAATAATAATTTAGAATCAAATTTATCTTGAAGATATTTTGTGAAAATCCACGGCATCAAATGGCCCATATGAACCATTCCAGATGGCCCTCTTCCAGTATAAAGGTAAAAATTTTCGCTTCTTTCATACTTATCTAAAATCCAGTCAAAATCACGATGAGAAAAAAAGTATTGTAGCCTTAACATCGGATGAATTTCTCCCGTTATCTTTTTGACTCTTTCAAGTATTTCCTGCGTAATTGGCTCAGTACCAAACTTTTCTATCAGTTTATTATAATCTATTTCTCCTTCGACTTCCCATGGTGTAACCTTAAATTCAGCGTTAGAAGCACCATTATTATTATTCTCATTGTTACTGATGAGGGAAGAGTATTCTCCTTGTTTTCCTTTGTCTTCTTCTACCATGACTTTCCAACAACGGGTGTGATTATGATGGGATTAAACGTTTAAAAAGTGTTCTTCTGCTGAGAAATCTTGCAGCAATGAATAATATCGACGACAGCAGCAACAGCAGCAGCAGTAATAGTCCTAGCGAGCTTCACCCTATAGAAAAGTCGATATTACGCGCTCTTGCAAAAAGCGGTCGTTGGATGTCTATTGAAGATCTTGTCAACAACACGAACCAAAGTATTGATCAGGTGAGACGTGGTATTGAATGGTTGAAATTCAAAAATTTGATATCTTTGAACGAAAGATCAAGTATTATACTTTCGCTCGGTTCAAATGGACAAAATGCAGCGGTACAAGGTCTACCAGAAAGGCGACTTGTCAATGCGGTAAAAGAAGGAAGGAAAAACATTTGCTGCGATTCTGGAAAGTAAGTCTTTGAAACCGAATGAAATTAATGCTGCAGTTGCGGAGCGAAGAGAAATCAATGGATCGAATTTAAGCAAGCCGATTCATCCAATGACAAAATAATTGTACTTACTACATCAGCGGATAATTTGGCGGAGGAGGAAAAATTATTACAAAAGTTAACTTATGAGGAAAAAAATAATAACGATAATGTCCTAGGCTTCTGACTTACCTCCAGAAGAAAAACAGACTCTTAATCTTTTAAAAGGGCGCCCCGATTATGTAATCCAAAAAGAGAAGAAATTATTTAGAAATTTTTCTTTCAGAAAAAGGAAAAGAATTGCTATCCACTGTGGCATTAAAAACGGATGAAATCCCAATGGAAAGACAGTTGACATCTCAGTTGATTACTTCTGGAAGGTGGAAAGATGTCAAGTTTAGCCCATTAAATGTGGTTGCTCCTGTATCACTCAAATATCCTGGCAGAAAGCATCCATTGACTTACTTAATTGATGAAGTAAAGGAAATTTTTGTTGGTCTCGGCTTTACAGAAATTGATGGACCTATGATACAGCCTAGTTTTTGGAACTTTGATGTGCTGTTCACTCCACAAGACCACCCTGCAAGGGAGATGCAAGATACTTTTTATATTTCTGATATAAAGCAGACTGGATTTGCCAAACCCAACCAAATCAAAAAGATCTCTGGAATTCACAAAAAAGGCTGGAAATATAAATGGAATATTGAAGATGCAAGAAGAACTGTTCTAAGAACGCATACAACTCCAGTTACTATAAAGTATCTTGCAGACAACAAGCCAGATAGTGCTAAAATATTTTCGATAGGGCGAGTTTTCAGAAATGAAAAGGTTTCATACAAACATCTCGTTGAATTCAATCAAGTAGAAGGAGTTCTAACTGGCCAGCATGTTACATTACGAGATTTAATGGGGTTGCAGAAGGAATTTTACGCAAAGTTGGGCATTAACAAGATAAAATTTTGGCCCACGTTTTTCCCGTATACTGAACCATCTCTTCAATCTATGATATATAATGATGATTTGGACAAATGGGTTGAAATGGGTGGAATGGGGATTTTGAGACCCGAGGTGACAGAGCCTCTTGGAATAAAGAATCCTGTACTCGCATGGGGCGTTGGACTCGAAAGAATTGCAATGTTACGTTTTGGTTTGAACGATGTACGCGAGCTTTATGATAACAAGTTAAGTTGGCTTAGGAGTCTAACTAGATGCCAGTTGTAAATTTTTCTACAGATAGACTAACTAAATTCTTCCCAGGCATAGATCTTAACAAGATATTAGAAATGCTCCCTTTTGTGGCACTTGATATTGAAAGCATTGATGGTGAATTCATAAGAGTAGAATACAATCCAAATAGACCTGATTTTGCTTCAGAATACGGTATTGTTCGAGCCTTGAGAGGATTATTTGGGATAGAGACAGGGATTCCAAAATTCGCGATGCACAAGAAAAAAAGAACGCAATACATAGTCAAGGTAGACTTATCAGTAAAACAGTTAAGACCCTTCATTTTAGCGATGGTCGCCAAAAAGAAGGCAAACCTTGATGATCAAAGTATCAGACAATTAATCTTAATGCAAGAAGATCTTCACAATGGAATAGGAAGACGAAGAATGAAAGCTTCAATTGGGATACATAATCTTGATGTAATTAAATTTCCTGTCTCTTATAGGACCGTAACTGAAGACTTTTCTTTTGTTCCAGTTGATCAATTATCAAGGCAATCAATTAAATCAATTTTAAATGAATCTGATATTGGCAGAGAGTATGGATATATACTAGAAAAATCAAAGGAGAAGAATAGATATCCGCTTGTAGTAGATGCGGAAAATAATGTTTTGTCATTTCCTCCTATTATAAACGCTAAACTAACAAAAGTTAATACAAATACTCACAATCTGTTTATAGAAGTTACCGCAAACAATCAAAAGACAGCAGAAGATGCTTTGGCTATTTTTGCCCTCACATTATACGAAGCTGGGTTTGAAATTCATTGCGCCTTAATTAGTGATATCAAAGGAACCATGTTTACGCCTAAAATGGATCCATCACATATCGATGTTGATCCGAATTATATTAATCGTTTGCTTGGATTGGAATTAAGAGTAAACGAGATTCTAAGGTGTTTGAAGAAAAGCAGACTAAATGCCAATATGGTACAAAAGAAAAAAATAATAAAGTGTACTATTCCGAGATACAGAACTGATATACTCCATCCTATTGATATTGTTGAAGAAGTAGCAATAGGGTATGGCGTCTATAATATGAAACCTACGATGCCTTCTTCTACTCTTACAGGACAAACGAATTGTCTTTCGTTTTACATTGACATAATCAGAGAGATAATGGTGGGATTGGAAATGTTAGAGGTTATGAATTTTAGTATCGTGGGAAGAAAAGTCCAGTACCAACTAACTGGTGTAAATGAGTCTAATACAGTCCTGAAGGTAGATGGAGCAAAAAGTGCTGAACATGAAATACTGAGAGATATGTTGATTCCCTCACTTCTAAAATCACTATCTTATAATGTTCACGAGGAATATCCTCAAAAGCTCTTTGAGATAGGCAAGGTCTTTCAATGTAATAACGGGTTAAATGAATACTGGAGCCTTGGCGTTGTGGTAGCTCATAATAATTCAAGGTATACAGAAGCAAAATCAATTTTGCAGACGTTATTAAAGATTGGCTTTGGCAAAACAGGAGTAACAAAAGCAACTACTCATCCAATGTTTATTGATGGTAGATGTGCAGATATTAATGTAGACGATGAATATGTCGGCCTCATAGGAGAAGTTACACCTTTAGCAATAGATAATTTCAGGATAAGGGTACCGGTAGTTGCTTTTGAGCTAAATCTATCTATATTGTTGCCAACATAATAAACACGATCTTTATATTTTCGGAATGATACAAATAGGCTCCCCGTTATAGAGAGTGCACGAGGAGGAGTACACACTTGAGTGTATGGCTACCTGTGATTATGTGTGGGTCAGAGGCGGGGGACAAAATTTTTTAGAAATGATAAGCTCTTTTTCGGAAATTGGATTGAAGTGATATTTATTCGGCTTATCTGTCTTGTCTTAATTTAACGCTGATCCCAGTATTATTGTTATTATTGGGATAGCACTCTGAGTTGGACATATCAGTACCTTACCAGTTCAGCCTTGAACCAGTAAACCTCTAAATACTAACATAGCATGTTAAAGTAATGCATGAGAAATGAATCTATCTTCAAATTACAAAGCACTAAAGCGAAGAAAATTTGCCAAAAATTATTTAATTTTACTCTTTTGGAGCACTGCTATTGTAAAAGTGAAAGAAGAGTCTATTCTAACACTATTTTATTTTATACAACATTCTGCTCATTTCTTACTCTTCTGCTTATTGTTTTATCAATCCCTGTATCCTGTCACTTTGCCTTCGCACAAGATGGTGCGACAACTCAGAATGGTCAGCAACCATTAAACTCACAGGGAGTCGCAACGGCAGGTGCGCTTCTAGAAAAGGTTTCTGACAAGGGTAATTATAGAATACAAATAATGTGGAATGAGTCGTCACTTGCTCTTTCAAAGAAAGGGTTTGATATGGAAATAGACTTTCTGAACGCAAGCGCTCCGCTCGCCAACGGCAAATACAGTTCCACAAAAGGAATCAAATGTAAAGGGAGAATCAAGTATTGGTGCAAACAGACCCAGTGTTCCTTCTAGCATACAACCAACCGTACCTATAGATAGTTATGATATGACAATTTATTCCAACCAAGGTAAGGTTTTATGGAATAAGGTAAACCAGCCCGTAACTGGCGGAAGAGGTATCGAGAGAGTTACATTGGCAAATGGTTACACTGGTGATATTACTGTTCAAATAGCTAACATCAAATCCGGCAGCATACCGCCTAACTCAGTAACATTTACTGCAAGAATAGTTGGTTGACCCATAGTTTGTGTACATTTTCTTTATTCGCAATTGTAAACGGCCGGCTTGTCGCGGGTTCATGTATTAGTTTTGGCTTAAACCTAGATTTAAATTTCATAATTGTCTACTGCTTTTATAAAAAGATCATACGTAATCTAAAAAACATATAACATTGATCTAAAACTGATAAATTGTATGTTCAGGAATATCCAATGAATAATAATGGCCGATATTATATCGTGGGATAAGGCGATCGACAAGAAGGTAAAATCAAGTGATAGCCAAGATTTAGGGAAGGTCCAAAGTATAACTAAAGACTTTATACAGACCAAAGAAGGATTAGTATCAAAGAATTACTATTACATCCCCAAATATTATATCCAAGGATATGATGGTGACAACCTTTGGATTTCATTGACAAAAGACGAAGTAAAATCAAGATATGAGAAAGAAAAAGCACCTGACCCTTCAGAATTTGAGACACCAGAGTATACAGAGAGAAGGACAACAATGACAAAAGACTTCCCTGATTTTGCAAATAATATTCCTGCACATACTGGATCAAAATCAGGACAGACCACTACTTCCCAAGACATGGTTGGGTTGCCTTGGGAAAAAATTCTCGACAAGAAGGTAAAATCAAGTGATAGCCAAGAGATAGGGGAGGTTGAAAGCGTTTCGACTGATTACATAGAAGTCAAGGAAGGGACCGTAAGTAAAAAGCACTATTATATACCCAAATACTACATTCAAGGATTCGACGGTAAAGACTTATTTGCATCCTTGACGAAAGATGAAATCAAAGACAAATATCAACGAGATAGCCCTCCTTCTGAATCCGAATTCAAGACGCAGCAATACGAAGAACAAATGAGAAAAACAGAATCTGCATATCCACAATTCAGATATGGGGTACCGTTTATGGCCAAAGAGTCAGGTGTTGCCATTGAATCAGAATCATCGGGAAAGACACTCAATATCCCATGGGAAGAGGTAATTCATAAGCATGTCAGAACAACTGACAATATAGACATAGGAGATGTTGAAACAGTAGGAAATGAATTTATTGCAGTTAGAGAAGGAGATGTAAAAATTCATCACTATTACATTCCTAAGTCATACATAAACAATTATGATGGCAGTTCATTATGGATAGATGTGCCAAGTGCACTAGTAAGCGGCAAATTCGAAAGGGAAACAGAGCCAACTCCGGAAGAGATAAAAATGATGTCTAAGGAAGAGCCAAAAAGAACGCAATGACTATCTGGATAAACACCAGCAAAATATATTTATAGAAAGGACTTAACTTGGGTTTTTTAGAGAACGAAGCTCAGATGACGAGGCTAGCAGTTCTAAAGCTTTGTTTTGTTTGGTGTGCAGACAAAGCCGTGAACGGATAGAAGGCACCGCTATATCCAGTCCAAGCAGTGAACGATGGACTGAAGAATAATAATAATAATAATAATAATAGCATTAATAATATATGTTATGTGTTCGTCTTACGCTGAGATAAGATGGCATTTTCAGCGTCTTATTTCATTATGAATAATTTTTAGTTATCGGCTAATCAAAGTCAAGTGTTAAACTTAGTCAAGAAGAGCCAAAAAATTTCCTGTACAAGCTTTCTAATGAGGAATTGTTTATAGTTGCATTCGCTGTTTTTCCTGGTTTGTTAGAGAATGATTTTCCTTCTTCTGTCCCATTAGCTACAAAATTGGATATAGTTCCATTGATACTAGGAGTCATGCTATTGGATGATACGATGATATCATTGCCGGTTTTGTCTTTCATTGATTCTGTTATGCCATAAATTGGCTGTCCTTTGAAGTGATCATTTACTTCCTGTGAGCTTGGAATTATGCTTAGTACCTTCAATTTGTTAATCAATAGAAATGTGTCTACCCCTCTCCAAGTTTCAATACCATTTGTTCTAACACTGGAGGTTCCCTTGATAAAAGTGATATTTGTCGGATCCAATTGAATGTCGCTGTAATTGCCGGTTTTAAAGTTAATTAGTTCATGTATATGGCGTTGACTTCCATCAACACGTACCATAGTGAATTTTGCCGTAAAATCCTTTACCTTTCCTCTCTCCACTTTCAAGTTCCAGTCACCAGATAAAGCATATGGTGCTTCCCCTTTTTCTTCAGTTGTTACTGTGTTTGTACCTGGAGATATAATATCTTTGGTTTGATTGCCAGATGTATGTGATTGATTTCCGTTAGTGGTTGCTGATGGTAATGATGTTCCTGAGTCAAAAATCAAAGAAGATATTGTACCCATGGCAGAAAACGTGTCTAACCTTTCTGCTGTCATCACATTGTAACTAATAGCATTGGCTGCTGTGTTTATCTGTGCAAGTATACGCAGACTAACTATTATGACTGTCAGGAAAACTCCAAGAAATAATACCAATGCAACCGCCACAGATTTTTTCATTAGCTAAAAAAGTTCGAGAATAAATTTTAATGTTTTCATACCAAGCACTGAAAACAAAAAAATACATGCATTTTATTTGACTATAGGTTTTAGCCTATGCGATGCAATTTATGAAAACACATAAAAATACGGACATATATGCGCTATTGGGTAAGATCAACTATACTGGTTTTTATAATCAATTTGGCCTCTCGTGAAATACTGTATTGCTCTAAGAATTTTGTAGGGTCCTTAATCAATAGGTTTCTGAATTCGGGTTCACTAGTGGCTCTCAAAAGAATTTCGCTAATGATCTCAGCGTCCTTCTGTCGCGGGTTCAACTAATAAGAGACAAATGCAAAATCTAATATATATTTCTATGTCTGATTCGTAAACTTGATATGGTCTAATACAAGGGCTCATAATCATGAGTGCTCAGCCACTATTTCTTAAAAGCAGAAAAAAGTGGACGAAAAAGGGAACTACAAGAATAAATTCTCCCCAAGAGACACTCAATAAAATTACAACATTATCCAAAAATATAGGGGTGACCAGACTTGCTGATATTACGCATATGGATATATTACGTATACCAAATTATTCGGCAGTTTTACCGGGAACAGAAGATTACATTTGGGTGTATAACGGAAAAGGTCAAACAAGGGAACATGCAAAGGCTAGTGCCTTAATGGAGAGCATCGAGAGATATACTTCTCTACCCAGTGGAGCTCCTAGGAATTTTATCGTAGGAAGTTACGACGAACTATCAAAGACATCGAAAGTCTTGCATCCTAATGAGGTTGTAGAACCCGTTAGGTTTGAATACAAAAATAATATGCTAATGGAATTCCTTCCTGGAGTTGACTTATTGTCAGGTGAGCAAATTATGGTCCCTGCGCCGCTTGCATTATTTAGATACTGTCCCAAATCTCCTGTTATTAATCCATTTGCATTCCACCATACAAATGGACTTGCATCTGGCAATGTAGAGGAAGAGGCAATATGTCATTCATTATGTGAAGTCATAGAGCGAGATGCAATAAGTCTAGCCGAATTACGTGCTAGCGCTATCCCATTTCACTTTTTACGATGTATAATGAACTCACTGAAGACGCAAGGTTATCCTCTATCAGCAATTCCAGCGGATAAATTCATGGATGACGCAGGAATATTTCCTGACGTTGACATTTCAGACATTGAATTTCAGCCACTAAAAAATATGGTCAAAAAATTTACAAAAGCTAGAATCCCTCTGATAATAAAGGATGTCACATCAGATATAGGTATTCCAACATTTAATGCAAGCAGTATTGAATGGATAACCAATAACTATGGGTATCTTGCAGAAGGACATGGAACCCATCCAGATGCACGTATAGCATTATTACGCGCTATAACTGAGGTTTCACAAACAAGAGCCGCTAACATTCAGGGTGCAAGGGATGATCTGAGAAAAATTAGATATGGGGAAAATAATACTGACGATAAACGCGCGTGGCAGTTCATGCCATCCAAACGTACAATTAGATTCTCTGAAATTAAAACATACATTAATGAAGATATTCTTGATGACATTAAGCTGATTTTAAATCGTTTAGAACAGGCTGGTTTAAGAACAGCGATAATCGTTACCCTGACAAATGATTATATTGGCATTCCAGTGGTACGCGCTATAGTTCCCGGGCTAGAAACTTTCAAATTCACAAAATCAATTATGGGACATCGAGCAAGGAAGTATTTTAAACGATGAACAGAGCAATAATTTTTCTTGGCCCAAGTCTTAGCCGTGAAAAGGCAATGAGTATTCTTGAAGCAGATTATAGGCCTCCAGCAAAAAAAGGTGACCTTTTCGGCTTGCAAGTTTGACAAATGAGGTAACGATTGTTGGATTGGTTGATGGCTTTTTTTTACAGGATTATCCACCAACACCAATAGAGGTCTATCAAATAGCAACAAAAAAAAATATGGTCCTTGTAGGTGCAGCAAGCCTTGGCGCATTGCGGGCGGTGGAGCTTGAAAAATTTGGAATGATTGGTATAGGTAAAATATTCGCAGCTCTACAAGACAGGTAAAATTGATGGAGATGACGAAGTAGCAGTCACTTTCGAAGAAGGTCACCATATACTTCAATCAGAAGCAATGATAGATATCAGGTTTAACTTATTTATTGCAAAAAGAAAAGGAATCATTGATGAGAATACCAAAAGAGTGATAATAAAAGTTGCAAAGAACATCTATTTTCCATATAGAAATTATACTGATATCCTGGACCTAACAAAGAAGAAATATCCGCGTTCTGATAGTCATATTGAATCCTTTCGAGCATACATAACCAACAATAGAGAAAGCCTGAAAGAGCGAGATGCTATACAATTAATAAAATATATCAAGAAGCTACAAATTCAAGAATTAACCTGATCAAAAGCTTGTAATACTTAATTCTTGTATATTCTTACTATATAATGGTAACAATAGAACATTACTTCTAATATTAATTAATTTTAGAGCTTAATGAAATAACAACAACAACAACGATAAAGCTATTATAAAACCACCGAAGCAGCAACACTATGAAGTGAAATGGATCTAATAAATCCTGGCCAGAAAACAAATGAGAGTAAGCCTGTTGCCAGAAAATGCGAAAACTAATACTATTGATAGATGAATGTTTCTTATAACTAATTAAAACCAGATGATATCAAAAAATCGCTGGTCAAAGGTTGGGCAAATAGCAATGACGAGGATAATTACGTCCAAAAGACATCATTTTTATTCTTGGATTAATTTTACCCAAGTATAATGAGGGTCGGTGTAATTGGTCTTGGATTAATGGGTTCTCAAATTGCTTCAAGATTAATTAATACTGGTCACGTTGTTAGTGTTTACAATCGTGATACAACAAAAACAAAACCTTTTGAAAGGATCGATGCCAAGATAGCAACCAGTCCAAAAGAACTTGCACAGATTTGCGATTTTATCATAATCTGTGTTACAGACTTCGAAGCAATACTACAAGTATCTTTTGGAACTGAGGGAATTATTACATCCAATCGCAAGTGTCTGATAGTAGGAAATTTAAGCACGATTTCTCCTAAGGAATCAAAGTGTTGTGCCGACCTATTTAGGAAAAACCAAATTGAAATGCTTGAAATGCCCATGATGGGGGGTCCGGCAGACAGCAGAAAAAGGTGAACTGGTGTCAATAATTGCAGGTAAAAAGGAGGTATTTGAAGAAGTAAAACCAATCATTGAAAAAATGGCCCGTTCGGTATATTATATGGGCAGTGTTGACGGCAATGCTAACGCTGTTAAATTAGCATTAAATCTGAATATAGCTCTGATAGCAAGCGCTATATCAGAAGGAATCACACTAGTCAAAGCGTCTGGAATAGATCCGCAGATTTTTATTCAAATCTTAAATTCTACGTATTTCAAGACAGGACTAAGTGAAACCAAGGGACCAAAGATGGTGAAGAATAATTTCGAGCCATCATTTCATCTTAAAAATATGCTCAAGGACCTTGAACTTGTTACAACCTCTGCACAGTCTATAGGGATCTTCTTGCCAGCTGCGACAATAGTTCAGCAAATCTATAGGGCAGCAAATAACAGTGGATTTTCTCAACAAGATTATACGGCAGTATCCGCGTTTCTTGAAAGGATAAACGGGATGGACAATATGAAATGAGATTAAATATTATAAAAGATCTAAAAGTAGATGAATTCAAAGTTTTTGCCTCACTTCCCGATATGGGGAGAGTAGGAGGACTTGTCTCAACGTTTTTGGCAGAAAATTTGGAAACAGAATGTGTAGCTGAGATAATATCCAGTGAGAAACCATGGGTATTATATTCGGATGGTATAGTTAAGACTGCGCTAGATATCTACAATATATATTATAACAAATTGAACAAATTGTTAATCTTTACTGGAAACTCCCAACCCCAGGAGCCTATGGAGCTTTATAACTTATGCAATACCTTCCTGGATTATGTACAAGCCACAGGTAAAGTCAATCTCTTGTACGGAGCAGGTGGTTATCTCCATGAACAATTAACAGGTGCACCAAGGGTTTGCGGAGTAGTGAATAACTCAGAATTAAAAGAGGTATTTAAAAAATCGGACATCGCGCTTGTTGGAACTGAGGTTAATAGCATAACATGGTTCAATGGATTAATTTTGGGTTTGGCAGCCGATAGAAATATTAATGCAATAGGATTGTTTGGTGAAATTTCAGAAGCGACAAGTCCTCAGCCGTTGGCGGCTAAAAGTATTGTGAAAGCATTTGCAAAAATTGAAAATATTAAGCTTGATACAAAACCTCTTGATAAACAATACGAAGCAATTCTAGAAGATATTCAAAAGGAAAAAGAGCCATCTAGATTTCGACCAGGTATTGGCTAATCTTTCAATGGACTGTTGCTCCAATTGGGATATCTTCAGTAATTGCAAGGAATTCTGGCTTTGCTCCAGTTCACTCTGCAGCAAGTAACATTCCATTAGATATTATATCGGCAATTTTCCGCGGTTTCAAATTTGTGCAAACAACTACCTTTTTACCGGTTAGTTCTTCTGGTCTGTAAAAAAGTGCAGCGCCGACGAACTCTTTGTTCCATTCCTATGTCTACTTTTACCTTGAGAAGGTCTACCTTTCCATACCCGGAATGATTTCAGCTTGAAGAATCTCGCCAATTTTTAAATGAATCTTTGAAAACTCCTCAAATGTAACAATATATTTTTCTTCTTCGCTTGGTTTATTCATAAATTTAATTAATTATATTGCTTCTTAAAATCAGTTACGCACCAAAAGAGAATTATATTATATTTTTTAGGACTGGTTTTTGACAAGTGTTGATATTATATAGGTGCACGTATGCATTGTCTAATCAGACCGTTGATTTATAAAATAAATTATTCTTGTTGCTGGAGAAAGCAACAAGAATTTTTATCCGTTTTGGATGATCTATGCCTTTATTATTATTTACCGCCTAAAATCTTTCCAAGCGTAGGTCCTATCACAGGAATTTTGCTTAACATACTTCCGGTGCTGTTGGTTTGATTGCCAGATTTCGTTACATTTCCAGAACTAGCATTGGTACCCCCAGCCATTGAATTATTTCCTCCGGATTGCATACTCGCTGTTTGATTTGCCGCTTTGGCATTAGTTGGGCTTGTCATATTGCCTCCTCCCACAACGCTTGGTGATTTGGTCGCATTAGTTGGATTCGTTACATTACCAGCTGCGCTTGGACCGGTGCTTTTACTTGTCATGTTGCCGCCGCCAGTTGTGTTGGCTTGTTGCTGTTGAGCATGTACTAAACTTGCGGAACCTATTGACCCCAAAATGAGCCCAAAAGCCAGTGCTAAAACGACTGCCATATGTGTTGTTGTTTTTTCCATTGCAATAACGTATGAACAAGCATTTTTAACGATTTCATTTCTATAATATGAAATTAGAATACACATTCTTAATACGAGAACAGTTCTAAAAATAATCCATTAGATTGGAATAAATTTGAATAATATATTTTGATTTAACAGATATTAACGCGCTGCTTTTTCATCATGGATAACCAGGATTGTCTACATATACCCCAATTATAATGGGTATTGTGAAATAAACTATCGTTATAGTCGGATGCACTCTAATAGTTTAATAGCATTGAAATTAGGCAGCATAATCTATATTTGTTCAGCAAGAGCTTTAGCCTATGGAAATTATAATAATCAATGGAATATTGGCTGCAATAATGTTTGGAATCTTTGGTACATGGATTTATTTTATTGGATATATGATTAAGTCTTTAAAACAATCTCCGATGTTAGAACCTATCACTAAATCTCCCATATCGAAAATTCCAAAAGTTAGCGTGATTCTTCCTGCACGCAATGAAGAAAAATACATCGCAAAATGTCTTGATAGTTTACTGAATCAGGATTATCAGAATTTCGAAATTATTGCGATCAACGATTCATCAACCGATCGAACCATCGATATAATGTATCAATATGCAACACAGGGTACATTAGTTGTTGTTGATTCAAAGCCCAAACCAGATGGATGGGCAGGAAAGAACTGGGCATGCTATCAAGGATATCTGAAAGCAACTGGAGATGTCTTTCTCTTTACAGATGCAGATACCGTTCATTCACCCTCAACTATGTCTCTGGCCATTGCAAATTTATTAGAACAAAATCTAGACGCGCTTACTGCAATACCTAAACTTTTATGTCAAGATATTTGGACGAAAATTACGTTACCAGTTCTTTCCAATTTTTTGCATAGTCGGTTTTCTGCCTTACGAGTCAACGATCCAAAAACGAAAACTGGTTATTTTTTTGGTAGTTTTTTTATAATAACTAGAAGTACCCTATGAAACTGTCGGAACACACAAAATAGTGAAGCATGAACTTGTCGAGGATGGTGCCTTAGGAAGCAGAGTAAAGGAGGGAAAATTCAGAATGAAAATGGTTCGTGGCGAACGTCACATAGATGCAATCTGGGCTAGAGATTTCAAGACGCTTTGGGACGGACTTCGTAGATTGATGGTCTCTATTTATAGTCAAAATAGGATCAGAGCTTCTCTTATGGCAGTTGCAGTATTTTTCTTGTTGTTTGAACCTTTTGTTTTATTACCATATTCGTTATTAATGTATCGTGCTATAAATCATTTGGTCACTCACATTCTAATGGATATCAATTTCGCGACGATAATTGTTATATTTATAGCCAATATAATACAGTCAAAATTTGGAATGTTCCAAAATCCATTATATGCACTCGCTTCTCCTCTAGGAGGGGCAGTCATTTCTATTTGTTTTATTTCTTCGATTGTCGATGCAAAAAAGAGAGGCGCTGTAAGTTGGCGAGGCAGACAATATACGATTGACGAAATCCAGCATCCTTTCGATTAGAGAAATGCTAATGTTTTCTGAACTCAACTATAGATTTAGCATGTTACATTAACTATTGTAAATCCCCCGAGACATAAGAACACATTTAATCATTCTCATAATTTCAACTCCCTTTAGCATGAAACTTCTAATTGTTTATTAATAATGGATATGTCTAATCTATAGGAATAAAGATTTTGATATGCTGGCTGGGCAAAGAAATACAATTCTTCAGGAGATCTTAGATAAAACACTGGAAGGAAAAACGATTTCTAAAACCGATGCACGCCACTTAATTAATTCCGATTCCCAGGAGAACAAGTTAATTTCCTCTATTGCAAGAAATATTAGAAATAAAATTAAAGTTGGTTCGTTCACATATTCTCGCAAAGTATTCATAAACCTCGTTAACCTTTGCCGGGATACATGCTCTTATTGCACTTATAAAAAGGAACCAACTGATAAATTAGCGTCTATGATTACACCATCCCAAGTCCTAGCAATTGCAGAGACAGGCAAAAAGTTTCGATGTACAGAGGTATTATTTGTAACCGGAGAAAGGCCGGAGCAGAGATATCCGGAAGCGAGAGAATGGCTAAGGTCCGTTGGACATTCTTCGACTGTGGAATATATAAGAGAAATGAGCGATTTGGTGCTTCGAAAAACTGGTTTACTTCCCCATACGAATGCAGGTAGCTTGACAAAAAAAGAAATGTCAATTTTAAAGGATACTAACGTTAGTTTAGGAATGATGCTAGAATCTTCGAGCGAACGATTGATAGAGAAAGGTATGCCGCATGAAATGGCACCAAGTAAAAACCCTAAGGTTAGAATAAAGACACTCGAGGATGCTGGACAACTTAAAATACCCATAACAACGGGGCTACTGGTCGGAATAGGCGAAAGCCCAGAAGAGCTAATTGACGCTCTGTATGTGATTAAAGAAATCCATCACAAGTACGGTCACATTCAAGAAATAATAATGCAAAACTTTGTACCAAAGCCAGGGACTGGAATGGCAAAATCATTGCCTGCTTCATACGACTATTTTTTTAAAAGTATAGCGCTTGCTAGAATTATTATACCAGAAATGAATATTCAAGTCCCTCCAAACCTCAATTCGGAGAATTTTGGAAAATACATCGATGCCGGTATTAATGATTGGGGTGGTGTCTCTCCAATTACTATCGATCATGTCAATCCAGAATCTCCATGGCCATCTATAGAATTTATAAAACGTGTTACCAATAGTAGAGGCTACAACTTAAGAGCACGTCTGCCTGTTTATCCAGAGTTTCTTGACAAAGATGATGAGTTTATACCAGATAAACTAAGAAGTTATATAGACTTGCTTTCAGATAATGCCGGACTCATTAGAGAGGATTATCTAAAATGACTCTGGCTCTTGACTCTTTTTTAAAAAAGATTGATCCCGTAGTTTCATCAGCATTGGATCGTGCATTGAGTAACAAGGATGTTTCGGTGGCTCACGCAATAGATCTATTAGATTCAAACGGAATGGAAATGAATATGCTTGTACTCGTTGCAGATGAATTGCGTAGACGGACCGTCGGAGAAAATGTAACATATGTTATTAACAGAAACATCAATTTCACTAATGTTTGTATCAAACGTTGTGGCTTTTGTGCTTTTAGCAGAGATTTTCGAGAAGAAGAGGGATATTTTCTACCTACAGAAGAAATTGTACGAAGAGCAAGAGAGGCCCAGAAACTAGGAGCCACAGAAATTTGCATTCAAGCTGGGTTGCCTCCAAAGATGGACGGTCATCTATATATTGATATTTGTAACGCTGTGAGGAAAGAATTACCTGATATCCATATTCATGCCTTTTCACCTGAAGAAATCCTTTACGGAGCTACCGCATCTCAAGTCACAGTCGAAGAATATTTGAGAATGTTAAAAGAGGCCGGTATCGGAAGTCTTCCTGGAACAGCAGCTGAAATTTTAGATCAGAGAATGAGGGATATAATATCTCCGGGCAGAATTACAGTAAAAGATTGGATTAAGATAATTCAACTTGCACATTCTATGGGAATTCCAACTTCCTCCACAATAATGTATGGACATATCGAAACGTCTCTACACAAAGCAAAACATTTAGAGCTGATAAGAAACATACAGAAGGAAACTCATGGCTTTACTGAATTTGTACCCCTGAGTTTTGTGCATAGTGAGGCACCAATGTACGGTCATAACACTATATCCGGTACTCGACCTGGCCCCGAGGGCAATGAGGTAATAAAAATGCACGCAGTATCGCGGATCATGCTAAATCGACACATCAATAACATTCAAATTTCATGGGTCAAGGAAGGAGCAAGAATGTCCCAACTTTTACTGGGGGCCGGTGCGAATGACTTTGGAGGTACTTTAATTAATGAGAGTATATCTACATCTGCTGGTGCACAGCACGGACAGCTAATGAAGCCGAAGCAAATACACTCAATCATTAGATCATCTGGCAGGATACCTGCCCAGCGCTCAACTACGTATAAATTGATAAAAGTATATGGGATAGAAAAGGCGGAAGGTGAAACTGAATTGGATAAGGCGGACCCTGCACAATTTGGCTCCTACCATGCATTAATAAAACTCGATAAATTTAGGTACAGAGGACAGGGGAAAGCAACTCAGCCCCCCACTTCTAGTAAGTCATGATAAGAATAAGCATTGAGGATAGATTTTGCGCCCTTTGCTTTCTTCCTACTAGTTATCTATAAATCGGCTTCAATTTTGAGCATAAAAAGAAATCCTTGGTAAATTAAGGCAAAAGTCAGTCGCATTGTTACTCTTATAATGTTAGGAAACTACAAGTACGTTCTAATTGTATTGTCACTGCCTTTTCTTAATAGGAGTATATTCACAACCCATTGGACCACAATACTTTCCTACATATACAGCGTTTGGACGATAAAGCGCTGGCTTAGGAGCTGCTTCCGCGAACTTCTCTTCAACCACATGGGAACACCAACCTGCAATTCTTGAAACAGCAAAGATTGGAGTGTTCAGATCCATTGGAATATTCATGCTATAATAAAGTGAAGCACTATAAAGATCGACATTAGGATAAATTTGCTGTTTTTTATTTTCGAGCATATATTTTTTAGTAGAATTTTCAACAGATTCTGTGATTTCAAACCACTTTGTACCTTTTTCTTTTGACATAGCTCTTGATAATCTTGAAAGTATATCCGCCCGCGGATCAGTGGTTTTGTACACAGCATGGCCCATACCCATAATTCTCCCGCCTTCTCGTAACGTATTTGCAACCCATTTTTCGGCATTAGCTAGATCATTAATTTCTAGGAGCATCTTCATTACTTCGATGTTTGCTCCCCCATGTAATTCACCTGATAATGCACCTACAGCACCGCCAATAGAAGCATATATGTGGGCTCTAGTTGATGCAATCTCTCTCGCAGCAAATGTCGACGCATTAAAACTGTGTTCAGCATGTAATATGAGACAAATATCAAATACTTTTGCTTCTTCCTGTGTGGGTTTTCTTCCTCGAAGCATATGGAGAAAGTTAGTTGCATGAGAGTCTTTCTCAGTAGAATCTATAACATTCTGTCCATTTCGAATCCTATCCCACGCTGCTACAATCGTAGGAATCTTCGATATAAGAATAATTGATCTTCTAATATTGGCTTCTCTTGTGTCTTCTCCTATATTGAAATCATAATGTGCTAGCTCAGACACACATGATTGAAGCACATCCATAGGACGTGCGTTATTAGGCCGGTTTTTTAAATTCCATAGTATCGGTTCAGGGAGATGACGTTCTTCTCTTAATCTACAGGAGAAATCGGATAATTCTTCTGCACTTGGAAGATCTCCAAATAACAAAAGATAAGCTGTCTCTTCAAACGTAGAATGGTTAACTAGATCTAAAATATCATAACCGCGATAAATCAGTTTACCGTTTTCGCCATCAATAGAGCTAATCTTTGTATCAGCGATTTCTATGTTCCTCAAACCGATATTTCTTGCATCCATCTGTGATAATGCATATTTCATTGATTTTCTATATTAAAGTAATGGTTATCATGAAAACCATTACAATCAAGCTCTAATAACCTTGAAAGTATGTCCGAGCTGCAAGACGATAAAGTCGTCTCATTCTTTCTTTTGCATAATTGATTTTATCACTATTATTAATATAGTGACTAAATATTCAATATAGTGCTATCTAGTGCTAAATGCTGAATTTATTAGCTTCACCAACTCGCTAAGCGATCCATCTTGCATTATTATGACATCTATCTTGCTGCCCGACAAGTAGTTGATTTACAGCTTCACCGCCGACAACTACAGGAATGGAAAATTTCGATCTGATCTGATTAATCAGCCTTTTAACTGCCATTATATTTTCCTCAAGAGTTACAGAAATCAGAATTATATCTGGATCAATGTTCTTTACATAGCCCACGATAGAGTCCAAAGGTACTGATGGAGAGATATTATAGATTTTAAAGCCCTTACTGAGAAGCAGCGATTCAATCATATTACAGGCTATATTATGTAATTCACCTTCTGGTGTGCAGATAAGGATCTTGTATTTGAAGTTAAGTTTCGCCTTATTTGTCTTTTCATTAATTAACTTTATAAGATTATTTGTTGCATTGCTGCACACATGTTCCGTTGCAACGTCAAGTTTGCCTTGTACCCAAAGGTTTCCAATATTATGCATCACAGGTTTTAGAAGGTCATCATAAAAAGAGCTAAGTTCAATCAAACTTCGATATTTCTCATAGATTCTAACTAATCCTTTTACATCGCATTCGACTAACAATTTAAAGATTTCTTCCTGAATTCTCGTTATAAGTAATTCCCTCTCTAGTCGGTCTCCAGAGTAAGAAGAAATGAATGCAAGGATCTTTGGGTCCTTACTGTACTCTTTTGGAATATCGTTGAATTTTATATCTGATGCTTTTCCAAGATACTTTATTGTTTGCTGACTTGAGGTATTCTTTCTTTTATCCCATACGCTCTTAACTAAATAGGCATAATCAATACCTTTTACTTTCTTACTTCTAATGTAAACCATTTCGCACCTTAGTATCAAATTCTTTAGTATGATCTAGTATATTAAAATCCCGAAATCCCAACAAGAAATAGCAACATTAACGCGAGTCTTCGGAGTTTGCTTATAAGAAATCTCTATAAGATTGTATGTTGAAATCATGCTATTCAACCATCGCTCTTGAAAGCTATAGATATATTAAATATAATATGGATAACATTATCTAATGATATATTTGATGCTAAAAAATCCGGTATAAAATAACTTTACAATTAGTTATGATACTGTTGAACGGACCTCATATAAAATATATCGTTGCGACAGATGCAATGAGTACAAAAACAAATTTGGCAATCATTGCCGTTGTTGCAGCGTTCGCGCTTGTAACAGCAGGTAGTTTTGCCGCCACAGCTTTAGCTGCTAAGACGAGCAAGAGCTTCATAGGCCAGGATCAAGCAACTCCTCGTAGTAGCAGTAGTAGTAGCACATCAGGCGTTCCAGGAACTTCATCGTTGCCTGCTGACTACAACATGCCGCACAAGACCAGCCGGTCTAACAATGACCAAGTAGCAAACCATGACCAAGGGTCGTATTCGAGTAATACAGCAGGATCTGCCAAGCACTCGCATTTATTAGCAAACAGCGACCAGGGATCTAGCACAAGCAAGACAGGAGGTTCTAACAAAGACATATTAGCAAACAGCGACCAGGGATCTAGCACAAGCAAGACAGGAGGTTCTAACAAAGACATATTAGCAAACCATGACCAGGGATCTAGCACAAGCAAGACAGGAGGTTCTAACAAAGACTTAGCAAAACTACAAAGTTGTATATCTAAAGCAGCAAAAAGGACCCGACGGATTATCTAGAAGCATAGTTGACATCTGTTATGACCAAACCTTCTACGGGAACTTCAATAACCAAGCTTCAAATACAGGTAGCAACTCAGATAACCAAGCTTCAAATACAGGTCAACTATTTAATCCTAAATATTAGAAAATAGCCACTTCATTTCCTAATACTCCCTGAATTCCCTTTATTTTTGTTATTGTTTTTAACTTCCTTGTTCTATTCAATAAAATAATGAATGAACGGATATATGTGGTCCTTCAATTAATCTCAAAACCGCAAAGGACTTAAGACATCACTTAACAATGCCTAAATAACCATAAAATGAAATATGACATGTAGAGTATGGCCGCTAAAAAGGTACTGGTGATAGGACTAATGGCAGTTCTTCTGTTGTCTGTTCTGGTTAGCGCCATATCATTTTACACGAGATCTCCTGCTCCGTCTCCTCCTATAAATCAGGCTGAGGCTAATGATAAAATCAATCGAATTCTTGATATTTGTATTAGGTCTCTGCCAAATGGAATACCGGCTTGTGATGACCCCCGGTTAAGAGATGGAATAAACAAAGTCTGTGAAAGTAATAATAATAAATTGGATGCCTGTCATGATGGAAGAATGGACCAATACAATAGAATCAGAAACGAAGCAAAAAACACAATTAATAACAACAATAGTTCATACAAGCAATGATTAACCAAACTGTGTTAGTCTTCTAATCACAATACGGAGGATTAAAAATTGATAAGTTAAAAGAATCTTATTATCTTTTAAAAACCTTTTATATTAAAAACTTTGTTATATATTTCTTAAATTGCGAGTTTACCTTTGAGCAGTCCAGATTCTTCGTTTTATTCTAGGTCAACTGAAATCGTTGCTAAAAAATTACTAGGAAAAACCTTAGTCCGTCTAATTGTTAATACAATGGGTCAACTGACTCGAATATCTGGTGTAATTGTTGAAACAGAGGCATATGGCTTCAAAGACGATCCAGCAAGTCATGCCTATAGAGGTGAAAGTTCGAGAAATAGTGCAATGTTCGGTGGTGTAGGCCGAGCATATATCTACTATACATATGGAAGCCATTTTTGTGTAAATGTATCAGCAAGATCAGCTGGAATCAAAGCGGGTGCTGTTCTCATAAGAGCATTACAGCCTTTAGAAGGCATTGACCTGATGAAGCGTTTTCGTAAAACAGATGACCCGTTATCTTTGACTTCTGGTCCTGGGAAAATTACCCAGGCATTGAATATTACCAAAGCTCTCAATGAAGAAGATATGACGGATACAAAAAGTAAATTGCATATAGAATTTGGACTTGATGTCTTTGACACAGTTGCGACCGGGAGAATAGGGATAAGCCATGGATTGGATAAAGACTGGCGTTTTGTAGTTGGAAAAAGTGAGATGACCGGCTATCTTAATAGATATGCATCCCGAATACAAAAAGTATAGGCTGCTAATTGACCCCTTAAATTGCCTGTTTGATGATTATATTTGAAAACTACTGATCCTTTTTGCTATTCCTACTGATTTCCTCAAGTATCTAAAAGAAAGATATTCTGATCATACGGCAAAATCTTATGTAAATTATTTTGATAAATATGCTACAATTTTTTTTAATACAAACCCAGATGTTCAGTTGCTAAAACTGGCCCCACACAAAAGATCTTGGATCCTCCAAGCGATAAAAAGGCTTGGTGATTATTATTATAGGAAATATAACAATAGAGAAGTCATTCAGTTAATCAGGGAGATTATCGAAAGATATGATCTCAATAGAGATCTCGATATGAAAGATCGCATATACCTTGTCAGTCCACAATTTGTAGAAGAGAAAGTGCAGATAATTTTCGAGCTACCCGGGGAGATCGGTTTTATATCCAGACTAGGACTAGTGACTGGACTTAGAGAGCAGAGTTACTGTACATAAAGGAAAAACTGGTTTGTACAGATGGATACGGTTGCGATTGTAAGAACTTCATCTAGTAAATTGTAAAAATGGTATGACTCTTATAGCAATAGGCTGGACGAGAGGCAACAATATTACCGACTCATCTTTTTCTTTCTTTAATTTTCTTAAAAAGAATCCCCCTATGATCCCACTAATACCAATAATTGCAGCCATCAATCCTATAAATCCATTTATAGCAGATCCAAACCACTCCATGCTTCGTTAATTTGCTGTTTCCAATCTAAAGGAGGGGCTACATTTACTGTAAAATCTGAAATCTTCGTTATATTAGCAACGGATGCATTAGTAGGATTGAAAGTTGGTCTGAGATTGATATCAGCATTTATAGGAAAGGTATGCTGTTTTTCTACCGTTGCATCAGGTTGAACCTTGATATGAAGATTTGAAGTAGTTATTCCGCCAGGAACTCCAGCTGTCTTATTTGGGTTAAATGTTAGTTCAAGATCTTTCTCTATTGCAGAAAGAGTCAGATCGAAAGGAAGAGTTGAATTTGATTTTACTTGAACTTCAACATTCTTTTCATCACCTGGCCGCATGCCAGTTAAAGAAGCAGGTGACAGCGATATCGAATATTCTGGCGGTGGACTAGAAACAAGATCAGTTCTGTCATTCAAAATACAATACTGGCCATCTTTCAAAATTCCATTACTTTGCTTATTACAGAGTAATGTAGTTTCGAATCTATTCCATTACCAGTATCGTTTATGTTAAAACAAGAATCCGATTGTCTTTTAAATTTAATGTCTTAGACATAATTATAGGTTCATATTATCACTTGTTGATAGCGCCAAGTTATACTTTATATATTATACGAAAGAATATTACTTCAATATCTTTGGTGGAGCTATGAGGTGAAAGTCTAGCTGAATTCAGATATAAGCAAATTGATAAAAAGAAGGATTGGAAGGGCTGCACGCTTTTCGAAAATTAATTATTATAGTTTGCAAGAGCCTTTCAATCCAGAGTACTGACTACTAATTGCCATTATAGACATGGTTAAATTTACGAAATTTTTACCTAATTTCTTGAATTCGTTATCGTAAATTCTTCTTGCTTGACCAAGTAACTTAAGAATTTATAAAGTAAAGTGAGATGCACGAGAACAAACTAAAATCCATTGCCTTACCAGATTATATGAAGGGTTAAATTCATACCAAGATTATCGTGTAATCTTGCCAAATTCTTAGTTAAGCAATTGTTTTCATGAAAATGGATTATTTGATTTGAAATTAGACAGGTCCAGGTCATCATAAGTAGATCAATTGTTTGAAAAACATTTGTTCCTCAACTATCGAGTAAAGGAAATGAGATAACTATATGTCACGACTTTCAGAATGGATTTTATTTATCTTGAATGAGACTCCTTGTTCGTATAGACCTTTGGAAATACTTCGTCCTAGACCATCCTCCACAGCCTTCATTCTTTTTTTATCCTCCATAATATCAAGTGGTATATCAACTTCGATTTCAATTTCCAATTTCATTTTCCTAGAATTGACCAATCTCGTCATAGAATCTACATGGGTCATACCTATCAACTTTACCAAGAATAGAAGTAAGCTTTAATTTTCGTTTACATGAGTAAAGACTTGACGAGTATTAGTCTTGGTGATAGGAATATTCAATCGCAAGCACAATTTTTTAGATATCTTAATCAAAATTGCCAGTTAATGAAATATCAAAGCTTCTGGAGTAAGAATCCTTATTCAGGCGCGGCAACATAAACCAGTTTTTTCTTTTCAAAACTGCTATCTTTTTTTGAAGTTAATTGTATTAGTTTTCTGTAAAGGAATGAGCATCAGCCCTTTCCATCCAACAGTTCTAATGTATCCGTCGCGATATCCACGATAGTATGTGAATCAACATTTGGCTCTATAGATACTATGAGTATGTTTCTATCCATGTAAAAGGTTAGCATCGCAATCTTTTCTCGCTGTATATAGGCAAACCGTGCTTTGCCCATAGTGTTATCAAATTTTTCTCTCATTGATTTTCGGAGAGCTGTCTGTGTTAAATAAAGATGATCGTTATCCTTTTCTGTCATGGAAGCAAGTCCTTTACGCATGCCTCCTGCAATTAATATTCCCGCGTCATCTATCACGCCTGCATAACGTATGTCCTCATGCAATGCGAAGACAAATTCACAAATTCCTGTAAAATCCATAAGAATATAAAAATATATTATAGAATATATAAAGGAATCAGATCATAGTTGTCTATGAATTTAGCTCCATGTTGATTAATTTATAATGTTAGTTCCATAGTAAGACACGATTTTTAAGCATATTTCTATGGTGATCGAATCATTTTACATGACTTTAAGTTACGATTACGGCTAATTAGGGAATGTAGCCTAGGTCGACCCGCATTGCCTTGGATCAACGAACTGCTGCTATTCTCTGCTATGGTGGTCAGTTACGGGATAGCATCGAATCTCTGGACATTAACCGCAGTATCTATCATATATCTATATATCTGTCCCTTTTGTATTTAACATAGATACAATTGGGTAAAATCTTAGTAGCATTAGATGAGGATTTAGAGAAGAGGTTTAGAGAAGCAATATTCAAACGCTATGGCATGAAGAAAGGTAATCTGACTAATTCAATATCAGAAGCTATAGAGTTATGGCTGAAATCCAAAGCCTAACTCGAGCCTTTTCTCTTATCGCCATATATCAATATGAATTACAACCCTTCCTCTCAGAGGGTGGATGGTAGGAGTTGCTACTCTGACGATAAAATATATCTAGAGCAACTTTTAGGAATATCAATTAGACGTGAATCATGTACATTCATATTATTAGGCTTAACTTATCACTATGAACGAGAAGATAACAGTTCTCATGACCAGAATATTTGATCCACATATTCATATGTACTCTCGTACGACGGATGATTATGAAGCGATGTCCAAAGCAGGGATTGAAGTTATAGTTCAACCTTCATTTTGGCTTGGTGGCCCACGAACTTTTGTTGGTACCTTCGAAGATTATTGGGAGCATATGATAGGTTTTGAGACTAAAAGAGCAAAGAGTTTTGGGATAGAGCATTTTGTCTGTATTTCTGTAAATCCAAAAGAAGCAACTACACGACCATTGGCAACAGATGCAATGGCATCTATGGTAAAGAATGGTTATCTTGATAAAGAGCGAGTAGTTGCTGTTGGAGAAATAGGATATAACCTGATTAATGATTTAGAAGAGGAAGTCTTTGTTAAACAAATGAATATAGCTATGGAAAAAAATATGCTAATGATGATTCATCTACCTCATAATAATAAGCTAGAAGGGATGAAAAGAATTGAACATATTCTTCTATACACTGAAAATGGTAAAAATTACAACAGAAATAAAATACTAATAGATCACAATACAGAGGAGACTATTGGGAAGACACTTGAATTGGGAATGTGGGCTGGTCTTTCAGTATATCCTATTACAAAACTTTCGCCAGAAAGAGCAATGAATATAATAAAAAAGCATGGAACAGAACGTATCATGGTAAACAGCGCTGCTGACTGGGGTATTTCCGATCCACTTAGTGTTCCGATGGTAGCTAGAGACATGAGAAAAGGGGCAGGAGGATCATTTAGCTTGAGCGATATCGAAAAGGTCACTTTCTATAATGCTTATGATTTCTTTAAGCAATCACCTCGATTTACATGGAAACCTTAGCATACTATTAATGACAATATTAAGATAAAGTAAGATTAATGGTAAAATATACTATAGTTTTGGATGTTGTAGGATTGGAATATGACCATTTGGATTCAGGTCTCGTTCCGAATATATCTAAGATTGCAAATACTGGGGAAAGTGCGAAAATGGAGCCTGTATTTCCAGCCGTAACATGCACAGTACAAGCGAGCATACTATCCGGTAAGTATCCAAACCAGCACGGCATAATATCTAATGGATTCTATGATAGAAACAATTACACTATTTCCTTTTGGGAACAGTCAAATGCTTTAGTACAAACAGATAGAATCTGGGATATAATAGAACGAAACGATTCATCGTCATCTCCTTCAATTAAAACGGCGGTATTATTCTGGCAAAACACAATGTATGCTAAATCAGATATTGTCATTACTCCTAGGCCTCTTCATATGGATAATGGAATGGTGATGTGGTGTTATTCAAAGCCAGTAGGATATTATGAAGAAATAAAACAGAAATTAGGAGAGTTTAATCTTGCAAGCTACTGGGGTCCATTTGCATCTCCAAAATCAAGTGAATGGATTGTCCAGGCTGCCAGAATATACATTAGAGAAAAAACGTCCCAATTTGATGCTTACATATATACCACATCTTGACTATTCAGTTCAAAGATTTGGCAAGAACAGTTGCCAGGTAAAAGAAGATTTAAAAAAAGCTGACGATCTGGTCCAAAAGATAATTCAGAAGACGGCAGAGTTGGGAATCAAAGACGAAACCAGAATAATTATTCTCTCGGAATACGCATTCAACGATGTTAATGATGCTATTCCATTAAATCTAAAGCTTAGAGATGCGGGTCTTCTCGCGGTACGTACAATAAATAATAAGGAATACATAGATTTTGAGTGCAGTAAGGCGTTTGCTATGGTAGATCATCAGATAGCACATATTTATGTCAAGGAGGGTTTTATGAATCAAAGTAAAAGAGTTCTGGAAAATATCGAGGGTATCGACAAGGTTGTATATGGTAGTGAACAGAAAAATAGGTTAAATATTGACCATGAACGCAGTGGCGAAATCATTGCAATATCAGACAGAGATAAGTGGTTCAGCTACTATTGGTGGTATGATGCTGAAAAAGCTCCTAATTTTGCAAGAACTGTTGATATACACCGAAAACCAGGCTATGATCCTGTTGAGTTGTTCGCAGATCCAAAAACCAACTCAATACCGCTCTTTCCACCTTTGATCAAAGGTTCTCATGGAAGACCTGCGGATCCTATAACTGAAGAAGGATTAGCACTATATATATCAAGTAAGAAATCCAACCTTCTAAAAAATTCCTCAGAAACAGTCATAAGCTGTGTAAATCTTGGTCAGCATCTAATAAATTCCGTTTGATGAATCTAACCAGTTAGAAATAGAGGGAATAACGTTACCAACGAACGGAAATAGAAGTAAAAATATGTTGTGAAATATTTTATGCCTGCCTAAAATTGCTGTTTAATTCAACAAGACATGTTTCATGAGCTTCAGATCTCCTGACTCGAACGGCTATAAAGTATTGTCGTAAATATCTTTACTATATCCACGAGCTTTTGTTTATGTAGTCAATTCTTGAAACTTCCATAAACAAAATTCAACTTTTGTTTCTGCCGTTGTATAAACATCAGAGATATCGGATCTTTAATTAAAAACAGTTATCTTGTATATGCAGTTATTATAGTATAGCACACAAAACACAAGTTGAATAAATATGTTATTTATGCAGTAGAGTATATTTTTAGACAAAAACGATAACAAGTATAACCTCTTATGATTATACTTGGTTACCTTGATGTGATATATACCAAAAGTGACGAATTACTACCAGATACTAGAAGTTACTAGCACTGCTTCAGAAGCAGAAATTAAAAGGTCTTTTCGTAATTTAGCGTTAAAATATCATCCGGATAGAAATAAAAACTCCGAAGAATCAAAGCAAAAATTTATGCAGATCGTTGAAGCTTATGAGGTCCTTTCTGACGAGCAGTCAAGGAAAAACTATGATAGCAACATATACTACCATGGATTGTATAATTATGCTCCAAGAGTACATAAAATGAGAGCTTCTGCAGACTTTGACAATATATATAATTATGCAGAGATCAAGAGGAGATATAGGCAGAGCACAACCATTGATATTACGGGGTAACGTTACGGGTAATGAAAGGCCCCTATTTGAGACAACAGTATAACAATCCAAAAAAATTTTATTTGTAATTTCAAATTGTTTATAAGATCTAGGACAATAATAATGCAAGTAATGATATTGAGTAATGATATTTATCATACCTATAAACTCCTATTGTTGTTGATTTGCCAAGGTGTCAATTCGCTGTGGGATATTTATTTTCATGATTATGACAAGTAATTGTAGCTCTAAATATCACATATGCTGAGAGATTTTTTGCCGTAGATTAAAAATATACGCTTCAATTAAAATTTATAAATATTTTTTTACTTGGTTTATGCCATATGAATATTATCTTACGTAGAGTACACGTTGACGTGTTCAATGAATACTTGTATGGGGTGCAAACTATCTTCTCTAGGATTGCATACAGCATATTACGTGAATGAAATGCAATACAAAATAGGAAACAGAGTTTATCTCTAAAATGCACATCGAAGTTGGAACCGGTAAGACGCCATCGGTAAGTTCCAAGAGATGAAAGACATTATCATATATGCCTCGAAGTTCATGAAGCAAGATCAAAGAAAAAGGCACTAAAGATTAATTCGCACCTTTTCCAAAGCAATACCTGACAACACCGAACAAATTGATTTTATATCCTGAAAGAGGATGAAATTCAAGCAAATAATCTGGATAATGTTGGTGGATCTCATCCTGGCTGGCTTGGTTATTACACCGACGAGTTTCCAAACAATGGTTTTGCAATTTTAAGTGAATATAACTTCCATTATGCTACTTGTAAATACTGTCCAGGAGAATTTTGGCCAGATCAAAAAACAGGGGATCATACACTTATCGTTTATAGCACAACTCGACCTCTTTCAGAAGCTCTTTTGAAATTAGCAAAAATGGTTTGGAATAATGTCTATATATGACAAAGGGTCTTTGTAGTGTTGATATTAAAAAGATCCTATCTGCCATACCGTTGATCTTCAGATCATTATGAATGATAAGTGGTGTTACAAGCGTAAATCAAAAGGTATTATAAAATGACCTCGTGCTTGTCTGCAGAATTCGTTTTTATTAGGAGACTATTCTTTTATCCTTATATCGAATATTCCAATACACAATCTTAGAGTCATGAAAGGTATCGACCACACAATTGTATGTCCAAGCCAATCCCAATTTCCAAAGGAGCTGATGAAATGCTTACATACGTTGTTTATTGCTAAAATAATTCATTTTTACAAGGAGGTAGGTTCTACCCAAGATTTAGCAATATCACTAGTCAAAAAAAAATTAGAAAATGTACATGGCACAGTAATCATAGCAGAAAGACAAAGAAACGGAAAGGGAAGGATCGATAGAAAATGGATTTCACCAAAAGGAGGTGTGTGGTTATCGGTAATCCTAAAACCAAAAATAAAAGCGGCTCAAGCCACTCTTCTACCTATTATCGCTGCTCTTGCAGTATGTGATACAATAAACCAAAAGACAAACTTGAATTCTAAAATAAAATGGCCTAACGACATTGTCATTGAAGGAAGGAAAGTCTCTGGTACTCTAGCAGATATAAGCATAGATAATGATAATATAGAGTATGTCGTGATAGGGATTGGAATAAATGCAAATGTCAATGTTTCCAAAATCATCAGGTATGTTAGTAATAATATTTGTCCAAAACCCGGAACTTTAAAAATTACATCATTAAAAAAGGAGCTATCTGGCAAAAATGTTAACATAACCGATCTTACTCAGATGCTTTTAGAAAAATTGGAATATTATTACACTCAATTAGAGGAAAATTTTGCAAGGAGCATTATGCAAAAATGTAGAGAGAGATCTGAGACTTTAAATAACCTAGTCTTTGTGGAACAACAAAATGAGTCCTTTGAAGGTACCGCCATAGACATCGACAGTGATGGAGCATTACTTGTTAAAAAATCTGATAATAATATCTATAGAGTAATTGCTGGAGACGCTTTAGTGCGGAGGAAGTAGGATTCATTCTTTTGTAATAAGATGAGTTTTTCTTATCAGATATAGTATCGTCACATTTTAAAATTGCTTTTTTTGATTTAAAATAATATCTTGACCGTTTAACTCTTTCAGACCTGTTTCTTTTTTGTTATGATAAACTGACCCGATAAAATTGCACTATTTGCCATAATGACTTCATCTTTATTCTCATTGTTGAATATAATAGTGAAATTTGCGGTGATCTTGCTAACAGCTCCACGATATACATTTGATGAATTAGTTATCTCTATATAATCGCCTTCTACAAAAGGTAACCGTTCATCATAAATGGAGTTATCTTTTGTAATTCTAACATTCCCTTGCACGATGGCATTATTTGGAACCACATATTCAGTCCCTGTATCCGTCATTATCTTCGTATAAATGAAGTTTATTTCCTCTATCTTCCCCCGTATTTTGTCGTTAACTATGTATATTGAATCGCCGATTCTAGCTGGAAATGTGGTTAACATTAGCCCAGCAGAAAGCATGTTTCCAACTATTGTGGATATACCTATACCAAGAATTATTGCCGCTACTCCTCCTCCAACAATTATGGATTGAGGGTCGATATTCCACTGATACATTAAAATGATGACTGCAATCAAAGAAATAATTACAGCTATAAAGAAAGATATACTTGCTGATAAATGAACACCTATCCTCGGAGTCGTCTTTTGTAGTAACCGCCTAACGGTAGTAATTATTATAAATGAGATCGCAATAGTAGCAATGCTACTACTAATTTGTTGAAGATGCAGATTCTTAATTTCAAAGTATGTTTCCACTACCCCACTGGATATAGACAAACCAATCCATGTTGCAGCTACAAGTAAAAATGTCTTTATAGCAAGACTAATAATTTTTTTTTGTAATGTACTACGGGGAAAAAAAGTTCCTGCAGGAGCTTGTGACAATATTATCTATCTGCAAATGGCGTTGTATAAATATTTAGAGTCTTGCACTAATATTAAAAAGAGCACATTCCACGCATCTTCCATAACATGATATTACCAATTTGATTTATCTATGCCCATCGGTACCACAACAAAAGTTTTACTCTATCAGACCAAAACTGTTAAACGTTGATACTAATAAAAACATACGTCCTGATTAGATACAGAGATGTATTTGTAATGCGGCTTGGAAATTTCGTATTAATTTTAAGTTCTGCTATAATAGTAGTAGGAATTTTCTTTACTGCATCTTCTGGCATAAACGCAGCGCAACCTTTTCTTAGCCAGAATATAATAGTAACTAATGGAATAATTAATCCTGGAGTATCAAAAATCGCACCATTTAATGTGGTCGATGTTGGACCCACCATGTACATCGTCTTGAAATCAGACCCACCCAATATTCCGCTCAGTGCCGTTGTTAAGGATCCTCATGGATCAACAGTATCCACTTCTACTTTCAGTCAGGATCTCGTCACCAATTTTAATCCACAAGTTCAGGGAAGATATAATCTATTAATTACGAATCAAGGAACTGAACAAGTGAAAGTCGATTCGATACTTGGATATCTTCCAATGCTAGGTGTTAATGAAAAACCTAACATGAGTGCATTGGGTGGGATATTCACAGGTGTTCTATTAATTGTTGTTGGTACCCTTGGATTTATCGGAGGTATTGTACTAGTTCTTAAGTATAAAGTAAGTAGAGATGATGAATATATGTATGCCCTTTCGAAGGGAAATCTTCAGAAAATTATAGGATATATTAAACAACCGATTGTAAAAGATAAAGGGTCTGATTATCCTTCGGCTAAACAGGAATTGATTGCAGATGAATTATCTGAACTCCAAAAACTGAGGGAACAAGGCATAATTTTAGAATCCGAATACTTACAAAAGAAACAAGAACTCATGAAAAAGTCGTCCTAGATAATTTTAATCATTGATAAATCATCTATCATCTGTCGTAATCAATTCATATACTCCTTGTATGGACTCACTACTTAACTTATCTCTTTCGATGTCGAATAATGATCAACTATAAACAAAGAGGTACGAGATACAGGCGGTAAAATGACTTGACATAGTTTCGCTTGCATTACTCCGATCGAGATTATATTGTAACACATCACATTCTCGACATCTTTATTATGCTAGTTTGATTGTGATTTCTTCGCCATTGCCAACAGGTACTGTTACAGACTCAATGTTATTCTTGTTTCTTACATAGTTGGCGTATTTAGTCATCTGCGGCCGATAGTTTTCTGGATACAACATATTGTCGGTAGCGATAATTCCACCTATTTTTACCATTGGTATAATCAAATCAAAATAATCCATCAAGTTTTCTTTATCTGCATCAATGAAAACAAAATCAAATAAATTATCAGTATTGTTGATGCAAATATTATTTTGATAGTTTGCTAGCAGCCTGGACAAAACTTCTTTAGCTCGGCCTTCAATTATATCTATTATTTCATTAACTCCCGCATCATAAAAATTTTTGTTTGCAATACCAACCTTTGAATGGTTCATTTCTATTGTGATTATACGTTTTTCTATTTCTGATTTATTTATGATATTGTTTTGCAATACTGCGTCTGCAAACCAAAGTGTGGAATAACCAGCGGAGGTGCCTATTTCTAAAATCTTATTTGCTCTCATGGCTTTGAGCATAATGTTAAAAAGCATACCTGTATCTGATGTAATTGCAAGTAACATGTTTTCTGAAGGAACATGCTCTAGTCGTTCGAGGTTTGATTGATCTTCCAATCTAGATAAGACTCTCAATATCCTGGTGTCCATTACGTTTTAATTGAGTATATTTTATAAAATGATTTATATCATTGAAGTATGTTACTCTAACTATATCCATGGATTGGAGTATAAGTGTCCTTTCTTTCCTGCAATAATGCTTTTCTTAATTCCCAAAAATGTCCATTAATACCAGTTCCATGTTACTCTTTAGAGGTATTGAATCCTGAGCTAAGGTCTAATATTTTTTCATACCAGGAACTTGCCTTTATTATACCGCTTGCAACTAAAATACCTTCAGCTCCAAGTTGAATTGCATTACTAACGTCGTCTCTTTCTACTATTCCAGCGCCGCAAATTACTTTCGTAGATTTTGAATATTTTGCTGCTGATTTTATAGAGTCTGTAATAATTGATGGAGATTCTCTAGACACTGCTTTTCCCGAACCTATTAACTCTGGAGGTTCGATGGCAATAAAGTCAGGCGCCAATTTTGCGATTTCTACAACCTCCGCGGTTGTTCGAGCACAAACTATGGAGGTCATATTTAACTGTCGTAAACGCTGAATCAAGCTGGGAATAGTATTAATGGATAATCTGTGTTCACTATGGTTTATCAGCGAACCTGAGGCTCCATAAGATTTAGCTATCTCAGGAATAAAATATCCTGTGGTTGAACCCAATTCAGCATCATCAACATGTTGGCAAATGACAGGGATGTTGACTTTCTCTATTACCAGACCGATAGAAGGTTGCGGCGGAGCCAGAACAATTTCTGCTTTCAATCTGTCGGCAACTTTCTGAGCTGCTATTGCAAGTTTTAGTGTTTTAATTGCAGAAACTTCAAGATAGTTTTTAAAATTAATAATTAGCGGCCGTTTCAACTCCTGTCATCTCTTTTTGCTCCATTATGCCCTTTAGCGACATTCTCTTGTATGTCTTTAAATTTTTCTTCTAGTTTAGCCATTCTTGCTTCATAACCCTTGTTGTATTCCAGTTCGTCAGGAACGAGAGTTGCGGGGTGAATAAATCCCTGATTACGCAGTATCATAGCTCGTTCAGCCGCTCGCATTCTTTGGAAATCCCAGTCTGTAGTACCAAATCCATCATGTGGTCCTGTCAATTTGCCATTATGCATACTGAAAAGTAAACAAGAAACAATGGGTATAGAATAGTTTAGGCTTGCAGCTGAATTCAACTTAACCGGCATAAGAGGCATATGGTGACTTCCTCTTGTATTGCCTGCCACAAAATGTGGATCGTTAAATGAGCTACCTGCTTCTTCAGTTGCAGGGAAATTTTTTTGTGTTCTCACGATTGCTATCGGATCGTCTTTGCCAACGTACGTTCCTGCAATGTTATGTAACCTATCAGTTGATGCAGATACAATTTGCTCCCCTTCAGAAGATAGAACAGAATGTACTACGAACCTACCGGGATACATCAATGCTGCCTCTAGTTCTGGCTTATCGTTCCAGAGTTTCAGATCTGCAACTTTTCCAGTCAATACGTCTAATATCCTAAATGTTACGCCGGAAGCAAGGTTTTCGTTAATAATCAATCCAGTATTACTTCGCGCATCGACAAATATTCGCCAAAAGGGAAAATTAAACGCTCCAGGCTCTGTCTTGTCTGCAGCAAATATGCAAAAGACTTCGCTTGGACGCTCCTCCATTTCTATTTCAGCTACACCAGGACCCAATCCCCTGACGTTCCCCGAAAACGCATCTTTGAGCAAGTCTTGTCCAGCACCATACAATCCCTGTTCTTTTGCGATTTTGGTTCCTTCTGTAAATGCATCCCAGGCAAGTTTGTGAATCTTTTGATTGTCGGCACCTTGTATATGGCTCATAATAATATGAATGTCATCTCCAGTATAGCCGATATAATAGTCAATTAGAAAATCTTTTGCCGACTTTGCAACAAATATTTTGACTCTTTCAACAAGCTCATCACTCGGACGAGTATGTCCGCCAATGCCTCCAATGTCTGCCTTAATTGCCGATAATGTTATTTTCATATCCACAATTCATGAAATGAAGTTTAAAACTTTTTTGTTATTTGTTTTGAGTTATTCTAGTGCCAGAATAAAACTCAAACCTCCCAATCTCACAGAGATGTAATATCTATTAGATTTTGTCAAGTCATATCAATATATCGCAAGATTATACCTATTATCACATTTCGCTCACCAGAAATCTTATAGATTGATATGTTTTATTCAGCGCTAAAATTCGGCAACCGAAGACCACTCACACCGATAACTTACAAATATCCACTCAATTTAATATTATTAGGGTTTAGAAGAAAACGAGAAAGCATAATGGAAAATGGAATATGATATTATTGAAAAACTGAACAAGTCACATGTTAGTGTCAAACGGGGTGACCTTATGATCCCAATACTAAAACTGAATCTTTTTGATAACTACAAAGCTATGAATCTTGATTTACTATAGGAGCGTTGGAAGGAAATGTTAAAGAAAGCAAAACATGGAAACAATGGTTGGAGCAAAACCACGGAAGTTTTGGTATAACCAGTGCTATAATATATATGCTGCTAAAGAATATATATGAACATGCTTTCTGTTGTTAGTGTAATATAGTCGAATGTTATACTCGGCAAAAAAGAGGTAGCCATCGACTTAAATCCCTTATTGGATCAACTTCATCAAGATGGGCTATTATAATGCAATGTTAATAATACACTTCAAAATCTAGAGAAGTCAAGCAGGATTCGAGATTGATATCAAAATGCTAGGGTCGATTTATGTATAATCGACATAATATTTATAGCGTCGTTCGACTTCTTTATTATTTCCAGATTGAATATTGTCGATTTCTTTTTGTAGGATTTTCTTGGCGTGGTCCCTTAGATGATTTGCTTCTGGGCTCTGAGGATAAGTTGCCAAAGTATATTCAAAATGAGTCATAAACTCCACTACCTTGAGACGAAATTCTTCCTTTGTAGGATGCTTATTTTTCGCTACCTTAAACCATGTAGTTGCACATGCTGTCGAATATATTTTCGCAAGGTCTTCTATCAATCGATCTATCTCAAAGTAGTCTGGCATCAAACAACAGCTTATAACAATTTGTGATTGCTATAAATAATATTCTCTTCTCTTTTTAATTCATCCTCTGCATACAAAGCTGAAAATTCATGTATAAATATACCTTAAAAATCTCCTTAGAGGTGTTAAATAAAAATAATATAATCCATAAACCATAATCGAGCAACTGCAAGCGTTTGTTTATTAGGCAAAGTAATGAAATTGACTCGGAATTTTAGATATGATACTAAACTTAATAGTTATTAATTTATTTCTAGATATAGTAATAATAATAAAAGTCGAAAAAGAGACTAATTAGGCGAAGGATGGAATCTTTGAAGAAGGGAACAATATATTGAGCCTCGAAATAAGGAACAAACGAAATTTAAAAGTTAACTGATGGAGAAAATGTCATTGATAGATAAAGAAATAATAAGAACGTTCCATGATGTGGATTAGTCGACATCAGTTAATTTTTGTCCGCTTGAATTAGTATGTTTGCATAAGAAGAAACAGCAATACGAGTACCGAGGCTACCATGAATAATTTTCATACACCTATGGTCAATTGTTTGACCGATACATCCTAATTGTACCTACTGGAATTAATAATGAACATATTTTGAATAATAATAATAAATGCAATGAATGCAACCTAACAATTCATCCAAGCTTTATAGGATACCATAAATGTGGTTATGCTAACTGTCCTATTTGCAAAAATGCCATTGTAAATTCAGGATATTGGTATCATATAAGGTCGCATCCTGGACATGAGAACGATTCTCCTCCGCCACCAAGAAAAGCCTTTGAAAATAGAGAAAAAAAATACCGCTAAGAATTCTCGTTCTGGTTATTATGATAAACAGAGTTCCTACTGCTGAATCCATCTCACAAGAGGCACTATCAACTAGCAATGAAAAGAAGAAGGTGTGGATTGAGGCATATGGCTGCTCTGCTAGCAAGGCAGATTCCGAAATGATTACTGGACTATTGAAAAATAATGGTTATGAAATAGCAACCGATGAAGATGAATCGTCCCTTAATCTTATCGTCACATGCTCCGTAAAGGACGTGACTGAACATAAAATGCTTTATAGAATTGGCAAGTTATCGAAACTGGGAAAACCCATTGTAGTTGCGGGCTGCCTTCCCAAGGCAGATAGATACAGAGTAGAATCTGTTTCTCCTTCTGCGAGCTTACTTGGACCTCACTCTATTGATAAGACGGTTGATGTCGTAAATTATGCCATCTCTGGTCAGAAAAAGGTAATTCTTGAGGATTCTACGGCTGATAAAATCAATCTTCCAAAAATGAGACTAAATCCGATAATTAGCATCGTAGAAATAGCAAGCGGATGTTTGAGCAAGTGTACGTTTTGTCAGACCAAGCTTGCAAAGGGATGGATTAGAAGTTATCGCATTGGTGATATAGTTAGACAGATCCAAAATGATATCGACGAGGGATGCAAAGAGATATGGCTTTCATCCACTGATAATGGCTGTTACGGAAAAGACATAGGGTCTGATCTTGTAGAATTACTGACATCATGTTGTAAGATATCAGGGGATTATAAAATTAGGGTAGGCATGATGAATCCAATGTACCTACCTAGCTTGATAGATGAATTAGTAACGGTATATGCAAATAACGACAAGATCTTCAAGTTTTTACATATTCCTGTTCAGAGTGGTAGCGATAGGATTTTGCGGAAAATGAAGAGAGGTCATACCGTAAAAATATACTGCGACGCAGTCAAAGCATTTAGAAGCAAAATGCCTGAGATGACAATTGCAACTGACATAATTGTAGGCTTTCCTTCAGAAACAGAAGGGGATTTCCAAAAGACACTGACATTATTAAAAGAAACAATGCCAGATATTATTAATTGCTCAAAATATAGCGCTAGGCCCAAAACTCAAGCAGCCAAACTTAAACAAACCGGATCTAATATAGTCAAGGAGCGAACTGAAAAACTTCATTTGATATCAAAGGAAATTGGTACAACGCGCAATTCGTTATGGGATGAGTGGACAGGAGAAATAATTATAGATGAGATAAACAATAATACAATACAAGGAAGGAATTATGCATATAAACCAGTCATTGTCTCGTCTCCATCTTCTTTGTATCCTAATTTTCCTATCGGATGCAAAATTATAGTTCGTATTGATGGTTTTTCTAGTTCTTTACTAAGAAGTACAGCTCAATATTTTTGCACAACTTAGATTTTTATATTTAATCACCAAAACTTTTAACCAAATCTTGATAACCCACATGATGGGGATTAGATTATGAAAGACGATCGTCTTGAAATCAAACAGCCAATAGTGATAGTTGGTATTGGGGGGGCAGGAAGCAAACTTGCAATTATTTCTAGCAAGTTACTTGGTTGCAAATGTGTTTTGATAAGTAATGATATAGAAGATCTAGATAGCAATTGCATCACTGTTTTCATTAATTCCAATTCATGGATTAATCCATCAAGCTATAAGCTAAGATCTTTTGCCAAATCTGCTGCTGAGACAATTAAGTCAGCTGTCGAGGGCTTTCAGACTATAATTGTCATCGCAAATCTTGCAGGCAGGGCTGGAACTGCGATGGCACCAGTTGTATGCCGAGAAGGAAGACTATCATCTGCCAATACACTAATATCTGCTGCAATAATGCCTTTCAAATATGAAAAAGATAGAATATTCCAGGCTGGTATTTCATTAAAACGGCTACAAGGATTATCTGACGCGACTATAGTGATTGATAATGATGCTCTTTTGAATAATAATCCTGAACTCTCGACTGAAGAATGCTACGAAATTACTAACCGAGCCCTCTGTGAAATAATAGCTTCATTTTCTAAGCGTTATATTTGTACAAACCTGAACCTGTTATGCACAAGTAGAATTGATACCGGTAGCGCGGAATCGTCTATAAAGGACTCAATTGGAATGCTGTATCAAAATGCAGATCCAACGACAATAAAGAGGGCGATGCTCGCATGTAATGGGTAGCGAAAAGATTCCAATTGGTAGCCTCAATTCTATTGTTGACAACTTGCAGGGCATTTTCAAAGACCATGACCTTACTGAAGTTTCAATGTCATCAGCTAGTTCAGATAATGTAAGAGTTCATCTCATGGCTGCAGTTGCAGATAAAACTAGATTTGACAAATATGATCCAATTGCAGAGATTATTCCAAAAGAGAATGTGTTAGATTGGGAAGATATGGATTCATCTCCAGATATAGAGATCATGATTCCTAATCTCGAATAAGATACGTGAATAATCTATTGTATCCCTTTAAATTTCACTTTATTTATTGATCCTAATAAATAAAATTGTATTTTCGTTGTATAATTGAAAGATAGAGGTATTCGAAAAAGCTTCCGAATGGTAGGATATATTAAAGAATTAGAATACTTGCATGTTTGTTTATGACTAACAATGCTCTTTATCTGCTGAAACTCAAGATTTTAAATTACAGAAATCCGACCCAAAACATATGTAGTTATGATGGCCTGTTTAGCATAGTGTAATGCAGTTGAATATGCTCTATTCCGTATGTAGATTATATTATTTTCGACATTGATTTTGTATACATCAAACCATTAGATTGGATGATTGTTGTAACTACTCTTAACTAAAATGAAGAACCTTTTAATGCGTTTAATATGGCGGTCAATGTTCTTATTGTATTTGCATAGTAGGAATCAATGAACATTAGCAATTTACCTTGATATATTTATTCATACTTTGGCTAGATGTTAATACAACGGTACTAACTTAGGCTTAGACTATATTTTATTTAATTAGTTAATCTATTTCATGGCACCTAAACGTTATTTAATTAACTAATGTTTAATTGTTGGCAATTGCCTCCTGTATGGATGAATATTGAATCGTTAATGATTAAAGAGAAAATGGAATTTGAAGAGGGGGACCTCACTTGAATACCATTAACATTATTAGGGCTATGAAGATACTGATAGCTGAAGATGAATATGACATTGCAATGTTATACAAAACAGCGTTAGAAAAGAGAAATCATCATGTTACAATGACTTATAATGGTGAAGTTTGTTTAAAAACCTATAACGAAGAGTTTCAAAAGATGAGATTTAGGACAGATGCTACTGAGCGTATGCCATTTGATGTTGTTATTCTTGATCATAAAATGCCAGAGGTTAGTGGTATAGGAGTAGCAGAAGAGATTATTGCAATAAATCCACATCAGAGAATAATATTTGTGTCTGCCTATGTACAAGAGACTCTAGAATATTCTATAAAGAAGCTGAAACAAGTTGTGGAGTTAAGACAAAAACCAATCGGATTGAATGCGTTAATCGATACAATAGAAGATAAAGACGCCTATACAGAACTACAGAATCTCAATGTTGATGTGGATATTGTCAAGGCTGTTAATCCTACTCACGAACAAATTACCGACTTGTTGGACAGACTAAGAGATGTTCAAAAAGGCAAAAGATTTCAGTCTTAGTTTTTCCTATTAAATAATACTCCACCGAAATCTTCTCTACTATGACTTGCTTTGGGATTCCGCTGACGAATTGGCTTCAGTCTTTGCTTCTTCGTACAATGAGACTGTTACTGCTCCGTCATCATCTTTTATCATTTTTACTCGGACTCTTCTTGGAGGACTGGCCTTACCTCTTTTCCAGATCTGTCTGTTCAAATCTTGGTCTACTTTAACCTCGTCACTTTTCATGTGTTTTTCAGCAAATTCTTTGATGATGTTGATTACCCTATCTGTCCTCCTGTACTGCGGCGTATCCCATGCTTTCCCGAGATTAATAGTGTATATGCGGCTTATATTTTCTTCATCAGCAGACATTTATTGTGACATCACCAGATCTCTATCCCACGTTCACATCAGACTTACGCCATAATCTCCGCTTTGGATTTGTTCTTACTTCCCTGTGTGTCCTAATTATTACCCAGGCTGGTACAGGTCTATTCTGTGTGGTACGTTTTAACAATCTTTTCTTTCGTGAGGAGTTTTTTCTGGCAGCCATACGTTCCAAGTATCAAATAAGCCTATTTTTAAATGTTGGTCACACAGAATAATTCATTTATTACTGACAATATCTCAATCTAGCAGTCTGCCTGTGTATAGTGAAGTCATTAGTAATGTTAAATTTGATAGTACAATAATAGATTTCAACGATCATCGTTGAAAATTTATTAGACGTGAGTATGTGAACATTCCCAACGAGTGCCAGCAAGCGATGTCATATGCGACTTTAGTCCCACCTACATCTGATGAGGTATCGTGGCTAACACCGACGTATGTAAATGACAAAAAACTATATCTATAGTTTTTGTGTTATGATTTTTGTATATCATTCAATATGAAAGAAATATCTGTTCTTATAGTTGCAGTAATGGCTACCTTAGGCTTGATATTAGGAATCTTAGGCAATAATTCTAGCCTTTCAGTACTTGCACAAATGAATAAAACGAACATCCAAACCTCTAATAATCTTAAATCCCCTAGAAGCATGACAATACCAACCAGTATCCACGATACTTTCTCAGAAGGCGGGACAATAAATTCCTTGATTTATTTATCTTCTGATAATAATAATTCTACCCTAGGTGCTACGAAAAAAATTTATTCTGTTTGGCGATTGGAACTTAATCGTCAATCAAGGGGTTGTAAAGAACTTTCAAGCAAAATTTGTCAATGTTCTTCCTGATGGAAAGCGTTGGCATACTCATGAACTGGTCAATTTCACAACTGACAATAATACAAAAATACATGCGATTGGAGATAACAGCATATCTATATCCGGGACTGTCGATGTCAAATTAAATGATGCTGATGCATGGAAAGGAGTAAAAACAAATATTATAATTTCTAAAGGCAACATAATTTCGATTTTCTTAGATAACCTTGCTACAGGAGAACACTTCAGAGGACAGCCAATCTATGGAACTGTGCAATCAATAAAAGATAGTAATGGAAATGAAACTAAAAGGGTGATAGAGAATCAGATTATTAATATTAATTTAAAGGGCTAGCGATCGCAATTAGACCGTGCGCTGGTTCTTAAAAGATGGTCTTAATCAAATAACTGCTACCTGAATGGCAATCGTATATATTGTACAATTAGCAAAAACCTTGCTCCCCCCATCGAATATCCAACCAAATTTCTTTTAGATATAAGTTACCGAAGAGATAGTCAAAAGTAGATATATAAAAGTTGAGAATAAATGTAAATTGCTCACAATGACAAAGACTTCTTGTATCTTTTGCTGTATAATTGCAGGTCGCTCGCCAGTAGCCGAAATTTACGAAGATCGAGATTTTCTAGTGCTGATGGATAAATACCCAATAAATCTTGGACATACTCTTGTTATACCAAAACTTCATTATGATAATTTACTTTTAATGCCGCCTGAGGAAGTTGGCGGATTATATTCCCTTGTTACGATTATAGCAAAAGCAGTTGTAACCGCTGTCAATGCAGATGGATTTAACGTAGGGCAGAATAACGGCAGGGCTGCTAATCAAATTGTTCCACATGTGCATGTTCATATTATTCCTAGATTTAATGACGATAGTCCGAACGGAAAATGGCCTACCAGACGTGTTGCGTCTCATGAAGATCTTTTAGGAATTGCATATAAGATCAAAAGACTACTAAATTCGAGCACTGATCGACGATAAGACCTTGGGTTTTACACCGTTATCCTCAAGAGAAGAAAAATTGTAATGATCCCTTATACTAAGGAACTATTCTTTAATCGATTGTAATATGGCTACGCAGAGGAGGGGGATGAAGACTTTAAATTTATCCTTATTATAAAGCGTATTTCTAAAATTAGACTTTTTTTTATTCTTATCTTATGATGCCTCTTGTGCGACGGTATAGTCAGTCTCTAAAGCTTTCGTAGCATACGCCTCATTCGGATTCTTAAAACTCTATATTCAATTTTGACTTTTCTTATCAGTCACTTGATTTATCGCAAAACACTTTGAGCTCTTGTGGACTTTTCATCCTTCTCTTATACTCTTCAAGATACTTTTGCGCTTCTTTTTTTGACTCAAATCTCGCTTCGCCCCTAAACGAACCGTTTTCATCAATTAGGCTGATTGTATTCCAACTACCATTTTTGCCAAGTTTTTTAACGAGAAACAACTGTTGTCATAAAATATTACATTTGATATTATATATACACCTGTCCAAAGAAAAGAAGGATCTGCCTGATCACAATGGTCCTACTGTCTGTTGGCGGGTCTTAAGAAAGGCTACCATTTTATCCAGATCGCAGGTTGCCATTTCTGAATTTTGCTTTTAGGAATCATCTACCATGCAAAAGCAGAGTTAGAGATTTGACGATCGGCCTTTTCCTAAGTACTTTAATAGGAAGGGAAATTTCTTGACAAAGGTAATGAGGTTAGCATCGCTTTACTCTGGTGGAAAAGATAGTACCTACTCTATTTTTAAAGTCAAACAGATGGGTCACGATGTCCTATGCTTGATCACTATGCATCCGTGTCCAGACGATAGCCTATTATTTCATATCCCAAATCTTTGCCTGACAAAATATCTTGCAGATGCCATGCAAATTCCGGCAATAGAATTTACTGTAAATGGGTCGTCAAAAGAAGCAGAATTTGATGCGTTGGAAAAGGCAATTATATGGGCCAAATCAAACTACAATATCGAAGGTATAGTACACGGTGGTATATCTAGCAAATTTCAAAAAGACATTTTTGAAAGAATTTGTTCAAAAAATACATCTTGAATCAGTAGCGCCGTTATGGAATGTCCAACCATCTCAATATATGTACAGACTTCTTGATAATAACTTTAATATTAAAATTGTAGGTGTGTCTGCAATGGGTCTAGACAGACATTGGCTAGGAAGATCGCTTGATAGAGTTCTAATGGGTCAACTGGAATATTTCAGCAAAAAATTTGGTTTCAACTTAACTTTTGAGGGTGGTGAGGCAGAAACGTTGGTAGTAGATTGTCCAATTTTCAGAAAAAAGCTGCAGTATAAAGAAAGCAAATACCCTGTGGGACGGACAGAGGGGAATATTTGAAATATTGGAAGCTGAATTAGTATTAAAGTGACTGTCATGCTAGACAATTTACGTAGTGGTCTTAGAAGTACCCTTAAAAAGATAGTTGGAGCATCAGATGTTAACGAAGAGCTTATCGATTCACTATGCAAGGACGTACAAAGGACTTTACTTCAATCTGATATTAATGTCAAATTGGTTTTCTCAATTACTCAGAATCTAAAGAGCCGAGCAATAAATGAGAAACCTCCTAAAGGTCTGTCTAGAAAAGACCACATTATTACTATTCTCTATGCCGAACTTTCAACACTGCTCGGGTACAGAGGAGAAATAATTAAAAGTGTTGAAAAGCACCAAGACTCAGAAGAACAAGTTATTTCTTTCAAACCCGATAAACAAAATGTCATTCTGATGCTGGGAATTCAGGGCAGCGGAAAGACAACGGTCACGGCCAAACTTGCTCGTTGGCTGACGAGACATGGATATCGTGTTGGAGCCATTGGATGTGATACATGGCGGCCCGGAGCACTTACACAATTAAAAATGAATTGCAGCAAAATAAACGTTGAAGTATACGGGGACGAAGAAGGGAAAAAAAATGCTGTAGATATTGTAAAAAAGGGTCTGGAATATTTTAGACCAGGAAACATTGACATTATTCTTATTGATACTGCTGGAAGACATAAGGAAGAAACTGGTCTTTTGGAGGAAATGAATAGCATGTACAAGGTGGCAGCTCCAGATCTCGTGCTATTAGTGATAGATGGAACAATGGGTCAACAGGCTTACAATCAGGCTAAAGCATTTCATGAAGCAACTTCAGTTGGCGGTATCATAATAACGAAACTTGATGGAACGGCGAGAGGGGGTGGAGCGATTGCAGCGTCAGCTCGCTACGAATGCTAAGGTAATGTTCATTGGAACAGGAGAGCGTGTAGATGACCTTGAACAATTTTCGCCAACACGATTTGTAGGTAGAATGCTGGGAATGGGTGATATTAAAGCTCTTCTCGAAATGGCGAAAGGTCTTGAATCGCAAGCTGATGAAAATCAAACAAAGCGGCTTCTAAGCGGTAAGATAACAATTGAGGACTTTTATGCACAGATGGAGCAAGTGGGAAAAATGGGATTTAGAAACGTAATTGATAATTTGCCAGGTTTATCTGGAATGGTTAAAGAGGACGAGCTTGATGCACTGCAAGGAAAAATGGAAAAATGGAGATTTATTATTCAATCGATGACAAAGGAAGAGAAGAAAAATCCAGATCTCATTAATGACTCTAGAAGAAAGCGAATAGCTAGGGGCTCGGGAATGTTGGAACATGATGTTAAAGAGATGATAAAACAGTATAATAATTCCAAGACCATGATGAAACAGGCAAAGGGCAGACAAATGCAAGGAATGCTTAGGCGATTTGGTTTTGGTTAATGCCCGATACGAGGAATTACTTGCCCAACGGCTAAAAAAACATTACAGTCTTTGCAAATATTGTTTTGACCGACAATTAACCTATGTCAAGGAAGGATGTGCAAGGAATTTAGACAAGTGCTATATCTGTTGTGGACTTATGAGCCAATTAGATTCAATCATCGAAAAAATAATTGATAATGTGGAGAAGAAGTATGAATTTAACACTTTTTTGCTAGGAGCCTCTCTGCCTGCTCAGCTTTATGAGCGCGAAGACCAGATTAGATCAAGGTTCAAAATTCGTGGAAAAGAAAGTATCAAAAAACAACTCACTAAAGAACTCGGAATTAAATTTATAAAAATTACAAAAAAAAAAGTTGGCTATTTGATACCAGATATTACGATAAACCTAATTATTGACGATCAAAAAAATGTCAACATAATCTCAAAAGACTTATCCTATAATTTTAACTGGCAGATATATAAAAAAATGCCGAGGATTATCACAAAAACAGGGTAAATACAGACAGTGTGAAGGCAAAGAATCGATTGATTGCGATTATTCGAGATTCAGCTGGACAGCACAGTATTGAGGACATTATTGCAAAAAAACTAATATCAATAACGAAGGGAGAGAACGCAAAATTTCTGTGGATAGGAAGCGAAGACCAGAATAGCCTTGTTTTGGGTACAGGTCAGGCCTTTCTTTGTACGCATCTCAAATCCAAGAGTTAGAATATTAAAGAAAGTTATAAAAATCAGTACTGATGGCATATATGCTACCATTAACGGAAAATCAAAAAAAATTCCAGAATCGCCGATTCTATTCGTCACGAAGACTAAAATATTAGTACAATCCAATGAACCGCTAAGGAAAAATGAGCTAACAAAATTAAATGCTCTAAACAATTCATTGGTAAAGTTCAGAATAAAATCTAAAATAGTTACAAAAAAAATATATTCTGTCAGCGTCCGAAAAATTAATGATAGGCACTTTTTTCTTACTATAGTTGCGGACGGTGGACTCTTAATCAAGCAATTTGTTGGCGGTCAAGAATACGCGGAACCAAATGTATCGGAAATCATTGGTACAAAATCTGAATGTATGCTTTTTGATATTCTGGACGTACGAATTCAGCAACATTTTTTTAGATCAGAGTGTTGTGAAAGTAGTTAGATGGTTTTTAATCCTCTACAAAAAGTAGAAGATGCTAGAGACGCCGGACGACTTCCTGATAAGTTATATCATCTAATAGTAAATCGATTTCACATAATTAGAGATGGAGTCAAGAGAATCGAAAAAGCTACTGGAATGGATTATCCTTATTATTATGTTGAACCAAGTCTTGTCATTTCTACTTCGGAAGTAGAGTTTACACAATTCGGCATTTTGTTTGCAAGGACAATTCCTGTAGTAAATCAAGACAATCGCCTAAATGTTGTTGTTCAAATAACTGCTCCACTAATAGCTTATGGTTTGCTAGGAAGCATCCACGCCGTTTTGGCTCATGAATTTATGCATTATATGGATCTAATAAGTAGGATTATAAAAATGAATGTAATATCAGATGAAATTTCAGGCACTCTGTTTGAGGGAAATTGTAAAGATTCTGATCACTTATTAGAAGCTGGAGTAGTATTCAAATCAGACAGTACCTTGATTGATCATATTAACAAAAAATTTCCCGAAGGATTCAGAGATTTAAGATTAGAAGACAAAGTGGTTAAAGAATGGATCGGTACACATCTTCCTATTCGTACGGTGCCAGTTGATATGAATATAATGAGAATACCTATCGAACTAATGGCTAATCTCGAAGTAGATCATATAATAAAAGAAAGGGTTATCGAATTCGAAAGCAGGAAAATAACACGAAAGAAAACTAGTCATTATGTCTAGTATTTCTCATGAACAACTAAAGATTATAAAAAACTGTATCAATAGGGCAGCTAAAAACTATAGAGTTGTGGCGTCTTGCTTATATGGCTCAAAGGTTGGGGGTTATGCTCGGTACTAATAGTGATTTTGACATTATTGTCGTTCTGGAAAATTATGGATATATTATAAAGTATGTTTATTTAAAAGAAGAAGAAATAGAAGTTTCTGCACTTGTAGTCGATCGTAAATCAATAGAAAAAGATGCTGAATTTGCATTTCTTGGAGATTTTGTAGTCGGTCGTTTATTGCATACTTATGAGCCCATTTACAATCCTGAATTATTTAGGGGCTTGGAAATAACTTACAAAAAACGAGTTCTCTTAGAGGAGATATTTAATATTGTTAAAGATACAAACATTTTCAGCACAGAAATTTTCTTTCCTTTGGAATATGTGATGTTCTCAAAGATTAAACATAGAAGTATTTTATATCCAAATGCCATTTATAGTTATTATAAAATGTATTGTGGAGAAAATTCCGTTCGTAATAAGGACTTTGCGCTTGATGGTTATCGACGAGCATTGAAGGAAATAATAGATGAAGACAATGAATTATTAATAATTAGACCTTCTCCTAATAACCTACTTCAAATATCTGAAAAACGGGTACTAGTGGAGAAAAACCGAAAAGTTGCTTCTTTGAAACTCACAAAGAAATTGCAAGAAATTGCTTCATATTTCGTCCATGCGTATGCTGGTAGACATGCGTTCCATCATGCTGTAAAGGAGGCCGAATCAAAAATAAATCGTCAGAAAGAATTTCCGATAGAATTGCCAAAATTTATGTCATGCCCGAAGGAGTTATACTGGAAAATACCGGAAGGTGTTCTTATCTTTGATAGTAAGAATTGGTTGAAAATAATAGCAAAGTCTAATGGTTTTTCAAAGTATTTCATCTCAAATAAATGTCGATTAGGAAATTTAAATAGCAGAACTATTTCCCTCACTTTGACAAATCCTGACGATAATACTCAAAACAAGATCATAGTGGTAAAGGAACTTGCAAAAACCAAAGGACTAAAATGGAGAGGACTGGGCATATGGACTACACCGGTTAGGCAATTCAGCATAGATCCTCTATTCAGACTAGGAACTGAATATAAAGCATTAAGGTATATTCGCCGCTTAGGACTGAATACTCCAATTATTGAATCGGTAATTTTAGACAAGAAGATGCTCGTTACTGAATTTATAGAAGGTAAAACAATTGCGGATATAACTAAAGAATGTCTGAGAAGAAATAGCGTTGAGGGCCTTGAATGGATTAGAGTAGCAGGAGAACAAATTGCAAAAATTCATGCAGATAAATCAACTCTTGGTAACTTAAAGCCGATGGATCTTATAATAAGTAGAGATAATTTGTACTTCACCGGCGGTGAACAGTTTGGTTTTAAATCAGGTGATCCTGTTTTGGATATTGTTCAGTTTATTAGCCATGGGCTGAAGAGAACCGGTAACACTGCCATGGCTAGTCAGATAATAAAAGAATTCTTACGAGGCTATTCAAAAGACCGGACGATTGAACATGTCAAAAAATTGGCCAAATCAAAACACTATGTTCAATCATTCTACCCTGTTTTTACTCCAGCAATAGGTCAACTGATAAAGAAGGAATTAACAACTTTCGTTGGCTAATGTTGTTATTGTTTCTTATTGACCTTCTTTGACTGTTCTTTATGTGCAAATTCGGTAAACCCACATTTACCACAGGTATGTCTGTCTTTATGTTCTGCCATAAAAACACCTTTGCCACATCTTGGACAATCACGTTTGCTTCTAGTGATTCTGTCATCCTTGACAGTATAGAATTTATACACAGAAACTTCGCCTTTCGATGTCGTCTTTTTATCTGCCATTACTACTTGCGGCCCCTTTTGGTGCCAGATTTTGAATCAGATGCAGACGCCTGTTTAGCTTTTAACCTTGCAGCTTTCTCCTCATCTATCAATTTTTTTCTGTCAGCCTTTGGCATATTTCTTAACAGCCTGTAACGGGGGAGCTGTTTCTTTGCTTCTTCACTACCGTAAATATAAAATGTAGCATGAACATCGGTTGTACCATTCCCACATGACATTTTAATCGGAATTATTGTCTTGCTTTCTATATCGAGCTGTTTTGCGAGTGTAGCTGCAGCCTCAACCCTCTTAACTTTACCTGCCGCATTTTTCAAGATTGCTTTAATTTCACGCCTGTTAAGGAGAGAGTTATTGCGGTCTTCCAATTTAACAACCTCTAAAGACATTTGCAGAAAAAGACCTTTGCAACTTATATAAGTATTTGCATATATCAATTGAAGTCAAACTGCTCGTTTGTATTGTTGACCAGAGCAGGCAGTTTGTTTGTAGACTAGAGAATGTTGATGATAATCTGTTGTTCATCTTAAGTCTCTCGACTGCTATATCATACCGAGTATCAAAGCGTAGTGCTTCCCATTGCCCTATGAATAACTTCACTTGCGCTAACGTACAAGTTTGCATCGACCGGACTTCTCCTGTCAACTCGATGCCATGTCCAGAACTCTTGCACTAGGAACCAGGGTTAAGTACTACTGCTGTTTGTGTAAGAAATAGAATTGGTATAATAATAATGCTAAAGATAATATGTACAGATACCACAAACTACAGATTATGATAATTGGTGCTAGTGTATTAATTCCCATAGTAAATGTCGTAGATGGCAATGACCTCATTGTACGAATAATTTCGTCTATTCTAGGCAGCATGATTGTAGGTGCAACAGGCATTCTTCAATTAACAAAGGCACAAGAAAGTTGGATTGTTTATAGATCTACTGCAGAAACTCTCAAAAAAGAATATAATCTATATATGCTAAAGGCTGGGGATTATTCAGATTCCAATTTAATTGATGAGAAAAGAGATATATTATTTATAGAAAGATCAGAATCTATAATGGCAATGGAAGGTACGAAATATTTTTCACTTCGTCAAAAGTCAGAACCATCAACAAAAAATCAAAACATAATAACTGATAAATCATGAAAAAAACTGACTTGCTAGTAGTAGTTCAATAAATTGCTCCTTATCTAACGATTGCTGTTATCAATGCATAATGAGCAAGATAACTAGAGAGGATACGTCATTTCCAAAATAGTATGTACAGCTCCTTTTCAACAAGAAAAAGCAGAAATAACAGGTTCATATTTAACTTATATAGATGACGAGAAGTCCAAACAATAAGACACATTCTTACAGTTCTCTTAGATCGGCAAGCAAAAAGTACGGAAAAATTGGAAGAAGAAAAAGGAATAAACAATGATATGGCTATCAACAATGTTCCGAGCCACTAATATACCAAATCTTCAGATGTGACCCCGATGAAAAGTTAAGAGTTTTTTGGATATGTGCTCTTTCTACCAAGCTGCCTCATTTTAAAAACTAATGTCGAAGCGGGCCCGGTGGGCTTCGATCCCACGACAACTGGCTTCGGAGGCTTGTGCTTTTTAAAGATCAGCACCCTGTCCAGACTGGGCGACGGACCCAAATTTGCTTTTTCTGTTTATTATATAACTGTAAGGATTTTATGTTTCATTATAACTAAATATGTATTATAAACAAAATTCTTAAATGAGTTATTTTTATATAGTAATACATTCCCAAAGTCATATATCCGACTTATTCCATTCTATGTTGATGTATGCTAAACTGTGCCAGCTAGAAATTTTATCGCCATATATAACTGATCTGAGTGTGGGAGATGTACTTGCTGTTGAAGTTCTGGTCACAAATCCGCTCGATTGGCATCACTTTTATGATAAGATTTCAATAATAAAGGAAGGCGACAAAACTGATTTTACCGTAGTTACGGATGAAGGCGACAGGGTAGTTGGTTCAGGGGATGTAGAAGACATTGAAAAGTGGAGTAACAATAGTCAATTCGGATTCAAGATTAAGGTAAAGATCAAGAAACAGAAATCATTGACTGACAGGCGAACTAAGAGTACCAGGCAGTTAGGGAAACTTACTGAACGAAAAGTTGAACCCCAGATATCCTCTAAACATGACAGTCCAAAAATTAGTCAATCAATAAACGCATAATTGACTGCCCGATGCTTTTAAATGAATCTTCACATAGAGTAATAATCCGATCAGTAACTTTTTTTATTATCATTGTTTCATATATTATATATCCATCAGATTACATTACACTTATATTTCAAAATCTATTTTTGCTCTCAAGTGTTTTTGAAATCGATTAAAGCCTTTGCAGTGGATATTGATGGGACCCTCACAGAAGACGGTGGGGGTATTGTATATTTGCCTGCTATTGAAAATTTACGCTACCTTGAAAGACTTGGATATAACGTAATTTATGTCACTGGAAGATCATCTGTAGAAGCTTATATTCTTGCAGTGTTTGGAGGAACTACAAAGATCGCGGTTGGAGAGAATGGTGGGGCACTAACAATAGCACCTCAAGAACATATCCTTTTAGCCAGTAAAGAAAAATGTTTGAAAGGTTACGAAATATTAAAAAAAAGTATTGATAAGGTGCAAATTAAACCTGTCTTTAATAGACTTACAGAGATTGTATTGTTTAGAACATTTGATATAAAAGAAGGTCGCAAAATTTTAGAAGAACATAACTTAGACCTTACTCTTAACGATAGCAAATATGCTTTTCATATTAATGAAAAAGGAGTGAATAAGGGTAGCGGGCTAAAGGAAGCGTTGAAGATATTAAAAACCGAGCCCGCGGAGACTATTGCAATAGGCGATAGTGAAACCGATATTCCAATGTTTGATATTTGTGGCTATAGTGTTGCGCTGAGTAACACAGATGATGAAATTACATCTAAGGCGAAACATGTCGTTAGAGGAAGAGAAGGCTACGGTCTAGTAGATGCTATAGATTTTGTTGCATTTAATTATCTAGGAATGAGAACAAAGAATGACATTTCGAGTTCTAGTGAATGAGATACGCGAGGCGGTATCAGTTGCTCTTGCAAATTTAGGTTACTCTGATCAAGACTTTGATGTTTCAGAGACTCCTAGGAAGGAATATGGAGATCTGAGTTGCAACGTAGCATTTCAAATTAGTAAAAAAATTAAAAGGCGACCATTTGATATCGCAAATGAAATCATTGAAAAACAGCTAAATTGCTATCTTCTCGAAAAGAAGAGGAAAAATTCTCTATCACTTATTCTATCAATACAGTCTCATCCTTCAGGTTATATCAATTTCAAAGCAAACTTTGCAAATTTAGCAACAATCACGTTAAAGGGAGCTCTTGAGAATCCAAATTACGGTTTTTATGATATAGGAAAGAGTCGATACGTCGTAGTGGAACATACAAGTGTCAATCCAAATAAGGCTTTACATGTAGGTCACATGCGTAATGTGATTCTAGGAGATATTATATACAGAATAATGAAAGCTACTAATCACAGAACTGTAGTTTTAAATTATATCGATGATTCAGGTTTACAGGTCGCAGATATTGTAGTTGGATTCAGGTTTGCCGGATTTCCATTAGAACCCCAGAACAAATCTATCAAGTTTGACCATTATTGTGGCAATGAAGTTTATGTAAAGATCAATGAATTATATAAAAAAGATCCTTCTCTCGAAGAAAAAAGGAGATTAGTTCTGAGAGAAATCGAAGAAGGTACCTCAGAAATTGCCAAATTTGCCACCGAAATTACGGTGCGAGTTTTAAATGAGCAATTAAAGACTTGTTGGAGAATGAAGACTCATTACGACTTATTGAATTTTGAATCACATATTGTTATTTCAAAACTATGGATCAAAGCCTTTGAGTTATTAAAACATAAAGGAATTGTTACTCTAGAAACTAGCGGGAAAAACAAAGACTGTTGGGTAATAAAGCAAGAACATGAAGATGACAAGATAATCATAAGAAGCGATGGAACTGCAACCTATATTGCTAAAGACATTCCATATGCTGCCTGGAAATTAGGAATACTTGAAGATCCTTTCTTATACTATAAATTCAAACACCAATGGGATAATTCTACCCTTTGGGCTACAACACTTAACAGTGCCTGCAGTCAGCATAATCATCCACAGTTTAATTCGGCAGAAATTGCTATCACTGTAATTGACTCTAGACAAGCCAGACTGCAGAGAATAATATCAAAAATTATGTCTGATCTGAATGAAAAAAGCAATGAATATTATCATCTCAATTATGAAGCAATAACCTTGAGTTCTGAAACTGCGAAAATGATTGGATTAGATATTGGAGAAAGAAAATCTATACACATGTCGGGTAGAACCGGCATTCAAGTAGATGCAGATTATGTTTTGGATAAGCTACATGAAAAAGCTTATGAGGAAGTCAAGCAGAGAAATCCGAATTTATCTGAGGAAATATGCAATGATATCGCAGAGGAAATTGCTGTATCTGCTATCAGATACAATTTGATCAAACATGATTTAGACAAGGTAATCACTTTTGATATTATAGAATCTCTTAGTCTAGAAGGCGATACTGCACCTTACTTGCAATATGCATATGCTAGATCACAGCGCATTCTGGAAAAATCAGCTCAAAATTTTTCGAAAGCAAAATATGATTTATTGATTGCAGAATCAGAACTTGACCTCATTAAAGCAATATCAAAATTTGACATTATTATAGAAGAGGTTGTCAAAACACTCAATCCAAAATTCCTTGCACGATATACCTATATGCTCGCGACATCTTTCAATGTATTTTATGAGAAAGTACCAGTCTTGAAAGAACAAAACGAGGAAATTATGGCTGCAAGATTAGCGCTTGTAAAAGCGTTTGGTTTAACCTTAAAGATCACTTTAAACATGCTTGGGATCACCCCAATTCACAAAATGTAGCTGAATAAAATAAAGGATATAGGATAGACAATAATACATACATAATATATCTATGTACATAAACAATAGCCAATATACTATAATTTATCTATTACTGAGTATAGATTCTAAATAATCGATTACATACAAAGGCATCACTGTTCATATTTTTTAGTTACAATATCGCTTGAAGATTGGATTAATCAAAAATAAATAACAAAAGTTTTACAATATTTAACTGATGTGATTTATATTTATTTTAATAAAAATAACAATAACGAAGATATCCAAAATAATGGAGAGTCACTTCATCTAACTAGTATTTCCTCTGATTGATAAAATACTTTAAGTCTAATAATGTATTCCTATATCAGTTGGATAAAAAAAAATTTGTCTTAGATACTAGTATAATAATTGATGGCGAGGTTACAAAACTGCTCGAGTCAGGAAATAGTATTAATTCTGGTAGTGAAATTATAATTCCTTTAGCGGTATTAGATGAACTACAATCCCAAGCATCCACTAATAAGGAACATGGCTTTGTAGGGCTAAGCGAGATTAGGAAAATAAGAGAACAATGTTTAAGTAAAAATATCGATCTGAGATTTGTCGGTGAAAGACCTAGTATTGATGATATACGCTTAGCAAAACATGGAAGAATTGACGCCATAATAAAAGATGTAGCAATGAAAGAAGGAGCTATGCTCATTACAGCCGATTACATTCAAGCTCAACTAGCTGAGGCACAAGGAGTACAAGCCCTACATATAAGGTCTCAGACGAAGACCACTAATTTAGAATTTGAAAAGTTCTTTGATGAAAACACTATGAGCGTCCATTTAAAGGATGGCGTACCACCTATGGCAAAAAGGGGAAAACCAGGTAATTTCGTTCTTCTTAAATTGGAAGAAGAGAAATGTACCCGAACTGAACTTACAAATATTATTAAAGAAATCTCAGAAGCCTCTAGAATAAAAGGATCTATAGAAATTAGCCGCAGTGGTGCAACAGTAATTCAGTATGGAAGGTTTCGAATTGCGATTACCCGGCCACCATTTTCGGATGGAATTGAAATCACAATAGTTAAACCGATAGTAAACCTATCATTAGATGATTATAATACTACTGATAAATTAATGGAAAGATTATCAGGAAAAGCAGAGGGTATAATAATTTCTGGTCCTCCAGGTTCTGGGAAAAGTACGCTTAGCAAGCAGCATTGCTGAGTTCTATGTTCATAAAGGAAAGATAGTGAAAACATTTGAATCTCCTAGAGATTTGCAGGTTCCTGAGGAAGTAACACAGTATGGGCCACTAGAAGGAAGCTTTGAAAATGCGATAGATATTTTGTTGTTAGTGCGTCCTGACTACACGATATTTGATGAGGTGAGGAGAACAAAAGATTTCGAAGTCTTTTCCGATATGAGATTGGCTGGCGTTGGGATGGTTGGAGTTATTCATGCAAGTAGTCCACTTGATGCAATTCAAAGATTTATAGGCAAAGTAGAATTAGGTATGATACCACACATTTTGGATACAATTATTTTCGTTAAGGAAGGCAGTATCCATAAAGTATATGATATATCTTTGACTGTGAAAGTTCCAACAGGAATGGTTGAAGCAGACTTAGCGAGACCGCTAGTAGAAGTTCGCGACTTTGAAACTGGAGCAATTGAATACGAAATCTATACATACGGAGAAGAGAATGTTGTCGTTCCAACGTCAGAATTAAGTAAAACAACGCAAGCTGAGAGCAATATAAAAAAGTTGGCTGAATCTAAAATCAAGGATACAATAAGGAGATTCGATCCAAGTGCCGAGATCAATATAATATCTGACAACAAGGTACAAGTAAGAGTAAGTAAAGATGTCGTCCCCAGAATAATTGGAAAAGGAGGGTCTACTGTTGCAGAATTAGAAAAAATATTGGGAATCCATATTGACATAGAAGTTAAAACTCCTGCACTTGGCGAAGAAATCCATTTTGATATCAGCGAAGCTGGATCTGCTATTACAATTCTATTGGATGAGGACATAATCGGAAAAATAGTCGATTTATATATAGAGGATCAATTCATACTTAGCAGTCAGGTAGGAAAGAAAGTCTCGAATAAAGGTTGACAAGCGATCGGAACATGGAAGAAAAATAATAAACTCAATGTTAGCTGGAAATATAATCAAAGTCTTTCTAAGAAAGGAGTAGGTAAAATCACAAAGTCTTTTTCAAGTAAGACTCAATAAAATTCAGTAAAATTACAAATTTCGATTGCTTAAAAGAAATTCAGCATATCGAAGCCTAGAACATTTTGAAAACAACCTACGATTCCAATAGCACTATTAAATGAGAACTTGAATAAATTGAAGACAGGACAATACAAAATACAATGAGCACTTTCCAATTTAAGGGGGACAACAAGTGATATTTTTACTGTAAGATACTCTCCCATGTGGAAATTGGAGTTATCGGGTGGACTAACAGAACATTATCTTTGTTCTGTCCTCCTTCTGGGGATTTCTTCGCAGGAACTTGCAGTATGTCTGGCCGCATTGTTGGTGCGCCACCATCAAATTTATGATATAGATGTGCTGTTTTTTAAAGTAAAGGAAAAGTATATGAGAATACGGCTTCTTATGCATCCTGAAGAAAGCAATCTCTTGATAAAACCTTGTAGTATTTCCAAACTTAGGTTACTATACAATATTTTTACTTCTAACTTAATATTATTGATGAAATTCATCATAGTTAATCGAGCTTACATAAATTTTTTTAATCGTAGGTGCACAATAGGACTGTAAGTATATACAAGCAAATCAATGTACAAATTTGTAGTATTTTTTGATGACCATCCCAGGGAGGGAGGATACTGTCGCTAGACAACCTTATCAAGCCAAGTTCTATGATCTATTATTGGACTGGTCGTGCTGCAAGGTTGACATCAATATTCTGAGTACCGCCTTTTCTCAAAACTTTCAAGACCACAGCTTCACCGACCGATTTACTATCTATGTAATTGATAATGTCATCGATCTTTCTAATTTGCTGCGAATCAATTCCGATAATAATATCTGCATCGGTGTTTAGATCGTGACCACTTATAGTAACAGTATTCGTTCCACTCTTTATTCCTGCCAAGTCTGCTGGACTGTCCGGCGTTACAGATTCTACAATAACACCTTTTGTTTCATTCAAACCCATAGCCTTTGCAGTATCTGGGATAATGTTGGTCCCAGCAATTCCAAGCCATGCATGTTCATAACTACCGCGCAATATGAGCTGTGGTATGATTTTTTGTACGGTTTTTGAGGGTATTGCAAAACCTATTCCAGAGAAGGTGCCAGTGTTTGATTTAATTGCAGTTGTTACACCTATAACTTCGCCGTACAAGTTCAAAAGTGGACCACCAGAATTGCCGGGATTTGTTGCAGCGTCAATTTGGATTATACCCGGTAAGGAAAATCCAAATTCTGGATCTGGTAGTAGCCTATATAGCTGACTGACTATACCATGTGTCATCGATCCACTTAAGCCAAATGGATTTCCTATGACAGCAATCTGCTGTCCAACTTCAATAGCAGAAGAGTCTGCAAATGGTAATGGCGCAAGATTTTCTTTTAACAACGCAGACTTGTCAAGTTGTAATACAGCAAGATCTGAGAAGACGTCTTTTCCTATTGCTTTTGCTGTATAGACATTTCCATCAACAAACGTTACATGAACGTCGTCGGACTGTTGTATCACATGATAGTTTGTGATTATATGTCCTTCCTTGTCGAAGATAAAGCCTGAACCAAGTGCAGTAGATTGGCCTTGTAGGGGATTGCCATCGGCAATTATGTTTGTTGGCACCTTGCTGGTTATCTGAACAACAGAGTTTTGTACATGATTAAATAGCTGTGGAAGGACCTGTTGCTGCGCCGAGTTGTCAGAATAAGCTCCAAAGGAGGAACTAGCAATGTTATTAGTATGCAGAAGGACTTTTTGAACGTCCGAGCGCATTATTTTTGCCTGGACTATGTTCACCCTGTGTTGAGAGTTGTTTGAAAAATAACTATAAACCTCTGCAAAGGAGATGATGGAGGCCAATGTTATTGTGACAACTACAGTTAGGATAGCAATCTTATTCTTCATCAACATCATACGTGCTAAAAAACTATTTAATTTTAATGTACAGAATTGCCCAATTGGCAGCTTAGGCAATAAGACAAATGTGCGACATCAACTGAAAAAGGACAATCCCAAACTTCATCAAATCAGATGAGAAGACCCCTCTCATCTGTCAATTCAGGCAACGCGTTATTATCTTCTATTCTTTTAACTTTTCTTGCAAACGCTAAATATGTCGTATGTCCTATCATTCTCATTGAAGGCCTTGTCATTCCTTCTCTTGCCTCTATGTTCCGGATCATTATTTCTATGCAGTCAATGTCGACGTAACCATTTTGTTTTAGTCCAGTTGCGGTTTTCTCCAACTGATTCATAGTGGGACAAATCGCAACAAATGCACCGCTTCCTTTCAAGGCCTGATGAACCTGGTTGATCATAGTCCACGGATCGCCTAGATCAACTATTGCAATATCTGCCTCCATTAAAACAAGCCCTTGATGTGGATCGTGTTGACGTATGGTAACGTATTCAGACATTCCGGCCTTTTCCAGGTTTCGTTTTGCGATGGCGAGAGAATCTGGATTAATATCAAACGTGTAAATATGTCCATCTGGCTTTACAATACTTGCAATAAAGGTTGTGAGGGAGGCACTACCCGTTCCAATTTCCAACACTTTTGATCCATTTTTCAGACCAGTGCGAGCTGCAATAAAACCAAAATCCTTTGGATAAACGATCTGAGTTCTTCGTTCTGATTTCATTACAAAGTCATGAATTGTAGGTTCAATAAGGTACACGATTTTGTCTTCAGTAGTTCTAACTAGAGAGCCATACTCCATTCCGATAATCGATGAAATGTCTATGACTCCAAGATGTGTATGCATTTTTTTCTCTAAGGCAACCTTGGTCAGCCATTTCTTCTTATTTGTATGAAATAGTAAAACATATGAACCCTCTTGGATCTTCATGAATGACAGTAAGAGATCTTAGCAGTGATAAAAATTTTAACGCCACAAGTTAATTAACATAGAATTCCTATTTATTGTGCATTTTGGGTTTGTTTGCGTAAAAGATGCCAGGGATTAATCTATAAGGCTAATTCTCATAATATACGCCGAAAGACAAAATATGCTCATATATAAGTGCGTACATATGAATATAACGGATTGAAAGCAGGATTTCTCCAGGAATTATGTGATAACGTTATATCACAGGATCATTCAATTAGATTTGCAGCAATTGTTGACGAGGACGGTAAGTTATTATCCACTTCTCATCGAAAAGATCTAAAGCCATTGCTAGGACCGGAAGAGAGAGCTCGAGTATGCAATTACAGCTCGCTACTCGTCAGTATACACGGCTTAGATGGGAGTATTTACTGGGTAAAATCATTTATGCCAGCTCTCATTACGCTAAATTAATTCGAGCAACTATTCCAATTACAGATTATAGCAGCCGCCTCTCATACGTATTACTGCTGTCATTTGATGTCAATACCAACAATTTCCATGAGATTATAATAAAAAAGATAATTCCACTGGTAGGTAAAAATACGAATAGACTACTAGACCAAGCACAACAATAGCATATGAATTTCTATTACTATTGTCAAATAAATCGACGATTACATTACCCTGGCTCATTATTTCGTATTTTTGTAAGCAATGCCTGTTATCCCTTATTTTGCTTTACTGCTTTGCACAGATTCCACCATCTACAGTTAAAATTGTTCCAGTTATCCATTTTGCATCATCAGAAGAAAGGTAGCAGACTGCTCCAGAAATATCATCGGGATCGCCTATTCTTCGCAATGGAAAAGATGACTCAAGAATTTTTTTTGCATTCTCATCTTGTAAATACGGTTCAATCATGGGACTGCGTATAGTAGATGGAGCAATGCAGTTACATCGTATGCCATATTGACCATATTCAACCGCAATGCTCTTTGTAAACATTATCACACCAGCCTTTGTTACTCCATAAACTGAAAATGGAACTTTTGGAATCGCTCTTATTCCAAGTATAGACGATATATTTATGATGCTGCCTCCACCTATCTTCATCATAATTGGGAGAACTGCCTTTGTCATTCTAAAGGTTCCAATGAGATTTGTATTGATTAATTCCATCCATTGATCATCTGTCATCAAATGAAAAGGAGTAGGATCGTTAAGGACTCCTGCATTGTTTACCAGAATGTCGATTCTGTCATATGCTGAAATAGTTTGTTCTATAGCGCTTAGTACTTCGGCTTCTCTAGTAATATCAGCTGTAACTGCTAACATATTCTTTCTAGTGTCAGCGTCAGAAATAACTTTTGTAAGCTTTCCTCTTTCTCGTCCTATGAGAACGACCTTGCTGCCTTCAGAAACTAATCTTTTTGTAGTAGCCTTGCCAACTCCCCCGCCAGCTCCAGTAACAATTGCAACTTTTCCCTTTAGATTCATAATCGTAAAAGTCAAACACTCTTTTTTAAAGTACCTGTCAAAATAATAATATATATATATATATGTATATAAAATCAAGACCAGCTTATCTTCGCTTGTTTTAAAGAAAGGCTTTGCATGTATACATTCACAACTATGTAATCATTTCATACTACAAAAAGAAGACTTTTAATTCGCTTTTTAAGAATGCAATAGAAGACTCATGGCTGAAATCAGGAGCGATGTCCTTCTAATGAAGAGGCCAATCTGCATAGGAATAATTGGAGGAGGACAACTAGGAAAAATGATTACTCAAGAGGCCAAACGTATGTCTCTTAGGGTTATAATTCTAGACCCTAGTGAGGAATGTCCTGCATCCTCTATTTCAGATGAACAAATTGTTGCTGATTTCAAGGATGAAAATGCCATTAGAAAGTTGGCAAGTAAATCCGATGTACTTACTTACGAAATAGAGCTTGCGAATTCAACTACCCTTAAGGAATTACAAACAAAAAAATATCCGGTCTACCCCTCGCCAGAAACTTTGGCAATAATCCAGAATAAGTATAGGCAGAAATCATTTTTGAAAGATAACGATTTAGCAGTTCCTAAATTTGACCTTGTTGATTCAGAAGACCATTTGAGAGCGCTCTGTGCCAGATACGGTTTTCCAGCCATGTTAAAAGTATGCGAAGATTCCTATGATGGAAGAGGTAATTTTCTAATCAAGTCCAAAGATAAAATACATGAAGCCATTGGCTATTTTGCCGGAAAAGAATGCATGCTAGAAAAATTCGTGCCATATCAAAAAGAGATATCAATATTAGTCGCAAGAAATTCCCGAGGTCAGATCGAGTCATTTCCAACAGGTGAGAATATACATACCAAAGGCATTTTAGATACAACTATTGTCCCCGCAAGAATTTCAGAAAAAGTCAATATTAGGGCAAAGAAAATGGCACAGAAAACAATGAAGGCACTGAAAGGAGCTGGGATTTTTGGTATTGAGATGTTTGTAATGCAAGACGAGAATGTGGTAATAAATGAAATCGCTCCAAGACCACATAATTCCGGTCACTATTCTATTGAGGCATGCTCGATCTCACAATTTGAGTAGCATTTACGCGCTATACTTAATCTGCCCTTGTCAAAGCCGGAATTATTGTGCCCTGCCGTTATGGTGAATATACTTGGATCTCTAAATCATAATGGACCGTATGAGATTAAAGGATTGAAAAATTTGTTTTCGGTTCCTGGTGTAAAATTACATGTTTACGGTAAGAAAATCTCGAAACCAAGGCGAAAGCTAGGGCATATCACTGTTACTGCAAAAACTATAGAAGAAGCATTATCAAGAGCAAAGAGAGCAAGAAAGATGATAAAATTAGTGGTGAACTAAAATAGATGACCAAATTAGTAGTTAAGCCTCTTGTTGGTATAATCATGGGAAGCGATTCAGATCTTCCGGTGATGAAAGACGCAGCTTTGATTTTAGACTCTTTTGGAGTATCGAATGAAATCAAAATCGTCTCAGCACATAGGACACCTGAAAGAATGATAAATTATGCAAAAGACGCCAAGAAAAGTGGAATTCAAGTAATTATAGCAGGCGCTGGCGGAGCCGCACACCTTCCGGGGATGGTTGCAGCAATTACTCCTATACCAGTAATCGGAGTACCAATTAGAACAACTAGTATGAATGGTTTAGATTCTCTTATGTCAATAGTACAGATGCCTACAGGAGTTCCTGTAGCTACTGTTGCAATTGATGGAGCAAGGAACGCTGGAATCCTTGCCTGCCAAATTCTAGCACTAAAATATGAAAGAGTAGCTGTAAAAATTGAGAAATATAAGAAAGAATTAGAAAGAAGGATAATATTTAATGCTGAAAAACTTGAAAGAAAAGGAATAAAAACAGACCCTATTGATACTAATGAGCCTTAAATCATGTAAAATAAAAGTACTCCTTGTTCTTCAACATTTAAGTTATTTATCACCTGATAATGCTCCTTCGATTAATAATATAGTCCGCAAATGTCTGGCCAAATCTGTAACAGTAATAATTCCAACAACTCTTCCCTCCTGCACGATAGGCAATCTGCGGATCTTACGGTTGACCATCCTTTGTACGGCGACTTCTATTGGAGTATCGGGTTCAGCAATTGTTTGAATTTTTGACATAATATTAATAATTTTTATTTGTGATATTTGCAATTCTTTAGCACAAATTTTTTTAATAAAGTCACGTTCAGTTATGATACCTTCAGGATTTCCATTCTTTACAACTATCAAAGAACTGATACCTTTTTGAGCCATTAGTTTGGCTGCATCCAATGCTGTTTTGTCTTCAGCAATTGTAACAACATTTTTTGTCATAATGTCTCGAACAAGCTCATCCATCATGCTGCTATTATTTTTTTATTCAGAATAAAAACTTTGTAATATTACTTATACGTTATATAAACACATATTTCGCGAAGGTATTAATACATTAACAATGCAAACTTAACAATCTCAAAGAATGTCCAAGATTGGAATTGCCGTCTTTCCTGGAAGCAATTGCGAGCGTGATATTTATCATGTTCTCAACAACATTTTAAATCTGCATGCTGATTATATCTGGCATACAAAAGATAAGATTACTGGTTTTGATGCTATGATAATTCCCGGAGGTTTCTCTTACGGGGATCGTCTTCGGGCAGGCATTATAGCCGCTAATAGTCCGATCATAAATGAAGTCAAAAGGATGGCGAAGGATGGTCTGCCCATACTTGGTATCTGCAATGGTTTTCAAATTCTTATCGAATCGTGTTTGCTTCCTGGAGCTTTGATGATGAATAATTCTCTTAATTTTGTTTGTCGATGGACGACCGTTAAGGTCCAGAATAATAAGACGCCATTTACGAATTGCTTCCAAAAAAATCAAAAGTTCCAAATTCCAGTTGCTCATGGCGAGGGAAGATATGTGGTGAATAATCAAATTTTAAATGATCTCAAAAAGAACAATCAGATCGTTTTAAGATATTTCAACGATGATCCAAATGGTTCCTATGATTCAATTGCCGGGATCTGTAATGAAGAAGGAAATGTAATGGGAATGATGCCACATCCTGAAAGAGCTAGTGAAAAGTCTGCTTTCCCCTAACAGATTTTCCAATGATGCAATATTGGTATTTCGTTCGCTAATATCATATTTTGATCATCATGAACCATTACGATCAAAAAAGAAAGCAATTGTGAGATATTGATGGCTCAACTTACAAATCAAGAGCTAAATTATCTGAAGGAGAAGTTACAACGTGTTCCTAATAAAATCGAGCTGGACATTATTAGTTCAGAATGGTCTGAACATTGTTCCTACAAATCTTCTAAGACATATCTAAAATTATTACCTACTACTGGAAAACGAGTTATAATTGGCCCAGGCCAAGATGCTGGTATATTGGATGTTGGTGATGGTTATGTTATTACAGTTCACATCGAGAGTCATAATCATCCTTCTGCGGTAGAACCATATGGTGGATCGGCTACTGGAGTCGGAGGTGTAGTCAGAGACATAATATCAATGAGGACTCGTCCTATAGCAATTCTTGATGCTCTTAGATTCGCGCCAATCACCGGTGGGCGTAAAAAATGTCAAGCAAAATCAAAATGGCTTTTCAAAAATGTCGTTCGCGGAATTGCTGACTACGGAAATTGTATTGGAATACCTACTGTAGGAGGTGAAATAGAATTCGATCCATCTTTTGAGGATTATTGTCTTGTTGATGTTGCCTCGATAGGAGTAGGAAAAAGGGAGAAACTAATTTCAAACAAGATTGACATTAACGACGTAATAATACTGGCAGGAGGATCCACTGGCAGGGATGGGATTGATGGAGCTTCTTTTGCCTCAAAAGCTTTACAAGTAGAAGAGAGATCTGCAGTACAAATCCCAGATCCTTTTTTAGAAAAATTGTTACTGGAAGCGACTATTGAATCAGTAGAACAAGGTTGCATAAAGGCAATCAAGGATCTTGGCGGTGGAGGGCTATCTTGCTGTTTATCGGAAGCATCAGACAATTTGAAAAAAGGGTTCGATATAGAATTAACTAGAATCCATTCCAAACATGAGAATATGTCACCCACAGAATTAATGGTATCGGAATCACAAGAGCGGATGCTTTACATTACTGACGACTCAAAATTTGAAAAATTAGCAACGATATTTAGTAAATACGGAATCAAGTATGCCATAATCGGAAGAGTCAAAGACCACCGAGACGTCATTATACGATATGATGGAAAAATAATCGCTGATTTGCCATCAAATCTCTTCGCACACGCACCAAATATAGATAGAGAATTAAAACGTCCTGCTTATCTTGATAGAATAAGGAAATCTTTTGTGTTGCCAAAAACATGTCAAAATCTAGAGGCTGCTCTGTATTGCATGCTGTCTAATCCGACTATTGCTAGTAAGGCATGGGTTTATCATCAGTATGATCATGAAGTTGGGTTGAGATCAGTAATAAAACCTGGTTGTGGTGATGCTTCTGTTTTGAAACTTGGTAATGGCAAATTTGTCTCATTTAAATTAGATGGAAATTCCAAACACTGTTACTTAGATCCGTATCTGGGAATGCTAGGATGTTTGTCTGAGGCATGCAGAAATGTCATCTGTACAGGTGCAAAACCAATAGGAATAATTGATCATCTGCAATTTGCTAGTCCTGAAGATCCAGAGATATTTTGGACTTTTGTTCAGACAGTAAATGCAATAATTGATTTTTGTAACTTTATGGATATTCCTGTAGTTGGAGGAAAGGTAAGTTTTTATAACGAAACGTTAAAGGGGCCGATAAAACCATCGCCTGTTATAGGATCGTTAGGACTGATTGAAAAGGAAACATGGATTATGCAATCATTTCTCGAACCCGACGATTTCATTTTTATAATAGGGGCTACTGGTGATGAAATGGGTGGTTCTGAATATTACGAATATTATCATAACGTTATTGGCGGAATCGTTCCAAAGCTAGAATTTGAGACTGATAAGTCGAACGCCAATGCAATATTGAAACTGATTAGAAGTAATCTTGTTGGTTGTGTTCATGATTGCTCCAAAGGAGGATTAGCAGTGGCACTTTGTGAAATGGCAGTTCAAGGAAAAACTGGATTTACCATAAACCTTGATTGTATTCCTAATTCATGCTGTGGAATAGACAATCTGATGTTTTCAGAGTCACAATCACGCTATATATTTGGAACAAGGGAGCCTAAAGAGGTAAGGAAATTGCTATCAAATATCCAAGGACTCTCTTTTGCTCAAATCGGTAATGCTACCAATAAGAGGAATGGTGTTAAATTTATATATAAAGAGAAAGTAAGCGTCATTGAGACCACTATTAAAAAATTAGAAGAAAATTTAAATATATTGGAAAAAATAATGAAATAGTGGCTAGCTATGTATAAATAAGCTACTTTTGACATGGAGAGATTGTTTGGGACGAAAATGATGTAATAATGTTTCTTAAAGCTGAAATACAAACACTTATGATGGATAGGAGTTTGAGGTAGTAAAATTTATACTATCTCTAAATGTTATTGTATAAATGATATTGTATTCTAGTTTTCTTGAAATCAGGAAATGGTAATTGAATTATGATTCATGAAAACTGCGGGGTGGTTGGTGTATTTTCACTGGCGGGTCATAATGTTATACCCTTTGTCGTAGATACCCTGCGTGCATTGCAGCATCGAGGCCAGGAATCTTGGGGACTCGCAGTTCCACACAAGCCTCCTTTAAAGCGGCTAGGACTAGTTTCTGCGGCGGCTCCAGAATTTCAGACTATAATTAAAAAGTTTAATTCAAACGCTGCAATCGGTCATGTTCGTTATTCAACTCTGGGTAAGAGTACTCTTAGAAAATGCTCAACCTCTGAAGGTAAAAGATCTTTGTGTTGCACATAACGGGACTATTGCCAATGTCGAAGAGTTATCAAGCATGGTAGGTGGATGTACATTTACTCCCCAGACTATGAGCGATACTCTCGTTGCAGCACAACGTCTTGTTATGCACGTTGCTGAGAAAGGAGATATGACAAAGGCCTTGTATATTCTGAAAGGTGAAATGGTCGGTTCATTTTGCTTCACATTTCTAACGGATAATGGTTCAGTTTATGCAGCACGGGATACAAAGGGTTTCAGGCCACTTGTTTTGGGGCATCATAAGGAGAGTAATACCTTCATCATTGCATCAGAATCCTGTGCTTTATCTGCCGTAGACGCACAATTAACGCGAGATATAGAACCGGGGGAGCTTATTAAGATAAGTAGCGATGGAATTGAGCAGCAACGATTTTCTACAGAAAAGTCCCATGCTCATTGTGCCTTTGAATACACCTATTTCGCTCATCCGAGTAGCGTAATTGAAGGGGCGAATGTATATGAAGTAAGAAAAAGGATTGGACAATTACTAGCCAAAAAATTTCCTATCAAGGACGCTGACGTTGTAATACCTGTTCCAGATTCAGCCCGACCAGGCAGCATTGGGATATGCACAAGAATTAGGCATTCCTTTCGAAGAAGGCTTGCTCAAGGATAGATACAGAAAGAAAGGTTCGATGCGCAGCTTCATAGAACCATATCAAGAAGACAGGGTAGAAATAAACAAGGGGATCATACCGATCCACGATATTATCAAGGATAAACACGTAGTTATTGTTGATGACAGTATTGTTAGAGGAACAAGTTCTGCATCTATTATCAAAATTCTACGTGCTGTTGGTGCAAGGAGAATTAGCATGATTGTCACCTATCCTCCAGTTCGCTATCCATGCTACGCGGGCATCGACTTTCCTTCGCAGCAAGAGCTTTTGGCTTACCAGCAGGCAAAAGGAGAAATCTCGAATACAAAGATCGGCTCAAAGATTTCTAAAATCATTGGCGCAGATTACGTCGCTTATAATGACACATCAAACCTAGCTAAGGCAATTGGGATTCCTAAACAAGAGCTGTGTTTTAGCTGCTCAAATGGCGACTATTCACCGCTAGGGATTAAGCCTATTTTTAAATCAAGAGCACAAATGAAAGGTCAAGAATAGCTATTTTCAATCTAGCAAATTACAATCAATCATTGGTGTTACCTGCTTCCGATTTTATGAAAATAAATATTAGTTTAATAATTTACCTTTTGACTTAATTATACAGTCGCTCACAACAGGATTGAAGATTCGCAATTCTTCGCAAAGCTTTTCTACGATTTTTTCTGCTTCCTGCTCGGTTCTTTCCCTTACTATCATCTTCAAGGTCTTTGCACATCTGACCGATTCGACAGTTGAATATCCTCCCTTAAGTATAAGATCGCGGTGAATTGTTTCACCTTCGGGATCATTAATGTGCGGTTTGTTCTCGATAGTAACCACAACGACAAACTTTGAAGCAGCAGATGTCTTTTTAGTCACGATAACAATCGTTAGTTAAATATACGATTTAAAGGAATGCAAATATTGGATTCTGCCGAAAGAATTAATTATGTTCAGCTGAAGAATTTCGCTTGTCTTTAGACCGCGGTCATGTAGCTCAGATTGGTTAGAGCGAAGGTTTTGTAAACCTTAGGTCGTGGGTCCGAATCCCACCATGACCTATATTTTTAACACTGTATCCAAACCAAACGAAGATATTTTTACAGCAAACACTGAATCAAAAACTAACTTATTGTAACAGAGGAAAACATTCGTCGGATTACAAACATATTTTATCCGACTCAAATAAGATTCTTTGATGAAATTATTACGGCAGGGAAAAGTAAAAGACATCTACGAATTAGAAGATGGGAATATTTTATTGTATTTTTCTGACCGTATTTCTGCATTCGATATCCAAATGACTACAGCTATCCCAAGAAAGGGAGAGGTGCTTTGCAAATTTGGAGAATACTGGTTTAACAACTTAGGTACCAAACATCACATGATAAGAGTTCAAGATATCGACAAAATGGTGGTAAAAAGGTTAGAGATGATCCCCATAGAATGCGTCGTAAGAGGATATCTTTATGGTAGTTTATTTTGCCGCTACAAGAAGGGAAAAACTACTCTAATAAAGGCCGCAAAATTACCTGAGCCTCTATTTGATCCTACTACAAAATCTGAGGAACACGATATTCCGATTAATGGCGACGAAATGGTATCGCAGGGTGTTTTATTAAGAAAAGAATTGGACTTCATGAAACAAACTTCAATCTGGTTATACAAAAAAATGAGCAAGATAGCCGAAAGGGCGGGGTTCATTATTGCTGATGTTAAATTTGAATTCGGTCGAGATGCTAAGACCGGCGAGATACTTTTAAGCGATTCTCTTGGTCCTGACGAGTATCGTCTGTGGTTAAGTTCATCTTATCAGCCCGGAAAAACTCAGGAAAGTTATGATAAGCAGTTGTTAAGAGATTGGCTTATAAACATTGGATTCAAAGATACTATAGACAAATTTGCAAAAGAAGGAAAGAAGCCCGAACCGCCAATAATCGCACCAGACATTGTGGCTAAATTAAGCGATCGTTATATAGTTGCGTATGAAAGAATTACGGGAAAAAAGCTGTAATTTTTTATAAGCTCACTGAGAAAAATTCGTCAAAATTGGACTTACGACAAAAATTCAATTAGTTTTGATTTACTAGTATGAACCTGGCGTAATCCTATTCTATTGTTATCCTGAGAATCCCTTTTGTTTCCGGATTTCGCAGTAATTGAATAGTGTCTCTAGGAATGTCAGAAGAGGCCTTGTCGCAGCCTACTGACATGGTCCTATGACAGATAAAACTTGTTTTCCTTACTACGATATCGTGTTTGTTCAAAAGCAAAAGGCCATTACTGCTATGACCTTTTATTTGAAATAGTTTATTGCCTACCATAATTTCCATCTTGACAATTGAATTATCTTCCTTCAAAAGCTGTTTCAATGTCTGATTTAAATCGCTACAGGCCTTGTCTGCTCTAACACCAATTATGCAGTCCCCTTTTGGGGTAAGATTTGAACTTTTGGTTATTTCGAAGGTACGGTTATGTGTAGACCGGATGTTTGAATGACCGTAAAAAACAACCTCTTCTTGCACCATAGCAATTGCAAGTTGCTGGTGCCAAAATTAAACCTACCGTAAATGCAAAGTTTGAAGGTAAATTTAAATTAAACTTTACGAAGTAGTAAAAAATGAAGTGTTACCAGCAGCAGCGGGTTATGACCGAGCTATCACTGTCTTCTCTCCTGACGGCCGACTCTACCAGGTAGAGTATGCAATTGAAACAGTTAGAAGAGGAACATTAGCTATTGGAATAAAAAGCAAAACAGGTGTGATTCTTGCCGTCGAAGAAAAAGCTAGAAAATTACAGATCTCAAATGTTACACAGAAAATTTTCCAAGTTGATGATCATGTTGGAGTTGCAGGAGCAGGCTATATTCCTGATGCAAGGACGCAAGTTGACCATGCAAGGTTCTTTGCACAGAGCAACCGATTAATTTACGATGAACCGGTAGACGTCGAAGGAGTTGCCAAAAACATAGCGGATATGGCTCAGCAATTTACACAATATGCAGGCGTTAGACCTTTTGGAGTTGCATTGATTCTCGCAGGAGTTGACAAGAGCGGTGCAGCTCTTTATCTAACCGATCCCAGTGGTACATACATTGGCTATGATGCAGTGGCTATCGGTGCAGGCAGTGATCAAGTTACTGAATTCTTAGAAAAAAGTTATAATAACGACATCTCTATGGATGAGGCGAGCACTCTGGCAATGGAATCAATTTATCTAGTAAGTGAAGATAAAACAGGTATTAGACATATAAAAATGGCGATTATAGACAATGACACAAAAACTATGCGGAAAGTTGAAGAGGAAGAGATAGAAAAATACGCCAGAATGGCAAAAGAAAAGATCAAATAAATGAGGTCCGCCATTGATTTAAATAATGTTTAGCCAAATTTCATTTTATGGTTATACAGATTGGTTCAACAGCACCAAATCTTAAGGTTTCTGAATGGGTTTATGGTGAGCCGACTAATATCGATAAAGAAAAAGGCCACGTTGTCTTCCTAGAGGTCTTCCAAGTTAATTGCCCTGGATGCTTTCTTTATGGTATTCCAGCTGCAATAGATATTTATAGAAAATATCATAACAGTGGTGTTGTTGTCATTGGGCTTGCAACAGCATTTGAAGACTACGACAAGAATACCCTTGATAATTTGAAACTGTTATTTTCCAGTGGAGAAGTAATTGGTGAGACACGCAGCGCACTTAGACAATATGGTCAATTGATTCAAGGAAAGAAATTACCTTATAATATTCCATTTCCTGTAGCAATGGATTCATTGAAAAAAGAACGAAATTATTCTCAAGAGGGAGTCATGGCCTTTATAGAGGCAAATGTACCTGATTTCTCATCTTATGATGAAAATAATAAAACAATCATGATTGAACGTGTCAAACAATATTTCAACACGAAACAATATTTGGCTGAAACCTTCGAGGAGTATGGGCTGCAAGGCACTCCATCTGCCATTCTAATCGATAAGAAAGGAATAGTACGCCAAATTATGTTCGGAGCCAACGGATTTCACGAAGATATGATCAAGCATTTATTGGAAGAATAAATGAAAAATCCTTTGGAACTTTGGATTGCAATTCCAGATTCAGCCATATCAGATGAACAGACAAAGAGAGACAAAAGCATCAAAATCTCCCAATTTGCTAGAGCATCTGCGATATTTAGGGTAAAAAGAATTTATATCTATCATTGCAAAGATTCTCAAGTCGAAAAGGAAGACCTTACTATATTAACTACACTATTGCGCTATCTTGACACTCCTCAGTATCTGAGAAGAATTTTGTATAGGCGAATGATACAACTAGAATATGCAGGAATTCTTCATCCAATAAAGGCACCTCATCACAAACACCTTGAAGATGTGAAGAATATTAAGATTGACGATATTCGTGTAGGGGTTATTGTAAAAGTAAAAGGTACCTTGTACGTTGAGGTAGGCTTAGGTACTCTTGTCCTTTATGATGGCAAAGGATTTGAAGGAAAAAAGGTAAATGTTAAATTTACATCAGCTTATCCTAATTTACGGGCTGAGGAGGCTACTACCGAAGATATTAAAGGTTATTATTGGGGATATGAAGTGAAAGAAGTTCCGAGCCTTCATAAATTGCTGAAAGGAACTGAAAATACAGAAGTTGTTATCACCTCTAGAAAAGGATCGTATTTCAAAAGCAATGAGGCTAAACTTACTGAGAGGTTAAAATCGATACGTAATCTATTATTAGTTTTCGGTGGGCCCAAAAAAGGAGTCGAACAAATTTTGAGTGATGAAGGACAGAGTATAAAATCCTATGAATTTGTTGTAAATATGTTTCCTTTTCAAGGCACCGAAACTGTGAGATTAGAAGAATCAGTGTTGGGAACGCTGGCCATCCTTAACCATGTTTTATCCAAATATTGATATTATTCTTAAAATGAATCATGTAGCACCAAGTCCACAAAAGATTCTTCTCATTAGTCGACTTCCTTTTGATTTTCGTTTTTTGCAATTCCAAATTTGAAAACGTAGATTAGCATATTCCTCCTCCTAAGCAGTTATAAATTTATTAAGGGAGAAATGGACTTTTGCTCTATCTATGGGTCACCGTAAATACAGTGCGCCAAGGAGGGGTAGCGTAGCATTTAGGCCGCGAGCTAGAGCGAAAAGCTTAGAGGCCAGAGTGCGAAATTGGCCCAACGTTGCACTAGAAAAAACTGCTTTGCTTGGTTTTGCAGGTTTTAAAGCAGGTGAAATTAATATATTAACTGTCGATGACAGAGACAAGACTCCAAATTTTGGAAAACATCTTTTAAATTCGTCAACACTTATTGTTACGCCACCAATCAAGATTATTGGTATTCGTGGTTATGACCAAGATCTCTATGGAAGGCATGCTCTCTTTGATGTTTACGCAAAAGATCTTCCAAAAGAACTCGTACGAAAATTTGATGCCAAGTATAATGAAGCAGCATTTGCAAAATCCGTGTCTCTTCTCGATAAGACAAATTCAATAATGGCTATAGTTGCAATCTCACCCTATGAGATAAACATTCCACAAAAGAAACCATTTGTTTTTGAAATAGCTGTTTCCGGTAAGGATGTTAAAGCTCGATATGACTATGCAAAGAGTCTCCTTGGCAAACAAGTTCGTATAAGTGATATTTTTCAGGTAGGCCAATATATTGATGTCTTTGGGATCACGAGGGGTAAAGGAGTCGAAGGCCCAATAACTAGGTTTGGCGTAAAGAGAAAACAGCACAAGTCAAGAAAGAGTGTCCGTGCTGTTGGCACACTGGGTCCAATCTCGCCTGCTGTAGTAATGTATACCGTTGCAAGGCAGGGTCAAAGGGGTTTTCACCAGAGAACTGAATATAACAAGAGGATTTTGTTATTATCAAATACTGAAAGAGACGAACAAAATTCGATAACTCCTACTGGCGGTTTCAAACATTTTGGACTGGTAAAAGGCGACTACATTGTGGTAAAAGGGTCTATCCCAGGAGTTCCAAAGAGACTAATCAAGATGAGGCAGCCTATTAGGGATATTCATAAGAGGATAATAGAACCAAAAGTTTTAGAGGTTTTAACTTAATGGCCGCCATTAAGATTTTCCAAATAGATGGTAAAGAATCAGGTACTATACAATTACCCGCGGTTTTCGATACTCCATTCCGACCGGATATTATTCATAAGGTTTATGTGAGCTTGATGTCGCATTCATTCCAAAAACAAGGCCGTTATCCAGCGGCTGGTGAAATAGTAAGTGCTGAATCCCGCAATACTGGCTTAGGCATAGCAAGAATTGCAAGAGCTCGCGGCGAAGGGTTTGCAAGAGCTGGACAGGCAGCAGGCGTCGCGGGGGTGAGGCATGGAAGGGTTGCACATCCTCCCGAATCCTGGAAGAATACCTACAAAAAAATTAACATAAAGGAGAAACAACTAGGGCTCTGTTCTGCTATCGCGAGCAACAGCTAGGAAAGATCTTATTGAGAGACGGGGCCATAAGGTAAGTAAAATTTCCAATTTTCCACTCGTTGTTTCTAATGACATTGAATTGATTTCAAAAACAAAAGATCTACACAAGGCACTTTTAGCTTTAGGTCTAGATGAAGATTTGGTTAGATCGAGTTTTTCGCACAAAACAAGATCCGGGACTGCAAGACGCAGGGGTAGGCAGGCGCGTTCAGGTGTTAGCGCCCTTATAGTTGTTGACAATGAGGAAAACATTGGCAGAATATCTGGTTCAATCTTTGGAATAGATGTTAAGCAAGCGAAGAAAATAAGTGTATTAGATCTTGTTCCTGGTTCAAAGCCAATCAGATTAACAATCTTTTCGGAAAACGCGATTAAACGATTAAATGACATGAAAGCGCCATTGAATAAAGCAATGGAGATAATTAGAAGTAGATGAACAGCAAACCAGAAATTAAATCAACGGCTTTGAATGACGTAAGTGGGATAATTTTAAGGCCATATATAACAGAAAAAACGTTCAATATGATAGAAAAGGAAAATAAACTGGCATTTATCGTAGCCGAAAAAGCAACCAAGAAGCAAATTATAGAAGCAATAATGATAATGTATGAATCCAAGGCGATTGGAGTCAACATTACAAGAACCATCCAGGGCAAAAAGGCGATAGTTAAATTTCAAACAGCTGAAGGTGCTAGAGAGCTTGCTACTAAGTTAGGTCTTGTATAGATATTGACATTGTCATGTGATCTCACGTTAGATTTAAAAGTAGTAATATAGGTGACATATTGGTATAATTGGTTCGTGAGTTCAAATTCAAAGGTTACGCATCTGAACAATTACAAGCATTATCTGTAGAAGCACTATTACCGCTTTTAAATTCCAGACAGCGTAGATCCCTAGACAAAAGGGTCGGTACGTATATGAATGATGAAAAGAGAAAACTGCGGGGGGAGATAAAACTAGCTCGGGAAGGTAAACTTAAAGGTCAATTGAAAACTCATGTTAGAGATATGATAATTTTACCTGATATGGTTGGTCTTGCAATCTATGTTTATAATGGCAAGGAATTTTCAAGTGTTAATATTAAACGAGAAATGATTGGACATTATTTGGGTGAATACGCTATAACAAACAAAAGGGTTCAGCATGGAGCACCTGGAGTCGGTTCGTCAAGATCAAGTCTGTATGTGCCACTAAAGTGATTTTATATGCCAAACTATTCATATGCTTTCCGAAATTTTGACAAAACAAAGCACGTCAGAGCAGCACTTAGAGAAAAAGATGTTTCTCATAAACATGCTCGTGAAGTCGCAATAGCAATAAAGGGCCTGTCAATTGAAAAAGCAAGAATTTTCTTGGAGAATATCATTGACAAGAAAATTGCACTTCCATACAGGCGCTATAACAACGAAGTTGCACACAGATCCAATATCCGAGATGGTTTTTTTGCGGGTAGATATCCTCAAAAGGCAGCAAAGGAATATTTGTTACTTCTTGACAATTTAGAATCTAATGCAGAGTATAAGGGGATGGATCTTGACAGATTGAAGATTGTTAGTGCTGTGGTGCACAAAGGAACTAAACTTGAACGCTTCACTCCTCGCGCTATGGGAAGAGCGAGTCCGAAGATCGATACTTTGATACATGTAGAATTAATTGCACAGGAGAGATACATCTGAATAATGAGCGCTGTCAAGAATGTGATGAAGAGTAATTATCGTAACATGGAACTTGATGAATACCTTGCAGCAACATTAAAGGACGCAGGATATGGTGGTGTTGATGTTCAAAAAACACCTATCGGAACCAGAATAACACTTTATGTAACTCGACCTGGTCTAGTTATTGGAAGAAAAGGTGCTGGTATTAGGGATATTACCACAAAACTAGAACAAAAATTTGCTTTAACAAATCCGCAAATTTCGGTTCTCGAGGTTCCTGTCCCAGAATTGAATCCAAAGATAATGTGCAATAGGATTGCCCAGCTAATTGAACGCGGTACAGCTTTTAGAAGAGCCTGTCTTTGGACTATAAATACAATTAGTAACGCTGGGGCTTTAGGAGTGGAAGTAACGGTTGCTGGCAAACTTAGAAGTGAACGCGCTCATTTTGAAAAACATTCAGCAGGAATTATGCCAAAAAGTGGAGATGTTGCAGAGAAGGTAGTAAAGGTCGGTATCACGCACGTTTTGACAAAGATGGGCCTTATGGGAATACAGTTGAGAATTGCACTGAAAAATGAAATACCTCAGGAATTTGAGCTATCTGAGATGTCTTTGATTGATTCGCAAATGTCGAATTCGCAGGTAACAACAGACACGCAATCATCCCCACAGGTTATGCCTGAGCAGGCTACTTCAACAGGACAGACTCATGAGGGACAAGAAGCTCTAGCTGCCGGAGGAAAAACAAATGGCCAGGGTTAAATTAAAAACACTGAGAGAGATGAATAATGTTGACCTATCGGATAAATTATCAGACTTGAAGGCAGACCTCTCTAAACTCAGATCCGAAGCTGGCAAAGGGAACTCTGAAAAAGCAGACGGGCAATATCAGATGGATAAGAAGAGATATCGCCCGAATATTGACGCTCCTCACAGAGAGGAAGATAACATGATTACCAACGAAAACATTTCCTCACATGAGATAGTTGGTCTTAATTCTAAAATAGAGGAGAGCCGAGATAGAACACTTACTAACTTGTCAGGAAAGATAGTTTTAGAAACAAAAAATATGATTAGTATAAAGACAAATAACGGTATAAAACATGTAGCAAAGACATCAGTAAAAACAATTAGAATGCAACTACCATCAGGCATTTGTTTTATAAATGGTTCAGTATTGAAAGGAAGACCTGAGGATCGTGTTACACGGGCTATATTGAGGTGATAAAGAGTGGTTAGAGATATAGGTGTTTCTGTTATGCCGCCAAGGAAGTCATGCGATGACGGACTATGTCCGTTTCATGGTGTCCTTTCGGTAAGAGGAAAATTGTTTACTGGAACGATAGTTAGTGCTAAAGCAAAAAATATGGCGGTTGTAGAACGTGAATATCCGCATCCTGTCATAAAGTATAAGAGGTATGAGAGGAGTAGATCAAGAATGCATGCGTATATTCCAGAATGTATAGATGTTAGAGAAGGATCCGAGGTAAAAATTGCTGAATGTAGACCTTTGTCTAAGACAGTATCGTTTGTTGTAATTGAGGTTAGTAATAAGGATGGCAAGTAAAACAAGGGCGGTTTCGGCAAAGGGTGTCGAAGAATTTCGTCCATATATTACAAGAGTTCTACCGATTACAGCGGAATTGGTATGCGCAGATAACACTGGGGCAAAGATCTTGCGTATAGCACAAGTTACAAGGTACAAGGGAAGACATTCAAGATTGCCTGGCAGCCGCTGTAGGGGATTTTGTGACCGTGACAGTTAAAAAGGGTCCTGCAGAAATACGCAAACAGATATTCGGTGCCGTGATAGTCAGACAAAAATATCCTATAAAAAGATTGAACGGTGTTCGTGTAACATTTGAAGATAATGCGGCGGTTCTTGTAACTCCTGAAGGAGAGATTAAAGGAACTGATGTTAAGGGACCCGTGGCTGCCAAAGCAGCAGAAAAATGGCCAAGAATAGCAAATCTGGCTTCATTAATAATTTAGGAGTTGGTAAAACAATGGTAAATATGAATATAAAACTTTTGCACGTCCCAAAACATGTTCGAGATGCCATGATAGGAGCTACGCTTGCAGACACTTTACGTCAACAATATGGCAGACGCAGTGCAAGGGTAGCAAAAGGTGATTCTGTTAAGGTGTTGCGTGGTGAATATTCCGGAATTGAAGGTAAAGTAGAAAAAGTTAATACCAAAAGGGGGACCTTGGCGATTGAAGGTATCCAGAGAGAAAAAGTTCGAGGTGGAAATGTCAAGGTTCAGATCCATGCTTCTAACGTGATGCTCACAGCATTCAATTTAGATGATAAATATAGAAAGAATAAACTTTCTCCGACTTTGGAAGCTGAACCAATTTCTAAGGAAAAAAAGGATGAGAGTAAAAAATATAACAGGAAGGTTTCAAAAAAGAAAAAAAATAGAAAAAAAGAGGAGAGTGAAAATTAGTGGCAAAAAAGGGCGGAGATACCAGAGTGAAGAGACAATTGGCTCCAACGTTCTGGGATGTGAAGAGGAAAGAAAGCCAATTTGTACTTCGGGTCAAACCTGGACCGCATTCAAAGGAAAGGGCATATCCTTTGGGAATTATTTTGAGAGACATACTTAAAGTAGCAAATACAATGCACGAATCAGAAAAGATAGTGAATGAAGGAAAAGTAAAAGTCGACGGTGTTATTAGAAGGGACATCAACTTTTCAATCGGATTGATGGATGTGATAGAACTAATTCCAACTGGACAATCTTATCGTTTTGTTCCAAAAGATTCGAAATTATTAGTACCAGTTATAATTAATGAAAATGAGAAAACCCTCAAACTAATCAAAATCACAAGCAAAGTTATGATTAAAGGAAACAAGCTTCAATATGGGTTCCATGATGGAAAAACTCTCATTAGTGATCGAATGATGATGGTAGGGGATACCTGTCTAGTACAACTCCCTAAGGCGGAAATCAATAGCCATATTAAATTCGAACAAGGATCTGTGGTTCTAATAACCAGCGGTGAGAATGCAGGAAACGTCGGCAAGGTAGAAACCATTAGAGATGGCATATTTTCCCTGCCAAAGCGTGTGGTTGTATCGTTTGCAGATAGATCGGTTGAATTACCTGTGCAAATCGTTATGGCAGTCGGAGTGGACAAACCGATAATTAAGGTGAACTAACAGTATGAGCCAAGAACAAATTCAACGAACAACTCATCCAATGAAGAAGATAAGTGTGGATAAGATTGTGATAAATATTGGGGTAGGTAAATCTGGTGACCCGTTAGAAAAGGCAAAGCATGCATTAGAAGAATTAACTGGCAAGAAGCCAAGTGTACGTGGAGCAAGGAAAAGTGTTAGGGATTTTGGTATCCACAAAGGAGAACCAATTGGGACGATGGTAACGCTTAGAAGAGAGTCAGCTGTTAAATTTTTAAAGAGCGTACTTGAAGCAAATAGAAATACAATGAAAGCTTCTTCTTTTGATCAGCACGGAAATATCTCTATCGGGATCCATGAGCATATTGATATACCAGGAACAAAATACAATCCCGATATTGGGATATTTGGAATGGACGTTAATGTTGTGCTAACAAGACCAGGCTATAGAATAGCTAGTAAAAGGGAAAAGAAAAGCATCGGTAAAAGACATAGAATAACTAAACAAGAAGGTATTGAATTCTTCCAACAACAATACGGAGCTGAATTAGTTTAATGCCAAAACCACGAGAATATGGCGTGACAGGGAGAAAATTACTCCCACATGGCAAAGGAAACAGATGGTGCAAAAGATGTGGTTCATATGTAGGTATTATCCAAAAATATAACATAATGCTATGTAGGCAGTGTTTCAGAGAAGTGGCAGCAAGTTTAGGTTTCATTAAATATGAATAATGGATTGGAAGTAGTAGAGAAATGCCAGCCTTAAATGTATTATCGAATCTATTTACAACTTTGTACAATAATGAATCTCGTAGAAAGAAGGAGTGTGTCGTAATTCCTGCATCAAGATTTGCAAGTGAAATTTTACTTGCGATGCAGAAGCAACGATATATAGGTGAATTTGAACAGATTGACGATGGCAGATCAGGCAAATTTAGAATACAATTATTGGCAAAGATCAATAAATGTGGAATAGTGACGCCGAGATTTAGCGTAAAGAAAGACGGGTATCTGGATTGGGAAAGACAATTTTTGCCAGCATACAGCATGGGAATTCTGCTTGTATCAACAAGCGAAGGAATTATGTCTCACCATGAAGCACAAAATAAAGGATTAGGCGGGGTTCTAATTGGCTATGTCTACTAAGGACGAAATTCTTGCCGAGATAGCAATAACTGGCGACGTAATGATTTCAAAGGAAGATAACACCATTATTGTGAAGGGCAAATTAGGAACTTTAAAAAAGGATTTTACAAGGCTGCCTGCAACGGTTACGGTCAATAACAAAGAAATTATTATAAAGCCCTATGGAATAAGAAAGAAAGATCTTGCTATAACAAATACTGCTAAAAGCATCATCAACAGTATGATACTTGGGGTTGAGAAAGGGTTTACATATAAATTGAAGATAGTCTATGCACACTTTCCAATATCCGTAAAAGTAAAAGGGCAGGAAATATATGTAGAGAACTTTTTTGGTGAAAGGTCGCCAAGAATTTCTCGGATTGTAGATGATTCTACACGGGTTAATGTCGTAGGGGAAGATGTCATAGGTACAAGGACCGAGTTTAGAATATGTATCTCAGACAGGCAGCAAATATAGAATCTTCGACGAGGATTAAAGATAAAGATCAGAGAGTATTTCTGGATGGTTTGTATATTTACGCACGAGAAAAAGGAATGCCACCGCATTGATAATATAATCCTGTTGCCAAGTGTATAGTATAACAACCTTTAGAGCCCATTTTTATATATTAGCCAAACCACAGTATTGAGATAAATCATATACCTGTTAGTACTAAAATACATCTAACTATTCAAGGGCATTTGAGATGTTAATTATCTAAACATTTATTTTGTGCTTAAATTCGTTCTATAATGCGCCGCTGTAGCTCAGCATGGTAGAGCAAATTCATAGGATGACGCAACATGAAGCTCAGCTGGCTGTTAACCAGTGGGTCATCAGTTCGAGTCTGATCAGCGGCGCCATTCTTGTTTAAACACATCCTAGAAGATAATATTAATAATTACTTTTCAAATTTCGAGTTTAGAAATATCTTGTCTGTAAGTATTAAAATTGTCATCCATTATCTCAAATTTCTATCACATTACCTCTCTTCCATAGCTGAGCTAATTATACTGAAATGATATCTAAAGCGATTGCATCAGAAAGCAGATCTAGATGTCGGCTTGCAACAATATACCCATTCTTGATTTCAGAAGGTGAAACCCATCTATTTGAGGAGGAAAATAATCTTTCCTTTCTTATTCTTTTCTCAAGGTCCTCTACGTCTAACTCCTTCTCTTCAATTTTTTCAGTGTCAATATGTTTGATAGTAAGCAATACTTTCTTAATTAAAATACGGCCACCAAATCTTTGAGAATAGTCTCTTGCATTTTCATCGAAATTGACAAGTTTTATCTTTATCTGAATCTTATTAAGTGCATCTCTGCTTGTCAACAGTCTGTCGTCTATGAATCTGTCATAACTCATATAGTAGACTTGTGTATTATATTATTATTAATCAAGTCTTCGGTGCTTTAAGGTATTATGTTTTTCAATGTTGTACTGGTTGAAACTGATAAAATACAGTTCCGTTAGTAGAAACTCCACATTTAGTCATTATTACTTTCATTCCATGCCATAATGGCTCACCGGATATGGATCCAACGACTCTAATCCCACAAATATCTACAATGCCAAATTCTCCTTCACTATGCTTCGTATACGAATGAGTAAATTCGATTAATTCTCCTTCTCCATGATTTTTCTTTAGAATTGTTTTTGAGAGGCAGACAGAACAATTTTCAGAAGGTGGCCATATTTTTTTACCACACGAACTGCAAATAGAAATTCTGAATTCACCTTTTCGAAGGTAGCTAAGGAATTTCAGCATAAATTTAAACACCCATAATAATAACCGTGGCAGATGTCCCGGCTGCCGCAAGATTATGAGTTAAACCTGTCTTACATCCTTTCACCTGTCTTCTACCAGCATTTCCAGATAGTTGTGCTGTGATCTCCGCAATTTGGGCTACTCCAGTCGTACCAACTGGATGACCACAACCAAGGATTCCTCCCCGAGGATTGATCGCTATCTCCTTCTGGTTAACAAATTTACCTCCATTTCCTTTTTCTACAAAATAAAGGTCTTCATATGCAAGTATCTCTAGGATCGTAAAGGCATCGTGCAATTCTGCAACATCGATATTCCTTGGACTAATTTTAGACATATTGAAAGCATTTCTTGCGGCAACTCTTGCAGTCTCCAATTGTCGAAAGATCGTAGGTCGTCTTACTAAAGCTAGCAGAAGTAGTCTGCTCGCCTATTCCTTTTATCCAAACAGGATTATCAGTTAGTTCTTTAGCCTTATTTTCAGATAATAGCAATACGGCTGAAGAACCATCACAAGGAGACGAACAATCTAACAACTTTATAGGGTCTACAATTTTCCTTGACTGCATTACGTCTCTTAATGTTACTACTTCTTTAAATAAGGCAGTCGGATTTTTTCTAGCATTCATATGGTTTCTAACCGATACCATTCCCATCTGCTCTTCTGTAGTTCCATACTTTCGCATATGTGCTTTTGCAAATATTGCCGCCCAATGTACCGGTAATGTAAATTGGCCTCTTGTTATATCCCATACAAGTTTATTACCAGGGCTAATGGCTTTTTCCGCACCTACAACCAGCGCAGAATCGCAAAGACCAGAAGAGATGTATGAATAAGCAGAAACCACAGCATTCGCTCCAGAATTGCAAAGATTGTCAATTCTGTGTGAAATTTTTGGTTTTATTCCAAGCAATTCACATAAAATACTTGAGCTATACTGTTCAGCTGAACAAGTAGAAAACAGAACAGCATCTATATTCCTTTTAGATAATTTGCTGTTCTTCAAAATTTCAATGCAAGGCTTGCATGCTAATTCGAATATTGATGAATTTGAATTTTTTATAAATTCAGAAGTTGCATACGATGAGATGGCTACCTTGCGCATCTTAAAATGTTGAAAGCATCTCCCTAATTGAACTTTCCGTATTACTTACGGGATTAACTTGGATTATAGGTAGAGAAATACCTGCAGATAAGAATTTTCCTAATGAGCTAATACATTGTTCGCTATTCCCAGAGATAGTGAGAGAGTTCAGCATCCTTTCTGAAACAAGCTTTGAAGCTATTTCCAATCCATTGCGATGATATTCTAAAGTAATTTGTTCTACGTCGTTTTGAAAACCATTATCAGATAAAAATCTGTTGTAGTATTTTCCCACTGCTATGTAAAATGCAAGAGTTTTTGCCGCACGTTCACGAGCTTTTTCAGGCTCTTTATTGGATACCGCTCCAATAAATACAGAAGCAATTTCAAAGTCCTTGTGTTTCTTTCTTGCATCTGATTTTATAAGGGAAACAGTATTTCTCAATTCTTCTATCGGACGAAGATATAACAAAACACCATCAGCAAGATCACAAGCTAATGATATCATATTTTTATTTACCGCAGCAACAAAGATTGGTATTTTCTGTCTTTTTGGTTTATGTAACAGCTTGAAATTCTTTACCTTAATGAATCTTCCATTGTAATATACCTTTTCTCCTGTCATCATTAGTCTCAAGCATTCTATATATTCTCGCATTCTGCAAAGAGGTCGTTCAAATTTGGTTCCGTGCCAATTTTCTACTAACGGGGGCGTACTTACACCAAGCCCTATTATTGTCCTATTGTTAGAAAGGATATCTAGTGTGGTCGCTGCCATAGCGATTGTCGCAGGCGTCCTTGTATAAATGCCGATAATTGAAGTCCCAAGTTTAACCTTCTTTGTAACTTGTGACAATGCCCCTAAAGAAGTAAATGCTTCACGTCCCCATGATTCAGGCACCCAGAGTGAATCTACATTTTGCCTGTGATCAGCCAGTTTAGAGAATGAAAGGACCTCCTTCATAGAAAGCAAGGTACCAGGATTATATGCTATTTTGTCGATTTTCATTTTATACTAGCCTGTCGACTTCAATTCTTTAGCTGCCTCCTCAATATCTTTGTGGGAATCAATTGACCGCCAGAAAGAGTTTTCATATTTTACCGCTTTCAATTTCCTTTCCTTTGCCATTGTAGGAAGTGCGGTAACTTCGATATTGCCATTTTCTGGCAGGAAGTTAAATACTTCCCTTGTAAAATAATAGACACCCGCGTTAATCCATCTGTCTTTTATTGGCGGTTTCTCTGCAAACCCCAAGATATTTGACTTCTGATCCAATTCTACGATGCCATATGGGCTTATTAACGGAACCAGCGCGAGAGCTCCATAATTACCATTATGCAATTTGTTTGGATCCAAGTCTGTTAATATGTCTCCATTTATCATAAAGAATCCTTCTTCTGTGACACCACCCCCAAAAGACTTTCAGCATTCTTTAGGGCCCCGCCTGTTCCAAGAGGTTCTTCTTCTACAGCATACCCCACTTTGACACCGAATTTATTACCACTACCTATATAATCGATAATCTGTTCTTTAAGATGCCCTACACATATGATAATCTCATTGATTCCGTGCATTTTGAACCATCTTATTTGCCATTCTATAATTGGAATATTCTGAACTTCAATCATAGGTTTTGGTCTTTCATCTGTTAAAGGCTTCAGTCTCTTACCCAAACCACCAGCCAAAATAACTGCCTTCATGACTTCCCGATCGTCTTGATTTATATAAAAGATTATCCTAGTCTGATTATTATTGACTTTTTTCAATTTTTTTATTCATTATATAATAATGAAATCGGAATAATCTTTCCAATAATAATAAAGCTACCATTAACAAATAGGTCCGACTACAGCCATCAGATTGTAAAAATCAAACAAGCAAATAGCAAGCTATGGTCTTTTTGAATCTTCATATTTTCGGAGCCATAACCAGAAGTTGTTAGTCGTCATTAGCATGAAGAGGAAACACAGTAAAAACAGGATAGAAAAAGGATTAAGTCAATCGATATTTTTCACGCTAGAAGCGATTCATACTTTGATAAAATTTTCCTTCTGAATATTTTTCATTTTTTTAATATAATTTTGTCGATATCGATGTTCTTTTCTATCGTGAAGCCTACATTTATAATATTGATTACCTTTGAAAAGGGTATCACGCATAGAACAGCCGCGCTACTTACTTCTTGGATTGTTTCTACAATCTTCTTTTCGGCTATTGAAGGCTTTCTTGGCATGGTATTGATAATAATTCCAAGTACATTGAGGCCATAGTCTGTGCAAGCTTTTATAGTAAGAAGAATATGATTGATTGTTCCGAGTCTTGAACTTGCAACAATAATTGTTGATAGGTTAAGTAATTTGGCAAAATTTGCTACCGATTCTCTCTTTGTCAATGGAACCATGATCCCGCCTATTCCCTCCACAATCATAAAATCATGCTTTGATGCGAGCTTGTATGAACATCTTTCTAGCAGCAGATAAGTTCACCGCCTTTTCTTTTGTTAATTGTGCAGCAATAAAAGGCGCTGTAGGAATAGAGAAAAAAAATGGGTTTATTTCTTCATCGGGATCTTTAATTTTTGCTGCTCTTGCCAGCAACGCAGAATCTTCTGATTTGTACTTATACGAATAGACTTTTTCTGCAGTTGCAAAGGGCTTCATAACACCGACATCTATTCCTTTCCTGTATATTGCCGATGCCAAACCTGCTCGCAACCGTAGTTTTTCCTATTCCTGTATCAGTTCCTGTTATAAATATCCCTTTCATGTAAATATTATTAAAAAGATTAAACTTGAATTTAACTGAATTGAAACTGCGTGATATTGACAAGCAATTTGTTTGGCATCCATATACACAGATGAAAGATTGGACAGATTGGAACAACAAAGTGATCATAAGAGGAGAAGGTTTTTACCTTTTTGATAACGAAGGAAAAAAATACCTCGATGGAATTTCGAGTATGTGGTGTAATGTATGGGGCCATGGTAAGAATGAGATAGTTAATAAGATGGTCAAACAACTTCAAAATCTTCAACACTCTACTCTCTTTGGCTTGGCCAACGCTCCTTCAGTACAATTCGCTGAGCGTCTAGTAAAGATAGCAAAAGGAATGGACAAAGTTTTTTATTCTGACAATGGATCTACTGCAGTTGAAGTGGCTATGAAAATGGCACTTCATTATTGGCGTAATAAAGGTAAGGTCGAAAAAACAAGGTTCATCTCCCTTAAACACGGATATCATGGAGATACAATCGGTGCTATGTCTGTAGGGTACATCTCCAGATTTTTTCATACATATAAACCATTTTTAACCAAGGTATATCGTGCTCCGAGCCCATTTGCATACGAGTTCCGGTCTAAGAATATACGTTGCTTGATGGACTACTGCCTTGAGCAAACAGAAAATATACTTAAAAAACATGGTTCGAAATGTTCAGCATTGATAATGGAAAGCGGGGCTCAAATTGCCGGAGGCGTAGTGATTTATCCAGAAGGTTATCAAAGGAAAGTAGGTGAACTTTGTAAGAAATATGATGTTCTGTTGATCCTTGACGAAATCGCAACCGGTTTTGGCAGGCTTGGTAATATGATAGAATATTTAGCACAAAGATCTATCCCGGATATAGTTTGTTTTGGAAAAGCACTTACTGCGGGATATTTTCCTCTTGCCGTGACTCTTACAACAGACAAAATCTTTGATGCATTTCTTGGAAATTATTCAGAACACAAACAATTCTATCATGGGCATACATTTACTGGGCATCCTCTCGGATGTGCCGTGGCATTAGCAAATATTGATTTATATGAAAAGCGCAATATAATGTCACAAATTAATACAAATAGCAAATATTTGGCAAAACGATTACGAGAATTTTCGAAATCACCAATTGTGGCTGATATACGTCACAAAGGTTTATTGGCTGGAATTGAGTTGGCATGGAATGGAAAGCCTATTCAAACAATAAAAAAGAATTACAGAATCGATTATTTTGTCATGCATGAATCATTGAAAATGGGGGTTTTCCTTAGACCCTTGGGAAATATTATGCTAATAATTCCGCCTTTAGCAATTAATAAAAATGACCTTGAAAAATTACTAGATGTCCAACAAAATCTATTGCAGGCAATCGAAAAGCGGACTAGGGATAGCTCTTCGTAGCTAGTTTCCGAAGTTCCTTGTATAGCGTAGCCTTTGAAACTCCAAGGCTTCTAGCGATTTTTACACGTGTTTGATTTTCTGCAAGTAATTTAATCAAGTTGTCTTTGTCTAGTAATTTTGGCGGTCTTCCAATCCCTTTTCCTGATGCCCTTGCTCTTGACATTCCATCTTTTGTTCTTTGTACCAGCATTTCGCGTTCTCGCTCGGCTACCCATGTGAGTATCCCTATCATGAGTTTTCTTACACCAGGCTCAGTGGTTTGCAAAAAGGATTCTTTAGGAGAGCAAGAGATAAGAGGTGCATATTCTTCAATTGCCTTTATAGCATCTAAAGTATCCCAGAAGGTTCGACCTACACGTGATAACTCGTACACTAAAATCGCGTCCACAGCCGCTGATTTTACAATTTCAATCATATTTTGAAAGCCGGTCCTTTTAACAGCTGGAATCTTGCCACTTACCGCAGAATCCTCAAAAAAGTCCAGTATAAGACATCCTTGCTCATCAGCCCACTTTTGTAAAGCCATTTTCTGGTTTAGAACTGTCTGTTCTTCTGTAACTTACTCGCAAGTATCCTAAGGTATATTTCACAGACTATCCATAGCATCTCTACTTAACTAATTTATTGTCAAAAAAATATGCTAATTAGTTTAAAAATGGTATTATAGTTAATGAACTTTATTGAATTGTCAGATGTAGACTTAAAGGTAAAAAAATGGGTCTATTTTATAGACATTCTAAAAATGGGTCGTTTGTTGAACTGTCTTAGGAAATAGACGAATGGACGAAATTCGTTTTTATACATAGTTAGGTCAGAATTAGTCAAAAGTATTACACTTAATTATCATAGATCTTTACATTTTGGAAACTATGATGGTAGTTAGGAGATTGTTCAAAACTATTACTTTAGAAATCATCTATTGCCAATTGGATTGTTTTCATAGTAAAATGCCCACAGTAAACACCATTTTTGCTTCATTGTTGATAGATCCTTTGAGCACATATTAGACTGTATCTTTCAAAACTCGAGTTTAGCAACTTCAATTTTAAGCATAATCACATTAAACAAAATAATATATATCTATTCACTCTGTTTTGAAGTTTTGGACCAGTGAAATCATCATTAACACTTGTATGGGGGAGTAGGAAAATGTCATAGACTCCTTTGTGAACATCCTCTGGTGATGTGTTTTGTATCTGACATATCTCTTCAACCCATATTCCCCCTTCATCTTTGGACTTTGTATGCACTTTGGAATAGGAAACCATTAGTCGACTTAATGATTTTGTACTTGTTGATTTGGAGATTGTTTTATTTGAGCATTAACAAAAGTTAGCAATAGATCTATTAGCAAAATTGAGTTTTCATTTTATATCTATATCGATTTTGAAGTATGAGACATAAGGCCCGTCGTATCCGTTGCATTTTTTGATGATTGTTAATAGTTGATTGTGGCCTTATTATGTGCTCATTCTTTCTGAACTCGAGTTTTGAATTATTTGGATATCTTGAACTTGTTTCATTTAAAAAACAGGTTTTTGTAAGCACTTCATCAATTAGACCGACAAATGGTGGGATGTTGGTTAATAGGCAAAAAGGGCTTGTTAGCATAGTTTTAGAAATTATAGCAAATTAGCCGCAGTAGAAAGATATGCAAGATAAAATACTTTAACAATGGATGTCAAGACTGATGTAAATAAATATAGGATGAATTTAGAAATCTAAGTCGAAGGAGGTTTATTGTCTTCAGAGTTTTTGCGTTTCTGATTATAACACAATTATAGATTAAGACATATTGTCGATTAAGTTTGGATAAAATCAACCGTGATATGCGTTGCAGTAGAAGAACCAATCGACAGTTCGTCTTTACTCTGCATTTCCAGTTAGAAGTAACCAACTTGTTTATAATCATAGATCTATTTATCAGACGTTCATTTATGTTTGACGCGAGAAATTTTGTAAATTAGTTGCTTTTCTAATAAAACAAGTCAGGAGGTCATTTCATATAGATATTGATGTAATGTTATCTGGAACTTTTCCTTCAAAAGGCGGTCATATTGTTAGCTGTTAGCAGTAGCATATGAATTTGGTCTTTTTTATAATCTTTCTAAACTCGAATTTAGAAACATCTTGTTGTTGTAGTCTTGCAGTATGAACGAAATTCGTCTTAGGTAATGAAAGGAGAAATATCATAGACCTTAATAGACAAATTTGTAGTAGTCTTTTGAGGAGTTATATATAGATACATGTACTGCGAAAAAATGTATTCTCCTGATTATATTTTTCAACAGAACAAAGAATTATGTATTGAAGAAGCTTGTTCTACTGTCAACAAATCTAATTCAAAAATAAAATTATTGATTGTAGATTCAATGATGTTCCATTATAGGACCGAATACTCTGGACGTTGTAATCTTTCAAAAAGAGCAGAGAGACTAAATCTATACATGCACATGTTACGTATTTGCTTTGGAGGAGTGGAGCGATAAGGTTATTCGATATGTCATAATAGTATTTATGGAACTTGGGTCAAAACTACAGAGATTGCTAGATAAATACTGTTCTGAGAAGGATCAACTTGGTTATTATATTTCTGCAACGTGGTAATAAGCAAAAAATAGCATACATATATCCATAACACAATTGATTTATTAAAATTGTTGCTTATTTGTATAAAAAACATATTTTGAATACTAAATCAGTATTGCCTATGAAGCAAATAAGCAATTCCAAAATTGATCTAAGTTTCTTCGAAGAAAAATTAATTATATAGTAGCAGTATTTTGAAGTAAATTGTCCATATGTGATCAAGCTACCGTTTTCATCAATGAAATGATGAACAAAGTTCTCGATGGTGGTGATATTAGCTTCAAAGAAGCAGAAAAATTGCTAGCGCTATCTTCAACAACAGATGACGATATTATTATAATTACTTTGGCTGATTGTGCAAACACAATTACTCGAAGCTTTAACGGAGATGGGGTAGATATTGAAACTTTAATCAATGCCAAATCAGGCAGATGTCCTGAAGATTGCTCTTTTTGCGCCCAATCATCATTCTATGATAACGATAGCAACAATATAAACAAATATCCACTGTTAGCAAAAGAAGCAATTTTGGAACAAGCTAAAAAAGCAAAAGACCAGGGTGCTAGTAGTTTCTGTCTTGTATGTGCATATAGATCTCCACCGGACAAAGACTTCGAGCAAATTTGTGATACAATTGAGGCAATAAAGAAAGATGTGAATATAGACGTTAATGTATCATTGGGTTTTATGACTAGAGAGAAAGCTAGGAGACTAAAGTCCGTTGGAGTAAAAAGGTATAATCATAACTTGGAAACATCCTCAAGCTACTTTTCTCAAATATGTAAAACTCACGGGTTTGCAGATAGAGTAAATACTGCTAGGATTGTCAAAGAAGAAGGACTAGAATTGTGTTGCGGCGGCATTATTGGAATGGGAGAGAGCATCAAACAAAGATTAGAACTTGCATTTTCTATTAAAACTCTCAATCCAGAGGAAGTTCCGATAAATATTCTAATAGCAAGAAAAGGAACGCCTTTTGCAAGTATATACCCGCTAGATCCAATAGATGTAATAAAAACAATTGCAGTTTGGAGGTTTATTATGCCAAAGACAATTTTAAAGATTGCAGGAGGAAGAGAAGTTATTTTAAAGGATAAAGAAAGACTTGCATTAAAAGCCGGAGCAAACGGAATAATTACAGGCGGATATCTAACTACAAGTGGAAATAAGTCAGATCAAGATATTGCCATGATAAAAGACATTGGACTCCGACCTACGTAATAGTATCAAAAAAGAAAGACTTACTGCATTCAATTTCACTTTCTTTACGGAACAAAAGCCCTCCTTTTAAAATGAAGGTAAAAAGCGCTAGCCTATAGTATTAGTATTTTGGCTATAACATATATAAAAAATTAAAATCATAAACATTATCGCTCGCAATAAAGACGCATAAAAAAGAACTAAATCCTCATTATGGCTCTAATAGTATTGCTACTATTACTATATTTCAAAAAAGAATGAGTTCAAATAAAGAATATAAATATATAATATTGACGATATTATTGGTCTTAAAATATAACTTTGCAAAACAAGAATTAACCAAATTAAGAGAAGAGAATCTTTACCGTATACTCAAAAGAGTTTCTCTACAACGGTCAGGCCAGGCAATTGTCAATGGAAAGCAAGTTATCAACCTATGTTCAAATGATTATCTGGGTTTATCAGAGAACAAATGTGTGTTAAGAGAGATGAAAAAAAAACTCACCCGAGTATCTCAATGCAGTTCTAGGTTAATGTGCGGTAATTCAGTCGTGCTTGAGCAATTAGAACAACGATTAGCAAATCATCGAAGGACTGAATCTTCGTTAGTTTATCCTGTTGGATATATGGCAAATATCGGAGTTATTTCCGTCCTAGCTGATAAAGATTCCATAGTATTTAGCGATGAATTAAATCATGCTAGTATAATCGATGGATGTAGACTGAGTAGAGCTGTTACTTACATCTTCAAACACAATGATATCAACGATTTGGAGAAACTAATAATGAGAAAAACCAATATGAGATCAGGGAAAAAAATTATTATAATCACAGAAGGCTTGTTCAGCATGGACGGAGATATGTCAAGATTGAGAGAAATCTGTGATATTGCAAAAAAGTATGATGCAATGACAATAGTAGATGATGCTCATGGAGATTTTATTTTTGGAGCTTCAAATTTATTCTCTGGTGTGCCTTCGCATCAGAGAGTAACTAAGCTAATAGACGTCCATATTAGCAGCCTTAGCAAAGCCCTTGGTTGCTTTGGAGGTTATGTTGCTACGACTCACACAGTCAGAGAATTTTTGATAAATAAATCACGTCAGTTCATATATACTTCAGCCCTGCCAGACCATCTATGTGCTTCAGCTTTGTTAGCCATTTCTATCTCCATGAAGGGTCATTTGCAAAAGAGATTATTTAACAACGTACTTGTTACTTAAGAAAAAATTAGCCGATTTAGGCTTTTTGATAGGCCAGTCAGAAGGACAAATAATTCCAGTAATAGTAGGAAATGAAAACTTAGCTTTAGAATTTTCTAATGAGCTCTTAGAAAATGGAGTTTTGGCACAAGCAGTGAGATATCCCACGGTGAAGAAAGGTTCTGCACGACTTAGAGTAACTATTACGTCCCTTTTAACAAACGATCAATTAGCGTGTGCAATATCGTCTTTTGAAATGGCTGGTAAGAAATGTGGTATTGTTTGAATGTTTTAACAATATCTTACATGAATCAACGATGAATTTAAAAATAGACAACCAGATCAACGTAGCTATCATGCATTATCGTCTTTCAAAATTCGAATTTAGAAAGTTAACTTTAAATGTTAAATTCAATGGTGTATTAGAATATGAAACGTTTTCCATTTGAACTTAAATTAACAGATCAACAATATAAAGAAATACAAATTTATCTAAATTCCCTTACAACAGAAATGATTGTTTTTGGTTTGAGATTTGCGTACAAGCGTTATTCAGCTATAGAAGGAGGATACCTAATGCCTGGTAGAAAAAGCATAGTGAAAAGAGAGACGGCTATGCTAAGCCACAATCAGGCAAAATGGCGATTGAATAACTGGAAGAGCATGATCCATACCTATAGAGACAAAGGGTATAGCTACCCCACAATATCAAGAATAAAAAAACAAATTCAGAAAATTTTAAAAAATAATTAAAGGAGCGAGGTCTTTGTTCTTTAGTAAATGGAAGCCTCAGTTCTTCTTGATTCTAAACTACTTGACGGAAGATCGGGAAACTTGTCCTTCATATTCTGTTCCACAATTGCGCTTGCTTCTTCTATGATTTTCATTGAATCCTCGTTTATGCCGCTAGGTCCGTTTATCTCTGTGCTTGGGATCTGTCCAGAATCTGTCATAATACTTCCAAGTAAATCCGATATCTGTCCAAAAGATTGATCTGCTTCTGGCATCATCGAAGAAAGTCCACCCTGTATTCCCTTTATTACAGACATTGCTGGACTCAAGGTCACTACAACATCACCGAGTTCTGTAATTGTGTTCAATCTTAATTCTATCTGTTCTAAAGCCAATCTAGCCGAGGAAACCATTTTATTCATTTTTCGAACTTGTGACAGTTCATTAGATAATATTTTAGCATATTGTGTTTCGTGATTCTGTAGTGCATGGACTACGCGTTTGAAAATTGCTTGATCCTTTTCCTCCATCTTCGATGTTATAGAGTCGAGTTTTGAAATCTGCAATTGTAATTTATGTTGGGCTTCTTCAATCCTTGGCTTCAAAGGAGCCTGTGGTTTTATTCCTTCAAGAAGTTTATTGCCCATATTTTCATTTTGTGATTTTATCCACTTATTACCAAATGACATTATTAGTATAGCACCTAATTACTGATTCTATCTATAGGCTAAAAGGATGAGTGTATTATGAATAGCTGTCACTGCACGTGACAGATATCTATAGTTACAAAATATGGTACCATACTAATATTCTATTTATATCCTAAATATTTTCTCTATGTTGAGCCTCTCTTTCATATGGGGATTATTGGAAAAGCGCCACAAATTCGACAAAATTTACCGATGGAATTAAAACATCCGTTACATTCCGGACATCTCAAATAAGAGCATTTTTCATCCTTTGGAGATAAAAAGTATTTTCTAAACAATGTATAATAATAAAGATGTTCTTTATCTCTGATTTTAACACCAGCAGAAAGAGCGTGTTTTGTTGCTAACCGATAAGCGTCATCAAAGTTATTTGAAAAATAGTTTTTTATCTTTGAGGTTCCGGCTCCTTGCTCTTGTGCAAATTTTGGTCTCCATACTATTTCTTTGCCTAGATCAGACTCAAAGCATTTTCTCAAAATAAATTTTCCCCACTGATGTCCGTTATACTCACCTATTTTATTTGATATATTAATAGATTTAGCATAAGTAGAAAACTTTTCGTCTAGAAACGGTGTTTTAACGTTGATTCCATTTGTTTTCCCAATTTGTAATGAGGAAAAGTTCATTCTATCCCAAAGCCTCTGCAGCTCAGCATCAAGATTTACGACATTTGAAAAATAGCGCCTGAGATAATTATAACCAGCAAATAATTCATCTCCGCCATCACCTGTCATAACATTTGCGTATCCATTTTCTTTAGCTATTTTCATCCCAACGAAAACGACACTGGAATTTCTGATTTCCATAGGATCAAAGGTTTTTAAGGTTCTAACTACTTGTTCTATTACTTCTAGTAATTTTTCATCAGTAAGTATAATTTCGATATGATTCTCACTATACCTTGTTGCTATTAATCTAGCAAATTCAAGATCAGGTGTATCAATACCTAGAGAAACCGTTAATGAGCATTTTGGCTTCAAGATACTTGCTAGGATACTGCTATCTAATCCTCCGGAAAGCAGTAATGCGTCAGCATGATTCCTGTTGACACTTTGCTTTAACAGCGACTTTATCCTCTTGCAGAGTACATTTAGCAATTATATGGTATTTAGAATACAAGTAACATATATATCCATTAGAAGTAGGATAAGTTAACAAATATCTGAAATATAGAAGTTATATCCGAAATATAAAATCTTGATATATCTTTGCAAAGTTGACGGTATCGTTCACTCACTTGTTGCTCTATAATTGCGTAAATTTGTTAAATCTTTCTCTCTAGGAAGAGATTAATTGTCCATTTTAGCTATATAGCATTTCGACTTTGTGGATCCATAGTTGACAAAATTACTGAATGACATTTTCTAGAGATATGGTCTGGAATCACAAGCCCTATCCTTTTAGGCAAGTTTTTTATACACTAACTGTTGGTAAAGACTTAAATGATAAAAGATAAGATAAAAGTGAATAATAATACTTACAACATAGCGATAAATGAGCAAACGCAAATGTATGCCATGAGATTAAGGAGACTTTATCAGCAGAGCTATAGCGACATGGATAGTTTTGATGAAGTTAGTTCAGAGATTTCTAGGACAGTTACTAATCTTTTGAGTCATGCTATATCGCCTGAAGTAAAGGAAAACGATATGGATGGAGTAATTCAACATTTACTTAAAATGTATGAAAAATAGATTTTACACAAAAACTGCTTTTGAACTATACCAATTATCTAGGTTATATATATCTAAGGTAATAATTTGCGAAATGCGTGTGACTTAAGAAATTCGTACATTTTTGTTCTGTTCTATTCTTAGAGATCTCAAATGTACATAATTCGAAAAAGTCTAAATAACAATTAACCGATTTCTTATTATGGCATATCATGCTTGCTAAAAAATGTATCAACCCTTCTTGTGGTTTATCTTATGAAATAAATAATGACATTTATAGATGCTCTTGTGCTTCTCTTCTCGATGTAAAATATGATAAGGCCCCTTCCAAGAGTCTCATCGATGTGTTTTACCAAAGAAGAAATCATGGAGGAAATATTTACAATGAAAGTGGAGTATGGCGCTTTCGTGATTTGATAAATTTTTTGGACATTGACACTGAAAACTTTAATGACTGTGCAGGCAGTACTTGTATCTTTAGACGGTGCTGAAGGCAGGCTTTCTAGGCCTTATAAAATGAGCAAAGTCAGCAGATTACGCGGGTATGAGTCATAATTCATTCTTATTGCAACCTGAAGGTTACAATCCTAGCGGCTCCTTTAAGGATAACGGAATGTCAACAGCAGTCACTCATGCAAAAATGCTGAAGGTAAGAAGATTGATCTGCGCCTCTACAGGCAATACATCTGCCTCAGCGTCAATGTATGCAGCTAACGAAGACATGGACTGCGACGTTTACATTCCGAAAGGCGAAATTGCTCCTGGAAAATTAGGACAAGCATTTCAGTTCGGTGCGCAAGTGATAGAAGTCGACGGCAATTTTGATGATGCACTTTCTACGTCATTGAAGAAGGCGAGGGATACATCAGGATATACAGTCAATTCTGTAAATCCCTTTCGTCTTGAAGGACAAAAGACAATTATCTACAGAGTAATGGAACATTTGAATTGGAGTCCACCAGATTGGATAGTATATCCTGGGGGCGCATTAGGCAATACTTCAAGTTGTGGGAAGTGTCTTATTGAATTGCACGAATGGGGCTGGATTAAAAAAATCCCAAGAATCGTGGTGGTTAATTCTGAAGGTGCTAACACATTCTACGAACTTGTGAACGGCCTATTCGAGAATAAAAATCTTAAATGGAATAACGGTAGACCCGATTTGGAAATGATCGAACGCTACTATGCATTCAAAGATAAGAAGGGCATTCGTCCAAAGACCAATGCGACTGCTATTCAGATTGGAAAACCGGCCAACATTGTAAAGGCTTTACGAGCGATTGATTTCACCAATGGCATAGCTGTCCAAGTTAATGATAGAGACATGAGTGACGGTATGTCTGTAGTCGGTTTGAATGGATTCGATTGTGAGATGGCATCTGGTGCAGTTCCTGCAGCTGTTCGAAATCTTCGGAAGGAAGAGATTATAAGGAAAGACGATATCGTGGTGGGCATATTAACAGGAAGGCAAAAGGATGCTCGATTAGCAATAGAATATCATACAAATCATAAAAATCCATTTGCAAGACCTCCAAAAAACAACTGACCTGGTTATACATTTTTAATTAGCAAAGATAACATTTTTTCGCAATCTAGCATGTGAAATATCTTGATTTGTTTGCTACATATCTCGTCGTTTTCTTTTTAATTGATATTTTTGCTAGCCGTTACTGCTCCCATGGTCTTTGTTTGCTCGAAAGATTTCCATCTGTTCGCCCATTTGCCCAAATCCTTTAGAATAATTTCAAGTTCTTTTGCCCGCGTTGTTAAACTATACTCTACTTTAGGTGGAATTTCTGTATAAATTTTTTTAGAAACGAGGCCTTCGTCCTCTAGCTCCAAAAGCCTTTGTGATAATACAGTACTGCTTATTCCAGACAAGACTTTCTTCAGTTCATTAAACCTTATTGCTTCTTTTGTACTTAAATTCTTCAAAATTAGCAAAGCCCACCTTTTACCTAAGACTTCCCATATGGTCAACACTTCGCATGTAGTGCTCTGTATACTCGTTTTCTTGCTTACTACGTCTTCTTTTTGTTCTAGTTTCATACTAAATAGTATTTTACTACTTTGTTATAAAGAGTAACTATTTAATTTCATATTAAACACTGAAAATATATTATTCATCTCGTCTGGGAGATGACTGCATTTTTTACAAATGCCAGTGCTTTCCTTAATTGTGGAATAAGCAAGATATTGCAGCATCTTACATACTCGCTTTCAGAGCAGAATCTACATATTCTATAACTCTCTGCTACAAGCAAGTTCACAGCAGAAAATATCCCTATAGTCTGGATACAAGATATAATGTTCGGAGGAGTGAGAGATGCAATATTTGTAGCAATAGTTGCATCAACAGCGGCCAGGAAGCCAATTTAAAAGTACGGTGGAAACAATAATTTTTGGTTGCGAAATATATTGCACTTACAAGGTAAACTAGGATATGGTATTTACTGATTTAGCTGTAACTGCTGGCGTTAACAACAATAGTAATTTATCTAATGTTACATTTCAGGACGTGTTGTTGCTATACATAGGTTTGTCCAATATTTTGCTGGATACTTAATTGAGTTAACCACCACAGGTAACAAGGGAAGCTTAATTCTCCAAGACAAAGAAGCATTGATAATTCAAGGACACGTTTTTTAGCATTATCGTCGTCGGCTTGCAGTTCTTTAGTCCAATATAACTATTAATTCGATGCTGTATCTTCCTTAAATAATGGAATACAGTAAAGATAATACAATCATAGAATGGAAGGATGTAAGAAAGAAACAAGCAAGAGGAATTGATGGTGTAGATACTTGTCGTCACGAGATGTAAACAGAAAAATATTATATTCCAAGTATCTAGCTGAAGGATACGATGGTAGTCTATTGCGATTTACGATAACTGAAGAGGAAGCGAGAAATACTTTCATGAAGGATATATCATCCACATCTGCTGAAAATTCATTACTTAAGACTGGAACAATGAAGGAAGGAAAAGCAAAAAAAGGCAAAAGTGAAATCTACGCAATAATCAAAAAGGAGCGAGAGCTTGCAAAAAAAAGTCAAAGGATACAAAAATTCGGATTTCAGCAGAACAACTTTTTGATGAGCGAGAAATCATCAAAAAGGCAGAACTTGCGGCCTATGAACTTACTTAAAGAAATAATACTTGCGCTAATTAAAAAAACAGAAAACAAAATTAAGGAAGTACGGGATGCTTCAACAGAAAAGCAAGCTCGAGCAGATGCAGAAAAGATCTCGAAAATGGGAGATTTGGCAACTCAATTTACAAATTCATTTGAAGATATTTTATCTGAAATTAGAACCAGGGAGTATATAGAACAAGAACAGATCTATAGGGGATTTTTAAAGTTAATCGAACAGGCAGCGTAAGCTGCTTATTGCAAGGCAAAATCTATCTGCTAAATTAAACGATTCTGTAAGAAAACCATTTGTCAATACAGAGGAAAGAAAATATATGAAATAGCTAACTCACAACAGAATCTGACAAAAAAAGAAATTAAAAAGTCCGAGTAAACGAAGCTGAGTTTCAGGCAAAAACTCATAAGCACCATAAAAAGGAACAATCAGCTTATGCTCAAATTTGTATAGACAATAAAACGCCTAAAAATGAGATTAATAATGCTAATACTTTCTATTAAGAGTAATTCAATTTTGAAAGAGACAGTACTGGAACTCACAATTAAAATTTAAATTCATATTAGAGGTACATACTTTTTAAGGTTGCTTGTCCGTAGTTACCGTATGATAGATTATGAATTCCTTTACGCATTCAGCAAGGGGGTATTAAACCTTCATAAATCTATTAGATGGATAGGTATTGCCAATAGATTCGGTGTGCTTCTGAATGCAGAATACAGAGAAGGATTGAAACCTATCCTGACAGAAGAGGAGAATGAAGAATATGCATCATCTACGATAACTAGACAGAAAACAAGGATTAAATTTGAACCACAAATAGGTAAGCTGATCTATGCAGTTGGAAAATACGAAAAAATGAATAGGGCTACAATCCCAGTAAATGCTAATTATTATATACTTATAGCTCTAGATGTGGAAGTAAATAATTTTGATGAGATAATAATGAAAGAAGTGATTCCTCTAGTTGAAAAAGAAAAGCATAATTTTGTTGCTGATAGCGACACACAAAGAATAACATAAATTGATAGTCTATTGTTAACATAATTTTCTCGATAACTAATATTTATAATGTTGCACAAAATCAGGATAAGATTATGTCTGAATATGAATCGGGTACTTTTAGATGCACAGATTGTGGAAAGGAATTTCTTACAAAAGGAGAGGCTGAAAAACACTATAAAAAAAGTCACTCAGATGAGATAACTCATACTATGGAATAATAGATAAGAATGAGCTGCTGCTCTGTAGTCAGATAGGGTCCACCCATGCTGGACACTATAGTTTGTATATATTTTTTAATTACTCAAGAAAAGTCGCGAGCTTTATTAGTGTCGATCACCTTAATGAGACCTTGATGTGTTTTATATTCTTCGCATTATTATGGTCGTTTTAAGATAGAATGGAAGTATGCGGACACAAAAGATAATTAGATCATTTACTTCGGTCAAGGAAAAATCAAGTATGGTCTTGCGCCTTATAATTAGTTTTAGCCTTCGTCTTTAAGTCTTAATATAGCCAATAAATATTCTCCAAATGATAAAAAAGACGCACGATAAAAATTAATTAATACAGCAAAGTCTTCTCCATTAATGAAGAGACAGCAGAGAACAAATGATAAGTCATTTTCTGGAATAGTCATTTTAACCATAGTTTTAGTAATCTCAATATTTTTCCTGATCAGGATTCAACTTCCTCTTAAAGCATTAGCAGAAAACTCGAGCAATGCTAATCTTACAGGAAAAACAGCAAGTCAGTCTGCTGAGTCCTTGATGAAGATCTATTATTGACCCCCAGTCCATAATATCATCCATACTCAATAAGACTCGTAATAACCCTACAACAAGTACGGCTTTCGACAACATAAAAAATGCAACTTCGATGACAACGTCAAATCGAAATATAACATTAGCAAAACAGTTTAACGATAATGCATTGCCAGTAGCAAAGAAAAATAACGAAACCACTATGGAAAGGAGCATTCCGGCTGTGAGGCAATCTGCTATATTGATCTTAGCCCATCAAATAATTCCGCCAAAGGACTTTATACCTCTTTACGATACCACACTATACAAAATAACGAATGCCCATATAGCTGCAAAGATCCCATGTAATGGAAACTTTTCATCTACTTTACAATTGTTTATAGGACATACATCGGACATTAAGCAAGTTAAACTGGAGCCAATTAAGGAATTGTCTAAACCCGGCTACTTATGCATGTATCATACTGACATCGGATCAACACACAATAGCTTAGGTGATAAAACAAACAGTACTAAAATTACTAACATATTGCTACTTAACCCTTCAGACTATAGAGTAATACTACCAAACACCAGTACCATCATTATAGACGTAAATGAAATTATGCCCTTTGATACAATGCAGAACAAAGAAACTAAATAACAAATTAGTTTCCAAACGTGGAATAATGACATATAGTCAACTCGACCGTTGTATTCTGTGGCATAATAATTCTTCGATTATTGTTGGAACACCAAATCTTTGATTAGTGGAATTCATAATAAAGTGGAAAGACATAGAACCAGTGGTAATCATGAAACATCTTGAACCAAGCCAATTTGACAAATCGGTCTCATTAAAACAAAAGACGCTAGTAATGTTTTATGCAGATTGGTGTCCTTTTTGTCAAAGATTCAAACCCCTTTTTGAACAACGCTATGTACAACTGAACGAGAAATCTTCTACATTGAAACTATACGCTTGCAAGTTAAATGAAGATGAAAACCCGTTATGGGACAAGTTTTCTATAAATGCAGTTCCTACACTTATTGCTTTTGGTGGTAGTAAGGAAGACGGTAACCAAATAATATCTAGACGAGACGCAAAATCGGGGATAGGGCTTACAAAATATGACCTTGATTCTATTATAGAAGAGGTGAATAAAGATTGATAATTGTCACTAATAAATTTAATTTCTTCTTGTCTTTATTAACAATATGAAATCGTCGAAATTGATTCATAATTTGTTTTCTATTTCGCGTTCAGGAGTATTTTTAACGTTTAGTTGTCGAGAATGCAATGGAATAGATTTTCAATAAATGCTATCTCTGATAAAGGAAAGAAAAGGAGATATTAAAATGATTGCAGATCTGTAAAGTCAGATCCTAATTATTTGGGTTAAATAGAGATAATAGATAATTTTCTGCCCTTCTTTACAAGAAAGAATATACAGCTACAATTAGGAGCATTTCCCAAAATTTTTATTCATAATAATTAGGCTCTTATTTTTCTTATTTGTTTTCGTTATCTCATCCAATTCTTTTATCTAATAATTGTATGAACTGTAGTAGTTTATCTTTAGGAATCACTGCACCGCATGCTTTGTCATGTCCTCCACCACTCCCACCTATCTCTGATGCAATATCATTTACCAGTCTCCCGACATGCAATTTACAGTCCCGTGAGGCTCGGATAGAAATAACATAGGAATTTACATTATTTTTTAATTTATATACCATCGCTACAGGTTTTTCCGATATTCCCAGCACAAAATTAACAATCATGCTGGCGGATAATTCTAGTGTACTCTGAACATACGCTAGATTATCGATTTTAACTATAGATTTCTCAATTATTTTTACAGCTTCTGAAACTTTTTTGGCATATTTTTCAGCTATCGAAAATCCACCCTTTATTTCATGAGGATATTTCATCTTTGAAAGTGTATTAACTATTTTGATAAGAAATTGATTATCACGCTGGCTAGCAGATATCATGTACGAAAGTGCCGTTGCCTCTAGCATCAAAAATTGCTTGTCGAACCTAGATACAATAGAGGACGCTAGAGGCTTGGTTTCCATATAATCAGTAAGTGCTCCCGCTGGAGCGACAAATGGAGCATGCGATTCGAACTTAAATTTATTTTTGAATTCATTATATACTTGTACAGACGTACATTCTTCAACTGTATGAATAAGTAATACACCAATTTTAACCAAAGAACTTGAAGTCTCGCTGTCTAGATCATGGTGATCAATATATGTTACTTTAGTTCCGTTTGAAATAATCTTCCCAACAATATCTATGAATTTTTGTTCATTCTTTTTGCTAAGGCCCAAATCACAAATAAAAATTCTTTGAATTCTATTTTTAGGTGCAGAAGATATAGCAGCCAATTCCTCCAGATTAGCAATAACGTTTGCATAATCGACAAGAATCACTGACTTAGACCTAAACGCTGCTTTGATCAATGGCAGCAGAGGATACGCCGTCAACATCCTCTTTATGTGAAAGGCATACAATTACTGACATAAATATGAATGATATAAAAATTTCTTAGGTTTAATATATTAGTTCGTTATGCATGAATTAAATTATCTTAGCCATTCTCCATTAAATATTATGGTATGAAGGTTGAGAATTATAAAATCTTCTAAAACACCAGAACAATGTTCATACTATCTGTCTTTTTTCGAAGAAGCAAAAAAATTTTGTTGACCGCCATGCAAAGGATCAATCGTTTCAAATAAATAATCTAACCAGCATTCTTTACGTATTTAGAGTTTCAGTTTTGAAGACACACTTATTTTAGGTGCGTTGGGCTATTGGAAAAGGCAGGCTGAACACCTCGCCGAAGCTTGATGCTGTACACCTCCTTCCCATCAACGCCATCTTCTATGGCCGCCCTTCTCCTTACGGAAGGCTGTTTTTTCTCGGGTAAGGCTTCCTCCTTAGATGCTTTCAGGAGTTATCCTAAACAGCTTAGCCTGCTCAGCTTGCCTTGTCAGACAACTGATAAACCAGAGGCTGCGCTGCCCTGTTCCTCTCGTACTAGGGGCAACTTCCCCTCAAACAACCGCGCCCCTGTCAGGCAGAGACCGACCTGTCTCACGACGGTCTAAACCCAGCTCACGTTCCCCTTTAATGGGCGAGCAGCCCCACCCTTGGCTCCTGCTCGCAGAACCAGGATGGGAAGAGCCGACATCGAGGTACCAAACCGCGGGGTCGATAGGAGCTCTCGCCCGCGACGAGCCTGTTATCCCTAGGGTAACTTTTCTGTCACCACCAGCCCCCAATAGTGGGGACATGATGGATTGCTAAGCCCGGCTTTCGCCTCTGAATTCCGTATCATTGGGAATCCAGTCAGACTGGCTTTTGGCTTTGCCCTCACCGGCGGAGTTCTGTCCCGCCTGAGCCAATCTTTGGGCCCCCTCGATACCTTTTCAAGGGGGTGCCGCCCCAGCCGAACTGCCCACCTGCCGATGTCCCCGTAAGAACGGGTTAGCGATACGGTAACAAGTGGCTGGTGTTACAATGGCGCCTCCATCAATCCCGGGGGATTGACTTCGCATGGCTCCCAGCTACGCTCTGCATCCGCAACCATATCGCAACAACAGGCTGCAGTAAAGCTCCACAGGGTCTTCTCTCCCCGACAGAGGTTCGTGGACTGTTCGTCCACGTTATGTGGCTTCACCGGGTTGTAGGCGGGGACAGCGGGGCCCTCGTTGTTCCATTCATGCACGTCGGAACTTACCCGACAAGGCATTTGGCTACCTTAAGAGAGTCAGAGTTACTCCCGGCGTTTAGCGGCCCTTAGCCCAGTTGAACCCAGGTTTTAGGTACCGCCACTGGCCAGGATACAGAGGCCATACTCATCCTTTCGGACTAGCGGCCACCTGTGTTTTTATTAAACAGTCGGGACCCCCTTGTCACTGCGACCTGCAGTTCCTGCTCCTCGCAAAAACCGCAGGCACTCCTTATACCATAGGTACGGAGCTAATTTGCCGAGTTCCCTCGCCATACGGTATACCCGATAGACCTTAGACTTCTAATCTAGGGCACCAGTGCTTGGATCTCGGTACGGTCTTGGAAGAATCTTCCTGTCCCTGCTTTCATTGTCTCCTGGAATTAAGCGAACCCTCCTTACGAAGGGCCATTCATAACTGGCCTCAGTTCTCGCCATTACGGCACTCCCCAAGGCTTGAATACTTAGACAGAACGACGATTCTGCTCGCCCTATCCTGAAGCAACAGGGCAGGTATTAACGACCTTCCAAGGCACTGGAATATTAACCAGTTTCCCATTCGGACAACTCTGTTGAGGTTGTTCTTAGGACCGGCTAACTCCCGGCTGACGACGCATTGCCGGGAAACCCTTGCCCTTGCGGTCGCCGAGATTCTCACCCGGCTATGCTGTTACTACCACCAGGATCTGCAATAGTTAGATCGGTCCACTGGACTTCACAGCCCAGCTTCTACCCAATCACTACGCCCATCTACCACGCACCGGCATTGCCGGTGGTCTAAAGTATCGGTAGTCTACTTGAGCCCCGTCCATTTTCGGGGCTCCCGAGCTCGGCAGGTGAGCTGTTACGCACTCTTTAAAGGATGGCTGCTTCTGAGCCTACCTTCCTGCTGTCTCTGCTCGAAAACACCCTTTTGTTTGACACTTAGCAGACATTTGGGGACCTTAACTTTAGTCTGGGTTGTCCCCCTTTCGGTTATGAGGCTTACCCCACATAAACCCGCCTCCTAGTTTCTACGACGCTTGTACCTTCGGAGTTCGAATGGGCGGCGAGCCCTTTCGAGCCCTTACCGTCCGATCGGTGCTCTACAAAACAAGCTATCTCAACTAAGGCAGGACTGCGATCCACTTCGATGGGAACTAGCGATCACCGGACTAGATTGGTTTTTGACCCCTAATCCCAGATCAGGGGACCGATTTGCACGTCAGGACCCTTACAGACCTCCAGCAGGCTTTCGCCCACCTTCGTCTTGTCCAGGACTAGATCGTCCGGTTTCTAGCCTTACTGCTATGACTAAGACCCTTTCAGATCTCTCGCCTCACTTCTTCTGAAAGAAGAAGTTGCGCGAATTCGGTTTCCCTTCGCCTTCCCTTTGTTATTAGGTTAAGCTCGCCATAACAGCAATCTCCCTGGCCCGTGTTTCTAGACGGAACATACAACTCTAGAAGGCTTTAGTTCCTTACGAAACCTCCACCTAAATCCTTGCGAGCCGTACACGTCTGTAACCGGTTGGTTTCAGGCACTTTTTACCCCCCTTCCGGGGTACTTTTCAACTTTCCCTCACGGTACTAGTTTTCTATCGGTCTTGATGAATATTTAGCCTTGGATGCTACTTTCACCCACAGTCACTGGCCACTGCCAAGGCCAGTTACTCTTGTTATAGCAAAATGCCATTCCCATACGCCTACGGGGATATCACCCTCTTTATCAGCACGTTCCAGAGCACTTCAGCTCCGAGAACAGCATCCTATGCGCTATAACGCACCACATCTCTATCATGTTACCATGACAGATTCAGTTTGGGCTCTTCCGTTTTCGCTCGCCGCTACTGACGGAATCTCAATTGATTTCTTTTCCTCGTCCTACTCAGATGCTTCACTTCGGACAGTTCGTCCTCCCAAGCTTAAGCAAGGGAGTGTAAAGAGAGATCTCATTCGGACATCCTGGGATCACCGGTCGCATGCACCTACCCCAGGCTTATCGCAGCTTGCCACGTCCTTCTTCACTTATCAAGCCGAGTCATCCTCCAACCGGCGTCTTTGCACCAGTTTCTCGTGTATACAGTTACATCTACGAAGCCCTAAATCTTTACGCAAACACAGGTAAAGATAATTTATTGTATTACCACATATACGCTTCTGTCGTTATTGATAAATTATATATATAACTTATCAAATTGTGGCGTTATGTTGATTGATCCTATGCACGACGGTCATCGTAAACTTCGTTTACTACGTCCTTCATTCCTGTTTCAATAACGAGGAATTGCATTTTACCTTTTATAGATTCTTGATCACATGACCCTTTACACATAGTTGTCCGGCCTCGTTTCAAAGGAGGTGATCCGGCCGCAGGTTCCCCTACGGCCACCTTGTTACGACTTCTCCCTCGTTGCTGACCCCAGGTTCGATAGTGCCAATGAGGCACCACCTCGCCAAGAACCAACTTCGATGAAGCGACGGGCGGTGTGTGCAAGGAGCAGGGACGTATTCACCGCGCGATGGTGACACGCGATTACTAGGGATTCCATATTCATGAGGGCGAGTTTCAGCCCTCAATCATAACTGGGGTAAGGTTTAGGGATTGCCTCCTCCTTCCGGAATCGGAACTCATTGTCCTTACCATTGCAGCCCGCGTGTAGCCCGAGGGTTTCGGGGCATACTGACCTGCCGTAGCCCCCTCCTTCCTCCGCCTCAGCGGCAGCGGTCCCTCTAATTAGCCCCAATACTCCTGAGAGTATTAGTAGCAACTAGAGGTAGGGATCTCGCTCGTTACCTGACTTAACAGGACACCTCACGGCACGAGCTGGCGACGGCCATGCACCTCCTCTCAGCTTGTCTGGTAAAGTCTTCAGCTTGACCTTCACTCTGCTGTCGCCCCCGGTAAGATTCCCGGCGTTGACTCCAATTGAACCGCAGGCTTCACCCCTTGTGGTGCTCCCCCGCCAATTCCTTTAAGTTTCAGTCTTGCGACCGTACTCCCCAGGCGGCAGACTTAACGGCTTCCCTGCGGCACTGGGTTGGCGCAAGGCCAACCCATCACCGAGTCTGCATCGTTTACAGCTGGGACTACCCGGGTATCTAATCCGGTTTGCTCCCCCAGCTTTCATCCCTCACCGTCGAGCGCGTTCTGGCAAGCCGCCTTCGCCACTGGTGGTCTTCAATGGATCAGAGGATTTTACCCCTACCCACTCGGTACCGCTTGCCTCTCCCGCCTCCTAGCCCTATAGTATCTTCCGCAGCCCATCTGTTAAGCAGGTGGATTTAACGGAGGACTTGTAGGACCGGCTACGGATGCTTTAGGCCCAATAATCGTCCCGACCACTCGGGGTGCTGGTATTACCGCGGCGGCTGACACCAGACTTGCCCACCCCTTATTCTACACCATTTTTAGAGGTGTCAAAAGATCTCCTTAACGGAAATCACTCAGAGTAACCCTGTCAAGCTTTCGCCTATTGCAGAGGTTTCGCGCCTGCTGCGCCCCATAGGGCCTGGGCCCTTGTCTCAGTGCCCATCTCCGGGCTCCTCCTCTCAGAGCCCGTACCGGTAACAGGTTTGGTGGGCCATTACCTCACCAACAGCCTGATTGGCCGCAGTCCAATCCAAAGGCCATATAGATTTCGGCCATGAACCATTCCAGGAATCATGAGCTATCGCGGTTTATCCTCAGTTTCCCGAGGTTGTCCACGTCCTCTGGGCATGTTGACTACGTGTTACTGAGCCGTATGCCACGTATTGCTACGTTAACTCGCATGGCTTAGTCCCACTCTGATAGCAGTCGGGTCCGGCAGGATCAACCGGAGTCAATCCTTTTGATTATATTATATTAAAGAGTACGGCCGGACAACTTGTTATTGTGCGGGTCGTGTGACCAATGTCAGATCCAATTTGTTTGATCGAATCTCCATATTATGAGCGCAACTGGAGGTCAATGAATCATGAGATGGCACCAAGACCAAAATCATCATCGACGCCGCCTTGCTTGTTACGTTCTAAATATCTGGAACAAAATTACAATATAAATCTTCTCCCTCTAAGATGAAGCATGTTCCCTCAGAATAAGCTGTCTATAAGGGGAGCACATTCCTATTATTTTAATTAAGTATTACTATAAACAACGACAATTACCTTGCTAATAAACTCTTTGTCGGATATTTGTAGAAACATTCTGTAAGTTGTTACAAACAAATAAAAGAATCACAATTTAAATTTCAGTTGGCCGATGCAATTTACTGACTATCAGAGGATTTATGAAAATAAAACTTCCAAATCGAAACACCTCTATTCAAGATCTTCGAAGGTATTTCCAGGTGGAGTTAACCACAATATCCGCTTTTTTGAACCATATCCATTCTTCACGAAAGCTGCTAAAGGCAGATACCTCTATGACGTCGATGGTAACAGATATACCGATTTTTGGATGGGACATTGGGCGCTCATTCTTGGTCATTCTCCAATGCCGGTTGTCAAAGTTCTTTCTGAGCAAATTGAAAATGGAACATTATATGGTACTGCAAATGATATCAGCGTTAAACTTGGCGAAACAATCCAAAAACTTATGCCTAGAGCAGAGAGTATGCGCTTTTCCAATACAGGCACGGAGGCAACAATGTATGCTGTCCGTATGGCAAGAGCAAAAACTGGGAGAAGGGTTATTGCCAAAGTGATGGGAGGATGGCACGGATTCAATACAACATTAATGCAAACAGTAAATTATCCTTATGAAGTTGACGAGGGGTCAGGCCTTATTCAGGATGAAGAGCAATTCGTAGAATCTATATTATTCAATGATCTTGATAGATCTCTCAAAGTACTAGACTCTATCAAAGATGATTTGGCATGTATTATTATTGAGCCTCTTCTCGGAACCGCTGGATGTATTACACCTGTTAAAGGCTATCTACAGGGCCTGCAAGAATTTGCAAAAAGAAACGGTAGTTTGTTCATATTAGATGAAATTGTCACAGGATTCAGGTTATCGCTTCAAGGAGCGACGACATTGTACAAGCTTGAACCTGACCTGTTTACGATAGGTAAGATTGTAGGCGGAGGAATGCCGATTGGTGTTGTTTGTGGCGATAAGGAATTAATGTCTCTCGCTAATCCAGTTTTAAGAAAAGAAAAGGAATCACGCTGTGCGATAGGAGGAGGTACGTTTTCTGCAAACCCAATTACCATGACGGCAGGTCTTGCTACTCTAGACTATCTTAATGAAAACAAGAACACTATTTATTCAAAGATTGACAAACTTGGCGATAATGCTAGAAAGGGCCTTTCCAAGCTATTTTCAGAAGCTAAAATTGATGTTGAAGTAACGGGCGTTGGATCTCTTTTCCTAACTCATTTCCTCAATGACGCTGTTAACAAGGTCACAAATGCCACGGATGTCGAGAGATCAAATAAAGAACTACTCAGAAAATACCATATGGCACTTATGGCCAAGAATGAAATATTCTTTTTGCCCTTAAAGATGGGTGCTTTTTCTGACTCTCATGATGAAGAAGATGTTGAGAAGTTGCTTTCTGCTACTGCCTCGATAGTGGATTCTGGAATTTTGTCTTGAGTAATTGATTTTTCGAGGTGTAAAGCTCGGGCTCAGCATCTTATTGTATATTACTACCCGGAAGGTGCTCTTTTTGTGACTGTCGTATAGAAGGAGAGGAAGATGGTTCGCTTTTGATTTTTTCGAGGATATCCGCGAGTGCTATTCTTATCGCTGTTATTCCTGTTCTAAACGGGTATGCTCCAGATCCTTCATCCGTAATAGGGTTTATCCATTCATAGAATGCGTGTAAATGTGGATGACCTTCAGAAGCAAGCTTGGAAAGTAGAATATCACACTCTTCAACTCTATTGAACCTACTTCTTGCTAGCATCTCTATTCCTGTAGTCCAAGGCCAAAAGGTATGGTTATGGTATTGATACGGTTTTAGAATCCAGGGTCCAGTTCTCCTCAGCTCACTTTCAGTTACAAGCGGCCACTTTTCTTTCCATGCTCTGTTTCTGATAGCATCAAGTGTACTAAGAGCTCGTTTGTGAACAGATTGATGGATGGACTCGGGTTCTTGTCTTTGTTCCTGATTTTTTGTGATCTGGTTGTGATTACGATGATGATGATGAACTCCAAGACTATCATTGGATGTATTCTGTGAAATAGCTATCAAGTAAAACGATACATCTTGGGTAAGTAATCTGTAAGGCTCTCCTGAGTGATGGGATTCTTGAATATCAATATAGCAACCGTCTTCCTCAGACCATAATTTTTGGTCTGCACCATGAATTGTTTTATCTGCTAAGTGCCTCAATCTATCGGCTTCCTCACTCCTTCCGAGTTTTGAGAGCAAAGAAGAAAAATCATTTAAAGCAAGTAGCCAACAACCTTGGCTGTAAACTATCTTACCTGCTCTGACTGCTGTGTCCATCCAGTCTTCATTGTGGCTTTGTTCTAACAAACCATCGTTATCAATATCGCGGCTCTTCAGATACTTAATGGCTTTAAGCATACGAGGAACTACAAATTCAGCAACCTTTGACGGATCTGTTAGTCCAACCTTTGATAATAACGCAGAAACGTAATCTGATGAGTGTTCGGAAGCTACTACACTGGAAATTTCAGAAGAGGAAGATGAAGAACCTTGCTGTTCTATCGACCTAGCTAAAATCCAAGAGGTTGTCGAAATTATCAATGCCGTCGAGTCAATGTCTGGATTTTGGCCGTAAACCTCAGAGAAACCAGCCTGATATATCGTTGTAGGGAGGGCTCCCATAAATTCTTCTTGTTTATTTTCTCCCATTACCTCTGCTGAAAATTTCATGTCTGGAGATCCCCTGCCATATACTAGCTTTTCTTTATTTGGCGATATTTGATGAGACCATATTTGGTAAATATGTTGCATGACTCCATCAACATTTCCCGAAAGGAACCAATCCTTGAGAATATATGCTCCATCCCTGCACCATATCGCTTGATAAATTCCGCCTGGATTTAGACCTTGAAGCACGTGTTCATTTGTTATTTGTAAGAATGTGTTTGCACTATCCATAAAATACTTCCATGAATCTGAAGAAGAAGAAATTACTGAATAATCATCGTTTTTCGGCATACCCTAAAGCCCTTTATCCATTTATTAAATTTTGTTAGTAAAAACTATGACTGGAAATTTGGCCAACTAAGATGCATTACTAGACAAGCCTAGCCTTACTTGCAAGTTATGTAAAGCACAATTTGATATCTTGGCCTATTTGCAACGGCATGTATAACTAGAACAGATGCTAAAGGGAAACTATCAAATTCCTACAGAAAAGGAAGAGAAATAATCAGTATATCTTTTTGTATTTATCATAAAAGAATTATTAGATTTACTAGAATCTTAGATGAAATTCTTAAATATTACCAAATGTTAAATGGAACTATCCGTTTTGAGGTTTTTGATTTTATAAATGATGGAGGGTACACTGGGAGCTCACGTTTATAGAAGAATATCGTGGCGTGTCTTACTACCTCATGAATATTAATAATAATAATAAGCCAGTATAAAAAATGATTAATGGCTAAAATTGCTTTAATAGTAGGCTCGGTCAGACGTGACAGACAGGGCATCAAAGTTGCGCATTGGATGGAAGAGAAACTGAAAAATCGCAATCATATTGTATTTTTTATTGATCCAATGGATCTTAAATTGCCTTTACTCGACAAGATGTATAAGGAGATGTCAAATCCTCCAGAAAAGTTAAGAGATCTTGGGAATAAAATTAAAGATGCGGAAGGTTACTTGCCTGTTACCCCAGAATATAACCATAGTACGTCCGCTGCAATGAAAAATACGTTGGATTACTTTTTGGAAGAGTATTACTTTAAGCCTTCTGCCATAGTATCTTATTCTCCTGGAGGTTTTGGTGGCATCAATGCAGCTCAGCAAATGAGGTTAATATTTGCTGAATTGGGAGCACCATCTATACCCTCATCGTTTCCGATATCAAGAGTCCATGAAGTTTTCGATCAAAATGGGAACCTAATTGATGAAAAATATGAAAAAAGAGTCAAAAGATTCTTGGAAGAATTTGAGTGGTATATTGAAGCATTAAAAAATCAAAGAACAAAAGGTACTCCGTATTAGGTTGAAACGGATAGATTTTATTTTTGCTTAATATGAGCGAGGAAGAATCACAATCAATAAAAAAAGTCGAGTAGGTCTGAGAGATACGTTCTTTAGAAATATTACTGGTCAGCTTCGTTTTCTGTATCGCATATCCACTATGTAACCGCCAGGCTCTCGGAAGTAGCCAGCCGGCCCTTCCATCGCTTTTGTAAATTCTCCTTCCTGTTCTTCAACGCACTTCATATTCTTGCGAGTTTGTGTTACATGATAGAATATGTTTTCATAATCCAAACCACACATGACAGTTTATTTTTCATATTCATAGTTTAAATAACTTCGTAGTACAGCAAGAAAAAATAAGAGCTGGTATTCCTTATAGAATTTTATTTTTTGTCAAATATTATACCTGCACAATGTAATTTTGCATACTTTTTTTGGTGCATTTAAATAAAGAGTATTATCTCTATGTTTATGTATAGGGTATAGTTCAACCTTTGTGATAAATCCATGTTCACACTGTAATCTGGAACCAGCAGTTTATGCAGACATTAATGATCGCGACATATCAAGAAATAAAATTATACAGAGTTAGGGATAATTTTAGAAGTTCAGCAACAACGAAAGATGTCACATTGAATTCAGAGCATTTAATTTCGTTGTCACTTCAAGTCCCTGCTTATATAGAACCAGTTGGCGTTAATGCTTGTGTCAAAAGTACAACATTACAGAGGTCTTAATACAAATCTTGAAAATCTATACAAGAAAATAAAGGAAGAAATCGAGAATGAAAAAAATCTGCAGATCCTTTCGGAGTATAAAGGGACAATGAATGGTATACCTTTGCGTAGTATTGTGGCTTTGAATAAATCTATAAAAGTATTTGCCGGTTCCTTGCGTGAAATACATATCTCTATAATTGGGGATTCAAACGATTATGCTGTTGAAGTCGCCTCAGGTTCCTGGTTTGGAAGTCTTTTGTTTCCAGGAGCAGTTGGTTTAATAGTTGCAGGACCCATAGGCCTAGTTGGAGGAGCTGCTGTAGGAGGAATAATGGCTTATGAATATGAGAAGCATATCTGGAATAAGGTTTTACAAGTAGTGAAAGAGGAGAGTGAGGTTCAGCCTACTTTGGACTCTATTGATCATTATCATCATTGATAAATTGTCCTGAAATATTTTATTACTATCAACAACATAAAGAAGAAAAGCAAAAAAAACTCTCAATATGAATAAAAGCTTTTTTGTAATGAAAAGTTACTAAGCTGCTTGCAGGTGATTCATTGTCAACCTCTTCAGATTTATCATCTTCCGAGTCCTCTTCAGTCTCAGTTTCTTGTAATTGTTCTCCTTCCTCTTTTGGCAAGCTACTCAATTTGTTATTATTATATAGAATAATTGTATAAAAGGGCTTGCGTAAATAACTACAGGTTACTTGTTTATTTGAAGGCAAAACAAAGTAGTTCTTTTTTAAGATTATCGACTCGCTAGATCACTTATTCTACTTGAACTCAAATGAATAAAAATAGTCACTGAAATTTGAAAAAGCCCATACACAACATTTAAACACGAAAGTCTTGCTTCATTGGTATTCTATTGAAGGACTAAAATATGACTTTATGTATATCTGTTACAAATAATAAATTCAGTCACGTTTTTATAGTCATGGATATCGTTATCGTCGTTGTATTCTCCTCCGTATTCATAAATAATAGTTGGGCTATGACTGGAAAAGACCAGCAAATTTCTTTTTCCAATCAAGGAGGAAAGGTCTTTGTAATGTACGCTGGTTCTCTTGTTAGGGTATTTGAGAATGGTCTTGGACCATTATTCTATAAAGATACAGGTTATCAATACACAGGTGAAGGAAGAGGCTCCATACAAATTGTAAATATGATTATAGATGGACAAAGGAGACCCGATATATTTGTCAGTGCAGGCACAATTCCTATTATAAGGTTAATAAATAGCAATAGTAGTAGTATGAATGATAAACCTCAACCTCTTGCACAATGGCTGGCAAAGTTTGCTTCTGCCGAGATGGTAATCGCTTATTCACATTCTGGCCGCTTTTACGATGATCTCGAGAAAGCAAGGCAAGGAGAGATACCGTGGTATCAAGTTATTTTAAAGCAAGGTTTCAAGTTTGGAAGAACCGATCCTGAATTGGACCCAAAAGGATACTATATGATTATAACTGCAAAACTGTCTAACATATTTTACAGCGATCAGAATATCAAACAAAGGATCCTAGGAGATGATAGAAACTCAAAGCAACTCTTCCCTGAAGAAACTCTCAATACCGCTTTGGAATCAGGCCAAATAGATGCTGTAGCTGCCTACAAACATGAAGCAATAGCCAGAGGACTTTCATACATTACATTACCTCCTCAGATTAATCTTGCAAATCCATCTTTTTCTGATTTTTATAGAAAAGCCTCCTATACTTTAGGAACTCAAACCGTCTATGGTGAGCCAATTTATTTCTCATTAACAATACCAGAAACAGTCAAAAATCTAGATGGATCCATATCCTTCGTCAAGTTCTTACTGTCTACAGATGGAGAAAGCATTCTAAAAAATCAAGGATTAAACCGCATCAAACCTATAGTTGAAGGAAAAATAGACAAAGTTCCTTTTCCGATAAGAAATATAATGCTAGGACCGTAAAAACCTTTATCGGACTATAAAGTGAAAGATGATAACTAAAAACACATTACACGCAATAAGTGGTTAGCCTTCATATGGGAATAAAGCATCAGGGATTTAATATCGTTATACTTATTTTATCTGGAATAGCAATAGCGTACATTGTATATCCACTTGTCACCATATTGATCTTTGTAGAACCTCTACATCTGTTAGATTCTCTCACAAGACCTCAAGTTGGTGGTGCTTTTGTATTAAGCCTAGTTTCAGCAACCATATCTACATTACTTTTGTCTTTATTTGGAATACCCCTTGCATATTTCTTGGCTAGATATACCAATTTTCCAGCTAAGTTTCTCTTGAGAATTATTGTTATTATCCCATTAATTCTTCCCCCGCTTGCAAGCGGTGCTCTTCTCCTTGGAGTATTTGGTCCATACTCTCCTCTAGTCCAAGCTTTTCCCGGAGTCGAATTTACACAATCTATCCTCGGAGTTATAATAGCACAAACTTATGTGGCTTCTCCATTTATGATTCTTGCAAGTCAGGCTGCATTTGAATCAGTTGATGAATCATTTGAGAAGGTTGCAAGGGTATTAGGTAAAAGCAGATTCGAGACATTCTTTAAAGTTTCACTTCCATTAGCTAGGACTGGAATAGTTATAGCTTTCATAATGTCATGGGTCAGAGCCATAGGTGAGCTTGGAGCAACAATGATGATGGCATATAATCCGCACACTGTCTCTATTCAGATCTTTGAAGATAATGCAATCGGCGGGCTCAAACAGGCTGTTCCAACTATAATCTTAGTCATATTATTATCAAGTATGGCCATAATTGTTTTTTACATTACAACGAAGAAAGGACAGGACATAGTGAAACTTAATTAAATGGTGAACTATCAAACTGGCTAGGATAGATCTTGTTAATCTGACAAAGAAGTTTATCAGATTCACAGTGGGCCCCTTAAACTTGAAAATAGAAGATAAAGAGATTTTAGTTTTGATCGGACCAACAGGAAGTGGTAAGACTTCTGTTCTCAATCTCATTGCTGGATTGCTAAAGCCAGATAGTGGTTCGATTCTAGTAGAAGGAGAGGACATAACCTCTCTACCTGTAGAATCTCGAAGGATAGGATATATGTTTCAAAACCCAAGTCTATTTCCACATCTAAATGTATATGACAATATTGTCTTTGGTCTTACAAAGAAAGGCAGAAAGGATAATTATGGTGAAATCAAAAGACTTATTGAGGATCTTGGTATCTCACACTTAACTAATCGATATATCCAAGGTTTAAGTGGAGGCGAGATGCAAAAGATTTCATTAGCCAGGATGCTTGTAGCAAAGCCTAAAATTATGTTGATGGATGAGCCTCTGGCACATCTAGATACCCCTACTAAAATAAAGCTAAGGATTGAGTTGCGACGAGTTCTTACCAAGCAAGGGTTGCCAACTATCTATGTAACACATTTTGAAGAAGACATATATGCACTTGCTGACTCTCTCGGTGTATTACAAAATGGTGTCATAGAGTATACAGCTAAACTCGAATCCATGTTATCATTTCAAAATAATCCTTCTCCATCTTTCTTATTCGATGTCATCAGTGCTGGAAGTAACTACTTAGAAGGATATGTTGAGAAGTCAATTCGTGGCGTTACTACCTTCAACATTGGTTCACATTCACTAGAGGCAATAGGAAATTACCCTATTGGCTGTAGGATTGCAATACTAGTTAGGCCAGAAGACATCATTCTATCAAAAGAATTGCTAAAAACGAGTGCTCGTAACGTTGTTAAGGCTAAAGTAGCAAACATCACTAACTTCCAGACAGGTGTCTTAAATATACATTTGATTATAGAATATAGATTTCACATAATATCAAGGATCACAGAGAAAGCAAGAACTGATTTGCAAATAAAGAAAGATGATTATTTATATGCTATATTCAAGGCGTCTTCCCCCCAAGTTGTGCGTGAAGAATACCTTGACGATAAAATTTAACTTGAACTTGTGCCCCACAATTTTTTTCGTGATATATTTTCTTCCTACTCGTCACCGGTTTTGTTTGGACGTCTCTTTATTTTTGCACTCGTCAATGTGCCCTAAACATGTAACGATCCTGATGCATCTTGGGACACTTGTTGTTGTTAAACGGCTTTACAGAGTACTCTATATTATACAGATTATTTGTATCTTTTTTGATTGTAATTTTCTTTTAATAACAAAAATACTAAAGGTAGAAGAAGCATCAGCATCTTCTAAAGTATTTTTGTTGTTGTTATTGCTCGTCTGATTCTACAAAGCCTGTCCAGCTACTCTAGCTGTACCTCTTGATGCTTGCTCTAATGTTTTTGCGCTGTTAACGCCTATTCTAGAAAATTCCTTTACATTATCTCTTGCAGTTTGAACAGATGATTTGAATGCTTCTAGGTTTGCAAATACAGCATTGTTTACTAATTTAGTTACCGCAATTGTATTATCTGCAAAAGCGCTAACTAATCTTGCATAGTGTTCAGTCAGATGTCTTGGAGATGTCCAATTTGACGTAACTGCTCTATTTGCTGCGTCTATCTGGGGCACCATTGCTGATTGAATTGAATTGATAATTTCCCTTTGACATTCTAAGTAGTTATCTGCCATCTGTCTTGCTGCTTGAATAGTTTCCTCTTGATACTCGTTGACAATCTGAGTATAACGCGGGATATCTTTCCTTGCTTCGTCTGTTGTTCTTCTGATGTTGTCCTTGGTCTCATCTAGTGCTTTATTGATAGCTTGTTGGTGTTCTTTTTGTTGTACTTGCTGTTGTGATATTGTTACTTCTTGTTCTTTTATTCTTTGTTCTTTTGTAGTTGACATATTTATCCCTATTATATATATATAGTATTGAGTATATAGGGATGACCATAGAACAGTTCCTCTGCTATGTACTGACAGCAGTATCTTCCTTTTGGGTTCTAAATAAAAGAAGCCTCAAAATATAAGAACCCCAGACATGGATTGTTATGAAGATGAGATTTAGATTAGCTTTGTGGTTGAGAAATCTCTTGCATAAAAGTTGTAGTAGCACCACATGTTATTATGGTGGCATACTTATAGTAATCATAGTTTCTTCATCATATTTTTCAATAATACCACATGCCTTTGCACAACACATGATGATGCCACATGCAGCAAATATAGGAGACAGAAAAGTAGCATTAAACTTTCAAACTGAACCAGCAGTTATTAAATCAGGTCAAAACGTATTGATGAAGGTTGCGTTTCTGGATCAAAATACGAAACAAAGCATAAAACATGTAACCGTTAGAATGGATGTTATTTCTAATAAAGACGGAAAACATGTTATTTCAGAATTCTTCCATGCCCATGATGGCAACCTCAACGTTGATTTTAAACCAAGCAGTGCTCCAAGATACGGGGTGAGTGGTAATATGGATGATTTAACAAATGCTTGGGTTGCAGACCCTGGCAATCCTATAATGGTTAATGGTCCTGTATTTTCTCAACATGGCAATTATAGCATCATATTAGATGTTACCACAATAGACAATGATAAAACGGACCTGCCACAACCATTGAAATACGAATTAAATGTACCCGTATCATAATCCGCATATTAAATGTGTAATAATAACTCTACTTATAGCATGCTCCAATCCAGTTGCAGGAATGATTGGATATACTGAAAATGTCTGTCTTTATTATATCAGATAGTGCTGATGATAACTAGCTATCGGATATAGCACCAGAAATGCAAATTATACTATTATCATCTAGTGAATAAACGGCTGTATCGAGTGGTAGTTATACAATAAAGGATCACAGCAAGTAGATTAGCACCATAGCTCTGTTAGTTAGTCGTAGTTGTAGGTGTAATAAAGAGGCATCTAATATTCATCTGGTATTTACTCTTTCACTTCCCATTCTTCTATAACGATTTCGTACCTTCTTGAATTGTCAAGAAACGTACTGGCCAATGCTTCAACTTTAAGTTTTAGGTGTTCTTCACCTTTCCATACTTCGAGTATTTCTTGCTTTGGCAAATCTTCTCCAAACACAGCGGCTGCATTCACTTCTACCTTTAATACAACGTAGACTTTCATGCACGTCGTGTCCCTTATATGACGAAGGATGTGGGACGCCTGCCAAGTCTAGAACTGTTGGAGTAATATCTGTCACATATACAAAGCTCTTGATCAAGTTGCCATCTGGTGTTGACGATGGTGATGATTGTGGCGCTTTGATTATAGCAGGCGGTCTTGTACCTCCTTCATAAAAGCTTGTCTTGAAACCAGATAGTGGAGAAACTGCCAAATAAGTTCCCCATGCACCGTAGTTAAAATCAGAATTTGGGTTACCAAGATTTGACAGACTATTGTTTATCCCAGCTACGAATTGCTTTGCATGGGTTAGGTCGACACCGCTAGCAGATTTGAAGTCGTACACTTCGATTGGTTCGCTGCTGCCATTGTCAGATGTAAACATGATAAATGGGTTATCATACTGTCCTGTATCTTTGAGGTATTGTATTACCCTGCCGATGTTCTGATCCATATATTCTATCATGGCTGAATGAACTGCAAGTACTTTGGCTGCATAAGACTTTTGATCACCGGTAAGACTGTCCAATACCTGATTTGGAGGAATTCTTCCAGGACCTGTCATATTTGAAGGCCAGAATCCTAACTCTTTTTGTTTCTCAAATCTCTGCTCTCTTATCTTATCCCATCCCACACTATAGATCTGGCAGGCGATTCTTAACAATTCGAAGAACTACATGGCTTTCAAACGATTCTATAAAAAATCAAGGTTCGGTTTTAGAGAGGATAGGTTCGTCAGATGGTGATAAAAATGGTAATGATGATGGTATGCTAAAAGCATAATACTGAATGTTCATACTAAGACACAAAATTATTTTTGTTTTATATGTTAAATGAAAAAACATGTTGTAGTGAGATATTACAAATTCAATAGAGACAGATCTTTAAACCCTCTTCAAAAGTATAGAAAATCGTGTAAAAAAGCTACCTTGCAAAAAGAGATAACCTACGAGTGTTAGACTCATTTAATTTTGAAAAATCATCTGTCAAGGAACTATTAACTGATAATGATATTGAGCCAAAAAAATAGATCAAAATTATGTTTTTATCTGCAAATGCTGCTGTAGGTTAACTACAAAAGAAGTACGAATATCTCTAGCTATAGGCAGAAAATTATAGCCAAATATGATATGTTCTACTCCCATATCCTTAATTGTTTTCAGGTCATCACGTATTTCATCAATGTTGCCAGTCAATGCCTATGCTAGAGAGATTAATCCCTGATTAGATGTTGGTACAGGATGTGGGGTGTGTTACCATTTCTTTTTTACTGTTTTTAGAACTTCCTCTAAATAACGTTTCATTTCATCATACGAATCTTCCAATTCCTGCGTTCTTCTTTTTACTTCCTTTCTCAAGATAATATTCCATTTTCTAAGTAATAGCACCAAGACTGCAATAGCGACCGTGCTTGCACCGCAACCAGAGAAACGATTTCCACTCTTTGTATGGAAAAAACATTGTTAACCTTAGAATATATTTCTGAGGTCGGTGTCACTATCTGAATAAAAAATACGGGCCTATTGTTCACAAGAATCGGATGCTGAGTAGTTAATCTTTCACCACGTCCATAATCATAAACTGCAGAGCCAGATTGACCGGCTAATAAATTTCGGGTTAAATTGTTTAGGCCTTTATTGTAGTTTATAAACTGCTGGGTGTAAGCTCCAAAAAAGTTCTTTCCTATGAGAGTATTGCTTGCACCATTGGCTAATATAGTGCCATTTTTATCATAGGCTACCAGGAACTTTGAATTGATATTCTGAACATTTCCATAATGTGCAAAAAATGGTACAGTAGGGATCGATGTTACTAGCATTCCCATATATTGACCAGAATCTCTATTTATGATTGGATATGAGATAAATTCTCTGAATATCTCTTGTCTTTCAAAATCTCCAGAAGAGAAGACTGGCGTAGCAGTACTTCTTGTCTCTTTTACCCATTCTCTAAACGATAAATCTTCACCCGGAAAAAATTCTGATGATTGCCTAGATAAACTATTTACCACAATATCGTCCTTATTTAAAATAAATAGTCTATCTATTGTAAGATTATATGCATTATAAGTATCATCCAACAACTTTGTAGTCTTATCGTTTCCCAATTGCCCTTGCTGCACATAATGCGAGTTTGCCAAACCGTAGAGCATTGACATGACTAAGCTGACATCTGAGCTTACATGCTGAGCAATCTCTCCAGTAGATTGTATCTGAAGCTGTCTTTGTTGTTCAAACACACTCTTTGTGAGATCATCGGCAGTAATATTTTGAATATAGAATAATAAGCCATTTGAAAATACGATAATCGAAATGATAGAAATGATTCCTATTTCTCTTTCTCGTCCTAAGAGTATATCCATGCTGCGTAAATATTATTACTGAAGACCCATCTTATATTTTCATTCCAACTACCAACCTAGCACATTTGCAGACTTTGCAGGCAGCAGCCTCCAATGCTTGCTTGGGCTCTTTTACCCCATAGTAAACTTCATCAAGTGCCTGGCGAATATGTTCAGCTATTTGAGGGTACTCTGGTATGCTAGGCCTGGCGTTGGCAATTTTGAGCATAGAGATCAATTCATCATAGTATGGGGTAGTTTGGTTCAAACTTGCTGCATAAGGACCTTCTCCTATAGGTATCTGTGTTGGAAGATTTGAATGTGCAGCCAAATATGGGGCAAGGATCCTGGGCTCTACCATTATCGTAAGTAATTCCCACGTGAGGTCCTTGTTCATAGATATCTTAGGAATACTTAATTCCCATCCTCCAATTAAAGACGTACTCTGGTAATTTGGATTTGGTACAGGAAACATTGGTATAAAGCCCACTTTCTGTTCGAATTCAAGTCGCTTCTCAGGTGATGTTATTGGAAATTTTTCATTTATGTGATGCTGCAATGCTTCTAACATTACCGCAAACTTTCTATCAAGAAATTCTATACCCCAAAAATGATTTTTCTGCGGCTTTATTCCTGCACTTACCTGTTCTTTGATAAATTCGAGCGCTCTAACTCCTTTAGTGCTATTATACGCTGGAAACCAGTAAGTTCCCTTTGTTGGGTGGCCATCCTTCTGCTTCATTATATTCCCTCCAAGCATCCAGATATAAGGATACCACATGTCCGGAGAATGATTAGCGCCGGTAAGGTGCACTCCTTCTATTCCTTGTGGTCTTAAAACTGCATTAAGCTTCTTTGCAGATGCAATATATCCATCCCATGTCTTTAATGAATTAGGATCAACTCCTGCTTTATTCAGTAGGTCTTTCCAATACCACATTCCCCTTACGTCAGTCCATGCCCAGATACCGTATACTTTACCATTATATACTCCACCATCCCAGTTTGCTCGATACCAATCCTTTTCTCTTCCCCAACTCTTGGCATGGTCTGTAAGATCTGTTAGCAATCCTTTCTGAGCAAACTCTCCAAGCCAGATCTGATCTACAGAAATGAGATCAATAGGAGTCTGGTTAGCCAGTGCCGTTAACATATGCGTCCTAGCCAGAGTATACGGATACGTTGTGTAGTTTAACTTAATATCCATAGATGGATGTCGTGCTCTCAACTCCTGCATGGCAGGTTGAAACAAAAATTTCCATCTTCCCGGGTCACCTTGGTCTTCAAGTACAGCTGTAAGTGTAACTTGTTTTTTCTGAGATAATGGTGCTGATGGAGCAGAAGCAAAATAAACAGAATTGGTTACCACTAGTATACTAAAGACTAGTGTTATTGCAACGCCAATACCATAGAGAGAGTGTTTGGCATAGCTTTTCATATTTGAAAGTATTTTTGAACACCTTTTAAGGTTTCTTACAACACAATTCGACCTGTTAAATTAACAATTGTTGATTTTGTCACAAGGTTTGGATTTATATAAATGAAATGTGCAAGAGGTTGGTCGCAAGAAAAAGACCCATTTGTTAGCCGCCACTGTGCCTACCTAATGCTGATTATTCACTGCAAAAATGACTCCTGCATACATGGGTTTTCCTATATCATGCGTTCTAATATACCGAGGCTTGCTAATTGAAACTGTAAAACCACAAGATACGAGTTTGTGTCTTAGATCCTCATACCCATGATGATACTCTATTAAAATATGGCTAAATCGTTTTAAGCTATCAACAGGCGAAGATAGGATTACCTCATACTCACAGCCTTCACAATCCATCTTTAATATTGCCTTTGTATATATGTCATTTTCATTTAAGAGATCTGTTAGACTGAAAAGCTTGACTTTAAAAAAATTTTCTGATTTTAAATTCTTTGCTAATGCAGATCCTACTTTGACTTGGGTTCCGTCAGTTAGTTTATTCAAGATGGAATTTTCTCTACATGAAACATCTGCAAAGCAAGTTTCGCTACCACAACCTGCCAAGACTACATTAATTTTTTTGGAAAGATTATTCAATTTCACATTTTCTTTCGCAATCACATAATTACGCGGAAATGGCTCTACGGCGATTATCCTTTTAGCTCCTTGTAGTGCAAAGTAGATAGACGAATCACCTATATTTGCACCTACATCTATGACTATCGCATCGTTGACTGGCAGTATTCCATATTGACTTTTCAAAAAGATTTCAAAAACATCTCCATTATTTATGCTATCATGTAGACTTATTTCGCTATTCTTTGAACATGACCTGATTGTCGAAATTTCTTTTTCAGTATCAAGTCTAATATCATATCCCAAACCATGCAATATGCCATCTTCAGGTATTGTATGCCAAAGAAATTTCAATGTTCGTTCGTTTTTGATTGTAACAGTTTTACCATTTCTTAATGTAGCTTTAATAGGGTATCTTCTTTTCCAAAAACAAACAGTAATTGAGATATAATTATCATAAGATCTATAGAAACTTGTTAATGCAAGCGGATAAAGGGGATATCGTTTTAAAAAATGAAGCCAGCTTTTAATACATTCAAAGAAGGATATATTGTGTTTATTTATATTGAAAGATCGGTTCATCTACGAATGCGTACATTCACGAAAGTACTCCTGGTTTTATAAATATGCATAATACCTGAATTTTGTATAATAAGCCGTTTTGTCTGAATTTTATAATATGCAAAGTAACACAATTGGAAGGAAGTAACATTGAAAGAGCAGCAGCATCTTCTAATCATAGATGAAAGCTGCATTAAACTCTATAACCGGTTTGAACAATATTTATCAGTCCGAACACGATGTTGATACGGGATTTCTAAATGAACCTACTATAGGTTTCTATTATTGTAATAAGGTATGCCCTTTTACTTCATCTACTGCAACCCAAATGATTTGCATCAGAAAGCTTGCAGAGATGTGATATGAGTACGCGGTAGAATTCGAAAGGTAGTATCTAGAAATGTGGAGTAAGGGGGAGCCTTTGAGGACCCCGGCTTTTTGGTATAGCTAGACTCAGGAAGAGTTGCGAAAGTTGGGGTTAACTTTGATGTTAAAGAAGTTAGACCTTGTAATGAGTGTTAATGCCATCAGTGTATTACTTGCTCTATTGAGTTCAGTTTGAAATAAGTTGGTAACAGGTGACAGCAGATGAAAACAGGTGGAAACAAGGAGGTAGCAGGGGTAACAAAATTGGTAACAGGTGGTATCAGCTGTTGTAATTCTTTTTTATTGTGTATTTATTAAATAAGTTAGATGGTATTATCAAGACAGCAAAGGGAAAGACTTGTTCTAAATCTATATAACCAAGGTAAAAACACACGAGAGATAGCTGAAGAAGCCTAATTCATCAATAGACATTGCCAAAAATACGAATCTGGAATTATGTCCAAGCCTCAGATAATTAGTATTTATTTTAGAACAATTATTAATAGAAATAGTGTGTATATTAAACCATGAGTCAAGGAAGTAATAATAAGTTAACCGATCCTTCTATTCGCAAAATCTTTGAAGGAAAGAACTTTGTTTTTATATCTTCAATAATGAAAGACGGCTATCCTCAGGTTACACCAACATGGGTAGATATTGAAAATGGGAATATTCTTGTTAATACTGCAATAGGTAGAATAAAACATAAGAATATTTCACGAGATCCTCGGGTAGCATTGGCGATAGCTGACCAAAATAATCCATACGATATGGTTACTATAAGAGGAAGAACAATAGAGCAAATAACTGGAGATGCCGCTGAAGAACACATAGACAAGTTAGCAAAAAAGTACATTGGAAAAGATAAATATCCGGGTAGGTCGCCAGGAGAAAAGAGAGTCATATTAAAGATAAGGCCTGAGAAGGTTTTTCATATGAAGCAGTAATGACAGTATAATTAATTGATTAGGAAGATCAGGAGAGCAAAAGACACTTCTCTGCTTATAAAGAATGAATTTCAGAAAAAATAATAAATAACAATATAAAATCTAGTAGATATTTAGGAATTTGAAAATGCATGGGGATATAGAAAAAGCCCCAAATGAGTGGTAAGAGAATATGAAAATCTCTAAGGTGGTGAAGTATGATTTTGGAGCCGTTGTCATAATTATCCGATGACAATTGAGCCTGACGCTGAACCAAGAGCAAGGGAATTTGGTAATAGTTTATAGTTTAGAGAAAGAAAAGGAAACTTCAGTTATGGCGGACCTCAAATAACGTCCGAAAGAGAAGCTTTGGCAGATGTTAATGTATCCTATAGAGAAGTAAATGTGGTATTAAAGATGGCATGTATCAGCAGGTATCTACTGATAATAGTATCTACTGATGATCTAAAAAAGAAATATCATCAAGTCAGTGTTTAATAAGCAATAAAGCAAATCAAACAATAACAAAGGAAGAAAGATTAAAGTAGAGTAGTAACAAAGCTTACCAAATGTGGGCGCCTATTATTTCATCCGTAAAAAGTATTTCATTACTTACAGCCATTCAGTTGTATATGTCTTTGATTAATCTTAATCATTTTATGCATTTTATAACTCATTAAGCTCACTAACGCACATTACAAAAGAAAGACAATTGATGCTTCTTAGAACTTACAAAATAAATTGTATGAGATATATAGACCGATTATCAGTATTAGTCATAAAATAAATGGTTTCGATAAGAAATCCACCGGAATGGGGCATTGAACCCGTTCCGTCAAAACATAGATTCCTACGAGGAATCGATTACTTTATTCTTTGGTCAAGTCTTGGAGTAGGGCTTCTAGTTTTCTCGGCAGGATCTTTTCTCACTGGAGCTCGGTTTGATGATGCTGTTCTTGCAATAATACTTGGTTCTGTTGGGGGTTCTTTACTTCTGGCTCTTGCGGGAAAGATTGGAAGTGATAATGCGGTTCCTTCCATAATAAGCACTAGACCCTCGTTTGGTATTCATGGAGCATATCTTCCAGCCATATTAAATGTAATGCAACTAATTGGATGGACCACATTTGAAATCATGATAATGTCAAAAGCTGCAGAAATGTTAGCGAATCAACTAATCCCGTATTATATTTGGACAATTATTATCGGGGTTTTTGTTACCGTACTTGGTATCGCTGGCCCACTTGAAGTAATAAGAAAGTGGTTAGGAAAATTTGCTATATGGATATCCTATGCGTCATCACTAATTATAATTATTCATTTGTTAACGACAGGGATCTTTTCAAAAATATTATTATCACCAGGTAGTGGACTGTCATTCTTCTCAGCACTAGATATTGTAATAGCTATGCCAATATCTTGGATGCCACTTGCTGCAGACTATAACAGGTTCGCAAAAAGTAGTAAGAGTGCATTTAGAGGCACATTTATAGGTTTTACACTTACAAATATCTTGTTTTATTTCGGAGGACTTATGCTTGGCGTGTCCGATGTTGTAGGAATAATTACTGCCATTCAATCAATATTCTTTGGATTCCTTTTGTTGATACTTCTTGTAGATGAAGCAGATAACGCCTTCGCTGATGTTTACTCGGCTGCAGTTTCTACACAGAGTATCATTAGAAAAGTCAAACAGCCTTACTTGATAGTTGGATTTACTGGTCTGAGTACCTGTTCTTGCCATGAGTATTTCAATAGCAAATTATGAAACATTTATTCTTTTAATTGGAGCAGTTTTTGTACCATTGTTTGGCATTGTTCTATCAGACTACTATATTATCAAACACCGCAAATACACACAATCGATGATGTATGGTAGAGATGTGATGAAAATCGGATTTCCAGCTATAACATCATGGTCTGTCGGTGTATTGCTGTATTATCTTTTGTCTTCATTGTCTCCGATTTATATTCCCAGCTGGCCTGCCATTGGGGCAACCATCCCAAGTTTTATTGTATCTGCACTGCTATATGTTGGTATCATGAAGGTTAAACAAAGAGGTTATTTATTAAAGAAAGCCTGAATTTGTTTATATATATTTTAGTTTTTTCACATATTCTATATGCTAGTAATTATTAGTGGTTCGTCCAGCTGTAATACATCGGTTATATCATTTCTCATCACAAGGCCATTTTGTCTTTTAAGTATAAATCTTCCACAGATGTATATTTCATCACAGTAGGTAGTAAAAATATATCTACCGTCAGGTGCCGCAGCCTCAACACTAAGGCAATCTCAACGTTATGCCACCAGCGTTAACAGAGATGCCATCAGAACCAGCATGTGCGTATGCATTTCCAGCACTAGCTGTGGCACCTCCAGAATCAGCTAAAGCGGTTCCTTTTTTGAGGTGCCTTTTAACATCCTTTATTATATTATCTGCAAGTCCATTTGTCTTTTTGCTATCCTTGAAAGGAATATCATGGCGTATTTTGATCTTTGTGTGGCTTTGAACTGATTTGTCAGTGTTATCGTTAGTAGTTGAATCAGTATTACTTGTAGTACTACTGCTACCACCGATCTTGTTCAGATCATGACTACTGGTTGAGTCGCTACCACCGATCTTGTTCAGATCATGACTACTGGTTGAGTCGCTACCACCGATCTTGTTCAGATCATGACTACTGGTTGAGTCGCTATTGTCTGTTATCGAGGGCACCTGGTTTACCTTGGTTGTAGTGTCAGGTGTATTGGGAGATGAGACAGGTATTCCGGTTGGTTTTGTTATTGTCGCTGCTGATGTAACACCTGTACCTGTAACATTCATAGTATCGTATTTTACCAAGCTTGAATCACCATTACAAGCCAGTTTGGCGGTTAGCTTATTATTTCCGGCTGGAACAGTATGGTATGCAGGGCTATAATTAAAATACCATTTAGAATAGTCCGTTGTTCCACCGGGACCGGTTGCTATAGCAAGTGGATATGGTTTTAAACGATTCAATCCAGCATAAACTTTGCAATCGGTAGCTGTGTTATCGGAAGATGTGCCAGTCATGGTGAGGTTTTTTCCAACTGAAATTCCTTGACCTTCAATAGGAGATGTTATTTTTATGTGTAATGTACTGGAATTTAAATTTGGCATATTATTAGAATTAAAAACAGGCTTTACCTGATTTGATGTCGCTAATGGTGACGATGGTGGCGTTATGCTGGCAACATGGGATCCAGGATTACTATAATAGTTGATTTTGCTTCTGTTGGCATAACCAGCAACAGTGGCATTATTGGTTACGGGAGCAGGTTTTTTTGCCATAATAGTAGGAGTAATATCTGCAGCTGTCGTAGTTGTGGTGGTGGGTGCCGCTACTATTCCTGCTGCCTATTCCAGTAACGTTTACACTATAATATGATGTTGCAGTTGGATTATCCGTGCAAGTGTATTTGGAGGTTATTTTATTATTAGGTCCTGGTTTGATTGTAGCATATTTAGAAGGACTGATTACAAAGCTCCATTTTGAGTAATCATTTGCCCCACCAGGTCCAGCTGCTGCAGTGGATTGATATGGTTTTATACTATTTACAATTACCGATACCTGACAATTAGTAGAATTAGCATAACCCACAGATGTACCAGTTATTGCAAGGTCTTTTCCTATAGGTACTCGTTGACCTGTAGAAGGCGACGTTATTTTTACAGAATGTAATTTGGGCGAAGAAATGGATGAGGACGGTAATGACTTGGATATTGTAGTGTTTACTGGAGCTTTCATTGGTGGTATCATTATATTTGGTAATTCTTGTTGAGCGTTGACGATGATATTTGCAGAAATCGTAGAAAAAAGCATCATTGCAAAAGCAAGCAGTATTACTGTGACTGAGAAAAATTTAATTTGAGTAATCCTTTTAATCATATAGTAATAAGTGTGCATGATGGTTTATAACTATAAAATACATTATTCCAGAGAAAAAAACTATAAGAATTTATCCTGATCCAAGCAGGAAACAACGGCGTCCAGCTTTTTGTATAACTGTAGATCATTTTGCTCGAGATAATCAAGCGTAAAAGTTGCACTTTTATACAAAAGGCCTTTATGAAAATATGATGTTTATCAACTTTTCATATCCTGATCTGATATGATCTTGATACTGTATCTGAAAGTACTCTCGAATAAGTCCCTTTAAAGCACGCTGGCTACAAGCGACTTGTGGTCGTTAACCTAGCTCAGGCCTCCTCGGGTTGATTTATATAACCTTGCTTAGCCTTTCCATAAAGTGTCTGATAAAGGAAAATCTATAACTAATTACGAAAAATATGAATATGAAAGTTTTATTGCTAAAACACTTAATCGCTCTATTCCATCTATATTTGTTCTATGTGAAAAATGCTACTGGTGTGCAACATATCTTGATAAGACTAGGATACCTATGGATAATAAATGTCCTGAATGCAACTCTACTGATCAATTATCTAGTTTAGTCATAATGTCTAATGAGTCGTTTATTTTCAATTATAACGATATACGTGGAGTGGAACTAAAATTTAACAAAAGATGAGTGCTTCAAAATATGAAGATTACTGCTACTAAATAAGAACAGTCAGCCGAAGTCTTTTGAAGGAGTTTGACCTTGTAAAAAGGTAATGCAAAAAAATCGATATACTTGTAATTACAGAAGGGTTTTTTGATATTAGATCACTTTCATTTTCTAAGATCTAACTTTGGGGAACAACTTGAAGCATTCCAGTAATCCATGGGTGTATGGTCCAATGATATGAAAGTTTGCCAGGGCTCTTTATTACGGATGATCCACTAGAAGCAACATTTATGATACCTGTATCAAACGAGCCATTAAGATCTGTTGCCGTATGTGGTGCATTATCTCTAATAGTCCATGTGACTTTAGATCCGGCTGAGACTGTTGCAGGACTAGGATTATAATAGACATTAACTTGTTGTGCAGCTGCACCTTGAGGAATCGTTATTTGACTTGTCAAAGTAGAATCTGTTATGTTCTTATTGCTACCAGTATTCGAATTTACCCCCCACCTCCTTGTTGATTAGATGACGGAATAGGCTGTTGTTGTGTATTTTGGGCAGATAATGAAGTAACATATATTGTCACTATAGCGGACTAATGCTAATGCTATGCCTACGCCCAATACTGCTTGTGAAACAACAGAAACGACCACAAATAAGAGACTGTCTTAAACTCGTATTAAAGGATTACAAAAGTTCAAAAATGGAGGCTCGATGTCATCAGCAATACAATCTTGTCATTAAAAAATATCGCAGTATATTACCTAGGAACCGACCCTTTTCATCTTAGAACCGCACTTTGGACATGCAACATCCTTATGACTTGTTCCACAGCTCATGCAGTAATATTTTAATGAACTGTCTCCAAACATTGAAGATGAGGATAAAGAACCAAACATCCCTAGGCCTCCTTTCATGCCCATCCTTCTCATCATTCTCTTTCTCATATAGAAGTTAAGCAAAATGAAAACTCCAATTATCGCAACTAGTGAGATCGGAAATGGTACTAACATAGAAATTGTAAGACTGATGCCTATAGATATTCCAATCCATATCAGTTGGTTAATGAGGAACTGTTTGTTACCGCTATTGTTATTACTCATTGTATATATCTACCTAATACTATGTCGTAAGAGTTATTTAAAGCCATTATCGACAATAGTTAAAGTAAAAATTCTACTCTTTACTTTCTAATCTATGTATTCAATCTATTTATCTGCTAGTTTACCAATAATTTGGCATAGGAGATTAGTAGGAATTCTATCAAGGTATATGTCATCCACTTTCATACCGTGAACTTTCATTGCATGCTCAGCACCATTTTTCAAAATCTCTTCTTCTGTCTTGCCCTTGATAACATAATCACAATCCAATCCTGTCTCACGACATAGTACTGTTAACATATGCACACACACAATTCAAAGAACGGCTATACTTAAAGTAATACACGGTAAATTCTTCTGCGATTATATCTATTTACATTCAAAACCCGCCTTGAGTGTAGAGTGTCGAATTCATACCAAATTTTTACTATTTCTTATAAGCAACAAAGATGTATATATAATGGAAGTAGTATAATGAAAATCCTTTCTGTCAATGTAGGACTTCCGCGCGAAGTGCTTTTCAGGGGCGAAGTCGTTACTACAGGAATTTTTAAGGAACCAGTACAAGGTCGAGTTAGGCTACTAAAACTTAATCTGGATGGTGATAAACAGGCTGATTTGACTGTACATGGAGGACCAGATAAGGCTATATACGCTTATCCTTCTGAAAACTACCAATATTGGCGACCTCAATTTCCTAGTACAACACTATCTTATGGAACCTTTGGTGAAAACCTTACTACTGAAGGCTTAATGGAAGATATGGTTAACATTGGTGATCAGTTTCAAATTGGTAATTCAGTCAAAGTAATAGCTACACAACCACGAATGCCATGTTTCAAACTAGGAGTAAAATTTGGACGAATGGATATTATTAAGCGGTTTCTGGCCAGTGGTCGTCCTGGAATTTACTTTAAGGTATTACAAGAAGGAGAGATTGGAGCTGAAGATGAAATACAACTTATCAGCAGAGAGAAAAACAAAGTTACAGTTAAAGATATCGTACGGTTATATGTAGATGATGAGAAAGATATTGAAACAATGCGAGCGTGCTGTAAGAATCAAGGCATTGCCGGAAGGATGGAGAGATCATTTCCGACGACAGATAGAGTAAGTGGGTTGCACAATACGATTCGTATAAATAATAATCTTTTAATCTTTACAAGAAAAGTAAATATTATTATTCAACGAAGGTCGTGGTGTCATAAGTTTGACGCACAACAACATGCAATATGACATCTTCAGCATATGTTAATTTTAATAATATAACAATTATGGCTTAGATACTCCTCAGTAGTATCACCTCCACTTTTGTACCTTTCGCCAATTTGCTCCTGTTATCTGTTATAACAATACCATTCGATTTTGTTAATGTTGAAAGCAGGCTTGGACCTGATGCAGTAATAGGCTCAGCCAAGTACAATCCATTATGTCTTACCACATTTACCCTAACAAACGTACGAAAGTTCACATGCACATTAATAGCAAGCTGCCATTTTAGCGATTAATTTTGGCGTGAATGGCCCTCCAGCAGTGGCTCCCAGCATCTTTAAGAGCAAGGGTTGTCCAAAGACATAAAATGCAATAAATGAAGACACAGGATACCCAGGGCTGAGAATTATTGGTTTATGATTAACTATTCCAAGGCCCGTCGGAGAGCCGGGCTTCATGGCTATTCCATGAATAACAAGACCGGGTTTTCCCAGATTTTTTATAAGGTCAGGGACGTAGTCCTTTTCTCCGACCGATGCACCACCAGATACAACGACCATGTCAAATTTTAGTGCTTTTTTAAACTTTGAGAGAATCAGATCCTTTTCATCCTTACATATTCCAAAATCAATTACCTCTCCTCCAAAATCTCTTACCATACTTGATATCATATACCTATTACTTTCAAATATGCAAGTGTTCTCAAGTTTAGAGCCAGGTTCTATAAGCTCGTCACCTGTTGCAAATACTGCAACCTGTGGCCTCTTAAATACTGGAACTTTACTAACTCCGACTGAAGCTATTAGACCTATATCTTGAGAGGTAAGCCATGTTCCTTTCTTTCAGCAGTACCTGTCCATTCTTTACATCGTTGCCCTTTAATGATACATGTTGACCCTTTTCTATTTCCTTAAAGATCCTTACCATATTGTTCTCTAATTTTGTGTGCTCGATCATTACTACTGAATCAGCACCCTTAGGGAGCCTTGCACCAGTTGCTATTGTTATTGCATCTCCACATCTAAGTTTGTATTGTCCCTCGTGTCCAGCATATATTTTGCCTACCACCTGAAGCAGTTTAGGACGTTTTGTGGATGCCTCCTTGGTGTCAGCAGATCTTACTGCATAGCCATCCATTTCAGCACCGATAAAGGGAGGTATATCCATGCCACTTGTTATATCATTGGCGAGGACTCTACTTCCTGCGTCTAGTAGAGAGACAAATTCTATTGTGTGGGACATTTTTGAAAAATCAAGGGAAGAAAAAAATTTCTTGAGAGCGATATCTACAGGCATATGTCCTTTAGGACCATGATATCTAGTTTTAGACGTAATACAATTCACAGTTATAATTATAATCTATCTGCCAACCAATAAGCTTTGTCAAGCAAATTTTCAAACCATAAGATGTTTTAATCATCTATGATACCCAAATAAGTTGTAGTTAGCATACGCTCCTTTCTTAAGGGAGCATTGGCAGATGATTGTTACAATACATCCAGAGTGTTCAAAGATATAAAATCCAAGAAAAGAAAAAGATGAAAATGTAGAATTATTAGTGAAGATGGAATAGATCTGGAAAAAGGTAAATAAGAGATTTATTCATAATCCTTTTTAATCTTAATTCATGGAGACTTTGATGAGTATCAGTGCAGTAGTGGGAGTAGCAAATATAGCAATATTAACAGCAATGCTCATCATTTATGCTAAAGTCTACAAGAATACTAGAGCAGTATTCACTATAGGTCTCATGTTTTTTGTTAGCCTACTCATGTTACACAATATAATTGCAGTATATGCTTATTTTGCGATGGAGCCATTGTATGCTGTAGGATTACTTCCATACTATGTAGGAATACACATAGCAGAGTTAGCCGGATTATCCATACTATTCAGAGTCACGCTTTTGTAATATTAACAATATAATTTTTATTTATCACAATAGTTTTAGATTCTCTCTATAAGTGATAGAAATAAAAATCTAAGCGGTAGCAGAAATGTTATACTATCGATAAATTCAAAATAGTGTAGGAAAAACAGCTGCCCTCGTAAAAACTTTGGAGAAAAACAGGATTGAAATAGGGGTTGAGGAGCGTTGAGAAAAAAAGCTGAACTTGGACTCACGGAAAAACAACAGCAGGAAGATTCTCATACTAATAATACTTTTTTAGATTTGCAGACGAACTCTCCAAGGGTAAAGGGAAAGAGGGTAACCAGCAATACTTTACACTAAAGAACTAGAAAAATAAAAAAAGGCTATTAGTTTTAGTGTATTGGCTGAGGGATGCTCGTTTCCTATGTTAATAATCTTTTGACAATAAGCATTAAATAATCTATTGCATCGCTCGATATCTTTTGAATCACCTGCTACAAATGTGGTAAGCTTTGCAAGTTTGGCAACAGATGGATTTCCTAACACTGGTGCGGCTAAATATGAGCAACCATGTGCAGTATGCACTTCAGCTAAGCTGGTTGAAAGAGCAGGTGAAATAGTTGACGTTCCTATATGAATTCTATTTGGCTGTTGTTGCAGTTGTTGTTGTTGTAAACCAGACAATATCCCTTCTTCCCCAGAAACAACATCCAAAACTGCTTGGTCTTCTCTAAGGCTAGTTACTAAAACATCAGATTTCATAGCTACTTCTTTGAGACTTAATGCTTTAACTGCTCCATCCTCTACAAGGGGTCGAGTCTTGGATTCTGTCCTGTTGTAGACTATAACATTAAAGCCGGACTTGAGAATATTGCTAGCAACAGCAGCACCCATTCGTCCAAGACCGATAACACCAGTATCTTTTGTAGATTCTTCTGCTACCAAATTCTTTGCAATGGAATTACAATAAAGAAGAAGAACGTATGTATAACAGATTGACTGCAGACGATACAGAGCAAAAGCGGATTTTTTAGATGCTTGAAGTGGCCAAACCAATGGCTCCCACTCGCATGACAGATCACCAGAAAAATTGTATTATATTACGTAGATAGAAGCAACTATACGCCTCACGAATATTTTACAATAAGGTTTCTACGACAACTAAGACAGGTAATCTGGAAAGAATACTTAAAGTATTTTGGAGTTAAACAATAAGTTATGAAAACCTTAACATGTAAAGATGCTGGATTTGACTGTGATGTTGTCATCAAAGGTGATACAGACGACGAACTTATGGCAAATGCCGGAGAGCATGCTATGAAAGAACATGATATCAAACCAGGAGATATGACTCCTGAATTTAAACAGAAATTAAGAGGACTTATTCGTAACTCTTAACCTTTTTGTTATGATATCAAGATATATCTGTAACACGACATAAAACAACAGCCATGAATAAATGAGTGTTGGATTACCGTCGCTGTCAATAAAAACGGTAGATGAAAACATAAAAAACTTTAGTTGCAGACATTTATCTAGATTTTTATCTAGATTTATCGTTTTAAAGATATTGGCTCTTTCTATGAAGATATTTGTCTACCAATTTGCAAGCGATCAATTCTGAATAAGTTAATCCAAGATACCAAGTTTAATAGAAATTCAAAAAAGAAGGGCTTGCATACATAGATTAACATAGTTCAGTAAACCTTAAATAGCTTATCAAATCTTGTGCGATAAGCTAACCTAATAGTATTCCTGTTATGTAGAAAGCATGTAGACATGCATATCTAAAAAATGAAACCCGTTCTTTTGTCGTTTCAATATATTAAGCGTGGATCTTCATTTCTAAAATCAACATACCAAGGAGATAAAGGACAAGCATAGGTCCTGCAACAAACCACATAGTAACTCCACTACCATCTGGAGTTATAAACGCACCAAAGATAGTTATTATTATTATGGCGTACCTTAAATTATGTCTCCAGAATCTATGTCCAACCATTCCAGATACTGTGGTAGCCCACATTACTATTGGAAGTTGATATGAGAATCCAAATATAATCAGGAGTTGCATTATAAACGGAACAAACTCTCCTATATCAAAGAATGTGCTAACATCGATGGACTGTCCGTATCTGTATAAAAAGTTAAGTATGTAAGGTATAACAACAAAATAAGAGAATAGGCAACCTGTTGCGAACAGGTACTATGGCAGATGCTGTAAACTTTTTTACAGTTGTCTTCTCATGTTGATACAGACCAGGACCTATAAATGCAGCCAATTCCCTAACTATAATTGGCATGGCCGCGATTGTCCCTAGCATGGCAGCTATAGAGATCTGTGTAAAAAAAGCTCCTTGTGGAGTAAGTTGTATAAGGTTAACGTTTTGGGGGAGCAGATTCTTCTTCATTGCGAGGATTACTTGAATTGCTATATTGTGAAAGGTGTCAGGGTACGGAAGGGGAATTGTATAACCGCCGATATTGAAGATGCTGATGCCAAAAGTCATACAAAAAACTGTAGCTATTCCTATGGCAATAGCTATCTTGATTGCCCCTATCCTTAGATCCTGTATGTAGTCTATAAAAGACCTTTCCCTGAACACTACCGTTCATATTTTATTTGAATATATATTAGTAGTAGAGAATGCACCAAAAACCAAAATTATTTTTACTGTTACGAAATGCTTTCACAATTTGGATTCAAGAATGGAAAAATTAATTTTGCAACTTAGAAGCTTTAATTCAGAATACGTTAACCACTACCTCCATACATTTGTTGAAAACAAAAAAGTTGAGCTCTATTTTTCAAAATATTTAAGTTTGGATAGCAACATTGCAAGAAGTAATAGATATTGAATCAACAAGATAGCGATGAACATATAATAAAAGTAAGTTCTTTCAGTCAACGTAGCTCTTCCGCGTGAAGTGTTATTTAATGGAAAGGTAGTTAGAACGGCGATTTACAAGGAGCCGATAAATGGCACCTCACGCATCGCTCTGCGAAGGCCTAATCTTGATGGTGACAGGCAAGCGGATTTGACTGTGCATGGGGGACCAGATAAGGCTGTATATGCGTATCCATCGGAACACTACAAATATTGGCGATATCAATTACCTGCTGCAAACTTATCTTACGGCACGTTTGGTGAAATGGAACTTGTCAGCAAAGAGAAAAACAAAGTTACAGTTAAAGATATCGTACGGTTATATGTAGATGATAAGGAAGATATTGTAACAATGCGACGTGTCGGCAAGAATCAAGGCATTGGCCAAAGGCTGGAGGGATTGTTTTCGGCAACAAATAGAGAATCTTGCAAAGTAGACGATGAATGTATGTTGGAAGATAATAATATTAGTAATAACTTGTTGAAGGCATCGCAATACAACGACAAGCTAATTGATAGTTCTGGAAGGATTGCCAGAAAATTGAGGATTTCTATTACAGACAGATGTAATATGCGATGTGTGTATTGCATGCCAACAAACAATACTAAATGGTTTGAACAGAATGACGTTTTAAGTTATGAAGAGATTGCTAGACTTGTCAATATTCTAGTCACATTGGGTGTAGAAAAGATAAGGATCACTGGAGGCGAACCTCTTGTTAGGCCGAAGGTAGAAGACTTGATCGGAGCATTGTCGAAAATAAAAGGGATTAAGGCTGATAAGTATGACAACAAACGGACTCTTGCTGCAGGATAAGGCAAAGCAATTAAAAGATGCTGGCCTTGCAAGCATAAATGTAAGCCTTGATTCATTTAAAGCTGAGACGTTCAGAGCAATGGGCGGAGTAAATGGTGTCGACAAAGTTTTGGCTTCAATAAGAGCAGCTGATTATGCAGGACTCAAATTGAAGATAAACACGGTTATTATCCGAGGCTGGAATGAACATGAAGTTGTCGGCTTTGCAAGTTTCGCTAGGGCTACAGGATATACTGTACGGTTTATAGAGTTTATGCCATTGGACGGTTCAGGTATATGGGAACCAAAGCTCGTTTTTAGTATGAGGGAAATGATTGAGATTATAAACAAGAATGTAGGGGAGATTAAACCTTTACACAACGAAGACAATTCAGAGCCTGCAAGCCTTTACTCGTTTGCGGATAATAAAGGTACCATAGGATTTATCCCCTCAATGACACAGCCATTTTGTAGTAATTGTGATAGAGTAAGGATAACATCTGATGGGAGGTTTCTCACCTGCTTATTTGAAAATCCAGGTCACGACTTGAAGAGCTTAATGAGGAACGGAAAATCTGATGACGACATTAGAAGATATATTCTAGAATGCATAAAGAAAAAACCCGAGGGTGTAGTAAGTATCATTCGGACTAACAAGTTAAGGCCAAGACTAAACCTTATGCATACGATAGGGGGCTGAGAATATCTCCTTATGGATAGATGTTATTTCAGCGTCAATCCCTTAATCCCCCGACGGCTGGTGTTATAGAATGATTTCCATCAGGTATTGCTTTAGCCATTTTCAAGCCGTCCGTAATAATCGACTGTATGTATTGTTATCCAAAATATTGCAACAAAAGCTAGTTCACGTTTTTGGCAAATCCATTACGCTAGAATGATCGAGCTTGAACTTACTCTTGCACCCAACAACTATTATTTCTTATCGCTAACTGCCAGGGCCCAAGCAGGCTCTAAAAGATACTCTTTGGGCCACGGGATATCAAGCCCTCTCCACGAAACACCTGAATCAGTTGACATAAATAAACCACGGTTGTTAACCGCATAGAATTCTCCTGCAGCTTTAGGATTTGAGACAAGAACTGTGACCTCTCCCTTTGATTCGGGAAGACCGTTTGAAATAACCTTCCATTTTTTGTCATCTTCATCCCTTCTATATACAAATGACTCAGCGTATTCAATAGAGTAGGCGTTACCGGGACCCATGGATGCTGATACAATCACATTTTGAGCATCACCAGAATCAACAGCAAGCCCATAAAGGTAATGATGCCTTAAACCTTCTGTTGGTCTGTTCCACGATTTACCGTAATCAAAGCTTTCAAAATATCCGTCACCGGCAGAAGAATCGTTTAGATGCTTTTGGATGGGTTTCCCATATTGGACGGCTCGTCCTCAATTCGGTCTATCCAAGTTTTACCCCCGTCGTGACTTTGAACAAGAGCCCCTGCCTCTGTTGACTAACATGATGAGTCCACGGCCTCGGAGGAAAGCTCCATGATGTGGATGATGACAAAGGGTCTCCATTTTTTCCCATGAGTTACATCAAAAATATTCAGTTCATGACATATAGAAGCATGTATTATAAACCACCTATTGCATACGATATGGGGATAAAAATCACACATGATCAAAGAAGAGAAGCAAGAACTAAATCCAAGTGTGGAAGTAGTGATAAAATTATTTGCATCCCATAAAGACATTATAGGTAAAGATAAGATAACATTAAAAATGACAGAAAAAATCACGACAGTTCGTGATCTGAAAAGAATGATTTTGGAAGTATTTCCATCGTTTCCAACAAAAATTCAACTTGTTATTGCAGTTAACCATAAAATTGCAGCTGATGACATTATTATAAACCATTTAGACGAAGTGGCAATTCTACCGCCCGTTAGCGGGGGTTAGATAATCTCATGATCTCTATAAGTCCTGATCCTATCGATGTATACAAAATACTAGAATATACCATGGACAGTTCTGCAGGGGGAGTTGCGTTCTTTGTAGGTAGCGTTAGAGATCACAACAAAGATGAGGCAGTTTCTGAAATCTACTACGAAGCATACATAGAAATGGCTAAAGAAAATTTTACTCAAATTGAAGATGAAGCAAGAAAAACATGGGGGATAAAAAAATTCGCGGCAGTCCATAGAATAGGAAATTTGAAGGTTGGAGATGTCAGCGTCGCGGTTGCTGTATCTGCCGAGCACAGGAAAGAGGCGTTTGAAGCGTGCAAATATGGTATAGATGAGATCAAGGTAAGAGCCCCAATATGGAAGAAGGAAGTGTGTGAGTCTGGTGTATATTGGGTAGAAGGTATTCCTCCTAAAAGAAGAAGTGATTAGGATGGTGGATAGAGGTGGAGAAGGAGGAGGAGATAAGGGAGTAGGGCGTGGCATGTTTGATGTTAGCGACAAGTCAGAAACATTGAGAACAGCAGTAGCAGAAGCTATCGTGAAAGTAGAACCAGCTACAATAACTTTGATTAATGAAGGAAAAGCTCCGAAGGGTGACATCTTTGAAGCTGCCAAACTCTCAGCTACTATGGCAGCAAAAAGAACCTGGGATTTACTACCATACTGTCATCCAATACCTATAGATAGTATCAAGGTTGAAGTATTATTAAAGGAACAATCTATCGATGTCATTGTTTATGTGAAAAATGTAGCCAAAACCGGAGTTGAAATGGAAGCATTAACTGGTGCATGCATAGCTGCGTTGACAATTTATGATATGCTAAAGCCTATAGATGATACATTATTGATAGAGTCAGTTAGATTACTGAACAAACGTGGAGGTCTCAAAACATTCTTCGAAAAATTTGATAGATCACTTAAAGCTTCTGTATTGGTTTGCAGCGATTCAAGAAGTGAGAAAGAAGACCAATCAGGAAAAGTTATTATCGACAGGCTAGTTAAGAATGGGTTTGAGGTAGTCGACTACAAGGTTATACGCGATGAGGCAGATCTAATAGAGTCTGAGCTCAAAACTTTTTGTGATGAGATAAAGGTGGATATTGTAATAACAAGTGGAGGAACTGGCATTGGTCCTAGGGACGTAACACCAGAAGCAACCAAGAAAGTTATACAAAATGAGTTAGATGGGGTGGCCGAAGTCCTCAGGAGCTATGGACAGAAAAGGACACCATTATCCATGCTCTCAAGAGGAGTGGCAGGAGTTAGGGGAACTACAGTAATAGTTAATCTTCCGGGAAGTGCAAAAGCAGTTTCAGAATCTTTAGACGCCCTCTTTCCAGGAATATTGCATATTTACAAGATGCTATGGGGATACGGGCATTAATCACCTCATATTTTGTATAAAGCAACCTCCACATCTAATGAAATTTGTCGATTAGTATAATAGAACATCCAAAAAATCCATATCAATAATGAACATGGTAACATATGTCAGAGACTCAAAGTGATACCAAATAGAAGAACACCCAAACCTATTGTTCGGGTTATCTGGCAGAAATCTGCAAATACTAATTATATCTATTGTATCAGATCATTTCTTTCTATGACTTATATGCTACTTTTCTATTTTCTGATCTAACTATTTGAAAAGCATATGGTGCCTGCTATTGGCACATCATCAAGAATAGCATTTCCACTTATCCTTAAAGACATTATGTAAAATTTCCTCGTAGTACTATCAGAAGTAAATGTTGAATTTTTAATCCCCAAAGAGCAATCAAATCGAATATCATTTGCAGGCTGATCATTATTTATGAGAATTAATTTATGTAAACAGCAAAGAGGAGGAGCTGATGCTGATATTGGTACTATTACCAAACTCATAAATATAAAGAAAAATTTGGATTCTGTCCTGTCTTTCTAATAAGTAAGTCCTGATTCATCCTGTAATCACTGTCAAGCCGGCTGTAATAATGGCATCAATAATTGTGAGGATTTCTGTTGGTAGTAAGTCTATAGAAGGAATCATTAGTTCGTTACCTCTGCACGACCTTCACAAGTCTGTTGCACCAACAACAGATTTAATCCAGACGAAGAATAATAATGACTTCAACATGCTATTCATCGCTGAAAATAAAAAAATCCTGATATTATTTTCCAAATATCAGATGTCATTTCTTTTCTGCTTTTCCTTACTCTCCTGCTGCAGTTTCTTATCTATCATTGACATTTTCACCGAACTCCAAAACTGTCTCTTTAAAAGTTGGACGCAGTCATTACAAACGACATCATTACTTTCATAGAATTCTGAAACGAGTTCTTTACCACAGTCTATGCAAGTCTTTGTTCTATTATTTTTAGTCATACGCCTTCCTACTTAACTCCCTCTCATTCTATCCCTTTGTCTAATTGCCCTATGGCCTTTTAGCTTCCGAACTCTAACGCTTCTACTTATGATAGAAACTCTGCAAAAATGCACTTAGATAATATAATATAACTAGATACCACATTTAAAGCATACAATAAACATGGGCAACAAAACCCTCTTTAACCTTTTATTATCAAAGGATATATATGGCCTGAATCTTAAGGTCATATCATGTACAAATATTAAATCTCTTGCGACTTGAGTCTGTTGACTTTATTCGAATTTAGATAAAGCAAACGATCAGACAACTTTATGTCTTCTTGTATTTCTGTGTTTCATCCTTCTTTTCTTGTTCTTTTGCTAACCAGGGTCTCCAAAACAAGTCTAACCAATCTTGGTTCGTTCTTTGTATATCCTTGTACAGTTCATTCATCCTCTCATTGGTTTTAATAATATCCTTGTACAGTTCATTCATCTTCTCTACATTTTTAATGGATTCAGTATATAACTGATTAATTCTTTCAATACTTTGCACGCTCTCTTTGTACATTTGGCTCATCCTTTCAAAATATCTAGCAAATTCGTTGTACATATTATCAATCGGGGCCATAGCAGAATATTACTAAAAAGCCAACTCATTATAAATATTAGTTCTTGCGATATCTGTCCTTTAGGATTCTAAACTAGAATTATTATTAGACATAGCTGAGGTATAATTATACATTAATCATATGGTACCCTGTTGCTCCGTTTGGAAATGGAGTCTGTCATCTCATCTGTCTGAATTTTTCCAGCCTTGTCAGTGGCTCTGACTACTATATTATGAATTGACTTTTTTGTCAGATCCAATTCTACGGTCCATAGGACCCATGTATATTGTGATAGCGGGTCTTTGATTGTGGCGGCTTTCCAGTTATTACCATTATCAATACTCACTTCAACTTTTGCTATCCCGCGGTCTCCTGCAAATGCCATACCTGCGACTGGCACCATATTATTAACTACACCTTCCAGGTTCCTGAACCTCTTTCTGGCAAGTGCATCACCGGGAATAATTATGACTGAATGGGTATTGTATTTAGCTACGTTAGTCCAGCCCTTTCTCTGCCAATAGCCTTCATAAACCCTATCAATTATCTCTATTTCTGTCATCCACTTTGCATTCATCATACCATATATGCCAGGTACGATGGCTCTTACAGGATAGCCATGTTCAGCAGTCAGAGGAGCTCCATTCATATCATAAGCCAATATCGTCCCCTCCAAAAGTCCTCTCTCTAGAGGTATTCCGACATCGTAGCCATCAAAACACCTAAATACGATATATTTAGAGCCTGGCATCAGTTGTGCCTTATCAAGAATGTCTTTTAGGCGTACACCCTTCCATATTGCGGTGCTTATCAAATCGCCTCCTATTTTATTGCTTACACATTCCAGCGTAGCAAACTGCTCCACTGAAGACATGTCTCTAAGCTCTTTGTAATTGATCTCCAAAGGCTTGTTTACCAGGCCCTTTACAGTTAGATTCCAAGCCTGTGCGTTAACCACAGGTACTATGGGGTTTTTATCTATTCTGTAGAACAAATCAGTTGGTGTTATTTCTGACTCAAGAAGTGGCCTGAGTCTTGGATCTACAAAGCCTGCAGGAGGGGGTTTTGATTTTAGCAGTGCCAAAGAAGGTGATAATTGTTGTAGTTCTTTTTTAGGAAGTAAAAGAGAATTTAATCCAAAATAGAGAATGGGTAAAGCAACAACTGTTGCAATACCAGCACGAAGTAGTAGCCTTTTCTTATAATCAATCTCTATTTTGCTAGTGGTGGAAGTAGCGTCCTCTTTTTCGGCAACCATGGTTGTTGAGCGACGCGGTAATGTTATTCTCTCATAGAAAGAGGATAAAGGGAATCCAAAGGCGATACTAGATGGAATAAGATAAATTGAAAGAGACTTAATGGAATTGAGTTTAGCCTGAACGTTAGTTTCAGTCAAAGCCAAGAGCAAAACACCCATGACGAGCAGAATAATATAGGCCACTAATGAATATTGTAATGCATTTCCTACATATCCCTTCAAAGGGATTTTCTTCTTACGTAATGAGGCAAGAAGTAAACCGATTAGGCCATAGAGTATAAGATTAGCAATAACAGCACCTATAAACGCAGAGTATTTAGCTAGGGGGCCTAATGTCTCCACGGCTTGAGATTCAACCTGTCCAGGAGTAAGTGAGAATAAAGTTTGAGATGCAAGTTCGGGAATAAATAGCCCACCAACAAATAATCTTAGAAGTAACGATACTGTGACAGATATAGCCCCAGCAGCGAGCCCCTCCAAAGAAGAAGGATGTGGTAGAAAGCTGTCCTGCTTTTTGGGTCACATATCACCCATAACTAGCGAAGATTTAAGTTTTTTTCCAAATTTCGTTTGGTTTGGACCATTCCAAAAAGTGTTCGTGTATAGATTTTTATAAAAATCTTGGCCAATAAACTGGTTACTCGTGTGTTATTATTGGTAAGAGAAGGCGTTTATACACTAAAGGATTTGTCCCTTGGCCCCGTTAACAACATGGTTTACAATCAAGTGCCTCATGCTTAATCTACCTTATAGAAAGAGAAAAATAGATCATAAATCCTGTAAAAGTGATTATGTCATTTGTAAAACCCACTGCTACTTTGGCAATAATTATAATTTTGGCTATTTCTATGCTGGTAACCGCTGCTGTTTCTTTCAGTTCACTTATCTATGTAAAATCTAATGGTAATTTATTATCATTAACCATGCGGAAAGAGCAGTAGTAGTAGGAGGAAAACAAAATGATATAAAATCGGCTGAAAATAAAACATCACCAACAGCTTTATCATCTTCAACCAGCCAAGTACATGGAACATTGGTAGTAATGCAAAAAGTGAACAACGAAGGTGGAGGTAACAAGAAGCCATCCGATTTTATGATTAATGTTCACGGTAATGATCCCTCTCCTGGTTCTTTCTCAGGTAATTCATCTGGTACTTCTGTAAAATTGAATATGGGAATGTATAGCGTTACTGAAACAGGACCATCAGGCTATAACTCAACTTTGTCAGGTGATTGTTCTGGCGGTATGATGTCTGTAGAAACTAAGAACTGTATTATTACAAGTATCTACTCCAAGCCTGGTGTCAGTGTCAAATAAATGAAATCAAAAATAAAAACGATCTTTACAAAAGATAGATATGAAAAGTAATTATCAAAAATACTTCGCTTCGCATTAACCTCTTCAAGTCATGACCTGGTTTTTCAAATAAGCAGATGAGAAGCCTCTCATCAGAAGTTATCCTAAGCCTATCAAAGCATTCGCAGGGCCATATAGGAATAAATCCTAATGTAATTTTACCGTCTGCAAAAACTACTAATTATCATTGCATATGGTGATGTTCTTATTATACTTTAGATTATTTTTGCTCTACTCAAAACAAGATATGGGCCCAGATTCGCATAAACTCGATGAACTTAAGGGCTGGTTCTAAGGGAGACTCTCGTCTGACTATTCTTACCATGAGCAGAAGCTAAACTTACTAACAGTCTAATGACCTTCCGTATAATTTAACTGATTTTAGATCTGATTGTATTTATTTGTATTTGAAGCCAATTATTAAAGCTCTATTTAATAAACACCTTCTGCTAGTAGTGGTTGCGTTGTTTTTCTGTTTGGTCATACCCGCCTTCGCCTGTTTGATTATATCTTATTAATCGTTGATTGTCATTGAGGTAATCTCTAGGCCAGTATGTGTTTCCTTAGCTTTCCAAGTACCATAATTGTTATCTTGCAGTACAGGATACTTTATTCCAAATTCTTGCACAGCCACTTTTACATTATCGTAACCTTTTCAAACTCAAATTCTGGTTTATGAATACTAACAATGACTAGTCCCTTGTTAGAATATTTTTGATACCAGTCGTCTAGATAGGGAATAGTGTGTATGCAGTTAATGCAGGTATATGTCCAAAAGTGGAGTAGAACAACTTTTGCTTTCACATCTAATGGTCCAGCAGTATTTATGTATTATCCTGTGATTTGAATGAATTCGGGGGTTTTGAATTGTCAGTTGTCAATTTTAAACTGAGTCTTATATCTGTGGAGACTCTGAATAACATCTTCACCCTGTCTTTGTATTCTCTGTTCAGAAATATATTTGTACAAAAATTATTTAAGGGGATAACCGCGTTGAGCCCAGTCAATTATTGAGCCATCATACATTTTTACTTTATCAAAACCAGCATTTTTCAGTTGGAGATATTTATGTGCTGATTTAGAACCGGAGTGACAATAGCATATAATCTCCTTATCAACGGTAATCCCACTTCTCTCAAGATCTTTACGTAAAGCTTCTTTGCTTTTGAACATTGCTCCATTATCACCTAGTCCTTCTTCCCAATTGTGTAATATCGAACCTGGAATTCTGGCCTGTATATGCTCCTGTATCGTTCTTGCATCAACAATTACGACATTTGGATCATTTTGTTTTAATTTTATAAACTCTGCATCTGCTCTGATTGAATAATTAAGTTTGGATTTAAATTGAGCAGGACTGATATTATGAGGAACTTCACGGGTCACCGGTAAGCCTAAACTCTTCCACATATTGAACCCACTCTCTAATAGCATGGAATTTAGATGTCCATGATATAGCAGAGTCCAGACTATTCTAGCTGCAGAAGGGTCCATATACTCCCCATAAACTACAACCTTTTTAAAATCATCAATACCAAGATCGCCAAAAGTCTTTTCAGCGGCTGGTATATCTATTACTAAATTTGCTCCATTATCTCCAATCGAAATTACACGCTCAACATCTAGCGGTCTTGCGTTTACAATATGTCCGAACCTATATGTAATACTTCCTCTGCCATCTATAATTATTAATCCAGGATCATCAAGATGTTCTGAAAGCCATTTACTGTCTATAGTTATTATCATATTTGAGAATATTATAAGCTGCCTTGTTATTATTATATTTAATTACATTATGCGTAAACTAGAGCAACACATAGAAAAAAAGGGGTTGTATTTTATACTATCATCGACTTGCTTGTCTATGTTAAGCAGAAGCCGTCAGAGGCCGTTCTTCTGCTTTCTCAAGTTCTGGTTGGATTTCAATGTTTTGTTCTTCCTCCAACTTTCTGTTCTTTAATTTCTGCTTTTCTGAGATTTCGTATTCGAAACACAAGGTAATATTGTTCATCGCTTTCATTACTTAAATGACTTTTCAATCAATTGTTAATTTTGAAGGCTTGATCGTGTATGCACGTACCATGTTGTTCAGCATGAGAAGGCATAAAAATGAGCATGTTTATAAACTGCAAACAGACATTTTCTATAATCATATTTACATGAATTTCATTTGGTTTACATTATTTTAAAACATTTGCATGAATTACCAGCTCTTGGTTTTTATTCCTTTTCGAATAAACGAGTTTACATCTAAATGATTAAATATACCTGCATATGCTCGATTATATACTTCCCCACCTTTAACTTTCTCGTCTATCTTTTCTGAATTATTCAAAACACGTTCATCTTTGGCATTTTAATGTCTAATAGATAATCAATAGGTTATCATTGACCTTATCAGTTGTATATACCTTGCAAGCAATTGATATAGAGGTGTTGCCTATGTAATAATAGTAGTAGATGATTTATAATGAAGGAATTGATTCTCACTGATGACGGCCTTATCCTTGTTGTTTACTCTATGCAAAGGTGCTTGTAGCTATAATGACACTATGTGAAAAATGTGCTAAACATGAAGAATACCATACATGTTCAATCTGTAACCAGCACCTATGTATATCTTGCTTTAACACTGTTCATTTTGGTATAAACGCTCCAAGAGCTGGTAAATCCATGGTATATAACAAATGTGTTTTTTGTGGTGAAATCTATGCAACTAACGCAAAAGGTAGCGTTTGTGATAAATGTACAATTATACTTAATTGGGTATCAGGGATGAATTATCTTGCTGCTGTAAACAGGGTGTCTGAGTTAATAAAGACAAATAAACTTGATTCAAAGCTAAGAAATGAAAACTATTGTAAGTCTAATTTCGGTAGTCATGCCACGCAAGTAATAATGGATGCAGTAGATAGTTCAAAAAGACAATGATACCAGAATTGATAAAAACATCATTGATTTAATTGTGAATCTGTCGCTAGTTTATCTTCTTATGATAATATTCATTGATTTTAAAATTCAATTTTTTCTAGAATCTGTATTCTAATTACATATTATAGAAATGAAATCGTTAAAAACGCTTGTTCATAATTTAATTGCGATGGAAAAAACAACAACACAGATGGCGGTCGCATTAGCACTGGCTTTTGGACTCATTTTAGGGTCAATAGGTTTTGTGAGTTTAGTATATGCACAAGGCAACACAACTGCTAGCGGCAATATGACAGGTACAAGTTACCGGGCCAGGCGCAGCTATCCCTGGTAACGTAACGAATCCAACAAATGCGACCAACGCACCAAACGCTGTCGGAGGAGGCAATATGACAAGCCCCAGGTACTGCCACGGCGGCAAATCAAACAGCGAGTATGCAGTCCGGCGGAAATCGGTACTGGATAAGGGAACTGCATAAATTCCTCTTCTCTTTTTTATCTTCCGACTTGTCTCCGTTGTCTTAAAATTTTTAATTGTCAATATTACTGTCAATGTCCCCAGCCTCCATCCCAAGAAATGGAATAGCTGATGAAGATTCAGTTGTGGTATTATTTATTTTTTAACGCAAAGAAACGCAAGTTCCCTATATTGAGGCAACTTCCAAATATTTACTTTTCCAAATATTCACCATACCTTGGCGGCAGATAAAATATTTTTTCTGGCTCTATCTCTAAAATAATTCTTTTCACAGTTGGAGAGTGGGAAGGATATTTTTCAATATTGAGATATCTTTTAGCCAGTATATCTATATGTTCGTCGGCACCCTTGTTGGTTTGTTCAACTACTCTACCCTTTATTGTAACCATGCTGTATGGGTTACCTTCATTAACTATTGAAATCGCTACCCGCGGATCTCTTGATAGATTTTTGTGTTTTATCCTTCCTTCTGCGGTATTTATTAATACTTTGCCATCCTCTCGGAGATCAATCCATGTAGGTGTTACTTGTGGAGAACCATCTTTATTTATTGTCCCAATGAATGCAAAATGTTTGCCTCTAAAAAATTTAGCAACTGAATCATCTGCCTTCAAATTTTCAACCATAATTGAGCATTATTTTAAGCGCCTAATAACTTTAGGCATTTTATCTTTACGCGTGTATTATTATTTTGACTGATCTTTATTTCCCACCACTAGTTGACGACCTGTTGTGCGCTCCCGTTATACCGCTAAAGACCTTTCCAGTCTCATTTACTATCACCTGTGCTAGCTGTCCTGCCTTATTTCCTATCGCTTTACCCCCTTGAGAAATATTGGCTATGATTGGTTGTGATGTTTCTTTTGATTTATTTGCATTTGATAGAGTTGTTTTTGAAGCATTATTCATACTAAATTTAATGATATTACTGGTTTTGTTCAAACCTGCAGTTGAATTACTGCTCTGTTCTTTTTCCAGTCCTTGTAATGTAGTGGCATTAGGATTACCATTATTGCTATTATTTTGAATCATTGCAGTGTTATTTCCTAAGGATTTTTGTAGTTGACCGGCACTTCCAATTTTTGTATCATTTTTAACAATGGCACTATCTATAATAGCAGAAGTTTTGTTGGTTTGGGCATGTGTAATATGGACAAGGGTAGCTGTTGATGACGTGAAAATAAGACCAAAAGATACTGCGATCAGTATAGAGAGTCTAGTACTTCTTTTTTATCATTCAAGTTTCGGCTAGAGATTAATAATAGGTTTATAAAATAATAGGTTTATAAATTTTGTACCTCAACAACAAATTATACCACGCGTGCAAATTTAGCTTACTTAATCGAAATAAAAAGTTAAAAAGATAAAGATATTTTGAGATTTAAGTGCAAATTCTAATTACATTCCTACGAAACAAGTTTTTAATTTATTAATAGAATGAAAGTCTATTTAAATTATATTACATAAAGAAGCAAACGATAAGGAACATCAAACAGAGCACTGGCTTACCCGTTTTATTATCTACATAAAAAGCACTATATGTCTCTGCCAGTGAATACACACAATTAATAATGATTAATGTTTAGACCATTTGACTGGTTAGAAAAGAGATTATGAAATGACTAAGAAACAGAGTGTTCGTATTAGTATTATCTTTATCACCATTTCCATCGTGTCAATAACAATAAGCAGCATAATTCCAACAACTAGTAATTTCGATATGCGGGCCTTTGCAAATGTATCAACCGGAAGGAAAAATCTTAGCTATACTGATGATGCTGTATGGAGTAGTACTAGAAGTAATAGCACGCCTGCCTCTACTACTACCGGTGCTTTTTACTATCAAAGGGCAAGTTCGCATCTGCCCCAATACAATAATGGTAACTACTACAGTGATTTCAGAAAAATGATAGAGCAAAAACAGGATATGCCTAATAATACAAGTCCGCCTGTCAATTCTCACATAAAAATAATTCATAATAACAATTCAAACACTAAGACAATTGGAGCATGGACGCCAAATCAAATGCCTCTTGAGAATATGACAGCTGCTGAGCAACAAAATGCTATTGTCACACTTCTCAAACAAGGTTTTAATGAATACTATTTTGTAATGAGTGATTTTAGAAATCATGATGCCAGAATGATGACGGAAAATCTATTAAGAACTACGGATAGCACAGCTCTGAGAATTATTATACTTCTATTACCACCTTCAGAAACGGGTCCTAAGGCAAACTTTGATTGGAGAGGGTGGATCAAGTATTTCAATGCTCTCAAAGCTAGCCATAGTTCATTTGATGGCTTTGCTATAGATGACTTTAATTGGATAAATACTAAAAATGGCAATAGCAAATTTAGAAATAATGTCGATTATATGGTTCATTCTCATCTGTCTAAGGCACTTGAAAAAAAGAACAAAGATGTGCATTTTTATCCTGTTATATATTTTGAAGGTTTCAAAACTAATACCGCAAAGAGATATTACACTAATTTTGCAGACGGATTAATTTTGGCCAGTACCTGATTATTATAATGTGACAACCTTAGAACATGATCTAAAAATATTTTCTCAAGTATTTAATAATAAACCTATTCGCTATGTAGTATATACTACAACAACATCTACTTATTTTGAACAAGGCTACGGCATGCCATCAGATCGTCTTATAATGGCTACATTGTCAATTGCAGCAAGGGCTGCTGATGGAATTATAATATGGCGTAACATAGATAGAAACGTAGTGCAAAATTATGGTGTCAATAGTTCTAACCCGAAATATCTTTCGCACATATCTTCTATGGAAAAACTTCAGATAAAAGAAGAAAATGATACTGCGCCTACTCACGTTTCACCAAGAATAATTGGAAATAACACAAAAAATAACAGTGATCAGGATAAGAGTAGCGACCATCATCCCCGAGTATTGCTAGGAATTTCTGGTATTACGTTAGATCGTGATTTGGCACAAAATATGGATTTACCAAAACATTCCAAAGGAGTGGTAGTAAAATCTGTTATTAGAGGCGAACCAGCTTTTAAAGCAGGTATAAAAGGTGAAAGCAGAGATATAAATACGAAAGGAGATCTGATAATCCACGCTGATGTCATAGTAGCAATTGATGGACACAAAGTTAAGCAAACACAGGATATTGTAAAACGTATTGAACATAAATCATCAGGAGATCTCGTGAAAGTTAGAGTAAACAGAGGAGGACAGATAGTGGATTTGATAGCTGTGTTGAATCAGGCAGCAGTACCTGCCTATTAATAGTATATAATAGCATTCGAGGCGCTGAAATGTTCTAATAAATACAGAACATGAGATACCTCTGAGAGAAGAAGCATAATATTAACTAATCCAGACACAAAACCAAGATATTGTATAGTATTTGGAAAATTATAGTTGCTAACAGTAATGTAAATTTCAGCTCTAATGGTTTTTGAGTTCGTAGAGCAACTGAGAAAGACACATAGTTTACTAAAGACAACGAATCTTTGGTTATAAATTCCAACTTTGGTAGTAGATTGATTTAAATTTTTTCTATTATTCACATTCTCTTATTGTCTTTTTGGAGTTGAGTCGCAATCCCACTTTGAGTTATCAAAAATTATCACCAAAGTTTTGCATGTGCTCATCAACTTCTTTCTGCGGTGAAGGAGTCTTTGTTTTATGTTTATACTCTTCTTTATGAGTCCGATAGTCTATCTCTTTTTCATGCTCCTCTCTTGTATGATGCAATCTATCCTGTTCATGAACGAATTCTTTACCACAACGATCACATTTTACAATGGTATGGTGATGTACATGCCGCGCATGTTTAATGAGATCATCATAGTTATCAAACTTTTCGCCACATTGGTCACAGACGTTCTTGTTACGATGTAGTAGATTCATTGTATAGTGTTGTATTGTTACAGGTTTATAACTATATAAAATAAGGTCTATAACTACGAGGGAAAATTATAGTCTTTGATATATGAAATAGACAGATTAAGTATTATTATGAAGGCGGGCTGATCTTACAATAAATGAAATTAAAAGTGAGTTTGGACGACAAATCTTTCTCAAGGTGATGGTCTATGGTACGACTAACTAACAAGAAACTGAGCTGATAGCTATAAAAACATCATTAAGTACAGACAGCACGGATACGTACATTCTAAACTTGTCATATGAACTACAAAAATGACCACGCTATAATTTTTCCAAGGCAAACTGCTATTAGATTTTATGACGCCTATGTACCTTTATTAGCATTATCAGAATTCAATCCGCATGCTCTATTGCTAACTGATATTAACCTGCATGATAGCAACGCTTTCAATTATCTGAAATGATATTAGTGATTACCGAGAAAGACAGAGATTAGCGACCTTTTTTTTCGATTCGCCGTATAGCCAATCAGGTTTGAGTCGAAGTATCACGGGGTTGAAAGACGTATTTTGTTTTATTTGAAGAGATTAATCTTTTGCACTGTCTCGCCTGTATATCGACTTCAAGCGCAGATATCTTCAATACAAAAAAATAGAAAATTAAAATAAACCCACAGGCAAGACGCCTCTGGCAGTTTTTATTCTATTCTTTGTCTTCGGTTAGTCTAAAAATTTCTTGTAGTCTCTCTAGATGTCTGCTCAAATGTTTTTGCCGCATTAACACCTATTCTGGATAATTCCTTTGTGTTATCTCTTGCATGCTGCACGGTTGCCTTGAATGTTTCCATATTTGCAAATATCATGTTATTTGCTAGTCTGGTTGCAGCAATTGTATTATCTGCCAGACCACTAACTACTTTTGCATAAGCTTCTGTCACTCTTCTTGGGGATATCCAATAATTCCAAAACACCCCATATGCATTCTCTGCAAATGGAACCCAGGCTGACTGTAGTGAATTGATAATCTCTTTTTGTGATTCTAGATAATTATCTGCAATTTCTCTACTGGCCTGGATAGTTTGTTCTTGATAATCATTAACTGCTTGGGTATACCGTGGAACCTGACTTCTTGCTTCATCAGTTGCCCTTCTGACATTATCTTTAGTCTCGTTTAATGCCTTATTTACTGACTGTCGGTAGTCTGTATTCCCTTCTGTAGGAGATATAGTTCTTGATGTTACCGTTGTCTCGTCCTTTCTTTCTTCTTTCTTTGATGACATGATAATAATGATACTATACGTCCCATATAAATGATGGTATTTAATGGTATCAGATACCATATAATGACTGTTTTAGGTAATAGCAACATAATCTAGGAGATATCACGACCTTGATGGATTTTAAGACAATCCGGAAACGTGTTTTTGCATCTCGGAAACATCACAGTAGTCTATATTATAGCTTTTTTTCCTCTTCTTCTTGTTTTTTAGTTCAGTTGGAAAATTTTTTTAATTATATGTTAATAAATTCGATTATTCTTGTTTGAGTGTCAAATATTGCCATAGTTGCATTATACCCAAAGAACCAACCTTTTGCTGTTCCTGGGTTAAGAACTAACGTTTTACCAATTGTTGTATTTTGTATCTTATGTGTATGCCCATAAACGACAACATCATATTTTTGCGATCGGATTAACGAATTCTTCCATTCTGATTGAGTTCCATGATAAATTGCAAACTTTAGGTCTTCTTTGTCAAGTTCACAGAGCTCACCTCTAAGATCACCCTCTATGTCATTGAATGCATCTGCTAAACCAGATTTATCAACATCATTATTTCCTAAAACGCCAATTAGTTTTACTCCCTTAAAAGCCCTTACTGCTTCTGGGTTAACATAGTCACCAGCATGCATTACAAAACTCACTTTTCTATCATTGAATAACTGGACAGATTTCTCGATATTTTCAATATAATCATGCGTATCTGATATTACGCCAATTTTCATTTTAATATACCATTGCTATTTTTGCTAGGATTTAAAATAGATATGGATAGATATAGCCACATACTGTCAAAAAGAACGCTATCAATAAAAGCAAAAGAGTCCTAACTTAATGGAGAACGCCATATAAAAGTAATACCCGTAAATTTTGTTTGCATAAATTAAATTTGTACTAATATAAAAAATAATTAACGGTCGATAAAAACATTAGATATTGAAAAATAAGGGTAGGGACTTTATAGAATATGACAGTTTGTACTATTCATAAAGATTTTTTTGATGATATGTGTGCGGAATGTAAGGAGGAATATGCTGAATTAAAGGGTCTAAATAAGTTGTATTTGGATACTTATAACAAAAATAAGATTCAAAAAAATCGAGAAAAAAAGTATAAAGAATTTTCTGAAGAACGTGCTAAACAGTTGTATGGAGATTTGATATTGCAATTTCTTAAGAGTAATTACAACGAAATCGAAGCCGCAGAAAAAGCAAGATCTATTATTAGGAAACAGTGCAATTTGCGTAATATGCCATATTGGTCTTGGATTTAATCGTGATCTACTTATACTTTATATCTTCTCTAATACTGCTTGTATCATTATTGAAGAAATAGACATGCAACTGCGAAGATACTAACTATCACCTAACTTACCGTATCAGCATAAATGATAGAATGTTTTGATAAATACATTCCACTCTCTACAGATTTACGTACGTCCAAGTAATTTTTTAATGCGTAAGAAGGATAATGAATAGAGTCTAATCGCTGACAGTAACTTTTATCATCTGGGCCTTCTCAGTGTCGACAGGTGAATCAGCAGAATCAGTTTTTAAAGATGCTATTTTATCAACTGCATCCATTCCATACGTTACTCTTCCAAATACAGCATACTGGCCATCTAGGAAATTTGAGTCTTTCAGAACTATAAAGAACTGTGAACCCGCACTATTTGGATCCTGTGATCTTGCCATAGATAATGTTCCACGAGCATGTTTGTTTTTATTAAATTCTGCTTTTATGTTCCATCCTGGTCCACCAGTCCCCCATCTACTTCTATTGTTCACATCTCTTGTATTAGGATCTCCGCCCTGTATTACAAAACTTGGTACAATCCTGTGGAATATTAATCCGTCATAGAATCCTCTTTTTGTTAATTCTCTAAAGTTCTCAACTGTCTTTGGTGCATGTTCTGGATAAAATTCTAATTTGATGTCACCAAAGTTGGTAGTTATAATACCAGTATTTGCCATTTGCAATTCCCTTTCTTCATTTGACAGTATCAAACATTAATAATGTTTTCCCTGTAATTGCAGAGATTTTAAATGATCAAAGAGGATAGCGGTGGTCGAAAGTGCAGTCAGAAGTTGATAGCAATCCAGATAAAAAATGAGGCATAATTAACTCATTATAACAACGAATACACAATACCATGACCAGCTTTCTCAACTTGTATAAGCTATGAACCTTTGATCCCGTCGTGCGTAACTTTCGCCAAATTGAATAATAAACATACATGATCATTAACTCCACGATGCATTACTGATGGCACTTGAATGGTATCCAAACCCTTAGGTAATTTTGTAAATTGGTACTCAAAAATGTTATGATTGATTGGCGGACCATGTATGAAAACGATTGGTTTTCCGGTAGTACCAATATCTTCGACATTGATACTGACTCCATTGACCGCTTTGATCTTGTGACTCAATACTAGTGGCAGATGTATTGTATTATCATTTTTGAACTTTAGATTCCCTGTTTTTCTAAACTTAGTAATTGACGATTATAAAAAAGATATCTATATATTATCTTATGTTTCCTTCATATTATGACTTACTATTTTGTTATATGAATCTATAAATCTCTGAGCGTAAACGTTAGCATACTTTTCAGAACCTCTATGCATCTTCCCTCTTGATCTTAAATGATGGTAGAATTCATGCAATACTATGAAAGGATTATAAAAAATCTCTGAGTCTAGAGCATAAATCCTTCTCTCTTTTCGAACATAAACTGCATATACTGTTCTTCTCTTTCCCTTTATTGTACCAACAACTATTTCAGGAGGACTGATATGATAAAATTCGCTTAGTTTTTGCAGCGCTTCTTCTGTTTTCTTATTGAAAATCATGTAAACAATTTTAGCCCGAGTTAAATCATCAAGCTGGAGAAAGGTGGTCATGACTTTTGATATTCAAATCTATACTGCTTAGCCAAGGGGTTTAGCAATAACAAGGAGTACAGAAGAGATTTTAAAATGAAAAGAAATTGGTAAATAATAAACAATAAGGCGATATACATAAAATATAATATCCAACAATTGAGTTTTATATAAAAGTTCATATTCTAGTCAACCAGACTCCGTCTTTTATTCAGAAGTTCTAAAGCCAGCCAAGACCAATGACGTGGTGTTAAGATCTGCAAGCAGAAAGCCCACACTGCCGAAATAAATGCCGACCCGGAGACCGTTCCACTATCCCACATAGTAGCGTTATTTTCAGTTGGCATAGTAAGAGCTGGCTGTTCATGAACCAATTAAGCCAATGGAATCTTGTCAAAAGATAAAAATGGCAAGGTTGAATCTAGAATATCCAAGTTGCAAAGTAATAATAAAGGGCAAAAAAATAGGAAAAAATCTGGTCCGAAGAGGATAAGCATGTCGCTGCCCTCAGAGCTATTATCTGAATTTAACAGGAGTATGGTAAAAGTTGGTTTTCCAGATAGGTCTAAAGCTATTCAAAGAGCATTATATTCATTTATAGACGAAAATGATTGGAAGACAGAAGATGACCGTTCAGGGGCTGGTGCAATAATAATGCTATATAACAATCATATTTTCAATCAAAATACAAAATCTACTCAAATGCAGCATAAATACAATGATGTAATAAGTTCCACTATACACATGCATCTGAATGGTAATAACTGTTTGGAAACTATCATGGTCAGAGGAAAAGCAAAAATAATAAAAGATCTAGTAAAAGATCTATCAAAAAATCGTGGCATAAAGAGTTTAAAAGTACATTTCGTAAGTTCTATCTGATGAAACCAGTTGGCTATTTTACATCTATTTTGATTTACTTTTTTAATATACTCAATAAAGAGCAGGTTCTTTTAATATTGATAGGATTGATTAGACGAATCTTTATAAAATAAAGAGTTATGATCGCTAAATCAAGTGGGCTATATGTGATACTTCTAAACGCCGACCACTAACAACTTATTGGATCTGGAAAGTGAGTGTAATCCTCACATTGTTCACGCATTGAGATAAGCTTTTAGAAATCTACAAATATTAGATTAAGGGTTTTTTTATATTTAGAGAACTCGCTCTTACTTTTCATAAATAATTCATATTGACGACTAAATGAACTTGTTGTGCCGATGTCGACTTCGTAGCGATGGCTTAAATCTTTATTATTACCTTTTAATAAATCGGTAATACTTATGGTGTCATATAATATTGGGAGTAATGACTTAAAATGGTAGCAGACATAAAGACATTTCTTGCCATATCAATTCCTTCTATGCTAATGTTTGGAATGCGTCATGCACTCGATGTTGACCATATTACTGCAATTGATAACCTTGTAAGACTCCACAATGCAAAAAAAAAGGCTCGATGGGTAGGCACTGGTTTCAGTATTGGTCATATGATATCAGTATTAGCTGAAATGCTTTTAATAATATACGTAATAGGAAACGCAACAAATAACAAAGTAGGCGAGCTTTCATTTTGGGGTGGCGTAATAGGAGCTATTGCTTTAGCAACGATTGGGGGTATCAATATTTATTCATTAAAAAAATGGGGTAGAACAGGTTCAGCTATTCTTGCTGGCAAAATAGCAGGCAGTACGGGCCTTGCAGGCCCTTTTGGTTCTGCTCTAATTACTGGTTTAGTATTTGGTTTAGGATTTGATACAGCCACGCAGATTTCTGCTCTTACCTTATCAGCAGTTGCTTCCGCAACACTTGGTGTGCAGGTAGCGCTAATACTCGCTGGATTTTTCGCTATGGGCATGATCCCAATTGACACGCTAGATAGTGTAGTTCTCCGTTCAGCATTTTCTAAGATATTTAACACTAAAGCATTTAGTTATATGGCATATGCGTTAAGCGGAGCTGCACTAATAATCGCAGCACTACAATCGTATTCGGTTATAAGTAATTCAAATATACTGCCACCATTAACAGGTCCAATTTTAGCAGTGGTAATAATTTCCTTTGCATTTGGATACTCCTTTGTGACACGTAAGAGAGGGTACTAAAATGAAGATAGATCATGATACCTTGCATCCACCAGAATAGATATAGAAAAAAAGTTGTTGTCTCTGAGATAAACCACTTTTCCATAAAGAAATTTCTCCAAAATAGGCCAGGCCGATAATAACAATAAGCTTATCTCTAGAAAAGATCACCGTGCAACAAGTTAAATGATGTAAAGTAATGAGTAGCATCAAATCTGCAATGGCGGAGTAACTTATGATTTAAATTTAATGCATTTTAAATAGGTAGTCATATAAATTATTGATTAACGCGACTTTGAAACTGACCGATTATGAACATCATGTAGTATTAAATCGTCCTTAAAAACTATGCAATCCTAGTCAAGCAGTTTATGGCCGCATTTAATAATAAGTATACAAGAAAAGGCAGCAGTAAGGTAGTAACTACTAAATCAGTAAACTATTACTGCTAATCTTAATTAGGTAAAATGTATAAATATTAACTGAATAAAAAAGATGAGTGCTAATAACAGACAATTTCTCGTCAGCCAAATAATTTGGATGGGAGTATCTATTGGCATCAGTCTTACAATTTCTATGTTAGTACCATTTCCGATCTCACTAGTTGCGATAATTGGAGTTTTCATTTTGCTAAACTTCTATATGAGAAAGAGAATGATGAGAAGGATTGGTATGGGTGGAGGAGGAATAGGAATGTTTGGTTCAATGTCGCCATCTTCAATGGTAGGAGACAGTTCATTAAAATATTACTGTATAAGTTGTGGAACACAGCACAAGCAGGAAGCATGTCCAAAATGTGGTTCAAAGATGAAAAGAGTGGGGTCGTGATGTGTATAGTAAAGTATGGCGCACGCATACGTACATTATAAATACACTATATAGTAAAGTTGGTATTAACCGCCAGAAGATGTAAGATATTGATTGGACGCCATAGAAAATAATCCATGATAGATAAGATATAATAGCAAATTATGCTGAATGTTGTGTTTTATCTCTATAATGGTCTTCCTTTGGTTAGCACTAGAATTCTTAGTTAGCATCTCCTTTATATTTAACTCTATGTACATTTTTTCGTATGAAATCAAAATTAGGCATCTAATAATATTTACAGCTGTATTTGGCAGAAAGTTATATCTATGGAACTGCTATGTCAAGCGGTAAATTATATAAGATTAACATTCAAAGTGGCCATACAAGCATACTCGTACCCAATGATTTCGAGATTTATGTTGGAAGTGCGTTAATTTACTTTAACACAGAAACGAAAAATAGATTTACTATTAAAAGTAATGTTGAAAAGGGTAAAGGAGACTTAATTGAGATTTATGTCACCAATGATAACCTTCTCCTAAAATTAGCAAAGGATCTTCCTATTGTTATGACTATCAAAGAAATTGTGAACCGATAAAGAGCTTAAAATATGCAAAATCAAAACATATAAAATGGCAAATTGATAAAGAACTTTCCTAAGGAAAACAGCTTGAAAATTCTGGTGACAGGTGCCAGTGGTTTTATTGGAAGTCTTGTCGTTTCCATTCAAGGAGGCATCAAATCGTATGCGTAACAAGAAATGTAAAATCTCTTGCAGGTCGCTTTAACGAAGTTAAAATCATCGAGTCAAATGTAAGTAATTATCTTGAGTTGTTAAAAGCCGTGACTGGCATTGATATAGCATTTTATTTAATACATTCAATGGAAGGCTCATCTAAGGATTAGTAGAATTTTGCTGAAAAAGATGCAATAGCTGCTATTTTGCTAAGGCTGCTGCAGAATGCGGAGTTAAATGAATTATCTACCAAGTAGGTCTAAGACATGAAAAAGATACTGTATATTTATCTTATCATATGCGAAGTAGAATACAAGTTGAATTCCCCTGTAAGGATTTTCATTGGTGCGATTATAGCGACATGGCCTTAATAGCATCTCATAATGTCTTCCGCAAAAAAAGGGTGCACGGTTTATAAGCTTTAATTAATGAAGATGTATTCTGTATTTGTTCAGCTAAATATATCAATGCAGGTTTTACTCGCATTTTAGAAATATAAAAAATGGTTAAGAATTACGAATAAGTGCTCTTACTTTTTCTTTGAATTCTGGGGTTATATCCTCTGCTTTCATACCATGCTTTTTCATGGCGTGTTCTGCACCATTTGTCATAACTTCTTCTTCGGTTTCACCTTTTACAACATGGTCACATTCAAATCCTGCCTCACGACATGTTATTGTTTTCATAATATGATGTCATCTATGATGGTCATATAAGTAGTATCCTTTACGCAGCTTCGCCATCACTACATCCGCAGGACAATCATCAAATCCTTCATGTAGTATTCCTTGCCAACCTATTGTTTTTCTTAATTGCACTTAATTCGGTTTCTAATACCAAAATTATTATGTGCTTAAGATCTTCTGGAAGTGGATCGCTGAAAGAAACATCCAAACAAGATAAGAGCAGCGAGTTGAATATAAATCCGATAACTATTCTCACGCTCCAGGTATACGTGAAGGTTGTATGAATCCTGAATCCTGTACGAAGCGGAGCAAATGGTATCAATTAGAATCTGAATATTACAACCTTTATGTATATTGTGACCGTAAATTCCAATGTTGTCAAACAACAAGAACATAAAATCCTTGAGTTATTCACATCAGACGAAAGGCGGACAAAGAACAAGGACCGTATTGGGCACTACTACGGCAGATAGTAATAACATTACTGACGGTAGAACTACATTCAAACCCTTGACAGCCACGACCGGTACTGCCATTATAGAAAGGAAGGTAAAACTAAACTCGCCAATTCTCATTGCAGGATTTCCCGGTCCAGGTTTGATAGGATTCAATAAGTGACTAGTTACATCATCAATAAGCTGCACATGAGTCAAATTGCATGTGTGGAGTCCGAGTTTATAGTACCAGGTGTAATCTATGTCGGAGGAAAGCTAAGGCATCCATTTCGCTTGTATGCAAACAAAGAAGGAAATGTTTGCGTGATAGTATGCGAAGCTCCCATAATGATCGAAGGAATGTATTCTGTTTTAGAGACAGTCATTAAGTGGGCAATAAATAATAAGGTCAAGGAAGTCATAGGATTAGAGGGTATTCCTGTAGAAGGTCCTGTTCCTGATTCAAAAAGAATACCAATGATATTAGCAAGCAATGGCGAGGGAGCAGATTCTGCTGATCTTATTCGAAATGACAATGAAATTAACAGGATAAGAGACAATAAAGAAGAACCAGGTGATATGACTGGAGGAGCAAAAACAGAAGACGACAATGATGCTCATGATTCCTACCCTAATACTGCTTTTATAGGAGGAATCACTGGAGGTCTTTTATCCTCTTGTTTATCGAATGGAATCGCTTGTAAAGCGTTACTCTTACCTACAACTACCGGGATACCAGATCCCGAAGGGGCCGCGATTATAATAGAGTCAATTAGTAAAAATGCAGATAACGAAATGTTGAAAACAATAGACACTCGACATCTCAGAGAGAAAGGCGCAAATATAAAACGCAGAATGGAAGAGATACTCCGATCAGTGCGCGAACAACAACAGCTGGCAGCAACTACAACAACAAGGACAAGGTCAAACTGGTGCAAAAGAGAGAATAATGTATGGTTAGTATTAACTCTATACAATTAACCTCTAGAAAAACTTCCGTTTCTATCCCTCCATTTTCTCTATACCATCTCATTTGTCTTTTATGTTTTGAACATACACTAGAGAATCAGTCCTGATACAATGATTAACTATAACACAAGATTAAGCAGAGTTTTAGAAATGAGAATTCTATTTGGAAACAATCTGAAGCAAAAGAATCCCTTCTTAAAAAAGAAAGCGCCGCTTATACAAAGGGAGATCTAACTCTGTATGAGTAACAACTCTCCGTCTATCTTAAGTATTTTAAAATTAATGATATACCAGTATCAGCTGACCTGAAGAAGAAAGACAAACACAAAAATCCCGATATGACTATTAATTACCTTATCAATGACTTCTGCATTCTTATTGATTAACTGTATCATAGGTCTCCAAGATAATGTTATAAATGAACTCAAGAAATTATCTGAGTTTGTTGATATCTATAGAGTACAAGATACCTATGATATAATTGCGAAAATCAATGCAAATTCAGAGGAAGAACTACAAGAGATCACAATATCAAATATTCGAAAAATCAAAGGAATTAAATCCACACTAACTTTGGTAATAGTTAAACATGCTCAAGCCTAGCATTAGCAAATTAAAGACACAAAGATAATACACAGACGTTTCTAAGTAGCATCTAAAACAAAAAATCTGATAAGTATCGCATGTAAGTAAGTTTTCTATAATTGAGGTTCGTTAGGACGCTATTGTCGATTATTCTATATTTTAAAAAAACCAACATTGAGGCAAATACCTCCCTAAACAACTATTTGTGAAGTTCAATCAAGTTATTGGAGAACAAGAAAGAATCTTAAATTCTAATCTGATGTAGACTAACTTTATTGAGGTATCAAAGTTGCTTTTTTCCATTATAAAGATTTAACAAGCTTGCTACAAGTTTGATTTCCTAAACATTGCAGGATCGGCAAGTGATGATGTAACAGGGAATTAATACGAACAAGGATTTGCTATATCAAATATATAGCAGAGCAGTAGATGGGAGAAAACTCAGAAAGATATTATCCTGCTTTTTTCATTTAGTATACAGTAGAACCGCTGATAACACCAACTCTCCACTTTTTACTTCCTCATCATTGCTCATAATATCTTTGTTGCAAAATCTATAAGTACGCTCATAGTTTTCGCAGCAAAGGAGCGCTGGTACTACAACAAGCAAATGATAGAAATTTTATTTTAATGAAAGGAGCCTGTTTGTATATCATCTCATATCAACAGCTTTGTATCATAAATTAAATTTGTAAACTAAATTGGCCTAAAATGATAGGTCATAGAATAATAGATTTAGTTAAATATACCTTATCTTGTAACTTGCTGTGCTGACTAAGTTATCAAATGGCAATAATAGAAATACTTAGACCCATAGTAGAATCTATTACCTCAATTATATCTACCATGAGCTATCCCGGAATATTTTTTCTTATGATACTAGAAAGTGCTTTGATTCCTATACCAAGTGAAATCATAATGCCATTTTCAGGTTTTCTTGCTTCAACTGGAAAGCTGAGTTCCGTAGGTGTTGTCCTATCTGGTACTTTTGGAAATCTTGTTGGTTCCATCTTAACCTATTACCTTGGAATAAATGTAGGAAGAGCTTTTTTAATAAAATATGGTAGATACGTATTTTTTAAAAAAGAGCACCTCGAGCTTACAGAGAATTTGTTTAAAAGATACGGAGATAAAGTTTCCTTTGTTGGCAGGTTATTGCCAGGAATTAGAACATATGTTTCACTACCAGCAGGAATAGGAAAAACCAAATTTACAAAGTTTGTGATCTATACTTTTCTTGGATCTATAATCTGGAATTCCATGCTAACATATGTGGGTATGAAACTTGGAAGTAACTGGAAAAATATTGACAAGTACTCTATATATTTAGATTTAGGCAGCAGTAATAGCAATTGCAGTTTTTTTAATATGGTTTGTATATAATAGCAGAAGAAAATCCAAGGCAATTGGAAGATAGAAAACCAGAAATACTATCGTCATTGCTTATCCTCGACTGATATTTCAACAAAGCCCCTATTGCATATCCATATAAATATCGAGGATCATCCAGTTCATCGAGGTCTCTTCTGCGATTTAAAAAACTAAAAATCCTAGCAGCAATCCTGACAATTGTTGTTATTATTGTAGTAATGTCTAAATCTGTAGTTATCATACAAGCAGGACATAGAGGAGGATTGTCCTTTACGTTGGAGCAATCGAGCATAGAATTTTAGGATAAGGTGTGCACTTTATCATACCATTTGTTGAAAAAGTGATACGCTCAAAGTACTTAAATTAAAGTTGCAAGCTGATGCGTCTGCTGTTTTAAATGACCCACAAGAGTGGCAACC
>CAWGVG010000059.1:0-45362 GCA_963825865.1 uncultured Nitrososphaeraceae archaeon | reverse complement strand
GGCTAGCGCGCCAAGACCAATATTAGTACACGCGATGATCTGCTCGGTAACGGGAGTTATTCCAGTAGCAATCCTTTCAATTCCAATTATCAGTAAAGCTATGGAAAGCATCAGAATTATTGTGTATACTGGATATACTGCGATGCCTGGATGTGTTAGAATTGCTATTGACAATATAATTGAATTCACCAAGCCAACTTGTATATATCGCAGCCAGTTAGGCGATTTCTGTCTACTAATATCAGGAGATTTCATTTGGTCATTTATATCTTGTTTGTAAAATAATGTCTAAAATTGTCGTATATAATCCATCCTATATACAAAAAAACTGTAATGCTGTATTCCTGTTCCTATCGTTGCAATTCTTGTAGCCATATAAAGATTATATCATTTTCTAAAAATAAATACTGAATGTTCCAAGATGTCTAGAAACATTTGAACAGATTTCGGTGATTAAAAAGGGTTCTATGGAATGTGATAAATTGGGTTGTTATTAAAATGTTTATCAAGATTAAAAATAAATAGAAATAGAAATAGGCTTTCTACACTACCATAGTAGTTCGATTCAAAGAATTGATTCATTATACGTTGCATCAAGTTCAATCCTGTAATGTATAGCATTTGAGTTTGAAATTGCGAGCTGTATATTGGCTTAGTACTTAATCAATTGTGTACTGATCACTCTAATAACTGGCTTGAATGCAGATAAAATATTTAAAAAACCTAATTTGTATTCGCCGCTTTGATACCTTTATTTGGAGCAATATTTTTTGTAACATGAAAGCTGTGACTGCTATAATTATAAACTGAGAGATGATAGATAATAATGTTGTCTATTGATAAGATGGATATAGAACATGAACCCTTTAAGAAAAGTAACAGTAGCAATAATAGTAATATTTTACATTTTATGAAAAAATATCAAATTGCCAATTATCAGCAGCTATTAAAGAGATCTGTTGAGAACATAGAATGGTATTGGGATGCAGTAAACGAAGACCTCCGTTTGGAATGGTTCCATAAGTACAGTCAAGTTTTTGATTCATCAGAAGGGTTTCCTAGAACAAAATGGTTCCTAGATGGCAAATGCAATATAGTTTACAATGCAGTTGATAGACATGCTAAAAATCATCCTGACAAGATTGCATATATTTTCCAAAATGAAAGGGGAATTACTAAAAGAATCTCATATCAGCAGCTGGCCAATGAAGTAAATTCTCTGGCTATCGCTTTAAAACATGCAGGTGTAAAAAAGGGGAATACCATTGGAATATATATGCCAACGATCCCAGAAGCATTTTTTTCAATGTTTGCCTGTTCTAAAATAGGGGCAGGTACATACGACTGTGTTTTCTGGCTTTGGTAGTCGAGCATTATGCTCAAGACTACAAGATTGTAACGCACAAATATTAATTACTGCTGATGTAATGCAAAGAAAATCTATACATATAGATCTTAAAAAGAGGTGGATTAAAGCATTAGACGAAACAAATATCTCAAAGGTAATCACAGTTGGGAAAACGGCTAGTTACAATAACAAGGAAATTATCACTTATAATGAATTCACCAAAAATTATGATGGTATATCTTGTGAATCCGAAGTCATGAACTCTGAAGATCCGCTTTTTATACTCTATACTTCAGGCACAACAGGTAAACCAAAAGGAACAGTGCAAATACATGGAGGGTATATGGTTGTGTCTGCTCAACAAACGTCTTACCTTATTGATATGAAACCGCAGGATCTGTTATTTTGGTATGCAGATATCGGGTGGATAACTGGCCAAACATGGGTTGTTTATGGCAGCTCTCTGATTGGAGGGACAGCGTTAGTATATGATGGTCATTTAGATTATCCCGAGATTGACACATGGTGCAAATTAATTCAAAAATATAAAGTGTCAATTTTTGGAATGGCGCCCACAGCAATAAGGAACTTTATGAGAGAAAGCATGCCCTTACATAATTACGATTTTTCTTCATTAAGAATTTTAGCCACGACCGGTGAGCCAATAAATAAAGAAGCTTGGTTATGGTATTTTGAGAATGTTGGAAGAAAACAATGTCCAATAATTAATCTATCAGGAGGTACGGGAGATCGGAGGAGCTATACTTAGCGCCTCACCAATTATTTCGCTTAAGCCTTGCACAGTGGGATTTCCAGTGCCTGGATTCGATGCAGATGTTTTCGACGATAAAGGTAAGCATACTACCCATGGTTTTCTTATCATTAGAAATCCTTGGCCTTCAATGAGCAGAGGAATACTAGACGACTGGAATAGATTCATTGAAACATATTGGTCAAAATATGGAAATGATATATGGTATCATGGGGACATTGTATTTGTTGATCCTGCTGATGGTTTATGGTATATTTTGGGGAGAGCAGACGATGTAATCAAGGCGTCAGGACATAGAATAGAATCTGCTGAAATAGAACACGCTGTTTCGTCTCATCATGCAGTTGCAGAAGCTGCGGTGATTGGAATCCCAGACAAAATAAAAGGAGAATCGATAACCGCATACATAGTCTTAAAGAAAGTATCTTCCTCTAATAAAGATATGGAAAAAAAATTAAAAGACGAAATAGTAAAAACCGTTGAAAGTTTAATTGGAAGATTTGCCTGTCCCAAAAAATATTATATTTGTAGAAGATTTGCCTAGGACAAGAACTGGAAAGCTCGTTAGAAGAGTAATTAAGGCAAAGGCATTGGGAGAAAATATTGGCAACCAAGATCTATCGACTATTGAGAATCCTGAATCACTAAAGCATATTATATCTTCTTTTGATTCAATAAACTCAAAGTGAGAAAGGATTAGGTTCCAATAGATCATTGGCAGAAGAAAAAATAGAATGATACATGTTACTAATAATATGTAACACCAGGTATTGTGAATTATAATATTTTTAACCTTCGTGGTGATATAAAAATTGTCTTCATATCCTAATTCACGGTAAACCAAAACATATGCTGTAGGCATATATATACAATATTAGATAGGTAATTATTATAATTAACAATCCCTAAAGCCGTTTATGAAATCCAAGTGAATTGGTAGTAGAAGACGTTTTTTGTATACCTGGTAGAGATGGCACAAATTGGAGATGATAAATCAAAGGCAAGGCAGTTTATGTTCTATTACGATGTTTGAAATTGAGCTTCAGTTGTCAATAGTTATAGCCCTCCGTCCTCACCATTCCAATTCACCCGCTTGCATTTGGCGCACCTTTCTGGTATAGGTCCATCCTTGCCGTTAATACGATTAATCCATTTATAGCCACATTTAGCGCACTCATATTCTTTAATTCGTATCACATAAATTGTCATAAATTCACTAATGGTAAGAGTTTATTAATAGATATTATCAGGAATAGTAGAGCGTTTTTAATAATTGTATGCCCGAAAGACAATTCATACTCAAGTATCAGCCTTGTTGCCATTCGCATTTCTTTTTCTTTGTAAGAGCAGATCCTACAATATAATAGAGGACTTATGAATAATAAATCCCAAATGAAGAACAGATATCATCACTAATGGCTAGATATAAGATGCCAGACAGCATGAGGGTTAGACCACCGATATTAAGAGTAAGAAATATTGATACAGTCGTAGTATTCTATGAAAACAGTCTTGGACTACAAGTGAATAAAAAATATAAAGACAACGATGATGGTAATCCAATATATGAACTTGGTTTCAAACATAACATCTCTTCTGCTTCCTCTCACGAGCCGCTTCTTATTCTAAAACACGATCCCAACGCATAAAAGAAGTTTTCTTCACTACATTCAGGAGGAGCAGGTGCAGGTCTCTTTCACTTTGCCATACTAGTGCCTGACAGAAAGAGCCTTGCCTCGACTTACTTAGCAGTTAAAAACTCAGGAATACAATACGACGGGTTTGTCGACCACCTTGTTAGTGAGTCGTTATACCTTAGGGATCCTGAAAATAACGGTATTGAAATTTACCGTGATAGAACTGCTAGTGAGTGGCCTCGAGACACTGAAAGACACATTATGATGGACACATTGCCATTGGATCTGAACTCTTTATTGGCTGAAATAAACTATGATTACAAAGAAGAGGAAAGAAATAATGCAAAGGCATTCCCTACTGGAGCCAGGATAGGGCACATACACCTCAGGGTTACAAACCTTGAAAGGTCAATCAAGTTTTACCATGAGAAGATTGGGCTGGATATAACAGCGGATTGGAGCTCAATGGTGCTGCATTCCTTTCTGCAGGCGGATACCATCATCACATCGGGATGAATACGTGGCATAGTTTGAACGGGGAAGCTCGCATGAGGGGAGATGCAGGATTAGAATATTTTACAATAATAATCCCTGATAGGTCATTTGTTAATGACACTTGCTTTGCGTATACAACACAGTTCTACTACGTAATTCTAAACAGATATACAAGAATCAATTGTTGTTGGTTTCTGATCCAGATCACATACAGTTTCTAATTAGGTCAGAGTGGTAGTGTAAAAAGAAGCCAACCAAGTTTTTTCGCATATGCTAATTCGCTTCAGTGTATGTATTTCATTATCAATATCTGCAGCAGCAAATAACATATGCTCTAGTTTAGTTAGTCAAAATCTCTAAAAAAGAGATATACTTATCTGTTTATGCCGGTAAACAGTAAATTTCCAGCATAGATTTTTAGACAAAGGTAAAGATATCTCAAGTTGTGTCCCAATATATATCAACAAGATCCCAGAGCTAGATCAAACTTTTTTTGATCTTGCTAAAGGCCAGGTCAATATGATGAAACCATTAACGAATGAGATGGTATTAAACAACTCAAAATTTGACTAGCGATGTTACATTCAAAAAATGTACAAGGTGTGGATTAGCAGTAGCGCATTATGTATCGACCGCTATTACTGTTATTCTTTGGAACGATTTTATTTGTCTATTTGTCCTTTAATTGAATTGTAAAGTTAACTGTTAATTGTTTCCTACTTATTTTAAGCCCTAGATATGGGTGATATCTGGAGTTAATTTGGAAATAAGTATTAATACAAATTTGGAAGATAGATTATTCATTGGTTAATAATAATAATATCATTTGTAGTAACTTTAAGGGGGGTATTGGGGACATACAATGGTAGTAGAAACAACTGTATTAGTTTCTGCTCTTGCAGGAGTAGGTTCTTTCTTATCGCCATGCATTCTTCCGATATTGCCTGGTTTTATATCATATTTGTCAGGAACCGCTGCCAATGAATCTAAAAATATACAAACAAGTGAAACTGAAACTGAAATTGTAAGCAGTGGCACTAGTAGAGCTGTACAACCGGTAACTCTTAAGAGATCAGCTAGGCTCAATATTTTTCTCAATACTGTTTACTTTGTTCTTGGTTTTTCGCTGGTTTTTGCAGTTTTAGGAGTACTTCTAAATAGCGTTCTTGTAGGTGTTGGAAATGGATTTCAACATTCACTTACATCAGCTGGTGGAATTGTGATAATCGGATTTGGTGGATACCTTATTTTATCTACTAGACTACGGACATTAAATTTTGAGAAGAAGATGATGACAAGACTACCTCGATTCAAGACAAGTTATATTACATCGTTTGTATTTGGAGCTGCATTTGCAGCCGGTTGGACTCCCTGTGTTGGACCGATTTTGGGAAGTACCTTTGCACTAGCAGGCTAGCCATCCTGCCGCAGCTTATAATTCATTGTTGGCATACTCTTTAGGATTAGGATTACCGTTTCTGATTACAGGTGCTTTCTTTTCACGAGCCACAGGACTAATCAGAAGAATGGTAAAGTATCTAAAGTACTTTAATTTGGCAATGGGTGGGATGCTAGTAATAGTAGGCATTTTGCTATTTACAAACCAGTTGGTCCTATTAGCTAACTTCCCGCTTGTTAATCAGGTGATCAATCTTGGGAGATCAATTTAGAGATGAAAAAATAACAGGGAATTTGATTAATATGAATAAAGACAATATCAGCGCCGTAATTATGGCAATTGCAGCAGTAACTTTGATAGCAGCATTTGCAGTGTACTTCAACAGTCCTGGTCTTAACAAGGCTTCAACGTCTGCGCAACGACAAGTAGAAAAATTCGTATCAGCAGTAACTATACAGAATGGTACTCTAGCCACCATAAAGCTTGACAAAGCTCAGTTCCAGCAGATTGACAAGTCACAATTTATAAAGGCGCCTGAATTTGCTCAGCTAGATGGCTACATAAATACATACAATAATAGTCCATTAACACTTTCATCTCTTAAAGGAAAAGTAGTTCTAGTAGATTTTTGGACATACAGCTGCATTAACTGTATACGTACTATACCTTACATCAATGACTGGAATCAAAAATATGCTGACAAAGGCTTAGTAATAATCGGTGTTCATTCACCTGAATTTGAATTCGAGAAGAACTATGACAACGTAAAAGCAGCTGTGCAAAGACTGGGAATAACTTATCCAGTAATACTAGACAGCGACCATGGAACTTGGAATGCATATGGAAACCAGTATTGGCCTAGACACTACTTAATTGACAGCCAAGGATACATAAGAGATAATCATATAGGAGAAGGCGGTTATGATCAAACAGAAAAGGCAATTCAATCGTTGCTAGCGGAACGGGCGGCTCAAATGGGTATGAAAGAGATAAGCTTCGATACAAAACCTACTACACTGATTAAACCGAAAAGTTTACAATCTGTAGATCTAACACAAGCCACAACACCTGAAATTTACCTGGGGTATAATAAAGCACGAGCGCCGATCGGAAATCCTGAAGGCTTCAAACCGGATCAGACAATATCATATTCTATTTCGCCTAACACGAGTTTCAAGCCTAGTATTGTATACCTTCAGGGCAACTGGAAGAACAATCCCGACAATATGGAATTACAAAGTGATACAGGACGTATTGCTTTGATATATTATGCAAAGTCTGTTAATATGGTGGCTGGAGGAAAAGGTGGAGGCATTGTCTCTAACGATAACGACGAACAAGGAGGGGTAGGAGGGCATGGACAAACAGTTGCAACTTCAGCAAATATATCAAACAATTCACTCGGAGAGGATCTATCAGTAACTGGTAGTTTCAGAATTGACGGACAAAGGCTGTATAATTTAGCAATGCATAATGACTATGATGCTCATTCCCTAGTAATAGATGTTAAAGGTAAGGGATTCCAATTATACACATTTACATTTGGATAGATAGACTAACGTATTCCATTTCAGTATAGATAAGGTTGTTTTAATTAATTCTATTTAGTACAAAACCAATAAGAAGATAGAAAAGTAAAAAGAGTAGAAAGACAGGTTTTGAAAAAGATATGGCTGGAATTTGGAAAAATGTATTTAATATCTGAGCACAACATGTACACTATGAATAAGGATTTAAAATACATTGCATTACAACTATGCACCTGTACGTGGATTGAAATAATGACAGGTGCAGGAATAACCTTGTATCTGACGTACCTCCACAGCTATATGCTTGCAGCCTTAACATTGGCTGTATTTGCACCTCTTATAGGATTTCATTTTGTAATGGCAAGACTGTCAAAATCGGTAGACTATTGTAGTAGTTCAACGTGTCTCAGACGTACCAGTTTTTCAGATAGACAGAGGACTTGAGACACATACGTCAATTCATAGGTCAGAGAAGGGGGATAGATATAAACGACGCAAAAATCTGAATAAACGAACATTCACCCATCATAAAGATTATCTGCTTTTTTTTAGTAAACAAGCAGATAAGCTCTTCGAAAAATTCGTAACAAAATCAGAAAAGGGAATAGGACTAGGGCTGTATATATCTAGAAAGATAATTGAAGCTCACGGTGGAAGGATATGGGCAAAGGAGCTACTTTTTACTTTAATCTTACATTAAGCATAGAGATGAATGATACAATAACTAAGACCTGATTTTTTTCGTTTTAGAAATTCAAATCCTGAATGTGATGACAAAAATGAGTCAAATTTGTTCTGAATCCCGCCACAAAATTTTACATAATCTGAGTAGGATTGATGTAAGTATTATGTGTATCAATTATATCCAGAAGCGCATAGTCCGAGTCTTTCCCTTCATTTTAAGATCGGATAAACTGTATATATTTAAATCTGGCCATATCTGAGTTTTGTCCTCTGATCTATTCTTTGTAATATTCGCAGCCTTGTAAGAGGTCGCAGGTGAAATTTGTGATTCTCGTGCCAACTGCTTTTGTGTGTTGTAAGGATGAGGATGACGTTACATTAACATTATCGGGTTAATATATTTCAATAACCCCGTTGTGCTAGTAGGAGATATCCAACTGTGCGAATATATCCAAAACAGTAGATGCAGTCACCAGAAATAAATGCTTGCCAGTTTACTAAGTTAAAAGCAAAACGGACAATATCATTAGACTATTCCACGATTAATGACATGTAATTTTCGATTAAAAAGAACGATGACAACAATTACTTTTGTCCTCCTCCTTTCTACAACTATTGTAAAAACAAATTAGCAGAGATATTCAAAGATAATGGTGATTATTGTCTAGAATGCTGGCAGGATATGAGCAATCCTAGAATTTGACATGTGCGATATGTTTTATGTCTAGCTTATATAATTGATATGTCGCTTCAACCGGAAGCTATGTTACTTGTCTGTTTTTTGAGTGAGTGGAAATATTGCCATTTGGTTTCAGAGCCATTTATTGGCAATAAATAAAGCACATCGGGTTTATGCCTAGACCACACAGCCTTAGGATGGTTTTACCAGAATTTCTTTCTTACTGTCAATAACGCCACGGTTAAAATAGAACTAACGAAGCCTGCATACGCTATGTTAGTATTGTATGGGAACGCTATTGATGAACCAATGAACAAGCCAGCTGCAAATATAGTTCCCGCAATTAAAGTATTGTTCTTTTCCTTTTGCAATTTGTTATCTTTGTTATTATAAAGTTGCATTTCGAGAAATGATTGTAACATTGGAGCTACATTAAAGGCCGATTCGATATTCTTTCCGAGTCGAAGAATCGATGATTTTGCTTCTTCAATATATGCCTCTTTGAGAATGCCTTCTCCTTCAAGTATGTTTGCAAGCACCTTGACAAATTGGAATCTAACCTTATGCTGTTGATAAATTCCTTCTAAGATAGATGTCATTCGCATATAAAGTGCAAGGTTTTTTGGTAGCCTAAATGGAAACCTGCTCATTGTCTTGTTTGCAAGATCAGTCAAAGCTTTCACTTCCATTTTATCTACCTCCTTTCCATACAATGACTGTATGCTCATCTCTATGGCCTTCTCAACAACATAACGATTGGTTGTTGCTTCCAGCGTCCCGAGCTCCATCAACACATTGACTGTTCTTGGAGGATCTTTGTCTATCAAACCAAGATACAATCTAATTAACTTGAGACGTGTTTTATCATCCAGTCTTCCTACCATTCCAAAATCATAAAGAATTATAGCACCATTATCAGCAACCGAGATATTACCAGGGTGAGGATCGGCATGAAAAATGTTATGTCGCAATAACATTTTGAAAAATAACCTGTGAACACGCATAACTAATCTTTCTCTGTCAATACCCATCACATCTAGGGCTACAACGTCATTAATTTTGATGCCTGGGATATACTCCATTGTTAATACATGTTTTGAAGTTCTTTCTCGAAAGACATCCGGAATTATAACTGTACCTGTCACCTGCAAGGTTTCTTTTGATTGTAATTAAATTGTCAGCCTCTATGCGATAATCCATTTCTTCGTATACTGTTTCTATAAATTGGTATAGCATACCTTCTGCTGAAAAAGCCAAGTTAGGATCAATAAATCTGGTAGCAAGAGGGAGGATTTTCTTTAAAATAGAGATATCATTTTCTATAACTTCTTCTACGTTGGGTCTGCTAACTTTTACAATAATTTCTCTATTGGTGTATCTTGCTAAATACACCTGACCCAAGCTTGCACCTGAAAGTGCTGACGTATTAAATGATTCAAATACATCTTCAATTTTGCCAAGTTCAGATTCAATAATCGGCTTTACCTTTGAGAATTCTGCAGCGGGGACTTCATCTTGTAGTTTTGATAATTCTTCTAGATATGGAAGGGGCAACAGATCAGCACGTGAGGAGAGCCATTGTCCTAATTTTATGTACGATGGTCCAAGTTCAATGAAGGTTTTAAGTGCTTTTTTTGCATGTTTTCTAAATTTTGATTCATCTATGTTCTTTCCCTCATGTTTCACCCATTTTCTCCGATCCTGTCTGAAGTTAATTACAATGGGTAGCAACTTTAGAATTACTCTTGCCAAGTGTATTTTCGATGGACTTTTAAATGATGATGCTTTTGACCTAGCACTTATACGCTCTGACTTGATTTGTTCTCTGAGTTGAGCCCGGTCTTCCAATTATGATATCTCTCTCTATATCTTCCTTATTTATATCACTTCTTCGTGTTCTGTCATTCGATATTCGAAAGAGAATAGTTAATAGATTAGATAAAGAATTCTACGTTCAGATATTGTAGTTGGACTTATAAGCAAGCCTAAAGATTTTTCGAAATTATTAAAAGAAAGAAAAAGGATGATGTCCGCAGTTCATTTCTATAGTTTCTACAAGAAACGATACACTATTGGGCAGCTTACAAATATGCCAGTTGAACCATACGGAGCTCCACTAGGGCCAGTTATCCACCCCTTCTCAACACTACATCTGAAATATATCGTGTAATTATGCTGTGTTTAGCATTCATAAGGTGGTAGATGTGTCAATCGGAAATATTAGAATTTTTATAGGTACAGTCATATGCAGATTCATTGCCTAGCATAGATAACGGGGATATGGTGTGGTAGGGTGATTTTGGTGCAGACGCCTTAGTGCAATTTAATCCTACTAAAGAAAAATTTGATGTATTTTCATTCGACACAGGAAGCAAATGTGCGTTAAATTGTGGGACGGGAAGGAGAGATAGGGGAGTGGAGTGGGATGGATAAACTGGCGGTGATTAGAATAGGTTATTGAAGGAATGTCTCTACCTTGACTCCACTCTTATATATCTAAGATATCTTGACTGCCCTTAGCAGTGGTAGTTTCTTTTTGTGGATTGACCTCATCTATGTTCTTTGCCAACTGAGCAACTTTTGGATTAGAAAGCAGCCGAGTAATTTCTTCTAACTCTGGTGCAGATCTTATTATTACTCCTCTTTTCTTTGTAACTGCACCAGTAGATGAACTAATTGGATTAATCTCTATAGCAAGAGATGATGAAGTATCCTTGAAGGTAGGTAATTTAAACAAAAACACTCCTGGTATGCTAGTAGCTTTCTTTTCCCAAGGTTTTCCTTCATTTAGAAATTGCATTAATTTTTCATTAACAGCTGCTGTCATATAACATGCTAAACAACGTGTATTATATTCTTATACTTTCGTATTTCCTCGTTAACAGGACTTTTAATGCAATGATTAAATGCCATTAGAAATTTATCCTTCTTTTCAACTGGCTTGAACCTTACTACCAATAATACATTTACTAAAACAGTTTCCTCTCTAGCATAACTATTGGTCTTAAGCTTTTTGGTAGATCAAAAAGTTCGATACTATCATTTCGCACTTGCAAACAATCAATTCTGGCTTCCTTTAACTTTGCTTGAATTAATTTCACATATTTTTATCTCATATCAAGCAATAGCAGAAATATGGGCTCTTTTCCAATAACTAGATTATTTGTGAGAAATTTCTTTAAGTATTCGATATTTGTTGAGTTTTAGGGAGTGATGGTGCCTTTCTAAATTGTCTTTTTTTGTTGTCATGTTATACTTGTCAGCCAGAGGTCTTTATCACCTTCCATATTACTCCAGTATTTGGATAATACCAGGTACAGGCTCTGTCAAATGTATATTATTATTATTATTATTATTTACAACTTTTCCAATGCTAGCAATATACAGAGCATCCTCATTTTGATTGAATGCTATGGAACGCTTCGTATGGATCTTCGGTCCAAACAACAATTCTAGTTCGGAAATATTTGCACGCATATTAAAGCAATCTGAGCGCAATCTTATGATCATTTTTCAACACCCTAATCAATTAAGGGAGCTTGGCAGCAAGAACGTCGACCTTATCTATGGTAGGGCGGCTGTACGAAAAGATCAGAAGCCTTCTCCATCAGCGCCGCGGCGATACGACCAGAGAGATGTGCTTGCCGGCCCGACTCGTCTGGGAAGGCGTCGAAGATGCCGAACGTCGACGGCCCTAGGCGTGGAACAGAATTTCAAAAAGCAAGAAGTTTTCTTACAAAAGAAGAACGAATTACGTTGTTAAGAGAATACAAGGATAGTCTGGATAAAGAAACTCAAGGTGTTGCAGAAAGGATTAAAGAGCTTGAAGCAAACTAATCCACCTTGCCCTTTATTTTATTTTATTTACCTTTGAGGCAAGCCAATAATATGATTTGGTTATAAGAGCTTGTTATATTTGACATTGTATGTATTAGCAATCAACATAGCGCCGAATAGATTTTTACTCGAATAGATTTAGAGGAACTCCGTTGCTCAGATATATGTATGTGGGCTATTCAATACTATTTTAACTGGGTTATGGCAACATTTTGAGCATAATTTTTGTATTTTGCTAGCAAAACAAAGGACCGTATAAAGAATAAAAGTCAGCCTAGAGATGATTATAGCTTTATAGATGAAAATAGGTATAATATCAGATACCCATGACGATATTGAGAATGTACAACGAGCAATTGAAATATTCAATGCCCACGGAATAGATTACGTGATACATGCCGGTGATTATATATTCCCAGGTATTGTCAAAGAGTTTGAAAAATCGAATGCGAAGCTAATTGGAGGTACTTGGAAATAATGATGGAGAAAAGGCACATCTATTAAAAAACTTCCTTGATATAGACGGAGAATTGAAGGGCGAGTTAGGTGAAATTGAATTTGATGGATTAAGGTTTGGAATATACCATGGAACAGTCAAAGAAGTAAAAGAGCGACTTGTTAATACTAAAAAGTATGATGTCCTAATTTGTGGACACACTCATAAAATAGAGCTCGCCATTGGATTCAACGAAAGAACAAGATGAGAATATCACTGGAAAGAGGGCGACAACATTAGTTCTAAATCCTGGTAGTGCTCATAAAAAAGTTGAAAGCGAGTCTGGTGCATTTAAAGAAGGTGGAATTATCATTTTTGATACACAAACGAAAGGTTGCAAATTTATTGAACTGCCTTAAACCTTAATATTCTGATAAAAAGAGAAAATTGCATAGTGCGTATGAACAAAAATTGTTAGTGCTTTAGGCAGCTAAAGTACATACCTTTTTCTTGCTAACTCCTGGATCTAACGAAGGCTCAGTATAATATGATAATCAATCTATATTTGACTAAGATCCACAACTGCATTCTAATTTTAGTTTTAATCCATATTGTGCCTGATGGTTAACTAATTGTACAAATTCCAACCCAAGGCTCCAAATATACTGAAAATAGGGAGAATAGATTTCAAAAAGAAATCAACATCCACGAATGGATTGATCAGTCATAATGGTGGCGCCTCTTTATAAAAGATCTATTAAAATATCAGATTGATGACTTTAAAAATGTAACAATGTTTATGATAACAAAAGCCTGTGTATTTAATATTGATTGCTTAAATTTTGGGTGATTTCATATTAATGAAGTACTATGAAAATGCAGCCGGTATCAAACAGTTGCTTAAAGAGATTCATGAATCCTATCTAAAGGATAATGAATACGATGAAGGCAACCTGATCTATTATAGAATTAACTATAAGCTCATGGATGCATTTGAAATTACCAAGGAAGAGGCAGAGAAAATTCATATAGCCTACCATGAAAACAATCCTCGCAGAATATCTGAAGGTTACTGCCATAATTGTAAGAATGTTGTTATAATTATACCGATAATATATGGAGTATCAGAAAACGACAAACCTACTTTAACGTTGGCAGAAAATGAAGGAAGATTAATTATAGGAAGTTTAAATGGAATTAAGGAAGGAGTTGAGGTGTCTATGTTTGGCTGTAAAACCTGTAAAAGCGGTCTTCCAAAATATGGAACAATACTATAAAACTCTGCGTATCATTCTGACAGATAAATATCCAGCAAATTAATCCGATTGATTACCATCTATAACTTTAGATTGTAATATAGTCCATTAAATATAATCTAGCAATACTACAGGATGATGTTGCTGAAACAGTTGTAACTTCGTGTGGGCGTTGACATTATTATTATCATTTATTAACCATTCAAATTCTACGTTTTAATCTTTGAATGATGAAGCTTTAAAACATGGAATTTTGCTAGTTTGGGTCTGACTGATTCATCTATTACTATCACCGCATTCACGGTGTTTTCCTCATTAGGGTTAAGCCATGTAAGCATGGAAGTAATTTCATTATATGAATCCCATCCCAGTTCTGTATGTTCTTTTTCTTCCAAGCTGATAGCAGCATCGATGAGTGCTGTTTGTGTTTCTTGGTAATGAAACATGACATAAAATCTCTGCAATAATAGCAACCACATTCTTCACATAAGGGGTTTTGACAGTGTTGGGTTAAATTCTGAATAGCAGACTAAAACACTTCATATATAGACTCTTTTTAAGCATCAAAACAGAAATTAATTATTTATCTTGTTTTATACAAAGTTGAATTTGGATTATAACGAACCTTCTGTAACGCAAAAAATTATACTATGTATCATATTAATAACACAGTATTCGTTACGGTAAAATTCAAATCATTGTAAATGCTTAATGACATTGACTTGGTAGAAGAAGTATGTCCTACGTGTTTCAAATTTCTTCAGTCAGTATATGATAAAAAGAGGATGAAAAATGTTAGACAAATTGTTGTCAAAGATAGTACAGCAGATAATAACATCAAAGACTGCAAGAGTCTATATCATAAAGAATTGACTGACGGTTTCAAATCGTCTTTTTAGATAAGAATGCAATTGATGAAATGTGGATATGAGTCTTTCTTTATCTTATCTTGTGCTCCTGCTGGATTATTTTTTGCTGACTACAGAATATGTACTTATTATTATTATTATTTTGATTGATAGATTCATTTATTCTTCTGCTTTAGCATCTCACGCCTGACAATTTCCTTGTCAATTTCTTCTTGTTTTATTTCTTCTCCTCTACGTCCTGGTGTTTTTCCTTCCTGCTGGTTCACTTTTCTTCTTTCTTCAGCCATCTCATCGTTTTGTTGGTAGCTGCCAGCGCCTTGCTTGCTCCCTTTTCTTCTTTTGCAGCTCTTGTGCATATCTTTCTCTAAAAAATCTCTCTTCCTCTGTGTCATTATGAGACATATACGCCGTTTGTTCAATGTATTAAAGGGAATTAAAACGTTGCATTGAGATTAATCATTGTTTTATCTATAATGCATAGTCTGTTGGCAAAGACGTGGGACTTGCTGGTATCAAAATTTATATAAATAAATAGATAGCTTAAAGAAAGAACTTAAAGGATTTGGGCATGACCTGCTTTGCGGCTATACCGTCGATAGAGAACTCACTATGAAACCAGAGGCAGTGCTCCATTTACTGTCATATCATTGACCTTACTACCAGTAATATTGTATTTAATTGGCTACGTTTTGTTATCAGTCTTTAGATCGTAAATGCTATCGCCTTTTCTTTGTCTTGAAAGAGAGGAAGTTCCTATTATGGACCGTGCCATTGCTCGATCCTAGTGCAATAAGAACAATGGAATAGCTATAAAAGAAGATACTAAAGTGCCATTAAAACTATGAATATGCATAATGACGATCGTATATTTGTTTAATACTATATATTTATTTTTATGCGAGAGCCTGTAATAGAATCTAAAAAATCTTATTCAAAAAGATACAGGGAGATGATTGTTTGGTCTTTTCAGCTGTAAAAATCTTTATTTTCCAGTCGTAGATTAAATCTACCATTACATTTATCACAGTATTTCTCTATTACAATAACTCCGTCGCCGACATCAAAGAAAGCTTCCTGAGTAGCCATATTACCACAATATACACAGAATTTTGGCTTGTCTTTATTATTCGCGAATGATTTCAGTGATTTTAATATTTTTTGCATAAACCTAACCTTTTACCATTCGTAAGCAACGGTCACGAAACGTAGTACCAAATTCATCTAGGCTTTGACAGAATGTATCTATGTGGATCTTTTTTGTTTCGTTGTTATCCACTGTGCCCTTATTATTAGACATGTATTTTCATCGTACCCATCATTAAAATGATAAACATTCGCTGCTCATTATTATCTGTGTAGCATCATACTTAAACTTACGGGTTCCAGCATAATTTTTGTTACTCATGATGGGACCTTGTAGGCACTGAAACATTTGTAGCGACTACATCAACAATAACACAATCAGCAGCACTTGCTTATCAGACAAAGAAAGGTGCGAGAATTATGTACGATTTTATCCATCTTATCAATAATTATATATGCTTTATATACTAATGGGGCGACCATTCCATATTTTTAGACCTGTGATTGTGTGGACTGCCCTATATGAGTCGAGCTGTAGGAATATGCCACATCATCCTTATTAGGAAGACTATACGCTCTGTTAACTCAAGGATAACGTCAGCGACAATAATAATAACAACAGAACCAATCAAGACAAAACCCTAGAAAATAAAAATGCGAGCTGCTAGAAACCTTCTTTGAAATCAATAGAATCTTTTATCCGCCAGAATAAAATTCTATGACTGAGTTCCATTTAGTCATAGTACAGGATAATCAATCTAAAGCTATAACAACGTTTTTCAGATTAAAGGAATATTGTATATTATTGTACTAATATCATTCTTTAGAACATTGTAGTTCAGCATTATCTAGCATAGTGTTAAATTATTGGTTGAGCAATAGGAAGAAGTTACTTGCAAAAAGGTAATAATAGAAAATGATGCAACTCCCAATAGATGAATGCAAAGAATGGATATGGGAATCGTTAAACTGTACAAAAGATTGCAGCTTTGAATATGTGAAGGATGGAAACAAGGAATTTTTAATATTCATTACAAATGACTTCTTTGCAGATGCAAAGGCAATAGAAAAAATTAGAAAAACTACTGGTATGGGGTTAGTAACAAAATAGGACCTTTCAACAAGGGTACTCGCAGATATGGTTCGGCAGATATCGCGATAAAAGATGTAGCTGCGACAACAACGGCGACTCTCAAAGGGTCATATCATTGCACACAAAGCTCAGTACCAGAATGAGTCTGTACCTCCTCATACAAATGTCTAAATATTATTTTTATTACCATTTTATACCTAAATAACCAAACTTATTTGAGATGAATGGTATGACTATGGTAATGTGATAAACTAGGTATCCGTGTAATAGCCGAACTCTGCCATTCCTAGTTAAATTATTATTGCAAGAGATAGATGCTAAGAAATTATTATTTCTATCCAGCTGGTGCAACCCTCACTATTGTTATCGCCTATTCGATGGTTTTACCGTTTGCAGGAGCAGGAAATCATCAACTTGCAAATGCTACCAACAAAGTAGAATATAATTAGACTTCAATATGGCCTTGTGTTACAACAATTTGTATAAATAATCAACAATGTAATACCATTACATTAAATTATATAAATTCAGGTAATTCAACTAATAATAAGCATTCCATTGTTTCACGAAAACAACAACAAAAAACATCTGACATGCAATTGCAATCATGTCATAAGGAGCTTCAACCTAGAAACCTCTACGACGTGGGGTGACCGTCTTATTTCCTCTATGATTATAAGCTCATCCTAATTCAAAGATGATTAAGACATATGCTGTTGGAATGACATCATCATATACTCATTTACTGCAACAAGAGGTGCTGTAAATGCAACTTTCCAAAAACTGTTCTTGCTCTATTTTCCATTCATTCTATCCTTTCACCCTATCCACATTCCAAACTTTTCTGCTCCAGAATCTATATCAGGCTGAAATAAATAATAAACACGTATCGACAGTTACTTATATTCCTCTTTTACGTCATTCCCATACTCACGAAACAACTTGTGCATTTTGGGATCAATAACAAAATTACAGTACGGAGCGTCTTGATGTTTTTCATAGTAATTTTTGTGATAATCTTCTGCAACGTAAAAGTCTTTAAAGGGGTTAATTTCTGTGACAATAGAATCTTTGTATACACCTTCTTTTTCAAGCTCTTTTTTTGATTTCTCTGCAAGCTCTTTTTGTTTTTGGTCATGATAAAAGACTGCAGATCGGTACTGTGTGCCAATATCGTTACCTTGTCTATTAAGTGTGGTTGGATTATGTGTATGCCAGAAAATATCGAGAATTTTTTCAAAAGGTATAACTTTAGGATCAAATTCTATCTGAATTGATTCTGCATGCCCTGTTTTTTCAGTGCATACTTGGTCATAGGAAGGGTTTTTTACTATTCCTCCCGAATAGCCAGGTAGAACTGATTTGATACCTTTGAGTCTTTTGAAGATTGCTTCGCTGCACCAGAAACAGCCGTTGGCAAGTGTTGCCATTTCGGAATTGTTACTCATGTATTGCTTTGGGCAACTCCTTTCCTTTTGGTATAAAAAGTATAGATAATGAATTTACACATTCCCGAGTGTTGTTATCCGTCAAACCTTCTCCGAGAAATTCGTGTCCTAAATGTGCACCGCAGTTTGCGCATTCTATTTCTGTTCTAATTCCATCATGGTCAGCCACGCGGCTTATTGCATTTGGCAAGTTTTCGTCAAAGCTTGGCCATCCGCATCCTGCATCAAACTTCGTTTTCGATGAAAAGAGAGGAGTATTACACTTTCGACAGATGAATGTTCCATCTTCGTAAAAATTGTCGTATTCACCAATGAAAGGAGCTTCGGTTGCTTTATCTTCAATGACTCTTTCTTGTTCGGGGGTTAGTTTATTGTAATTCAAACTCTATAACTTCCTCAGTATGTTTTGAGCCTTATATCGTGTGTACTATATTGTTATATAGTCCTTTGCAAAATCCATGGAATTTCTGAATTTATTGGATCATATTAAATCCTGAATGTAACAAACAAAGCGCTTCATTCTGTCTGTTATACCCATAATATTATAATTTAGTATTAATATTGACATATGATTTAGTTTTTTTATTGACGATTGACAGCTAAAGGATAGTACTAATGCAACGTATATTTTACAGATGCCTTATTACATCTCTGTCTTAGTTAATCATTATGCATGCTTTACTTATTTAATGGTAAAGTAAAGTAAAACATAGCCCCTTTGCCATCTCCATTGTTCTCAGCCCATATTCTACCGCCGTGAGCTTTTATAATACTTTTTGAGATAAACAAACCCAATCCCGTACCTTCAAAAGATTTTGATGCAAATTTTGTAAACAATCTAGGAAATATTTCAGGATCTATTCCTGTCCCTGTATCTTTAATACTGATTATTATCTCATTGTAATGCGTCTTTTCTATTGCCACTGCAATAGTTATGTTACCTTCTTTTGTAAATTGGATGGCATTTTTAAGCAGATTTGAAATAATCTCATTTATCCTTACTTTATCTGCTTCTACTATAAGATCCTGCTCGGGCTCAAATAATATTGAAACAGTTCTATTATTGTTATTGCGAAATCCTGCTTGATTATTAACATCGTTTATTACATTTCTTATATTTTCATTTAGGCTAAATCGCTCTTTCCTTAGTTTTAATGATTGACTTTCAATTCTTGTAACATCTAATATGTTTTCTGTAAGCCACTGCCAGCCTCTTTGCATTTCTAACAATGGCGTCTAAAAATTTCTGTTCTTTGGCATTATTGCTTTTGTCGGCCTGAAGGAGTTGAGAAAAGCTAAGTATTGGTTGTATAGGCGTTCTTAATTCATGAGCTGCCACATTGATAAATTCTTTTTGCATTTTATCTGTCATTTTTAGTTCTTCATTTACCACTCGTTCATTCCAAAGCAATTCAAAAATCGATTTGGATGATTCTACGCTCAGCTTACTATTGGAATATGTTGCGAACCCAACTGATTCATAAATATTGTCAGCGTTTGGTACCTTAAGCTCTGCTCTTAAGAATTTTTTATTATCTGCAATATACATTCCATATGGCAAGTCAACCCCATTTAGAATTCTGATATTAGGAGCTTGTTCAGATATTTTTCTTACAATAGCGGAATTCTCTTCAGATAAGGGACAGATGATCTTTATTATTGTGCCGTTTTGGGAAGCCCTTATCATATGGTCGATAACTCCCAACCTGTCTAACCTCACCATGGATTTGTCATTAGGAAGAAGAGCAAGCATCTCTTCCTTTGCTGAACTTGCTAAATCTACAAATATCCTACATACTCTTTCTCTATCGGTTGTGACGTCAAAGAATTCGGGTTCTACTCCTTCCTCTATCTCCCTTATTCTCTGCTCAGCTGAAACTGCCTTGCTCCAAAGAGTATCAAATACATACTCATGTTGTTCTGCAAGTTCCTTTACATTACTATAAATAATCCGAGCTGCGACTTTCCCTTTCTCAACAACAACAGGAGCAAGATACTCGGATTCACTTATCATAAAGTTGCCTTTTATTCCATCTAAATGTCTTAACTCACTAACGGCGGACAGCAGATCTTTGCAATAAGATATATTTTCAGATGTAATTTCAGTTAGATATCTTAGCCTTACGCCTCTATTTTTCGCTTGAACAAATGCATTTCTTATTGGATCAAGTGCAATGGCTAACTGAGGTCGTGTATAATTCATACAAGTATCAATTCTACTATTTGCAGTAGAGAAGAATTTTAATTCTGTATTTATTACATTTTCAATACCGTGAAATATTTTAATCTCTTCGTTTTGCGTATAGTTTCTAAAATATTAGTCACTTATATATATAAAAATAATATGATTAAATGTTTAAGAAATGTAAGAAAATACGTATCTGTATCTGAAGTATGCACTGCACTATATTGATTTATGAGCAAGCTCGGACTAGTTCTGATAATTCATCATCAGTCCGCTAGCTAAGTTTTGAAAAATAAATAAAAAATATAGATTACTACATATGTTCTCAGCTTCACCCAGATGAAGTCTTGTTGGTAGTTTTGATAAAAGTTGGGAAGACGCAGCCCAAAGTGCAGTGAAAGATTGAATTAATATTGAATTAAATAATTTTCAATATTATGCAATAATGCCTAATCGAAGAATATATTTCGTGCGCCTTATCGCCTTATCCTTAACATGGTAATTTAGTTCAAGCTTTAAAGGAATTGATAGATTACCTCATCCTTGCTTGGTTAAGTATCAAGATTGGCACCATTCTTTTGGTACCTTATCTTTGGTCCTCACACTAATGAGTAAATTCCTATGTATTTATCTGACGAATCACGTAAAATCATCATATCTCATACTAAGTACACCTTATACATATCTACACTAGTCAATTTAATATAGAATATATTTCAAGCAACTAATGATTTATCTTCTAAGAATAAGCCACAACAAAAAACACACAATACAAGATATTATTCTAACTTTCTAACCTTGACATATATCTTGCCTTTTTGATGCATGTACTTCCCAATCAAGTATATCACCAATATTCAAATCCATGTCTTTTGCAACATCTACAGGAATAATTGCCCTTAATGAATTTGATGTTGTAGTAGCCTTTGTTATATGAGATTTCTTTCCCATAGGATTTGCTTTATTTGTGTCTTAAAGGTATTAAACGCTATTGTTACCTGTGTTGCATAAGTTGTATAGTGCGTTTTATATCATAGGTAACATATGCAACTGTTGCGTATGAGACAGCATTTTATTCGAGACAAACCATAGACACGAAGTCAATACGTATATCTGTAATAATGTGCCAAGAAATGTTAGAAGGTAGTCTTATGTGGAAGTTGAAAATGTCATACAAGAAATAAATGAATTGGTTAACAAAATAAGCAGAATAGAAGAACAAATCACAGATAAAACAATATTACTCAAAGATTTTTTTACTAAAGCTAGCTCAGCGATGACAGAAAAACAAAATTATCTATTAACAGGTATCCAAGTAGGTTCAGTTACAAAGCCATATTTGCTTACATCTAGGGGGATAGAGGTTGTGGAAGAAGAAGAAGTAATTCCAATTTCTACGTTCGTAGATAATGTAATTCGTTTTGCAAACTATCCAAATAAAAAAATTGAAGTTTTGAAGGAATTAGTAACACATTTAGAAAAGATTAATCAAATGGTGGACATGAATTGTCTTTCTTCTGCTATACCCTAGAAACTAACAACAATAACATTCAATATGTGCGAAAGTAACTTCTTTTACTAGTCCGGGGTCCTCTCTTTGGTTGATTTGTTTAGGGATCTATTAGATACAAGTCTATGCTGGCATCTACCAAATACTCCTTGCTCAACTCTTCTGCCTTAACTTGAAGACACGCATGGAATTACATATTTTTCTAAAACATATTGAAATCAGTTGTATCTAGTATTGTACTATATTATACCATAGAATATAATATCGTAATTCTGTCTGAGTAAGTTTTATTCTGACTCTTTCCAGCAAAAGCTCCCTATAACATTTCTTAAAGGTTACTATCAAATAAGTGAAGTGTCTGAATTTATGTCGTTATTTGTTCATTACATGCTAAGTACAACAGCTACACAACATATCATTGTTGTAAGAGTCTCTTCAATAATTTTTGCGTAAACTAAACATTTTTCAATCAAATTGCCTACCGAGGACCAAACATTTAAAAATAACGAAAAAAGGAAATAACTATCAAATGGCAACGAGTAGGTTTTTTGTAGTAATAATAGCCCCAAATAAACAACAATTAGTTAGTCTTCAAAAATTTGAATTAGATTTATTTCAGTCTACTGTAGAAAGTCTCGATAAAAATGAATTTTCAATTGAAGGATTAATCACATTAGACGATGTAAATAGACTTGTAGAAAAAGGCTACAAAGTGCTTGTGAAGAAGCAGTCACCAAATAGCAGTCCTGCCAATTCACAGATTATGTCATTTAGTGAAGGTATTCAAAAAGTAGAAACAAAAAAACAGGCAAAAGCAACTTCCGTACCATCATTCACTGGATACTTAACTTCAGAAGGAATAGAGTCATCTTTACAACAATTGCCCATTTTATATCCGTCTATTTCACAATTAATTATTTTACCCGAAAAGAGCCACGAGGGACGCACTTCAAGAGCAATAAAGATAGGCGTAAATACTCCACCTGCACAGCAATACCCTAAATCTGGTATGCTTTTTCTAGGAGGAGTTCATGCTCGTGAAATTGTGAACCCAGATTTGTTAGTAAAATTTGCATTCGATTTGTGTGGAGCATACACCACTAAGACGGGTATGAAGTTTGGTCCAAAATCATATGAAGCGGATGATATAAAAAAAATTGTAGAGAACTTGGAATTATATATTTTTCCGTTAGTCAATCCTGACGGTAGATCTTATGTACAGTCACCTAGTGGAGATATTTGGTGGAGAAAGAATAAAAATCCAAATCCTGGTCTTTCTGCGCAAGGGGTAGATATTAACAGAAATTATGATTTTCTTTGGGATAGTGGCATTGGTACTAGTACAAACCCTGTCAGGGAAATATATAGAGGAGTAAAAGCTCTTTCAGAACCAGAGACAAGGAACGTTGTTCATCTGATCAATAATTATCAGAATATTGCATGTGTAATAGATGTCCACTCCTATTCAGAATTAATCCTTTATCCGTGGGGTGATGATGAGAACCAAACAGACGATCCAGATATGAATTTTAAAAATCCAGACTATGATGGACAAAGAGGGAGCCCAGGCGATACTACATACAAGGAGTATATTCATAAAAAAGATTTAGAATGGTATGAATCTACAGGTAAAAGGATTAGAAATGCTATAGCATCAGTGCGTGGAAGAGTCTATGAAGCAGAGCCAGGTATGGGTCTTTATCCTACATCTGGAACATGCGATGATTTTGTATATACTCTAAGATATAATGGACTAATAGAAACATAAATGGATTTACCATAGAAGAAGGTACGATGTTTCAGCCGGATTATTCAGAAGCGACAAATATCATGTCCGAAGTATCTGCAGGTCTCGTTGAAAGCTCGCTTGGTACATGTACCGGGTGATACTACGCCATAAATTATTCTAAATAGGCTTTGTAGAAATGATGCTGTTATAATCCATCAAGCAATAATGATGTATGAATCAAATTAAAGATCTCATTATAACCTTTCTTGCTTTCTTACGTAACTTCCCTGATTCTAGATATATCCACGTCAATAGGACTTCGTTATACTTCGGTCAGAAGGTAATAGCGTACTAACCTGCTCCATTAGTCGCGAAGGATAAGTCTAATAATCTTCCTTTGGATATCTGGAGAAAATATGTCAAATTCTTATTTTTACATCTATTACAAAAACGAATAAAGACAAGTTCAGCCCATTAAAATGAGTGCGGAAACTATGGACTTGCATTGCCTTTCAAGCGTAGAAATTGAACGCCAATTTGAAACAAGCATGGTGAAATTGAACACTTGAGCCTGCAAATTGAACATAAACGAAAACAGGAAAAAGACAGTAGTAGAATTGATTGGCGCAGGAGTAAAGCCCAGGAGCTAAGCAGCCAAGGACACAGCCAGAGGGAGATAGCACAGATACTGCAGGTATCAAATGGTACTGTTAATAGGGACTTGTCGTACCTCAGGCAGCAGGCAAAGTCCAATATCAAAAGATACATTGACGAAAGGCTGCCAGAAGAGTACGAGAAATGTCTTGTCGGATTGACAGCAATTCTAAGAGAAGCATGGAGTACTTCGCAGCAGGCAGAAGACAGGAGAGAGAAGATACAGGCTTTATCTTTAGCCAAGGAGTGTTACTCGATGAAGCTAGACTTGCTTACTAATGCAACAGTAGTTGATGATGCTATTAGGTTTGTATCAGAAAAGTACAAAGATAAAGATAGAGAGCAAGTAAAAAATTCTTGTTCTTTAGATAGCAGCAATGAAGACGACAAGGAATCTAATGAACCTGATTATGATGATGACGATGATGAAAAGTCCGATAAAGTAGGTGAAGAAAAACAGGAAGAGGAAACTGGCGAAATAACTATGACATCTACAGCAAATCAAGTTTTTTAATAGATAATTTGAGGTAGCGAAATACCAAGTGGATTGTCTATAAAATTATTTGTTATCCTTCTTCTACCTGCCAGTTTTTTCATTTCTTCTAACTCGACCTAAGTATACTTGAGTTCATAAGTAAGATAAGAAGTTTATTAATGAACTCATCTAATGGAAAAATCTTCTCTGTAGTTTGACTTGGCTTAAGAAAAATAGAAAAGAGACAAAGGTTGGATTAGTTTGTTGTTGATGTTGTTTTCAATCCAGTTGAAGGATCCAACACGAGCTTATCTGCTAAATGTCTGTTGCTGGTAAAGTCAAACATATTTGTAAGTCCGCCAGCTTTTTCATCAAAGGATTGGTTGCCAATTCGTCCTAGACTCCAGTTATCTTCTATGAATCGAAGGATTGATGTCTGGTCAGTTATTTGGTGGTCTATGAAGTTAACTTTTGCATATGGGGATATTATCAATAATGGTAGACGTGGCCCATATCCACAGCGGTCTTGATAAGCACCTGTAGGAGCATGCCCACAGAGCCCGGTAGAGCCAAGAAGAGCATCGTATTTGGGGTCATTTGATTGGCTAACTATTGGAGGCATGACATGGTCATACCAACCATCTGAATCATCATAGGCTATTATTACTGCAGTACTATTCCATTCTGGTAGGTCTTGCAACTTGTTGGTGGTATTAACAAGGAATGTCTGTTCATCTATTGGATCAGAATTTCCTGCATGTCCGTCTTGATATCTAGAAGCCTTCAAGAAGCTTACAGATGGCATGTTACCTGCAGCTGCTGCATTCCAGAAATCACTCGAGTCATATTGATGATTTGCTTGGTCCGCAGTCTTACCAATCATTGCAATAGATTTAGGAGGAAGATGATGAGGATTTGCTGTGGATTTGTAATACTGAAAAGGCTCGTGGTGGGCGCTGTAATCTTTCTGGTCCTTGTTAGCAATGTTCTTATGCGTGGAACCACAAATGGCTTTGCCATCATCTATCCTACTGGTTGGTTTGAATCCTCCTTGAAACCATCCCCAAGTTATGTCCTTGGCATTTAAAAGATCACCTATATTCTTTCCTTGCACCATAGCTGCTGTAGGTGCTTTCGAACAATCGTCAAACCTAGGATCCGGGTCGGCTATAATGGTTCCATTTACAACGTTATCATCGGCAACATTGGGTGGGATGATTGTAGCACCATGTGTTTGACCAGAAACTAAATTAATGGCACCTGGTGTTGATGGTCCAAATGTAGAGCTATATGAATTGTCACTCATTGCAAAATGCTGGGCATAGTTCCATAGTGCCGTTACAGTATTGCCATCATAATATCCCATAACCTGATTTGGATTACATCCAGGATCAGTTGAACCGGTAAATTCTACAAATTTATCTAATAGTCCTCCGTGATATGCCTTCTGTTCAGCCAAATAATCATGATCCATATCACAAGTTACAGCTTGCGAACGGTCGAAACGAAATGGCTGATAGGCATTTGTATTACTAGTTAAAAGTCCAGATGAGTTGAGATTGTTCACCGATGGTGTATTTTGGGAAGCTGAAAAACGGGGTTGGCCATTTGGATTTTTAGCATAAGGATAGGTAGCAAAATAGTGATCAAACGAAATGTTTTCTTGAAAGATGACTACAAGGTGTTTGATAGGTGTAGTTGTAGTTGTTGTTGTTGTTGAAGACATCAAAGAAGCAGCTGAAGCATTCATCTCCCCACCTGTAACAAGAGACAATATCAATGCAAAAGATATAGATAATGATACCAATATCGTTTTCATGGGATCAGAGTAGTTAGACTGACATTTCAGATAATGGTTTCTACATGTATATATATATAGATCCTCACTACAGATACATTGTAAATACATCTTCACGTAGATAGGATTTGGTCAGCTGTGTAACTTATGAGCTATCATATCTATTGGTTTAGCTTGATCCAAATACTTGATGTTTACTTACTAATACTAACAGCTGTGTTGCAGATGCTACAATGAATATGTGAAAGATCATCCATCAAACCAGTGTCATATCAGAGCTAATGAACCGCTGTGCCGTGGCGAGGCCTGTGCCGCTGCTCCCGCCAGTTATGACTGCAATCTTTCCTTCAAGCTTTTTCATGATTTTTTTACTCGTGATGGTAGGCTTTAAGTTAAGAGTTAGTTGAGTGAGATACTTATACCATAATTAGCGACATCGAGCACCATGCCGTGATGTCGGACACGCCTGAACTAGCCAGAAAGACGATCTCTGCCGCAATCTCCTTGGTATGATGAAGTTATTTATTTATTCATAGATGCTGCCTATCTACAAATACAAATATGTCTTAGTTGACCATCAAAATATCTACTACCATTACCAATAGAAAAAACGTACGTTATTAAATATTGGTTACAAGTATCAAATGAATGGTCAAAACGTGTTATCAGGAAAAGGCGTTGGCTACACTAAAATAAACAAGCAAAGGGTCCCCAAAGAAGGATCTGATCTGACACCTGGTCGGCTCTTTGGTGAGTTTCGTAAAGATAAGCTCGATTTTGGATGGATTTATGGCTACAAAGCTATGGATGAATTCAAAGATTTAGAAGATAAACACTCCTTCCTTGAACCAACAATCCTATTTGTAAAGCAAGAAAAAGAGGATCGGGTTAGAGCTTGGGGAACGAGTGTATTAGAGATTATTGGAGGAAAGGAAGTATATGAGTTTCTAGCTCAAATGTTAAAAACAGAAAAAACTAGGGATGAGAAACGAAAATATATATTCACACGTTTCTTCGCACTTAAAGCAATCGCCAATCTTGCTAATTCTCCTAACGAAAAAGAGGCACTGCTTGCAATCCTCAAGATTATGTGGAAGGATGAGGAAGAAGATTATCTCGCACAGGCAGAAGCCTCGGTGATCCTCACACAACATGAACTAGCTGACGACGACCTTAGAGCACAGGCCGCCACAAAGGTCAAAAATATGTTAAGCATGAATAAAATTAATGAATATTGGCCTATTGCACGCGCATTGCGAGCAATGCGCGAATTTCCTATACCTGACTTAGTCGATGATATAATTTCAATAAAAAGGACTGATAACTACTATCTCAAGCGTGCTGCTATACAGGCACTGGGTTCATATAATTATGACTTAAAAGATGCACCGAGTTCTGATAATGATGACAACTTAAAAGTTGTTCGCGAATTAGGATTGACTGTAAGAAAAGATCCAGACGACTCACTTCGCCTTGAAGCTGTAAAATCATTAGCTAGGCTTAGGCATCCTGACTCGGAAGAGGATCTCATTTCCGCCCTCCGCGATGATAATGCAGAGGTTCGAGTGCAGGCTTCCAAAGCTTTGAAGTTGGTACTGAAAGATGAAGCAGTGCCTAGCATCGTGCAATACGCTCTAAAAGAAGGGATTGAAGAAGCATGGTTGAATCACTTAGTAGAGGCCCTACGATTAATTGATCATGACCGGACACTTTCAACTCAGGTACTTGCTAAGGAGCTGGTCAGTGAAGATCAAAGACGCGCCAGAGCAGCAGAGCAAATTTTGTTAGACTTAGGCGGTTGGGCGGCGGTTCAGAAAATAAGTCAACGGCGAAATACACTTGAAACGTTGGACAGACTCTTGGAACAATCAGAGCAAGCCATCAAAGATACCTTTCATGATACAATTACTCAAGCTAGACGTAACTTCTATTTCGCAATGGGAGTCAATAGATCTCTTGCGTAATTAGCAGCTATAGTCTAACACCCTACTTGTTTTAGCCGTCTTCTTAGATTGAAATGCTGTCAGACTGTATAACTCTGAAGTTCAGGAGACCGGATATTATATCAGATACGTTATTGTACTTCCTTAATCTGTTTCTAAATTTAGTACCCATTATTCCAAACTTTTTGATCTTACATATGGTATGTTCTACTATGATCCTTAGCCTAGAATGATTCTTGTTGTAAGTTCTTTCATCACATGAAAGCAATGTACCCTTTTTCTTTTTGATACGAAGTACAGACTTTACAGTGGGAAAGTCCTTTTCAATGCCAAGATAACCAAGATCAACTATGTTTTCAACTTGTGATGGAGTTATAGAATGATTGTGTTTGTAAATGTCATAATCATGTTTTCTTCCACTTCTGTGACCTGTCTTATGCAGTATCAATCCTTCACTGTTTACCATCAATTGTGTCTTGACAGTATGTTTCTTCTTTCTACCTGAATAGTAACTCTTCCTTCTTCTTTTGTTCTTAGGTCTTGGAATTTCTTGTTCTGTAGAGTCTATGAAAGCCTTGAATCCAGGAAAGTACTCTTCTACTTCATCTATAGTTCTTAATCTCCTAGTACGTTTGTATATCTTCTTTGGCAATGGAATACACTCCTTGATAAGTGGTTCCATCATTGATATATCTCTACAAACATTGCTTTGATCAAGGTCAAACAGAAATCCTGATAATGTATATGTAATGTATAATCTGTAGTATACTAGAAGCATAACGAATCTTTCTTTAACTTTAAGCTTAAATGGTCTACCAGCACCTATATCCCGTATTCTCATCCTTGATAGAAGACGTCTTCTTTCGTGCTCTTCGTAGTTATGTTCAATTTCGTTACAAATGGATTCAAATTCAGATACAGTTACTCCGGTAAATGACCTGAATATCAAAGGTTTCTTACATAATTTGCTATAGGACATCAAAGAGCTTGTCAGATAGATATCCTATGTGAAGAGGAATATAGCTCTAAGCTTCTAATTACACAAGAGATCTAATATTATTATTGTCATCGTGGGTCTCTTTCTAATATCATTGGCAATTATACAGCTCACACAGAAACCAGAAAAACTCGAAACCTGGATCATCCCAGGCGGTGCCGGCCTATTTGGAATCCTCATCACTATGTTTTTTAATAATCCGCGCCAGAACGCACGTGAAGATCTCACTACATTAATGAATGTGAATGTTATTTTCCTTGGATTTCTGCGGCGACTAAATGAGATTGATGCAACTTTTAAGTATACATACATAGAAAGCCGATCGTTTGGAACAGGAGATATGGATCAAACTGTAAAACAAATTGACGAAGCAGTTATCCAAACTTTAAAAATGGCAGAGAAATATCTGCGTAATCCTAAACAATCACAAACACAACCTAATAATCCCAATAAAATTGGATCTGAGAGTACCAATACAAGTGAGGAAGAAGTAGAAAGCAGCAGATAGGTTAAGAAAACCGGTAATACTCTCGATGCACTAGGAAAGATATGGCTGACTGCACCCTTTGAAGCAAAGCCTTTTAAGCATAAACCATTATGCTATTGATGTTAATGCAAACCTCCTTACAGGTGGAGGGGATTCTTGATGCTGTTTCTTTAAATGGTCTATAAGTCAGTTTATTATATCCTCTGGGAACAATTGCACAACTATTATCTGATTTACATATTTTGTGCTAGTAATAACATAGCCTCAAGAGCGAGCAGAAAACAACAGAGAAGAGAGACAGGTTTTGTCATTAGCCAAAGAATGTTACTCGATGAAGTTAGATTTACTTACTAATGCTACAGTAGTTGATGATGTCATAAAATTTGTATCAGACAAATCATCATCTTCTCTCGAACCGTAATTAGAAAAAGAAAAACATAAAGTTGATTATGCTGTTACTGTAGATAAGAAACATAACAACAATGACATTCAAGGATCTGAAGAAGAGGATAAGCTGCACAATCAACAGCAACAACAAACACAGTATTTTGACAAATTACAGAACAAACCATTCTGGATTTGGAACACACAAGAGCATAAGCTGGAAGACGTCAGAACAAAAGGAGAGTGCTGCTTTAATCACATAATTGGCTTGCCGACAAAAGAGGGTTTAGAAAAGCCAATTTTCGATTACCAGCAATTGTTGTATGAGGCTTTGCTCTCTCCAGACTTTTGCAATCCCCTGAATCATGGTTTCAAGGATAAGCACCTGTGGATAAAGAAGGCAACTGGACTTGGTGTTACCGAATTTTTTCTCAGGTTTATGGCATGGCTTTGCCTGAGAAACAATGACTATAGAAATTCACAGATGTGCATAGTAACAGGTCCTAACATAGACATTGCTATCAAGCTAATAAAAAGGATGAAAGGATTATTTGAGCGAAAGTTAGGTTTAACTTTTGCAAATAAGGAAACAGTATTGGAGTTAAACGGCTGCAGAATTGAAGCTTACCCTTCCAACCACATAGATGCTTATCGCGCGCTGGATAACCCCAAGTTCATACTGCTAGACGAAGCTGACTTTTTCAGGAAAGGAGAGCAGGAAGATGTCAGGCATGTTTCCGAGCGTTACATTGCAAAGTCAGACCCTTACATTGTGATGGTCTCAACGCCAAATGCTCCTGACGGCTTGTTTGAACATATAGAAAAAGAAGATGAAGAAACCTGCATTTACAAAAGGTTGCTCTTGGATTACACTTATGGACTTGGTAAAATATACACTCAAGAAGAAATAGACAAAGCCAAAGCCTCGCCGTCATTTGAAAGGGAGTACAATTTAAAATACCTGGGACTTATCGGAAATGTCTTTCATACCAAAGATATTGAAGCAGCGATACAGAAAGGTACTGGATATAGTCCAGATGAGATAAATTCATTTTCTCAGAAATCCATGGGCATAGACCCGGCCTTTGGAATTGTGATAACTCAGCGAGCTGACAACCAGATACAGATAATGCATGCCGAGGAATATCAGAGGCCGGACTTTAACCAGATGCTATCTGTCGTGTGGGAGCTCTTTAGGAGGTTTGGCAAGATAAACAAAATATACATTGATGGCTCCAACCCCTCATTCATACGGGCCTTGAAGATACAGATAGGAGAAGACGAAGAATATGAGGAGATAATAAAGGAAGCAAAGAGCAGAAAACAAAATTATGAGTTTGGCATGGATGTCATCCCCGTAAACTTTTCAACTCAACACAAATCTATGCTGGGAAACTGCAAAATGTTCTTGGAAAGAGATGGAGGTTATATTGCAATAAATCCAAAGTTTGACAAGTTGATAACGTCGCTAAGAACGGCAGTGGAAAATGATGGTGTGCTGGATAAGGAAGCTACATCATATGATGACGTGTTTGACGCTTTCAGGCTGGCAATGCACTTCTATAGATTAAGTGAATATCAACGCGGTTGAGTGAGTCTTAGCAAAAAAGTCAGCAGTATGATACAACGATGTAGAAGTCATGAAGCAATATCTAAACAAACTTAGTCAGCGTCTGGAAAACCCATACTCTTTTCTCAGATGAGAAGATCGTCCTTCCTCGATTGTCACACGTCTGTGACATAGTACAAATTTCTCTAGCTATGTTTTCTTTTTATCACCTTCCTCCGAAAAAAAGAAAAATTCAGACAACGTACTCACTCATGGGGATCCTAAGTGAAGTGTCTGAATTTATGTCGTTATTTGTTCATTACATAACCTAGATTTGGAAATAGTTAAAGCTTAGTAAATGAGATATTTTCATTCTGTGAATCATCCTTTCAAACTCAAACTTACCATAGGACAGAGGAACAAATTAAAGTCATTTATGAAGAATACGGGTAACAAAAAAGAATACCGCAGGCTACTGGCTATACTCCAAAAAGCTGAAGGTAGAACTTACGAAGACATAGCAAATGAACACGGAGTCAGCAGCAGGTCTGTACAGAGATGGGTTGCTGCCTATATCCAAAGTGGGATAGATAGAATAAAGATGAAGAAACCTGGCGGAACAAAATCTGGCATAACAGATGAAAACAGAGAGATTATTCTATCAGCATTATTTAACGACCCGCACATCTTTGGTTATCTTAGAAATACATGGAGTCTGAGATCACTTGCAAACTGTCTGACAAATGAGCTAGGAATTCCAATCAGTTTCAAGCACCTGCAGCGAATAACAAAAGATTTAGGAGTTAGGTGCAAAAGGCCAAAACTGGAATTGCTACATGGAGGAGAGGATTATGAAGAGGGAAAAGAGAAAGTGCAAAACTACAAACAGATAGCTTCAGCTCTGAAAAAAAGGGAGTTGTAGTAGCATTTGAAGATGAGACTATTATAACACAGAAACCTTGTATTCGAAAATCCATGAGTTTTGAAGGTGAGCAACAAAGGATAGAACATACTGGTAGTAGAAAGAAGTTCTCTGCATACATATCCATGGTATGGCCTGAAGAGAAATTAATGACGTATGATTTCTATGATAAAATGGATTCTACGAATACTATCGACCATCTAGAGAATCTCAAGACAAACATTATGAAAAATGATTGGTGGAAAAGACTGGTACTCATATGGGATAACGCTTCATATCATGTAAGCCTAATGGTACGGAATTATATCAATGCACAGAGAAAGAAGACTGGCTGACCATAATCCACCTTCCAAAGAAAGCACCATACCTAAATCCGAATGAAAGGAAAGTAAACCAGCAAATAAAGTCAGATGTATGTGCGAATAGATTCTATGAACATATGGAAGACCAGAAAGCTCCAGTATCAGAATATTTGGACAAACGATTTGGAAGATGGTATGACGACATTAGTTATGACACTTGACTTATTATATGGCGGGTAGTATATTCCGCTTATCGGACTTGTATATCCATATGGCAGTATTATGACGGTTATGATTTAACACATGACAGAGCAAAACTTGCTTTAGTATTACATATGTTACTAAATTATAGTAATTATATACTGTCAATATATAAATGAGTAATTTCACATCATTTGATATGCTTGATAGTTATACGAAATAAATTAGCACCAGATTATATGTGTCTTGATCCGATACAAACCCTCCGATTTTAGCACTGCATTACTTCCATAGAAAGCAAAACTTTATTTCTGAACTTGCTATTGTTTATTCGTCCTTTCTTTCCTTACGTCAATATTGCTTTGATTTGTTCAAACCAATGATTTTTTTAAAGCAATACCTTCTTTAACTTGCCAACCCCCTACCAGCTGTGACTTTTGAGATCGTTTTATAAGGATTGTCAACTTTAGTGATCTAGACCAACCATAGTCTTATGAATAATAAACCCCAAAAGAAGAACGGTATCATCACTAATGGCTATATATAAGATACCCGACAACATGAGGGTTGGACCTCCAGTATTAAGAGTCAGAAATATTGACACAGCTACGGCATTCTATGAAAACAGCCTTGGACTACAAGTCAATAGAAGTTATAAAGCTAATAGCCATGGCGGCGATTACTATGATGATGATGATGTTAATCCGATCTATGAAATTGGTTTCAAACACAACATCCATTCTTCTTCCTCTTACGAGTTCTTCATGAAGAACAGAGATATCCTTTTCTTTTAGCGGTCTGTATGCCGGTCAAATGAGCGTTGAAGAAAACAAGCGACTGATGAAGACGCTGGATGACGCGTGGAATTCCCAGAACTGGGATACATTTGACAAACGTCATACTGAAGATGTCGCCGTGTACTGGCCTGGTAAATCTGAGCCAACAAGAGGGCGACCTTCACATAAAAATGAAGCTGTAGAATTTTTTAAGGCATTTCCTGATAACCATATTGAGAACGATCCCTATATGGTAATTTTTGGTCAAGGTGACTGGACTTGCTCAGTAGCCATATTCACAGGTACCTTCAAAGGATAAAACAAGCACTAGTATTCATGGTAGGGAACTTTGTGTTTCCCTGGAATCTCAACCTATTAATAACATGCTATAGTCGTGCTCATTTTTTTGTCTGGAGTGTAGAGGACACAATGATATTTAGCTGTGCTCCATATTATAACATTAGCTATACTGTCTAAAAATCTAGCTATAAACTAGCAGCACATAATCAGCCTCTCGATCATCCTGTCGTGCTCTTGAGCTCGTTCTCGACATACCTATTGGTTGTCGCATACTGTCTGTCCAGGTGTATACCCTCATTTATGTACGACACAGTCAACTCTTGCCATTAGTTGGTTAATTATCTAGTAATACTTTCTATAACCTACTATAACATTTAAAAATCTTAGTTGGATGATATTCCAAAAGGCTGTAGACGGCTCTAATAGCTATAACCTTCTTGCTTTTACTATCATTTGATTCTCTGCTATTAATCCTCGCTTCTATAAGCCATTGATCAGTTTGAAGAACATATCTTTTTAATAAAATATTGAGGTTGACAAAGCATAATTTTTTATTTATAATAAATAGACCTCTTGCGTAATTGAAAGCTTAGAGCTTTATTCTCCATTGATCTGCACATATTTGATACTCCGTTGATGTCTTACGCTCGATTATCAAGAAGACCGTTGTTATTCAAATCGTTTACTGGACTGGTTGTATCAGAATTTGATATTATTGCCAAAGAAATAGAATCAAAATATGATGAACATGAAAGAAAGCGTCTTTCCAATAGGAAAAGAGAAAGAGATGTTGGTGCTGGTAGACCATTCAAACTGAAAGCCAAAGAAAGATTCTTGATGCTTTTAGTCTATTACAGACTGTACATTACATACACACTTTCAGAATTTCTATTTGATCTTAATCAGAGCAATGTTTGCAGAGATATATCTATGCTTGAACCACTTATCAAACTGTGTATCCCATTGCCAAAGAAGTTGTATAAACGTACAAGAAGGCTTAGGACTATAGATGAAGTTGAAGATTACTTTCCAGGTTTCAAGGCTTTCATAGACTGTTCCGAACAGGAGATACCAAGACCAAAGAACAAGAGAAAGAGAAAAAGCTACTATTCTGGCAAAAAGAAGAAACACACTATCAAGACACAGTATATGGTAAACAATGAGGGTACTATACTACACAAGACAGGTCATGATCGGGGAAGAATACATGATTATGAAGTTTTCAAAAATAAACATCCTACAACTCCAGTTCAAGTTGAAAATGTGTTTGACCTTGGTTACTTGGGCGTTCATAATGACTTTCCCACTGTAAAGTCTGTACTGCCATTTAGAAAAAAAAGGAAAAGTGAACTCTCAGATGAGGAAAAGAGACATAACAGAAAGCATTCCAAATTAAGGATAATAGTCGAGCATACTGTAAGCAGAATTAAAAAGTTTGGAATAATGGGTATGAAATTTAGAAACAAGCTTGGAAGATATGATCATGCTTCTGACATTGTTTCAGGATTGGTAAATTTCAGAATAATGATGCGAACTAATAGGACGTTACTCTAACAGAACAGGACTATAACGAACCATCATAAAGAGATTTCCTTTAGTAATTACGCAATACATCTAATGTGTAATCTCCTAGACATTATTAACATATAATTAAAAAAATTCTCTAACACTAAAAAACAAGAAGAAGAGGAAAAAAAGCTATAATATAGAGTACTGTGATGTTTCCGAGATGCCATAACACGTTTCCGGATTGTCTTAAAATCCATCAAGGTCGTGATATCTCCTAGATTATGTTGCTATTACCTAAAACAGTCATTATATGGTATCTGATACCATTAAATACCATCATTTATATAGGACATATAGTATCATTATTATCATGTCATCAAAGAAAGAAGAAAGAAAGGACGAGACAACGGTAACATCAAGAGCTATATCTCCTACAGAAGGGAATACAGACTACCGACAGTCAGTAAATAAGGCATTAAACGAGACTAAAGATAATGTCAGAAGGGCAACTGATGAAGCAAGAAGTCAGGTTCCACGATATACCCAAGCAGTTAATGATTATCAAGAACAAACTATCCAGGCCAGTAGAGAAATTGCAGATAATTATCTAGAATCACAAAAAGAGATTATCAATTCACTACAGTCAGCCTGGGTTCCATTTGCAGAGAATGCATATGGGGTGTTTTGGAATTATTGGATATCTCCAAGAAGAGTGACAGAAGCTTATGCAAAAGTAGTTAGTGGTCTGGCAGATAATACAATTGCTGCAACCAGACTAGCAAATAACATGATATTTGCAAATATGGAAACATTCAAGGCAACCGTGCAGCATGCAAGAGATAACACAAAGGAATTATCCAGAATAGGTGTTAATGCGGCAAAAACATTTGAGCAGACATCTAGAGAGACTACAAGAAATTTTTAGACTAACCGAAGACAAAGAATAGAATAAAAACTGCCAGAGGCGTTTGCCTGTGGGTTTATTTTAGTTTTCTATTTTTTTGTATCGAACATATCTGCGCTTGAAGTCGATATACAGGCGAGACAGTGCAAAAGATTAATCTCTTCAAATAAAACTAATACATCGATATTCAATATTAAATATCCTGGAATCATCTTGGATGACGATTCAGGTGAGAAGGTTGAATTAGTCTAAATCTTCTCTCTTGCAAAAATAGCAAGTCGGAGGTTTCATCCAATGTATCAAAGACTGTGTCAAGGCTTACTACGGTGACAGTATGAAATTTCTGTTGCCAAAACAGATAATTAATGATCGCAAATTCAATCATATCAAAATTCTAATTTATTGCATGTCCTCTTAACTACCCAATATTTAATTCGACATGCTCATTCTAACTAATGCTTAGAATTAATAGTCCCAGTCAATCTTACTTTCGCAAGCAGATGTATAAATTTAAATCCTACAGCTAGTAATTGATGGGTTGATGGAGTTGAAGATAGTTCAGTAAGTCTCACAAATTATCTTCTTTTTGAATGATATAGCCATTTACAGCCTCAGGGTAAAAACATACGCGAAATAGCACTAATTCATCATCTATATTATCGAAATTCTGCTGGTTTTGTGAAACCATATTCTATTAATAGAGTAATAGTATTATAAATATTACTAGTAATATATATCATACTTAGACTTTTCTTTAACATGCAGAGACATAATTGGTTTAAAAACACCTTCTACTCTTTTCTCATCTTTTGGCTCGTTTCTATTTGATATGGCTAAGAAGCTTGGAATACAACTACCAGTCAGTGAGTTTGAAAAGAAAGATATTGAAGAGCAGCGCGAGATAGTTGTTAAAGCTCTTGGTAAATGCAATAGAGTATTAATTTATGCAGACAACTATGAGACGGTAAAGTATGCAATATCTCCCGCTAGCAGCATGGTACTGCCAGTAATAGCTTTCTTTCATATTGTCAACAAATCGACTAGATTGGACTATGCATATACATCACCGTCGTGGTGGTAATCCCAACCACGAAATGAATAAAACTTTCCTTCTCGAAGTATAGTTGAAGGATAAAAAGATAGAGTTGCCGTATATCCTAAGCAGGAAAATTGAAAGCCATAGTAACTTACAAAGGAGAATGTTGAAAGCTTGAGCACAAAACTTGAAAGGCAGATTCAATGGCGAAGATGTAAAGTAGCCGAACTTGACAGCCAAGGCCATAGCCAGCCAGAAATGGCATCCATATTGCAAGTAAGTATTGGTACAGTAAACCTAAGGCAGCAGGCAAAGTCCAACATCAAAAGATACATTGACGAAAGGCTGCCAGAAGAGTACGAGAAGTGTCTTGTTGGGCTGACAGCAATCCTAAGGGAAGCATGGAACACTTCGCAGCAGGCAGAAGATAGAAGGGAGAAGATACAAGCTTTGTCACTAGCTAAGGAGTGTTATTCGATGAAGCTAGACTTACTCACAAATGCAACAGTAGTTGATGATGCTATTAGGTTTGTAGCAGAAAATGAAAAAATTAAGAAAAGTAAGACAGGACCATCATGTGTAGATACAGATACAGAAGAAGAGGAAGAGGAAGAGGAAGAGGAAACAACACCAACAAATACTACTACTATAACAACAAATCAGGTTTTCTAAAGCTGAGTGAGTGAATGATATGTAGTCGTAAGTGTGAAAAATCTGAACCACTTTGTTAATGATTAATTAGTGAAGTTCAAAAACCAAAAGAAGAGAGTAAGTATTCTAGAAAATCAAAAACAGAATAAATTGTTTGAGAAGCTAAAAGTGATTACTTCGCATCCAAGTCATTCATAGTTTATCCTGTAAACACTTAACAATACGATTTTTCTGAATCATGCAACAAAGCAGTTGCAGTCAAGGCGTGGTTGTTTGTTGTTTGTTGCATATATGTCAACTCATAGATGTCCTACGTGTGAATAGAAATATGATTTAGGAGTATACTTTTATCGTAAGTCACGTATCCATAAATGTAGGTGTCATGCTGCTCAATACAAAAGTTGTTTCCATGCATATGTCTTTTATATAGTTAGGAATAGTGCCAGAAATATTAGTCAATTATTTCATAAATGCTGCGATTGAATCATATCTGAATATACCAATGGCTTTTCCACTCGCATCTGTAACCACACATCGTACATCATTGACTTGAGCACTTATGTGATACATCTTTTAGTCCTCCTATTCCGCCAAGCGTAGTAGTAACAAAGTCTTATGATACAAGAAATGGTATCACATTCGGAGTTCATACTGCCAAAACAACAGCTAACCTATATGATTCGCATAAACGTATTCACAATATAACCTTTGAACTTATAAGATTGACAGCTGAACACTTACAGTTTTTTGAATAATAGTTAAATCCCAGCATGACTATTCATTGACATGAATACGCATTGCAGAATACTTAAAATATTATAGACTTCATATAGTTTCTGCAAGTTTGATAGCTTCTTCGAGTGTTATAGACTTAAGAGTCGTTGAACGTACATTACCCTGCTTTTCAGCTTGTAACAAATCGTATCTTAGAGTATTATCATCATCAGACTCTACCAATGATACAGCATCATACTGTCCAAACGAATAAAAAGAACCATGATATGGATTTCCTCTTCTTTCCGTGTAGCCTTTAAAAATTTCAATATTTTGTAAACAATCCTTTAGACTTTTTATTCCTTGTTCGGTGAAATTCCATAAAATAACATAGTAAGACAACTGTTTGAAAGAATAACATTCAAATAAATATATTTGTTTGTCAATGCCGGTTGATTTTCTCGCAAATATTCTTGTTGTTAAATTTTGGAAGTCTGAAGGTCATCAACAAGACGGATGATTTACAAAAGTCGCGTGACCTAACTTCCATGGAACATTACTTTTGGGAAAGATCGTTTAGTTAGAAGAAAATAGGAGATAAGGTTTGATAAACACAAATGCAAAATGAATAATTCGACGTCAAGGTTGGTAGCCCGTATTATATTAGCAATATCAAAACTACAGCTATTGAGAGATTTGTAAAACTCAGTTCTTATTCTTCCCTTATGAGTGAGTACAAGCATACTATATCTGTAAATTTGCCGATAAATGGTTCATTTCCTTCTGGGATGATTGTATCGTAATTAATAACCTTGGGTTGAGCTTTTGATTATCATTATCTTGGTTTGCATTCACTATTGTTGTTATTTAGAATCAGAACATCCGGGGATGAAAGTTGTCCACCCGTGATTTTAGACATACCTTTTGTTACTATATTATTACTAAATACTATATTGCATCAGCAGTATCAAAAGGTCATACAACACTGTTTATGGAGTGCAGAATACCGTAGCCAAGAAAGACCCTGTCTCTCCATTAGCAGATCGGAATTCTACGTTTGGAGTTCGACTTGTAAGTGGTCAACACTGTCCAGCTAGATTAACATTGGTAGGAACAAGATTTGAACATACATTATCAAATGTTTGTTCACCTGTAAGTGTTAGATACACTGATTGCTATTATGGTGCCTAAGCCCATGCCGCCAGATTCCGCGCTGATTTATGTCGTGTAGTGCTCTTGCATGATCAATTACGATTTAATTCATTTATGCAGATGGTTATTATGTCATTCGATTGAACATGTTATACAGAGTTGCTTTTAGGAGGATCTCCTTTACCATGTTAGGAAATTTTCTAGACTGTTATATGTTCTCCGAACATTCTTTTAATAGGTCTAGCGCAATAGCCACGTCTACAGGCCTTTTGCCTTCTAAAAATAACTTGAAAGCCTGCGTGTCTTTGGATGATTGCGTTGTTACTTCATGATTCTTAGGCCTGTTATCACCCTCTAGTGATAATCTTACTATCCTTTTCGAGGTTCTGAGCTGATGGTGAGTTTGATGAAGAATTACTCATAGTTATTTGTTTTTTTAATATTTGGAAGGAATTTATTATCTCGTTTACGGTCTGCAACATAGGAGCATATTGATTTGTTTCTGCTATAAACTGAATCTTATACAACTTTTTATCTTCTACCATTACAACATCTATTAATTTGATACTGAAATCTCCGAATAAAGGCTTCAATTTTCCAGTAAATTCTAATTTATATGCTTGATTATTATTCAGTCCTAGAGGAGTATATTGTACCATCTTTAAATCAGTAAAATTTTCTCTTTGCAAACTTTTATTTTCATTAATTATTGCTTCCTTGGTCGTCTTGTATTTTGACGACTCGACTTCTATTCTTAATAATTGTTGGTGTATTTGGCTTGCATTTTGAAGTGGATACCCAGAAAAAGTATTGTTGAAACGTTCTGGTTGATGGAGCCAAAAAGTGGCATTTAAAATTCTTCCATCACTAATATAACTTACCGAGGAGATGTCGGGTAAATTATTCATCTGACATTGTGACAGATTTGTTGGTTTACTTAAATAAAATCTGCGCCCGTCATCGATGCCTACGGTATTAATGTCAGAGAACTTGACAAGTGTCAATTTTTTGGAACCGCTTAAGGTTTCTTGATGATCAAGAGAGGGAGACAATGCTGAAACAGAGATCCGTAGCTCTTAACATTAATGTTATTGTAATTAGCAGCAGTAGCTCCTCCATAGCAAGGTTACAGGCATCCAAAGTCTGGTTCAATCTTAGTCTTAGTCGCTTTCTAACCAAATATTCCATTAATGATATAGCAAGCGAGAGTGATAGAACGGAACTATCGGATGTACAAAAGAAGTCTCTATACAAGGATTAGTAGCAATAGTAGAGAATTCAGGTCCAAATGACAAAGAGCAAGTCAAAAGCAATTGAAGGTCAAGACCAAATGAAAGTCAATATAAGACAATAGAATGATTGGCGAATTGCTGAAATGAATTTTACAAAACTTTTGAATATTGCTTAGGACAGATATTCTAGAAGTACGACAGCTAATTTTGATAATACCTCCCTATATGATCCCATTTTTACATAATCGTTAGCAAACAGATAAACCTATGCTCCATATAACACATGCATGAATGGATATAAATATATCTATCTCAAACATGCTCCTATTTTTAGAGCGGTCTTTGTTACCGTAGTCTTGTTATCATCTAATACTATACAATACCTCTTTTGGTTCCTTACAAAATCCGATGAATAACACAAATTTTGATAAAGCAAGTTTAAAAAAGAAGTTGGAATAGATAGCAAATGCTTACAGAATCATGTTCCCATAGTTATCAGCGGTATATTCAGTTTGCTATAGGAATATAACCACATAGCTAATAGAGTTGTTCCAGAGCCGAAAAGGTGGGAACTATTGCTACTAGGATACATCAAAGCTCCTGCTCCTACTCCTTTGTAATCCTTGTCGTCTATGTCTTTACTACTACTACCAAGATATCTTTCAACTGCCCTTCGAATATACCTGCTCCTGGCAATATCGCCAAGTCTTTGGTCAATCTTTAGTAGAATTGATTTCGGCAAAGTGATTCCTAGTTTTACAGTCATATCAATCGTAGCAGCAACAATAGTACTACCAGTCATACTAGTAGAATGTACTATACACATAGCTAAAAGGCTTTTGATAGCAGATTGTATAGATTTATTATAGTATTATATCTACTGCTTGTCCTATTCCAATTCTTATGCTATTTTTTCTTTGATTATGTCTTCTATACTGGATTTGCAACATGGTCTCATTTATTCAATAATATATTTTTCTCTATCAACAAACTTTCCATCATTTATTATTGCTTCAATCTTCTTTGTATTACTTATATTGTCAACAGGATTTGCCTCAACGACAATCATATCTGCTTCTTTTCCAGGTTCTATAGTTCCTACTTTATCTAATATGCCTAGAGCATCTGCTCCATTTCTTGTTGCAATCTTAATAACACTCAAAGGACTAATACCTGCCTCTACTAAGAGCTCTAGTTCATGATGTAGGCTTTCTCCAGAAACTAGTCCAAAGTTTGGAATGTCAGTTCCTGAAAGAACTTCTACCCCGTTATCATACATCATTTTGGTTAATTGTAACACTTTAGACCATAGGTATTGATCATTTTTATTATCCTTTAGCATTGCTTCGTATATATCCAAAGTTGGGTCTATTGGAACTTTGTGTGTTACTAACGATTTTATCATTTCATTAATTTCTGTACTACTGTTACTGCCGTTTAGATTTACTAAGTTAAGCCACAAAAAGTGATCGAATGGACCTGCACTATTTTCAATAAATATTCTCCTCCGTTTTTGGACTAAATTTGAGCACGAATTTGTTTATGGTGGAGGTAGTGGAGGTATTATTTCTACATCATTATTACTGACAGGACATAAGACTAAATCGAAAGGTCAAGCCATCCATTTTACCTAAATCAACACATGACATATATAGAATTTTATTTATACATACATGCAAGCAGCAATCAACATTTTATTTATAGCGTCAGATGTTATAGATTTTGCAATAACTAAATGATTTATTAAGAGTAACACGTTAAATAATACTTTTTTCTTAAAAGTATATCTAAAACATTAGGATATGTGACATTTTTTACAGATTTTTGACTTCGAACTAAAGTTGTGGTTTTTTGACCGTAAAAATTGAAGGCTTTAAGTTACGATATCTATCTCTTTTCTTTAAGAAAAAGGTTTTTCTGATTTAGTGATATAAATATTATATACTAATTACGTTAATATATGTATATTTAAAAGTTTTCCGAAAAAATCTTTAATTCTCTTGTTTTTTGTCCTTCATAAACTATTAATCTCTGTATCTTGCTTGGCTGATTTATGTGACCTATGTGGACACAAAAATCTTGATCGTTACTGCAATAGGTTCCAGCTTGACTATGGATCACTTTTTGGCAAAACAGTACTATCAGTCGACTGGTGGAAGAAATATATTTTTACAAACTTTGAAAATGGAAGGAGAAGACAAGAACAACAGAAATCAGAAGATGCCAATATGACGTTTGCCTCAAATCATCATATAACACAATCAAAATCCCAATCCCTTGTACAGGTAAAAAAATTGTCTAAGTGGAATGATGATGATTATGATTTGATAAACAAAAAAGTCATCTCATGTGAAATGGTCGATATTGGATATATTAGTAGGGTTGAGAATCAATTTATGACTATAATACGTAATGGAAGAAGCGGGCAACAACAATATGTCATTCCTACTTATTATGTTAGAGAGCATGATAACGAAAGAGTATTGATAGATACATCAGTCAGATATTTAGATCGTTACCAAATCAGGGAATCAAGATGAGGATGTTATCATGAATGAACAAGATATATCCAATCTATTAATTGTAAATGGATTTGCTAAAAAATAGTGAGTGACCTATGTGGAACCAATAGTACAACTTAGTGTCCTCTTTGGAGGATCATTAGGGATGGCAGTCCTTTTTGGTCTTTATATTGCCAGGATGATTTCCTATGAAATGAGACCTTTAGAAAAGCCACTTGCAAGAACAGAAAGTGGATTTTACAAAATCATTGGAATAGACAAAGACAAGCAAATGACATGGAAAGAATATTTGTTTGCTCTTGTTTTAACAGACGGTATTGTAGCAGTAATTATTTTTATAATATTTTTGATTCAAAATGTGCTTCCAACAGCAACGCCAGGACTAAAGGGATTATCGATTGATTTAGCATTTCATACAGCCGCTTCGTTCATTACCAATACTGATCTTCAACACTACGCTGGTGATCAGCAACTTTCAATATTATCACAGATGATTGCCATTACCTTTCCGATGTTCGTAGCTCCCGCATCAGCTATGGCAGCTGGATTTGCATTTATCAGAGCCTTTATAAGAAAGAACTTTGGATTAGGTAATTTTTATGTTGACTTTATTAGAGTCATTTTAACTCTATTATTACCAGTAGCATTTCTATCCTCTCTTTTGCTCATGTACGTTGGAGTCCCACAGGCCCTTAATTCATCTGTAACGATAGATAGGACTTTAGAAGGTCATAATCAAACATTTACAATAGGCCCAGTAGCCTCTCTGGAATCTATAAAGATGCTTGGGCACAACGGTGGGGGATTTTTTGTTTCAAATTCTGGTCATCCTTTTGAAAACCCAAATGGGCTTACAAGCGATACC
>CAWGVG010000058.1:0-18160 GCA_963825865.1 uncultured Nitrososphaeraceae archaeon | reverse complement strand
ATAGGAGGACCCTAAACTCTGAGAAATGTCACCTTTAATGCTATGATAGATGACTTTCCAGTGAAGAATATTACATTTGAGAATGCTTTGCCTATTAAAAACTACACTCTGACAACATAAACCAATGATAGTCTAAATTAAAAAATAGAAGGTAAAAAATGACGAGCATATCTGTTTTAAGGTCTTTGTTATAGACCATTCCTCCTATACTTTTCAGAATTTAGAAGATACCATCAATACATATATCGTAGTTTTCGATGTGGGGATTGCGGGTACGACTGAAATTAGTACCATAATAGGTTGCTTTTTGCAAAGGCAGACAAAAAAATACAATACGAGGCTCGCAATGTGGATATGTGTGTTAGCAAAAAAAATTTGTATCCGAGCAATGTTAATTAATTAATAGTAATGGTGCATAGGTCGCTGTTGCTTACCCAATTTGTCAAAGTAATGGTCGTGTTTGTTGTCTCCTCCCTGATGGGAATGCTTTGTACCGTCCTCATGTGTATGTGTATTCATGACAGGTTTAGCCATTAGTACGTCGTCTACACGAACTAACAGATTGGTTACTTCTACAGCCGTTTTAAGAATCTGTTCTTTGACTATAGTTGGCTCAATAATATCACAAGAAAACATTTCAGATATCTTCCTTTCTATAGCGTCCACTCCATACCATCTATTGATTTTTTTGCCATTAGGATAAGTAGAGTATTTTGACCTCAATTGTGTAATTGTATCAATGGTGTTCATCCCTGCGTTTGTGCAATAGTCAGCGGGATCTCTTCAAGTGCCTCGGCAAATTTTTGAACTACAATTTGTTTTCTACCTTCAATTAAATTAGCTTTAGATCTAATTTTATTTGCAATGATTGCCTCTGTGGAACCTCCTCCCCCAATTATGAATGGTTTCATAATGAAATCCTTTAGAACTGAAATAACATCTAATACTGAACGGTGGTATTCGTCAAGAGACTTTTTTGAGTTTGCTCTTAGAAGAACAGTGACAGATTTGGGATTTCTACATCCTTCAATAAAAACCATTTTGTCTTCTCCAACGGATTTTTCATATACTCTCTCAGCGTAGCCCAGCTGATCTTTGAAAATATTATCTAGATTTACAACTAATTTTGCATCAGTGGCTTTTTCAATCCATTGCAGGTCTGTTTCCTTTACTCTCCGTATCGATGCAATATCTGACTTTGCTAGGTGATATTGCGCAAAGTTGCTAATGCCTTTACGTGAAATTACAATGTTAGCTCCTGAATCGATTATATTCTGGATTTTTCGTTTAACTATCATTGATTGCTCATCAAGAAATGAGCGGATCTGGTGGGGTGAAGTGATTCGAATCTCGGCATCTATTTTTGTCCTTTTTGGTTCTAGATCCTCATTAATAAGTAGGATTTTTGCTTTTTCAACCATTCGTGGCATTGCAGAATTATCAATCGTTTTGTCAATTATCGTTCCCTTAATTAACATAGTATCAATTGTATTGCCGATCTTTTCTTCGATCTTGATATCATCAGTATTAACTTGGTTATTAGCAAAATCTGCAATAGTATAAACAGCATCGACTATGAATTTTGCAATTGTATTTTCTTCTCCTATCATTAAAGAAATTGATTTTGATCCCAGGCACACTTTAGCTAACTTTTCCATAACTTTTCGATCAGTGTTATTTAACCCTTGGCTAATAGACTGCAAAATTTCTAGTGAACTATCTAAACCATATAGATAGCCATCTAAGATAGTAACAGGACGAATACCCATGTTTAGTAATTCTTCAGCTTTTTCGATAAGAGCTCCTGCCAGAAGAACTACTGAAGTGGTTCCATCTCCTACTTCGTTATCCACTGCATTTGAAGCCTCTATCAATACTTTTGCAGCAGGATGCTCAACATCGATTTTACGTAACAATGTTGCACCATCTTTTGTCACTGTAACCTCTCCTAAAATATCGATAAACATTTTTTCCATACCTCTTGGACCAAATGAGTTTTTAATAAGATCTGCAATGAGTCTAGCAGCAAGTAAATTATACCTACGAGCCTGATCTCCATTGCTACGCTTAACACCTTCACCAAATAATTGTTCAGAAGAATTCATAACCCGTTATGAATGGGTTACCAGTTATAAACACTTGTTATGAAATCTGGTTGGTATGTATATGGTATATCCATATAATTTTAGAAAGAAGATCATTCATTCTTCTTATTTTCAAAAAATATAATGGAATATTGCAGTTACGTTTGTCATGTATCCTATCTCTATAATAAAATCTTCTTAGAAAAGATTATAATGTATACACAATGATTACTTGAACAATACTTTTTTATATTTACTAAGCAAGTATATACGTCCAGCGATGGATTCAGTAAAAACACAAAGTGAAATCGAAAAGTCTGCTCGGAAAGCAATAGAAGCATTGTATGGAACTGATATCAAAGACCTCAAAATTCAGATCTCTCTTTTCACTTCCAAATGAGCAGAAGAGAGAGTCTTGGGATGCTCAGGTAATCTTTTTGTTAAACAACCTTCAATATGCAGTCGACCTTACGATTCAGGAAAAGGATGGATTGATCACGAATGCAAGACTCATAGATACCATGACTCCACTTTAACTTTATTATAAGTTTCCTTAGACCTTTGCTTCTAGCAAGGAAGAACATGCACTAGTTTTCATTACTGCAACTAATAATACTGGAAAAAATATGACGTTCCAAGGTATGGTTAAGAAGATCCACATTGGTAATGGAGATAAGAGATGATTCAAAAATAACTTTTGAAGCTATAGGATTATCAACTTACTCAAATAGTAAAGCAGGTGTTTTATCTTATGTTGCTATATTTGAGAACTTATGGAAGCAGTCTGAATTATATCAAGCGATAAGAGGTTCAAATGAGAAATTAGAAATTAATGATAAAATCCTAAATGAGTTTATACATATTGCTCCTTAGTGTGAGTAAGTGACACACGTATGACACCAGTTCTTTCAAGTTCCCGTAATGCAGCATGTTTTCCACTCTTCCATACTGCCGTCTTCTTTTACCACAAATATCTGAGGCAACCTGTTTCTGATAAATTATTAGTAATACCGTTTCTGTCACACAACATAGCATTATTAATGCATTTGAAATCCGGTCCTCTCTCAAAACAGAATTTCCAAGATGAAGCAGCGACGTGTCCTATAAAATGGTAGTGGGAATTCATTATTGTCTTCTGTAGAGTATAATACGATCTATCTTGAATTTAATTGAAAGCGACCATACCGCATATTATTTTACAGTGTTTGAGATTAAAAGGTAATTTATATTAGCAACTGTAAAATTTAATGAACCATAGCAGGATGGCAAGACCAAACTGATGTTATTGTAGCAATTATTACATCAGCCTATATCATTGGTTACTGCTGCCGTAACTGCTATTTTTGTTAGGAAGAATGACTCAAGGCTGAAACATTTGGAAAATAAGCTGGTTGTTGAAAGGGCAGAACAGGATGTTCGCAGAGATCACGAGTATGAGGCTCGAAAGCGATTCTACTTGGCAATTAACTAATTATTGTTATACAATTCCTATAATACCTAAGTATTCTCATGCTGCCCTTTGAAAGTATAGTTTATTGGGTTTGCAAATGAAAGCTGATATTTGTTAGGTTCTTATATAAAAATACCTCATCCGATGGAGCATCTGTGTTCATGTAAATGGTATTTGTGTAAGGATCACTTTACAATTACGAAAGTATAAAAAGAAAAAGGTGAATGACATTAATTCAAAAATTGTTGACACAGAAAAATTAATACCAATTAAGGAATCCTGTTGGCAGAGATAATGTTTGACGCATTGTAACGATTGTGTATTATTTGTAACAAACTTTGTTGATAACTAAAAGGTGAACGACATTATTTCTTAAATAGATAGGCATGGACATAATGTTGTATGCAGACAACTCTCTTGGTAAGGATCAGAAACTACATAGATCATTCTCGGCTACTACTCACTGTGCAATGTATCGAGGAGTTCAAATATGGCTAAAATAAAAGGCTTAAAGGCAAAAGTTGAGAAACATCCTCAATACAATGTTCCACGGCGAATATATGATATTGAATCACACTCAAGTAAGGAAGATCCACAACTAATTGCAGAATCTATGCTAAAGAAGGTTGCTCCAGATCTCAAGATTAGTACGGATTTATCTCAGTTGAAATTTGACAAGGTTAAGAAAAGTATCCTTGGTAGTCATGTTTTGTATCAGCAACAACACAAAGGTAAGCCAATATCCGGTGCATGGGTGAGGGTGGATATTGATAAAGAGGGTAGAGTATATAATATCAATAATGATCTAGTTTCCAGAAACAATCATAGAGAAGTCCAAGAAGAAAGAGGAGAGAACTAAGGAAACAGCTCTGCTCCAAAGGAACTGTCTGCAGATGAGGCCAAGAATCGAGCGCTTGAAGGCAGCAGAGCTGCTAGCGACAGTACCAATGAAGTGCTCCATAACGAGCTGGTTTATTTTCCTCATAATGGTACTCCCACTTTAGCATGGAAGGTTATCGTTAAGACTAGTAAGCCGCTCAGCTGAATGGAGGATTTATTTGGATGCCATAAATGGTTCAGTCTTGGATAAGACTAACCAGTTAAAATACAAGGATGGGCAAGGAAAAATATTCGATCCTAGCCCTGTAGTAACTCTGAACAATACGAGCTTAGAAGATAATTCCCAAATTCCTGCAGCTGCTTATTCCGAAGTGATTCTCCGAGACTTGCAGGATACAGGTATGCTTGATGGGCCTTTTGTTAGTACCTCGTGCAACACCAAACAGGGTTAAAAGAACGAGCTTACAATTTCTCTTTAACAGAGAGGATCGTGCATTTAAGGAAGTAATGGTCTATTTCCATATCGACAGAGTGCAAGCGGCATATTCAGGAACTTGGTTTTAACAATGTCCTCGATCATCCGATCGAAGTAAATATCGATGGAATAACTGATGACAATTCTTTTTACAGTCCAGCGACCAAGTCTTTGACTTTCGGTACAGGAGGAGTTGACGATGCTGAAGATGCTGAGATTATTCTTCATGAATATGGTCATGCTATTCAAGATGATCAAGTGCCTGGTTGGGGTCAACATGAAGAAGGAAGTGCAATGGGTGAAGGCTTCGGCGACTACAATGCTGCAAGCTTCTTCGCTGAAACCAAACCACTAGGAATGAGACCTACGCTTGGCAATTGGGATGCAACTTGGTAAAGTGGAGCTGAGCCGCCATGCTTAAGAAGATTGGATAGCAACAAGAAATATCCAAAAGACTTGACTCATGAGCCACATGACGATGGGGAGATATGGTCAGCATGCTTGTGGGAAATACGAGCCACTCTTGGTCGTAAAACTACTGACACACTTGTAATTGCACATCACTTTCTACTATCTAGGACAGCCACATTTGAAAACGCAGCAAAAGCGCTAATTACCACGGATAAAAATTTGAATCAAGGTCGTAATGAAGAGGTAATACGCGATGTATTTATAGGCCGTGGAATTCTTCCTAATCAAAACAGAAAGAACAAACGAGCGGGCTTACCTTTTGATCAGCTTGGATAATAGCGATGTTTAAGGAAAATAATTGCTATGTGTTCTAATATTGCAAGAGGTAGATACCTTTAAAACTATACAAGTGGAGATAAGATATAAAAATTATGACACAGAATAACAATAATTGGTATCCTCCGCCAGATAAAAGAAAAGGTCATCCTATTGCACTAATCCGATCAGATAAAAGGCGTCTTAAAAGTACAAAAATCATTATCCATTGATAAAACCATAGAATCTATTGTATCTTTTGTATCGAAAAATAATATAGAAAGATCGATCAACGAGCTGGCATCGTTTCATACGAGGCATACCAAATCAAAGTTTATTGACGAGTCAGCCAATTGGTTAAAAGGGGAACTTGAAAAATTTAGTCAGGTTAATGTTACTTTCCATAACTATACAGAAAGTGAATATAAATTGAAAAATGTTATTTGTCAGAAGACGGGATAATCAGATAAAGTAATTCTTGTTTGTGCACACTATGATTCAAGGATGGAAGATCTTGAAGATTCAGAGTCTAGAGCTCCGGGTGCCGATGATAATGCTAGTGGAGTAGCAGTTATTTTAGAAATAGCTCGTCTAATTTCCAAATTCAGCTTAGAGAAAAGTCTTCAATTAGCATTTTTTTCAGGTGAGGAGCAAGGCCTTTGGGGATCAAAACACTATTCCAAACACCTAAAAGACAATAATGTAAATCTTCATAGACTTATTAATTTGGATATGGTTGGTTTTCCGCCAGCAAATGGAAAACATATTGTTACCATAGAAAGAGATATGGGTAATGCAGTACCAACCAATGATCAAGATTCACAGACTTTTGCTCAGATCATGGAACAAATAGCGGTAGACTATACTGATCTGGATGTTATGTTAGGCCCAATATATGACAGCGATTACATGCCTTTTGAAGCATTAGGATATGTAACAATAGGCGGCTATGATGGAGGAGCAACAGATGAAAATACTCATTACCATAGTATTACGGACGAAGTATCTTTTGTAGACATGGATTATGTTGTTTCAATTACTAAAATGGTATTGGCTACTGTGTTAAAAGAAGCAATAGTGCTATCACCTCAAAGCTGAATCCTCTCTTTTTTACTATTTACTATTTTTCTTATTACTATGCCAAATTAAATCAATAAAATATATCCTTGTTGTACTTGTCAAAACATCTTCTCGATTCACCAGTTTTACAGAATTTGCCAATATTTCTTCAGCAGCTGCCAGTCTACTCCCTCATCATCAGAATCAGGAGCTCCATCTGCCTCTGCAGGATTAGACCATGTAGTTGATGAGGGACAATTGGTTGTTTTAGATGGCATAGGGAGTGGAGATGTATATGCTGGTGATAAACTATCTTATTCTTGGAAACAAATAGGTGGTAGTCCTACTGTTAATTTAATAGCTGCCAAATACCAATACTCTTACATGGCCCCACATTTCCACTATCCATTACCCTGTGCACTTAAATCAGACAAATTTCAAAATGTGCGTCGGAGAATCATCTGATTCACGGCTATATAACATGCCAACGAAGTTTCCTAATCTTGTATATGATTGGGCCACAATTCGTCCATTGATTTGATTATTTTGATTCTCATTATCATATACTAAAAACCCTACTCATTACCAATCCCATTTAGATTATTTCTATATGGATTCTTCTTTTAGACACAAAACCTTAAAACAAGAAAGAAGAATACGCATTTATCTGAGGCAATATGTTTCTGATAAATTATTAGTAATACCGTTTCTGTTACACTAAATAGCATTAACATTTCCTTTAGAATTTTATGAAACTGAATTTATAATAAGAGTGTTTTAAAAGTTTAGATTAATTAGGTCGCCAAAAAATTTGCTAATCCTGAATATGGTAATTGTGATCGGTAAGTCCATCTAAATGATGATTCCTTAGCCTACCCTAAATCTCCACCTTTGTTCAAAAAATGAATGCTTTAAGGCAAATCGAAACCCATCAAACTATATCAGGAGAGTGCTTCGTTGTTCAGAAATTTGCTGTATTATAATACATATATTTGTATATATATATATATATAATAGACTAAATTATTTCTTTTCATGTAGGAAATAAACTAGATGTTCATATACTATGGTCTTTATAACTGTCATTCAATCTGAAAAACTATTATATCATTTATGTAAAGATGCATTACAAATGTTCACCTATTCTGAAGACGATGTCAGGCGTGCAGCAGAAACACGTGAATGGCTCATCAAACAGATTTCTGATAAACAAGAAGAAGTTGAAAGGTTACGCACTATCCTTTCGATCATCGATAATCTACTAAAACAAAGTAGCTTCAGAGCCGCTTCCAGTTTTAGATCCTCTTCTACTATTTCATCATCAATAGCCCAGAAAACCGATCATTCTCAAAAGATTTCAACCCCTCTAAATCAACAGCAGAGAGTGACTAATGCTACCGATATGACCGAAACTGTTCCATTTGTCCATCAACAACAATCTGACGGACCGGAATTTAGAGATGTCAGACCTTTAAAAAGTGTTAAAGACAACTTGGTACTAGCCAATGCTGGATTATCATCGAACTCCGTTGAAATTTCTCCTGCCGAAGGAATTAATCTCAATGTTAATACTCCTCCGTTCAAGTCGTTCTTTTTGAATAGAATTTTGGAAGGAATGAAAACAAAGGACAGAGAAAAAATAAGCCAAGGCCAAATCACAGAATCACAATCATTGAATTATCAAGTCGAAGAAGATAACAACGGTTTGATTAAAAGGATTATAATTAACAATTACAGAGAAAACGAGCGAATTAATGAGATATTAAATACTTCTACTTGGGTCTTTACACGTATGATAGAAAAGAGCGGCAGATAAATAACATGGACACGATAGTGGTCCTGGATTTTGGCTCTCAGTATAGTCACTTAATATGCAGAAGAATACGTGAAGCAAATGTATATTGTGAACTTTTACCATATAATACACCGGCCAAAGTGCTCCAAGAAATTAAGCCAAAGGGAGTAATTTTCTCAGGCGGCCCTGCAAGTGTTTATTCAAAGCATTCACCGAAACCTGATAAAAAAGTGTTTCAACTGGGATTTCCAATCTTAGGAATTTGTTATGGACATCAGATAATAATAGATAATTTTGGAGGTAAGATCAAAAAAACAATTGGTAGAGAATATGGTCGTGCTGACCTCGTTATTGATGACAAATCTGATCTATTTAGTAGTATGGATAACAAAATAAAATGTTGGATGAGCCATGGTGATACTGCAGAGAAGCTACCTGAAGGATTTAAAATATTAGCCCATACAAGAAATTCATCCTCGGCTGCCATTGGAAACCGGAAAAAGAAATTTTACGGAATTCAATTTCATCCAGAAGTAGCTCATACACAGAAAGGAACTGAGATTTTGATGAATTTTTCCCAAAATATAAGCAGAGCAAAACCTGATTGGAATATGGAAAGTTTTATAGAACAGACCATTAAAGACATTCGAAGCGTCATTGAAAACGATAGAGTACTTTGTGCAGTAAGTGGAGGAATTGATTCTACGACTCTTGCAGCATTATTGCACAGAGCAATAGGAGACAATTTACGATGTGTGTTTGTTAATCATGGCTTGTTAAGAGAAGACGAAGAAACATTAGTTGTCGATCTTTTCAAACGTCAACTTGGGATCAAAGTGATTTATATTGACGCGAGCCAACAATTTCTTCAAAGATTAAAAGGAGTCGATGATCCAGAAAGGAAACGCAAGATAATAGGTGAAGAATTTGCAAATGTATTCGTTGACATTTCAAAAAAAAATGGACCTTTCCAGTGGCTGGCACAAGGAACACTTTATCCTGATGTGATTGAAAGTGGAGTTTCAAAAGGACCGGCAGTAGTTATTAAAACACATCATAATGTTGGTGGTCTTCCAAAATGGCTTAATTTAAAAGTAATAGAACCATTAAGTAGCTTGTATAAAGACGAGGTTAGAAAGGTTGCAAAATTACTCTGCATTCCCGCTGAATTCTTAAAAAGACATCCTTATCCTGGTCCTGGTTTAGCAGTCAGAATTATCGGAGAAGTGACCGATGAAAAGATACGTATTGTTAGACATGCAAGTAAGATAGTAGAAGACGAGTTGACTGCCGGCTGGATTATATGATAAAGTCTGGCAGGCATATGCTGCAGTAGGGAATGACAGGGCAGTAGGAGTTCTGGGAGACGAGCGGGTTTATGGTCACGTTGTCATAATTAGAGTCGTAGAATCACTTGATGCAATGACCGCAGACTGGACTCGATTGCCTTATGAATTAATTGAAAAGATAAGCAATAGAATTACCAATGAGATCGATGATGTGACATGGGTCACATATGCAGTTTCAAGCAAACCTCCTGCAACCATAGAGCCTCAATAAATTAGTATTGACTATCTACAAAAACACACTATGTAGAGAATGTAATTATAAATGTAATTAAACAAAAGATAAATTCCACTATAGATAAATATGAAGGTCTTAGTCAGTTATAGTCTCAATCAATGCAAAGATTAGTATATATTCTCTGCCCTTCGCTTAATACCACCCAAACCTAATCTTAAACTTGATATATAAAAATAAAAGATAACGGATAAGAACATAAATCTTATTCTTAGTCAGTTTTCTTATCCTCATTAGTCGGTATTTTAGGAACGACACACCTACTACATCTTGTGTTTTATTATCTGATCTGTATTAACTGATCTGCCAAACCTCTTTTATTATGAATCGTGCGGCTCTCGACCTCTTAAATTAGTAGGACTCATCTTCGTTATTCACTTGAATATTCTAAAATGGCTATGAGGGCTGTTTTTCTTTTCACCGTATGTTCACCACTTCTCATAAGAATAATGGATTCGACCTACTACTAATCTATCTCTGCCCTTAGCCTTTTAATCAAATAATCTATTGAAACTGGTTTTTTTGATAAAACATCCTAAATTTATTTTCGATATTATTACGATACTAATGGTTAGTAACATATGTCATTCTAATATTCCTTCAGTCAGTGGTCTTATTGGAACTTGGTCCTTTCTTACTTTGAGTTTGTTGAATTTGTCTGCAGACTGGGGAGATTCCTCCTCTTCTGTTTCTATACCAATCTCTCTCTTTATCACATCTCCTTCCTTCCATTGCACCAATTAGTATCTTATCTGTGCATTCTGGTAATCTATAAAGGATTTAACCACAAAGTTGATAGTTATCGATCTCATCAATCCCGAAATCAACCCCTATGTTTACCGTATTATATGAGTATTTATATGCCGAAATAAAAAATCATCTGTATATCCATCCTATACATCAATTCTTTCTAATAATTCAAAAGCATTATTTACAGATACTGGTTCTGTATATGGATTTCTAATGTAAAGTGAGGCACATACATTAGAGAATATTAATCTTTCTCTAGTATCAAACCCCGCCAGATAGCCGATAATATCCGCAGCGTCCCAAGAATCACCAGCCCCAGTCAAGGTCGTTGCTTCAGCTTGGATTGCATGAGCAATTGCAGTCTCTCTACCATTTGACCATGCGGCACCTACTCTCGTGTGCAAATCAATACTGATTCCAATTTTATCTGCGAGTATCTTTGCTCGTGTTTCTCACATCCTCTATACTATAATTATTTGATGGTATAAGGGAATCAAAGCCCGCAGCCGGCTAGAGAGTTACACTCATTTTCGTTTATACTCAAAATATCAATAATATCTGCAATCTTTGCTAATGAGTCTCGAAATTCTTGCTTTCTGGTATCAATGTCTGCAGGGTCAATGAAGTGAAGAGCTTTTGGTGAATTTCTGTAGGCATATTCTGCTAATTGTGTTCCCTTTAAGTTGCTGGCCCAGTTGACAACTATTACTCCATCGGCATTTTTCAAAATTTTTAGGTCCTCATCTGAATTAATCCTATCAGGACCAAAATTTATATTATCTCCAACGTCACTTACCATTACATTTGCTTTAAAACCTTTTTCATTTAGAAATTCAAATGCCGTCGTAAGGCCATGCTTTCCATTTTTAATTCGAAGATTTACTTTATCTCCAAACCTCGAAAATATATATCTAAGCATGGCTGATCCAGTTTCATCCGAAATCGTAAACAGCGTAACTTTTACTCCCAGTTTAGCAAGGCAATATGCAACATTTACTGCATTTCCTCCTTTGACATCGACAGTGGGGATGCCACTGTACACTGCCGCGCCAAACTTAGTTTTTTCAGTTAAGGTATGAAAGAATTCCTCTTTTGATTTTAATTTTATAATACGATCAACAAAGAAATCGGGCATTACAACAATAGAATTCATATAATGATAGTAGCTATGTAATTTTTCAGAAATAGAAGATTTAATTTCTGACATCATAAATATACAGAATAATAATTTTATTATGTCTATGTATTTATGGTTTTATAAAAGGAAATGAAATATTTATAGATCGAGATTATGCTCTTATTTGTAGCCGCTTAATCTTAGTGATAAATGCTATCATCTTTCAATACCTGATTCTATAACTGTAATTTCGATATTTTATATTATCGTAAATCTCGTAAGGTAGTAATGGCCGCAAGTGTAAACGACATCATTATTAAACATTTGCTGCTATGCACTATGAGGAAATCAGTATCTTAGAAAAAGTCTTCTCCAATAGGAACCTTAAATTTCTTGCATCTTGTTTGTATTAATCATTATAAATGAATATTCTTTTCATAAGTAATTTATACAATGCAATAAACTATACTGATATAACGGATTTGTTAAAGATTATGGTTATGTGTAGACGTACTGTCCTTTCGAGATCCGCGATTATGGATGATTGCGATGAAAAAGTTGAGTCTATTCAGCGAATTCCTTCTATATATATGCTATATCTATGCGTTATATCTACACCATTATTTTTAAAAGAAGAATATGTATATACTTTGCAACTACACTTGCTATCGGAGGAAGAAAGTATTGATAATATCCAAAATACTTTCATCGTAGTAGATGATAAAGATGTCTGAAAATAAAAATAATAATCACTATAACTACAGTAATACTATTAATAATAATAATGAAAATGTTAATGTATCGATAACTATTGGAGATATAAAAGTACAGTTCAATGGCTCTGCACAATCAGTCATGACATCTGTCATAACCTTTCTAACAAAACAGCTTCCAACGATTGACCTGGCAAAGAAAATCTCATTAAATTATGCTGCGACTGAGCTTATAGAAACATATTCAAATCTAATCAAAATTACTCCAGAAGGTCCTAGAGTAATTCCTGTGTTAGATGAAGAATCAGGAATGAAAAAATTATCTGATAAAGAGATGGTTGCCCTCCAGCTGATAGCATCAAAAATTGCAAAGGATATTGGCAAAATTTCAGATGATGCAATGCAAGCATCTAAAATCCAATCTGCAATGACGATCAAATCAAAATCTGTTAGTTCGAGGCTGTCTGAATTGGTAAAGGCAGGATATGTAGCAAGAGATAATACAAAGGATGACTCTGCTGTCGTTTATAGGATTACTACATTAGGTATTCACTGGTTAGGATCTACTCTATCTAAAAGAGCAAAAACAACCTCACTACAATCATCGTTATAGTGGCGATTCAGATGGTGGTCTCTTCTGAATATATCGATAATTTCTCATGGTTCCAATTCTGCTTAGAATACTTTCTCGTACCATATCTGTAAGTGAATGCGATACCGCTGTTCTGTCATAATTGTAACCACGTCTTGATATCTCTTCATGAACCTCTCCCAATAGTTTATCTGTTCCAAAATATCCTTCATACCATAACGTTTCAAGTATACCTCTACATGTCATTCCTCCCTTTGTTATCTCTTTGCGTTGTAATTCTATGGCATTTATTGTCGGTGTTTGGCTGATATCGCCTGAATTAATTCGTAATTTCAGAGACTCTATCTCTTTTTTCAATTCAGTAATCTGAGCATTCCAACTTGGATCGTTGGTAGTGGAAGTATCAATACTAGAAAGAACATGTTCTACTACTTGTTTAATTTTACTCTCCAGACAGGTTATTTCAACCTCCCAGTCCCGATGTTTTAATTTAATCTTAACTTCAATGGGTGAAGTTGGAATCCGTTCGGTCATAGGAGGGACATACAACATTGACAATTTGCTTTCACATAAACTTGTTGCTGAATATATTGTCCATGTTGCACAACATTAATAAATATGCCTGGTATTATATTGTTGAGCAACATGGCCACGCAATTAAATCTTCCTTCCTGTGGTATTGACTTCAATGAGTTTGGACATATTTTTAACCAGTCACTGGATCAATGTCTGTCATCAAGATTAAGCGATGCGCTTAATGGCAAAAAGATCATTTTTAGTATGGATGAGAGAAGTCTTATTCCAGTTGAAGGCTGGGGCATCAAGTCCGATCCTTATTGTACAACAACAATAACAACTATTCAGCCGATTCAAGATAATACAATTGTATCTGCGATCGATTCTCAGCAGCATCCAAATCGGGGAAACGGAAGAGGGTTCTCTTTATGCCGTAAAAAGCGGAATTGCAATAGCTATTAGCGGTCAGGCGCTAATGCATTTCAAAATTGGACCTGTGTTGTTTTACTTGAGCAATGAAACTATTAGAAGTTCTGAACTTGAACATAGACTAGCAAAGCTTGTCTTGTTAGACAGTGATTCGGCAAAACGATTGATCAGAGTCAGAGTTGAGAGAGCAATTCAGATGGAACTTTCAAAGCAATTTAAGAAATCTATAATCCTAGTCGATGGGTCCTTGAAGTCATCTGTGTTTGAGGACAAAAATCAGGGTATTAAAAATGTGTTAGAGAATTGTTCTCTTTACAAAAACTCTATCATTGGAATCAGCAAGAATACTAGACTCAAAATTCTTGACAGAGTTTCAAATCCCCTTACAAAGGTCCGTGGACCTGCATATATGGATGTTGAGTTGATTATCAAAAGCCTGATTCGAAACAGTATAGGCAACAACCTTCTTGTAAAGTTTGGAAATAATAATAGTCATATATTGCGTGTAGATGTTGTTACTGTTAATGGTGATAAAGATGAGTCACTTGGAAAATTACTTGGAAATGACTCAATAGGCAGCAGGATATCCAGAAACATTGCGACTTGCGCATCACATTTCGACTTTTACTCACACTGAGGTATCCTGCCTTAGAGGATATGTATTAAGCAACTATAATGTGACAGAGATTGCATCTGAAGATATTCGTAGAACTTTACTTGGTTCAATCACGGTATGAAGATCTTATCAAAAAATGGTAATGAAATTGTCATGTTGGCAATGATAACAGATACAGCTGGTAAGGGTGATTATTTGTTAATTGAAGATGAAAAATCAAATAGAAAGATGATTGTTCAGATATATGATGAAGAATATCTTTCTTCCCAATCTTTGATTGAAGATATTGTAAAAGATGAGGTGGTAACCGCATCAAGTACAGAAAATCTACACGATCCTCTCGACATTGGAAGTTTATCAAGGATGCTCAGAGATGCGAGACTGTTTCGAACTAAAATAAGAGCAGCCATAGATTTGTCAGATAAATTATCAAGCGATGTTACATGGCTTCCATCTCGAGTATATTCTAAAGTAAGGCGTTTGAAGATTTCGGAATTAGGTTTGTTTCTAGGAAGGAGGGGGGTTTTTCCTATTCCTATTGGAAAGGCCGGAGGAGATAATGAAGATTTTGAAATCTATGCTGAGGACCTCGATGGCAAGTTAAATATTATTACTGGAAAAAAAGAATCTGGTAAGTCACACCTTTCCAAGGTGCTTGTTAAAACGTTAGTACAACATGGAGCATTCGTCGTTGTATTTGATCTGAATAATGAATATGGGGGACTGGCATGGAACCAGGATGGCTCTCCGTCTTCAATAGCCGATCAGATAATGGTACTTGAACCAGGAAATGGATTGAAATTCTCCCTTGATTACTGTGGCAAGGCTGCTATCTCTAGCATGCTCAAAAATGCACTTGATATGCCAGCAGCTTCATTACGTGAATTCTTCAGAATCTGGGACTCACTTGAAATTAAACAAATACTGGGTATTGGAGCTCTGGGTAACGCGATAAATACTTGCAATATTAATGAGCTTGTACGGGATGCACTTATTTCTAGATTCCATGTAATCCAGTCGTCTAGATTATTTTTAGACAGGAGTAATGATGATGAGGAATTAAGGTTTGAAAAAGTGATTTCAAAAAAGTGCAAAGGCACTGCAATGGTAATTAATATGGGTAAAGTAACGCCGGTCGTAAGAAAAATGATTGTAGAGTTGGTGTTGAGTAAACTAGTGGATTTGCTCGAGAAGTTCATGATTCCTCCGATCTTCTTATTTGCAGAGGAAGCCCACCTCTATATTCGAGACACATACTGGGAAGATATTATCACACGAATGAGACATTTCGGAATCTATACAACATTTATCACAAACCAGCCAGATGCTATAGGCGATGGAATTTACCGGCAAGTAGACAATATATTCTTGTTCAATTTTATTAATGAGGCAGACTTGGATAAAATATCAAAAGTATCATTAGCAGATAATGATACTATCCGTTCAATAGTTAGAACGTTGCCCCAGCGTCATTGCTTATCTATTGGGAAGGTGGTATGTGATTTACCTATAGTTGCGAAGATCGCAGCAACAGAAGTGCTGACTCTTGGAGAGACGAAAAAATTCTTTAGATAATAATGGATGTATAAGTCTTATCGTTATTTTTAATTTTTTAAACGATAGCTACTTCTCCTCGTTTCTTTGTGCCTATATCCACTGCTTCTATGATTGGAGAGACGAAAATCTTGCCATCTCCTGCTGAGCCAGTGCTTACTGTGTCCACTATCGTCTTGATGACCTTATCTACTTCAGAGTCTTCCACTATTAGGAGAATATTGGCTCTGACTGAAAATTCAGAGGTAAATCTTCCGGTTCCTCTGTCGGTTTCAACGATCGGTTTTTCTCCTTTGCCCCTACCTTTTGCATCAAGAATAGTACATCCACCCACTCCTGCCTTCTTCAATGCTTCATTTGCAGCCAATACCTTCTCGCTACCGATAATAGCTTCTACACGTTTCATGTTTTGCTATAAAAGGATCTTACAATATAAGGTTTTCAAATAATACTTGCAAATGGAGTTGATGAACATATATGGGCATATCTTCTATATTTCTTTGCTTCAATTTTTATTAGCTTTCTATGTAGCCAATAGATTCACGTTTGTCACCTGGTTGTTGCAATGTTATTGTGTCGCGTGAACTACTGCCAAAAAAATTCCATTTGGCAAGATACTTGTTTATATGGGTAAAAAATGAAGCAAAATCCAGTAATCTAAAGATGGGACTAGACTGTAAATAGTCATAAGTGTATAGATCATCGAACCGCCGGGCTGAGGCCTGTTATTGATGTAATTACTCATCCTTACTATTATATTATCTATTAACATACACGGATAGTAATAGCATGGTTATTAACCTATAGTTAGTTAGGATCATTTACGTGGTGAAATCTTTTATATTTGACTTTTAATGTAAATATATGCGTCGCAACAGGTTTGACATGTCATACTTTCAGTCGCTTTACCTTTAGTTGTTGGCCGATTTATTTTTTAGCAGTTGCAACAAGTTTATATTCTATGTATTTTTACATGTTATTGCGAACCAACAAACATTATTATCAATATACGACAAAACGAGTCGATAGATATATAAAAGATAAAGTAAAGGGTTTTTGCTCTGCGCGATAATAAAATAATAAAGATGGACAAGAAAATAGTCGTTTTAGTTGCAATTGGTATAGCTATGACAGTCTTAGTATACTTAGGATTACAAAATTCTTTAAAAATACCGGCTTTATTTTCTGCACCATTATCATCTGAAGCAGCAGTTGCGATTGTTGCGCAAAAACAGAACCTCACCAGATATAATATAAACGATTTCTCAATAAGATACGTCTACATTAAGGGTGATGGATCCTTGTTTGAGTCTAATATAAATTCTAATTCGATTGGGAAATATCTTGGTAAAACGGAGACAACAATAACAACAGCAAATTATTTTTCATGGGAAGTTAAAAAAAATAATTATACTTACTATATAGATAGCGCAACAGGTGAAATTGTCGCCAAGTCGATGAACAATTAAATCTCTTAATTAGGATCCTTCCACAATTTTAATCATAGTAATTTGTTCGTTCGTTAATTGATAATGAAATTCCTAGCTGGATAATATGGCATTGATTTGTCCACGTCTTCTCGGTAGGAAAATGATTTTGGGGCTGTAACCTTGTAAATAATTCTATAATACTGTGCTAATGATGGAATAAAGAGAGTATTGTGTCACTATCATACTAAAAAGTACCTATAGACTATACATACAAATGTGCGATAAATCAAAATAGCAAGAAAGAAATTACTTTCATTTACAAGTCTTGCAAATTTTCAAATCCTTTTGTAATATGCTTTTGAATATTATAATATTCGATATTATGTATATGTGTAAACAAAATGACACTAAAAGTAAATATTCTATACTAGTT
>CAWGVG010000057.1:0-111534 GCA_963825865.1 uncultured Nitrososphaeraceae archaeon | reverse complement strand
AAATAAGTTATAATGAATATTTACTATATATTGGTAAATCAATTACTATACCACATTTAATATACTCAATAGTTATACTAAATAAATTAGCAATAATTCATATTAGATAAATCAGCAGTAAGTTCCTCAAGTCAAATATATAGATGATATTCTAATAGTTGGTAACATATGAACAACACAAAAACTCTAGCACTAGTTGCTGTCTTAATGGCAGCAACACTAGTAGTAGGAACATTAGCAACAACACAATCAACGCAGTCAGCATTTGCTTATCCACAAAAGAAACGAGGACAAGACGATAGTAAAAATGGTAACACAGTTACCAACCAGACATGCAAACAAGAGGGTCAGTAAGTGGATTTGATAACACAGCAGAACAAGAATGTGAAAACCTGATATGCACACACCCAGGTAACAATGCAACTTGTTCTCAAGAGGGAGTTGTAACACCTACAACAACAACAAAAACACCAACAGTACCACTAAATTGCGAACAATGTATCAGAAAGTTCCTTAACAATGATCAAATAAACGACCTAATCCGCATTGCAGGCCCAAGCAACCCGACTCTGGGGCAAGTATGTGATATATTACACAGGAGCACACAAGCCAACATTCAAGGCCTTTTCGTATGTATACTTGGACCAAATAACCCTAATTCTGAATCGGTAGCAGCTCAGATAATTCAATGTCTGCTAGACTCTGGAATAGTGTTTGCTACTGACACAGGTGGATAATAACCATACAGGACAAAAAACTACACCCTTTTTATTTTTTATATCGCAGCAGAAAAAAAAGGATATTGTCCAAGGGTTAGGTTATGGCCTGGTATATGCAGATACAGACTCTGTATTTATTAAAAGGATAGATGCCCCCACCGCTGATGCAACTACAAGCGATTATGAACAAGTTATAGATACACTTTCCAAAGAGACAGGCCTTTCAATCTCCATCGATTATCAAGTTTTTAGTTTTATTGCCTGTTGAAGCAGACGAAAACATAGAGGCACTCAAACATTACTATGGAATCACCCAACAAGGAGAATTAGTTGTTAGAGGTATAGAGATAAGGAGGCATGACATTCCAAACTTTATAAAACAATTCCAAACTGAATTGCTATACACGCTTTTTAATTGCAAAGATTCAGCTGAAGTGGAAAACAAAGGATATGAAAATTGTCTTTTACTGGTCACCAAGGCAATAGATAAAATTATGACAGGTGAAGAGATTCAGCAAGAGGATCTTGTAATCTCCAAGTTGCTTGGGCAGGAAATAGAAAAGTACAAGAGCTTATTTCCTCATGTCTCTGCTGCTATTCAATTATTAAGTAATATAAAAGGAGGAGGTAATTACCCAACAAAAGGCGACACTATCCAGTATATTTACACAAATTCACAACACAAAAATCCCCTTTGCAGAGTTGTACCTTTAGTGATTTTACAAAAAGTAGGAGAAAAAGACAGTAAGGAGGAAAATGATAAAACTCTGAATTACGACAAGGATAAGTACAGAGAAATGATACTTGATGCCGCAGATACAGTTTTAGGAATTTTCGGCTTTAATAGGACTGTTTATGAAAATCCTAGGAATAATAGAAAGAAAAAGAAATGGTATGAGGAATTGCATGAAGAAAGAACAAAAGATATCCAAATACAGAGAATGATGATGGAAAAACAATAATAACTGTTCAATCTTTTTATAAAAAGTGCTATCAACTACTCTCCAAACTATACAATGGAATAGTACAAAATTATTATCTATGGTTATGATTTCCATGTCTCTCTTTCTTACCCTTTGAGTAGTAAAGTTCGTTCAATACATCGTGTAAGATTTCTTTTACATTCTCCTGCTCCAAATGCTCCTCCTCAAAATGCGGCTCACCTGTTCTTTCTGATACTCTAGAACGTTTCTCTACAAATTTTACTTGTTTTTCAAGTTCTTTTTCCATCTGTGATACTCCTATAGCCTTAGAAGCGCCAGCTGGCTTGATGCGCTTTTGTAAAACTCTTTTCTCAGCTCAGAATCTCGAGATATATTTTTGGCTGATGTAAAAATCCCAACAAAAAGCAGGTATGCACCTAGCGGTATAAATGCCTGTGTTATAAGGCCATAGGGCGGATAGACGTGATATTGCAATGGTGATATTTCAAAGGTACCAAAGAGGATGGCCATGCCGATTGAGGAGATAAGAAGGGATTTGCGAACTCTATCATCGTAAACCAGTGTAGATGCAGTCCAAAAAGATAGGCTGAATAATAGCGCTCCAACTTGCTTTGTAGCACTAAAAATTAAAATATAAATTATACTATATGAGACAGGAGAGGACTGCAACAAAGAGAATAATACATCTCCAAAATAACTCTGGAAAGGAAAGATATAGTATATCAAAGGTATGCTCATAAGTGAAAAGTATTTTATCCTACCCATCTTATGTCGATACTGACTTAGAAATATCGCTGTAGCTATCCACATAAGTAAGAATGAAGACAGAGAAAGAGCATCAAATGCTATGGATAATGATTCAGCTAAATGGTAACGCAGGATGGTTTGTTACATATGAAGTGATCGGATATGGTTTTACATCAGGTAAAGCACGAACTGGAAAAATAGGATTCAAGGTATATGAGCGAGACCACAAGGTTGACAGACGCAAGGAAAGAATGATATGGCATATAGCATAATTACATAATTTCTTTTTGAAGTTAATAACCAGCCTGCAAACAAAAAGACCAGGAACGACAGAAACACCAATGCCGAAATATGGCTAAGATACGTTTGGACCTTCAACAAAATAAGACTGTATTTATTTAGAACGAGCATTTGAAAAATTATTATTAGTATTATGGCAACAGTCAAGATTTGTGTAGCGCTAATTATTCTATGAAAATACCTAAGACCTAGCGAGGTGCTGGTTTGTATGCATGTGTTGACATACTATTCCTCACAGAATTTAGCAATATGGTACTACTTGCTACAAATATTATAGAAAAGATGACAAAAATCGCAATGTTTAACCAGGTCGGAAATTCTACTCCGCTATATGAAGAGAACTCTACAATCGTTGAATCAAACACTACAATGGTTGTGAAAATCAAAATGAAGATAAGTGAGGTCTTTTTACTCAGGTTAAGGTGGAGGTATAACTATATCATTTTCTTTCCTTCACTTTATGGAATAGAAAGTGTGGTACACAATGTCATTATATGTATAAGAAGTGCATATCCTATTAGTTTAGGTTATCGAAATAATAATAATATGAACATCAATCCAATTAAATCAAATCCATGAATACCAATAGGATTCTTTGTACTATTAAGAAATTTAGTGGATCACACTTGTATCTTGGTTACATTAATTTTGCTTTTCTCAATTTTTTTTGTGTTTTCTGGACTGCACAGTGCATATGGTGTTGAATTGTTCTCAAAAGACGAAAAACCATTTGGCGTATCATATGATGATTGGGTTTCTAAATATTGGAATTGGGACTTCTCGTTGAATACAGATAAATTCACTCCCAAACCAGGCGGATGCTTGAATAATCAATAAATCAGATTCAATGGCTATGCTAATGAACACAGCAGATGTGGGCTCTCCTCCTCATCAGGTATGTAAGATTTCGTCCAAGCAGGGTATTATGATACCTCTGTGGATTGCATGGTGTGACACTGGATTGATCTACCGCACATCAGAATCCGAATGTCAATTTGGACCAACAGTTAACGAAATGTGCAAGAGAAGTATACAATCTAGGAAATATAATATCGGATGTTAAGGTTGATGGCCTTCCTGTTGCCAAGCTTGACGTAAGAATGTCTTTGATATCAGGAAAATTGGATTACAAGATAAATTCCTCTAACTAACGTTACCGAATTTTACTCAAAGGGATTTAATCTTACCATGCCATCTGACACCCATCAAGCAAACATAAGCCAGGAACATGGCGCGCAGGAAGTCAAGGGTGGTGGGTGTTTCTGAAGCCACTGCCTCCTGGAGAGCATACAATCTTTTACAATGTCCGCGTCACTCCAACAGGTGCCCTCACTTCACCTGGTACTAATCCTCATTTTGCAGATATTACATACAAACTTCAAGTAGAGAAATAAAAGCATCGTCATCATCATCATTCTTTATGCGGCCTCCAGCGTTCTTGTTGTTGTTGTTGTATTGCCAAATTGTATCTTTTACTAAGCCGATGTAGTTTTCATCTTTGATGCTGCAGACACAGTGCCTAGGTTATTTTGGTTTTAATAGGACTGTTTATGAAAATCCTAGGAATAATAGAAAGAAAAAGGAGAAAATGGTATCAGGGATTGCATGAAGAAGGAACAAAAGATATCCAAGCAGAAGATGACTGATGGAAAAACACAGATGCTAATAAGTCTCTCTATAACCTAATCTCATGCCATAGTAACTCTTAACTGCACCTCCTCTATTTTTTCTTCAAATATATATGCTTTAACTTCATTTGTAATGGTAGAATATATTATCCATACTACAGGATTAATCTGCATGAATTTTTTGTCTACCGACGATGGTAATGGTTGAGCAGGATGTGAATGGAATATTCCCACTACTTCCATTCCTTGCTTTTCTACTGTCTGATATGCATCAATAAGCTCTTGTGGAGCAATGCTGAAGGAGATTATAGATGCATCAGAATTTTTCATGGGAATCAAGTCCAAAACAAAAGTTTCCTTTCCGTTGTGGTTACCTACTAATAGAGCACATGATTCATTTGGCAATGAGTCCTTTGCTAGAGAAACTAAACAATTATGTTGCTGACTAGTCAAAATAATGTTAGTTATCATGCTACAAGTTATCATAATAATTGTACCTATTTCTTATCATAGTTTTTCCAATGTAGGTATATCACGAAGATTTAAAGGTCAAATACCCTTCATAATATACCACTCTAGAGTCACAGGTTTTGTCATGAGGCAATTCATTATTTATATAGATTTTCATAGTCGGCCATTAATACTGTCATCCAATCATAATGAACTTTTTATTTCTCCTAAAAGGTTTCATGTAGAAAAAGAGAAACAGAAATAAGTTATTAATTCCATCATATAAATCTAAAGATAATATCTTTTATTTTCAATATAATTGTTAATTTTCCGTATTACGTAAATATCAATTTGACATATGACACTCATTGCAAGGCAAAAGAGAATTTGAGATGGTAGTCCGGCACCCACTATATTACTACTAACAATTACATTACTTAACGCCAGTAGCCAATCTCCACAGGAAGGATTATTAACACAACATTCTGGTATCAGCAATCCAAGAGATACAGTAGCCAATCAAACTAGTATAACAGCAACGGCTAATGCAACACATACAGTATATGCCGATAATAAAACAACAGACACAAGTGTTAACGAGACAATTGTAGATGGGTCTATACAAGTATCTCCAGGCGATCAAAGTAAGCCTTTTAATATTTCTGTTCATAACAATGGAGCTAATGCAAGGTTGATAGGTAGATATTTTGTACAAGGTGGGATCATACCAGCGATTCATTTATATCTTGTCGACGTGGGCAAATGTGTTAACCCTCTTAAACCCTCCTCATGTTCTTCATACATTATTAATGAAATTAATGCCTATAACAATATAGATATAAATTTACCCACAAAAAAGTCATATAACCTACTCTTTTTAAACGACGCTACTTTAGCAGAAGAGATAAAGAATATCAATGCCAAGTTTGTTTTAGAATATAATCCCATCATAGTCAACGTAAGAGCAGGAGGAGGAAATAGTACAGTCTCATTAAATCAATTCTTTCCATCAAAGACAGAAGTTAAAGTTGGCGAAAGCGTTACATGGTATAATTCAGCACATGTACCAGAACCACATACAGTTACATTCGTATTAGATAACAAATCTATGGCAGGAGTATTTGCTCCATTCACGGTCTCAACTCCAACAAAATTCATGCCTTTACCTCCTGGTTCTAACAGTCAACCAGCCTTATTACCGGGTAGGAATGGAATGGATACCGTAATAGCCCTTAATGAAAGGGTGTTTAATCCAGTTGTAATTGATTCATCAGGCAATGCGAAATTTATGCGTCCAAATTCAAATTATACTATTGATGGCAGCGAGAAGTACATTAATTCAGGTTTCCTACTTCCAAAAGGACAAGAGCAAGAATTCCCTGGATCTGCAGTCTCGTTTACTGTCACCTTTAAAAAGGCAGGTACATATGACTATTTTGACATTTTCCATCCATGGATGAGAGGAAAAGTTGTGGTGCAATTACCAAGTTAAAGGTAATTATAGCGAGCATACTGCCATATCTAATTTAATTCGTTGACCTTTTGACCCAATTTATAGTATTTGATGATGAAGGTTTTATGACTTAAGTCTAATTCCTAGATAGATATAGCCCATAATATTTCATAAAATAAACTACAGACTTGTTGAATTCTCCTTGGCCATAATCTTTTCTTGGCACGGCAGTCCTTCGGATAGAAGAATTCATTTCAGTAACTAGATATAACTTACGATAAAGAATTTAGAATAAAACATAAGCTACACAACAGAAAACTCACTCTCTCCTATGTTGATAAATTGCCATGTTGTCCTGCGCTCCATTAAAGACAACAACAATCCAGGAATTTCAGCTAGCCAAGGAATTGATACTTGGTTTGTGTTTTATATGTTAATCAATAATAAATACTGATCAATATTTGTTTCTTAAATGCCTCTCTTTCTATTCCCAAAATGGTCGTTTGATTTTTTGGGATAGTAATAGTAGTAGAATTTTTGTTGTTCTGGTAGCAGTTGTTGTTCCTAATGTTTTTGTCTACAATTAGATACTACTTCTTTATTGTTAATTTTCCACTCATAGTAGGATGCATGTGCAAAAGTAAGTATAATCACCTGAGCCAGCTTTGAAGCATCAAATGTAAATTCGGCATTTGGTTTTAAAATACCAGAGTCAAACGATTTGCCTTGATCAGCTTTGCTTGTTATTGTGTGCATTGTATTATCAGTATTTGTCCACTTAATTATCTGACCATTTTTTGCTACAAGATTTGCAGGATTATAAGCATTGTTGGCAAGAGTTGCTGCTCCTTTTACAATAGTGGCTGAAATTGGCTGCTTATTAGTTCCATTAGTGACAGACTGAGAACCTGTACGATTAGAGCGGCAGTGGTTTTTTCAGCACCACCTATTGTAAATTTAGCTCTCATAAACGGATGCACTGTGCAAAAGTAATCGTACTCCTTCCCAGTTAGCTTTGAAGTATCAAGAGTAAAGCTTCCTTTTGGTTTGATAAGCGAGGAATCAAAAGATTTACCCACATCTTTGGAACTTGTTACAGTATGAGGAGCATTATCATTGTTTGTCCATTCTATTCCTGCCCCTTTTGGAACGTTAAGGTTTTTGGGATCGAAATTTGGGTTGCCCTGGGCAGATGCACCAGGCAAAATGCTTACCTTTATGATTTGCGATAACTTTGGAGGCAGTTGAGCTGCCGTCTGTCCAGTAGTGGTTATGTTTCCTGCATTAGATTGAGTAGCGGGTGTCTTTGGAGCGACCAATCCAAATACATAGAAGCTAGCGCCTCCGATTACTGCAGCTCCAATGAAAATAACTGCAAGTGCCTTGATATAAGGAGTTCTCTTATATGACGCAACTGCTAGAACTGTAGCTGGAATTGAAATTATCATCATCAATCCAATATATGCGAAGATACTTGGAATTTGTACGCTTGTTATTACAGCAGCAGCAACACCAAACGTCACAAGGAAACCTAGTGTAATGAAAGTAGCAGATTTTGCTTTTCCGGTTGAGGGGAAACCATCTTTAAATAAACCAGATGCAAGAAAAATCATACCAATAAACATTGTTAATAACGAAACTGCATGCATTCCTTCCACAAAAGTCTTGGCAATTCCAGCAAGCGAAATTCCGACTCCCACAATCCCTATTGAAGTAAGACCTATTCCCGGTGTCAGCAGGTCCCAGTCAGTCATATGCTACTATACATATAGCTGAAAGAATTTTGGCATAATTAATCTTTTCTAGTTTTCTACAGTTGTTGTGCTTTAGACGTACTTCTAAGACTCAAGCCAATAAAGAACAGGTACAAGGCGTATCTGATAACATATGGTTTGGTCCTCTTACGCTCAAACATATTCACATTCATGTTTAATTGAATCAGCTTTAGACGTTATCTTTGCTTAACTTGACAGGACCGTTCTACCAATAATAATTTATCACAACCAATCAATATTGTGAATTATTAACGCGAATGGCATGGAGTAGATGATTCGAATCTACACCAACAAATCTCTAATCAATAATCCAGACACAAATTCCCAATTTCATTGTCTTCTAAAAATAAAATCCATTTATGACAACTTTCATAAAATATGGCCTTTGATTTTGATGGTGGAAAAAACACGAAATATAGTATTAGCAAGTTTGACGTACCTTGATTCTTTCAATAAGTATATTGTATTATACTCTTACAAAGCTTTGATGCGATAGAGAAAGTATGGTTTCTACAGAGCCTAAAATATATATTTTGAATAGGCTGATAGATCCTTTCTGGATTGCAATAGAATTTATTAGCATAGAGTCTTTTGTATACATAATATTTCTATCCTCTCAAAAGCATCGTTTTCTCTTATTTCATTTCTGAAGCAATTTTTATCCATGCTTCGCATTTATTATTTTTCAACTTTGTATTAAACCAAGAAATAAACTTGTCTTCAAACTTCCTGCCTCTTGAATTATCAATTTCTTTCGAATTGATTTCATATAATTTTTCGACAAATTGTCCAGAAAGAAACAACTTGCCAAATGACCATCCTGCACTGGAAACGGGATAATCTAAAGCAAAAGCGTTAGAATCATCATCAAAGTTACATATTTTTCGATATTCAGATAGTATTTCTATTGCAATTTTAGAGTCGGATCCAAAATCTCTAGTTTGAAAATCAAGTATAAAAGTACTTAGAACAGCCATACTTCATTAGCCATCCTTCATATCTTCATTCTCTTGCTTGAGTTTATCTGAGAATGAAACTAACTTACCGTGATCTTCAATTTTGATACTTGTGTTAATTCTAACGTTTATTCCAACAGAGCGAAATAATGCTAGTAATTCTCCACCAGATATATTTTGTTTGAGCTCACCTACTTTAATCAATTCTACAAGTCCACTGACTATTGATTTTGTCTGGAGTGGAAACTGAGATTCGGCAAGTTTTAGAACTTCTTCCCCTCTATCGTATAAGTAGCCAGATATAATTTCTCTATCAGTTTTTTTTGGTCGCAGCATTTGTTCTTGTTGTTGTTGCTTTTTTATTCTTGCATTTTCAAGTGCAGTAGCCTGTTCCCTTAGCTCCTTCATCTTTCGAGCTTTGATAATTGCAATATCTGGGTCTTCTTCTTCTTTTGACATTAACCTTTCATCACCCCGATCGGGATTAGTCTTACTACCTTAGTAGCTATTCCCAGTGAGTCAGAGACATTGGCAATTGAATCAACGTCTTTGTATGCATCAGGTGTTTCTTCTACCACTCCTTCCTTTGTTAATGCCTTTACATAGATGCCTTTCGATTCTAGCCCATGCTTGACACCTTCAACAGTATATGTTCGCTTTGCAGCAGATCTTGACATTGTTCTACCTGCACCATGTGCAGTAGACCCAAAACTCAAATCAAGAGATTTTTTATTGCCTAAAAGAATCCAACTTGCAGTTCCCATAGAGCCGGGTATAATTACTGGCTGGCCAATACTACGGTATTCATGTGGAATTTGGTCCATACCTGCTGGAAATGCTCTAGTAGCTCCTTTTCTATGGACAACCAATTTACGCATTCCTCCATCGTTATCCACTTTATGACGTTCCACTTTGGCAATATTATGGGATACATCATAAACAAGTTTCATGTCCATCTCTTGCTCGCTCATTCCAAATACTTTTTCAAATGTCTTTCTTGTCCAATGTGTTATCATCTGTCTATTAGACCATGCAAAGTTCAAAGCAGAATACATTGCTTTGCGGTAACTTTCGCCTTCTGAGGAGTTATTTGGTACACACGCAAGTTCTCTATCTGCAATTTTCATACCATACTTTCGTAACGCAATTTCTGAAATGCGCAAATAGTCGCTGCACACCTGATGTCCAAATCCTCTTGAACCACAATGGATTAAAACTGTCAACTGGCCTTCATTATTTATGCCCATAGCTTTTGCAGCCCTTTCATCAAATATCTTGTTAACCTTTTGTATCTCAAGAAAATGATTGCCTGAACCTAAACTGCCTAATTGGGGGGCACCACGCTTTCTTGCTATCTCTGAAACACTGGCAGTATCAGCTCCAACCATTTTCCCACCTTCTTCACAGACTTCTGCATCTTGTTTCCACCCATATCCATGCTCAATAGCCCACTCTACGCCTTCTACAAGCAATTCATCAAGGTCTGATTTCGTTAGTTTAACCGTCCCTTTGCTTCCAAGTCCTGATGGAATTGATCTGAAGAGTTCGTTCAAAAGATCTTTTATTTTTGGTTTTATATCCTTTTCATTTAAGCTCGTTCTAAGCAATCTGACACCACAATTAATATCATATCCGACTCCACCTGGACTGATAACGCCTTCTTCAAGGTCAGTTGCCGCTACTCCACCTACCGGAAATCCATAACCTTCATGTCCATCTGGAAGAACTACAACGTGTTTTGTCACTCCAGGCAATGTTGAGACATTTACTGCCTGATCAATGGTTCTGTCAATAACCATTTTTGAAATAAGATCGTCGTTAGCATAAATTTTAACTGGTACCCTCATTCCCTTAGATACATCTTTTTCGATCTGGAATTCCAAGTCATTAATTTTTCTGACTCTATGGTTACCGCGTTTAGTTAATAATTCACTCATCGTTTTCTTCAATGTTTTCGTTTAGCAGTTATTATAAGCATTGCTTCTTAGTTAATGCTTTCGTATAAACTAAAACGGCTTTCATATTTAGTAATAATATATGAAATATACATCCTAACAAGATTTATTTTTCCTAGCGTTGGCTTTGTAATAGATATGGCTATTCTACCAATTGACTCAGGACGATATGGAAGCAAAGAAATTAAGCAGATATTTGAAGAAGAAAAACGGCTACAATATCAATTAGATTTCGAAGCTTCGGTAGCAACGGCCCAAGCTCAAATTAAGATGATTCCGGCTGATGCTTCAAAAGAAATTGTGAAAGCGACAAAATCTGGCAGGGTTAGACTAGAAAGGATTAGAGAGTTAGAGGCAATTAGTGAACACGATACGGCAGCATTAGTTGAGGCATTAAGTGAACAATGTTCAGCTAAAGCCAAGCCATGGATCCATTATGGCTTGACAAGTAACGACGTTGTAGATACAAGCACTTCGATGCAAATGAAGGATGCATTTAATATTATTGAATCCAAGATTTTAAATCTGGCAACGGTCCTAATTGATAGGGCAGTAGAATATAAAGCACAACCTGCAGTTGGAAGAACACACGGACAACATGCAAGTATCATAGCTTTTGGATTGAAATTTGCGGTATGGGCTGAAGAAATGGCAAAACATATTGAAAGAATTGAAGAGGGTAAAAAACGTTTTCTACTTTGCAAGACACTCGGTGTTGTTGGAACAGGCTCTTTAATGGGGAATCGAGCATTAAAAGTACAGAAAACAGTTGCTATGCATCTGGGGCTTTATGCTGTTGGTGCTGCTACACAGGTTGTTTCCCGTGAACGATATGCCGAGATGCAATTTTTGATTGCACTTGTAGGTTGTACGCTTGATAAAATTGCAATTGAAGTTAGGAATTTGCAAAGAACAGAAGTGGGTGAAGTTGCAGAACCCTTCAGAAAAGGTCAGATGGGAAGTAGTGCGGTTCCTATTAAACGTAATCCAATCAAAAGTGAGAGAGTTTCTTCTCTAGCAAAGATTCTACGTTCCATCGTTAACATAGCAATGGAAAATGTTGCCTTATGGCATGAAAGAGATCTATCAAATTCAGCAAATGAACGGTTTACCATTCCAATGTCTACAATTCTCTTGGACGATATGTTAAATTCAATGGTTAAGGTTATTTCAGAACTGAACATAAACACAGAAAGAATTACTTCAAATTTGAATATGACAATGGGTCAAATCTACGCAGAATTTGTTCTGGAAGCACTGGTGAAGAAAGGAGTTCCCAGATTTGAAGCATATAGGGATATTCAAAGGGTAGCATTTAAAGCGATTGAAAGCAGAAGTCATTTCTTTCATGCCATAAAGGAAGATTCCAATCTAGCAAAAAATCTATCATCAATGGAATTAAAAACTATATTTAATGCTAAAAATCATCTCTCTGCCTCATTAAAAATTATAGATAACGTTGCAAAGGTGGTAAAGAATACAAAAAACAAATTTGGAGCACGTTAAAGTATCCAAAACAAACTCTTTTGAGGCAGACTAATAAGTTAAACTGTTATTTTTTCATACTCAGATGAACGGTATCTAGTTGGATAACTAGATAGTAGTATATAGATGGGGGTAGAGGAATGTAGTAATAGACACATATAGATGAGTGGATGATGAACAGGATTGAAAGAATATAGCGGCAATAGTTGCCATCTACTTCTTGATAAATGATAAATGCGATAGTTTCGTCTACACCATATAGTTAGTGTTAGACACATTAAAAAACATCTTCTATAGCTGTTTTATGATTGAAAGTACTATAAAAATCATAAAAATTGCGATTATATTGTTGTCTGTAGTTGGCCTATGTTTTTCAGGATTTTTCAGTGTTATGCAAATTTTACCTGCAGTTCAGGTGCTCGCTCCTGCTTCACTAGTAGCTGGCTCTCCAGCTCAAAGTGAAGAACTGAACATAAAGATGGCACAGCTTTCATCGTCAAACAAGCCAGAAGATGTAGCTACACTTGCATACATCTGGGGATTTCCCCTTGTTACGATGGAAAGACAATTCCATTTTGTGACCAGTCCAAATGTTCTTCCTGGAGTGGCCGCGGTCCTGCCAATACGATATCCTGTGCTCGTAACCTTGTAAATGCCAGTTTCACCGATGTTGTCAGTCCAAATTCTGATACCGTATACTGTCAAACACAGTTCGATCTCAAAATGAGCCAATAGTTCTTGTTGTACCTCCTATTACTGACAGATATTCTACGTTTGAGTTCTTAGATGCATATACAAATGATTATGCTTACGTTGGAACGCGTGCTACAGGAACCACAGGAGATACCTATCTTATTGCTGGGCCAGACTGGTATGGACAGGTTCCCGAAGGAATGACAAAGATAGGGTCTCCAACAAATCTTGCGTGGTTTATCAACGGGATACTAGTAAAAGGACGATCCGATCTGCCTAATGTCCATGCAATCCAAGACAAGATAAGCGTGAAACCACTATCTGCTTTCCAAGGAAAGGCGACACCATCACAATCATCATCAGTAGCAATAGCAGCAAATGCGTCTTCAACAAAACAAGTTCCAATTGGACCTCAACCTGCGTTGATACCTACTACCGGTATCAAAATATATGATGAAATAGGCCAAGCAATGATTGGCAACCCACTAAACCCACCAGATCCCGGACTTGTGACTAAGCTTGCAAGTATAGGTATAGGACCTGGCAAGGTACCATCAACTGCAGCTAATGATACAATAAAAGCGGCATGCAGACCGGTATAACAGAAGGTCAAAAGATGATAGATGCAAAAGTAACAAATGCTGGAATAAATGTCAATGGGTGGCTTGTTAATGCGCAAGCAGGAGTTTATGGAACTGACTACCTTTTCCGTGCTGCAGTTACCAAACTAGGATTAGGCGCCAATATAGCACAAGAAGCGCTTTATCCTGCCACATTTACAGATAATGAAGGAAAACTTCTCTGGCGCTAACAACTATGTAATTCACTTGCCCCGGACAAACTCCACCTGTAAAAGCTTTATGGTCTATTACAATGTATAACAACAAGTCATTGTTCGTAGACAATCCAATAAACCGTTACTCAATAGGAAAATATACTGAAGGATTAAAGAACAATACAGATGGCTCTCTTGACATCTATATACAGAATGCGAATCCTGGAGCAGATAAAGCATCTAACTGGCTACCTGCCGATAAGGATGGATTTAATCTTATTTTGCGCATATATCTGCCAGGAGAACAGGTTCTTAATGGAACCTGGACGCCTCCTCCAGTACAGCGCATCTTCTAGATGTCTAGAGCACCGACAAATATGCCAGCGTCTTACTTGTTTGAGCTAACCCATGATTCAGGCGCTTTGATGTGTTCGATGCCGTACGGTGTTTGCTGTAGTTGTGAAGAGAAACTCATATGAAGATAATTATATTATACCCTTCCACCATCAACATATTAGGGTCTTCTTTTCTTACCTTGTAGTGACTGTTCATGCGAGCCTTAGCTTGCATCGTAGCTATTAGCAATTCATATCGACACTGATATCAGTATTCACCAAAGCACAGATTGTTAAACAAAATGACTGACCTGAAACAGGCATGTAAATTACTCAAAGAACTTGAACCAGCGATAGGAAAATGGCGATGGACCATCATTGCAAAAAACACGACAGCAAACAAAAGAAAAATTTTCTGGTCACTAAATTTAAAATACAATATTTGATCTTGATAGTTTGGAAAGATCAATATCAGAAGAAAAAACAGTTACAATGACCACAACCCGCAAGCTAAAAAAATATTTGGCAATATAAGATGTCATTTAAAAGATCGGAATGTCTGAACCTTGTAAGTCTCGAGGTTATCCTACGCTCAAAGAAGAAACCGAAGATTAAATATAACTGCTTTATTGTATGTTGTTTACAGTACGAAACACATATGAATCAAGGCGAGCCGGGTGTAGATTATGACGATAATAATTTGAACCCTTTAATCTGCGATTTATGTAAAAAGACATTTGATGGCCTAGATAAATTAGGTGAACATCAAAAAGCAGAACACGACATGTAACGATAATTCTCCATACCTTATAGATATTTAAACAGACATATAATTAATGACTTTTACATCATTGTTTCCCAGCATTCCATTTCATTGAGTTTTATACCTACATCATAACTATTGCATGTGCAGTATAAGTCTCCTGCATTTATGGTGTCATCTGTTAGAAAATGCATCTACTTTATTTTTGAAGCATCTGTAGTTGTGCCAGTAGCATCAGTTCGTGATGTAGTCAAAGTTGTTGCTTTTGTTTTGTATTACTCTGTTTAGTATATATTGACGTATCTAACCATGACGCGATCATGCAATATAGATTTTTAGTTGACATATTTATTAGATGATAGATACATAAAATCATCGTAAATTGATCCATCTATTTCAAATTGAAAATGACCAAAAGTTGCCTTTGCAAGATAAAGAAAATCTGTTAATTCATTCTTATCTATTATTACGGGCATTTTATGTTATTTGATTGCACTATAAGCTCGGTGGTTCTCTTTTACATGGCCTAAGTCAATATATTTTTCTTCTCCAATCGACGTTACTCTCCTTTCATTGGCCTATTGCATATCTTTTTTATTATACTGTGGATTAAATTTGTATGAAGCTAATTCTTCAGCTTTTTAAATATATTATTTCCCTTTGACCGAATGCGCTACTAACTATCAGTATTAGAAAACTAGTTAATTTTTCCTATAACTGTTTTTTCTTGTTTGAAATATCCATCATCATACTTGTGTCTCCTCAAGTTCTTCAGGATTACATATATGGGAAGGAACTTTGAACTACATTAGTGATTTCATGCATACGTTGTCAAATACTAGATCAACTGTATTTTATAAGCATCTATAACAAATGTATGCTCGAAATCCCGTATATTTATTTTTAATCACAATATTTTTCATTTGGATGTCAAAATTCAATGATGAAGCTGTTGGTGGAGGAGGTGATGTGATGGTATCGCCACTAAAAAACGAGATACTGCCTATAACAGGGCTTGTTCTAAAAGTTGTGTTGCCATATTCTTTACTTCTACCATTTTGCGTAATCTTTATTGCATTTAATCCAAAAAATCTATTTTTTTGAAAGATTCTTCTCATATTTTGTTGTTGATATGTAGTTTTGAAAGATAATTATTATATGGACAACCTTGATTATATATATACACCATTGTTGTAAATATTGCGTGGTAAATTCTTTATATCATTAAGAAATGTGTGGTAGTAGAATGTGATTCCGACTCGACTGGATGACCTAATCCTATTGTGCTTTCTCTCTTTATGTGAACCTTAAGGTTCCCAATGTCTGGATGCAGTTTTGCTGCAATAGGGACATCCAATCTTCTGTTCTTTCCATTAATTTTCGCTCCATAGAATCTTCAGTTATTTCTGCTTCTGTTTTATAATTGGTTGACCTGCAGTTACTGCAGTTACTGCAGTATATCAAGACAAATGAAACTTTAGACTAATATTAAATGCAATCACAAAAAGAACGCATCAACATCTACTTACTTGTCCTTAGCACGTGACGCCGTTGTTGTAAGACTAACAGGTGCCGTTGTGTTCTCGGGAAGGATAGCCATTAGATTCACAAGATTTGGGATGGGTAGTGATATGCTGGATCTACAAATGTATTTGCAGGACTTGAATTGCGTTTAAAGACTCCTTTTCATTAACTTTTTGCTATACTTTAGTAATCACTGTCTAGAATTCTTGATATCGAAATTATCTATAACCGGTAATTATTCTTCAATAAGTTTCGACTGTCAACAGTAACAAAGTACTTGATTTTGGTTTTATCTCATAGTTCTTTAAATTGGGGTTTGCGAAATTATTTCTCAGATTAATAGAACACTTTAGAGCACTAGCAGGTTTAGGTGGCAGTTCTATTTCTTCACGGCATTCATTATATGATTTCTTCCTATAATTGACCGATATATTGTTCTTATTTTGATTGGCAACAATAGTCAAAATATATTCAGGAGGATCATCAAAATCAGATGTAGATTATCCAACTTTGACAAAATCTTTACTAGTAGTAGTAATTGGAGTAGATAGAATAGAAGATCATCATTCTTCTAATAGAAACTGAAGGAAGTAAATAAGGCTATGTCCTATTATGTATATATTCCTAGAAAATCTCGATTTTTCAACTACTCATAGCAGTATAACATCTAAATTAGCTATCAGCATGACTTTTTTCATGAATAAAAAGACCAAACAAAAGAACGCTAAAAGTAAAAAATTCCTCTCTAAATGGATGATACTAGGAATTGGTGTTGCAGTAGTCGTTGTATCAATAATTGTCTACCTTGGAATACATTCGCTAGTTCCAGTAAATGGTAATTCGCCAGTATTTGCTGCTCCAACAAATACCTTCGTTAAAGCTTCATATTCCCCACAAACCGGCTATGTATTTACTAGCCAATCCACTAGTAGTGCCAGAAGGAGTATAGGAATAGGTTATAACAGTCCAACAATTACTTTAAGACAGGGAGAGTTAGAATCCATTCATATAATTAATGAGGACACCAGCTCAAACCATAATCTCAATATAGATGCATTCAAAGTACATACAAAGAATTTAGGATATTTTGGATCTCAGACCATTACCTTTATTGCAAATAAAGTCGGCACTTTTACATATTACTGTACCATACACCCAGAGATGAAAGGGACTGTAGTAGTAGAATCACAATAAATTAGGATATATATGTGGAATCTGCCAGAGCTGCCCACCCGAGTTTTACAAACAATTACCCATCAGTGCTACTTTCCATTTCTATTTTCTCTTGCTATACACATAATTCAGAATATTTTATAACACGTAGATTTTGTAGCAGTGCAATTTTTCTTGACTAATTGATCTAAATTAACTTTGTTAATCACTATCTATATAAGATAGTTGGCATTACCTTATTGTCGTATGAGCAAATATGCTGATGAAAGAAAAAGGCTCAATACATCTCGTCACGATGTGCTAAGTATAGTTGATGACTTTATAGAACAAATATTTCAAGTAAGAAAAACCCTTCGTGGAGTTTCCATTTCTGCCATGGTCCTAGCGCCTCTTGCAATAGCGCTTTCTGTCTACCTAATGTGGAATCCCTCATTCTTTGCCATTCTTGAAATAGAAAATGAATTTGGTCTTGTTCTTAGTATATTATTAGGTGCAGTTATTATTATCTCTTTAATATGGCTTATAACAGGAATTAGACAATATCGCCTAATTGGTTCTTGGAATAAAAGATATAATGAATATATAAAGGAAAAACAAGAGATAGATAAAACAATTGCATCACAATATGGATTAGATAACAGTTTAGGCAACAATTATCATCAAGATTAAGAATGTTGAGCTAGCTCCCTTTCTTCATCTGGTTTATTTTCAAAAACACTCTTTCGTCTAGGAAACATTTTCTCATATGGTTCTAAAATGCTTCTGCAAAATTCGATTCCTTTCTGTGCAGCTTTATAAACTGTAACTGTTCTTTTTCCAATTGGTATCTCATTTTTAGCTATTAACTCATTTAATTCCAAATCGTCAAGAATAGATTTGTGTTTTTTCAAATTCAGCCCACAAAAACTTACTAAGGTAGTCTGATTCAGTTCACCATATTCTATAAGTTTCAGGATTACATCTTTAACAATGTAAATTCTGTCTCTATATGATGCTTCAGAACCAGACATTGGCGAATAGATTAATGGATAATTGCAGATATTATAAAGTTAACCATGTTAAGCAAGGCATTATATTTAGGTAGACAAAGGAAATTATTATTACTCCATGAGTGTAAAACAAAAACTGAGAGAAATTATTAAACATTCATCATCATATTTTGTTATTCTGTTCGCATTATTGATATTTTCTTCATTATTAACTAGTACCGTATTGCTGTATATTCCTCAACACGCAATGGCAGAGACAGATAATAAGCAGACAGCTAATAAGGAATCTAAAACTGTAGCGCAGACAGCTAATAAGGAATCTAAAAGCAATTTCTTGGAATATGAAAATCCTAGTTATGGAATAACAATAAAGTACCCTACTAACTGGAACAAAATAGAACCTGTAACTTTTAAAGGAGATCATGATAAAGCTGTTGTCGAATTCAAATCGCCATCAGAGAAGCCTTTACAAAACGATTTAGCCACTATTCACATATCAGTCCATAATTTACCTCCTCACAATATGTTGGATCAATTTACTACATTTTTTGATAAATCAGATTCCCAAAAAATATTGCTGCGCGGATTCATTCTTTCATATTTTACTTCCTTACTAACAAAAAAATTACCAGATTTTGATTTTATCAAGTCAGAATCAGATGAAAAGACTACACTTGCAGACAACCCGGCACAGAAAATAGTATACCAGTATAGAGATGAACAAGATATTATTAAGGCTATGGAGGTTTTGACAGTGAAAGGCGATAAAGGATTTATCATCAGTTATACTGCGGAAGCATCAAAATACTCTGATTTCATCCCAATTATAAAAAAAATGATGGATTCATTTGAGATTAAATGAAACAACAACAAAAATCACCTATCGATAATTATACTTTAGATGGTAACGAAAATTAATGAATATTAATTTTCTATCTATCCCGATAAACCGTAGTAATTAGACATATAAATAACAAACAGAAAATGAATGTTATATAAAACAACGCGGTATGGAAATTCTTTACTTTAATCGATTTCTCGTATGTTATGATTTTGGTAAGATAAGGGAAAGATCAGCAGTATATGTGATTATGCAAAAGTAAAAATTAGTAAACATGGACTAGAATGCTTAGGCATAAGCAATGGGCTATTTTGTTGTTGAAGTAATAGTGCATTTTTATACAATGAGAGAAATCGACTGTTATCAATCACATATACTAGGTTGCAGGTAGTTTCTAGAACAATGATTTTTACATCATGTGAAATGGAGTAGTATTTGATAAATGAGATCTTAAAATATGGCATTTTGATATCATTTTTATGGCAAAAATTGTTGTAGGAAAAACTTCTGACATTACTGAAGGAAAATTAACTCATGTAACAGCAGCTGGAAAGGAAATTCTAGTTGCAAATGTAGGAGGAAATTACTACGCAATAAACAATATTTGCAATCATGCTGGAGCCGAACTTCATGAAGGTGAACTTAGCGGCAAGGAACTAACATGCCCTTGGCATGGTGCGAAGTGGGATGTCACAACAGGCAATTTAATCTGGTTCCCGCAAAAATTAAATCCAGAGGAGTCTTTTAAAGTTAATGTGGACAATGACACTCTATATATAGAAGTATAACGACCTCTCATATCGCTGCTTCGTAATGTAATTTTATAATATTGTATACAGAATTGTTTTCGTCACTATTGTAATGCATCAGAAAGTTTATCTCCTCAACTGATCATGTCATTTTTCTATAATGTAGTACTTTTCCGACCATTCTTTTGACAGTAGCAGGTCATTATCTAGTCGATTTCAATTTAAGTTTGACTAATAATCAATCAATTCTATTGGACGCTATAATTTTTCCATTACAGAATCTATCTTTTTCTGTAGACTAATTGATTTATCTAACCTTTGATCTATTCTGATTGTTGTTATTATTCTCTTTGCACCACCTGATCGAACAGCTAGATGGGCAGCTTCAATTGCAGCTAGGATATTAGCAAAATTGTTTGTTTCTATCTGAGTTCCCATGGGTGTAAGCATAGCCTTCAAGTCTTTTATTCTACGAATAGCATCAAAGGCAGGCAGCGATTTCTTTGCTCATACTCGTTCCTGAGATTGTTCCGATAGGTATAACACTTATCTCTGCATGTATTGTTTGTTCGTTCATGGTGACATATTTATTACATATATCCAATAAATAATGTTAGTATCAATTCGTTGATTGTTATAATCGCAGTGGGACAAAAATATCATTGAAAATCACGGAATTCTTATCATCATTGCCTCAATCAGTAGTAAAAGGCGAAGATATTTCAGTTCCTGATAATGTAGTTAGAAAAATATTTAGGCTTGCCGATCTTCGCGAAACAGATATGTTCTACGATCTTGGATGTGGAAATAACAATGCCGTTACAATAGCTGCTAAAGAATTCAAAGTAAAAAGATCTGTTGGAATTGAAATCAGAAAGACAATAGCAATTAAAGCACATAAAAAAATTGAAGGTATAATGAACGCTGAAGTAATTAACGATGACATTAGAAAAGCTGCTATTTCAAATGCAACTGTTCTGCTGTTCTGGTTTACAGATCCAGATATCGTTCTTCAAATGATCAACAGATTTGAGGATGAGTTGAAAAACGGTGCTCGTCTTATAACAGTATGGTCTCCACCTGATTTGATGCTGCCTAACAAATCCGATTTTCCTTTTTTTATCTGTCAAAAGCCATTCAAATACGCCAAGAATATAAAAGAGCAAATTGAAGCAATATATGGAAATCCATGCATGGATTTTACTGCTTCATGGTTGCTTGCTGAAAAATATATTGATGCATTGGAAGTTGTTCCAACCCAATATCTCAGATTTGTAAATATGCTTCAGAGTATGATAATTTGGATAAATGCATGGAATATGGGAGTTGCTTGCGAAGAGAAAATTCCTCCTCCAGTCGAAACATATATTGGAATATTGAAGGCCTTCTTTGATATCGATTTATCAGATATGATTTCAAAAACATGAAAAAAAGAACACTATATCGTATATAATATACAAATAAGTTGTGGTAGACATAATAAAAATGAAGATTTTAGAGACCTTTCAGATTCTGTATTGATTATACTTGTCATCAACTGTTCATCCTTTTGAATGAGTTGATTTGCTGCTGTCCTTGAGAACTAGGACATTTACAGCAACGGTAGCAGTCTTGCCTTTGCCGTCGTCTATGGTAAGCATAAATTTCAGTGGTGAATCCTTTTTTACACTTGGAGCGATAAACGTTGACTTTAGAGCATCAGCGCTTACTAACTTCACAGACTTCCCACCAATTTGCTTCCATGAGTAAGATGCGATAGTACCAGGTACTGTGGGTTCCATCTAATGTAACGATGCTACCCTTGTTAATTATCTTATCAGGATTAGCATTGGCCACTAGCGGTTCACTAATATTCTTTACAGGAGGAGTATTTCCATTAACTATTGGGGTTGGAGTGGTACCTTCAATTGGTTGAGGGTTATTTGTAAGAGGTGTTTGCGGGGGAACAACGCCTGCAATTGACGGTGGCGGTGCTAGTTGATTATTTGTTGAATTTCCATTAACTATTGGGGTTGGAGTGGTACCTTCAATTGGTTGAGGGTTATTTGTAAGAGGTGTTTGCGGGGGAACAACGCCTGCAATTGACGGTGGCGGTGCTAGTTGATTATTTGTTGAATTTCCATTAACTATTGGGGTTGGAGTGGTACCTTCAATTGGTTGAGGGTTAATACGCACAATTGGTGGATTATTTGTTGAATTTCCATTAACTATTGGGGTTGGAGTGGTACCTTCAATTGGTTGAGGGTTATTTGTAAGAGGTGTTTGCGGGGGAACAACGCCTGCAATTGACGGTGGCGGTGCTAGTTGATCACTTGTAGAAGGAGAATGCTTAACAAGAACATTTACAGTTCTATTATTAGTTGTGCCATTGTTATCGGTAACTGTCAATTCAAATGTAAATGTAGTATCAGATGATACCTTTGGTGCGGTAAATGACCAGACGGGTGTATCCGCACCATTTAAGGTTATGATATGATTTGTTGGAATTTGCCTCCATGAGTAAGATAAAATGATACCATAGGGATCCACACTTTGAGAACCGTTCAAAGTAACTGTTGAACCTTCTTTGACTATTTGGTCTGGACCTGCAACAGCAATCGGGCCAGATTTTGCTATTGTAACGTTATTATCTGGCTTCATTGAAGGTAACGAAAAAGGAGCTGCAGCATTATTACCTGTTGTTACAGGAGGAGCAGCTGGAGATTGTACACTCGGCGATACTTGTGCATATGCGACATTAATGTATGCGAAATTAGTCCAAATAGCAGAAAGAAGTATTCCAAAAGCAAGCAACATTATAAGCGTAAGTTTTTCGAACTTCAATCGAATAAGCCCCGACTTAGACTGTAATATTGACTATAAAAATACGGTTTATAATTAGAATTAAGTTAAGATTAAAAAAGCGTAGACCTACAGACTGCAGAAATTTTCAAATTATTCCATCAATGTAACTATTTTTACTGTCCAAGGTATTGTTCGACTTCCAGTTTTAGGTTTGACCTATATTGTCAGTTAGTGATAAGATTATATACACTTGCTTATCTAGACGAAATCAGTTACTTAACAGCATTGTAAAACGGTCTGTATGTTAATGTTGTAAAGACATTATGATTGAATCAGCAAGCTTATTTTTGTAGTAATAACTTTAGCTGACATGTTATTCTAAGATTTTATGAGACCGACCTATCTCAGAGATATCACTGAAGAAGAAAAGAACAGACTATACGCCATGATTGACGACGATAGTAGTAAGGGTGCAGGTTATAGAGCCAAGATTATCCTTCTACGGAATGAAGGATATACGGTACCTGAGATAAGAAGGAAAACCAATCATCATGATAATATAACATACGTAAATGGATACACAGATTCAACGGTCATGGTATTATTGATGGCATTGTATCATCATCAAGGAAACATGATCATGATGCTCTAAATATAACAGATGATATAGAAAACGAGATTGTAAGTATAGCATCGGCTAACCCGAGGGAACTAGGATTGAAATTCTCTACATGGTCATTACGTGTTCTAGCAGGGTACGTTATGGAAAAGAAAATAGTTGGTAGCATTAGTCATGCTGAAATAAGAAATGTACTTTTAAAACACGGTATTGAGTGGAGACATTCCAAGATTGTTCTAGGTAGTAAAAGCAAAGGCCCAGATTATGATTTAAAAAAAGCATATTGAAGAGCTGAAGAATAACTCCAATGCATATTCAGGTACCTGTTATTTCAGGATGAAAAAGGACCCATAGCAGCTAAAACATATGGTGGTTCTTCATGGTGTTCTACTCAGACCAAAATAGAACATGATCAGAAAGTAAAAGGTTTGTTGAACGTGTTTGGCATTTACGATTATACAAACGATAGAATGTTGTTAACGCACTGCTACCAACAACAGAAGAAAAGTAATCAGTTCATCGATTTCATGAATAAAGTGGATTCAGTCTATGATTCAAGCATCAAAAGAATATTCATGGTACTTGACAACGCGTCCATAATACACAAATCCAAGAAGACAAGAGAAGCGTTAGCACACCATCATCCAAGAATAGTGCCTGTGTTCCTTCCTACAAAATCGCCAGAACTCAATATGATAGAGGTAAGATGGATGTGGATGCAAAGGAAAGCCATCGATAACAGTACATTTGGAAATGAGTCTGATATAGGACAGGCAGTATCGGATTGGACCGAGGATTATAATAACACGCACAAGAACATAACTAGTCATAGTTTACAGAAAATAACTACGCGTGTGTTTACATAGCTGTTAATTAACCTTATACGGTTTGCTTTTGTCCAGTCCAAAGTATCAGATAGATCTATGTCTTTCAAAACGGTCATAAGATACATTCCCCTTAATAGCTCAAATACAAATCTACGGATATACGTCATAGTAGAAGAAGAAAAGTCACTTCTTATTTATAGCATGAAATCAATTAAATATGCACGTCAATGGTTAAACCATATTAATGAATGACGACCCAAAGACTATTACTACAAAGTGTCTGATGCAACTCGAAGAGATGGATATCAGACTCGGTAGGATACACCGAAACTTGTCAGTGCCATCATTGATAGAGGTTGCCATTCATAGAAATGAAGGAAACCTTTCTTCTACTGGCGCACTATCTGTAAAAACTGGCAAATTTACAGGAAGATCACCAGATGATAAGTATATTGTCGACGATAACACTACCAATAATATAGAGTGGGGTAAGGTCAACCATCCAATTTCAGCAGAAAAGTTTGAAAATATTTTCGGCAGAATGAAAAGTTACGTCGAAGGCAAAGCGTTTTTTGTTTTTGATGGTTTTGTTGGAGCAGACCCTGAAATAAAATTACCCATAAGAGTGATCACCGATAAAGCATGGCATAGCCTTTTTGCGACTCAAATATTTATCCGCCCGACTCTGGAGGAACTTAAAAATCATAAACCTGAATTTACACTGTTGTCTGTAAACGACTTCGGGGCAATGCCTGAGATAGATGGGACAAGAACTGAGACATTCATTATAATTAACTTCAAGAAAAAAATTGTTCTAATGGGCGCAACCTCTTATGCAGGCGAAATTAAGAAAGCTATGTTCTCTATAATGAACTATCTTTTACCCACTAAGGGTGTGTTTCCCATGCACTGCTCGGCCAATGTTGGAATAGATAGAAAAGCTGCATTGTTCTTTGGATTATCTGGTACAGGAAAGACGACTCTTTCAGCAGACCCTGAGAGGCGTCTTGTTGGAGATGACGAACACGGATGGTCTGATAAAGGTATTTTCAACTTTGAAGGTGGTTGTTATGCAAAATGCATAAATTTAAAAAAAGAAAATGAACCGCAAATCTGGAGATGCCATAAGATTTGGTGCAGTAATGGAAAATGTCATTATTAAGAGAGATACTCGAGAGCCTGATTTTTCTGATGGAAGTCTTACAGAAAATACGCGAGTTGTTTATCCTCTTAAATTTATCCCTGCTGCAATAATTCCAAGCGTTGCTAATCATCCAAATGTTATTATCTTTTTGACTGCTGATGCCTTTGGGGTAATGCCACCGATTGCGAAACTGACAAAAGAAGGTGCTATGTATCACTTTATGTCCGGATATACCAGTAAATTGGCAGGAACGGAAAGAGGAATCACTGAACCTAAAGAGACATTCTCACAATGTTTTGGTGCTCCATTTATGCCATTGCATGCTAGGGAATATGCAAAGATGCTTGGACAGAAAATTGCCAAGCATAATACAAGGGTGTATCTTATTAACACTGGTTGGTCTGGTGGGCCATATGGCGTTGGCAAGAGGATTGACCTCAAGCATACTAGAGCGATGGTTACCTCAGCATTGAATGGAGATTTAGAGAAAACGCCTTTATACATAATGACATTTTCAACTTGGAAATCCCAACTTTATGTCCTAGAGTTCCATCTGAAGTTCTCGACCCACGTAACACTTGGTCTGATAAGGAAAAGTATGATATTTCCGCCAAGAGACTTGCAGCATTATTTGTCAAAAACTTTGAAAAATTCGGAGAGACATCTAAAGAAATTCGAAATGCTGGCCCAAAAATATGAATATAGCCCGGAGCAGATTCGAACTGCTGTCTCCAGGTTTCTTTTCTTGTTAGATCCAGAGCCTGAAATCCCTAGCCCAACTTGGAGATTGGCCACTAGATTCGGCACCTGATTAAGTTAATACAGGTTCGACCGGGCTTCATACGGGCTACATAAAGATTCCCATCTATACCGTTATTTGACTTTATCGCTAGTTTAGTCTTTTAACTGATTTCCAATTAGTTTCACTTACAACTAATTAAAATAAATAAAAAGTTAATCTCTTTATTGACGATTTGCATAAAATTACCATTGACTTTAATGCATATTAATTGATGTCACCGTTTTGTATTGACTTCTCTAATAACAAGACCGTATTCCAAATTTACTCTCTTTCGCATATATGGAATAAGTCGATAGTGTATAGAGTAAATGTTCTTTTCTCTGATAAGTATCCCTTTAACCAATAATGATACAAAGCCACCTGCAACCTTTGATGGCCGCACCTTGGAAAGTCGACAAAATTCATTCCTCTTAATATGGTATTCTCTTAAGGTAAAATATGATCTGTTAACTTCCAATATTAAAGGCCAAACAACCTTTTCCCACACCATTCTACGATTTTCAGTTGAAGATGCATGCTTTCCTTTGCTTTTGATCTCATTTTGCTTTGTATCCTCTAATGGTGGAGTCATTTCTGTTGTGAAAACCCTTCAGTATTGCTCTCTGTGGCACATTTAAACGCCGGGTTCCTTCTAATATAGCAGTAATAACTATGGGCATCAAGAATTCTGTCAAAGATTCACTCGACATACTATCAAAAAAATGGAAAATAGCTCCCGAGGTGTATGATTTACATCTTGGCAAAAGAAATGATGTAGATGATACAGCAATAAATATCGACGGAGTTGTATTCCATATTCCTCATCTTACCACAGATAATCTATATGTTTTGTGGAAATGTCTATGGCCCGACTGTCATAATTGCTGCGAGCGACAGGGGAGGCTACCACTTACAAAAGATGATATCAAAACCATTGCTGAAAAGATGGGTTATGATTCAAAAGCAGAGTTTGTCAAGAATGAGACAAGAATCTCAAGTTGGCAAGAACAGGAAGCGTTTGATAATATAATAACCACGCTTACGATGATTTCTCTAAAGCGAAAAACGGACGAGAAAGAAGAACAGGATGGCGTTCCGCTTACCTGCAGATTTTTAGATGAAAAAGGCTATTGTGGAATCCATCCTGAAAAACCTGGTGTTTGCTGGCTCTACCCATTTGCGTCATGGTTAGAATCTGACAAAGGAATACCGATTGTACATGCAACATTTCAATTGACTGGTGATTGTCCTGGATTCTATGCAAGCAAAACGCTGTCAGATGTGATACCTGTATTAAAAGAATATTCAAAAAAGATATACGACTATAACATGGCTATCAGTAGAACTACAAGGGAGAATTATGGAGTCTATTAATATCATCAATTTGCAAAAAAAGGCAAAAACTCAATAATAACTTACTTTAAATATAATTATTGATACACTCTCATTGTCAAGATCATAAACTTACAAGAAGAAGGAGAAAATGGAGAATATGATCTCAGAAGGGACCAAATTACTGCTTGTGAAATTTGATAACAACCAGATGTGACGGGTAGTAACAGTCTTCAGAAATCATGTATTTTATTTTATTTTATTTCAATAATTCTTTAGATCATTCTAGCGGCCTTCTTTTATCTTTCAAAAGGTCAGACTGCGATCAGAATAAAGTCTCTACAATAACATCATAAATAGTAAGAAAAAGCATTCTTACCTCTTTAGTCTGTCATAACGTTTTGCAGTGTCGTCCCAGTTCACAACATTCCACCAAGCAGAAATATAGTCAGGTCTTTTGTTCTGATATTTGAGATAATAGGCATGTTCCCATACGTCACATCCTAAGAGCGGGACCAAACCCTCTGTTCTTGGACTTGTTTGATTTGGCATTGTTTTGTATTCTACCTTATTGGAAGATGGATTATAGACTAGCCATCCCCAACCGCTACCTTGAATCAATGCGGTAGCAGAAGAGAATTTCTCTTTAAAGTCTGAAAAATTTCCAAAGGATGCGTTTATTGCATCAGCGATAGAGCCGCCGGCTCTCCTCCACCATTTGGTTTCATATTGTTCCAAAATATTCGATGGTTATCAAATCCTCCACCATTAAAGTTGATTGCACTTTTTTGATCAGATGGAACTTGGTCAAGATTTGATAATATTTCTAGGATATCTTTTTCTTGAATAGCAGGAGGACATTTTTCAAGTGCTGCATTAAGCTTGTCCGTATAAGTCTGATGACGTTTTGTATAGTGTATCTCCATAGTTCTTGCATCAATATGCGGCTCTAACGCGTCATATGCGTATGGTAATGGAGGTAATTCATATTTTTTCATGTTCATTTAATCAAAGTTGAAACTATTAACCTTTCTGCTAAGCAGACTCAGGTACTAAAGATTCGAGTGTTAGTGTAATAATTCAATGGTTTTTTGTATGATAATCAAAAAGGATTAAGTCAGAAACGTATTTATTTAAAACTGATTACTTGTTTATTTTGTATCACTATGGTCATTAATGAGGAATTACTTCAAGCCAGAAAAAAAATCTCAGACAGAAGACCGAGATTTGTCAGGCAAGAGAATTGGAGATATGATCGTTTAGCCGAGAACTGGAGAAAACCAAAAGGCAAAGATAACAAAATGAGGAAGCAGGTATCTGGTGTACCACCACTTGTCAAGATTGGCTATAGAGGACCGAAAGAAGCAAGAGGACTTCATCCGTCAGGATATACAGATAACCTTGTTTTCAATGTAAATGATGTTGTTAAGCTAGATGCAAAGAAAGATGCCGCAAGGTTAGCACATACAGTTGGAATAAGAAAGAGAAAGGAAATTATTGCAAAGGCTGATAGCATCGGTATTAAAATACTAAATGCTGGCAAACTCGCACCAAAGAAGAGCGATAAGGAGGAAGATCAAGGAGAGGAGAATTCTTAATGGTTGTAAACATAAGAAAAAAAAGGGAGTTAATTGCAAGAATGCTAGATGTTGGTGTAAACAGGGTTAGATTTGAACCCGATAAACTTGATGACGTAGCCGATTCAATTACCCGTGAAAATATACGTGCTCTGATAAAGAATAGAACGATCTGGACAGTCAAACCAAAGGGAACATCAAGAGCACGTGCTGAAGCAAAACTTACTATTCGCAGAAAGCATGGAATAGGTCCAGGTTCAAAGAAGGGTAAGAAGACAGCGAGGATGGGTAAGAAGAAAATCTATGTGGCTAAAGTAAGATCAATGAGATATAATCTGAAGGTATTAAAAGACAGAAATGATATCAACCGAGAGGCATACTGGTCACTTTACAAGAAAGTTAATGGCGGTCAGGTAAGATCGTTGTCTCACTTAAGAGACCTCGTAAAACAGTCCAAGACTCGTTAGGATTTTTATATTCTCTTTTTGAAAAACATTCTGCACATTCTAAACTCTTTTATATTCCCATTTTGAGATTTTATCCCTTCTTTGTTAATCAATTCTCTTTTTATTTCCCATCCACAGGCATATCCTCCAAGTTTAGCATTTGATTAAGAATTTTGCCTGTTATCCGTGCCGCGCTAGGATTACCAAAGAACCCTTGCGATATCACCATAGATTGAGACTTTGCCTGCTGGATTTCTCAACAGTAGTTTGTAAACATCTTTACCCCTAATCCGGAAATGTGCGATAACCTTCTTTGCCATAAGAGATCATCTTCATGATAACAACTAATCCATATTATATGAGAATATCGTTCAATTAAAATCTACATTTATCAAAAATCCATTAGTTCGAATTACAGTTTAAGATTTTTTATTTTGACCTTGGATAGCGAAAAAGGATCAGAAATAACGGATTACTAGGTCTCATGTTATTCACATTATTATTAAATCATATACATCTATAGGACCCATAATACCATGTAAGTATTTAATTTAATTATCCTTCATAGGATAGACGCGGTCCAAAGCCTCTTTTAACTTTGGAACAGTTTCATAATTTTGAATTTCTTGTGCCTTTATCCACCTTAATTCATCATGCTCCCAATCAATCTTGATGAGATTTGTATTTGAACGAAAAAGATATGGATGTACAATCCAGAGTATATCTGGATTTTTCTCGCTTTCAATAGCTTCTAAAGGTCTGCCGATGCAAAGAAGCTTTATTTTTTCATTACTTAACCCAGCTTCTTCTTCGATTTCCTTCAGAGCCCGCATCAGAGGATCTTCGTTTTCAATGTACCCGCTTATTCCAGCCCACATTGTCTTCATAGTCCTTACCCTTTGGCTACGTCTGAGAAGGAGGATTTTTCCGTCATGTTCTAGAAAAACCGTAACTACATCAACCCTTTTTTGTTGTCTTGTAGCCATCTCCTGTTAGTAATAATACAACAATAACTATATAGCAGAATTTGTACCTTCCAGTTGCTTGTCACTATAAAAAATAATAAGTGTAATACTCGATGTAGGTATTTGCCATTTTTTATATATAGAGAATATTATTTGATGGTTATGAACCGTTTATAGTAGAGGCAATTTTTCCAAACCTTGGTAATTAATTTTAGTCGGTCTGTTTTTAGGATCATTGTTTTATTTTTCATATATCTTTGATCAAACTTTCAATACATCAAGTCCAGTATTTTCTACTAGTCTCATTATCCTATTCTTTTCTTTTCCAAGTCCTTTCCAGTCAACTACTATATGAGTAACTTTTTCCACACTCTTTACAATCATTTGATGTAGCATTTTTTCATCAATTGATTTTAAGTTATATTTAGCAGCCACAGCTGCAAGACCAAATTCAGTCTCTAACAATAATTTGTTAAATTTTATAGGATAATGTGTTCCTCCTAAACCGATTCCGACTTTTTCACAATTTTCCTCCAAACCATTTGCAATGATATTCAATATACAATCGCATACAACAGAAGCAGCATTTCTGTCAAGCCATTGTATTTCTGTTGAACCAATTTCAGCAAAAAGTACTGGCTTTTTTAGTGATGTAGGCCCATGATGGGTTGCTTCTATAATAATATCATAATCTGGAATTGAAGACTTTGCATTAGTGATCCTTTTGAGGTATTGTTTTTGTAAATATGGATATGATATTGCTATTTCTCGCTGGTTTCCACCATAATGGGTATCTACACCATAATTGCCCGTACAATGACAAGTCAGAGTAGGAATTCCGCTTTCAGATCTGTGTCTACTAAGAAAAATAAATGCTTTTGAGTGAGGGTATATTTCGTCCAAATCTTCTAGATAAAGCGAACTTTTGGTAGAAATGTAGAGTTCAATATTTTTGTAGACTTTTGATTTAATGGAATTATTATTATCATCATATATTGAAAAACCTTTGTCATCTATCAAGTAGTTTACCATAGTCATACTTGCCGAATCCTGTTCTGAAGCAACAAAAGTATAGTAGTAATGCAATACTGTTCCTTGGAAAGTATATATTAATTAAATAATTGGTATACCGCCTTTCATTTGTTGACAGACCAACCAACAAACAACAATAACTTTTATTCTTCTGACCCTAATGAATGCTATTGGCTATGTGGACGTAAAGCAGAATTGAAAGTATACACAGACTTCGGTCACAACCTAAAGATTTGCAAAAGATGTTATCAGTTATATGCTCCCGAACATCGATTAAAAAACGAGGAGATGAGTTAACAAATGACGGCATAGCATGCATAATGGAAGTTTAACGTAATAAGACCTGTAAAAGTATAACCGGGTTCAAAGCATGCCTTATTGTTTTTCCATTGTTATCATCTCTGCTTGAATACCTTTTGTTATTTGCTTCCCTATTACCTAAAATAAAAAATAGGAGTGAGTTTCGTTTTTATGTTGTTTTTGTTGTTACGTCATGCACATACTACTTTCTGCTTTCTGAGATTTGCAAGACCCTTCAACTATGTCAAGAGAAGGAGGTAACAGGATTAGCAGAGCCAAGATCTTTTGCCTATATGATGATGATAAAACGGGCCTTGCCACGCTGAGTAACTCCAGCCTGAGCAGCCTATATTTTATTTCAATAATTTGTATAAAGTATCTGTAAGTTTAATATTTTCGGTATTAATTGATTATGGACCTTTGAAAGTACACGGGGTTTAGGAAATACGAACGATTCTTATAAAAAATTTGACCAGTTATATATGTATTACTATTAATTAGTACTATTGGTGATTATCTTAATGATAATGAATAGTGATGTATCATGGGATTAATAAAAAATAAGGAATGCAGATTGTGGTGTTGCTATGTTTGTAATTATACAGGTCTCGTCTCGCAGATATTACATCTTCACATTTACCATCGAAGGTGGCTTTAAAAAACTATGGGTCAGGATTGACTTTTGTTACTGCATGGAAGCCTGGACCCAATGTAACAAGAGCACCATCTTTAGTAACAAGCTTTATTCTCCCTTGTTCGCTTCCCCTTTACCATGACAAGCAGGACATTCGCCAATTGTCTCCTCACCATGTGATTCAGCCTTTGGTTCTCGTGTAACTGGAAGTTTACCAGATCCTTTACAAGATGGACAAGTCACTTTTGCGATTTGATATAACACCTCCACTATCTCGATTGCTTATAAACTTGTTACATTTCATATATTTAACTACTGATTATTGAATGCCCCTGTGGTTGCAATCTATTCTTTTCGTGCAAGTCAAAATGCTGGCAATCAGCTTCCATTTACCATTACCTTATAGGATAGAATTGATCTACGACTAATGCTGCCTGCTGTAAAGATAGGAACTATTGTTGCTAGAGTTCTTGTCGTGTTGTTCATTTAGATTTCGTCATCAAGCATTACGATATCATCTAAATATTTGACTTCAAGAAATTAATGCTGACTTATTTTGTATAACTATTGTTGATATCATTCGTTACAACCAAATGATAATAATAAAATGAATAACATGTTAGCTTCCTGCTAATATGTTATAACTCTTGCTAATAACCTATATTTAGTTTAATAATATCAGTAGTTTGGTATTAACGATGATCTTGTAAAATAAAATCCAACAAACTTTCCAACTCTGCAGACGCAAGACAACACACTTTATCTGCAGCACCATAATAAACAAATAATCTTCCATCAATAACGCACGCACCTGTTGGGAAAACCACATTATTAACGTCACCATTCTTCTCATATGGTTCCTTTGGTTCTAAAATAGGAGTTCTTGTCCTCCCAATTACTTTACTAGGTTCATTCAAGTCAAGAAGTGCAGCACCAGCTCTGTAAAATTTATCTTTATCAACACCATGATATATCAAAAGCCAACCATGTTTTGTTTTTATAGGAGGCGGTCCTGCTCCAACCTTTAGCGCTTCCCAGTCTTGTTCTGGTTTAAGAAGCAATGTATGTTTTTCAAAGTTTGTCAACGAGCTACCTTCACCAAGCCAAATGCTTGGCCTGCTGACACCGAACTTTGAACCTACCCAACTGCTTGGCCTATGTAAAAATAAGTATATATTTTGATTTGTCTTTTCTGAAAAAAGAACAACATCCTTATTATCTGATCCTTTGGTGGTTATGATCCCGAGTCTTGTATAATCACCAAAATCAGTCGTTGTCGCTAAGGCAGTTGAGGCTATGGGCCTTTGGTTTCCGTAAGTTGAAAGTACAACGTAGCTAATATATAGTTGATGATCAATCTCTACTAACCTAGGATCTTCGATCCCATATTTTTCATATTTTTCGGTAGGAGCCAAAGCAATCTCATTTGTCCTATTAAAATAAAAACCATCTGTGCTGAAAGCATATCCAATCCTTGAAATATATTTTTCATATTCTCCTATTGCTCTATAAAGCATATGAATTCTATTTCCACTGTATGATATTGCACAGTTAAAAACTGCTTTCGATTCCCACCAATTAGATTCGCGTGGAAGTAATATAGGATTTTTACTATATCTCTCTAGAGTCACATTCTTCATATGCTATCTTTAGCCTACATGTTCACATATGCATAAAGGCGGATATTACTTTCCTGTGCATTAGTAGCAAAAATATGGTTGGATCCATCCTTAGTTCTTCTGCATTCGCTATTATAATAATATAATGGTTTGCTCACATTTAACAAAATCGTTAAAGATTCAGTGAGTAAATTAGTGCTCGTGAAGATAAAGATTATTTGAAAAGTTCGTCATATTTATCCGCTGATATGTCTAAGTATACTTCTTTTGCTGGCTTATCTTCAACTTTCACGCCAGCACTCATACAGGATCCTATTACTTCTTTTACTACTCCTTTTATATCCTTAGCGTAAGAGCTTTCAATCTTCATTTTAGCAATTTTAATAGCACTAGCCATAGTTATACTTCCGGCATAGTTTATGCCGGCTGTACCTGAACCTTTAATTATATTTGCCTCTTTGGCAATCAAAGCTGTAGTTGGAGGAATTCCAACTTCAACCGTGAATTTCTTGGTCTCAGGATCAACTTCAACTTTTACAGGAACCTTCATTCCTGGAAAATCCTTAGTTTTATCATTAATCGTATTTACAACTTGCAATACATTTATGCCCAGAGGACCTAGTGCTGGTCCCAGTGGTGGACCTGCATTGGCTTCGCCACCACTAACCAGAGCAGATACCGATTTCTTATCACCCATGTTCAAAGTAATCTTTAATCTGAAATATAAATCTCTTCAATAGCTATTTTAGATTTTTCTGATTGAGCATATTACTATATATATATCCATTTTAGCACCTTTATTATGGCGACAGATAAGCTGCATAGTTTGAGTACATACAAAGGGTTTGAGCTAGTATGTCCAGTATCAGAAATATACAATCACGTATCCAGCGACAGATTACAGTTGATACATTTTACGAATCCGAATTAGGACAGGCAATTTACTCTTTGGGTAAGCATATCTCTAGAGCCGATAATAGAACACACCAAAGACGTTTTCAAGATAGACACCCTACAAATAAGAAGGTGTCAGAAAGCAGCGGTAATACTACTTGTTATCAGTACTTCTTTATCAAATCATTATTTAAAATAATTGCAAGACACGCAAAGAGCGTTCTAAAGCAATCAAACACATGTTAGGAAGTCAATCTACAACAAAACTCCTTGAAAATTGCGTGATCAAATTATGCCCCACCTCAAACATTTTGGATAGTAGAACAAGTATTGGAACCAGCCTTGATGAAATACTCTAAGTTATCCAGTGAAGTCATATTCTGGCATTACATAGATATTTTCGATGTTTGGAACGTGTTACTACTGAATGATAACTTGACTAGCAATCGACAAAATGACCATTGTCTATAAGAAGAAAAATTAGTAAAAGTAAATTTCCCTTTTTTGGGCATGACATATGACTTATCAAGATTAGCATCACACACACTATTTGAAATGCAATAAAATAACTACGGTTATAAATATTAGAAATAATTTAGGTTGTAGTAATTTTCAGTTTAATATCAAAAGCTGCGGCTACAACTCTAGCTTTTACAAAGACTGCCAATAACCATAAGATTAACTTTTATTTTGAATTATTGCCCGTACGTGAATTATTTTTTGCAGATAGTGATTAATGCGTTATCTTTTTCAAATAGTTTGCATCCACTGTTACAGGAATTTGATATGGTGAATCAAGCAATACTACTGTAGCTTCCTGTTTTTCATAATCAACCCTTGTAATTTTTGCTTTCATAGCCTTAAATGGACCAGCAATAACTTCGACTGTATCGTCAACGCTAAGATCGGACACCACTGGCTTTTTCACAAGATATCCTTCGATATCTTTGAACGGTAGTTCTCCACGAATTTGTCCTCTTGCATGTCGAATACCGAATAACGCTTCGTAGGCGACGTTCGAGTCAGGAGCTTCAACAATTATATATCCTTTAAAGTTTTCAAGTACAAGAATTGAACGAATTCCGAGCTTTTTTGCATTAATTTTATTTTGTAAAATATTTGCAACCACATCTTCTTGTCCTCCGGTCGTTCGAATGGCAAAGAACTTTGAATCAGAAGCAGGTTTTGTTTCTTGTTGTTGAGAGATATTTTGTGTAGTTGTATTGATAGTAGAAATATTGGAAGTAGCAGGTTCTTCCGAGGCAGTATCGGAAGTAGCAGGTTCTTCAAGGGAATCTTCACCATTTTCATAAACTTCGATAACGTCATTGTCAGTTTCTTTAATGCTGTCGCTCATCCTATGAATTCAATATGGAATAGTTTAATGCAATTTATAAATTTACTTAACAGATGTAATGTTGAAAGCATGCATCAGCTTTGACGTTTATACTCAGTCTTCTTACATTGACAGCCACTTCATAAATGTCACAGTATTAGATCTCTTGTGTAATTAGAAGCTTAGAGCTATATTCCTCTTCACATAGGATATCTATCTGACAAGCTCTTTGATGTCCTATAGCAAATTATGTAAGAAACCTTTGATATTCAGGTCATTTACCGGAGTAACTGTATCTGAATTTGAATCCATTTGTAACGAAATTGAACATAACTACGAAGAGCACGAAGAAGACGTCTTCTATCAAGGACGAGAATACGGGATATAGGTGCTGGTAGACCATTTAAGCTTAAAGTTAAAGAAAGATTCGTTATGCTTCTAGTATACTACAGATTATACATTACATATACATTATCAGGATTTCTGTTTGACCTTGATCAAAGCAATGTTTGTAGAGATATATCAATGATGGAACCACTTATCAAGGAGTGTATTCCATTGCCAAAGAAGATATACAAACGTACTAGGAGATTAAGAACTATAGATGAAGTAGAAGAGTACTTTCCTGGATTCAAGGCTTTCATAGACTCTACAGAACAAGAAATTCCAAGACCTAAGAACAAAAGAAGAAGGAAGAGTTACTATTCAGGTAGAAAGAAGAAACATACTGTCAAGACACAATTGATGGTAAACAGTGAAGGATTGATACTGCATAAGACAGGTCACAGAAGTGGAAGAAAACATGATTATGACATTTACAAACACAATCATTCTATAACTCCATCACAAGTTGAAAACATAGTTGATCTTGGTTATCTTGGCATTGAAAAGGACTTTCCCACTGTAAAGTCTGTACTTCGTATCAAAAAGAAAAAGGGTACATTGCTTTCATGTGATGAAAGAACTTACAACAAGAATCATTCTAGGCTAAGGATCATAGTAGAACATACCATATGTAGAATCAAAAAGTTTGGAATAATGGGTATAAAATTTAGAAACAGATTAAGGAAGTACAATAACGTATCTGATATAATATCCAGTTCTCCTGAACTTCAGAGTTATACAGTCTGACAGCATTTCAATCTAAGAAGACGGCTAAAACAAGTAGGGTGTTAGACTATAGCTCCTAATTACGCAAGAGATCTATTAAGTAAATTTCTCACGAAATTATCGTTTTCGTGATTTAATGTAATCTTTGTATACATAACTACTAACTAACAAAAGGTCTACCAATACAATACAATATTTACAAAGTAAATATGACATACATTTCGTATGTTTGTGCTGTCAATTACGTTGAATAGAAAAAATTAAGGATGCAGAGAAATTATAGGAGTAGAGCACACAATATAATTTACAGATAGCATCTGACAGAGAATCGATACCCAAATTATAGAACCTCTTATTATTGGGGTAACACAAATTATCAATTAAATGAAACTATTTATGAGAATATCTTTATACTTTTTTATAAAAAGATAGTACATTATTATGCAAATTATATGAAATATCGAAGCAGGTCCGAAATAATTGCAGTAATTTTAGAAACTGTTAATGATAGCGGTGGAGTTAACAAGACAAGGATTATGTACAAAGCAATTTTATCTTATACACAGTTAAGAGAATATTTGTCGTTTATAATAGAAAATGGCTTGATGGAGTATCTAGAAGGCGAGCATACATACAGAATAACAGAAAAGGGCATACATTTCTTACAGATATATAATAAAATTAGAGAATTGATTACTACCACAAAACATAATGAAAGAGCATAGTTATATAATATTCAATTAGCTTAAGCATCGATATACAACGCGATTCTTTGTGTGTTTCTTTGGAAACATACCGTTTGATAGAGAGGAGGAATATTATGCTAGTAAGAATCAGATACTCTATATGAAGACTACATCTTATGGGAAATCTTGTCTAACCTTTATGGATCAATAAATGATCTTAGCGATGTAGAAAATCTTGTTTCATTTTTTTCGTTTTCGTTCTTATCGTTTCATGAAATCCCGGTAAACATAACGTCTCACGAGGCAATAATCAAAGCTGGTGCAACATTACAGATTTCATGCAATTATCATAGCCTAATAGAATTGTCATTATAATAAATAATATTTCACGATCTTTTGATAACGGTTATAATATATGTTAAAGAAGACAAAATGGCCGACCAAATTATGGTCTATCATGGTAAAGAATGAAGGTTACAGGGCAGGGATCTTATTATAGACTCGCTGTCTCTACAACTGCTGTACTCTATACTAATGATCTGTATGTTGCTCACCAAGACATATCCAGTTTGGGAGATAACATATACCTCTTTAAATGTGCCACTATAATAATGCAGGATAGAAGATACGAGAAGAAGAAGCAAGCAGTTGAAAAATTCATCAGAAAATATGGAAAAGTAGATCATTCTGTTATTCTAAATGAAATAGACATAGATTATGATACTTTGATGAAGATAATTTCCGAATTACGGAAGCAAGGGCATTTAAAATAAATAAACCCATCTATCAGTTTAAAAGGTGATCAAAATATCATCTTTCTCAGTTTTCGCAATGAAACAGTTTATCCAAAATAATGGCTACCAATTTATTATTCCTTAAACCCTCCATTCAGACAACTAAAATTATATTATTCATTATATAATATATTAATATACTGTACTTATACATCATTCATTCTCAAGGTTTTGTGCTGTTCTGTTTTATTTTTTGGCATTCAACATTCAATCCTAATTTAGAGAAATGTTTGTTAAAGCCCCCTTTGATGTGTGATCTAATGTGTTCATCTGACTTATTTATACTATTCCCGGATTTGTGTTGGGTCCTCCTTAAAGACCAAATTTTGAAAAAAACCAGAGGAGTAGTTGACATATTTTTGATACAAAAGGCTACCAAATCTCCTCGTTCTCATACTACTACTACACAAAATAGGTCAGCCATAATTTGCGTGCTTGTGCTAAAGAATATATTCATCTTTGCGTCTCTTAAATTTTTGTTATACTTTACATACACCCTAGTATTCAAAACAAAATGATTCATCATATACCAATGGCAAACTAATAATGGTTAGTAACAGAATGATCGAATACTATTGTCTTCCTATTTTACACACACAACAAAGGTATCTGTGTTTAGATCGCATAAGAGAAAACTTATTGATAAGCCTGATCTTAATGATGGCTGCCGAGGACATGATTGAATGATGTCATATCCTTTAAAAAAGACTTTGAAATGCACGTAATATATAATCCTCTTTCAATCGGTAATTTTATACTGGCAGGCATAAGCATTGAAATTTGGACCTGATATCAAGGATAATTGTAAAAACAACAATTCTTCGCACGCAAACCGTAAAGTTAATGGTAAATCATTTAGTCTCTATTATAATGATCTTGCGCGATGGTTATTTATTACATTAGCATTTTCGGGTCTTTTATCCACAGGCTGGTTTGGAATTCCACTTGCACCTAAATACCTTGCAGATAATGAAATTGATATAAGGGCCAATTTATTCACATTATTCAGTGCACTAGGCACTATCTGGGGAGTAATGGGGTATCAGTGAATTCACCCGATCTGCAAATCTCGTAAAAGAGGCAAGAGATCTAGCTCGAAAATGATCCGAGTGATAGGTGATTATGAATATAGCTCTTATAACCCTGAAACTAAAGAATATGAAAATGGGTATGCTCCTCTTGGTCCAGTAGATTTCTGGGATAAGGAGACTCAAGTTCCAGGATGGCTTGATAAAGGAAAATACTGGCATATATTGTTAGGATTTCAAACTGGTAATAAAGAAATTATGTTACAAGTTGTGCGGGATCGAGATCTTCCATTCACATCTGGTATGGAGAACGTTGCGCTTACTTTTAAGGAACCTCTTTTAAGAATTAGTTCTGGGCGAAAATCACGGAAGCGTTATATCTATAGAGTAAAAATCCCACAATGGATTGTAATGAACACTGATCGTCTTCGATTTGCAAAACAAAAGGAGGAATTGAATATTGACGGTCCGGAATTGAGCTCTATAATTGCGGATCTTAACAAAAAACTTGTGCTTGCTGCAAATGAAATTATTGAGCGTGAAAAACCACGAATCCAATACCCATGGAAAGCTACAGCGCTTGGAATTTATATTAACAAAAGTTTGCCCCTTAGAATTATTTACAAGGAGGTTGTTAGGTATTTTCCTGGAGCAAAAAAACGTATCATTGATGATACAAATACAAATCTTGCAAACATAGAGGAAAACAAATTGATTGCCGCTATAATGGAAGTCGCAATACAGAAAGGAATTCCTACTAATAGAATCGATAACATCCACTCGCTTCTACGTTTTCTGAAAAATACATATACCAAACAGGGACTTGGGGAAGGCTCAAGTGAGTACCACAACTTCCACCATAGTCTTGAGGTGACTTATTTGAGTCTACAATTGTTACCAAAAGAATTTCGTGGTTATAGTTTCACTTCAAAAGATTATGAGCTAATTCTGATAGCCGGTCTTTTACATGACTATGATCCTGCTCAAACAATGTATCCAAAGTTTCAAGTCAGTAATGGGACACGGCAGCCAAAAGGCCCCAAAGTCTCTAGTACTATTAATGGGATACACAAAACACGAATTCTTGATGCTTATTTTACTATGGATGGAATTGAATTTGAAAATTATTTTCGAGAATACAAATCCGCATTATTACCTTCTGTAGAATTTGCCACAACGCATCCAGAATATGTCAAGGTAGAGACGAACCAGAAACCCACAGAAAGTATCATTGTGGAAGCTTTAATATGGCGAACCGATTTTCCATACTTCAAACAAAAGCTCGCCCAAGAAAAGTTTACTCAACTAATGAATCTACCTGGCAAGCAAAAACAAGATTCTGATAAAATTAAATTATTGAGTGAGATTTTATGGATTGCAGACCTTGCTGTAACATACATGGGTTCTGACCCCATTAGAGCTTGGGATAGAGTTACCAACCTTTATGATGAGTTAGACCTTCCAAAAGTCGAAGCAGTTTCTAGGACTGATGCATTCTTTTCAGATTTTGCTGAAACTGATCTTTTTCAAGAATTAATCAATATGCGACACTTTCCTGTTATCTTTAAGCAACGATGGAATATGGTCTATCAGTTCTTCCACGAAGGCAACCCTTCAACTCAGCTTAATAGAACAATTAGCAAAACCAGAAATTTATATCTTAAAGTTAACATTGAAATAGGCATGCGTACAGGCGAGATGCTACAGCAAATTGCTGCCAACAACTGGGCAGAATATTTTATCGGTATTGGAACAGATCAAATCGAAGTATTGCAAGCGAAATCGAAGTTTGCTGATTTGGATCCGCCAAATGCCTCAGCTTTCTGGGGAGATATACGGAAACTACTGCCGCATATCTTAGACAAATCAATTGATAATTTCCTTATAGTTTTACCACAGAATTTTGTATACTTTATTACTATGCAAGAAAAAATATCACTTAGATCCTTGTTTGCAATCCTACCCGCGAAATTAACGGCAGGAGGTACACTACAACTGCTCACAGATTTAGGAATAAATAGTATCATGTTTAAGGAACTAATAGCAATCATACTGGATACTGGGTTTCAAATAGCTCTTGGAAATATAGGAAAAACATACCTTCCAAAAGATTGGAAGGATACAAACTTCATTGAAGGACAAATGCCGCAGGTCTTAATCTTTCGTGCTAAAAAACAAGCCAACACTTAAACATAAAAAAATAAACATACTGAATATACATTAAACTGGTGAGTCCCAAAGGTTTTGAAACTTTTTATCCTTTAAGTTAGAATGATGCTCAATCATTATTCTATAAGAAATTTTTGTATATCAAATGAGTAGTGTTCCATCTTATTTCTTAACAATTCTTATATCTATATTTCAAACAGATAATCATTTATCATTTTTAAACGCAAAATATGTGATGTTATAATTTTTGCCTTTTTCGTCCAATTCTTACTGATTCGATTAAGTTGAACGCTCATCATGAGATCTCTCATCTAATCCAATTTTGGTTTTTAGCATTACATGACGTACAATTTGCCTATCTATAGCTGAAAGCTTAACTTCATAGTGGCATATAATTTAATTTCCTTGATTTTTATGTCATTGTTCCACCATCTTCTTTTTTATATAAAAGATGATAATCATTTTAATCCTTCCTACTCAATATGAAAACATGGAAGAGAAAAAACACTATGAAATTAAACTTGTACTAGAAGAAGACAGATACAATAATCTTTTAGAGATATGTAAGAGGTATAAAGATCAGCATGATAAAGACATAACACCAAGAGAATACATACTAATGCTTATTGATTCTGCTATTGATAAATAAGTCATTGATGTTAAATGTTACAGGATCTATGAAAAATCTGATTCACACATAGATCCCGATAAATCACATAGCTAGTAGTGATGTACGTTGTCGTTAAGAGAATATAATACATAAAATCAATCAAGAATGCCAATGTTACAACTAATGCGAGATTATAGGTAGACTCTATGTATAGAACTATTTTACTATCAGGAATCATACTGCTGATTCCTGACAAGATGCAGTATGCGGCCAAATCTTCAGCTTGCTATGATTTACATATTGTGTAATATATAGAGTGAAATATTTTAATGATATACATATAGATCTATTTATTCCACATAAATATATAAATCGACTCTATTGGTAGTCATGTTATATGCATAAAAAAGTTCGAGTTGCTATTGCTGGTGTTGGAAATTGTGCATCAGCTCTTATTCAAGGCACTCATTATTATAAAAACAATAAAGAAGATTCTGTTGGTATTACTGCCTACAATTTGGGTGGTCTTGAACCCGGCGATGTTGAATTTGTTGCGGCCTTCGACGTCATAGACTCTAAGGTAGGGAAAGATCTTTCAGAAGCAATTTTTGCAAAACCCAATAATACAGTCAAGATCTCTGATGTTGACAAAATGGATGTTAAAGTAGAAAAGGGCGAAGTTTTAGATGGCATCGGCAAGCATTATAGCGAAAAGGTGAGGATATCTGATAAGTTTGTTGCTACCACTAACATAGCAAAGATTCTAAAAGATACTCATACAGAGATTCTTCTTAACTATTTGCCTGTTGGCAGTAGACGGGCAACTCAGTTTTATGCTGAGCAATGTCTAGACGCCGGAGTTTGTTTTATTAACGCTATCCCTGTTTTTATTGCCTCGATGCCAAAATGGCAACAAGCATTTGAAGATAAAGGTCTTGCGTGCGCAGGAGATGATGTAATGAGCCAATTAGGGGCCACCGTACTTCATAAAACACTAGTAAAATTGTTTGTCGATAGAGGAGTAAAGATAGATGAGACTTATCAGCTTAATATAGGTGGCGATATGGACTTTTACAATATGCTTGATGAGGAACGGCTAGAAGATAAAAGAATCAGTAAGACAAGCGCAGTAGCAGCAATGGCACCATATCAAGTGCCTATGCGTATTGGACCATCCGATTTTGTAGGATTTCTAGAAAATGACAAAGTTTGTTACATCTCTATTAAAGGGAAATACTTTGGTAATATACCGGTAGACCTCGATCTTAAACTTCGAGTAGTAGACGCTTACAATAGCGCAGGGGTAATGATCGATGCAGTAAGAGGAACAAAATTAGCTATTGACAGGGGTATTTCTGGTCCACTGGAAAGTATTTCTGCATACTGTTTTAAGCATCCCCCTATCCAGATGCCATACTCACAAGCAAAAACAAATTTCGTACAGTTTATAGAAGGCAAACGGGAGCGATAGACTAAAAATTTATTATAAAAAATCAAGATAGATTGTGCTCTAAATATATAACTAACATTTGGTATTCTCAATTTTAATACTCATTGGTATACATTAAAAAGCTTGAAATTTATGGTTTCAAGTCATTTGGTTTTAAGAATACTGTGATAAACCTTGAGAAAGGACTTGTTGCAGTTACAGGTCCTAACGGCTCCGGAAAAAGCAACATATTGGATGCCATAATGTTCGCCGTAGGTGAGAATAGTCCCAAAGCATTACGTGTTGATAAATTTCAATCGTTATTCCATGACAGTCAAAATAGATCTCATAGACTCATTCGTGTCTGTTTAACTTTTGATAATTCAGATAGGACAATTCCTGTAGATTCTGATTCTGTAAGTCTAACTAGAGAGATGGAAGGGCAAACAGGTGATAGTCAGTATTATCTTAACGGTAAAAAAGTATCGAAAACCACTATCGTGGAATTACTGGAAATTGTTCTTGCCTCCCCAAACAAGATGAATATTGTTCAACAGGGAATGATAACCCGTATATCTGAATTAAACCCAGAAGAACGCAGAAAGATTATCGAAGACATTATCGGACTCTCATATTTTGATGATAAGAAAGCGGAAGCTCTAAAGCAATTAGAGGAATCCGATCGTCGTCTTGAAGTAGCCCTTGCAAGAATGGGTGAAATCCGAAAACGAATTGATGAGTTAGAAGCCGAAAGAAATGGCCAGTTAAGGTATGAGCAGTTAGAATCTGAGATAAAGAGGTTCAAAGCAGTCTCGATTTCTAATAGCATAAGGACAATCAGAAATAAACTAGAATTTCAAAAAAAAATTTTAGATTCCAACACTGTACGTTCATCAGAATTATCTAAACAGATAGAGGAACTTCATTTACAAATTGAAAAGATCGAGTCTGAAAAGAGCATATTTATTGAAAAAATGGATGTTGAAAATAAAGCTAAAGCGCAAATCGGGACTAAAATAACGAGAATAGTATACGAATCTGAAAGAAAGAAAGCAATGCTAAAGGAATCACAACAGCGCTTTCTGCACATTGAAAAGAGAATTCATGTAATAGATACAGATAAGCAGAACATTATTCGAAAATTAGAAAGTTTGCGTTCAGGAATAGAACAAAAGCAAAGTATTACTAATGATAGATCAGACAAGATATCAATTTTACAATATGAATTAGAGAGAGTCAATTCTCAAATAGACATACTGACTGCTAGAACGTCAAAATATAATAATGTCAAAAGAAAACAAGAAGATCGATATAAACGGTTATCCATAATTAAGAATGACATTGACATTTCAATAGCAAGGTTGGAAGAAAAACTAAAAATAAACAGTGATAAAAACAAGTTTAATGAATCAGAGATTTTATCTTTAAAAACTGAAATTGATGAAAGCGAAATAATAATTGCTGATCATAGGAAAACGACAGAATTAGAAAAGACGAAATTGGATGCTGCAGTAAAATTTATTGAAAATTCAAAAAAAACAAAAATCATTCTTGAAAAGGAGCTGGCAAACTCATTGAAGCTTTTGGACAGGGCAGAAAACTTAACTGTAAAATATGAGACAAAAGTGAATATTGCAAAGAATGCTATGAACGAAGACTTTGCTATTGCAGAATTGATGAAAGATTCAGAAGAATTTGGAATTAAAGGACTAGTTCATAATACAATAAAATGGGATAAAAACTATGAAAGGTCAGTCCTAGCGGCAGGATCAGAATGGATGAAAGCATTTGTGGTCGATGATATAAAATCCATGATTTCACTTGCAGAATACGCAAAAAGAAAGAAATTGCCACGTCTTAAAATTATTCCTCTGGATATTGTCAGTCGGGGCAAAAGGTCCTACGTTTCAAATGATGATGTGAACATAGTGGGCAATCTTGCTAATTTTGTATACTCAGATTATAAGAATCTGCCAGATTTTTTATTTGGCAATACAATCCTTGTAAAGAAGTCTAGTGCTGCATACATGTTGGCAAAAGAAGGATATAGAGCGGTGTCGATTAATGGCATGCTCTTTGAACCATTTGGAGGATCGACATCACTAGATTTTGGATCCAAAATTTCAGACCTGACAAAGGCAATACTTCTTAGTAATTCAGTAGATGCCCTAAGATGTTCATTAACAACATTAAAAACATTGATTGAAAATAAGAGTTGTGATCTCAACGAGAATACCTTAAAAATCAATAACGCAGAATTTGAGAAAATCAAAATACTAGCAAAAATTGACAGTATAATTCTCGAAAATTCTGTTACAGTTAAGTCGAAAGATCAAGCAAAAAGAACATTAGAGCAACTTGTTTTGAATAAATCATCAGTTCAATCAGAGTACAGATCTCTTCTTCATGATTTAGAGAAACATCAGAGACGTATGTCAATACTAATGCCCACCATTAAGAGAGTAGCAGAAAGGCTGCAAAGTATTGACGATACTGTTGTCAGAAACGAATTTGCTCAAATAAATATGAAAAAGAACGAGATTTTGAGATCTATAGAGAGAATAAATATCGAATTACGTCAGATAACGACCTCTTCCATAGCACTGAACAACGAAATTGAAATTAGCTTACAGCGTGTAAGAGGAATGGATGATGAGAATGAGGAATTAAAAGTTGAGCTCAAACAAAGGAGCGATTTATCAAATGAATTACAAACTAAATTAGAATCAATTGAAGCAGAGATCAAAATATTGAGAGATCAAGAACAACAAATAATAGACTCTTCAGGTACATCGTATAGCGTTTTACAAGTATATGAGCAAAAAATAAAACAACTAACAGAAAATGAGAGAAAAGTCTCTAAAGAATATAATAGTATTGAGAGGGAGAATGCAGTATATCGAAGGGATATTTTGGATATTACTTCCCAGGAATCACGTCTTACCAGCGATCTGCATTGGTTAGGGTACAAAGATTTGATGGAAGCGTTTGATGTTGATATGGTTATCAAGGAACTAACTGACGAGTATGAAATATTAAAGACCCAAATTAACTTGCGTGCCCACGAAAGTTATGTTCAAGTAATAGAGGGATATAGGGGCATGTCAAATAGAAAGAACCAACTGGAAAGTGAACGCAATTCGATTGTTATTTTCATAGAAGAAATTGTCAAAGAAAAGAAAGGTGTTTTCATGGATGCATTCAATAAAGTTGACAATGATATACGAAAGACATTTTCAGAAGTTACAGGCGGAATAGCTTGGTTAGAAATAGAGAGTATAGATGACGTATTTTCAGGCGGTATAACGTTAATGGTCCAATTCCCTGGAAAATCTGGTCGCGAATCTAGGGCATTATCTGGTGGGGAGAAAACCATGGCTGCTACAATTTTTCTCTTAGCACTCCAATCATTGAAACCATCACCATTCTATCTGATGGATGAGGTTGACGCACATCTTGATACTGAAAATAATGAAAGATTGTCGAAAGTCTTATTGATGCGTTCAAAAGATAATCAGATAATCATGGTTACTTTAAAAGATACCAGCGTAGGTAAAGCACACATGATTTATGGTGTATATCCTAAAGAAGGGATGTCACAGATTGTGAGGTATAGGCATCCTAAGCAAGAGCCACTTACAGAAACTTAATCTAATGCAAAAGCATAGAATAGAAAAAATAGTCAGATTCTACTTCTCTTAAGCAACGTTATGAGTTATAATGATTCAAACAAGCCTTCAGCCAACAATTCAAAAGGTTTGTTTGTAACCTTTGTTGACCGTGAGATAATACAAAATTTTGTACAAGTTATAGTAAAAACGGTTTACTCGGGACCTTGAAATAAATACCCAGATTCGAAGAACATGAAGAGAATATAGAGAAATTGTTAGACGTATCAACATAAAGAATCCAGATAAAAAGTTCTACTAATTAGAGCTACGGCGTCTATACCAAACAAAATTCGAATCTCTTAATTATCATATAGGATAATTTATGGGTATAGATTATTAATCAAAATAAAAAAAGTTCTTAATTTTTCATAGTAATTGATCGCTGCTTGTTAAGAAGCTATGCATGTAATTAATAATGTTTTAAATCCCAATCGAAGTTTCTTGGATGACCTTAACAATGTCAATCTATTCCTCTATATATTATAGCGTATTTTTCAAAATCTCTTTCGCTTTCTAAAACTTTTTTAATATTTAGAGTACATTAGGAGTAATTATGAAGGAGGCTCACTACTGCTTACCTTGCAATAAGGAATTCATAGATAAGGAAATGGCAAAGGATCATAAAAATCAACCGGCCACGAAACCATAGAACGAATATTGGGGAAGTAAAAGGTTCAGAGATATATTAAAAATAAACTAAATACTTATTATTTAAAAAGGCTGAAAAAAGCGGAATAGTGTCGAATTTTTATAAAGCAAAAGAACTTGCTCGTGTACCTTATTGTAATCTTTTTAACAAATATAATAACTAAATGATTATGGGAGATACCATCAATGATGATGATAAACAGTTACAAAGTAAATCCGAGTCTGATTTCAGCAAACAACAAGAACAGATAAAAAAAATATTTAACGGTTGGTTAGAATTGATTAAACTGCCTACAGTTGGTCCTTTTCAAGCCTTTTCAAAAGATTTTATCTCTTATGCGCAGGAACTCTTCAACGTAGGCCAAACTCTGATCCAGTTACAAATTAATCTTAAAGAATACCATGTTGAAATGAATAACGCTTATTTACAGGCTATGAAAGAAGTTTCCCAGCGAGCGCCTAAACAATACAACAATTCAAAAGAAGATTTTGAAAATTATAGAATGGTTGCAATAGATGCATTTGAGAATGCCTTTACAGAATTATTTGGTTCCAAGAACTTTGCAGTTACAAATAGCAAAGTAACTAGTAGTCAGCTTGATCTGTTAAAACATCTGCAGAATATTGCTGAAAAGAATTTCGAAATTTTGAATCTTCCTACAAGGAGCGAAGTAGATGAAATATTAAAAGACATCCATGAATTGAAAAAGGCAGTTCGTGATATGAAAAAGAATCTGGAAGTACTAACAATAGGAACCAATTCAAAATAACTACAGTCTTACTGCCATTTTTGTTGACTATGATATAAAGTAGCAGTAGCATACCATATGCACTCCAAAAATATATTAAAATAGTGGTATTTGTGTAAAGTCAAAAATAATAAAAAGTTCTTTTATATGAACATTATATTCTAACAACACTAAAATGGAAATCTCTGTTAAAGGAATCTGAATGCAAATGAGATATAGTGGTTGTTTTACATGATAGTTAGGATGGTTTTTGCATATATTCATTTATAACAAGACATACAACTGCTATGTATGTTACTTTTCCTTGCCCGATATAGATATTTTTTCTCTTTGCGAATTATCAGGATCAGGGTCGGGAATCGCATCAATTAATGCCTGTGTATAAGGATGAAGTGGATTTAGTAAAACTTGATCTATGTGCCCCATCTCAACTATTTTACCTGCATACATTATTGCTATATCGTCACCAATATACCTAGATGTAGAAAGATCATGTGTAATATAAAGGAAAGAAATTTGGAATCTGTCTTTCAAATTTTTCATAAGATCTAATATTTCAGCTCTTACAGAGACGTCGAGATTCGAAACAGGCTCATCTGCTATAACTAATTTTGGTTTGAGAACTAGTGATCTTGCTAAGGCTACTCTCTGTCTCTGACCTCCAGAAAGCATATGTGGAAATTTTTCAGCAATATCTCCAGCAGGTTCTAACCGTACATTCTCTAAAGATCTCAATACTTTTTCTCTTCGTTCACATTTTGAATTTTGTTTATCATGAATATTCAACGGCTCCATGACTATGTCCATTATTTTCATACGAGGATTTAGCGATGTGAATGGATCCTGATGTATCATTTGAACATTTGTACGAAATTTTCTTAATTTGTTATCAGTATTTTTCGTAATATCTTCTCCATTGAATATTATGGATCCACTGTCTGGCTCAATTGCACGCAGAATTAACCTAGCCAAAGTAGTCTTGCCAGAACCAGATCCTCCAGCAAGAACAAAAACTCTTCCTTTCTCAATCGTGAAACTTACATCATCTACTGCTTTGATGTACTGCCGTTCAGTTAAGTGAAAGATCTCGCGAAAGTTCTTTTTAACAAGAAAATACTTCTTAATATTACTTATCTCCAGAATCTCGTTCAAAAGCCCAGCAGCTATATTTGAACGGTTGACAATATAAACAATTTCTAATCAATGACTAGTGGGAATAATCCCAATCACAAGTGAATACGTTAGAACATAATGTAATCAAGTCTGCTATGACAAAAAAGATTTAGATATTCAAGAAAGGAATGTAAGATTAAACTCATAACTTGGCTTGATTGAATTAACAAAATAATCCTAAAGCCACCTCATAAGGCAAGAAAATTCATTTCAGATTTAATTAAGATTGTTTTCATCAATGAGTCTGTTATTACTATTATAGATATATTATTCATTGATACCACCATATGGTTTATCTGTATAAGCCAATTCATAATGGTTATTACCATTGATTCCTATAACAACATATACATTATGGCAACAGCATACGTCTTAATCAATTGTGATTTTGGCTTTGAGGAAGAGATTATTAATGAACTTGAGGAATTGCAGGAAGTGGTGGAGGTTTATGGCACATATGGCGTTTACGACTTACTCGTAAAGGTTAGTACAGATGCAATGGACAAACTAAAAGAAACTATTACCTGGCGTATAAGAAGAATTGATAAAATCAAATCAACGCTAACTCTGATTGTAATTGAAGGTCAAGAATAGAACGCGGGAAAAAATGATGACGATAATATAAGAACAAGGCCCGTGACATCGACCCACACATATAAAAACCTTCATTCTATTGCTAATTTATTACAACCATTATTCCTACCATATTCGATGGTTGTCGATATATACTAACTAGCTTTATAGTGGGCTATGGTTATCGTTGACCATCATCTTATGAGGGTCTTCACAATATATTCGCTGTCTGGATCTTCACAGATAGAGGGATCTTCTACCACACGAAGCATCTGTAGACCATTTTTAAGATCATGATCATGCAGGGCTTATTGCGAGAAACGGATACAGTATTGTAAATGGAACTATATCTTGCTTGAAGGAGCACAGTTGGAAGTAAACATTCAAGAAATAAAGTTCAATAAAAAAAAGTAATTGATGTACATGATCTTCATGTATTGACCATACGTTAAGTCGATCAAACATGGCAGTACACATGATTAACAAGGTTTTGTCAGAGCGTTACAGTATAAATCATGCAACTATACAAGTAGAACCTGAACATGAAAAATATTTCAAACGTGCTAACTAAAGATGTATTTTGAATCTCCGCTCGTGCTTTCAGTTTGAGTTTTAACGCCAGAATTCCCTTTCTATAGATATGTCCTAATAATAACATTTGTAAAATTTTACAAATTTCAGGCTTATAAATGTGATATTACTATATAGTAGCACGACTTGTTGGATAGCTTGCTAGCATTGACTTCAATTTTGTTATCAAATTCGATACACTGAGTGGTTTGCTTATAAAATCGATTACATTAACAGATGGCATAACCTTGCTAAATTCCTCTTTGTTTATTTCAAATGCTGTAATAAATGCAATCTTCATCGATGAATTCTTCTCTTTGATACGACGATATAATTCAAAACCACTCATTTTAGGCATTCTAATATCAGTAATGACTAGATCATAATAGTTTTCAACATGGTTTTCAAAAGCCTGCAAAGCTGATTCGCCACTAGAGAATGTATCAACTTTGAAAGTAGTATTTGATTCTAGACCTCTTTTAATAGTAGATAATATATCTTTCTCATCATCAACAAACATAATCCTGAAATGTGAGTTTCGCCGCACATCCTTAGTCATAAAAGCATCTAAAAATGTTAGGTACAATTATTTAAATCAAATGGTCAGGTAGACTCTTTTCTATTTCACGTGGTATCATGTATTTAGTAAACTCGAATTGTTTTTTATAATGTCGTAAATAGAGTCAAGATCCTAGAACAAACGGGTTTTATCATTAAATGTATAATCTATTACTTGGCAGTTGTCTATATACACTCCCTGTTGTAAGGACAGCTCGAAATCGTGCCTTACCGTTCATCATTACCTCGTAGGCCTCTGCTGCACTATCCAGAGGAAAGATTTCATTTATAGACCGTACACCGGAAAGCGCACTAAAGGTAAGGGTATCTTGAGAATCGATCGACGACCCGCTGTACCAGCCCACTATTGATTGACGTCCTGATATGAATTGATTGGTAGGCACTTGGAGCGGCTCATCAGAAGCACCAATGATGATTCAGCTTCCCGTTGACGCCCAGAGCGCCCAGAACTGCACTCATTGCTTTGCCGCTTGGGACGGTTGCAAGGATGACCCTAGCGTCTCCCATCTTAGCAAGTTCTTCGACGACATTCTGTGACTGGCTATCGATGTAATCAATAGCGCCAAGCTTTTTCACCATCTCCTCCTTATCCTTTCCTCGCGCAATGGCAATGGTCTTAAAACCCATCTTGGCTGCAAACTGAATGCCTAGATGGCCAAACCCACCACCCCACGTATAGCTACTACATCGCCTACACATGCGCCGCTGTTCCGAAGAGCATTAAAGGTGGTGATACCAGCACACATTAGCGGTGCAGCATCTGTAGCTGAAAGTTGGTCGGGGATCAGCGCTGGCGCTTGTGGGGGACGCAATCATATAGTCTGCATAGCCGCCATCGTAGATAAAGCCAGTCACTCGTGCGTAGCGGCATGCGAAGAAATCTCCGCCGACAAGAGTCTCAGTAACCACACTGGCCACCATGCCAGCCGATAGCGACTCGCTGCCCAGGCTTCCATTCAACTACATCTTTTCCTACTTCATCGATAATACCTGCGACCTCGTGACCAGGAACTCTTGGGTACTGGACTCATGGGAATAATCCTTCTTTCATCATCGAGTCACTGTGGCATATGCCGCAGGCTTGAACTTTGATGCGGACTTGTGCAGTATTAGGTTCCGGAATGTCTCGTTCTATCGTTTCAAAAGGCCCATTAGGCTTGGAAACTTGGATTGAACGCATATTATTTTTCTACCTCAATTTCAATAAGTCCTTCTTATACTATTTATCCTTGGTGAAAGCACTGCTCTCCATATGAGCGCCATCCATTTCAGTGTCGTCGTGACATTGAGTAGAGTAAATTTAGACTAGCAGGACATAAAGATAACGAACTTAGTATACTTGTATGTGTGTATGCATGCATAGCATATCCAATAGTACGATACTGTTCTTTAATATCCAATCTATGCAAAATCCAATCCTTGCATTCGTCTATTGGTAATTGAGTGATAGTTTCGGTCATAAACTACTATTATCACCCATTTTCTCTTACCTAGTGCTCTTGCGTTTCCTCTTTCAGTAATAGAGATTTCAGCCGATGGAATACCTGTAGAAGACAGTTCGCCAGTGGTGATGGTAGTTGTCTAAACCAATATGAACAATACGAAAATTTGTAGTATCAATAAAAAAATTGAGTATATTTAAAATATGCTAAACTAGAATGGACATACTAACAGGAATCGAAGATGCTGCTAACATTTAATATTGTACATATTATACTCTGAGTTCAGGATTTTGCTGACTAATCATTTTTGATAATCCCCTCATGTAATTTTGTGCAAAGGTGGTTATTGACTGAGAGGAATACCATATACAGCCAAGCACTTTGCAGTCATGGCAGGTACTAGCAATGTCCCATTGTGGAGCATTCCAAATTTCCTCTATGCTTTTCTCTAGTAGGTTATAAGTATTTTCTGAGCTATTAAATTTCCAACATGGAACCATGACACTACCATTACCATTAACAAATACACTTTTCCACACGCCGCACTCGTCGAATATCCCTCGTCCATGTTCTATTATTTGTTCAAAATATTTGGATGGTATCATTATTTGTGGAGATGAATGTGTTTTTCATATAGTCTAGTATGCTATTGCAGACCATGACCATGGTTTGGCGGTCAGGAAGTAAAGAATAAGGAACGTCAGATCTATCTTCAACAAATGTAAATGAAACTGCCTTTATACCTAGTTCCTTAGCCTTATCAAAATAAGTTTGATTGATGAATTCTTCTGTATTGTACTTTGTTATGACACTGTTAAGGTAGTGAGGTACTCTACGTTCGTTTAAAAGATGCAGATTATTCATTACACTCTTGTAACATATGGGGAGGAACGCCACGTATCTTGCAATACGATTCTTCAAACAAAGAATCAATACTGCAGGTAATGAATTGAATATACCTCTTTAGTTCATCAAGTTCGACAGTGTGGAGAAGAGAGCAATTAGTAATCAATGTGATAGGAAGATGTAGGTTGTGAAGATGTCTGACAAGGTCCATAAAGTCAGGACGGCTAGTCGGTTCTCCACCTTCTATTATAGACCAGATGCAATACTTTGAAACCTTATCGAAAATCAGTTTCCATTGCTCAGTAGAAAGATCATCTCTCTTGGCAATTTTGATTTGACCCTCCTTATCAGAGTCCCCAAAAGGACACATTGGACAATAAAAGTTACAATAGTGAGTTAGACTAAAAACAGCGATTAAAGGACGCCTTCGCCTTATAACCATGTTGCCCGACCATTTTCCTAAAATTTTGATAGTACGTATAGTATCAACTACCAATACTAAATCTCAGAGAACTAAATCTATTAAGCATTTCTTACAACTACGCTTCATATATCAGAATATGATTAAATCCACGACCATCTTTTTCCAAAATTACATGAGGGGATTATCAAAAATGATTGTAACCAGCAAAAGCCTGAACTCAAAGGAAGAAAGTTAACTCCTTAATAGAAGATTGTAAGTTTCTGTTCCGTTAATAGAATAGGAAAAATAAAAGGTGAAGTATAGTAGATGATGTAAGAAGTAGGAGATAATAATAATAATTAACCTTCTTTCCATATTAGAAAGAAACCAACATCGTTAATCTATACATACTAGTTATTCACTAGAACACTAAAATAAATTTTGTAAGTAGTTTTATCTTTGGCTTTAGATGAGATCATGATGTGAATTTAGAAATATTTTACTTTATATTAGATAGATTTTTCTTTACCTTTAACGAATAGTCCATATCTATCTTGGAATATCCTGTAATAGTTCAGTCTGATGGCATTAAATTGCAACTGGAAAAAATGATGGTTGATCAATTATATCATTGCATATTTGAGAAAAGGGTTTTCCTCTTCTACAAGGATGAGCAAGAATTACTTCACTGTTATGAAGTTGAAGATCCCATGGCTGTAAAGGAAATCTCTGCAAATCCAATGGACATTGAAAATATATTAAGAAAGTATTGCTGAATTACATAATTATGGAACCAATAATCAACAAACATTATATTCTACCATAAGAGATAATTTTGAATAATGACGACAAGCAACGCAAATACAGAAAACAAAGCAAATAATGAGATTTTTGTGGGGAAAAAACCACTGATGACTTATGTTACTGCAACTCTGGTGCAACTTGCTAATGAGCCGGTTGTAGTTATAAAAGCTAGAGGAAAGAGCATAACAAGAGCTGTTGATGTTGCACAGATAATTGTAAAAAGAATGGATACTTTAGGTTACAAGATCGGTCCTGTAAAGATAGGCTCTGAAATAGGTACAATCTCAAGATGGCAGGCCTCGAAACGTTTCTACAATAGAAGTCTCTATTTCTCGAGCAAAATGACTTTATCAATATTCGTTACCGTACTTTATTAGATCGCTGTTAGCAATAATCAAAACGATAATTAGCTTTGAGCATAGTTGAGTCTTTTCTTACATTTTTTTATGTCCATTCTTTTCTCTCTCTAGAAGTAGCTCATGAAGGCCAAGATAACAACAAACTTCTGCATGGATCCGCTGTCCATTATAAACACAGTTCTGTTCAACCATCATTTTCTCTTTTCTTGTCATAGGACGTTGTAATGTTTAAGCTAATGCTGTTTTTTTAGTCTAGATATTATATTGCTAGCTAAAATGTGGTATAGATACAGACAATCGCATTTAATAATGCTACAGCATTTTAGGTATCTAAGCGCCTAAATTTGATAGGGAAAACACCAATATATTATACTTCTACAAAGGTTATTTTATCAGTGACATCATAGTAGGATCATTTGCAGCAATTATTATTTGATGCACACATCCATTTAACCGACCATGAATATTCTGGATACATACAACAAATTCTTAATAACCTGAGAGCGTTAAAAATTAACGCATGTTCGGTAACTGTAGACATTAAAACTTCCCTTAGAAGTTTTGAGCTTTTTAACGATTCAACCCGCGACGTTGTGACGCAATTTATTGGAATACATCCGGAATTTGCGGATACAGAAGATGTTTCGGAATTTATTAAAATTTTTAATAACAATATTGCCATGATTGACGGTATTGGTGAGATCGGTCTTGATCGCACATATTTAGAATATAATAATAAAAGTTCATATGAAAAACAGAGAGAAGTTTTTAACTCTATGCTCAGCCTTTCTGAAACGACCAAAAAACCAGTTTCAATCCATTCCAGAAAATCATTAGATGACATACTGGAAATTTTGAAGACATATAACACTGGAAATGTGCTTTTGCACTGGTTTGCCGGAAGCAAGAGGCAATTAAATAAAATTATGGATATGGGCTTGTACGTTTCATATGGACCCGTTTTGGTTTACTCAGATGAGAAGAAAGTCTTACTGAAGAATACGGACAGAGATAGATTTCTTGTTGAAACTGACGGGCCTGTAAAATATTCTAGATGTTTTAAAAATCTTACGTCGCTATCCAGCTCCTTTTTGATAAGTGTTGTAAGTTGTGCTGCTGATGTACTTGAAATGACATATGAGGAAGCCAAAGATATCATTAAAAAGAATTCTGATTCTTTTTTGAAAAGGAGATTATAATATCTTCCTAGAAAAATCCTGTATAGAAACAGGTGGTTTCGCAAATATCAGAAATTATTCATGATATAGAACAGAAAGTAAAGATATGAAAAGTTTTACTGAGAAACTTTTGCTGTTTGCTGTTGTTGTTGTTGTTGTTGTTTATCTTCAATAAGCCTAACTATAGCATCAGAAACAGAGCATTTCAGTCTTTCTTTTTCCTTAAGAACCTGTCTATAAGCTTCCAGTGTAATATATACTGGAATTGAGCCGGTTCCTTCAAGTAAGGCCTTTACCCTATATAGACCGTTTTCTATTCCTCTTTCTGCGATCTTCTTTAGCTTTACCTTATCCATTAGTCCACCAAGAGGACCCATTGGCATATCGTAATCAACAGTGATGCTTGTCTTTGTCTTTCTTTCAGTAACCTCTTCAAATTGAACTGTAATTTGCCAGCGTTTGAATGGACCTTCAATCATCTGTGCAATAATTTTACGATGTGGTATGTAATCAATAGTTTCACAATCCCACTCTAATTTCTTACCATCAAAATCACCACTAATTCTAAAAATAGTGCCAACGCCAAAGCCATTTTTTACTTCTATTGGAAGAATGTTCAGGCCCATATTCTCTGGGAATTGATCCGCCATGTGTTCAGGTCTGGCAAAATAGGTGAACACTTCACCTGACAGGGGCATTAATTTCGAGACTCTTGCTAATAGTAGTCATAATATATGAAAAATAAGTCTGTGAACTGAATTTAAAGGTTTCTTGTAAAATTTTGTCGTCATGACAACACCCGATGGTTTCTCATATACCATCATCTTAAAGGAAATACGAAATTAATAATTAGCCTTTATCGTATTTTCATAATATTAAGAGAAACTCACGCAATTCAATATACGACGATAATTTATTCAGATGTTATTTTAAAAAAACATAGCCATCTTGAAGATTTTGGCTCACATCATGTTATGCACATATATGTATTGTTCAGGTTAATGGATTCTGATTTACGATCTCATCTAGACATTTTATTATATCTTGTCTTGTAACAGGAATAGGATTGTTGTCCAAATGTCCTCTATCTGTCATAATTACATCAGCTGCATCATCAAATGACTGTTTTAATTTTAATGGCTCAAACTTTAATTTTTGACAAATTCTTTTAAATCGTTCATAATAGATTGATTTGTTGAACCTGTGTGCTACCGTCGTACATGACGACAGCGAATAACCATGTGGAACACCTTCATTTGAAAATACGTATGAAAGTGCATGCCCTAATGTTGTTGACGAATTACCAAATCCAATTCCAGATAGCATCGCACCGTAAGGCAGCAAATGTGGTTTGTCATTAATGATTGCGTCTTCTAAAATATCAAATGCTTCTCTACAAAATAGTTTTGTAAATGGATTCCCAAGTTTACTATCATGGCCTTCTGATGCCTGAGCTGCGGCGTCACATGCTGAATTCCTCATGATATTAAATGGTGTTCCAGGCAAAAAATATGGATCAACAATAGCAGCGTCTGCCAGGAATGCCTCATCTTGTAATAATTTTTTCTTGTGCTCGAAACTTATAACAGCATAAGTTGTCATTTCTGCTCCCGTTCCAAAAGTTGTTGGAATAAGGATCTTTGGAATGCCAGTAAGTTTGCCAAGATATTTGCATACATCCAACGAGCTTCCTCCTCCAAGTCCTATATATGCAGAAATGTTCTTCCTACCTTCGTATTTCTTTCTTATGGTTTCAATAGTTTCAATTGCAGGGTCAGGCGTAACCTTGTCATAAATTTCATAGTTCTTTATTCCCATATAATTTATCCACTTGTTGTAAATATCAGGAGTGGTAGTTGTAATAATTAGAGAGTTCTTTGGATATTCAAAATCTCTGGCAGCATTTTCGCCAAAAGCTATTTTTTTTGGAGTCAACACTTTCCACATAGGAAATTGGGTAAGTATTGAGGGGTTTTATGTTTTACGTTTTACTGAAGTAATCGTGGATTTTTTACGATACATTTTTTGGTTGAGACTCATATTTTAAAAATGTCAGTTACAAATCACTTATGGATTAGTTGTAGTGGTTCGTAAAGAAGAGCTGTCTGATATCGTTTTGCTCTTTTTGTTATCCAATCTATATGAATAGGATACAGAAATCAACATCATTGCGAATAGTACAAGTCCAACTCCAAGATGTATCGTTACTAAAACAGCATGTAATCGTTCTATTATTACTATTGCTCCTAGGCTTATTTGACCTATCGCAGCACAGCTAGCAACTATCAAGGCTATTTTCATTCCCTTTGGACTAACTCTGGATTTCAGAGTGAAAGCAGTAGTAACAAACACTAACAATGCGGTTGTAGCGGCAACTGATCTATGGAAATATTCAATAACAAATTCTTGCATTGGTACAAAGCCTGCAGGACATAGCGGCCATTTAGGACACGTCAATCCTACTCCAGAAGCACTGACATAACCTCCTATAAACATAAGGGTAAAGACAGATCCAAGTGTGACACAAGAAAGAGTTTTGAGGATCATTTTTTCTTATTTACCATAGTTCTTGTCATCTTTAACATTCATATTCGACATAATCGGTAGAGGAGCAAACAAATAGCCTGCTACTGTACTTTCAGCGTTCCTATCATGTAGGGATGTACATCGCAGTGGAATGGATATTCACCGGGATTTAGACTAGCAGTCGAGATTTTAGCCGTTGCGCCAGGGTTGATCATACTTGTATCAAACATCTTTCCTTTATTTGGATCTTCTAGAGTTTTGCCACTTGTAACTGTATGAAGAGTAGTATCTTTGTTTTCTACTTGTATAGTATCACCTTTCTTCACGGTCATAGGATCAGGCTTGTAAGCTGGATTCCCCTGAACAGAAGCACCTTGTGGAATAGTTAAAACTGGTCCAGTAGCAGCTGCTCCCGTAGCGGCTGTAGACCCTGCAGAACTAGCTCCTCCGCTGCCACTAGTAGTTGAAGGCAGCAGTCACCGTCAGTTTTGCAGTCATATAAGGATGAATTTGACAATAATATGGTACTGCGTCGCCTACCTTTACACCCTTAAGTTCTTGTGGAGTAGAGCTTGACCCAGCATTGAGCATCTTTGTATCAAATATTTTGCCTGAATTTGCATCTGAAGGACCAGAGCCAGACGTTGCTGTGTGGACAGTATTATCTTTGTTCTGCCAGACTATCTTACTATTAAGTGGTACTTTACCGTCTGATGGATTATAATTTGGATTTCCCTGAACAGAAGCACCTGCCAAAATAGTTATGGCTGTAGCACCTGGTGGTAGGGCTGTAGGCTGAGAACTTTGGGTCGCACCTCCACTGGTGGTAGTAGAAGCACCTCCACCACCGCCTCCTCCTCCAGTTGCCGTTGTTTGAGTTGTAATCGTTGAAACGGGTGGTGGATTTTTTGCAAAATTGTGCCAATTAGGTACCGCTATGGCTGCGGCTACTGCCATCACAATCACTATGATTGCGAGGCCTTGTGCCATACGTTTTGTAGTAGTTCTAATGATGGGGCTCTCGTCGTGTGTAGTCATAATATTCCTCTCCAATCTTGAACGGATCTCTCATATCGGCATGTTTACCACTTCCTGCGCTCTTTATCAGGTTGTAAAGCATGATCACATACGAAGGCCCGACTATCCATGCGCCTATCGATGCAATTTGGTTCATAATGATTAGTTGGGGAATTGGCAGATAGTCAAAGACTCTTCTTGGCATTCCATATAATCCCAGCAAGTGTTGAGTCATGAATACAAGTATAATACCCACGAATGCTAATACAAAATGTATCTTTGCCAACTTTTCATTGTACATTCGGCCTGTAATTAACGGGAACATGTAATATATGAAGCCCGTAAATATTAGAGAGACGGTTCCCATTAACAATAAGTGGAAGTGTCCTACTACAAAATAACTATCGTGTGTAATAAAGTCCAACGGCATGGCTGTATTTACCACTCCTCCAGCACCAGAAGTAAAGAATAGCATTATACCACCCACTGTAAATAACATAGGCGCTGCAAACTTGATCCTTCCACCCCACATCGTTGCAATCCAGTTGAATACATGCATAGATGAAGCAGGTACAGCAGCCAGTGTTCCTACCATAAATACAGTCTTTTCAGTAAAGCTCATCCCAGTAGCGAACATGTGATGAGCCCAGGATGCAAATCCAATGGTACCCAAGAGTATGAAGGCGACTACTCCGGATTGATAACTAAAGATTGGTTTTCTAGAGAACTTAGGTATAAGCTCATATGCCATACCTACAGCAGGTATTAAGAAAATATACACTTCGGGATGGAATGTAAACCAGAACAAGTGCTGGTATGCAATAGGATCGCCACCCATAGCGGGGTTGAAGAAACCAGATATGCCAAGTCGATCAGTATACATCATAATAAGAGCAGATGTAACCGTTGGCATTGAAACGATGATCATGAAGGATGTCATTAGTGTAGCCCAAGCAAATAATGACATTTTCATTATTGGCAAATCGGGGTGCTTCATTTTAAGAATTGTAACTACAAAATTAATCGAACCAAGTATAGATGAAATACCCAAGATTTTCATACCAAAGATCCACATATCAGTTGCAGGCCCTGCTCCTCTAATAATAGAATATGGAGGATAGGCAGTCCAGCCAGTGTCTGAGAACCCGAGCCATATTAGCGCTCCTGCAACAGGTATCATCCAATACGCTACAGCGTTTAGTTTAGGCCACGCCATATCTTTGTATCTGACCATAATTGGAATTAGGTAGTTTCCTATACCAGCTCCAAAAGGAATAACCCATAACAGCAGCATTGTAGTTCCGTGTACTGTGAAGAATCGCTCAAAATCATTAGGACTTTGAAATATTTGCTGACCTGGCAGAAACAATTCTGACCGTATAGCAAGCGCCAAGGCACCACCTATCATTAGAAATGCAATAGACGTCATCATGTAAAGCAGGCCAATATCTGTGTGGTGAGTTGAGAAGAGAATCTCCCACATCGGACGCGGTTTTTTAACCTCTAATACCACTCACATATCCACCTATTTGCTATTAGTATGGATCATAATATCAATAAAAGTATTTTGTTTTATGCGAGCCAAAAATGTATATTCCTTACCAGTTTTAATGGGAACCTATCAAGTTCTAAATTCTCCTTCTTGAATATATATATATATATATGTATCAACAATGATATCAGGTTTCTCAATCATTAATTTTCCTGTAAGTATAAAGTCAAACTAACGACCCTAATAACTGAACCAACTATAGCCGCTATACTAACTATTTGAGAGTGGGGCATAATTTGATCATGCAATTTTCAAGTTAGTTTTGTTGTTCATTAGCTTACTAACATGTGTTTGATTGCTTTTGGATGTTCTTTGCATGTCTTACAATTGTAATAAACAATGATTTGGTAGAGTAGTACTGATAGCAATACTAGTCCAGCTGCTTTCTGGTACCTCTTACTGGCAAGGGATCTATTTTGAAGACATCTTTGATGTGTTCTATTAACGGCTCTACCGATATGCCTCTCCAAGAATAAATTATCTGTCCTAATTTAGATTCATAGAATTCTATCAATTGCAGTCTGTCACTTGAAGTATTGTTGTATATTTCTGATACTGGACATACCAGCTCAAATCCTCTGCCTATGCTCAAATTATACAGCTTATGGTCATCATATCCAGAATCAGCAGAGCCATGTAATGTACTCCTTGTGGAAGTGATGAAGAGCATGTTATTGTAGGATATATCTGATTATCTTCTTGTACATTAGCCTGAGTAAAATCTACCGATAGTGGCATTATAAGAGAACCAGTACTTGCTGTTATATGCAGCTTGTACCCAAATATCCATCCCTTGGTGTGACTGAATCCCCATCTTGCATCTGTATCTGCAAATACCTGAACGAGATACTACTCCTTCAATCATAGATGATTTGTGCCAGAGATGTCCTTTGCTCTAAGCAATGTACTATCTATTGCAACAATGTATGGGTCAACTAATCTTTCGTTTACAAATAGATTTCCCATACTTGATATCATTTCTTTGATGTTTACAGATATTGTCGAAAGCCTTCTGTCAAATGTCCTTCTATCAGGAAGACTGGTTAATCCACATGCTTTCATTATCTTTCTATTGTAAGGATAACAATCCATGGCAAGGAAATCATGTAATGCTCTGTTAGGATCCAGTCTAAACCATATCCTAACTACAAAACATCTCAGTATTACAGTTGGAGAATAGACATATGGTCTGCCTCTCTTCTTATGTTGTGATTTGGACCATGGAATCAATCCTATCATATACAAGATGCTAATTAGGATAGATTCTGAAACATATCCTGAGGCTAGTCTTTGGGATTTTTTGACTGTAGTTCACCAAAACACCAACACCTGAGGTAGCTTTATTCAAAACCATTGATAGAAGTTGGTAAACTTATGAACAGGAAATTTATGCCCCAGTCTCAGTTAGTTAGCAAATTTTTCTATATGAAAGGATTCCGAAACAAAGACAGAAACTCTATCAAATAATCTTGGTGATATTAAAGTTAACAACTTCCCAAGCTAAAATAAGGATCCTCATGTGTTCTTTGTAAATAAGGAATGTGCAAGGGATAACTGACTACAAGGAGTTAATTTAATCATAGACCTCTAAATTTGCAAGTACATATTTTTTAATTGAACAGAAACCCTCTATTTCCAACGTTATTGGGAATTTAGTTCCTTTTACAATCTATATATGCGACCATAATTGTGGAATTGAATAATAATACTAATTCATTTAGTAAACACAAAAGTAATAAGAAAACAGGTAAATGATCCTCATAATAAAGAAAGGATAAATTACATACTATTTAGCGTAACAGGTCATTGCAATGCCAATGGTGATAACTACTGTACTTTCAGCGTTCCTATCATGTAGGGATGTACATCGCAGTGGAAGGGATATTCACCGGGATTTAGACTAGCAGTCGAGATTTTAGCCGTTGCGCCAGGGTTGATCATACTTGTATCAAACATCTTTCCTTTATTTGGATCTTCTAGAGTTTTGCCACTTGTAACTGTATGAAGAGTAGTATCTTTGTTTTCTACTTGTATAGTATCACCTTTCTTCACGGTCATAGGATCAGGCTTGTAAGCTGGATTTCCCTGAACAGAAGCACCTTGTGGAATAGTTAAAACTGGTCCAGTAGCAGACTGTTGAAGTAGTAGCAGCAGGACTTGCAGGTTCTGCTACTCCTCCTCCTCCAGCTGTTTGAGTTTGATTAGTAAGCGCGTAATCATATCCTTGTGCATTTGCTGGTTCAACAAACAGTTTTGCTCTCATATTGTAATGAAGCAGACCACAATATTCCCTGCATTGAATCAAATATTCACCAGGCTTGTCAAACATATTCCATACTGTGTTAATTCTACCTGGAACTGCATCCATTAGTATAGTAAAGTCAGGAACATTATATGAGTGAATAACATCTTTTGAAGCAACTTCAAATCTGTAAGGTATGCCAGCTTTAACATGAAGCTGTCCGACTTCTTGTGTCCCATTCGCATGTTCAAAAGTCCAAAACCATTGCTGGCCTATGGCCTTAATAACTTGAGCCTGAGCAGGAACAACCTCTAATTTGTGTTCAACATTCCAAGCATCAGCACCCACCCAAGTAAGAAGTGCAATAACAACTGCAACATATATCCACTCATATGTTGCATGCCCCATTATCTATGCGCACCGCCCATCGGCAGATTCTTTTTGTTACCCTCTCGGAATCGCCAACCTACATAGATAATACTACCCTGAACTACTGCTCCAACAACAAAAGCTGCTACCATACCTCTATAAAACAATGCCCATATTTCCACCCTTCTGGTAATAATTTGTTGTGCCTCCTGTCCAAAAGCCTGCCCGACAACAATACTCATAACAGAGACCACAACAAGAGGAGCTAGGACGGCTAAAATTAAACCCCAACCCCGACTTGATAATGCCATATACGATTATCTCGCTTTCATCCTAAACTAAGTTTTCTTTTCTAATTTAAGGCTTTTGAAAAAGCAGTGAATGTCATTTAATATGAATTGTGAAAAATAATTTTTCAGACCAAAATAAGTAGATTCTAATTTATAAAATTTTGATTTTAGTAGAATTTAAGAGTCACAGATTGGGACTACCATACAATTGCTCACTACATATTTGTATTAATATGAACAATCATCTGGCTATCACAACTACACCTTTAAGTATTTTCAAAATTGCAAGCATCGTTAACTCAAGTATTATTCTAATAGCATAACTAAAGCGAGCATGTCTTCTAATAATTTCATTAATAGACATATTGTAAAAAACATATTATTATGACAGTCATCTCAGATATGATTGCGAGTATAGCCAACCTACTATGAGCCGAACATACAGCCGTATTTACTATTCCACATACCAAAGGCAAGAACCAAATAGTGTATTGTGCAAGTAATTGGTTTACTTTATCTGAACGAATTGACTTTGCAAATTTCTTTTTTCCGACCTCATAAGGTATACGATTCCTATTACCAACGCAAGTTCCAAAGCTTTGTCCAATATTCCTCCAAAATCTATATCTTCTGGTATATTATTTGGTGAAAGAGGAGGTGGGAGGGTCACCGAATACGTATAAAGTCCAAGTAACACCGAACTGCCTATCAAACCAAAGAGGTTGATTATTACACTTTTGCGATAATATAATTTTGCAAATTCTCTGCTTTGACCTGTAGATGATTGGTCTGTAATAGTGAGCAAGGTATACAACATACTATAGGCAATCTGAGTGGCCCCTGCAGTTAATAAAAATATACTATACTCTATTCTAAGACCACCGTGTTCTGAATAAACCGCTAGGTGTACAATACCGGATGAAATCGCTAAAAGAAGAACCGAATATTTTATGATTTCGTTTTTCGTCAAATTTTGATAAAGATCACCATTAGTGCTTCTTCTTTTCATCCTACTTCTATATGTGAATACCAAAACTACTCCAAACACAACAATGGCGGATATTATTCCTCCAAATACTGCCGAATTAAAGATATTTCCGAAATTATTAGAGACAGACATATTAAAAACTGCTCTATCGCAATTGCAATTCAAGTTACTGCTAAGGATGCTTCTAGGAGGATCTACACCATACAAGTTTACACGATTACTATTAGCACCGTCGGCAATACTAATGACTATTTCATAGAGTCCTACTCTGGGAAAGACATAGTACAGAATCGAAATCTCCTCTATCTTGCTTTGTCCACGGATACACATTAACCCTCTCCCCTGTGCTTTCTGAATAAATCTCTACCATAGTCACAACATTATATACATCATTACCATTAGTATCTTGTATACTAAAGCTAATTTTACTGGGTTGCCCAGGAGGAGTGTATTCGGGATCTATTTGCTCATTAATATAATACTTGCCTAGTCCAAGTCCTCCTGTGTTATAATGGGCTAAATGCCCAAAGTGGGCATAGGATTTAGTTGTCGAAGATAATGATGCACCAAGTAAAAGCAACGAACCAACTAACAATAAAAGAATACTTTTATAAACACCTTTCCTAGACGGTGTTTCTACTAGCATTATAATTCTCGTATAGCAACGCGATTATATAATCATAATCAAAAAACTGTTAGTCGATGTAAGACTTCATATAAAATAGTAGCAATCTTCCATCGTGTAAGGCACATTAGATTGCAGGGATACCACAATAACAACAAAATGGAACGTTTAAATGGTGAAGTTAGAGACCGAGAGAAAACTATGAGAGAACTAGAAAAGGCGGATACTCCAATTTTATGTGGATATCAAATATTTCACAATCATTGTTAAACCGCATGAAGGGTTAAACGGAATGACTCCTGCTAAAAAATAGGGATTACAATTAAAGGAGATAATAAGTGGATTACATTGATTCAGAATGCCAGTAATAGAAATCAGTAGATTTCGTCAGCTTTAGAAAATTCAAATTCTCCATTTGATTTTGGTTTCATAGTGAACCACCATTTTATCTCTTGGAAATCTCCAGTAACGCTGATTGTTACATCATATTGCTTATCCAATTCCAATGCATACCCCTCTCGATTGTTTAATGTGTTGACAACAGCGTAGTTGTTTGCTGGTATAAGAGTGGCAATATGAGTTTGAGCATGTTCATTACGCATAATTGTTATTTCTTGAATTTGTTTTGGTTTAGCATAATCTCCATCTGTGCCAATTACTATCCAAGGATGGGGTTCTAAACCATCTGTTATGACCATCTATTTTTTATTTATACGTGTGTTTTGTGAGGAACGTCGACCATCATTTGATATTTTGGACTTTAAAACAAATGCATTTAGTGTATGGCTATCTATTCCGCTGGATATTTTTCTTGTCTTAATAACTAATTCTGGATTTAAGTGAGGTTTGCTAAAAAAAATCGTTTATTGTTTCTACTCCGTTTATCATGGAGAGCACAATATAACCAATTTTTCAAGTCCTCTATGAGATTCATTCTCAAGCTTATCGAAAACGAAGTATAAAATGTAACGGAATATTATCAAAAGAAGAAATATTTAACAGAATCAACAAATCATTCGTTAGCATAGCGATACATACCCATTACATTGACCCCAGAAAGAGAGTAAATTTTGCTCTCATGTTTTAAAATCGTCAGCGCTGCATTCCGTATATGCCATTGATATAATGCTTGAGATTTTAAGTCAAGTAAAATAGAAATCGCAGCTTTGATTGGATCTAGATGGGTGATCATTCAGTACATTTTTGTCTTGGTGGTTTTCCACTATTTCATCAAGCAAATGTTTTATTCTTAGTTTCACAGAGCCAAAAGTCTCAACTCCGTAGCATGTTAGCGTTGAGTCGGTTTCGGTGTAGAATTTTAAGAATAAATTTCCATACTTTTGAATTATATCTTCGAAATTCATGCCAACTAGTTTGCCAAGCTCAATCTCATATAATCGCTCATCAATTTGATAGTTTATTCCTAAAGTTTTACAAACAATCTTTGCAGTTTCCACAGCTCGGATCACAGGACTTACATATACTTTTCCGATTGGCACATTTTTCAAATGTTTTGCTGTGTCGGCTACTTGCTGTTTGCCATATTCGGTAAGGTGTGACTCAACATATCGACCTACAAGGATCCTATTGACGTTGTTATCAGCCTGTCCGTGACGCATAAAGATTGCCAGCGGCAAATTCATTAAAAGTCTGCATAATTATAATATTAATTTTCACTGTTATAATGAATAGTAATGACAAAATTTTCATACATCTATATATATATATAATCTCAAATTACATCGCAGACCCTACCACATTCTGATAACCTTAATATCCAATCTTCTGCGAACTGAATTATATCTTATGAGGATAGGAATAATTGGGGGTACTGGGGGTATGGGTGAAGGTTTCGCGCTCAGATGGTGTTTCAGACATGATATTATTGTAGGTTCAAGAGAGCCACAGAAGGCAAAAGAAGCAGCAGAAAATTATACAAGGTTGGCTCGGATAGCCTATGAAAATAGTATGACAGGCAGTATTGCAGGTGACGATAATTTTGCAGTGGCTAAATATTCTGATTTGCTTATTCTCTCCATTCCATATGAACATATCAAAGATACATGTAGCAGACTTGGAAAAGAAATTAGGAGTGATTGTATTGTAGTATCTCCAATTGTGCCGATGGCTAGAATCGATGCAGGTTTTGTTTACATTCCGCTTGAACAAGGTAAAAGACCGGCTGCAGACATGGTAGCAGATAATTTGGCTCCCAGATCCAGAGTTGTTTCAGCATTTCATACAATCTCCGAGATAAAACTGAAAAATGTAAAACAAAGTCTAGATTCAGATACATTTGTTTGCGAGCGATGATCAGAATGTAATAGCGACATTAAACAATTTGATTTCTGAAATTAATGGTCTTCGTTCTATCTATCTGGGCCCATTATCCATGACATATCAGGCAGAAATCCTAACACCAATGTTACTAAATGCAGCAAAAAGAAATAAAATGAAAAACATAGGAATTAGATTAGTGTAAAAGTAATGGGTTATTATAGAAGGAGAGGAGGGGGAAGAGAAAACCGCCGTGGAAGAAATTGGATGTCTGCAATGGGAATCCTCTTCATTGTAATGGCCGTTATAATTGCATTAAGAAATCTCTATGTGGTTAGCACTCAACTCTCCTTTGGATTTTACCTAGATAATTACACTAATGGACAGATTAATAATGAGAAATTTGTAATTGCGATGATAGTTGGAGGCGGGATTCTACTTTATTGGGGCTACTTCAGGAAGAAAGAGGATTATGGGCCAGCTGATGAACACGAATGGAACAGGTCTAATTATAGATAATATATATGCTCGATATCTTTACTCATCTTTAATAAAGAATCAAGCTATTATAATTTCAAAGTCCTGCAGAGTATACCTCAAATAAAGATGACATTATTGAAAGAGAACTAGAAGAAACTACAATAAAAGGATCAATTGAGGAAGAATTAGCAAAGTTAAAGGCATAGAAGGCACGTAAAAAGAGACAGATAGTAGAGGAGGGACAAAGGTACAAACAATGAACCGTACTAAATCTATGAAAAAAGGAATCAAAACCACAAAAAAGACAATATCAGGGGATAAGAAGCAAAAGGCGTTAAAGAAAACAAAACTTCATAATACTAAGAAAGAAAAAAGATCTACACCTAAATTAAAAAGAACACGTACCTGAAACGAGAAATAAAAAGAATACGTCATCTAAAAAAATGGGGGGATTTACAAAAAGAAAAGATATGATGTCCAATAAGAAAAAGAAAGTAGCTGCTAAAGCAGCAAAAAGAGCAAGTTCTACAATATCTAAACCAGTTAGAAAAAGCAAGATTGTTAGAATTATGGGACAGGGTCAGTTTACTGTAGACAACGAAACTTTAAAAAAACTTAACGAAATTGACGACTCTATCGTCCAATTAGTAAACCAAGATAGAATCAGATGACGCTGAATTTAAAAAACGCTTAATAGAACTGACAAATATTGTGGAGAAAAATGGAAAACCACTCGATTCAAAAGAAATCATCCAATCTGACATTATCTTGCCTAGTGCTGATCTTACAATTGACGAAGCAAAGAATCTCTTCAAGGGCGACGGTGTAGTCCCAGCAATTTAAGGTTAAAGTGGCAAATCCCAGAGAGGATACCAGAGGGTCATGTCTCTTTCGAAGGGTACTTCATCTGCTATTTCAGCCATTATTCTCATCTCTTCCTCCGTATTTCTTATTTCCGAACCAATAGGAACAAAAGGATAAAACTTGTTATACTTATAGTTATAAATTAAATACTGACGGTGATTCTTGTTGTTATTATTTTTCCCCTCATTACTAAATTCAAATATTGCAGCAAGTAACTGGCTGGAAAATCCTTTATCCTGTATAGTATCTCCGACCGCAATTAGCTGTGCTAGAATATCTTCCATACTCTTCCCTTGAAGTATTACCCAAAGATAACCATAAGAATCAGTAACTATATTATAAGACAATTCAAATTCGGCTTTGCTGGCGTTAAGAAATCGCTGTATATCATCTTTCATTTCGGTAAAATACATTCCGCTAACACTTTTGAGACTCACAGCACATCTACTAGTGTTTTTCAAACCAAGTTTAGTTTCCATGGTAATGTATGCTGAAGAGAGCGAAAATATCGCATCAGAATCTGTTTTTGGCTTATTGTTGTTAATACTCTTTCTGAATTTTCGAAAGAAACTCAACTCATGGAAGCCTCCATCTCCATGAGTTTCTGTATTCTCTTTTCAACTGGAGGATGGGTAGAGAAAAGATTTCCAATTGTGCTACCAGTGACAGCTGGAATAATAAAAAATGCATTTAATCCTTCTACTCGTCGCAAGTCTTTTGTAGGCACCTGCTTCATAGTACCACTAATCTTCATTAGAGCATTAGCCAATTTCACAGGTTTTCCCGTCAGTTGTGCAGATCCCCTATCTGCAGCAAATTCTCTGTATCGAGATATTGCCCGGATAATCAGAAAACTGATAATCCATGTTAGCATTGCTCCAATTATTACAAGTATCATACCACCACCGTTATTATTGCGATCCCTACCACCGCCATATCCATAGCCCATCCCGCCGTAGAATCCAAACTGCATAAGATACCAAGCAACGGTAGAGAACACGCTTGCAAGAGTTAAAACCAATACATCTCTATTTCTAATATGTGTCAGCTCGTGTGCCACTACGCCTTCTAACTCCTCTATATCCAGTAGATCTATAATACCAGTAGTTACAGCAACTACCGAACTCTTAGGTCCTTTACCTGTTGCAAAAGCATTAGGCATATTAGTATTAATTACAGCTATCTTTGGCTTTGGAAGATTATTTCTTGCAACAATTCTCTCTATAATATCATGTAATTTTGGAAATTGTTCCCGTGTGACTATCTTTGCTCCAGAACTCCAAAGGACTATCTTGTCAGAGAAATACCATTGTAAAACAATCATTATTGATGCTATTACAGTTATAGAAATAAAATCAAGCCCAACATATACAAGTATACTGAGGAATATGAGATATAGAAATGATAGTATAGCGAAACTAAGAATTATCCTAGCGGTTAGGCCACTATCCCGCCTCTGCCACGATGGCGTCCTTGAAATAGACAAGTTCACTGATACAACATGTTGAAACCACTTTTAATTATTTGCTTGATTTATATATAAAATGCTCCAGTTTATCCATTGCCTGCACAAGGACCTCTTCTGTAGGAAGATAAACTATTCTAAAATGACCTGCACCAAACGCCGTCCCAAATCCTGATCCGTGTACTGTTAGAACTCCTGTGTCATTAAGAAGATCAAGAACAAATTGCTTATCATCTTTCCAACGAGAATCCAGGTTAATTTTTGGAAATACATAGAAAGCACCTTGGGGCATCTTACATGAAATTCCTTCTATTGCGTTTAGACTCCTTACTACATAATCTCTTCGTCTGCGTAATTTCTCCACCATCTCTTTGATATGATCTTGTGGGCCTTGCAACGCCTGTACTGGCAGCTATCTGAACAGGTAAATTGGTAGAAATACGTACTCGAGCAAGTTTTGGTATATTTTTACGTATCTCATTGAGTTTTCTGGAATTACCATTTGTACAAATATAGCCACATCGCCAGCCGGTCATCAAGTATGCTTTAGAAAAACCATTAAGCAAAATCACTGGAGCATCTTTTGCCACTTTGCCAATCCCAGTAAATTGATCTCCAAAAACAATTTTGTCATAGATTTCGTCACAGATCACATACAAATCGTGCTCGGCTGCAATATCAATTAGCTGTTGCAGACTTTTACGATCAAAAACTTCACCGGTGGGATTATTTGGGCTAATTATACACATTGCACGGGATTTGGAAGTAATTTTGGACATTATATCTTCCATATCAGGTTTACCATCTTCATGCAGTTTAAATTCAACAGGTTTTCCTCCATAAAATTTGACATATGATGCGTAAGGTGGATAATATGGTCCGGGCATGAGAACCTCTGAATTAGGATCAATTATCGAAGCCATAGTCATATCAAGGCCTTCGGAAACACCATTAGTGACCAACACATCTTCTTCGGTTACTGAGAGTCCTTTTTGAGACTCTTTTTCTACAATAGCTTTTCTTAGCTCCGGCAGTCCTTCTGATTCTGCATAGTAGTTTTTATTGTTCTCGACGGCGTCGATTAATGCACGTTTGATATGTTCAGGAGTTCTAAAATCATATTTTACAGGGTCTCCGATATTGAGGTAGATTATCTGTTTTCCAGTGCTTTCATACTTTCTTGCATATGAAATGATATCGCGTATAGCATATTCTACTCCACATGTCCTATCAGAAACTTTCAATTAAATATATTAAATGAAAAATTTACCGAGATAAATTGTTATGTATTAATTATAAACGTAACATTGCTTCCATTTAATATTATTACTCATATAATTTTCAAGGCCATGATTGCACACACGCATTATAACAAATATTTGTGAATTTAATAAATTAGATTTAGAAGACAAATATCCAATTCTCTATGCGTATTTCTTTAGATGAGGAAACAACTTCCTAGCAATTCCTAGGGCATATGAAACAAGCAGGAACCTAAAACAAAGGTTTTTTTACATATTTTAGTTAGCCTGTTTATTAATATCAGTATAAAAGATTGATCTACAGAATCTATTCACGAATAGTTCGATTGATATAGGGCGGGTCTCAACGAACCTTACTTGGGCCCGTAGCGTAGTCAGGATATCGCGGCGGTCTTCGGAACCGCAGGTCGTGGGATCGAAGCCCATCGGGCCCGCTATAAGTAGATAGTCGAAAAAGATTGGAATGAAATATATCCGCATTTTATGTCATATCATAATATATTAATTAAAAAAACACATTATTTACATTCTTTTATTCAGACTATTTGTTTTACCCTTATATTCAATACCCCATCGTCATGATATAGTTCTCCGATAACTCTAAGCTCTGATCCGCTCTTTAAAAGCTCCCTTGGACCTTCATAGTCGTAGTGGTTCAACCTTGCATGCCACTTATCGTCTACTATCACAAGTGCTTTGCCCTGTACAATCTTCTCCACATATATAACATATATTTTACCGGGAACTTGTTTCAAACTATCTGGTATTACGACGGTAGTATCATCTAGCCACTCTATCCTCCTCAGCTTTTCAAGTTTCTTTAATGCTTCAATCAACACAGGATATTCAAAAGCAAGATTGTCACGGAGTATGTCAACATCAATCCCACGTCTTCCAGCCTTTGCCAACTCAGAATGAATACTCCTTGCGGCCCTGTATACTTGTCTCATGAAGTTACCAGTCACCAACTCTGCTTCAAGCAACAACGAGGTCTGTTTCTTGCTTTCACGTAGTTGGTTTGTTCTGTTTGCAATCTCGGTATCCAATAACCTGCCTTTATCAAGTTCTGATTCAACTGTTTTGCCTAGACGTTCGTCCAGTCTTCGTCTTCTATTCTCGAGGATAGATAATTCTTCGGAGGTCATAGGATTTGGCCCCAAGAATGCTCTATTAATGGGTTTTAGGACTGTATTGATCATATTCAAAGACTTCTTCATCTTTTCTGCTCGTTGATTACTAGCGTAGAGGTGACGTATGTCTACAGTATCGTTAGCTGCAAGTATAGTCACCATGCCAGCTGATTTTCTTCCTGTCCTACCTTTTCTTTGGATATATCGTATTTCACTAGGTATAGGTTCATAGAATACAACTAGGTCTACTTCAGGTATGTCAAGTCCCTCTTCAGCTATAGATGTAGCCACAAGTACGTCAAACTCACCATTCTTGAAAGATTCAAGAACAGATGCCTGCTCATCCTGTTTCATTCCTTCGTCTCCCTGCCTCTTTGCCTGTCCGACAAACCTAGAAGACGGGATACCATTTCTTGATAAGATATCTACTATATGTCTAGCAGTATCTCTATATTGAGTAAATACCAAAACCTTTGAATTAGAACTAGTTCTTCGATCTCTGACATACGAATGATGTTCTTTTACTAGCTCTGCTAGCCGTTGGATCTTTGGATGTTCCTTTGTGATACCTGCTATCAGTACTTTAATCTCAATGATTCGAGGATCCTTGAGAAGCAACGAATGTGTCTTTCCTCCATCTTCCTCCATTCTATCTAGGAACGCTTTCAATGAATAAGATCCTTGACTTCCCATTAGCTCAAGGCAATACATCAGCGTCAAAGCAGAGGACTGGTTCATAATGGCATTATACAATGGCGGTCTTTGCTCTTCCATCGTAAGCTCCAGTCTATATCGAAGAGCCTCTCCTGCCTCTATTAAATCTCTCTTAAAGACCCATTCAATACTCTTCTTTCGGAGTATCCCTCTTTGAATAAGCCACCTTAATCTCTCATCGAGCATAGATCTTAGTGTTGATATAATGTACCGATATTCTTCTGGAAGGTCAAACTTCTCCCATTTAACATCTATTGGGTTAACATATGGTTTTACATCAGGTGCATCTTCACTACGGTACTCTACATGCTCAATGAAGAGGTTATCACATATCTCTTGCACCCTCTTTCTTTCAGCTCCAGGGCTAGCAGTCATAGCTAGTATGACAGGACAAGATGAATGATTGATGTATTCCTTAGCTATTGAAGTATAAGCATAATCTTTGACTGCTCTGTGAGCCTCGTCAAAGACTAGCAAGCTAAAATCCCGTAAATGAAGTCTGCCTTCCTCTAGATCATTTTTCACAACTTGAGGTGTGGCGAAAATTAGTCTACTATCCTTCTTATCCCATACTGCTCTCCTGGCTTCGGGAGGAGTCTTGCCAGTAACACCTGCTACTTGTTCATCTAAAATTTTCAAAATCGAAGAGAAGGATTTCATATGTTGTGATATAAGAGGTCTTGTAGGTGCCATCATCAAGATCCGTCTATCCCTGTAATTGTAAAGCATGTCCGCACATACAAGCAGAGATATCACTGTCTTGCCTAGTGCAGTTGGAAGAATCACCATTGTGTTTCTGCGATAGGCTGATTCTGCTATGTTCTTCTGATAGAGTCTTAACTCTATAGAACTATCCCATATAAGCGGATGCCCTATATGTACAGACGATGGTTCAGCAGCTGGCTGAGAATTATTCACATCAGTATCTGATGAACACATATAGTAAATATAAATAAATCATCTACAGCTACCAGCTAACATCATATATGTATTTTTATTAAAAATTCAATATTAAAAAAAGCAAGTTGAAGCACTCATAGATTCTTCGGTCAGATCTCGAATATGTCGCCTTCGCTCTTTAGAGATAGCCTCTTTTCAGGATTAACTTCATCTATACTCTTTGCCAATTGGACCAGTTTCGAGTTAGAGAGTAGCCGGTTGATTTCTTCTAGCTCTATTCCTGATCTTACTACGACGCCTCTCTTCTTAGAGGTCAAACCAGAAGAATCTACAGGATTTATCTCTACGGCCAGAGATGCAGGCCTTCCCTTAAATGTAGGCATTTTTAGCAGAAATACTCCTGCTATACTAGTAGCCTTTCTTTCCCAGTCCTTGCCTTCCTTCAGGAATTGTAACAATCTTTCATCTACTGTCATGATATATCATCACTATCTTATGTCTACAAATCAATATTCAAGTATATATAAAAATATGGATAGGCAAATGCCATTATTCCTATTGCTGCAAGCATGAGAAGTACAATATTAATTCCTGCAAATAGTTATTCAATTTCTGTATTAGGTTTAGTATATAGCAGAAATAAGAGGAAGGAGTAGATATTAGAAGGATATGCTACCACTTCAATTACTTAGAATTAGAATAACAAAGAAGGGAAAAAATATAGCTCCTCTGTTTTGTACATCTGTTGATGAAAAGTTTGCCGAACAACTGCAATTAGCTGGAAAGATCATTGAAGAGTTTGAAGAATCCTCAAAGAAGAAAGACAGAAACGGTTCGCTTGCAGAAAGAATTTCCCTTATGGAATCTCAGTATGATAGTTATAAACTTGTAAGAGGATTTTACACTCTCCTTGAAAGAAGATGTGTCTTTAGAAGTAAGCGAAGTTTTACTACAAGAATAAACAACATCGGTAACAATATCAACAATGATGCTGGTAGCAATAACATTGCTACTGTCAATACTACATATATTGAACCATTCACTATCAGAAAAGATTCTATTTGAAGAATCCTCAAAGAGAGGATTTGCCTTGACAAATTATGAGAGAGCGGAAATAATGAACACAGTTGCGTCAAGATTGTGTGCATCTGCTGACAATATAGCAGATGACATGTGGAGTGATTTAGAAGAAAATATGATACTGGAGCAATTTTACAAAATAAGCCCAGAACAACTAATAGCATGGTATAACCTATCATTGATGCAGACCTTGTTATTCAATTGCACAAAGCTAGAGTTCTATGTGCATGGGGGATCAAACTGGAAGCGTATATTGAGGGATGTAAAGAGACTTGGGCTAATGTACAATCTGCAGATGCAGACATTAGAGCGCAAAGAAGAACCAAAACAGGTGCACCAACAAATGAAGGAGACTACTGACGTAAAAGCATATGGCGATAGTATGAAAAACAATACCATAATTGTCTGTTCTATAGATGGTCCTTTGAGCATCTTCAAATTAACTGACAGATATGGAACATCTATAGCAAAATTACTCCCATCAATAATTTCTGCTGAAACATGGTCCATTAAGGCTTGGATTGTGAGGAAGACTATGTCATCTGGTAAGAAGATTTATGAATTTGAAATTTCAAATGTAGAATCTCCTACTTTGCTAAAAGAGCCTTATCGAGATATAGAAAAAAATGATAACAAAGATAATAAAGAAAAGAATGAGTTTCCGACTTATGATGCTACTGCCATTCACTTTGACAGCAATATAGAAGAAAAATTCGCCAGCAGATTTGAGCAGTCTGCCAATGGTTGGAAGTTAGTAAGAGAACCCGACCCACTGATTGTATCTAATGGCAAAGCGCTTATCCCTGACTTCATGTTTGAAAAACATGGTAGAAAAATATATCTTGAGATAGTTGGGTTCTGGACTAAAGAGTATCTTGAAAGGAAAATACAAAAAATAACAGATGTCATGACAGTATCTTATAATAAAATCGATTTCCTGATAGCTGTAAATAATGACTATTATGCTACTCCTAATAGTTATAACGATAAGGAAAAGATAACCAGCTCAAAACTATCCGGTTTCATAGACAAAAATCATTTAATATTATACAGAAAAGACAATGTGCCCCTTAGGTACATCTTGGATTATTTGAAGTCTATCGACCACGAAATGATAGAAAAATTTGCAAGTAATAATTATATGGATTTACTAAGGGACCTCGAACATATTATTGTCGATAGTTCTAATAACGGTATTGTATCGATTAATGAAATAGCCAAAAAATATAATATTCCAGTTGAGTCAGCTTTGAGAATCATTAAATCAGAAGAAGAATCACAAAAAAAGAAGAAGAATAATGATGATAACGATAGTAAATACATAATAGTAGACAGATATTTAATATTAAAATCCAAAGTAAAGGAATTAGAGCTACTTTTAGGTAACGTAGTTAAATTTGATGATGTCCAACTACTACTTGCAAAAAATGGTATTCCAGAATCTTGTCATATTACTCTTATTTCTAAATTAGGATTTGATATAATATGGAAAGGCATTGATTGCAGTAATGCGACTATTGAAAGAAGGAAGACGTAAATATAGTTTCAACTTGTCATTTTGTAGTAAAGCAAGCTATTTCACGAAAGAAAGGAATAACAGAATAAAAAACACATTTATTTATTTATTTGTAGGACTACATAATTGGTTTATCCATTGTTTTCATGGAAAAGCAATATAATGTCTTTATAGCTCAAAAATTATATAAAGATAACAATTTGTCAACTTCCGTTAATATTGGAGTTTATTTCTCTCTCTAAACCTGTCAAAAGATCGAGAAACAGATTCTTTACATAACGACTAGTTGTAAAGTCAAACATTGTCTTTCTAGAATCTTTACATAACGACTAGTTGTAAAGTCAAACATTGTCTTTCTAGAATCTTTACATTTTAGCCGTATGTCCTCAAAATGCGCGAACAACTAAATATTTCCAACAGATTTACCTTCTCATTCATAATTACTTAACATGCATCCTGCAACTGTTAAATGCATCATTTGTTGTCTGTGCACTGCAGTATCCCTCTGTATATTTCCTATACAGAGGGAGAATCTATTCTCTGTATATTACTTGTTGATTACAAACCCTATCACTATAGTTTAACAACGATGATATAGGCATATATTATGATGAAACTTCAATACTAAGTTATGTCTTTTAGCAACAAAAAAGCAGCAAATACCAATAATTGGCTTCAAAATATGCAAGGTAGTTGGAGAGATGTAGAATGTCCATGCGGAAGTTCTTTTTATTTTGATGGGAAAATTGATGATCTGTTTGCATGGGAAAGAATTCATCTACGGCATATGGTATCAGATTCTGCCAATCACGATATGCTTTCATTCTATCCACTAGATATGGTAATTTTTTATCATTCAACCAGCGGTTATGTTGTTGAAAGAAGAAAACACAGGACAAATGAGATTAGCGATTTGCGTCAAGCCTATATTTACGATCAAGCTAAGTTGGCTGGAGTGTAATAAATAATGGGAAATGCAGATGACATTATCAGATGAGATTGGTTGTCCAAGATTTGGAATATAATGTGGACAAAACACATGGTTAATGCCCCCAATATAAAAAGTGGAATAGGCTAGGCATTTAAGGGATCAAATGGGGAATGAAAAATAAAAGTTTTGGATGTATTTCTATCTATATATATATGTATCTATCCATCTATCTACTGCGTCTTGCAGCTGATGCAATTACATAGACTAGGCCTACGACAAGGCCGAATGCCAAAGGGATCCACACGCCAAAACTTTGAGTACTTACATGAATCTGCTGCATTAAGCTACCAAGTAGTTCCATATTCTCTGATACTATCCCAGTAGGTAGAATATAAGTTTTATATTTCAGACATTTAACATTCACTTTTTTAATTTAATACAATATTTTGAAAGTTTTATAATTTTTTATTGCTCATTTTCTGATTAAAGAAAATAATATAATAATTGTGCTACAATACCGAAGTATAATTGCTTCTATAATTACGGATATTGAATTATTTTTGTTATCGCAATTGTGCCATGTAACTTCTGATAATAAAATTACCAGAGCCAACTTCCTAACTTTAAAGATTGCTTGGCTGCCTGTAGCAACCATGACAACTATGAATAATAAAATGGTTTCATGATATCTGAACCTTACGCGGTCTGTGTAATACTTTGATTGTACCCTTTGTTAATTTGAATTTATTATTATTGTGTTTACTCGTTTTAACATCTCCTCATTTTCAATTGGCTTTTGAATAAAGTACCTTTCGCCAGGTTTTGGAGATACTTCTTTTTTAAATGATTCATAATCATGCATTTCGCTTAGAGCTGTTAGAAAACATACCTTTACTTTATTGTCTATCTTTTTTATTTCTCCATATAATTCGAAGCCATTCATTTTTTCCATTTTAATATCAAGAATCAAAAGAACGTACCAATCCTTTCTAAAACTCTTCAATGCCAAAAGAGGATCAGTAAACGAATCAATCACAAATCCGTTGTCTTCTAAAATCTTCGTTAATGCTAAACAAATATCAGGCTCATCATCTACAACTAGGATTCTCTTCTTCATTGTTGTTGCTGACTGGCTTGCCTTCAAGTCTTCTGCGTCTGTTCACCATCATCAATATAATAAAGTTAATAGAACATTTTTAACTTCCACAGCGAGTTAAAAGAAATGAAGTTTGTTCGATAATAATAATAAGCAGACTGGCGTTTCTGGTAATAGTAACAAGAAGTATACAACAACCACTAAGTTACTCGGATTCAACCCAAGTTTAGTCGTTATACTCATTCTTATCGCTCCAATTCTATTTACTATTATTGTATATCCTAATACCTTTAGTCTATCATGGAACCAAGGCCGTGGTGGCTTCTTGTTTGCAATGGTTTTCATTGTGGCAGAGTTAATTGGTTTGCGTCATAACATTCCCAACAAGAAGTTCTACATAGTAATTGGCTTGTCAGCGCTTACTGTAGTATATTTTATTGCATTATCTTTAGGACTTAGAGATTCAATTATAGCTGCTGCACCATACTATAAGGTTCACCTAGTTGACAGCTGGGAATGGATGTGGGACTTTATCATAATGTCTATTTATGTTGGTTTGTCACTAGGCATACTGTTTGGAAAGAAGTGGTACAAAATTGCTCCTGCTGGTGTTATCTATCTAGTCGGTAGCACAGCAATTCTATCACTTGACACTTTCTTTCCCTACGATAGTCTTGGCCCTCTTCAATATATTGTACCAATATACTTGCAAATAGATCAGAAGATAATAGGATTTATTGATAGCCATATCATAAATGTGGGACCCGATATACCAGCATACAGTCGAGGTAATATACTGATGTTGAACGGTTTGCACGGCCCATTTGCATTGCAGGTATTTTGGCCTTCAGCTGGCGTTCACAGCATGATTATCTATACTCTAGTAATGCTTGCCTTCCTTCTCAAAATGGAAATTCCTCTTGAAAGAAAACTTATTTATTTTGCAATAGGAATAATAGGAACAGCTACAGTAAATCTAATCCGTATAATTTCATTATCTTTGTTTGCACTGTTAATAACAACTAACGTTTATGAATGGGAATCATTCCATTCTGTTGCTGGTGAAATTATGTTCCTTCCTTGGTTAGGTATTTATCTAGCCAGTGTCATGTATCTTGAAAGTAAAACGGCGCGAAGGCTCTCATTAGCAGCAGAAGAAACCGCCTCGATGTCAACATCTATAAAAGATCCGAATTCCTCCGACAATAATAATAATAAACAGGTTACAACCAAAAGACCCCTGCTGAAAATTATAAAGACAAATTCTGAAATAGATTCTTTGTATGTAAAATCAAAAACATTTCTTGTCAAATCCATATATACATATGGCATTATATGACCAGACTCCAGCATAAACAAGAGTAATAGGGTCAAAGATAAAAAAACAAGGAGATAACTTATCAGAATTGGCAATGAACGCAAATTATGCTTTCTTCTATTTGAAAAATAAACTGAATATTTGATATTGTTTACACACATAGCAAACATTTACTTTTTATTGAATGTTTACTGTATATATTCACCAAATACTTCCTTATCATATAAATAAAATATAATGCAACAGTTTTCCAACTACCGTTTAAAACATCTGAATATTAACATAATCCTAGCTTTTAGTATGTGAAGTATTTTATCAATTATTATATTAGTAGTTTATCAGCATTATTACATAATACTTGACCTCCCAGACTACTTCTGGCATATGTATTTCCTTGCTAGCTATACCTCTGATATTATCTGCATTTACTCATCTTTGGAATCCTATAGGATTTCCTAATCTATACTTTGATGAAGGCATATACATGCGAAGAGCTATACATATACTAGAAGGTCAAGGCCCCCAAGAAGAATCAACCTTTTATGATCATCCATATTTTGGACAACTCTTTTTGGCTAGCATATTTAAGATAATTGGTTATCCAGATTCATTGAATCCTTCCCTAGGCAACGTGCATTCAATTGAAATGCTCTACCTTGTTCCAAGAATACTGATGGGAATGCTTGCTGTAGCTGATACTTTTCTCATATACAAGATATCAGAGCGTCGTTACAACAGAAACGTTGCATTTATTGCATCTGTTCTGTTTGCAGTAATGCCGTTAACAACTTGGCTCATAAGATGGATATTGTTAGATACTATCCAGCTGCCTTTTCTTTTATCTTCAATATTATTTGCAGTTTATTATACAAAAGAATCTAAAATTAACAATGTTAGCAGAAACAAAAGAAATCTTTCACTAATTTTACTCTCAGGTATTTTTTTAGGATTGGCTATCTTTACAAAAATTCCTGCCTTTACCATGATTCCGGTGGTAGGTTTTCTTGTTTATACACAGAACAATAACAAACGTGTGCTTGGATTGTGGCTTGTCCCTGTAATTTTGATACCACTGATTTGGCCCATTTATAGCATATCAGTTGGTGGATTCAATTACTGGTTAGATGGTATCTTATGGCAGATACACAGAGCGAGCCAGCCGTTATTTGGATCTATGCATATTTTCTTTAATAAAGATCCAGTTTTATTGATACTTGGTATTAGTGGATTAATTTTTGCTGTCATAAAAAAAGATTTATTGCTTTTGTTATGGTCCATTCCGCTTCTCACCTTCCTCTATCTCATAGGATTTGTATCGCTTTATCACTTAATTCCATTGTTGCCCGTATTTTGCATTGCAGCCGCTAGATTCACAGAAGGTTTAACTCGTAGAATTACGAAGAAAAATGTTCAACAGACATTTTTGCCATTTATTATAATTTCAGGAATAGGAATTTTTGGGTTATCCAGTACCTGTCATTATGTTAACTACGAATGTGAATTCCTCTTATTTTAAAGCAGCTGCATTTATTCCTCAATATTTAGAGAATAATAATTACAAAAATGCTTATAACAACAATAACAAAGTAACCATAATTGCAGATGCATTTTACCTGTGGATACCACAATACATATTTCATTTAGATCAAAATTATAAAAATTATTTTGACAATACGCCAACCAAGACAGAAAAAATTATTTTGATAGTTGACAAAGGCTTCTTGAATGCAATGTCAAGAAATGATGAAGCATCTAAGACAATAGAAAAGATCTATAGCTCGCAATATACAAACAAGTTATTAACGTTCCAAGAAAATGGGAATAAAGGAGACCAGATATTGATATATATATATATGAATCAAAACCAGGCATGAATACAAATTGAAAGAAGTTTAAACTATCGCTGCCAGTACCATAACCACAACTGGTGCTCTAATAAAAAACCACAATATAATATTTCATATCTTATTGCCAATGTTTAGGTTTAGATACTTACTTAATAGCATATTCGTTGTAAAATAGTTTTAAAATAAAATTTAAGTAATTGAAATATCGACTAAAAGTAGATCCAAGTATCGTCTCCACCAACTGTTAGGTAGGAAATTCCATAGAAACAGATTATATATTTATGTATATGCATATGTATATCAATTTTTAATTTTGGCTTTAACCTCGTTAAATGCATCTATATTGACCTCAAGATAATTAGAAATAAAATATACTACCCCATATTTTTCTCCTATTTTGCTGACCAGGTTATTTTTTTCAAGTACCACAATATGGTGTTGGATTGCTTTATAATCAAGTCCCAATGCTTCTGCAAGCTGATTCATATTATAGGGTCGTTCTTTTAGCAAATCAATAATCTTGATCCTATTATTCCCTCCCCTAGAACCAGCAAAAAGATACCATAACAAGCGCTTAGCATTAGAATCAAGCATTAATCATTTCCATTATTTGAGTGATAATTTAAACTTGAATGAATGCCTTAACAAAATCAAGCTATTCTATAATAACGGAATTTCTATAATTTACATTTCATTAGAGTTTTTTTTATTAATCTGCTGTATATTTATTTATGACTAACTAAACTTAAAAATAAAAAAATAAAGTGCTGGGAAGTTTAAGTTGTCTCCTTTGGCGTTGTATAAGTAATTGCCTAATTATATACTACGAGACTTGTTCCGTGTTTGTAATATTACAGGTCTTTTGGTCGCCTACAGCTATGGTGCCAGGTACAATCATCTGAGAAACTAGCTTTAAAGTCCGTAAATCTGTCTTCACTTACTTTGTAAGGACCTACACCCAATGTAACAAGATACCACTTTCACTTCCTTCGAATGCGCCTGGTGTAGGGTTGTAAGCAATAATAACAGCACGATATAATGCAGTATTGAATAATAGTAACTCCATCGCAACAGGATGCCCCATTTTCTGTATCCCATAACTTTCCTGTAACAGGATCAAAGTCCATACCAAAACTGTTGCGTATTCCATAAGCATAGTATTTGTTTAAAATGGGTCTTCATCATTACCCAGAGGGCTATTTGGTATTACTGCATCACCATCCTGTGTAACTCTAAGAATACCACTTGTACCATCAAGTGTGGTTCCATCTTTTACATTTTGGGCTTGACCTTCGTGGCCTCCAACATCGCCAATACCAACATACACGTTGCTATCCGGACCAATCACGACTTGCTGCCAACGTGATTATTTTCATGATTAGGATCAGGTGAAGTAGTGGAAGGATTAAAAGTAATTTGGGGTTGATAAGCTGGTTGTTATCTGCCAGCTCATATCTGTAAAGATGATTAACCATTGGTTCTGTATTATTACTATTATTTGCTCCTACTGTTACTTGTCCTCCTACCCCTTCTTGCTCTCCACCATTATTACCCTCAGGTTCAGTATAATACAAGAAAACATATGTACTTTTAGGTTCATTTTCGTTTTCATTATTATTATTATTATTATGTCTTGCAACAGCAATTCCTAGCATACCCCATTCCACTCCCTGTCCAACGTTAACATGAAGCAGAGGCTGAGGGAGCATCCGTCCATTTACAATTCTCTGTACATTACCAGTATTTTTCTGTAAAACCAAAATATCATTTGGACCTAGAAATGCCATGCTAGTAGGGTGGTCAAGTCCTGTAAAGACCACCTCTGCTTTTAGCTTGGAATCTTTGAAAGTTGGACCTCCAGCAGATGGCGGGGCCTTGGTATAAGGAGCATAAGCGAAATAACGTCCAGTTTGTATAAATGAAGTCAAAACGAGTGTTGTAGCAATTAGGACCAATGTAGAATGTAAGATCGACTTCAATATTTAACACCATATTATATAAGTTAAGTATCAAATTATTGTATCAAATTATTCATCTACAAATGTGGTCCTCCTCATGAGGAGATGGAAGATGTTTTGTAGGCCTAAATTAAGATACTTAACTTACTAGCCTATAATGCTTACTAAAATTGCACACTTAGAAACATAGGTAATAGAAATTACAACAAAGGTATTAGAAAAGTAAGGGGCCCTGTGTACTACCATCTGTATGACAACCTTCTACTACCTCTTAACAATATTTGTTTAAAAAACCTTATGAGAAAAATAAGAATAACGTTGGCAATCCTTGTCACGGTGTCATCGCTATACTATTATATTCCTTCAGCCTGTAACACTATTCAGCCGATTATGGATAGAAGTAAAAAAAAACTACATCACACATGTTGTATTGCCAAGTATTCGACTAAGGTACTATACGTAGGTATTACTACTGCCATCTGTACTTATAGTTTCGACATTTGCCTTTCCAAGTTTTTCAATACCATCAAATGAGCAAATACAAACAGCATATGCATTACCGGAATCAGGGTGTATAGCCTATGATGCAGCAACTCTCACAATCACGGTGTCATGCAAATCTCCTGTAAGCCTAACTGATATATATGAACAGCTTGGAGGAGCTGAAAATAAGGCTTTGTACAAAGATCCCGATAATAATAATAATAATGGAGTATGGTTGTTAAATGCAAATGTGACCATACAACCTGGATCTACATTAAATATCGATTCCAAAGATACCAAATGGCTAAAAATAATTTCAGATGGCAACACTCTTGCATATGGCATACATGTCTATGGTAGTATGAAGATAGATTCGGTAAAAGTAACTTCCTGGAATCCAGAAACAAATGATTATGTTGCAAGTTATGGATCAAGAGAAAGTTCCGGAAAAATAGTTCATGTAGGAGCTCCTAGACCATATATTAGAGTAGAACGACTAGGAACAGGTACTACAAATATCACAAACTCAGAGATTGCATATTTAGGATATGAAGGAGGATGGGGTACAGGAACATCTGGACATTCATTATCATAATGCTGGGGATGGCAGTGTAATAAGAAATAATGATATACACCATCTATATTTTGGGTTTTATTCAGTCGGTGTAGGAAATATGGTGATTGAAAACAATAAAGTTCATGATATGGGTCATTATGGTATAGATCCGCATACAGGAACCCATGATATGGTAATTAGAAATAACACTGTATATGGCAACAATGGTACAGCTATAATCTGTTCATTAGATTGCTACAATATACTTATTGAGAAAAATGTAGTTTATAATAATACGGGAGCTGGAATAGCATTTAGCAGAAATATGACTCAGTCTATTGCCAGGGACAATACTATATATGACCAGGGAAGAGCTATTCATATTTCCCAGTCTAATAATAATGAGATATACAATAACACAGTTTCAAATTCCAAATCGGCTATTGCTCTAATTAGTGGTTCCTCTTCCAACAAATTACATGATAATAATATCATGAATGCTGCTACTCCTTTAAGGATTGATCCTGGTCTTGATCAAAGCAATACCCTTTACAACAATAGAATAGAAAATAGTAGTACTCCTAATAATAATTCTCCTCCTCCAGACACTTCTCCTCCTGACACTTCTCCTCCTGAATAAGCAACCAAAGTTAATTGGACGAAAGACAATTCAGTGACAACTATAGTTTGTTAAATGTCTTTTATATTAATTTCTCAAAGAACCACCTCATATTGTCCACACTATTATCTCATTACTTCTTTATCTATATCAAACATTTTCCTGAGGAAAAGATGAAACTAGAGTATGCTTCTTATTATTAGTTAAATTATCCGTATTTGTAGAATTTGATGTAACAGTATGGCATGGTTCATTATTTATACAAATTGTTGTAACACAAGGTTTATCATTTATACATATTGTAGAAGTCGAATTATATTCTGGTTTGTTGATGGCGCTTGCAGACGGATGATTTCCCAATTCTGCTGCAAATATTAAAACTAATGAATAGGCAATAATAATAGTGATAACAACTACTGCAATAGCCCAATAGAAATAGTAATTTCCTATCAACTTATTACTAACTTATCAGCTACTGAAAAATATTAATTTTTCATTATTTTGTTCTATCTATCCAATACTATAGCTGTTGTATACTTGGGTTATATTTCCAAAAAGACGATATGAGCTTACCATATACTACGACGTTATTAAGAAAGGTCGAAATGAATTACGAAATATTTGTACAATCACATAGTAGTAGAATAGTATCAATTTGCTGAAAAATTCGACATTATCCGATAGCCTACTAATATGCAGCACTAGATTCTGCACATTAGTAAGTTTTGTTTTGCTCTTATCGATAGAAGATATATATTAAAAGATTATTGGCAGAGTTAGATTAGTAGCATTAAAGCTATGGATAATGAAAATAAAAATATACTAAACATACGCATCAAAAGACAGCGATCTCTGAGTTCAGTTTCCTATAAGAGTTTTGCAATTTCGTCTTGAGTATAAGCTCTTAAGTTATGTTCAGTTCAGAGGTTACAGATATTTCGCCGTGCTTTGCCTTACCGACAGATTGTTTAGCATTCTTTTTAAGGTATATAATGTAGTTATGAACTATACTCCTTATTTGTTCTATTTTTAATTGAATTAAAGAGTCAGGGTGAATATTGTGATGTTTGCAAAATAATGAAATGTGAACCTTATATTACTTCTTTGTAGCTTGGGAATTTATCCTTCTAGCCATATTTTGCAAGAGTTCCAATTCTCGCTTGGCTAAGCCACAGTTTGTCTTTGGGGTGGCAATGGTAGTGATAGGGTACGTACTTATAACAACGATCATCCTTTATTTACAAGTCCCCAGCTATTAACTATACTAAAAAGGTTTAATTAGTTATTAAAAAAACCACACTCACAGAGGAGAGATCTCTATCATATTCCTTATTTCAAAATATTATTGCAGGTAGTTGAGTATATTTCACAACCACTCTATAGTGATATTCGATAGACTTCTTTCTGTTCGACAGACCCCCATGCTCCCATTCCTTCTCCGCCACCAGCAACACCACTTTCACGTGGCCCAACAATTTCGCTTACAACGATTTCTTTTGGAGCCATTGGAGGCCAGATCATTGCAACATATTCGCCAGCATTTCCTGCCTTGTCAAGACTTGCGTTCTGCATCTTTTCTTTTTCAAACCCTTTTAAAGCAAGTTTTTCTTTTACCTGTTCAAGGAGCTGTTTTCGCCCATGAACGATAAGATATACGGTTTTAGTAGCATCCAGTACCTGATGACATAAATATTTCTCTTTGTCAGAGCACATTAGCATATAAAAACGTGTTGTTGATATAATTGGTAATTCAAAAATTAGCATATGACCATAGTTGCTGATTCGCATATGGGAATAATTCTTCCAGAAGATATTTCAAGCCGTATTGCTGAATTTATGGCCGGAAGACAAAATTTTCCATTTATCAAAACTGACGAATTAATTTGCATTTTCTATCTTTTTGGAAAGAATAACAAAGTTAACAGCGATGAGGAGCTGAAAGAAGTTATCGATCTTGCAGAGCGTACAGTAGTTAACATGACTAGAGATATTGAAATTTATAGCAATAATCTGAAAGCAAAAAAAGTAGATTCAGAATTTATCCGTAGCAAATACATTAATAGAGAATTACAAATTACCGTGGAAAAAAAGGCAGATTATGTTAAAGAGGAGCGAATACGGAACGATCCCACCCTACTGTCAGATTGTTTTGCACAACATGTATCTTACTATAATCAAGAATATTTTTTTCAGATATACGGCCCTCTCAAAGAATCTGAGATGATAAAACATCTACAAAAAGATCTTGTAGGAAGAATGGTCATGATAGGTTACAATAGAAAGGGAGAAAAGTCTTTGCCGTTTCAACATGCTCTTATTCCACTATACATATGGACAAGAGATCATCAGATTGCTGCAAAATCATAAAGATAAGGAGATTGGATAAAACCCACTCGTTTTAAAAAAATCATTGCTATAAACAGCAGTATTAAGGTACTACTCAAGTCGATCCTTATTGCCTATTTTCCAGGTAGGGTTAAAAAAAGATACTATCATATATATATATTAATGTTTACATTTATACGGCATGATAAAAATTAATGATACATATTGACAAATAACCCAATTGCAGTATTTGATTCTGGCGTAGGTTCTTTATCCATCATACGAGACTTGAAAAAAGAAATACCCCACGAAAACTTGCTATACTTTGCTGATAAAGCACATTTTCCATATGGAAATAAATCACACTCTCAGTTACGTGAGATTATCATAAATACAATAAAGTATCTTGAAAGATACAAACCAAAGTTGACTATAATTGCGTCAAATACACCATCCGTTCAGATGTTAGATGAGATTAGAAGGACGATAGATGTACCATTGATTGGTATCCGACCGCCCCTAAAAGAAGCTTCCACAATAACAAAGAAAAAACATATAGGAATTATGGCAACAGAAGGAACTATTAGGAGTAAGGGCCTCGAAAACCAGATAAGAAGAGAAGTACCGCAGAATATTTTTGTAACAAAGTTTAATGCCTCGCCGATAATAGAACTAATAGAAAATGGTACATACATCACAAATGAGCGCAAAACATTTGATGTGATATCGAATGTATTAGGCGACCAAGTGGATACAAAAATAGATGTTATAACTCTGGCAAGCACTCATCTTCCATTTGTAAAAAGATATCTCAACTCCTTATTACCTACAGTAAAATTTATAGATCCTGCAAAAATTGTCGCAAAAGATGTTAAGAAATTTTTGGTATTTAACAGAATGTTAAGGAAAAACGGTAATGGTAGATTGCAGGTGCTTGTGTCTGATGGAAAAAAGCAGTTTGAGACTGTGATCCGTGCAATGGGAGTAAGAGAGCCTGTCGAAGAAGTATTTTTTACTTTTTAGAGCATAGATAATAAAACGTATTTTCGGTTATTATATGATCACAATATCAAGGTTTTATTTTAGACATATTTATCAACATTTTTAAGAATGACATTAATTCATGAACCTGTCTGCACGTTGGAAAAAGAAGTCTCGATAATAGCTGGACCATCGTCTTATGATCTTGCTACAAAAATTGCCAAAGAATTAGATGCAGAACTAGTTCCAGTGGACGTCCACACATTCATAGATGGTGAGAGCAAAATTAAAATGAACAAGGTTGAAAAAAAATATTGTATCATAGTACAATCAATATACCCTCCAGTAGACAGTCATCTGCTGCAGGCATTAATGATGATAAAAAAATGTTCTGACTGCAGTGCATCAAATTTGTGTACTGTTATCCCTTACATGGCATATGCACGCCAAGACCGAGCTTTTGTAGAGGGAGAAGTAGTCAGTATTGCGTTAGTAGCAAAACTTCTTGAAACTGTTGGAACTAAGCAGACTCATGACAGTAGATATCCACAGCTCACTTGCGTTATCACATTTTACAATTGATGTCCAAAATGTCTCTTCAATTCCTCTTTTAGCAAATTACGCTGCAAATAACATGAAATTCAGCAATCCTATTGTAGCATCACCAGATGTAGGAGGAATAAAACGAGCAGAACAGTTTGCCAAAATTTTGAAACTTGATGCGATAGCGTTAAAGAAAGCTCGCGACAGAAGTACTGGCGAAGTATCTATTGATGAAAAATTAGATTCCAGCATTGTTGGCAGAGATGTAATTCTTGTAGATGACATGATAAGCAGTGGTGACAGTATCATCAAAGCCTGTAGGGTTCTAAAGGAAAACAGATCAGGTAAGATCTATGTAATGTGTGCCCATGCATTATTGATTGGAGATGCAATACAAAAAATCAAAGCATCTGGCATAGAAGATCTAATTGCCACAAATTCCATTCCAAACAAATGGGCTAAAGTTGACATAAGCCCAATCATATCTGCAAATCTACGTGCTCTAATACATTCCCAAGGTTAGAAAATCTTTCTCTGTGTATGTTGAACAGCACATATAGTAAACATATAGTAATAACATTCACATCACTGTGGCAAATGGCAGCATCAGCATATGAACATTAGTAAAACTTCATAAGATTGGTTCGCCAACTTGATAAAATGGGAGCTGACAGCTTAGGCATATAGGTTAATTTGTTTAAAACTGTTTGAATATAGCTTTTTTACATTGATAGTTTTTATCATATAATGCTGCCTATTTGGTAATTGGAAAACGAATCTTAATTTTAGGAGCAGGGTTTGGTGGACTGGCTGCAGCGAATTTGCTGCGAAAAAATCTATCAGCGGATCACCGCATTATCCTTATTGACAGGAAACAATCATTCATCATGGGCTTTGTAAATTTATGGATTGTGTATGGAACTAGAAGACTGGAAGATTCTCAAACGGATCTGAACATACTAACACAGAGAGGAATTGAATTTATAAAAGACGAAATAATAAAAATTGACACTCAGATAAATACAGTCACAACAAAGCTCCAGGGGGAACTAGGATATGATTATCTGATAATAGCACTTGGTGCAGAACTTGCTCCAGAAAAAATCAATGGGTTTGTAGAGAACAGAGGATTTAATCTGTATGATGTAAAACAAACTCCAAAACTTCATGAAAAATTGCTATCATTAAAAAGCGGAAGAATAGCAATCTCTATAATGGGTATACCCTACAAGTGTCCCCCAGCGCCCTATGAAGCATCATTATTAATTAATGACATGTTAATCAAAAATGGAACTAGAAATTCTATTGAAATTGATCTTTATGTACCTACTCCTATGGCACTTCCAGTAGCAGGACAAAAAATAAGTCAAGCTGTAGTTGACTTAATCAACTATGATCATATCAATTTCTATCCTTCATACAAGATAAAGTCAATTCGGGAAAAAGAATTAGAATTTGAAAATGGAAGTAAGAGAAATTATAATGTATTGATAGGAATTCCTCCACATAAAGTTCCTGATGTTATAAAAAACTCAGGACTAATAAATGGCGAAGAACAATTAGGTGGAGGAGGAGAAGAGAGATGGATAAACGTTGATAGACATACTCTTAGAACAGTTTACAAAAATGTTTTTGCAATCGGAGATGTGACAGAAATTAGGATAACACAGACTACGGCTATTCCAAAAGCAGGAATATTTGCAGAAGGTGAAGCAAAGGTTGTAGCCCAACAGATTATTGATGACATTACAAACAAATCAAATAATACAAAATTCGATGGCAAAGGTTTTTGTTTTATGGAGATTGGAAACAAAAAAGCAGGATATATAGATGCGGACTTTTACAACGAAGCCGGACCTACTACAAGGCTGGAACCACCATCAGAAGAATCTTATCAAAAAAAATGGGATTTTGAAAGTAGCAAGATAAAGGAATGGTTGCTATGATAATGATGTTAAGACGCACTAACTTCTAATACACATATCTTAACATAAAATTGTTATTAATCGATCAGAACTATTATCAAACACTTTTTTTGCTGCAATTAAAGATATAATTCTTCTGCTTCTTAGCAAATATTGGTGTCTAATGGGGAATGCCAAGCACCAGCAGTTTCATTATTTGACAGAAATGAGGAAAAATCTGAACTACAACAATATGTTGGGGGATTTGTTCTTCAGAGTGGCTGTTCCTACAACCTAAAACAGCTGGCATTAAAAATTCTTATCAACGCCGGGTATGGTGTGTTTGCGAGTAGGTACTTCAAGTATTATGATCCGCGAGTAGCCGAACTAATAACATCGTATGGTATACACATTCTAACAAAAAAAATGCAGGACATTGCCAAAAGTATGGGTTTTGAAATTGTATATGGTGATACTGATTCTCTGTTCCTTCATTATCAAAATATTAATACAGATTCATTTCTGAATGTTGAAGGAATTGCTTTAAGGTTCAACGAAGAATGCAGTAAGCATTTGAGGGTTGAAGTTGAACATGCGCAAGCATTTATCTTTGCGCATTACTTACCTCTAGTTTTTGCATTCTTGCCTTCAAGATTACGCTAAAAGAAATAGACACTATTGATAATATGGCAGCCGTAAGGAATACCATATTGTATGATTCTGAAGATGGAAATGAGCCACTAATACCATCTACAGACACCTGATGTTTTTGCATGTACATTCCTGCTATTGCTGGTCCTATTGCCATTCCTAGGAAGAAAAGAAGCGCACCAATTCCTACAGATATTCCAACATACTGTTTTGGTGCTGAGGACACTATGATATTCCATATGGAGGTGCTAGCTAGTGATAATCCAGCCGCTATTATGGCAAGGTTTGTTGATACCATTAGTTCCGACGAATGAAACATCAACATACTAGATGTTCCTACAACTGCAATTATGGTTCCTGCCATAGTTGGCTTCATGCTTCCTACCTTAGAGATTATAAAGGCAGTAGCACTAGCAAATAACAAAAATATTATCATGAATGGAAGTTGAACGTTCGCAGCCGTTACTGCATTTCCTCCAAATCCTATTGGTTGTGGACTTCTCACCAATTGCACTACAGTTGGATATACAAGGAACATAGTTATGCCAATACTCATTAGAATGAGATATGACGGAAGAAGAGACTTGTGTTTTAGCAACTTTAGGTCAACTAACGGTGATTCTGTTCGTCTTTCTATAAAGACAAAGATCGTTAGCGAAACTACAGCTATGCCTAAAAGACCGGGAATTTGCAATTTACTTATAGAAGCAGAAGAAGCTATGCCGCCTCCTGATTCTAATAGGGTTAGTGCAATTAGAAACGAGATAATGGTAGCAGATAATGTTATTGCGCCTTTGATATCTATCGATTTAGAATTGTTGCTGTTATTGATGTCGCCATCATTATCATTTATTCCAACTTCTTCAACGTTAGCATCGGTGCTACTAACACCATTTGCTCCTTCTTTTTCTCCTTTTCTATGCACTAATTGGGATTTATTATTATCATCCGCACGAACGAACCTGCTTATCATAGCTGTGACTACTGCAGCAACAGGTGCAATGAAGAAAAATGTAGTATGCCAGCCAAAACTCTGAATTATGCTTGCTCCTACTAACAAACCTACGACAGAGCCACCAGAATATGCAGAGCCAAATATCCCTACAGCTATTGCAAGTTTATTGGCTGGAAATACATCTCTTACAATGCTAAAAGCTACGGGAACAGCCGATAGACTAACTCCTTGGATTACCCTGCTAACTATTAAAAAGGTTATACTGTTAGCAAACCCTCCTGCTAGGATACTTATAGTATAAATTGCAAGCAATAGAAGCAATATCTTCTTTTTACCATACATATCAGATAGCTTTCCACTAATAGGAGTCATTACAGCTGCAACAATTAAGTATGCACTAAATATCCAAGCCGAAGTACTATAGGATATTTTAAATTCTCTCATAATGTCTGGAAGTGCTGGTAGGCAGCATGGTTTCCGCAAACATGACTGCTAATAGAGTTGAGCTTAGGATAGCAAGTACAGTCCAAGCAGACGTATTTTTTTTGAATTTGAATTCGAATTTTGATTTGATTTTGAAGAATCAAAGTCAACAGTAATATGGGTATCAGTCGAAACCCTCTTATGAATCAATTTTTCTGTTTCTTTTTCTTTCACTATAAATTACCTTGTTCTACTTACTTACAAAAGGTAAGTATATAAGTTGGTAAGTGATGCTATAGTTAGCAGGTGAGGAATTGGTAAGTTGCAAGCTTGTTTATAGACATAAAGGACAGGCTTAATCTGAAACTTATGAAAACTAAGACATACAAGAATGAGGTAGTTTCACTTTACTATGAACCGATAAAGAAATAGCAAAATCAATATGACAGACGAAACATAGACTGAGGCAGGAAGAAACCCTTTTCTGTTGTTATGTCGTTGAAAGATTATGAAAATCGTTAATGCCGCTTCCGAGATTCCTGGTATGACCAGGGAAGAGGTCGAGAGATTCCTTGAAAGTAAATTGAATTTGCAGTTGGCTACCACCGATGAACAAGGTGAGCCCAATATCCAACCCGTCTGGTTTTACTATGATAAAAATGGAGAAAAACTCTCGATAACCACATCTAAATTAGCCAAGAAAACTCAAAATTTCCGGAATAAACCAACTGTTTATTTTTCCATAGATGATGAGAATCTTCCCTATAAGGGAGTCAAAGGTAGAGGTATTGCGACTATGGTAGAAGCCCAGCTGCCAACACAAGACACGAGATTTTCTCATCCATAGTAAATATCAAAGATATGTCATAAAATCAAATGGTAAAAGTTTTTTGATCAATGTCCTGAAAAAGAAGTTGTTGGTTGATTGACTGTTTGCCTATTCGATAATACTTTCTATAACCTATTATAATTAGAACTAATCTTCTTCTTTGAAATTGATGCCTCTTTTGTTCAGATGCTCTACAAAATCCTCGGTGATATTGGCTACATAGGCAAGGCTCAGTTGATCAGAATTTTCTTCACGAATCCAGATGATGTATCCATCACCATCTATCACCAACCTTTTTGATCTTTCCAGATACCTTATTATTGTATTTATCTTAAGAATATTTAAAGAAGGAAACATTTTTTGCAGATCATTAACTTTCGAGTAATTATTAGCATTCTTTATTCCCCTCATAAAGGCATTTACATCATCCTCTGAAATTTCGTTTGCTGGTTTTGGCTTCTTTTTTGTAAATTTTTTTGGTTTGATAAATCCTACTGACTAATAATATTCTAAAAACCTTATGCTCCAGCTCCTGTAAATGATTTCACTAAATTCTCTTATTCTCACTACCGGAGCTTACTGAGAATTTAGACCTTTTTCACTAGCATACAGATAGTGATAATGTCAATAAAAGAACTTAACAAAAGATTAGGAAATTGTATTGTATGTGCTCTTGACGGCACTGTATCAAGGCTGGTCGTAAATAGAGGCAAAACTCCGTACAGGTTATCTGAGATGATGTAGCGGTTCAATGTAATCTTGATAATGTCATTAGCAATTACAATCAGGGCATTCTTCAATGAAAACTTTGTTGGCATTTCCGTCGTCTACTGCAAAAATAAAACCCGTACCTTTACATGTAGAGCAAATTTTCATATCTCAGACAATATATATTACAATAGTATATTATATAAAATCTTCTGAGGATTAGCCTTTAACGTAATGACAAAAAGAAAACAACACTATCCTTTTGGCACTTGATTATTATTTTGTAAAAGCCAACATGATTGAGGAAGTTGTTCAATAAATATATGTTTATATATATATATTTATAAAAATTGCTTTCTACATTGCTATCTTTTGTTAGTTTATATTAACACCTCAATATGAAATTAGCTTTCATTGATTCCTTCTGGCGGTATGGTGGCTATGTAAACCCCATTTTCTTAAATTATTGCCTGTTCTTTTGTGTCTTCTAATGCATTATGTGGCGTAGTCTATTGCATCGTGCCATGTAAGCGTTTATCCACATATTAGATTACCCTTGTTAAATCGGTCATTATCATCATCTTCATATTTGTGCACTTCAAAATAATCAGTTGACTCATACAATTATCACAATAGAAATTCTTGTTGCCTTGTTTACTTCAGTTTTCACATTGTGATATAACAGTATATTTACGTAACAATATTAATCTACTATAGCATTAAATAATTAGACATTTGAAGATTATTTATATGTCTGCAAATAATAATCCTCCTTTCCAAATTCAAAAACAACTTAGAAAAGATGTGTTGTATGGTTGTGCTATATGCGGTTGTCCTATACTAGAATACGTTCACATTGTTCCCTACACCAATGTTCAGGCATTCCTTCCTGAAAATATGATAGCACTGTGCCCTCTTCATCATATTGGATATGATAATGGAGAAGTATCCGTATCGGCTTTACATGAAGCCAAGAACAATCCTTATAACAAAATTCATGAAAAACATGCTTTCATCATACAGTCACAAGATATGGCTATAAATGTAGGTAAACGCAGGTTTATCAACACATCAAGAATCCTTGTAATAGATGATTTCGATATCCTTTCTATAAAACGAGAAGATGGAAAATACATATTATTAGATATTAATTTCTTTGATAAACTAAATAATCTGATTGCAATAGTATCTGAGAATACTTGGACTGCTGAAAAAAGAAGAAACAGCACAGATTGGAGTATAAGTTACAAACCAAGACATTTGACAATACAAAATCAATCTAAAAATATAAGATTTGAAGCAACGATACAAGGCAGTAGTAATAATAATAATAATAATAACGAAGTTACAATAACTGCTGAAGGAATGTATTATAACCGATCTCCAATAAAAATTACAGAAAATGAAATATTACTTGATAATGAGGAGATTGCAATTGATTTAAAGGGAACCGAACTACGGAATTATGATGTGGGAATTATAGCTGAAACATGATAGTAGTAGATATGATGATGGACTACAAATAAGTTTATTGTCATTTTCAATACAACTATAAGAAATGTTTTTAATTATAAATTGCTGTTGCTCTGACTTTCATCAATTAAATCTTGTAATCTACACATAGGCAGGAAATATTGATTAATTCTTATCTTACTTACTTACAAGCTCTAAAGCTAAAAGTGTTTTGCAAATATTTTGATCGACAAACCAACTAACAAACTATTAAAAAAATTGCATGATTGATGGTACAATTGAGACCAGATTATGTCAGTAAGCTGAAGCTGATGCTGCTGCTGAAGCACTACTGCTGCCACCTGTTATCAGTTGAAGCTGAAGCTCGCTCCCTACCCGAAGATATTTGTCCTCTAATCTCTCCTTTAGGATTTTGCTTGGTATGTACATTAACATATGCATTGCCATCGTTTATCAGTTTGACTAAGTCAGATATCTGTTTGCCCTTTAATGGTCCTTCCAGATTTGCAAAGGTAATAGTTCCTTGTGACAAAAATCCATTTTTTACAGGACCAGTAGTAAGAGGAGAAGTAGTTGCTTTTGACTGGAATAAAGTTACAACTACAGGTCCATTCTGACCTATTTTACCGCTATGAATATGAGCCGTTGTAACTTTGTCTATATTTGTAACACGAATTCTGTAGGACATACTCTTTCCATCAGTAATCATGGCAAACGTAGCAGAGCCAGTTGCTTGCGTACTCTTAGGAGGCACTTCCTCATTACCTGACAGAGTGGTTCTAAACGTTTGTTGTCCTATTGATGATGTAATTGTTCCTGCTCCACCTCCTGTTTTAGCAGTTGCACTTGCTGAGCTTGAGTTGGTTGAATCATGCTTACTATAGTGAACTTGCTGATAGTGCTATTGCTGTTGCAATAACAATAGAAATGATAATTGCCAATTTGGTCATCCTTATGTTCATTAGGAGTCTTTTCGCATAGGCTACTTATATAAACGAATTAACATAATTAAGCGAAGTACAGATGGCAAAAATATGTAATCTTGACAAGGAGAAAATATTATTTTTATCATAGATGGTTATCCCGTGATTTATTTTTACATTCTTGTCAAAGCATTGAGCTATACTTCGCTTTGATCTGCTTCTCGTTGTAGGTACATATTCCCATAAGTAGTTCAATTCCAGATCAGGTTTTACAAACTTGCATTTTACTTTGAATAACCACTCTTTTTTCCAATCTCAAGTTTGTCTTATGCAAAACTCTTCATTTTTCCTTCTAGTTCTCCTTTAATACATCAGTCAAGCATTTCGTGTAAGCAGGTCTTGGAAATCCTCTGTATATGACATAGCTGTAAAGTCCGTCAACAAACTTTGTTCTTATTCTCAACTTTCTCACGAGGACACATAAGCCTTCTCTCTTTGTTGGATTGCTTTTTCTAATGCTTCAAACATTATTATTGCTAATCCATTGCCTTTTGTGTAGGTAGCTATAAGACTTCTTAATGATCAGTTCTCATCTATTATGATACGCTAGGTTCAATATGTGTCAACTAATTGCACCAGTTCAAATAGCAGCACCAATTTAACACTGTACACTTCTTTACTGCGGACGAACACCTATTAGCAGTAGAGGCCATTAAAATAATAATTGGGTCAAGGTTTATGATAATGTTATCCAATGGTATACAAAGTAACTCCAAAAGAACTGCAAGGAAGAAAAGATGAATACGTGATAGTAGACGTACGAGAAGCCGATGAATTAGTAGAAGAAGGCAAGATAGATGGAGCAGTCAATATGCCATTAGGAGAGATAATAAGAAAGGCAAGACATGGCGACCTAAATGATCTTAAGGGAAAGAAAATTTGCACCTACTGTTCTGGCGGATATAGAGGAAATATGGCTGCAGATGAGTTAAACAGGCACGGATTTGATGCTGTAACTATTGAAGGAGGCTATTCTGCTTGGAAAGACGAGGAAAAGAAAAATGGATAGAGTGGAGCAATAACAAATGAGTAGTGAAGTCTGGAATAAAGTCTAGAAATCACACAGCACTTTCTTTGGAGAGGAACCTAGCAACTTTGCCTTGCTTTGTTTTAATCATATGAAAATGAACAATGCAAAGAAAGTATTGGAGATAGGAGCCGGCCACAGCAGAGATACAATATTCTTTGCGTCAAATGGAATTGAAGTAGAAGCATTAGACTATTCTGTCGTTGCTGTTGAGATACTGGATAAGATGGCAAAGGAAAAAAAGACTGCCAATAAAATCACAAATCTTTGCTGTCAACAATCCGCTTCCAAAAAGCAAAAAGAAAATAAATTGGTGACTAGTAGATAAGAATACAAATTGAGTCATAATGTGCTTTTATTAGTATTCGTCTTAGGCGCAGCATCGATTGTTTTATCTTTTTTGATAAATATTGGGACAACATTTAGCAAGCAGCCCATTGATGCTCGACAGCGTCACTCAAATGGCATATGGTGCTCTTGGCACACACAATTACACTGGCGTAGAACGTAATACCCTATCCTTTTTGGAGAATTTCCAACAGAATCCAGGGGCACCGATTCATACCTTGTCACCCCAGGAGGCTCGTGCTGTATTATCCAACCTCCAAGCGAGGAGTCATATCACAAAACTTCCAGCCGATATAGAGAACCGTACCATCCCAGGTGGGACAAATGGCGAAATACTTATCCAGATAGTTCGACCTAGTGGCAGTAACAACGAAACTCTACCTGTTGTGATGTATTTCCATGGCGGCGGATGGGTTCTTGGTGGTGAGGATACTCATGATAGACTATTAAGAGAGCTCGCTGACGGTGCCCATGTGGCCGTTGTCTTTGTCAACTACACTCGATCTCCAGAGGCCAAATATCCAGTCGCTTTAGAAGAGGCCTATGCTGCCACAAAGTGGGTCGCGGAAAATGGCCAAACCATAAATACAAACTCCTCACGTCTAGCTGTGGCTGGTGACGGTGTGGGCGGCAACATGGCTACGGTTGTGGCACTTCTTGCCAAAGAGCGAGGCGGACCGGAGATCGCTTTCCAAGTACTCTTCTATCCAGTTACCAATGCTAATTTTGACACCCAGTCTTACATGGCTTACCAAGATGGCTACTGGCTTACCCGTAAGGCCATGATGTGGTTCTGGAACAATTATGTTTCAAATCAGACAAATCTGAAAGAGCCAACTGTCTCTCCACTGCAGGCTTCAATTGAGCAGCTCGGTGGATTGCCACGAGCACTTATCATCAACGGAGAGTTCGACGTACTTCGAGACGAGGGCGAGGCGTACACTCACAAGCTGATGCAGGCAGGAGTCCCAGTGACGGCAGTCCGATATCATGGAACTATCAATGACTTCGTAATGTTAAATGCTATTACTCATACACAAGCAGCGCGGGGAGCGATCGACCAAGCTTCTTACATGTTGAAAAAGGTATTGTCGGATCGATAATACTATTTATCAATAAGCATAAATCACATGTATAACGGAAATACCTGAGCCGTCATACGTACTGTCTGCTTGCAGTTTTGATAATCGTTGTTCCTAGGATGTTTTTTAATCTAAAGTGCGCCTAAGTTGGGAGGCATATTATCATCCCGAAATGCGTATGACTAACCCTCGCTTACTTATTTCCTATGGTCGAAAAGGGAAAAAGAGGACAAGAAGAAAATATCTCGGCATCTGGTCTGAATCCATTTAGAGATAGCTTGTATAGGACATTGTGGATTGCTGCCCTCTTTTCATATGTCGGTGCTGCTATGTATGATGTTGGCGCTTCATGGCTAATGACTTCGCTTGCTCCAAACCCTTTATTCGTTTCTCTTATTACAACAGCAAGTACTCTACCAATTTTTCTCTTTGCTTTACCATCTGGAGCATTGTCTGATATTTTTGACCGGCGTAATATACTCCTCATTACATGTGCATACATGTTTACAATATCTATAATACTAGGAATGCTCACTATTGTTGGCGTTACTACCCCGTCGGTATTGTTGATACTTACTTTTGCGCTAGGAGCAGGTACAACTATGATTAGGACTCCTATTATTCCTACCATGAGTGGACTAGTATCAGGATCAGAACTACCTGCTGCTCTCACTCTTAGTGCTGTTGCAAGCAATATTGGTCGTGTCGTTGGCCCCACAGTTGGTGGTTTTATTGTAGCAGCAATTGCACCTTGGGCTGTGTTCTTTCTCAATTCGGCTTCATTTATTGGTATGATTATGGTTCTAATTCGATTACCAAGAAAGTCTAATGTCCACCAACAAAGCTCTCTGCCCCCGGAGAACATAATTGGAGCCATTCGAGCTCAGATACGTTATGTACGCTATTCTCAGGCAGCACATGTATTAATTGTTCGTGCAGGTTTGTTCACATTATGTAGTAGTGCACTTATTATCTCTCTTGCCACTCTTAGCTAAACACGAACTAAGACTTGATTCGACAGGTTTTGGACTGCTATTAGGATCTTTTGGTACAGGCGCAATAATTGGCGGAATTGCAATATTGCCAAAATTGCGTCCAGGGGGTTTCAGTAGAATCTCTCATCACAGGTTCTATTGTTTTACTTGCAGTAGTAATATTCGCAATGGGATATGTACGAGATTTTGGTATTCTTTGCATAGTCATGGGAGTAGGAGGAGTAGCTTACATCACCATATTGTCAAAACTTTATACCATTGGAATGAAATCTGCTCCAAAATGGATTGGAGCCAGAGTATTAGCAGTTTATCTGCTTATACTAAATGGTGGCTTGGTAGTTGGAAGTGTAATATGGGGTACAATAGCTAACGCGTTTGGGATCCCAATCACCCTGTCAATAGCTTCATCAGCCTTAGCTACAACTATTATTGCCAGAAAGCGTTACAGCACTACTTTTGTGGATGATCTCGATTTCACACCAGCAAGCAGTGACCACTGGTCACTTCCTCCTCAGTTGCCAGTTGACTCTCCAGGAAATGACGCTCAAGCCTTAATAACAATCGAATATAATATTGATCCTAAATTATCTGATGAGTTCGAGCAAAGTGTACGTGAATTAGGGCGTATTCTTAAGAGCGAGGGAATGGCCTATTGGGAATTATTTCAAGATCCAGCAGATATCGGTCAATATATAGAGATCAGAATTGCTGATACCTGGACTGACCATATGCGTCATCATGAACGCGTTACCAAAAACGTTCAGATAATGGAAGATAGAATCAGAGCACTTCTCAAAGATGGTCTGCAACCGATAGTCTCTCATTATATAGCAAAACCTGCTCTCAAATAGTTTACCAGCATATATACAACAAAGTGGTACTTGAAGTAAGACACATCTCTATATTGTGTGGAACGGACTACATTTAGTAAGATGATTTTATTTCTTTTACATACTTAAATAAAATTAATCTTCTCTGGAAGAAACTATACAACAATAATTTGGAAGAAATAATAAAACCAGTAAAATGACTGCTGTATAATCAATCGCTTGATCATATGATTTCCAACATATACCAAGGGCTTCATGACTTGCGGGAGCGGCCTAGAAGGCATAAGATAGCCTGACGAAATTCCTAAACCTAACTATTACCTCTGGATTAAACAAGCCTATTCATTTTATTATCCTAGCGATTACAGATCTAAGAGATATTGTAGTTGTGCCACAAGTCTCTTGAGCACACTTTTCAATTCTAATGTCTGTTGAAGAATGGTTTGGACTTGCAATTCCAGTAACTGTCGTAACTCCAGATCTTTTTGCAAACTCCAATGGATTTACCCTAAAGGTTTTGGTTCCACGATGTGAAGATACTACTACTATCTCATTGGTAACAATAACACATTGATTTGTTATAACGAAATCATAGCTTTGGACATATGTGACATCTACTATCTGTATCGAATATTCTCTCCAAAGAAATTCAGCAAATCGGAGCCCAATAACTGCTACAATTCCAACGAAAATTGTTTTTTCCTTGAGTGAAGATTGTTTAAACCTAATGGTAAAGGTATATTCGTACTATTATTGATAGAAATAAACTTCACACCTTCATAAAATGTCTATTAACTGGATGTTACGTTCATTACAAATTATTAATCTGTAACCCTTTAATCCATCGCTTCATTGCAATTTATACGTCCAACTACAGATATGATCTCTCATTTCCAAAAAATTTATTCAGCATTATTATTACATAGATATACTAGATAGCAAAATGCATGGATAGTAAGTAAGTAAGTAATGGAAGGGTTTCGGTCTTGTTTTTTGCATACTTTGATTTGAAGTACAAAAGAACTGGCAGCAGTAGAAGAAGATATTATTAAAAAAAGATAAAAAAATAATGTTGGATTAGTTGTTTGAGCCTATTTTTTGCCTTGGTCGAAATCTAATTTCTCGTCGATCTCCTTCTGCAATTTCCTATACAGTTCATACTTCTTAGTCCACTTTGAGAGTACAAACCACTGTCTTATCCCTATTCCTAACCATATTAAAGAAATTAGAAATGGTACCACACGTGCAGTAGCAAAGCCTGGGCCAAACCTATGACCAAACCGTTCATGTGTAGCCGTATTGTCAAGTGGAAATGGAGGGCCAAATAATGCAAAGGTCACAACAAAAGATATTGGTGGAATGATCATAATTGATAGTATCATTATGATAAACATTTTCTTAGTTTTGTTTAGCTGGTCTATAATACCATCCATTATCTGAAAGAGATTCTCTTTTGGTTGAATGTTATCATTTGATGAATCTGTCACGCTTCTCTTTACCCGCTTTATTTTAAAAACTGTGTGGTAACTTTGTTACGTGTGTGTGTTTTTAATATAATAGTCAATTTAAATAATAATAATAATAATAATAATAATAACACCATCATCATCATTGCTGGTCATCTCTTTGACTTCTAGGAAATAGAGCTTCATAAGGTTCTAGTATTTGTCTAAGAATATCTCTTCCTTTCTCTGAAAGCTTGTATTTTATTATGGTTTTATTTCCCCATGGTTCCTCCATTCTTGCTATAAGTTCTTTTTCTACCAAGTCATCAATTATTCCTCTGTGTTTTACATTGTTTAATCCACAATAGCTTACGAGTTTGCTTTGGTTAAGTTCTCCATATTCGTAAAGTTTGAACATTATATCCTTCCTTATGTAAATCCTGTCTCGATACTCGTGGACCAATTTAGCTCAATTGCAATATGGAGATTTAAAGACCATTCATTTAAGAAGATTGTTGCTGTATTTCTTTCTTTTTGTAATTATGAGCGCTTTTCATTTGAAGAGCAATATAAGACTTAAGGTAACTAAGTTACGTGTCATAGGTAAACAAGGGTTATAACGAAAATTTAGCTCATTATATCTTACAATGATAACAACAAAGTCTAAAGTTGTAAGCAAGAAAGTGTTAGTACCTGCGACTATAGCAGTTGTTGCTGTTGTTCTGACAGGAATTTTTGTAGCATACCCGGCAATAACAGCTGCTTCTGCAGTACAGCCAACAAATACGACTACTATGGGCCCAGGATATGGAGGGCAATTGCCAAATATCACAGGTTCGATAAATGTTGTGCAGACGACAAAAAATATTATCAAAGATAACCTTAAAGTACCTTTTTCACAAGCTGCCGACATTGCAGCAAAACAAATCACTAATGGCAATGTCGTAGGAGGTCACTTGGGAGTAGTGCAAGGATATCTGGTTTACACATTCTTTGTAGTGAATACAGGAAATCAGACAGGATATCATACTATAGTCGATGCTGGAAATGGTAAGGTGCTATACACATCGCAAGGTCAACAAATGGGAGGTTCCTTTGGTACACCGGAAGCAATGGGTGGAGCATATGGACCACGTGCACTACATGGATTTGGAGGAGGAGGATTCTGGCATGGGCCATTTGGACATTAGAGTATATGAATTTGGTAATGGAGTGAGGCAATAGAATATCCTCCCGAGGTAATAGAATTTGGTTAACCATCAGATTATGGAAATAAAAATAGCTCCGAAGAGATTGATAGGTAAGAAGGTAGAGATTACAATATTAGCAGTAGTCGTTTTGCTTGTCATATCTTCTTCTGCGATGATGGACCCAGGACTGGCTTTTGCTGAAAGACTGGAGGCGGCGGCAGTAGCGATGGCGACGGCAAAGGCGGTGGTGGTCATGATGGTGCCGGCGGCGGCAGTAATAACGTAGTGGGCGATAGTGGCGGCACTGGCAAAAAGGTAGGAGTAAATGATAGAGGAGGACATGGTCTACCGGGCAGTTCATCGTCATCGTTAATCAGCCATCGAGAATCTTTTCCACATCCAGTATTTGTTGGTAAACGTCCAATAGTAGGAGGGCTACAGCATCGTGAATCATTCCAAGTAGGACCACCACATGGCTTCGATTTTGTACATCATGACGACGATCACAGTACAGTAGTAAAAATAGTCCACATCAACAGAAGTCATAGTGACGGGACTGTGGACTGGATAGTGCTGACAATAGATTACACAAGCCCAATTAGCGGTATAACATACCAAGCAGGCGAACGAATACCCTTGAGTGATTTCGTTCCTACAGTATTACCAGCACAAACAGTGTCAGCCGCAGGCAGCAGCAGTGGCAACAGCAGGAGGATCAGCAGCAGCAGTCGCTCACTAACCCTTTTTTTATCCCCTATTTTTATTCTCAATATTGACAAATTTAATGGGGGTGAGGAACCTAATTTCATCAGGACAATAATAGTCAACAATCAGATATTTCCACTGACAAAGTTTCATGCAATGCCAGATAGAACATTGATATCAATTTGCGGCACAATTGAGGACAAGCCTATCGGCGTAAAATGCCGAGATATAACCATCTGGAGATAAGAAATTAATGTATCTGCCGCTCTTTCTCTAACTGTTCTAGTTCTTCCTCGCTAATCTGCAAGTAGCAGATAGAGCATAGATGCCGTACAAGAGGAAAATAAAAAGGCGTCGTTATATATTTATTAGAAACGCAATAACAAAAACACCAAAGAAAATATAGCAATGATTGATGATGTCTACGTTCGCCCGCTGCGGGAAACTGATCTGCCCACAGCCGACCGCATCCTTAGGCTAGCTTTCGGTACGTTCGTGGGCCTACCAGATCCCATGTCATTCTTTGGTGATGCAGACATTGTCCACACACGTTTTTTAGCTAACCCATCTGCCGCTTTGGCGAGCTGAGCTTAATGGTGAGATTGTAGGTTCTAACTTTGTAACAAACTGGGGTAGTGTGGGCTTTTTTGGACCCTTATCAGTACGACCAGATTTATGGGATCGTGGTATTGCCAAGCGCCTGCTAGAATCAACTATCGAGCTTTTTGACAAGTGGGGCACGAAACATGCCGGTCTGTTTACCTTTTCTCACAGTCCAAAGCACATAGGCTTGTATCAGAAATTTGGCTTCTGGCCGTCGTTTCTAACCGCTATTATGTCCAAACCTGTCGTTGCAGATCAGACAACAACGACAATAATAAGAAGAAGAGGGGAAGAAATTGCTTTACCTTGGTCTAAGTATTCTGAACTATCAGAAGAGGATCAAGAAGAATGTCTTAATGTTTGTCACAAATTGACTGATGCGATATATGAGGGACTGGATGTAAAGCACGAAATAGCTGCTGTAAATACGCAAAGGCTTGGTGATAGTGTGTTGCTGTGGGAGAGAAATGATGATGGTGCAGGGGAAGAAACAAGACTCGTAAGAAGAAGGTTGATGGGCCTGGCTGTATGTCACTGCGGAGTTGGATCTGAGGCAGGAAGTAATACGTGCTATGTCAAGGTCGGCGCAGTTCAACCTGGACCGAGAAACTGCTGAGCATTTTATATCTGATATATACAAAAAATGCGAGAGGCTAGGAGTCACGCCAAGTAAAATTATCACTTATATTGAAGACCTTATCAAATTTTCAGATCAAGTTCCACTACCTGAAATTGAAGATTATATAAATCAACAGACTGTCAAGAAAATAGAATTGGACTATAAACTGCAAGAATTAAGGGATCAGATATACACCCTAGAAGAGCAGAAGTCAGAATGCGAAAAGGGTCGGGATTGGGCTTTGGAGCAAAAAAGAAAAGCCAATGAGGAGATGAAGTCATATTTTGATGCAAAGCAGGAATTAGATAAACATAAAATATCCATAACTGAGGATGTTCCAAAATTTGCAAAAAGTGTTAGAGGCATTGCAGAATATGGATACGAACCTGAAAAGGTGCTTGCAGAATTTGATGGCATTCAATATCTAGCTCATAATCGACGAGCGTTGGAGATCCGAACAGATGAGATGGAAAAGAACCTTGCAAAACTTAATCAGCAGGACTATTCACTTCGACACGCAATCAATTTACATTCAGAAAACCTGCCTGTGTACAACGATCTCGCGAATATAGGATTTGGCTCAAAGGAGCTGAGAAGGTTGCTTCACACAATCCTAGATATTACAAACTCAAACGGAATAGACCACTGGGGAGCGGTTTATAAATTCTTCAATGACATAGAAACTCAATACGATGCTAAACTGGGCTTTGAATCCGAGAAGGTAAGGCTCAACTTACAGATTCAGATACTCAAGGAGAAGCGAGAAAATATGTTGCAGATTCTTGGGGCTAGTCCCTTCACAGGTAACATGCTAACGAAACTTTTGCAACTTGGTTTAACTGAGAATGATATCTTAAATGTTGGACAGACATATCTTAATTTATTGAGTAAAACCTACTCTGCAGAAGACATGGCCAAAGGGATGATAAAGACCATAGACGCGATGATGACGATGAGTCCGACTACTAGTCATAGCAAAACAACCAGTAATGACAAGCTAACAGAGGTTCTCAGCAAGGTGCTACAGGATTTGTCCCAGTTAGACTTTACTAATTAAATTGCTTTTGGAGCTAAATGAATAGTGAGCACAGAGATAATCAATATAGTATTTGGATATAACTTTATACCGATGGGTCGAGATTTCTAGAGATAGATGAATAAATGAGATATTTTATCAATTTCTAAGAGAAGGAAAGTAACTGATTATATATTTGGAAAGCATTACCATAGACCTAACTTTGGCTATAACAAGGTTAGAGATGTAGTTAATTTCCTACACGATAAAATGAGATATTAAACCTAGTTCTATACGATAAAAATAAAATACAAAGATATAGAAAAAATACAACTTATAACGTTAAGATCAATGTGGTAAAATTAACCAAATATACTTCGCTGCTTCTGCACTTCCTATCGCCACTATACTCCACCAGATAAATTTTCTAATTTTAATCTCTTTTGTTTCCTCAATTTCAATCCTTGGATAAAGCCATCCAAATAACAAATCTAATATTAACGAAATAAGGAACGTCCAACTAATAGAGTATATTATCTTCAAAATTAATAGAGGATATGTGAGTGCATTAACTATAGCAAGAGATAATCCGATCGGAATATAAATTAGCCATTTTCTCTTAGAATGAAAAATATAATTAAAGCTCTTTATAGTTGGGTTATCAAATACGTTTTCGAGATGTCTAGATATACTCTCTACATGATTTGATTCATTACCTTCGACGTTAATTGATGAATTGGGCATATCAAAACGTATACCAACGTCTATCTTGATCGGATCAGATTGGAGTATAAGTTTGATATATTCTAAGTCCGGCCTTATAATATCTTTGGATAAAAAATTTGTCGGATTATTTGTCTCTATCTCTCTTCCTCTTTGTTTTATTTTAAAAATATATTTAACAGTAGAATACTCATCTTTGTCCTTAATCTGCTGATATTGATTTTCAATGATATCTACGAGTTGCTCTAAAACCTGTTTTCTGAGCTTAAATGATGGAATAGTTGTTGCTATGGTATACCACACAATGAATCAGATTAACAAGAATATGAGTTGTAATAAATTCAATCATTCATATAAAAGAAATAATGGCAGAGAATAAGAAACTGTTCGCCTGACTTTGACTATAACAAGGTTGGAGTTGTAATAGAATCGTTATACAATGCATGGTTTGTATACAAACTTACGCGCAGAAAGTCATGTTGTATACAAACTTGTATACAATACTCGAAAATTAAGCATAAAAAAGGGTGCGAAGTAGCAATGTATAAATATAATAGAGTTGTCCGCTCTTTAAAAATGAATGAAACCAATCCTGAACAAAGAGTAAATTTCGATAGAAAGAGGACGGGCCAATTTCTCACTTTGGCTATGATTGTTGCTTCATTAATTGTTGTACTTACACAGATGGGTAACAATTTTGATTACCTACATAGGTTACACTTTCTTGCTTCCTTTTTGTATATGTCTTAGATTTAATTAACCTTTGTACAAACCTTTCAGAAGGAGTAAGACCATTTATTCCACCATGTTCCCTAGTTTCATTATATGCTTTGACAAACATATCATACCTTAGTTTTCCATCATCAATACTTGTTATTTCTTCAACTGTCAAGAACTCATTCTTTACAATCTTGTTATATGCTTCTATCTTTCCTTGTAACTGTGGATATGAATTTGGAATTGGTTTATCCTTTATGTTATTCTTATATAGAAAGTGTTTGAATAGTTTAGATGTAAACTGCTTACCGTTGTCATGCATAACTTTCCTGGGCTTTCCGTTATCCATAATCCACTCCTCTAGTACATTCAAAACATCAATGCTCCTCTTTCTTTCAGACCACTTGCTAGCAACTTTTCTTGAACAGTCATCTATACAGCTTATCATGTAATTTCTTGTGCTAGAACAGCGTACGTAAAATGGTCCAAGTATATCCATTTGAAGCATGTCATTTGGATGTTTCATTGCAAATCGCTTATACTTTCTATTATTCTTTACCTTACAGTTTAGAACGTTGAGAGTATGTTTTTTCAATGTCTTGTATATGGTTCTACTGCTCAATGATACTCCAAGTCTTTTTAATCTGAACCTGATTCTACTAGTACCAAAGGTCTTTAATCTTAAATCAAGTATTGTTTCTTCTATTTCTTTAGATACTTTGGTTTTGATGCTATGAGGCCTTCTAGATAGGTCTTTCAACCCGTCTATTCCGTGCTCTATGTATCTATTTTTCCACCTGTAATATGTCTTCCTAGATATTTCGTATTTATTGCAAATATCGCTAATACTATTACCAGTCCATTCATGTTCATGAATGAGATTGAATTTTGTTCTAATTTCTATAGAGATTTCCACTTCCTAGCAGAAGTGTTACCTATGTCTGTAAGCTATATTGTTACCTATGTTTGTAGGTCCAACAATTAGGATTA
>CAWGVG010000056.1:0-34096 GCA_963825865.1 uncultured Nitrososphaeraceae archaeon | reverse complement strand
ACGTACATAAAATAGAGATAGAAAGAAATATACATAACACACCTCTGCATTCCAGACCTACGATACTGAATATTGGTAACACATGTCAGAATCAGTTTGAACAAATTTTTGGTAAATTTGGTAGTTATGGAAAAAACTTTGAAAGGCTTGAAGGTAATCCTAACGAGTTAAATAGATTAAAGAGTGCTTAATCTATAGACATATAAAAAGTAGTCACAGACATACAATTAATAAAATCTTATATGATCTCCTATTTATCTTACGGGAATAGCCTTAATTTTAGGCGATTTGTTTGGCTTGTATACAAATCCTATAAAAGGTGTTATTTTGTGGTCTATCGCAATTGGATTGTTTTTGCTTGGACATAGAATAGAAGGCAATTTAAGAGCTATGACATTAATTGTAATTTTCAAGTATGTTCTTATATCAGGCAGATTAACAACAGTGGTCCACAGAAATGTATCTAATTAAAATAACTGTCTCTGTGTTCATGGATATAACACTTTGAGCGTATGACTGTGACTATCAGCGTGACCGATCACACGTTGTAAACAAATTTACCCCAGAGGCACATACTAAAAGTATTGTTCTTGTAATGAATACGCAACAAATCCTTGTTATTGTAATTATAGTAGCTGCTTTATATCTGCAGTATTAGTTTCATTCTTGGTAACTACTAATAATATCTTATTATTACCTGCAAATACTAAGACTACTGCTACTACAACACTTCATTAATATTCAATAAAAATATATAATTTACTATAAGCCAAAACAATCTTACCTCCTAGAACATTCTTTTTCTTAATGGAAAATAGTTAGGAGCCATTTCTTTTGATATTTCTTATTCTTTTCTTATTCTTTTCTTAACTTGATATCATCATCTTCTTCTTCTTACGTATACGCTCCTCTACACTCTTTTCATATTGAATCTCTTGTTGTTCCCGCTCTTGCCCCGTATTATTTTCATTTTCTTGACTTTTTTCTATCAAAACAGCATCTCTGTCGGGACGTTTTTCAGTAACTTCTTTTTCCAAAATATTTTTGGATTCTGATGGAGAATTCTCAACGTAGTGTTTGTAACGCCTTTCGACATCGTTATTATTTCCCTGAAGCACCTTTTCTATTTCATTATCTAGAGATTTCTTAACAAGTTCTTCGAGCTTGTCTGTTTCAAGGCATTGCGGATAAGTAGCTAGCAAGTATTCAAATTGCTTCATGTATTCTACTACTTTATCACGATATTCTTCCTTGGTAGGCTTGTGATTTTTTGTTATCTTGAACCATGTGGTTGCGCATTGAGCAGGATACGCTTTCGCAAGTTCTTCAATTACACGATCCATTTCAAAATAGTCTATCATAAAAATAAACTCCTACCTGAAAGGATTAGAGGTACATCTTTGCTTTTCAATCATGATTGTAACTGCCAACTTAAAGCTGCTATTATGGTCTCGTAAAGGCTGTTTATTACGTTCCATAAATTAGCATATGGGGATTACATGTTTATAATTTGATCTATTGTTTATTTGTTTGTTCTATTGATATCTAAATAATATTAATATAAAATATACCATATTTATAAAAATATTCCGATTTCATTGTCAATCTAATGATTGGTAACACTATCAATTGAAGAATAATCGTATCCAAAATTCACAATTCACTTAGAGTTTAACATGGAAGACGACTGGGGGAGCAACAGAAAACTATGACTATGCCGCAAAGAAAAAATATGCATGGTAGTTTTCTCCAAATTTCCTAAATTCCTAAATATACAATCGCCATTAGAAATCTCTCTTTCCGAGCCTGAGTGAAAGAAGAAAATGAGTAAATATATCTGCAAAAAATGCAAATGCGAGATACTAGCACCAGGGCCTCATATCCATGAACTTGTGGAGCACCTGATGATAACCCATCACAAAAGATTTATGGCGTCATACCAGGCTCTAGCGCAATTCGAAGTGAAGAATGGAAAGGAACAACAACAATATCATAAACCTTGAGATAGAAGTTCACGAATTTTTATTTCTTCTAGAGACTCGCAATTACTTGTGATAATACATGCAAACAATAATCATAGGTCTTGCATTTGCTGTAGCGATAATATCAGCATCAACACTTCCTTCCATATCCTTAGTAGATATCAACTAATTTTTTAGTGGAAGTTATACCTGAAATAATATGTATCTTGTCTTTAGATGTCCCAAAATAATCCGCTATCTTTTCTATGAGTTCCATATTTGCTTTGTTTCTTTCTGGCTTAAATCTCAATGATACACTTATTTCGTTCCCATTAACGTCAATTTTTCCACTTGAATCGAATTTGACAAAAATAGTATATCTCAACGCTCTAACATCATACTCCGAATAGAATTTAGTTTAAGTGTCATATGTTCCCTTGATTTAGTCAAATGTAATGAAGCAAATGTCTTTTTGCTGCGATCTCCCTTTTTTGTCTATTCTTAGCCACGACATTTTTAAGATACTATCCCGCACTAGGAGGTTGAGAAATATATGAGTTCGGCAGAAGATCGTGACATAGAACCATTTGATTGGTTCAATAGATTCTTTGGTGGTGGTAGCAGAAGTGGCGGAAGAGGAGGAGGATTTTTTGGTTTTCCTGATATTTTCAGGGGATTTGATGATATGAGAAAAGAAATGGAAAGACAATTTGAACAACAGTTTAAAGATATAGAGAGTAAAGCACCAAAAGACCTCGTAAAAGAATATGAAACATCTACTGGAGGTAAAGTAAGAGAATATGGGCCATTTGTTTATGGTTATTCTATGACTATAGGCCCTGATGGTAGACCAAAAGTAAGAGAATTTGGCAATGTTAAATCACCATTTAGTAGCAGAGGCTTTTTCACTAGGCCACTTGTATCATCTGAACGGGAACCTTTAGCAGACGTAACAACTACAGATAAGGAGGTAAAAGTGGTAGTAGAAATGCCAGGTGTTAGCAAAGAGAATATCAAGGTGAATGTCTATGATAATTCATTAGAAGTAACAACTACTGGCACAGATAGAAAATATCATGAAGTTATTGAAATACCTCCTGAAACAGATATTGAAACAGTGACGTCAACTTATAAAAATGGAATACTTGAAATAGCATTCAAGAAAAAAGAACAGACAAAACCAAAAGGAAAGCAGATAAAGATAGAATAAAAAAGGAAACATGTTATGAAGGTCTGCTAGCTCCTTTGTCAAAGTTGGGAGCTTTTCTGGATTGTTCAAAAATGAACTCAGGATTTGCTACAGGTACTTTTTACGTCATATTAACCTGAGCGACTCTATTAAACTGAAATAGATGTTTTTCTTATATATATTCTTGATTTGTCAGGCTTTCTCCTCAAGCTTTCTAAACCAGGCATAATTACATCAAGAACTAAATCTTTAGTAACTTGAATTTTTCTTTCTGACGGTAAATAACAAATTGTAAGCATAAAAGGAAGGAGCGCCTCGCACAATGTTGCAATTGTGTAATCATAATAATCATCGTTTGATTCTGAAGCTATCTTTGTAATAGATTTCCTCATTATAACATCGGGAATTCATAAAAATAGTTGTCACTAAATATTATTCCTAGAGTATTATCATGGGACAAGAGAGAGATATCTATGACCGCAACAACAAGGATCAGGAAAAGAATGCTACCACTATTCTTTCTGCAAGGATTCACGAATACCAAAGACCGCTATCTATCGATGATATTCCAAAACCGAGAATATCCACAGGGGAGCAAGTTTTAGTTAAAGTAGGAGCCGCAGGCCTATGTCACAGTGATTTACATTTGATAAATGGTCAATGGAAGGATATTATTCCTATACAATTACCAATTACGCCAGGTCCAACATATATTACAAAATCAGATCCTTGCATTGTCATTGTCATAGGGCATAAGTCACTACGAAAATGCATCACTTACAAGTAATAGTTTCTTAAATCCTGATCTTCCATTTATGAAAATCAATTCATATCCTTTAAATGCTTAAACTAGTAGATGATTTTACTTTTGAAAATACTTTTCCCCTCTACCTAGAATTGTTTTTGTGCAGCAAAGAATGCACTCAAAGATGCAAGCAAAAAATACTTTGATGGGGAAGAAATAAAAATTGACATGGATTTAACATGAAAAAGAATATCTTACAGAATGTCTTTGAATCATTCAAAGGATATTATGATGATAATGATGAGTTTTTACTTCTCTTACAGACCTTACAGCTCACATTGAAGTAGGACACAAAATTGGATTGCCGTTAATACAAGCAGTGTATTGATGGAATTTAAGTTACAAGGGGGGAGGCGTGGAAATGTTCAATAAATTATATTTGAAACCAAAACACAAGATCTTCTTTGAAAGTAGAACATAACCGAATCAATCCAAGAATTGCAATAAATTTATGTCTGTTTTGAAATACTCTCGAAGTTTTGTTAACATATTGCATTTTTACAGTCTGTAAGCTTTGGTTATGTAATAACTAACTAAGGCTATACACTACTGTATTTCAATACAACATGAAACAAGTTCTAATACTTATGTAACCAGTATTTCTATTAGATATGCTATCATTAGCATACTGTATGCAATCGGGATTATGCAATTACTAGAAATGTTTTCTCCTATCAGATTTACTTCTTAAGATTATTGTTACCAATAATTAATAACGAATTATCTGATGGTAAAGGTAGTAGTGAATAGTTAGAACCTAAAAAGAAGATGCTGCTGTCAGTACATAGCAGAGGAACTGTTCTATGGTCATTCCTTTATACTCAATACTATATATATATATATATAATAGGGATAAATATGTCAACAACTAAAGATCAAAGAAGACAAGAACAAGAAGAAGTAACAATATCACAACAACAACAAGTACCAGCAAAAAGATATCAATAAAGCATTAGATGAAACCAAGAACAACATCAGAAGAACAACAGATGAAGCAAGGAAAGATATCCCACGTTATACTCAGATTGTCAACGAGTATCAAGAGGAAACTATTCAAGCAGCCAGACAGATGGCAGATAACTACTTAGAATGTCAAAGGGAAATTATCAATTCAATCAGTCAGCATTCGTACCACAGATAGACGCAGCAAATAGAGCAGTTACATCAAATTGGACATCTCCAAGATATGTGACTGAACACTACGCAAGATTAGTTAACGCTTTTGCAGATAATACAATTGCGGTAACTAAATTAGTAAACAATGCTGTGTTTGCAAACCTAGGAGCATTCAAGACGTCTGTTCAAACTGCAAGAGATAATGTAAAGGAATTTTCTAGAATAGGCGTTAACAGCACAAAAACATTGGAGCAAGCATCAAGAGACACTACGAAAACTTTCTGTCAGTAGAAAAAAAAGAAGTAACTACAAAGAAAGCAAAAGACACACATTCTCTGCTATTATTACGCATAGCAGAGAACATAGACTCTAAAGTTTCTGAAAATGTCTTTTGAGATCATGTTTCATTATAATGCTCACACAACATTCACTTGAGAGAGTTAATTTTCTAGCCATTATTTTTACCAAATGATCATTTCAAAAAGTTTAAGGTGTTGCAAATACAATCATGTTTTATTATTATTATCCAATTATTGCCATTTATGTAATCTGTTCTATTACCCAGTCTTTGAATTTTGTAATTGCAAATTCTTCAGATTGCTTGATAAAAGTAGGATCACTTGTCCTCCACTGATCTTGAGGAATAGAATCAAAAAACTCTTGCATACACAAAGTAAATCTATAACGTAAATTTCTTGGATTTTCCATAATTCCATAACGGTATAGGATAGCGGTAATTTCTCCAAATGCAGCATCATAGTCCCTTTTAAATGGAGGTATTTCGAAAGTCTGGTACAATATTGAAGTGATTGCATTCAAATCCTGGCGTATTGTAATCAAATGATGCAATATGGTAAATCACCACTGGGATTAAAATTAGTATTATCAAATGTTAGGACAAAGTTGACATTGATATACCACCGCATCCTGAAAGAAAATATAGAATACAAGACATGAAAGGTCATTATTGGTATAATTACCTGTATACAAAAGAAGAACTAAAACCATGGGTTGAAAAAGTAGAACAGGTCAAAAAAGAGACCAAAATTCTAAGGGTGTATTTTAACAATCATTATGGCAGAAAAATGAAAAGTTGTCAAATTGTATTCTTAACGTTTAACGTATGTTATATTTAGAATAGTTACCATTACAAACTTATACAGTTCAAAGGATACAGAGTAATGTATAGAAATTACTAATAGTAGTAATGCGAAGAGTATCCAAACCAAGAGTATGCGGATGCACTTGTCAGAAGATTGTTTCCTGACGGTCACTTAATCGATCCCGATAAGATGACAGAGTAAGGAAAAGAGCTATTCGGAGTTATGGAATATTGAACAATGAGGACTTTTTCATATTCTAAAAAGTCAATATATGTGGCTTTTACCAATTCGTCTATGCCTGTGTAGGTGGTTAACATATATCAGCCATCATTAGTCAGTTTCTAACCAAATACTCCATTAATGATATAGCAAGCGAGAGGATAGATCGGAACTATCGGATGTACAAAAGAAGTCTACACAAGGATTAGTAACAATAGTAGGGAATTCCGGCCCAAATGACAAAGAGCAAGTTAAAAGCAATAGAAGGTCAAGACCAAATGAAAGTCAATATAAGGAGACAATGGAATGATTGGCGAATTGCTGAAGCTTTCGAATATTGCTTGGAATAGTTATTCTGGAAGTACTACAGCTAATTTTTGTAATACCCCTCTATATGGTCCCATTTTTTTTACATGATCGTTATCAAATAGCTAGACCTATGCTTCATATAACGCATGGATGAATGGATATAAAATATACTGTTTTTAGATCCGTCTTGTTATCATCTAATACCATACAATACCTCTTTTGGGTCCTTACCAAATCCGATGAATAACGGAAATTTAGAAAATACAGGTTTAAAAAACAAGTTGTAATAGATAGCAAATGCTTGCATAATCATGTTCCTGTCATTATCAGCTGTATATTCAGGTTGTTATGGGAATATCACCATATAGATAACAGAGCTATTCCAAAGCCTAAAGGATCTGTACTAGTGAGAATAAGATATGATACTTAGCTTTTAACAATTCGTCTATGTGTGTGTGCGCGTTAGTATTAACATATTTCTGCAGTCACAACTTCACACCTATCTTGGATTGTTTTAACGAATCTTCGATCCTGGGCGAAGGTTTGGGACCAGTGCTCTGCCAGTTTCTTTGAAAATATCTGGATTAAGACTAGGCTAGTATAGAAAATTACATGGCAACTATATATCTAACTATAACGTGACAATTTGTAAAGCTGTTACTGTCTTACCACAATGATATGCTTGTTGCCATTTATTTGCTTTCAAATAGTCCTTATCAAAAATGAGAACGTTAAAAATTTAGAAAATACAAGTTTAAAAAAGAAGTTGTAATAGATAGCAAATGCTTACAGAATCATTTTCCCATATCTATCAGCCGGATATTCAGTTTGTATAGAAATATCACCACAACTAATAGAGATGTTCCAAAACCAAGAGGAGGAGTGCTATTGCTAGCCAGGATACATCAAAGCTTACTTAGATTTCACAATTTCGCCTGTACGTATTAGCATATTTCTGTCGTCACAATTTAACTCATATCTTACTCTGTTTCAACGAATCCTCGATGCGCAATATAGCGCATCAGTTTAATGTTGCATTGTTAGGATATCATTATCCCGTTGTAGTTGAATGCACAGAATGCGGCATAGAGGGTCAATTTGCAGACTCGCCTTTCATCAATGTAACTCTATTGCGTATAAGCGACATTGTTTCCAATCACCAACACATCAATTATTGCATGAGCAGTGGTGGCAATTCACAAATTGACTATCGCGAACAAAATACGTTGATAGATCCATGTATGTATGTATATTGCTTAACTTTCTAATTACCAGCTGAAAAATCATAATCATTGTCCATATAATTTCATATACTGTGTAGTGTTCCTCGTTCCTAGAAGATGTCAATAAAGCAAAAACTTCTAAACGGAATATCAGTACACCCAAAACTCTCTCCATTAGCTATTGGCCTAGCAGTAACTTTTGCTATTGGAACAGCAATAGGAACGCTAGACCAACACTCGGCATTTGCTATCAGTGTCAACCCTGGGGCGCCTATACGTAATATACATATCCAAATAGACGCCATATCGACTGGCAAATATACTACACTTCAACCAGGACAATCTGGACAAAATGCAGTATATTGTCCGCAAGGTACTGTTGCAACCGGAGGAGGATTTCACATCAAAGACTACAAGCCAATCGCAATTATAGATTCTAATGGTGGACCAGCGGGTTGGGTAGTAGATGCCAAGAATACTACTCCAGAACCAGCAGACTTCCTAGCGACCGTGATTTGTGCACATTTAGCATCGTGAATAGCGAAAAGCTTCAAAAGAACGCATATATATATCCAACTTTTTCTTTTTGAAGAAGTATAATAATAGAAAAAGATATAGCTTTCTTTCTTTTTCGATTACTCTAGGTATTATCAGAGAGAACGAATGGAGATTTAAAGATAAATCCACTAACAAAGAAGTATATTGTAACATTTAAGCGCAAGGACCAGAGAGAGCAGATAAGAAAAGCGATAAAGTTGACATTCTAAAAGGTTTGATGGGCATAGTATAAACTAAGTAGGTAGCAAAAAATTAGTTGAACTCGTATCAATAAACTTTGAATTCAAAAATTTCCGATATGGTCAGTAAATTAGCAGAAGTGAAAGTGGCACTCTAGTTACATTGGGTCCGGGTATTTACTCGATAGGGGAAAGCTTACCAATATCAACTACCTTCGATATGTTCTTATGAAGCCTTATTACTGCATCAGAATCTTCCCTAGTATAACTGATAAAGACCTTAATTTATTTAGGTTGTAGCTGTGCTAGAAAAAAATTCAACTGTTTTTAATCAACTGAAATAACACCTAAAGATTCAACAGGATCAAATGATTTGATCTATTCTAGAGAAAGAAAAATAATCTTAATACGTTAGACTATTGAACCCCTTTGCATGCAGGGACCTAACCCCTTGGGCCCACTCCTTTTTAGTGGGTTTCACAAACAATATGGTGAAAACAAAAAGAATTGATGGAACAAGAATGCCTAGATCCCTATTCAATATTTAAGTACGCGATGAATTCTCCAGTAACCAGAGATAGATATACCACAAGGCTTGATAGGTTCTTCTCTTTTATTGGAATTGAAGGTACTAATATAGAAGAACGCTGCCGAGTTTTCGTACAAAATGCAAAGAAGGATAATGACTGGGCCTTCAGGAGCATAATAAACTTCTTACTAGTTCAAAAAGAGCGTGTTGACAGAAAGGAAATCACAGGATCTACAATCCGCAATTATGTCAAAGCAATAAAACTTTTGACAGAAATGAAGTTATCCTTGGAAAAGGATAACACGAGGTCAAAAGAAATCAACAAAAAAACAAAATATGTGGTATTGAGTCTAGTACTAGCATTAGCAGCGTTAGCAACAATAAGCGAAATTGCTTTTGTAACCACGCCTAATGGTAGTACTATTCAAAAAGTATTTGCCATGAGAATGGATCCACATTGTATTGTATCTGGACCCGATACTTATAACGCTGGCCCTTATGGCTGTTCATAAGAAGTAGAAGCAGGTAAGGATATTTCTTAATGTAAATAGCATCACCTTCTCTTCTTTTTTATAATATTCGTTTGGTATTTTTTAAATGCTGTTAAACTTTGGCATGTATTATATCTTCATACTGGATCCTCCTCTTCCTGCTTTTTCTTTTTTATTTCTCCATGTACTCTGTGAATCCTGTCTTCAGATTTACCAGCTCGTCATAACTCATATCTCGAAACTCCTCAAGATTGCTACACGAGTACTTCCTGCCTCCTACCGTCTTATCCTCTACTATAAGTGATAGAAGGTGCGTGAAATACTTTGATAGCTCGTTAACTTTCTCTTTTGAGAATTTGATAGTGTGAATCGGCTTCTGTATCTCTAAAACCTGTGTGGTCCCTGTAATAATCGCGCCAGTCGATGGCTCTACCTCCTTCGTAAATATGGGTATTCCCTCGATTCAGCCTTCGATGTACGCAAAATCTTTCCTGTTATCCTTCCAATCATTTTCCAACAGCATCACGTTGTAAAATAGCCACTCGCCTTTAGGATCTTTGGTCCTGTATAGCTGGTGTATTTGCTTCTCTATCTCTCGGTTTTTGACCGGGTCAGCTGTTACCAGGGAATAAAACCAGAGATCTTAATATGATGATCTATACCACAAAGCAGCTTTCAAAGTTTACTAAGTGAGAATGATTCTTGGAACGTAAATAGGAATTATTACATCAATGCAGGGACCTTTCAGTATTGAACGTTATATTTTTATTTTTCAATGCTAAAGAATTGTTAGGATCTATAGCTAAAGCTTTATCATAGTAAGTAATAGCTTCATTGTATTTTCCTAATCCGTTAAGAGCAGCACCTTTATTAGTTAATGTGAAAACATCGTTAGGATCTATAGCTAAAGCTTTATCATAGTAAGTAATAGCTTCATTGTATTTTCCTAATCCGTTAAGAGTATAATTGCCTAAGTTAGCAACTGCTAGTCCTTTGTCACTCAATGCTAAAGAATTGTTAGGATCTATAGCTAAAGCTTTATCATAGTAAGTAATAGCTTCGCTATATTTTGCTAACTGGAGGAGGGCATTACCCTTCAGAGAGAGAGCAAAATCATTGTTAGCATCTATAACTAGTACCTTGTCAAAATATTGTATAGCTTCTTCTGTACCGTCCAAGACCATCAAGAGCTGAGAGCAGAAGGACTTCTCCTTTTATATTCAACACTGTAATGTTATTAGAATCTGTATGACCATAGCTTACTATAGCTAAAGCTTTATCAAGATATGTATTAGCTTCATTGTCTTTACCTAAAAAAGATAGAGATTGACCTTTTGCCGTTAATGCTAGAATATCATTAGAATCTATTTCTAAAGCCTTATCAAAGTAACCAATAGATTGATTGTATTGCCCTAATTTTACAAGATCTAAGCCTTTACTATCCGCTGTTTTACCCTCATCAGGTATAACAGCTTTGAGCAAATCATACAGATCATGATCTAATCGTATTGCTCGCTTTTATCTCGTCAAAAGAAATTGCAAATGCTTGTTTAGGTAAAGAAGTAGTTGCATTTAGAATTGACAAAAGGGTTAATATTATTACTAAGGCTAGTGCTATCGAGGTTAGATAACTTTTAATGAACTTTCTCAAAATCTGACTTATGATATATACAATATTAAGTTTTCTCAGAAAAGGATTCTGAGTGATGGGGGTTTATGTTTTCTCTCACAGTTACAGATGACAAAGGTGCTACAAGTAATAAGATGATACCAACAACAACAACCTTACCCAAAGTCCAAGAGTAAAGTGTTTAATATTATAGTTGATTTCACCTTGTTATGATAACCTTAGACAAGAATAATGGTAATAGTCTTCGCGACTTCGTTCCTAGCGAGCGTAGTTGCTGGTATGATTGCGCTTCTCGAATCACTTCAAATTCCTTTATGATATTTTCTTTATCATTAGTTTTTTCTGAATTATGAAAATATGAATAATATTAATTTTCGTGGATTATTTGATTGCTTATCTAAGGATATGGATCAAAGATTAGTTTTCGTTATTATGCCATTTGATCAAGATCTAACAAATATCTTTGAAACTATTGTTAAACCTACTGTTGAGTCAAAGGGTTTAAGATGTGAAGTAGCAGCTGATTTTATGACAAGCAATACCATTATCGGAGACATATTAGAAGGTATATGTAAAGCACGATTTTTAATTGCAGATGTTACAAGGTATAATCCCAAGGTTATGTATGAGCTTGGCGTCGCGCATGCACTAAAGAAATAAGTTATTATCATCTATCAAAAAAAGATTAAGGAATCGAACAAATTTCCTTTTGATTTATCCCATATAAGGTCTGTTTGGTATGTCAATGATGCTAGCGGAGGACAAAGACACCTCTGATGTAATGTCATATTGATTGAATGACAAAATCACTATAAATGGTTTAGAATAAAAATATAATGATTTATACTGTCTTCTTAATATTCAATAATAAAGCTTTTTTTAGAATGACTTTTATTTGTTAGTTAGTTAATCGTTAATATATTTGATATGGATGACACAGATGTTAAAATACTTAAACAAGTATTATCAGACGCTCGATTGTCATATAGAAAAATAGCAGAAGAGATTGGTGTCTCGCCGCCTACTGTTCTTACAAGAATGCAAAGGCTAGAGAACAATCATAGTATCAAATCCTATTCGACGGTATTAGATCATGAAAAGTTAGGCTATGATCTAACAGCAATAATTGAGCTTTCAACCGTAAAATAAATGAAGCATTTAGCGATAAGCTAAATGATGCTTATCGCCATGAATCAGATGCGGATGTAAGAGAAAGAATTCTGTTGGTTAGACGTGTTAGAGCTGAGGGCAAAAATGTTACTGATGTAGCTAAGAATGAACTCCATAGATCTAGGGCTTGGGCCTACAAATGGCTAAAAAGATATGATATAGATGGTTTAAATGGATTAAAGGACAGGCCAAGAAATGGCAGGCCACCAGAGGTACCAGAGAAGGAGCTGTCAAAGATAAGAATAGAGCTATCAGAAAACCCATCAGGTTGGAAGGCTAAGGAAATTATGAACATAATTCACAAGAAAGCAGATGTAAGATACCATGAAGTTCATGTCTATAGGCTACTACACAAGTGGGGTTTCAAACCTAAAGTACCACAAAGGAGATTTGTCAATACGGCATCAAAGGAAGAGAAGGAACAGTTCAAAAAAGAGTTGAAGAGATCCTTGCTAGCGTCCCAGAAGGATTCACAGTCGCAGTTCTAGATGAATCCATATTTGTACATGATGTACTAATGTTAGAAGAGAAAGATATGGGTACCTAAAAACACGCCCAGTAGTAACTATAACAGGTTCTCATCAGAAAACATACGTGTTTGGCACTCTTTCCATTGACTGTAAGCAGTTCTTTAGGCAATATCATGCGTTTAATGAAAATGTATTTCTGGATTATCTAAAGAAGCTACAGAAGAAGATTGGTAATATAATTTTGCTCATGGATAACGGGCAACACAACATTATCGTTCAAGAAAGGTTAGAACATATCTAGAAGAAAACAAGGATGTCATTAGAGTCGAATATTTTCCAAAGAGCTCACCAGAATTCAATGCTGTCGAGGAATGCTGGAAACAGGGAAAATATGATCTGTTGGTATCAAAATACTATCCCAAATTTCTTGATCTGAAGGCAATAAGAGAATATTACAGGACTAGACGTTTCAATTTAGATATTGTCAAGTATCTGCTGAGATGAGTATACGAATTTATGTTAATTAGTATAGTTCTGATCCATTGGATACATAGGCACCAGCTACATTTTTTCTTGCGATATCTGCAACTGATCTGTCTATTTCTATAGTTACTATTTTTCCATCTGCTTGAAGAATATCAGTAGGCAGTAGTAGCCATCAGTATAGCAGAGTAACCATACAAGGTGCCAACCTCAAGAATGTTTTTTGGATTATATTTTTTGATAATTTCTGTTATGATTCTACCTTTGACAGGGCCTATAGATGGAACAAATTCATTTTTGGCCATCCTTTCTAGAGATTTAAGAACGTCTGATGGCTTGGCCATATTATTAACTTCTTGGCCATCATTATAATTATTACCAGTAGTATTAGATCTCAAAAATATCTGATTCCTTTGTAGCCGTAAGTCGTTTTACTTCAGGATTTACTTCGTCCATACTTTTTGCTAACTGAGGAAGTTTTGGATTTGAAAGCAGTTTATTAATTTGCGCTAGCTCAGTAACTAGACCTAATTACAACTCCTCTTTTCTTGGTAGCAGAACCAGTCGAATCAACAGGATTTATTTCAATAGCTAAGGAAGGAGCAGTTGACCTTAGCCCAGGTAACCTAAGTAAGAATATGCCAGGTATACTGGTAGCTTTCCTTTCCCAGTCCTTACCTTCTTTTATAAATTTGGTTAGTCTCTGATCAGCAGACATATACACTGTATGATCAAAGGTATTGAAGTAATAGTTCTTTAATAATATATATAGTATATTCATGGCATGTCAACAAGAGATAGGATCTGAACCTATGATGACTCTAAGACATGAATTTTAATAGATCTTCTTTTTTAACTAAAAGTACATACATATATGTCAACTACTACGCTAGTCAAAAGACAATGTTCTCCAAAATATTAATTGCAATAGATGGCTCTGATGCGTCAATGGATGCAGCAGATTATGCTGTATCTATATCTGAACAATATAATGCAGAACTTCTTTATGCTTTGCATGTTATACACCCAGCTGACGCTGATTTATTTGGATCAACTGGAGAAATGACAACAGCAGCTTACAATACAATAGACATGAACAAAGAAGCTCAGAAATATTTGGATAAAGTTAAACTCAAAGCAAATGAAAAGAATATTCCGATAAAAACAGAAATTATTGCTTCTACAAATACAGCAGGAGGTATAGTAGATTATGCTGAAGATAAAGACGTTGATCTGATTGTTGTTGGAACAAGAGGAAGATCAGGTTTCAAGAAAATACTACTTGGAAGTGTTGCTTATAAAGTAGTAACTTATTCACATTGTCCTGTAATGGTAGTGAAATAGTTATTTTACTTCAAACCTTTCAGATAACAAAATCAAAAAACAATAATTACAATTTTTGGTTTTAGATTCATTCATTCATTAGACAATCGCGCGCGATAAAGCTTGTATTTTTTCTCTCTTTTCATCTGACTGCTGTGAAGCATTACATGCCTCTCTTAATATTGCTGTGAAGCCAACAAGTCATTTCTCGTACTCTTCTGGCAGCCTCTCGTCAATGTACCTTCTGATATTGGACTTTGCCTGCTGCCTGAGGTACGATAGGTCTCTGTTAACAGTACCATTAGATACCTGTAATAGCTGTGCTATTTCTCTCTGGCTGTGTCCCTGGCTGCTCACTCCTGGACTTTATTCCTGCGCCAATCAATTCTACTGCCTTCTTTTTCTTGTTTTTGTTTGTGTTCAATTTGCAGGCTCAAATGTTCAATTTCACCGTGCTTGTTTCAAAGTGGCGTTCAACTTCTACGCTTGTAGGATCATATACGTCCATAGTTTTTGTATTCATTTTTAATGAAATGATCTTGTCTTTATGGGTTTGTACTGGACGTAAATATAAAGTCACAGAATTTCAATCAATGATAGCACATTGAAGTACTTCTTATCTTACTTATGTGGACTAGAAAGCTAAAACTTCTAATGGCTGCCTATGAGTTGTATGGACAGCCAAATTCGCATATCAAACTTGGTTTTACCTTCATTGAATAACAATCTTTGGCTAGAGATAATGCTTGTATCTTCTTTAGGATTATCGCAGTAGTAGATTATTACTACTACTGCCATCTAAACTACAGAACTGAATTTCAAATAGTTTTCTGAAATCCATTTTCACTTGCCAATGATACCGACACGTCCCAATGGGAAAACTTTACTGACACGTGGCCCCTTGGTCTTGAAAATGCGACATCTAGGACGACGCAGCCACTGCCTGCGAGCTACGCAGAACCAGTTCAAGACATTTAGCCTGGTAACTAAACTAGATGCAACCGGAACTTGGCGCTTATGAGGTAGGTGTACTTAAGGTATTATGTGAAAAGTTCAAAGAAGAAGATAATTGGGATAATAAAAAAGGTAAAGGAGAAGATAGCCTGTTATTCGATATCGTTGCCGGTACTTCTATAGGTGCAATGAATGGAGCAATTTTGGTAAGTGTATAGTGTTAAGAATGGGATTTCAATGAATAAGTGGGGGAAACTTATAGTGTCAGCTTATTTGGTTTTTTAAGATAGCAACATACATTTTTGTCCAACGTAGAATATCATCAACGCTGTCTTTTGTCAATACACGTAGAATTCAAAGAATATCTGCATTAAGGAATTTTAAAGCGTGTTTTCCATCATCCGTTAATGAAACTACATGATGAGATCCAATCTTACTTTCAGTGATAAATCGCCAATCAAGTAATGGCTCTATCAGATTTTTATTCAATGTCATATAGGCCGCTTGATCGCTATATTCTCCTCTTGCTCTCTTCTTGCCACCAATTGTTTTTTTATTATCACTTTCTACATAGATAAGATTATGTTCTATTGCTAGATCTTTGAGCTCGCGTTTAGTAATTTTGCCATCAGTTTTTTTATTTATTATGTCCAAACATCTTATCAATCTATCAGTAGGAATTTCAATTTTGTATTCTGGAAGGCCAATGATATCTTTTACACCTTCAGTTTCTTGCTTTTCCTCCTCCTTTACTAACGTGCTGTTATATCTTTGAGGTACAACATAATACGGCTTTATCATGGCAATGTCTTTGAACATCATGCATGCCATCATAGAAGCAATGGCTTGAATCTTACTACCAACTGATACATTTACTAAAATAGAGTTTCCTTTCTCTCGCAAAAATATTGTTCTTAGAGCTCTTAATATATCAAAGAGATCAATTCTATCAGCTTGCGCTTGTAAACAATCAATTCTGGCATCCTTTAACTTTGCTTGAATTAATTTCACGAATCTACCTCCCTTGTCAGCATGAGGTTCATTATGCACAATAAGCCATACTCTGTCAGCCTTCATTCTGATAGCAGGTAAGACTATCCTGTCTACTTCGAACCCAACTGGTGCCACGTGAACACGGAGGATTTGTAGCGAGTTAACTGTATTAAGCATAGTATCAGTGCTCGCTATAGTCACTTTAGTAATATTAGTCATATGATATTACTTATATTGTTTGCTATTGTGTATGTAAGAAGACTCATCGGATTGACAAAAACGATATTATCTCAGAAGGCAGTAATCTTAGAAAGAGCAGATAATAATCTGGAGGAAATAGCTGATCAAGACACTGACTGATCTACAACCAGAGCCGGAAGAAGAACTCGTAGTAGACTGTCCTGATTGTTTTGATACCATGATCAAGATCTATGATTCAGATAAAGCCCGATATCAATGCGAAAATTGCGATTTAACCATTGGTGAGTGTGGTTGGTTATAAACGGTGGTTATTTATTGTGGATATGGGTGCAATTCTATAAATGAGTAACAACCTTGTAGTAAGAGACCTTTACAAAACTATGGCACGCACAAAGACTCATCTAGTGCAATCAAAAGAAATTGCCACCACATGTGTGTGTCCTTATTTATTCAAAATGAGTTATCCGTTTGGAGTTGTCTGGAGGAGAGCGAGATTATCTAATTGCCAATACAGTTCATGATATCATAAGCCTAGCTTCGCCAACAACAATTTTGGATAATTGGCAGCAAGGTAAGACAGAATAAGATTTTGAACATATTGCAAAATCTATAGATAAAGACTCAGAAGGTATTGTAGAAAAGGGGATAGCCAATGCAAAAGAAAAGGCTAGAATGGAGGGAAAAACTCCTGTTCTAGAAACATTCGACTACGAAGTACAAGATCGTTTCCATGGCCTTTTGCTTGGTCTTGCAAAACGCATAATGAAAAAATATGAGCAACCTAAACGAGCTGTGACGGAGATCACCATAACCAATGTAAAAGAAGTGCAAGAAGGGAGAATTGATGCTATTTTTGAATTCAAGGATGGCAGATACGGTCTTGTAGATTGGAAGACAAATGATATAACCAAAGACACCAGTAGTAGTGGAACAGATCGATGGGAGCTAATCGCAAATTTTCTACTGACAAACTATCGTTATACTGGCGATGAGAATAACTGGAGTAAATGTCTATTTGGTTCAGTAGTATTCTATGAAGGAGCCTACATTCCACGTTTTCCATTAGGAGAAGACTGGATTAACAAGGTTAAAAATGATAGAAAGTTTGCATATGAGATTCTATGTGGAGGAAGGCCACATGCACAAAAACCTGCCTTCTGTCCTGTATGTGATAGAGATGGTGAATCTTCTTTTGATTGTCGGTTCTATCGTGAGGATTCTAAACTAGCACTCCAAGGAAATTTACCTGTAAATTATGCTAATATTAGACGCTTGTTAGTAAAAAGGCGATACCTTGTTTTAGATGAACGCGCTGAAACCCACAAACACAAATTTGTAATTAGTAGCATAATTGATAGATTAGGAGAAGCAGCTGCATTACGGGAACTTGAAAGAACCGGTGTCATACATTCCGGATACAGAGTACATTCGATTAATGACAATTCAATTACTCTTGTAAAAAACTATAATGATAACAATGATGATATCACAACGCTTACCCTGCTAGAACCACGTAAAATTGTCAGAATAATTGGCAAAGAACAAGAAGGTGATGGTGACAGCATTCCCCTTCTGGCCTGTGTAAATGAAAAAGGGTTTGTAAAGGAAGTAGATGACACAAAATTGGTAGTAGATTTTGATTGAAACACAATTGCTCAACGTGCTAAAACACAACTGTTCGATCTTCCAATCATAATCATTCCAGATGAAATCAATCTTACACGAAGAGTACTCTGAGCCAATGCATAGGTTCCATCGATTAGCTGCTGACATAATGCTACCCACAGAGTTATTTTTCGGCTGTAATCAGAATGAATAATTCTCTCTTGATACAGAACAGCTTAGGGTGTTAAACTGGCGTGCAACACTAAAGATATTGCAGCCGTAGTAGGCCCACCTGGTTGTGGCAAGACAACTGTTGGAAGTGGATTAGCTATCAAGATGATAGCTGAAGATCTTGCTAAGAGAGTTCTGCTTGTAGCTTATACTAATGCTGCTGCCAATGAGTTTTGCTGGGAGCTTTGTAACATACTAGGTCCAGAAGTAGCAAAGAGGTTATGCCTTAGAACAGGTAATCCAACAGGAGTAGATCCCTTATACCAATTCCTTTCAGCAGATCTGCCGATGAGATTCAAGAGAAGAGGATTATAATATCTACAAACTTATCACTCAAAAGATTACCTTCTTTGATGAGGTTTGACAATATGATTATCGATGAAGCCGGTATTGAAAGACTAGAACATTTACTGTGGCCATTTTGGTTTGGTGTCAATAATGCAATAGCACAACAATACAAGAATAGCACAGTAATAATAACAATTCTGATGATACTAATGCAAATAGCAATTCTTCTCAAATCAACGACCTCATGGAACTAATATCACAATGTGGTACAGTTGCCACAGTAGTTGGAGATCCAAAACAATCGAGACCTATCAGTCCTGTGCGAGTCGATTACAGTGCAATTGAATGGGTAATGAAGAGATCGCGTTGGGATACATTACGTATTTCACATCGTCTTCCAGATCGGTTGTCTGGGCTAGTTAATGAATTCGCTGAATATGATGGATTGAGATCTGCTCCTGAAATCGCTTCAAGGAGGTTAGTCTTGGACAGATCACCGGATATAGAATTCGTGAAATTATTCAACCTGACGAAGTTACAACATGGGTTGATATCAATGGTAATGAGCAGCCGATAGGCCCCTCATCATGGGCAAATGATATGGAAGCTAAAGCATGTGCAAAGATCTGTAATCATTTAATTCACATAACACGTAATAATCATAATAAATCCATCGCTGTTATCACCAGATTCACAGCTCAAAAACAAATCATAAGAAGGTATTTGCAAAGAATGGGACATACAGATATTAAAGTAACTACTACTACAGGTGCATTAGGAACTCAAGCTGATATTGTCCTTTTTTCACTAACTAGAAATAATCCTGAAAGGAATGTAGGTGCAGCTGGAACATTACAGGATCTGAACGTTGCTATTTCTAGGTCAAAAGAAAAGTTAATTATTCTAGGTAACTTTGATATGATGTTAAATGGATGGGCAGGTGCTGCTTCATCTAATGGCAGGCATTACTTCAAAAGCCCAGCCAAGAAAGCTGGCACGATTAGTAGACTTGAAATATGGAAAAGTGGTTGATGCGCCACCAACTATAGTTTGCTAGAACATATAATGCATCCATTAAAATAGAGTAGAAGTATCAGGTTCTGAGATTATGAAAATAGCATTCCATAATAAGTTAATATGATGTAAAAAAACTATATTCTTGTACCTATATGGAAGTTCAGATTGTTCCTGAAAAGTTATTTTGTTAAACTACATGTGATAAATGTCTTAATGCTTCAAACTGTGATGATTCTGAGTTTAGGTTCTTCTATAGTATAAATATATCTGAAGCTATGAAGCTCAGCAAGTACTCTTACACTGTCGTTATATATTGAGCATTATGCTATACTTTTAAATCCTAACAAATCATCATCAGGCTATTAGGTCATCTTCTACAACCATAACCTCCCAAAGAATATCCCATAACATCTGCTTTTGGTATTTTTAGAGCATCAAGCAAACCAGCTGTATCGTTTGCTAGTTGCTGATAAGTGTATGGTTTGGAACCAGCTGTTGTATTTGCAATTCCACGTTGATCAAACGCGATTACTGTGTGATTTGAAGAAAGACCCGTTAGAAAGGACGGATCCCAGGCATCCATACTATCAGAAGCGCCATTGAAAAGTAAAATAGGGTCACCTTTACCAAACATCTTGTATGCAATGTCAATATCTCCCACGTGGACTTTTTTTACTGGTATATTTTGGATGTTTAGTGAATTTGTAACATTGGAATTCATTTGATCTAGTTGACCATATACAAGATTGGTAGTAGTACCTAAATAGCTATTATTACTAAGCAATATTGCAGTACTTGGAATAATAAATAGAAATGCAAGAGCAATAAAGAGTGGTACGACCCATAGTTTCCTAATACATTCGTGATTTGACATATCCTTTGGTAAGTTGGGAACTATTTAAGGAAATCCTACAACTGGTTGTAAGGTTCTGTTAAATATATTGGAAATGGAAATTCACGTGAATGAAAACTCACATAATTTGTTAGCAACACGTAAGTGATGTACATAGAGACATTCAATGACTGAACGGTAGTTGTGGATTGATAAGAATATCCACATCTGGGAACCATTACACTATCGCTATTATCACTATTGATAAGAAGACTTCAAGTACTGAACAGTTGTGGATATAATAATGATCAAAATATCAAAGACACAGATATTGGTATAAAAGTGGCGGCAACAGAAATGGAGGTTATCATGGTGGATATGGGAGTAATAGAAGTAAAAGGAGCTATAGAGAACAGCGAGGTTATAATCGCAAAAGTAGATATCGCAGAGAACCGAGTAGAAGTTATGGCGACCAGCAAATAAACTATTTCCTTGTATGCGATAAGGATAGCATATTTTGAGTCTGTAATTCAAATTCAATTTCATCTATTATCTCTTTGTTTTCCATTGTTATTGTAAAACTTGTGTAAGTGTCTCCATTTTTTGAAAGGACCATCTAACACCTCATACATATATTGATGTGGTTTGAGGAATATAATTCTGTGTTAGAAACATTATGAAAATGTTAAGATTTCATATGACAAGAACGAAAGGTGCAATAGAAGGAGTATAAAATATGTTCTTGAAATTAAATGTCCTTGCTTCTACCTTTAGTTATTTGATCGCTGTCTTTTATCAAGAAATATGTATCCTTTATCTGTTGTAATATAGACTTGCTGATGTTCAATATATTGCAAGAACTCTTTGTCTACCATCTCTGCTGTAATTCTTCTTAGCTGATCGTGCGACAGATGCGTTATCTTTTCTTTTGTGCACCCATTCTTACATACCTTTAATATATCAGCCATTAGGGCATACTCCTCAACATCTATTGCTGCCATATTGTAGGTAGAATGTGAATTCGGACTGGATAATAAAACCATATGAAAAAACACGGTCGTATCGTTGCTCTATATTTCGCTGGATTATCATCGTCATCTTTGTTGCCACCTATTCGTATCACTAAAGAGTATATTTTGAGAGAATTGTTATTATTATTACTACCTTTTGTTTGGTCCTCTTCTTGTCATTGTCCAGAAACTCCATGATAGGCAACTACTTCTATATGATCGCTATTATTACCCGTCATCTCTACATCGTGCGTTTCCGTGTTGAATAGTGCAAATGATCCATTCGCGTTTTTCACCAATTTTTTATTTCTTCCTATATTTAGGACAATTACTCCTTTCAAGTCAAGGCTATTATTATTATTATCCATTGTCATCATTTTGGTTGTTAATTATATATTATGGTTATAATGTATTCAGATATTACAACTTGCCTGTTAATTCCATTATAATTCGTATAAGCAGGAGGGCCTGTTTGCTTACAATCTATTTCTAGTCTATTCATAAACAGAGAATGAATCCTATCAACTAATTCTTCAGCTAAATTGATCCTAGGGCCTGTTACTATCATGAATCTTCAATCTGCATATGTGGCATCTCTAACACATATGCTCCAAAAATAAGGAGAGCCTTTTTTTACTCCATACCCATTCCTCCCATTCCACCGGCACCAGCTCCTGGAGGCATAGGGGGCGTCTTTGACTTGCTTGAAGCAATTACATCATCTACTCTTAATATCATGCAAGCTGTTTCTGTAGCAGATTTAATGATTTGTTCCTTAACAATAACTGGCTCTAGCACATCCTGTTTGAACATATCAGCAACCACCGTGTTTCTGACGTCCATGCCAGTCCATTTCGCACCCTTGCTCTGTTTTGATCTTTAATTCAGTCATAGTATCGATTGGATCCATACCTGCATTTTCTGCGAGTGTTAATGGAATCGAATCAAGCGCGTCTGCATATTTGTGAACTGATAGCTGCGCCCTTCCTTCTATACTACTTGACCATTCTCTCAATTGAGTTGCAATATATGCTTCAGGAGCACCGCCGCCTGCAACTATTTGTGGTTTTTCTAAAACATCTTTTATCACCATCAAGGCATCATGTATAGAACGCTCAGCTTCGTCAACTACTCTCTGTGAGCCGCCTTCTTACGAGAATTGTAACTGCCTTGGGGTTTCTGCACCCTTCTACAAGAAAGTATTGTATACATATTGTCACTACAGGTAGCGAAAATCAAAGGAATACCTATCCGTTTACATTTTACTTTAATTATTGCCTTTTTTCTAATATCTTGGACACTTGCAGCAACGCTAATGCCTCAAATATATCGTTATCCCGTGTCTAACGACTGTACATTATTGGATTATGGGTGTACTGGGTGCGGCTATATTGTTTATATCTGTACTTTTACACGAATTAGCACATTCCATTTTAGCACTAAGGTATGGCATTAGAGTACGCCAGATAATGCTCTTCATTTTTGGTGGAGTTTCAGATATAGAAGAAGAAGAATACAAGTGGGAACAAAAAGGAGAAACAACAGGACCATCAAGAAAGGACTTTCATATGGAATTTAAAATCGCGGCAGTGGGACCTTTAACGAGCTTTATCATTGCAAGCGTGCTAGCAATCACAGAATTGCATCAGACTGCATGAAAGCCAATTGCAATTGTTGTACAGATAGCAATCATTCTATGGTTTTGGATGGAATAGAAGGATTTGCACCATCATTATCAACAAACAGAAAATAAGAGAAAATTATTACAATATAAAAAAGGAAAATAATCAGAAAGAAAAGGAGGAGAAGAAATAGATCAGTTGATAGGTATGTGTATCCAAAGATTCTGTGATATTGAAAGGAGACCTAGCAGGCTTAGATAAGTAAATTTATTGAGTTGAAAGATATTGTAACTGCATATGCTATCTACTACCGTGCTTTAACTTCATGTATTTATCTCCTTGCTTATTAGACACTCTTAACAGTCAAAAGACATAGAATAGATAACACCAACTCTATTCAATTGTGGAGTTGCAATTTGTGTCATTTTAATTGGAAAGAGATATGGTCTTCATATAGTCGATGTATATGGTCTTTGCAATACCAACAACATCGCATGCAAAAATCAAACCTAAGGATATATAAGATTTGTTGATGACGATAGTTTAAAAGTATCCGACAGCAGCAGTAGCAGTAGTTCAACAGGATATATGAGCAAACCGATACATAATTTGAAATCTCGGTTAGGTATTTTGCCCTCTTGACAATTTCGTCAGTAGATAGGATTTTCTATTATCATCTTACCTGGTAGTCGTTATATATTGGAATCATAGTAATAGCAGCAATATTACTAAGATCATGTGTGAGTGATGTTATTAGTAGTAATAGTTATGGTAATCCAGGTATAGGTTCCTGTGGCGTTGGTGTTGTTTCTGAAGGTGTTGTAGGTGTTATTGGTTTTGGTGATGAAGGTGTTGTAGGTGTTATTGGTTTTGGTGATGAAGGTGTTGTAGGTGTTATTGGTTTTGGTGATGAAGGTGTGGGTGGTGGCGTTGTTGTTGTGACGTTTTTTATTGTTTTTGGAATACCACATATGTTTGACTCAGTTGTATTAACAAATCTAAGCTTTGGGTTATTAGGATCACACATCTTTGATTTTAGCTCAGGTGAAACAGTCTTGTTAGTAGGTGATGACGAAGTAGGTGAGGAGGGTGTTACTTGAGCTTGACTCCCATTAATAATTCCAATTTCCAATACTGCACTAGCAGATGCTATTGCTCCTGCTAATACAACAGCCGTAAAACTTATCCTTATAACGATATTTGTTGTGAACATAGATTTACTTACGGTTTGCATTATCGACTAATGCATTGTATATTTAGATAATTAGATAATTAAAAGATTAGTTAACAAAGTTAACCTACATTTGGAAGCATTTGTAACCACACTTCAGATATCTGCATGGAGATATATTATAAAAAGTCCTGTGCGTTGCGAAAACATCCGCCTTGGGAGGATTTCTGCTTGCAAAGGACAAAAAAACTGTCAACAAAGTTGTTTTTACTACACTAATGCAATCGCTTAACGACACACACCAACAAGTAAGAACTAATGCATGTGCTATTTTTGAGACTACGTTTAGTCCTGACGAACATGAGATTGACAAGCATTATGTTAATGAACTATTAGATAAATTAGAACAAATGGCAAATAATTAGACGTAAAGCCGAATTGTGTTTATTTGCTATTCGCTCACGACATTATTCTAAAATGAAAAGAATTATGAAAAGTGAAAGAGAATTTAATGATTATGCCACTACTAAAAGACAAATACGCATGAAACATGTCTTTGGACGTACAATTTTACAATCGTACTGCATATAACACTATGAGTCAATCCCTAGTTCTCGAAATATTTTAAAACTAGGATACCGAACCCCTTTACATGCTGTTGGGGGATTCCTTATGTAAAATAGTGAAGATAAACTGCTTCATAGAGCACGACTATCTTACAATATCGTCAGCACCTTATGTAAGTAAGTATGATTTAGTGTCTCAAAGAAGGACCTTCAATTATGAATGTAAAATCACCAGAAGAAGAGAGACCACACATATGTAGTCAATCATTCCTGATTTTGTAGCGTTGGTTCCAACAATAAAGTAAGAACTATTTAATCTTATTAGCAATTCCACTTCCCTGTTAGAAAGGAACGTGAGTAATTAAGATACATACATTTATGCAAAAATTGATACTATTAATATTATATTATTCCATTTAGTCTTTGACAAGTTTGGAATGTTCCGTTCATTAATATCATCATCGTCATCATTTGTAAGACTAATTTTATTTGGAATTTTGATTTTGACATCTATATCTTTGGCAGTTGAATATCAATACTTTGATGAATATCATTATAACTACCACCTTGCAAAAGCATTGGACTCAAAATATCCTGAAGTAGGCGTTCCTTCTTCTAAAGGACCAATTATAAATGATCCCAATTTAAGGCCAGAAATAATTTTCAGAGGATTAAGATATCCTACCAGTATGGCTTTCTTAGGCCCCAAAGATATTTTGGTCACAGAAAAAGATACTGGTACTGTAAAAAGGATTGTAAATGGCATGATATTGCCACAACCCTTGATGGATGTTAACGTTTCAACGTATGGACACAGAGGTATGTTAGGTATAGCAGTAGATTCTCATCCTCCTATACCCCAATCAAAACATGGAAATGTTAATGGTAGTAATAACAATATTGCATAACATATTACATAACAGGTTCACATCAGAATCGTTTAAGGAATATCGGTGCGTGCGATACTTTAGGATTACAATAAAGGTGATGATAAATTGAGTTTTGACAACTATATTAAATTGAGTCTTACGAGTTCGATGACCTTAAATTAATCTATGCCATAAAGCGTAATTATAGCTCTGATGAACAAATAAAAGATTTAGAAAGAACTAACTTTTATTGCATTTGGGATGATCTTAAAAACCTTCCTGCTCCATATTCTCCTGGTTTATTCATACCGACGCCATACTGACTAGGGAAGCTTGTAACTCCTTGTTGTTGTAGAGAAGAAGTCATACCAACATGACTTCTCCAGACAATAAAGATATGTATCAGATACTTGGGAAAATCGAGCCTACTAATTATACTGCGGAGACTTGAGACTTCACTCAAACGCTACCATATATATGCTATAAGGCCTCATAAATGTAGCAATAATTTTCTGAGCGGCGGTAGAAAAGCTTACGAACATCCCAGCATGTTTTGTCTATTTATTCTCTAAATTGGTGTTAGGATTAGACTCTTGCTTCGCTGTTGGTGGCATTATAGTTCCTGTAGCTGATTTTCTTGCAGGTACGGATTTGTTATATTCTTCAGCTGGAACGCTATCATGATTTTCTATACTGGTCGTATCACTCACCGCCTTATAATACCGTGAAATCTTTTCTTCTAACATTTTGCGTTGTGATGCAGTTATCTTTCCTTCCGTATATAATTCTGTAATCTTTTTTGTTCTTGTGTTTCGATCGATGCTCTCACGACTAGAATCAATTTGATCCAGCATGTATTTGTATAGATTCCTTCTTTGATTATATCCACCGATCCAACGTAGAATGGATGGTACAGATAGTACTGAGAATAAAGCCAAATATGGCGAGCAAATACGCCGGTGGAATTGGAGAAGGAGCTTCTCTAAAGTTAGCGATAAAGTTTCCATATTGAGAAATTTTGAATGTAGAAGAATTATCGTTTAAAAGACCTATAGCATTTAATAAGGAAGTCCATGAATCAGAAATTGGTGATGTTGTCATAGTCTTGCTTGAATTATGCCCTAGATTTTCAGACCAAGAACTAAATACAAAACCACTATTAGCCTCGGCTTTGCATTGGGTTCCAAATCTAATCCTAACATAAACATTTGTTGAAATATCATTATTACATGTTATATGGCCTGCATTAAAAGGATGAATGTTAAAGGTCACTCCTGCTACTATATTGTTAATTGATCCATCTATCACAGAGACAGAATCAGAACCAGAGTTAGCCACGTATATCATATTTGTATATGGATTAACAGCTACAGCTTGCGGAAATTTGCCCACTGTAACGTTGTTAGCCAATACTTTGCCACTTGTCCCATCTATTACAGAGACAGAATTAGGATAGAAGTTAGCCACGTATATCATATTTGTATTTGGGTTAACAGTTACAGCTTGCGGAGCTTTGCCCACTGCGGTGTTCGCCGCTATACTACCTTCAGTGTATTTGCTTACATTATACGGATCTATCATAGAGACAGAATCAGAACCAGCGTTAGCCACGTATATCATATTTGTATATGGATTAACAGCTACAGCTTTCGGAGATTTGTCCACCTTAATATCAGGTTGAGCTGTTGATACGTTATTTGCTTTGCCATTTATCAGAGACAGAATCAGAACCAGCGTTAGCCACGTATATCATATTTGTATTTGGGTTAACAGCTACAGCAAACGGAGATATACCCACCTTAATATCAGGTTGAGCTGGCTTATTTGTTATGCCATTTATCACAGAGACAGAATCAGAATAGAAGTTAGCGACGTATACTTTGTTTGTATATGGATTAACAGCTACAGCAGATGGAGATTTGCCTACCTTAATATCAGGTTGAGCTGTTGATACGTTATTTGTTATGCCATTTATCACAGAGACAGAATCAGAACCAGCGTTAGCCACGTATACTTTGTTTGTATTTGGGTTAACAGCTATAGCACCTACACTTGGATCAGAATAATTGCCATATACTACGGTTCCGATATCATTATGATCATCTATCACAAGGATCCTCTTCCCTTCTCCAAATGTCACGTATACTTTGTTTGTATTTGGGTTAACAGTTACAGCTTGCGGAAATTTGCCAACTGTAACGTTGTTAGCCAATACTTTGTCAGTTGCCCCATTTATCACAGAGACGGAATCAGAACCATAGTTAGCGACGTATATCATATTTGTATTTGGGTTAACAGCTACAGCAGATGGAGATATACCCACCTTAATATCAGGTTGAGCTGTTGATACGTTATTTGTTTTGCCATTTATCACAGAGACAGAATCAGAAACAAGGTTAGCCACGTATATCATATTTGTATTTGGGTTAACAGCTACAGCAAACGGAGATGTGCCCACCTTTATATCAGGTTGAGCTGGCTTATTTGTTATGCCATTTATCACAGAGACAGAATCGGAACCAGCGTTAGCCACGTATATCATATTTGTATATGGATTAACAGCTACAGCTCGCGGAAATTTGCCCACTGTAACGTTGTTAGCCAATACTATGCCACTTGTCCCATTTATCAGAGACGGAATCAGAACGAGAGTTAGCCACGTATATCATATTTGTATTTGGGTTAACAGCTATAGCTCGCGGGGATGTGCGCACCTGAATATCAGACGCTGCGCCGACAGATAATGACAGTGGTTGGGCATATATTTGACATGATGCTATTATCATAGATGTTGCTAGTATTATTACCAACTCTAGCATTAGACATTTTATCTCGATTTTGCTGAGTTTTGGCACTATTGGCACACCGTTATTACCTAATAATACTACTAGTGCTACCATGATAAAACCAATGCGTACAATATATTCATACTTGTAAGCAGCATTTTTGACAAATCAATGAGGAAAATTGCTTTTAGCGGGGTTCACGGACAACTGTCGTGGATCCAAAATACCAAAACCACAAAAGCTATCATAATCCTTTGTAGGATAACATGCACTATATGCTAAAGCTTTAAGTGTCTCTGCATTTCGTAGTTTCCCTCTCAGAGATTTATCCAGAAATGCAAGATGCCTGGCAAATAATGGAGCTGCCAAAACTTGTCCCAACGTATTTATCATTCCTTAGCTTTCCGTCTATAGAAAGAGCAGGTACATACTCATCCTTTGAGACTAATCCAGATTTGACAGATAAGAATCCAAATGTTTTCTATGAATTAGGAATTGCGCATATGACTAAAGAGTATGGCTTTATTGTAACACTCTATAGCTTTTTCATATTCGCCTAAATTAATAAGATCGTGTCCTTTACGATGCCATGCTCTTTTACTAACCCATGCTCTAGAGTATGGAGTAGGATCTTCCTTGTTTACTTTTGAATATTCTTCATAATATTTGATATCATTTTCATCCCAGGCCAACTCATAGCAATAATAGCATTTCAGAGATATCTCTTCGCTTACTTCTGTGTTTGGATGGTACGATAGTTATGATTTGCACGTTTGCATGTTATATTCTTCAGCTGGAACGCTATCATGATTTTCTATACTAGAACGCTAGAATGGATGGTACGATAGTTATTCCCTTCTTTGATTATATCCACCTCCCCCCAAATCATAAAGAGCCTCTGCTTTAACAAGCCAAGCCTTGCCATTATTTGGGTTTATTTTCAAAGCATTGTCATAACTAATTTTGCGCTACTGACACAGCTTGTGGTTCATTATAGTACATGGCAGGCAAAGTACCAGCTGTGTAAGGATGATGCGAATATGTGTCTTATCTATGTAGGACCTGATCAACATGCTTACTTTTCCAAAACCAATCGATCACCACATTAATGAGATGATCACGCAGTTGAAAAGGAATCTCAATCTATACTGCATAACATAATTTCGTATAACTACAAAAGTGTTTAACCAGAGAGCAGATGCGTTGATTGACTTGATGAATTTATGTTAATGAGTATAGATAACTAAATTTGAAGCTTGTTTCACCAAGATAATGTCTGAAATGATGGTCTGAGAAGGATTTGACTCCGACCCATAGAAGGGTTCACTTGTTTTTGTTATATATTTGTTCAAGTTTTCTATTTATTTAATTTGCGAATCGAACGTTCGTACTAATCTGAATTATCATCCGATCATTTGATATTTTATATTTAAATATTATACTATTTGAAAGCGCCACCACCACAGTTTTCAATTGGAGGACCGTTAAATACTGGATGATCATTCGAAGGAGTCTGTGGACCATCTTTGTTTATAAAGCCATTCTCGTTAGGATTAGGAGTTATTCCTGTTGCTCCTCCTCCTCCCTCTGTGCTTCGATCGACAATGTTACCGTCATCTTTGGGTGTTCCTGAGGACGTTGTTCCTACTCCATCACTACTTTTGGAATCACTACTTTTACTATCGCTACCACCACTATCAGAAAAGCCTTTGCTTGAATCTCCGCCGCCATTACTACCGCCTTTGTCGCCGCCGCCGCCGTCACTTCCGCCACCTCCACCTCCGCTGCCTTCCACCTTTACTACTGTGACTACTACCGCCACTGCTACCTCCTCCATCACTTGATCCTCCTCCACCTGATGATTTGGCAGCATAGACATAATTGCTGTTTATTATACTCCCTTCAGGTCCACTCATTACTAGAATCTAGTTATAACTGAATGCTATCAATAATAGGTAAATAAGTAAGAATAGTTCATTTGATATTTTTGATAGTTATACTAGATAAGTCTGTAGTAAATTATATCATATAAATCAGCAGTAACTTACTCAAGTCAAATATACAGATGGCATCATATTCCGAATATAGATATGAACAACACAATAACGAGAACTCTAGCGTTAGTTGCTGTCTTTATCGCAGCAACATTAGTAGTAGGAACATTAGCAACGATGGCAACATCAACGCAGTCCGCATATGCTTATGCTAAGAAACTACCACGACAAGACGATAATAAAAAGACAAGAGATAATGGAAGTGGAAATGGTAACGACAACACAGTTACCATCGAGGACTGCAAAAACAGAGGGTCAGCAAGTGGATTTGATACAAAAACAAACCAAGAATGTGAAAACCTGATATGTCCCCATCCAGGTGAAAATGCAACTTGTACACAAGAAGGAGTTATATCTACTCTACCAACACCAACACCAACTAAAACTCCAACATCAATACAGGTAAGTGGACAAGGAGAAGGGGAAACCTTTTGTCCAGGAAGCCCAATTCCAATACCATTAATAACATCTATAACATTTTCTGTTAAGCAAAGTGGAAGTGCTGAGGTCCAAGGACAGTTCGAGGTATTTGTTGGCCCAGGTTTTACAAAAACAGGTACCTTGGATAGTGTACAAATAACTGGAAACTCATTTACCATTACTGGAACAGAACTTTCACAGGGCCCTATTGCGCATTGTGGAAGCGCGCAACTTCCTTCAAGTGCTACCATGACTGGACAATGTGGAACAGGTGAAACAATACAATTTGCAACTGCTGACGGAGAACATGCAACATTCACAGGTAACGTGGAATGTACTACTACTTGATACAGAAAGAGTGTTAAACTAGTAGCAAAGCATTCAATGCCAGTAAAGGACTTTGCTTCGGACACGGGCCTTAGCGGTTAACTAAAAACAAACAAACAAACTTCCTATATTTTTCTGTGAGTAGATCGATAATGTCTTTTTAATATATCAGACATAGATTAATTTATAATTTAGTTATAATTGAATGGTACTACTGACAGGCAAATAAGTAATCTACATCAGGTTCTGTTAACTAGCGAGTCATAGCAAAAATTTCCTAATCTATATAACTCAATAGATCTTAATTACCTGTCAACAAGGTTTGATTATGGATTCGTTTATTAACGAATCAAATGCTTGTTGCGCGTTATTCTTTATTTCCTGTTGATTGTTTAGTTCTTTGACTATTTTCTCCTGTTCTTGTTTTGGAAGGATTTTCTCTTCATCTAAATCAAATAACCAATAATGAGACGATACTATTGCACCTTCTAATTCCCTAGGAATAACACCGAAAGCCCCATATTTAGCATCTACCTCAGCAACTATAAACTGTCCTGCTTTGACTACTTTTTGTTTCTTTGTTTTTATTCTCTTACCATACATAGACTTTCTGAAAAAGATGCCTTGACCATGCAATTTGACTGTGATTAGCTGATATTCTTTCTCATCATTTATTGTTATATATTCTTTGTTTTCCTTCATAAAGGCATGTCTCTTCTGGCTCTTTTTTATTATTTCAAACAAGCCGCCAGGACCATTGAAGTTTGCATACACTACAAGAAAAATTGTGGCTACTGTAGTAAACTCAGATGATATAGATGGGGTTGTGGAGAGAATGAAGAAAGCTCTTAGGATATATAAGGCAGTTGTCATGATTCAGCTAATAGATGATCTGTAATACTTGAACATGATGACAGCGTTGTACAGAACTTATCAATTTCTATGACATGGACAAAATGGAACGGCTTTACTAGGCCGTCAACTTAATTCTTTGTGACTTTTTCAGAAAGTGTTTCAAAGGCTTCGTCACCCTAACTCATCTTTTCATGCTATCCAATATCTCAACCTATTCGATTACGCATGATGATGACTGAAAACTCACATAAAGAAGGAGAAGTAAAACAGGAAGAGCAAACTGGCGAAATAACAACTGCTAGAACCACAACAAATCAAGTTTTCTAAAGTAAGAAATTCTTTTACGTGATGATTTAAATTAATGTCTAAATCTACGTTCGAATTTCCGCCTTAGGGCTATTGCTAATAAACCAAAAGTAAGGTAGTACATCACAGCAGACAGAAGACAAAAAGGAAAAGAACGAATGTTACTACTATAGATAATAACGAAATATGATGATAGTAAATGAGATTGTTGTTACAAACAAAAAATTGAGGAAGATATTTGTTATGTGTTACTATCAGCTGTGCATAACAAGTACCAGTTATTATTGCTGCTTCCGTTCTTATCATGTTCATACTGCTGGTTTAGGCAGTACCAATATTTGGCCAACCATGTTTGGTACTGAACCACCGCTTGAACTGCTCAAGCTATTCCTGACTCTGTGCCAAGCCCGGTGTGTCAATCATACATTTACTACAAAGTCATTTAAGGTATAAACTACAATATTTTCCGTATGTGTGGTTTGGATTATGAAAGCATATTGAATGGCTCACAAAAAGGAAGAGAATAAAAAGTATATCTGAAGATCTGCACAAACAAAAAGAATTTACAAAAGCAATGGAAGGACCCGGTGGATATTTCCTAGAGCCTGGTGGCTACATAGTAGACAAACGAAACACCAAAGACTGAGTCAAAAGTGTTTACACATTGCCTTCTCTATAAGCATGTAACAGGATCAATGGCTTTGATGGTGATCGTCTATCTTTCCAATTAACAGCATTTTTCTTAGGAGCATGTTAAAGAAAATAGTAGTAGACTAATAAATCAGTCTAAATAGTCTATTTATGGGAGGTATTAGACTATTTGTGTAAAAATGTGAAACTCTCAAAACAAGATAAATCAGATGTAATTCAAATTATTAGTTCAACTGGTAGCAAGACTACCAGATTTGCGTCTTTTAGCTAATAACATAAACAAAAAAACTGCTTGTTCTATGAAGCTCTTCGCTAAATGGAATTGAGTCTCCCTTGGGGAGTAATGTCTTTTATATCATTTGTTATAGGGCATCTATGAACAAGTTCGTTATGCAAAAAATAGCTCCTCATTTGTGGTTTGACGACAATGCAGAAGAAAGGAGCAAAATTTTATACATCTATTTTCAAAATCAAAAATCATTGATATTGCCCATTATGGAGAATCAGCTGCGAGGTCTCAGGAAGACCAAAGGGAACCGTGATGACTGTGACCTTTGAACTTGAAGGACAACGATTCATG
>CAWGVG010000055.1:0-45480 GCA_963825865.1 uncultured Nitrososphaeraceae archaeon | reverse complement strand
TCTTCTATATCTGGATGATCCGCCTTTATCAGCTTGATTAACCTTCCATCTCCTATACCTAAATCCAATACTCGTTTAGTATTTTCAGGCAGGTGATCTATCAAGACAGATTCACCCTCTGATCTATGTGGAAGGCTATCTGCTACATTTAGAGGTAATTATGTTCTATGTACAATATAGAAGTACACAGCATTTAGTGACATTCAGATATTGATAGAAAAATCTGGAATAGCAACACTTTATTTGCTAGAATTTCCGTCATTGCTGCATTCTAATTTTGAGCACGATCTTGACTTGGGAGGTACTAATCATGATAATTTTTTTGTTAGATCGAGAATTGATAAAGATGATAAACATTGTTCTATAATTTTTGGTAGCCTTGGAGTAATAGTTAAAATTCTAACAGATGTATCGGGACATAAAACTGAGTTACGTTCGAGGGGATCGAGTGAGTCAGATGAGTAAAGATATAGTACTAAAGTATGGATGGTATGATAGTGCATGAACCAATATCTACCTGAGATCTTTTTTGGTATGTTTTGAATATAAAATAATAGGCCATTTAAAGATAGAACAATTGCAAGAATGGTTGATATCGATATTCCACTTTACTGACGCTCCAATGAATGTCGATCCCATTTGGCACGTGTTGCAGCCTGCTTCATATGTACTCTGAAGGAAACTAAGCAAGACCTCACCAGGTGAACTTGATGAACGTACAACGTCGTAAGGTAACAAGAACTCACTTATTCCTTTGTGGTAATACGCTTCACGCGGCTGGATGGCATAATCTTTGAAACCCTGAGGTTCAGGATAGGAATATGAATAGAAAGCTGGATTGTCAACCAGACCACCGCCTGGCCAGAAACCGCAACTACTAACTTCGTGTGAATAAGCTTCGACCATAACAAAAACACCACAGTTCGGCGCACCTGGATGAGTAGGTGCCCTACGTCCTGAAAAGCGGCTAAGGGCCAGATCAAAGGCACCCCAGAAAAAATGTATAGGGCTCACCTTTCCAATGAACCGGGAACGAAACTTCATAAGAACTTGGCTGGACTGCAGGAGAATATGCCAGAATCTTTGTGCATATTCGGAATCATAGTAAGCATGTTTCTGATCTTTCTCAAACGGCGTTCGATCAGGTACTTCTACAGGCGTAGTCCAGATGGATACAGGCATTTCAAGCGATTCTAATGCGGCATTTCCTGGTAAAACTCAGCTACCGAGCGTGGTCGTAGAGCGACTGACTTGGTAGAACCGTCAGACGATTCTATGATTAGGCGATGAGCTATGAAATCAAAATTTATCTGTAATGAGCGATCATTATAGGGCATAACAGAAGTCGTGAGTCCACGAGAAGTAACATAGAGAGGAACGTTCCACCAGTGATTCACTAACGGAGTGAGTGCGAGCCTAATCTTGCCCACTATCTGGGTCCACATATGCAAAGTATCATATGTGTCTTTCCACTCTGCTAACGGTAGCTCGGGCCAAGCATTTGCAGTTCTCATTAGCATTCTCTCCCTTCAGCCATTTAAGAAGCTTGTATTCATATTACTTAAGAATTTAGATATGGTATACAGAGAATGTTTTAATGAATTTTGAAAACTAGCTGTTATGAGGGTTATTTTGGATTCCAATGAATCACAATAAGCGTAGCGCGAGATATTACGATCATAATAGACGTGGACAGGCAATTATCTGGTGGTTACAGAGGACCAAAAGCCATCTTGGATTGCTACTGGACATGGAATGGGATATAAGAATATATGCGAATTCTTATCTTTGGGAGTGCGAGATAATACGATTACGAACATGGATTACTTATCTATGGTACGCCACCTGAGATGAAATTGGAACCTGAGGAGAAAAGAAGAGGCATAAACATTAGTGAAACACAAGGTGATGTCATTGGCACTGGTTTTTCAGGCTCTGGTAACATCATTGGAAAAAATATTGTAGTTGGTTCAGGGACAATAAATGTAAGCCAACAGGAATTAGCAAAGATTCAAGATTCAGAATATGCGAGAGCTTTGAAAGATTTTTCTGAGAACATTAACCAACAGCTTAAAGGAAGACAGATACCCGAAGAACAGGTAAAATCTATAAACACCAGTCTAGAGGAACTTGCAAAAGAAGTCCAAGATGTCAAGCCAGGAAGAGAAGAACAAATGGATTATCCTAACCAGGTAAACATAGAATCAAAAACTGTTTCTGTAGTACAAAAAATACTAAATGTTTTGCCAGAAGCAGCAGAGACTGCAGCTACATTTATGCCACTAGCTCCATTTAGCAAATTAATTGGTAGAGGAGTAACGCAAATAGTTGATGCTATAGGAAAGAGAAAGAAATTGTAGAATAACTTTTTTTGTCTCTATTCTAATTGGTAAGTATGGTAATGATAATGAAGCAGGTTTTTATTTCCGATATTGAGAGTCTGATGGAATCCAATTATAATCCTTTAATTGTGTTTGATCTGGTGTTTGTCTGAAAAGACGTGCTGAGCTAAATCCTTTTCTTATCCACGGGTTTGAGCTTGACTGGCCTACCAAGAAGTCATGAACAGCAAGCCTATCTTGTGGTTCAATGCCATGAACATCTTTTAGCCTACATTGTTTGTCTATGTTTACACATCCATGCCACATATAAAGAGACTTCATACTAACTTCTTCACTTGACATTCCAAAAAGATCTCCCTTCATATTCCTTCCTAACTTTCTCTACTAATACATCTTTGAATCCATTATCTTTGCGCAGCTGCCTGCCTTGCCTGCCATTCACAAATACCGACAATAATAATGCCTCGATGATTTTTAAGAAGCTAACTATTGTGTCCCCTGACCAAACATGGATTTCTTTATTCAAAGACGGAGAGTTTTATTTTACTGGACAGTTGAAAGTACAAGTTGAAAATGCCACAACTTTAAGTACACAGTTAAAGTTGTGACTCAGCCAACTCTGTAAAAACATTAGATAATGGGACAGGTATCTTTTCCTTATCGGCCTAGTTCTTATTTATCTCAGATGTATATATGGAATTGTATAAAAAGCACCTCTTTGTAACGCTGCTGCCTCTAACCCTGCCATACGCCTTCTGTAGTAGTACATTGCGTTTATGTCTTCATCAGTTACAAATAAAGAAAAAGCTGAAGCTAATGAACTGCATATATCTGAGTTTTATAACGGCGAGTACTCTATATACTTGAATTACTTGAATTGACATATTATTAATAGTATAACATAACACGTTCTCCTTTACGATAATGCAAACTTTGATTGTATGTTCAATATGTGGAAAAGCGAAAGGTAAGACAGTCATTATAGATCCTGAATCTGGAGAAATCATTTGTAGTAATTGTGGCATAGTAATTTCAGACAAAGTGCAGGATATGAGCAGACCAGAATGGCGTGCTTTTAGTGCAGAAGAAGTAAATGATAGATGCAGAACAGGAGCTCCTACTTCTCTAGCAAGATATGATAGGGGATTATATACTATAATTGGAAGGACTGACAAAGATGGAGCAGGACACAAACTAGATGCATCCACATACTCTACAATAAAAAGCTTAAGAGCATGGGATTTTAGAACACAGAGTCGTACTGCTACTGCTATAAATCTTATGCAAGCTTTCAATGAACTTGATGTATTGAGCGATAAACTTGCATTGCCAGATGCAGTAGTTGAGAAAACAGCATACATATATAGAAAAGCTCAAAGAAGAGGATTAGTAAGAGGAAGATCAATAAATGCATTATTGGCTGCTTCTGCATATATTGCATGTAGAGAAATGGAAATTCCAAGAACATTAAGAGATATTGCGGCAGCTAGTAACATCAAACGCAAACATTTAGCAAAAGCATATAGATTACTGCTTATCGAACTTGACCTTAAAGTTCCATTAGTCGATCAAATGAAGTGTATTGCCAAAGTTGCAAACAAAGCTAATCTAAGCGAAAAAACGAAACGTCAGGCAATAAGTATAATGAATGAAGTTAGAAAAGATGAAATATTATTATCTGCTGGAAAAAATCCAATGGGATTTGCAGCTACTATTCTTTACTTATCATCTATAAATATAGGCGAAAATATAACTCAAAATGATATTGCACAAGCAGCAGGAGTAACAGAAGTGACTCTCAGGAACAGATTGAAGGATTTAAAAAGCAAGCTAAAATTATCAAATTAGGAGATCTGATACAACGATATCAAATTAGGCAACAACCAGGATATAAACATAAAAAAAGTGGTTAATATTACTGGTGGTAAGTTACGCTTTTGCCAGTATTATTGTTATGTATGTAAACTCGTAACTTTTTCTAAATGGCATTATGTTTGGTTATTTCAACAACTATTTAACAAGTGGGTATTTCTTGTTGTTGCTTCTACTTCTCACCTTAATCGTTTAACAAAAATATATTATCTTGCAATTGACTAAACGTCAAGTGCACTGTTTTGAATAAACTGGAATGTCTTTGAATATGCCTGTAGGTTGTATTTGTTGATTTAGAAGGTCAATATTGATCCAGTTACCTGTTAGAACTTATTTGTTATAATTCACAGAAGTTATATTTGGAAAAAACAACAGGAGGCATATTCTATCATCTATGAAGAAGAAAAACAAATATGAAAAATAGAAGCAGACTAGAAATAATTGCATCTATTTTAGAAACTACTGCTAATCCTGGAGCCACTAGCCCGAAAATTATCTATAGATCATTTACATCATATACTATGCTACAAGAATACCTGCTATTTATGCTCGAAAGGAACCTGAGAGAGATTGAGGAAAATGAAAAACAAACTTCTTCTTGTTTTATATCAACAGACAAAGGAAGACACTTCTTACATGTATACAATAAGCGGGCTACCTCTCGTTGGCAGCGCGAATTCACGGTCGTGAGATTCCTTACTTTCCTTTACAATATACCTGTCACATTAATTTCATATGGCTAAGAGCAATATTTAGAAGGTCCATTACCTGCTCATTTACATTATTATAACTATGTATCTGTTTGTTTTTATCTTTACAAGAAAAACCATTCAAAGTCCAATTAATTATAGAAACTAATAACTATTAATGGCAAGATGAGCAATCACTAATTACATAGCTTTAAGTATGCTGCTAACATTCAGTCTGCTGATGAAGTAAAAATTGTCTATCGTTTTAATGGTCGGAAAGCCCACAACAAACAACAATATTAAAGAGAACGCTGACAGATTATTATTATTAGATTCCAAACGTAGAGAAATAGTAAACACTTTGATTAAGGCAAATGCAAACATCATCACCGCTGTAAATGCCAACGATAACGAGAGGTCTGAAAAGGTTGGTTGGTGGATAAGTGAGCTAGATTCACTTGGAACTAAGAAAAGCAGTAGTAATACTGAGAAAAATAAATCAAATGATAGTCAAGGGCTTGAGGATTTACTGATGATATAAAGCAAAGCTTCATCCGTGATTATAAAATTTGCTATAATGAATAGCAACTCTCAACAAACTAACCAAGAAAATTTAGATGCCGCAATGGTAATGCTTGAAAACATAAAAAGGAATTATTATGGTGAAGTTAATAGAAATACAAAAAATAGGATGAATGAATTACTTGTTTTGTTGAAAGATAAAGAGCAAAAATTTAGCTTATCTGTAAGAGGAGCAAATGCCCTTAGTATATTAGATGGAATGACACAAGATAAGATGATGAAATCACATATTAGAACGATGCTATGGCAGGTTGTATCAAATCTTGAAGGTATAAGAGAATAACACAATAGGTATAGTTAGTCTGTGAAAAGTATTACTACTATCTAATTGGTCAACTAATGATAATAATGGCAGTTAGCCAACCTTAGATTGTCCTTTTCTATTTCGTGGGAACCATATTATGTAAACAGCATTAAAAACTTATGATACAAATGCTACTACAACAATATTATACTTCATTCGCCGCTGTCTTCTATATTATAAATCGTCAACCGCATCAGAAACAAGCCACTCAGCCTTTTTAGCCAATATATTAAGGCTTTATTATACTATCACTATTACTATTCAAAGATACTTCTACTTTGGCTGAAACCTTATACCACTTCCCATTGTGCTTGAATACATTCACAGAGCCCTTTTTGTTACTGATAGAACCGTATCCACTTATCCTTTCACTCAACCTAGATCTTAGTTTGTCAACTTGGTATTGCGCAATCATGAGATTGCCAACAATATTTTCAAGTTCCAGATCTCTTTCCTCTTCAATGTTTGGAGCCTGATTTTTGTTATTCAAACTTTTTTTGATGTTATTTGTTAATCTGCATTTTCGATATATAGTCTGTTTCCTATTCTATAATGGATTTCTTCAATGTAGAATGCTTGGTCGACAACAGGCGATAATAGGTTCGCTCCACATACAGGTATTCCTTGTTCTAGTTGTAATTCTTGTTCTCCTTCTTCTCCTTCTAACAGAATACTGCAACTCATATGTGTCTGTGTAATATCTTCACAACATAGGATAATAATAGATCAGGAGAAAAATTTTGGCTTTGACAGCATAATTGAATTCAGAAAGAAGCAATTTATTTCATGATGATCAATAATAACAAAGATTAAGAGATTTTGGGGAAAGTATTGTGTTGTTATATATTAAAAATTAAAAGCACTTACAATATACAACATAATACGTACGAAAAACGTTATATGAAATCATATAATATTATGTCATGTCATGAAAGCGGTTTAGCCCATACTTCTTCTTGTTGTTATTATTGATCTCCTTAATCGCCTTGCCGTCTAATTCAAAAAATATTTTATAGCTCTGTCAGATGTGGGTGCGCAAGTCTTCATGCATGAAAGAAGACGATGGAAGAGAACAGGTACGACTAGGCTAGAACACTCTGGATCTTTTGATGGACCCACCGCAGCGCAATAATAACAACAACCTACTATAGGGATTCGCTGCGCTTGGGTTCACTCATATACTGGACCTATCGATGCCATGCCACCGCCAGCATAAGTCCCATTTATTCTTTCTACAAACTCAATATCGTTTATCATCTTGAGCATATCAAAGTCAATCTTGTGTGCCACTACTAGATGAGTTCCTCCATCATAGAATGCAGGAACCATGCCTGTTTCATTAATTATCCTATTTCTGATTTCCTCAGTATTCTGCTTTGACTTTATGAAAACCTCAAGTGTATATGTTGGATTCTTGTTTTTCTCTTTCTTTTGACGTAGTAATATATTTACGATCAATATTGGATCGACTTTTCCAAGATGTGTTCTCATAGAGTTTTCAAATTCATCAAATTTCTTTACAACTTCACCTACTTGACTCATGGCGACATATGAACCTAAATGCAAGTCATTTCGTAAATTGACCAAGTTATGATACATACTTTGCGTATCAACCTTTATAGTTTGAAGGTAGATTATGACCGGTACTTGATTCATTTAGGTTCTAGCCTGTGTCTACTGATTAATTCTATCTCTTCTCCTAGCCATATCTAATTCTTGTGCTATCTCATTCTCAGTCATAGTTTGAGTAGTAAAGAAGCTATTTTCATTCTACGCTGTTCAGCTTGGTATTTACCATTGATTAACTGACGCTGCATGGGGTGCTGATCCCTCTTGCTTCTCCATTGGAGCCGCACAAAGAACGCCACAAAGGTTTGCAACAGACATTGAAGAGATGACGGAACGGGCATGAAACAGATAAAATACTTTTTCTTTGCTTTCCATTTATTTCAGACCAGTTTTCCTATGATTTTGTTAAAACTGAATATAACAAGTTACTCAAAGATTTTGGTATAAAAAATGGCTATGCGTTTGAAAGGACACGTACAAAATTTCAAGATAAAATAGAGTTTAGGACGGTGTCTTTTTTCTTATTTTCCTCATTACTTTCCACAAGGTATCAGACTTTACTGGCGCTCCATTTTGAAGATTGCATATTAACCTGGCATTTGGCTCATTTTTGAATGGATGTTCATTTAGCCAATCGCTGTACATATGGGAATGAACATGTTAGCAATATAGGGCCAGAACCTGTTTTTGCTTCATGTGGAATTTCTCCTTCTCCATATTTCTCTCTAAAACGTATATTTTTGATTTTAAGCAGAGTTATCTCATGATTTCTTGCATCTAGATCCCAAAGTAAGGTTAAAGCCGCTTTGTTGCGCTTGTATGGCTCATACTTGACTATACACAATATTTCATCTCTTTCCCATAATTCTGTTTCAGAATACGGACTAAGACGTTTGGTTTTCTTCTCTTTAATTTTGACAAAGGCAGGAGTTTCCCATTCTGATTGAGAGATTGCTGTACAAATTCTTGTTAGTATTGTTACCACTATTTTTTCTGCAGTTGTGAAGCCATCGGAAGAAATACCTTAAGCGTCCAAGATAATCATTCCAGGTGGTTAGGCATTTTCTGTCAGATGTTTTTGTTATCCTTATTGTAACATCTATCCTGGAAGACTGAAGTATATGAACCCGTATATTATGCGGGCTCGAAGGTTTCCGCAATGAAATCGCTACTAAAAAAGGATTCTAACCTATTAGATAGAGTTGCTAGCTTTAGAGTTTTCTGTTTTTAATGAGTGCTCTACGTATATAAAAGTGCCCAACGGGTTTGACAAGACCTTAAAGTGTTTTAAAAATAGGATCAGTCTCGAACTTAATAGGCACCTAGGAGTTCTATATTTCCAGAAACAGATACAAGACTAATGGAAAAAGATTACTTGTTTAAAAATCCAAATAATGATTGATACTAAAATGATAGCCAATACTAAGAAAAATACTCCTTTTGACATCATTTGGCAGATACAACGGTATAAACAGATTATGAGTATTAAAAATTATCAAATCCATGGTGTGTCCATTTTTTAATAACTTCAAATCCGTAAACGTCTAGACAATATACGACAATAATAAAACAAACTGAAGGAATGTGATAAAGGATGAGTGAAAATGAATGCAATACATCAGCTTCTTGCATACGAATCAACAAAATGATTGAACTAGTATGAATTTAAAAGATGACAGTATAAAGCAAAAGAATATGACTTTATCGATAGAAGAAGCAAAGACTAGGCTAGCAGATTATAATATACTTTTGAAATACATATCATTTCTTCAAAAAAAAGTTGTTTTTTAATTTCTTACACTCCAATAATTGTAATAATAATAATAATAGAAATGTATTATCTATTCTACTGTTAGACATTTGACGGCAGTTGAGATCCAGCAATATGTAAAGGAGAAACTTGATTTGGACATAGCATATATTACCTTCGACATCTCAAAAAGGATTCAGAAAAGAAGCTAAAATCTTAGCAGAGTCACAGGTTCGCATTCATTAATGAATCATTCTTCAAACGTGTGGCAGAGTTAGAAAACAACCAGACTATACTCTAAAATATAATAGTTTTTGGCGTACATATTTACTAATAATTGGTAATAGTTCCTTTAATGTTGTTTCTGTGTGTTGAAATATCTGAAGAATGGGTATCTGAAGATACATGTTTTCATAACTCACATATCTATCTCCATGACTGTTTTTTAATTGTAACTCAGCCCAAATGAGCAACCAAGTATATACAAATGTAGACATGAGCATCCATACTGGACGATACAGCCACAATTTGTCTCCTGGATTACGTAATCTATAATCTACTCCATAAATCATTCCAGTAAACGTTATACCTGCCAACCAAAGCACAGGTGATAAAATATTCCCAGCAAGAGGTAGAAGAACTATTGCGTGTAGTAGAATAAATGGACGAATAAATTTCATACCAGTTATTATGTAATACAGCATAGTGCATAAAATGGACGTCTCCAAAATATTTCTCCTGTTGAAATAAGACTCCTGTAGAAGCTTTTTCTCCATCTAATCTGCTGTTTTAGAAGCGCTGGAAGGTTATCTGGTACTCCTATAGTTACTCTAATGCTTGAACTATACAACACTTTCCAGTATAGGCTAGGTGCAGTAGCTTTATCATCATCGATATTTGGATCTGAAGACGATTTCATCGTATCTATATCATCATCTTTTCCAACCCTTAGTATTGGAATCATTTTATAGCGACAATCTTGCTTGTTATCCAAGATATTATTATATAACTTAGGCTTCGTCCCAAGTACATGTGCAGTCATACGTCTGTCAGTACAGAACTTAAAATCAACTCCAAGAAAACGGTCATGTGCCCAATCATGGATGAAATCCTGTATAGCTTCTCTTTTATAGAAACTGAGAGAGCCTGAGCAGCAGGTAAGTGAATCAAATGAGCTTTCGAATCCTTTTATTACCCTACACGCTCCATCAATGTATACATGTTGCATCTTTAATAATATATTACCTGTATGTGCGCCCCTTACTGTTCCCTGAGCAGTCACGGCACCAACTAGCCTATCTGACAGGAAAATCTTGGCTGCTTTTTCGACTGCATCACTATCCATATTACAATCGCTATCTATAAAAGCGTAAATTTCGCCTTTGGCGATCTGACTTGCTGCTTCTATCGCTTGTTTTTTGCCCACACTTTTTGATAAGTAAATTACAGTTAAGTTGTCTGCTCCTACTTCTGTTCGTATTTCAGCTAGAATTTTAGGCGTATTGTCAGTACTGCAATCATCAATTATGATAACTTCTTTATTTTTATATAATTGATTTATGCATGATAGAACACAATTTCTTATATTATCTTCCTCATTTTTTACTGGGCACTACAATTGAAATAAGAGGCAATTTAACATTTAAAAGGTCAATGTCTTTGGCTTTAAGATAAGGATCTTTGTATGCCATCCATGCACGTATCAAAATACTGAACAAGATAAAAGTTGTAAGAAAGCTGTAAAGTCCTACAGCAAAGTCCATCACAAATAATAATAAGTAAAGTTTAAGCATTAGGATGGCAGCAACTGCTGCGAGGACCAAGAATCTTACCATCCATCGCTTCTTGTCTAATTCTATAAATTCTGTCGTGTACTGTTATTCTATACTTATCTACATATATATATTTATGTATATACACTATTGCTATATACTATCTAATGAATAAAACCATAGGCATATATGCACTACTGGCAGTGTTGCTTTCAATTTGGAGTTGACGAGCTCACAAAAGTGCCATCATACCGCTGCTGTGCTAATTGTAAGTCGTCATGTGGTTGTTTAACAGTAGAGAGACATAGGATAGATAATATCCACTCTATTCAATTGTGGAGTTGCAATATCTGTCAGAAAATATATATACAATAACTATAATATGACATTAACTACATAAATCAAAAAGTTGGCAAAAGCCAGAAACAAGTTAGGCGGCGGTTTAGCACGAGGGAAAAGCAGAAAGCAAAAGTAGACCTCTGTCTTTTCTGTACGCATTATGTTGTAAGTGTTTTGAAATTTTTAATCTAAAATATGACAATATTTTTAGCCTCTATCACTTCTTTTTCGTTCATCATTTCTTGTTGTTTCATTATCTTGAATAAATTTAGAGGATAATGAACATGTTTTTTTGCGCTGATGGAATGCAAGATACTGAATTTTACATTTTTCAGAAAAACTATCTAACTGAGACATGGACATAATTCAATTCTACATTTTTCACCTATCATTTAGTGATGCTTTAACTACATAACATGTGTTTGATTGCTTTCGGATGTTCTTTTCCCGTAATGGTAAATGAGTTTCCAGTTATTTGTACACTATCCAAGGTACCTGTTTTGGTAAATGGAAGCGGAGGGAAGTGAACGTCCACATTGAACTGTCCTTGGTACTGCGCCGCCTACATTTTGCTGAACAGAAAATGTTATAGATGCCGGGATTGATCCTGTCGCTCTTGGACAAAAGTTTTGCCCCTCTCCTTGTCCACTTACCTGTATTGTTGTTGTTGTTTCATATAACAATTGAGTATATCAAATGAGGTATACTTTGTAATCTAGGAATTGACGTTATAATTCATTATAAAGATTCTTTCTGGACATGAGCCATCATGAACAAATTCATAAACAAACAAAACGCACCTAGATTTCATTTCTGGAAAAAATTTCATACGTAACATCAATATCCTGGAAGTAAGGCAAGCAAAAGACGATGCCTGTTAGAAGGTTGGAAATGCAATAGAACTATATCATTGACATAATTCTCATCAGTAGATAAAAGAGAGACATTACCAGCAGTTGTTGTATGAGGCTTTGCTTTCACCAGACTTTTGCAATCCTCTGAAACACGATTTTAAAGACAAGCATTTGTGGATAAAGAAGGCTACAGGATTAGGGGTAACAGATGAGCCTTTGTGAGGTTTATGGTATGGCTCTGTCTGTTATTTTTGTTAGGCTGGTGATTTGTATTTCTACGAGAATTTGATACATTCTGCGGTGTTATTTCAGAGAATACTGTAACCATTCCTATATACTGCCCTTATATACAAGATTAATCACTCATGATATGAAAAAAGCAAAAGTTTTACTTCTGCTGTGTCTGAGCATTATAATTATCGCAAGTTTTGCATCATCTACATATTCTGGCGAAGCCAGCCCAGAGAAGAAGACATTAATGCAATCCCAAGGAATACAGGGGATTACAACAACAAACGCTACTAATATTGTTCTTGTCCATGGAGCATGGGCTGATGGCTCTTCATGGAGCAAAATAATTCCTATTTTAGAGAACGCAGGACATAAAGTTATCGCTGTACAAATGTCTCTCCATTCTCTGTCGGATGATATTGCTACTGTTAAGCGTGCAATCGATCAGGTTGGGGGACCAACAATTCTTGTAGGACACTCATATGGTGGATTTGTTATTACAGATGCTGCTTATAATAATCCCAACGTCACTGGACTTGTCTACATTTCTGCCTTTGCTCCAGATGAGGGTCAATCGCTGTCGAATTTCGTCGACGTCACAAAGTTTCCCAAAGATCTTTTTGGTTTACGATAGTGGAGGGTTTGTCTACATAAACCCGGAAATGTTTCAAGTAGCCTTTGCTCAAGATGTAGATGCGACTGAAGCTCATATCATGGCAGTTGTGCAGAAGCCATTTAATCAATCAATTTTTGCTGAAAAATCTGGCCCTCCGGCATGGAAACAACTTCCAACATGGTACCAGATGTCTGAGGGCGACCACGTGATTCCTCCTGATGTACAGCGTCTTTTTGCAAAAAAAATTAATGCTACCACTGTAATGGTCAACGCTAGTCATGCATCATTTGTATCACACCCAGAAGAGACCGCCGAATTAATCCTGAATGCAACAAAAGGAAGCACCAAATAATATTCGAGAATAGGACCGTATATCAATCACAGAGCAATTTGTGGACAACTACAACTACTCAATAATGCCCCGAACATTGCAGTAACTAATGCTCCTCCAGCAAATCCAATCAAACCAGTTACATATTGCGACACATCCTTAACCGTATCCATTGGATCTAATACCATCGAACCTAATACAATACCCCCACTTTAAAGGTTTTGCTTTGCTCTATAATGCAAGCGACCAACATTTGTTTTAATGTTCCATTCACTAAAGCAAACTTACTAGGCCCTTCGCCAAGTGTATCAGAGTGAAGTTTACGATGCCCTTAAAAATCAGCACTAACAACGATACCCCACAGTGATTAATTCCTTGTTAGATGGTTCCTTTAACTTGGAGAACAAAGATGTAAAAGAGTTGTGTAGTCGGCAAGTATTTGAGCGAGGACTGGGATATTTCAAAGAAGGACGAGTATCAAATACACAGATTCATGGCATGACTCTTCGCGGAGATGTACAAGGAAGTGAATCTAGAAGCTACAGGATTAAAATAGAATATGATAATAAAAGCGGTAGATTAATTCCAAAGTGTACATGTCCATTTGACCAAGAGGAATTCTGCAAGCATTCGATAACACTGCTACTTCACTGGATTCACAGAAGAGAAGAATTCCTGAACGTTGATGTAGTTCTAAAGGAATTAAGGAACAAGTCTAAGGAGGAACTATTAACACTCATTGAAGAGAGCATAAGAATGAATCCTGATATCATTTTCCAGGTATCAAGCCCCCACAGTAAGACATTCAAGAAGCGTTTGGAAGCGCTGTTCTCTAATCAGGTAGATTACTATAATGCGCATGAATTGATAGAAAAGCTTGAGGAAGTAAGAAATCGTGCAAAGAAACTCTTTGAAAGCAATAATGTCCAAGAGTCATTCGATATTGTAAAAGGTATTATTAAGTTGTGCATGAAAAATTATGGTGTTGTAGATGATTCTGGTGGTATGTTCGCTGAATTCATTGAAGGGTCTTTGAAACTTTATGCTAGAATATTGAACGTATTAAACGCAGAATGGGCAATAAAACAAAAAATCCATGAAGATAACTGGAAGATGTTTGTCCTGGACAACTTTTCTGATTATGTTTCAAAAATGATAGTAGATTCATGTAGCACTGAAGAAGATTTTACCTTTATTGAAAAACTTGCATTAGAAGAAGCTGCAAGAAAGCAGGGCCAGAGGAGAGGAATACCGTGTTTCAGGAATAGTTGACATTTTACTAGATATATATGAAAACAAGAAAGATGAAAAAAAGTTTCTGCTATTGTGTGAAAAAGAGTTTGAACATTCATACTTTAGATATATTGAAAAGCTTGAGTTAAAAGGAAAAATTGATGAAGCCCGCAATCTGGACAAGAGTCTCAGATTTTGCAAAGGGTTTCCTGAAAACGGATCTCATTGAAAAGATGGGGGATTTAAAATATAGTCGTGGAAATAATGACGAATCACTATCTCTATACATAAAGTCATTCAAGGATAGACCAGAAGAGGAATTACTCGAAAAGATAACTCGTTTATCAAATGAACTTGGCTTGTGGAAAGACGTTAAAGAAGAGTTAACTTCTTTTATGTTAGAACATGGAGATACCCATAATCTACTCGAAATGTACCTTAGAGATAAAGATCTTGCCTCGGCATTCAAAATAGCCTCACAGCATATCAATGATACATATGATACTGAAAGAGTTGCGAAAGCATGCGAAAAATCGATGCCATACGAGGCAGCAGTTGCACTCTATCGAAACATGGCTGAAGAATCCATAAAACAATCAAATAGAAATGCATACAGAACAGCAAAATATTACTTAAAAGCTATGTATCGGCTCTATACTTCTCTCAAAATGGAAAAGGAGTTCAGGCAGTATATAGATACTATAAAATCAGCAAACAAAAGGAAACCTGCACTTCTAGAAGAACTATTGCAAATATGACACTGCCGCCTTATACAATCAGGAACGTAACACTTTGAAATCAAATCTGCTCCAGCTAGATCTGCTAGTATTGAAGCATCTAATTTATCATACTTTAACGAGTGGTATATTGTAATAGGCGCTCCATTCGGAATAGGCAAAACTTCCTCAATGATAGATTTAACATCAAGATATGCATCAAATTAGATGTATTGCGTAATTACGAAAAGAAAATCTCTTTATGATACTTAACTTTGGCTTGCTTGTTTTCTAAGTGTACGTTTATACAACTTCTTTGGCAATAGAATACACTGCTTGATAAGCGGTTTTAACATGTATATATCCCTACAAACATTACTCTGGTCAAGATCGAATAGAAATCCTGAAAGCGTGGTCTGTAATAGACTAAAAGCATCAAGAATCTTTCAAATTAGAAGATAAAGCTCTATTATTTTCCTTCTGTCGATGGTATAAAGTCATTTTCCTTCTGTTAAGCCGTTAGTTGACGACTACCTTTATTATCATCATTAGCAGAAACAGCATAAATCCAAATCTCATTGGTACATGTCTCACAGAGATCTATAGTTTCAGATAAATTGCTAAGGTATCCAAATGCCTTATCAGATTACATATGTTTTTAATCTGATATCAGAACATGTGTTTAAAATATCAATAATATCTTCTTTTGATAACGCTTCTTTGTTCTTTCTAACTACTCTAGGTAGTTTTACTTTTAACTTGAACTTCCTTGGGCTTATATCTACATCGCAGTATTGAAGAAAGTTTTTTACTGTAACAACACGCTGTTTTAATGTAAGTGTAGAAATGCTAGAGTTTATTTTGCCAAACACAGTAAGATTTGAGCTTCTTTTAGTGGAGGTATCAAATAGAGATATCTCCACTAATGTATGCAGTATCTCCACCACTAACGACAGATTATTGGACATAGATAGAGTGGAGGTATTTGTTAACAATGGAGATATTGAATATAGTATCTGAGAATATCTCCACCAATTTTGGACTAAATTTGAGCACGAATTTGGCTTTGGTGGAGATAGTGGAGATAGTGGAGGTATTTTACTATATTCTAAGAGGAAACATCAGTAGATGATATACAAGCATACTAAAAGATAGTTCTAAGAGTGATCATAGATACTATGCAAAAGAAAATTCTGGAACACTTGGATCTTGATCCCAAACAAGCGATAGCAAAGCTTTTCTTGTGTAGGCTAGCGGCCCATCTTTGAAAGAGCTTTTTGTTTTCCATCTAATGCATATTTAAGGTTGGGATCTACAGCTAAGGCTTTGTCATAATAGCTCTGTAGCTCCAGCATAATTACCCTGGCCATTAAGAGCATAACCTTTACCATATAATGCTTCTTTGTAATTTGGATCTACAGCTAAGGCTTTGTCAAAGTATGGTATAGATTCAGCATAATTACCCTGTAAATTAAGAGCATTACCTTTACCATATAATGCAGAAACATCAGACGATAGTAACGGTGCACACTCACTTATTTTTCGTTATATATTTGTTCAATTTAATCTCAAAAGAGTGAATACTACATTGGAAGAGGTTCTGTCAGAAGAATTTAATGCTTCTATTGGTACGGCACCACAAATAAAAGAGATCCCAATTCAACTATTTGATAAGCAAAGAAGGCAATGGATATCAAATGATATGGCTTTCATATATGTACAATCCATCTAAATCAACAAAAATACTGGCTATATGTGATTTTGATGCATATTCTGCTCATCTAAACTTTGTATTTGGAGAAGCATATGTAGATGGCAGCATATCAGCAATTTATCTTCCAAGGTTAAGGCAAGAATTCTATGGATTAAAACCAGATGAATCTCTCTTTTATCAAAGATTAGTCAAGGAGGCAGTACATGAATTAGGACATGCTTTTGGGTTGAATCATTGTAAAAATACAAGATGTGTAATGCATTTTAGCAATTCATTGTCTGATACAGATATCAAAGCAAGTCACTTTTGTAATGTCTGCAAAGATCTCATCTAGACATCTTACGCAATGGCAAAAAGCCTTTGAACGAAGTCTTTCAGAAGTCAGCTCTAAGATCCTATCTCGCCGCAGAGAAACTGCATCTTCTTTTAATTCTGTTTGGCTTGCCCAACCTATAATATCAAGTGCTTATTTTATCATGCTTATTTTTAAAGTGATGCCCAAATTTCACGCTTAAAATATATACAGAAGAGATAGCTTTTCATACACGCTGAAAAGCAATCAAAAATCATGCTCAAAAAAAGTATAGACGAAGCAAATCCTGAAATAAGCGGGCCACCTGTTAGTTCTTGGTCTATGTATTCTGGATTGTCTTAAAAATTGAAGGGCCATAAGACTAATCTCTCGAAAACTACTAACTTCGATTCCTAATTCCCGTTCTAGCTTTTGTATAACAATAGCATAGTATTTCATTCTATACCTTTGGATTTAAGAACCTCCTCTGTTCACTCAATGCTCTGCTCTTTGTGTTCTATAGCTATTTCCGTCCTGATGTAATGTAGTGGACCCTTATTTTAGGTAACACTTTTTGCATCAGTTTATGGATACTTCTGAGCACTTTTCAAAATAAGATATTGCATAATTAACTGAACCTACTATCTAATTGTAGTATTAACTCTCTTAGATGAAATCTTTGGAGTTGTACCACCTGGTCTTGGCCAATTCTCAGCGTTGTCATATCCATGGTCTAATTTGAGTATAGACCAGAAGTGTCGTCTCATTGTCTGTTATCTATAGAGCATATACTCTTTTGGTGGTGATGTTTCTATGCCTATTATTCCAGTGTTCAAGGAAATGATTAATTACTGGCTGGAGATCGTTGATACAGGATTGGCCATGAAGCTTTGCGATTTTACCCATTTCTCGACCAAATTTAATGCATCTCCAACAACCAATAAGAGCAATTAAAGGGGCAATATAGTAACCCGCATGCCTTCCATTATAGCCCCATGCTTCACCTACAATACAATATTTTGAGTCACGGACCAAAGTATGTACATCATGCTCGTCGAGTCCCTGTCTTATTTTCCATGCCCATCTAGGACATACTTGTTCGAAGGATAGTGGAGATTGTGCTGATGATGATGATGATGGTTTTCCCTTCTCAGGTCTATAACCTTGTAACATAACATATAATGAAAAATATTTGATTTAAATTTGATCATTCCTCTTACATAAATGCTGAACTCTGAGCAGCAAACATACAAGAAACCCACAACATTTACTTGCTCACGTTGTAACTATGTTAATGCCCGTGATACTTCTTAATGTCTTGACAGTATTTTAAGAAGTATGTAAAAGTCTTTTATAAAAAAAACTAGAATTTGTGACTTAATGATATGATAAACTCATTCTATTAGTATTTTATTAGTATTTTATATCGTAGTATTAGTTAAAAAACTGTTATCTTTTCCATTCCCAGCCTATAGTCATGCCATTTCCTGCTTTGTCTATCTGATCTTTGAATATAACTACAAGGTTATTAACAATAGCAAGCTTACTAGTGGAGTTTGTGTGGAAAAATAGAGATCCATTATCTCTTATTGTTCCATTGGCATCCGCATGTCCTATTGACTTAAAAGTATAAGACCCTTTTTCAGTGCCATCAATAGTTGTTATAACTGCCTTTCCTAGGATATCTGAATAACCATTAGGCCTTAAAACTATCAAGGCTGTTCCAGTATCTGTGAAGTTTATACCTTTTATCATCCCACTACCTGCAAAAGATGCTTTGAATCCCTGGCTTCCATTGATAATTGCTCCTTGTCGACTTGTAGTCTTGTCATGCTCTATGAAAATTGGATTTCCTAATGTGATATTTGTATTGGTTGGTATTGTTGTATTAGTAGTAGCATTTTCTGCCATTGCTATCTGGATAATAGTAGAACTTGGGACCACCAAGTTAGGTAATAATAGTGACCATACAACAAACATAGTCACAACCGCAATACTAGGTAAGATTATTTTGTGGTTGTTCATTAATATATAAGTCAAAGACTTTCTATGTATTTATTTCTATATAATTGAGTATAATGAATATGATTTGATAAAATATTATTATATTCTAATGTGCGATTAAACTGGCAACTGTAACTATCAATTTGAAGGCTAAATATTTCTCCCTTGTACCCGCATTATTCCTTGAACAATTAACTAAGGGCGGAATATGTTATGTACTTATATCTTGATTGTGTGTGTCAAAATAGATGATATATCCAATGTACCATAATACATTTGCAGATGATCTAAAACAATCTTGTATAGGTACTGGAATAAAATTCTAAATCATACATTCTTAATTGAGATTTCTACCAACGCTCTGCCAATAGACAAATTTATATTTTATCTAAAACAAGACCACATTTTTCTCATTGAATTCTGTAACTTTTTACAAGCTGTAAACAAAAGTCTCACGATGTTCATCTCGCACAGTGGTTTGATATCCTATTGCAGGTACAATTAATTTTGAAATGCAATTGCAAAATCAGATCCTTAATTCCCTTGGAATATAGCCGGATTCAATTCTTAATAGTATACCAAGCACAACTACCTTGAACTATACTTCCTATCTAAGAAAAGTGTTATTATCTTCATCAGCAGCGGATGATATGGGTAAAATTGTGTCAGCTATGGCGCCATGCCCTTGGACATATCTCGAAATAGCTGAAAAATTGTCAAGGTATAATATAGAAAATGACACATATAGAAAGTGGGTGGAGTTTATTCCTCGAGTGACTCATTTATGCAAGTAAAAGATCTAAAAAACATTCTATGTGCCTTGGCTAAGGAAGCAAGTAACAAAGATAAGTTATTAATGAAAAGATATTTTGCACTGCTTGTAATTATGAATTACTTTTTTGGGACATGGCTTATAATAGCACTACCGCCTAGACGATTCTTTACCTCATACATGATTGTTGGAATAGTAACAATCATGTATAGGTTATAAAAGATCTAAACGTTGAACATCACTTATTAATTATATGTTTGTAGATGTATTAAAATAACTAGCAATGGCCACTGCTTCGAATCCCAAGCGTTCTCCATCTTCTTCTAATGCTATTGTATAGCATGCTTGTAGAAAGAATACAATTTTAAGCGAAAGAGAAATTTCTTAAATCAGACCCATTTCTCATTCTTATTCTATCTTTGCTCTGTCCTTGTCTTGCTGTTGTCGCTACGCCATCCAATTTAGCCAAGGCTTCCAATATGTGTTATACCAATCTTTGTCATTTTTGGCGCATTTTTAAGGAATTCTCCATAAGCATTAAGCCAATAGGTCATCAAGCTCTGTCAAACCGCTGTGCCTGTAACAAATGGATTGACATTATTATTTTCCTTATCTTGCTCCCTTGTCATATAAGATGATGCAGAACTTGGCTCTGCTTTAACCGTTTGTTCTTCTCTTGGTTTATCAACAATGCTCTCTTCTTCTTTATTCCCTGTTGTATGTGCGGGTTCTTCTTTCGCCTCTGTTTTTGCTAGTACTTCAGCATTCCTGCAATCGGTATGAACTTTTTCTTCAGTAACATAATCACATGAAGTACATGTAAATATTAAAGGCTCTTGGCAAAGCTGACAATAAGAAGATACTTTGAGATCTGAACCACATTTAATACAAAGCGTTTGAGCCATGTCTATATGTTATCATAATGCAAAATATATCTATTCTTGAAGTATTTTGCGCGCAATGTTTAGATAGATTAATTCTTAATTACATCTTTTCATATATTAATAATTAAGAATGACTGCTCCAGCTTCAAATCCTAAGAGTTCTACCAAGGAACATCGCTGTTATGTATGTGGTAGAATTTTCGACAGCTCTGAAACATTAAATTCGCATAAGAGAATGGATCACAGTCAGGAAGGACGTCAGACGCCTGCCTGAGTAGGTTAGTAGTAGTGTATGGCGCCACTCACTTGCTAAGTGATAGGCTAAATGCAAATGTAGATCCTCTGCCATCAGCATTGTTTTCAGCCCAAATCTTTCCACTATGAGCTTCTATAATACTTTTTGAGATGAACAAACCCAAGCCGGTTCCTTGATAGGATTTTGAGGCAAACTTTTCAAACAATCTGGGCCTTATTTCTGGATCGATTCCAGTGCCTGTGTCCTTTATACTAACCACAACCTCTTCATTTTCAGCTTTATTTCCTTTCTTCTTCTTTTCTACAGTTATGGTTAATGTGCCTCCTTCTCTGGTAAATTTGATAGCGTTATTTAGAAGGTTCCAAACAACTTGACTAATTCTCTGTTTGTCTGCTTCAACAAAAATTGGTGATATCTCCTTTTCAGATCCTTTATAAACTATTGTTAGGTTAGCATCAGTAGGAATGTGACCATTATCAGCTATTAATGAGTCTCCTTGTTTTTCAAGTTGATTCTTGCAATCTTGTATTATATTTGATATTAGATCATTTAGATCGAACCTTTTCTTTTGTAATGTAAGAGTGTGAGTTTCAATCCTACTGACATCTAATATATCATCTGTAAGCCTTCGCAACCTTTTCGCACTTGTTATTACAACATCCTGTAATTGGCAAAGTTCCAACTGCTCTCGTTCTTTTTTTGCTTCTCCTGTTTTTCTTCTTTCTTTATTGACATTCTATCTCGAATGATTTGACTTAAACTTAGTATTGGCTGAATTGGTGTCCTTAATTCGTGTGCTGCTACATTGATGAAATCTTTTTGCATTTTGTCATGTATCTTTAGTTGTTCGTTTGCTAATGCAAGTTGTTTATTTGATTCTGTCAGTGAGTTATTAGCTTCAGCTTCTATCTTAGTTCCCTTGTTCTTCTCTTTACTTCATTATCCAACGTAATGCTCCATCTAATAAGAAATATGACGAGGATCACAATTGCGCTAGTAGTCCCCACTATAAGCGAAAACATTTCGAGTCTCTCAGTTGATATGACTTTGTTGATCTGTGAATATATTACAGATGTAGGAGTTATAACATTAACAAAGTATGTTGGTTTTCCTTCCACAAATATAGGAAATCCAGTATTCAATCTTTCACCATTTTTAAACGGATAAACAGCAAAGTCTGGTTTACCATCCATAACTGTTCGAATAAGACTGTTTAGAGCTTTATTGTGACCAGTAACTTGCTGTGTGTAATTTCCAAAAAATGGCTTCCCTATAAATGAATTTACCGGGTGAATCAGTTGATCTGAGTTTCGATCCAGAACTGCTAGATACTGAGATTTAATATCAAAAATGTTGCCATAATCTTCGAAAAGCGATATGGTAGGCATCAGGGAACCTACCAGCCCTATATATTGGCCGGTTTCTCTATTTATGATAGGGTAAGTGATGGCTATTCTATATTTACCATCCAAACCAAAATATCCATTGGAAAATACTGGTTTATGTTGAGTTCTAGTTTCTCTTACCCAATCAATATTTGATACATTGGTACCAACAAAAGTCTTCTGTCCTTCCGGTACCAGGTTTATCATTACAATATCATTTTTGTTTAAAATAAAAAGTCTGTCTGCGGTGGTGATATTGTTTATCTGAAGGTACATTTCCTGTAATAGCTTTCTTGTCTTATCACTAGACAAATCAGCTTGCTGCAAATACGATGAGCCTGCTAAGCCTTGCAACCTGGCCATTATAGAACCAAGGTCTGAGCTAATGCGTTGGGAAAGCGCCTGTGTAGATTGCATCTGACGAGCCTTTTGCTCTCAAAAATGCTGTTTCTGATATCACTTTCAGTAGTGCTTTGAAGGTAAAAAAATAAACTATAAGAAATAACAATAATCGCTATAGTAAAGATAACAGACTATCCCTCTTGTTTTAGGAGAAAAAAGGGTATTCTTCAAGTATGCCATTTTTATTCCGCTTACTTTTCACTATTTTATTATTATAAAGCCTATGGATGAAACTAGAGTAGAAACAAAGCTCTACGTTTAGCTTGATTTTTACGTTTGATATAAGATAGAGAAAGAACACCACTAGGGCTAGGAGGCTGTAGTTTTTCCGTCCTAATTTCTGATGATGAATAGAAGATATGAATTTTATATCAGATTACTTTGCGTGGTGTATTTATAAACTTAAACGTAAAAGAAAAGAAGAAGAAGAAGAGTAGAATGCCTACATAGAGTAATAAATATGCCTATTATTGTAAAAGTTATTTATTGACATAATAGGAAAACAACTTCGATATCGAGAATAAGTTCCGAGCCTAAGCTCGACGATTATTAGCCTATGCTAAGGAAAAACGGTTCTGGTTTTGAAATCAAACCAAAAAAGGAAAGCCACCTTTCCCAGGTTTCAAGCCCCTGCAAGAGTAGGTTAGTAGTATGATCCTATACTCAAGATATTAGCAATGGTAAAATAAAATATTTCTTAATGTTTCGCTCAATCTGTTATGGTATTAAACGGATTCGTGGAATTTGAAACAAATTTGACCCATTTTTGTCATCCCGCTTTCAGAAGATTTTATAAAACAAAATGTTAGGCTTTAGATATGTGTATTATATCTATTTGCTTAACGGTAGGCTAAAGTAAAACGTAGCTCCGTTACCATCTGCATTGTTCTCACCCCACATCTTGCCCCCATGAGCTTCCACGATACTCTTTGAGATAAACAAACCCAAGCCGGTACCTGTAACAGATTTTGTAGCAAACTTTGTAAACAATCTATGGAATATTTGAGGATCTATTCCTGTGCCTGTATCCTTCACGCTAACTATGGCCTCCTTGTGATTCATCTTTTCTGCCGCTGCTATGATAGTTATGGTACCTTCTTTTGTAAATTGAATGGCATTTTTAAGCACGTTTGAAATAACCTCTTCTTACTTTGTCTGCTTCTACAAAAACATCTTGTTTGGGATCAAATAATATAGATACAGTTTTATTATTGGTATTGCGAAGTCCGGCCTGATTATTAACATCATTTATTACATTTCTTATTATTTCGTTTAAGCTAAATCGTTCTTTGTTTAGTTGTAATGATTGACTTTCAATTCTTGTAACATCTAATATGTTTTCCGTAAGTCGCTGTAGTCTTTTTGCATTTCTGATAATTGCATCTAGCAGTTCGTACTGACCTGTGTCTTTTGTTCTGATCTAAGAACTGCAGAAGGCTTATTGACCAGCGAAGGCGAGCTTCATCACAGCCAACGTCAATTAATACAACCCGTCTTTCAGCCAGATGAGATTCCCAACTATGCAAATATTATGACAGATTATGCTCTAGATATATCTAATCGATGGAATGACGACGACCATGGCAAATAGATATTCACAGGGAATTCATGCATCTGACGTTAGCCATTGTTAGTAAGGCTTTCTTTAACATTAGTATTGAAGAATCAGAGACTAAAGAAATTGATCAGTATGTTACCACTCTTATAGAATATTTCAACCGTGCTAGAATACCATTTGCTGGGATTATAGAAAAATTACCCTTACCAAATAATATACACTTTCGTCATGCCAAAAAACAATTAGATACAATAATTTATCGCATAATTGATAGCCATAGAAATAGTAACAGTAATAGCAATCATCATCATAACAATAAACAAGATGGGTCTTATCCTCACAAAGATCTAATAAGTCTATTACTGCAAGGTCAAATCAGATGCTTATATTTCAGCAAATGAAAATAATAATAAATCTGCCAATAAAAGGAATAATAATAGATTGATAATATCACCATCACTAACGACAAACAGCAACTAAGAGATAATGTAACCACCATTTTCCTTGCTGGCCATGAAACTGTGGCAAACGCACTAACATGGACATTTTACCTTCTCTCCCAAAATCCTGAAGAAGAAAAGATGCTTCATGAGGAAGTTGATTCTGTACTTGATATTACAATTATGATCATGCAGTTCCTACTGTTAAAGACATACCCAATTTAGAATATACAGAAAGAGTTTTTGCCGAATCGATGCGCCTCTATCCACCAGCATGGGCAATAGGTCGTCAGGCTATAAATGATTGCAAGATTGGCGATTATGTTATACCTGCAGGCTCTTCAATTCTAATGAGCCAATATTTAATGCATCATGATCCCCGCTATTTTCCTGAACCCGAGCGATTTGATCCAGAAAGATGGAATCCACAAGAAAAGGCTAAACGACCAAGATTTAGCTATTTTCCATTTGGAGGTGGTCCAAGGTCTTGTATAGGAGAGCCGTTTGCATGGATGGAGGGAATATTAGTAATTGCCACTATTGCTCGACGTTGGAAAATGACAATCATACCAGAACATCCTGTTATACTTCAGCCACTTGTCACACTACGTCCGAAATATGGAATGCAAATGAGACTAATAGATAGGAACAATGTCAGACATATTTAAGTAGAAGAGTAATTGTTACTATTATGCAGCATATGCATATACCTACAATATCTGATTGTCATTATTGCAATCGTCATTCAATTGTTCCTTCTTTGGTATATGATCGCCAGCAATTTCCAAAACATCTTCACAATCAGAAATTTCCTTAAGTATTTCTAACCTTAGCCTTTGGTTTGTTACATAATGAGTACCCTTATCGTATATAGATAATGACATATTTGACGCCTTTAGGCTGGCGTTGAAGTTTTATCATTCAAAGAAAAGGATGACTGTTAAGAGATGTAGTCCGGAGCGTTAGTAGAGGATATAGAATCAAGCTGTTGTCAAGCTGTAATAGCAGGAGACAACAACCTCTATAGATAACTTGCAAGTGCATATAAATATATCCAACCTACAAATGGAACAGTATATGTGATAAAGAGATTGCAGATATCTATCAAGCCAAACTAAGGGCTATAAATGTAGGTAAGAGAATAAATCAACATGGAGCTTCAATAGTAAGAGATCCATACACAGGTTTCAGGGGAGTACCTGACTTCTCTTCTAGCCCTGAAGGGATGACATTTAATGCTATTTTTATAACATCTGACTGACAGAGGCTGATCACTAATGTCCTGTTGTTAGGACCGCTCGAAATCGTGCCTTGCCGCTCATCATTTGCTCGTAGGCCACTGTTAGCCTGCTCGAGTGGAAAGACCTCGTTCATCGGTCTCACACCTGAGAGAACGCTGAATGATAGCGTGTCTTGCGAATCGATTGAAGTACCACTAGGCCAACCTACTACTGATCTACGTCCTGAGAGGAAAAAAATTGGAGATACTTCAAGCGGTTCATCAGACGCACCAATCATGACTAGCTTTCCGTTGACGGAAAGACCACCCAATACCTCACTCATCGCCTTTCCACTTGGGACCGTTCCAAGAATGACCTTGGCACCTCCGAGCTTGACAAGCTCTTCGACAGGATTCTGAGATTTGCTATCAATATATTGTCTTGCGCCGAGCTTTCTCACAAGATCCTCCTTATCCTTTCCTCGCCCAATAGCAATGGTCTTAAAACCCATCTTGGCAGCAAATTGGATTCCTAGATGACCAAGTCCGCCTATCCCGAGTATTGCAACGACATCGCCTACACGTGCACCACTGTTCCGAAGAGCGTTGTATGTTGTGATTCCGGCACACATCAATGGTGCAGCTTCTGTAGCTGAAAGCTCGTCAGGGATAGATGCAAGTGCTTCGGTAGGGGCAATCATATATTCAGCGTAGCCGCCGTCGTAGGAAAAACCCGGTACTTGGGCGAATCGACAAGTGACGAAATCCCCCCGTCGACAGGATTCGCAGTGACCGCAATGGCCCCCATGCCAGCCTACGGCGACTCGCTGTCCAGGCTTCCATTCAACTACATCTTTGCCTACTTTATCGATAATACCTGCGACCTCGTGACCAGGAACCCTTGGGTATTGGACACCCGGGAATAACCCTTCTTTCATCATTGAGTCACTGTGGCAAATGCCGCAGGCCTGAACTTTGATGCGGACTTGTGCAGCACCAGGTTCTGGAATGTCTCGTTCTACCATTTCGAAAGGCCCTTTGGGCTTGGAGACTTGTACCGAACGCATATTTTATTTACGAAGTCTTCCTATTTAGAATGTTCTAGTGCCACCCTATTCAGAAAGCATTCTTTCCTTAAGTATTAAAAATCCGCCGGTTCGCGATTGCAGCTGGAAAAAAGTTCTCATTTACTCATTCAAAGGTAAAAAATGTTTATGCCGAAGTCTGGCCACTAATGATAGCTTAGAAGCATCAGATTATGATAATAATAGAAACGCTAAATGGCGTAGGAGAAAGAATTGTATTATATAGATAGATAAATATGATGGGCAATGACTATAGTCGTCATACTAAACAATAATAAAATTCAGATTCATAGCTAGTGAGCCAATATTCTACTTCACACAATTGTTTTCTTATCTATTCAATTAACTATGTTAATCAATGTTATATAATCTACTTATTCATATTATTATTATTGTGGGCTTATCATTATAACAGGCCATTCTCACAAGAGGAACAAAAGAGGGTTGTTATCAATTTGTACGAATCAGGTATAGCAGAAGAGTTTATCGCTTTGCAACTTGATCTAGAAATTCCAACTGTCATTGGCATTCTGAAAGAGTATAATATTTACAGCACTATAATGTAATGAGTAGAGTTATGGATATGAACGAGGCTGACATTTTAGCAGGTCGTGCAAAATCCGTTTCAGCTAGACATTATGCATTATATGAACTGGACCGGTTAACAAATGCTTATCATCACGCGTGGGAAAAACTGGGGATCGTAATTTCTGATATGTTGATCTGAGATCGACATTTCATCAAATATTGTACAAATATACAAAACCTCTGCAACTCTGAAGTACCCACTCGTGTAAAGATATGTCGAAGATCAATGAATGACCAACTTCCTTCTAGCGTCGTCCAACTATGGTATTGATACCAATCAAAGAAAATACCATAAAAATTTAATATAACATGATGCGGAGCTGATCGCTGAATCGATAAAATTTATTAGAAAGTTCTATAATATGCTTATACATAGAACCTTCATCTTCTGATGAAATAGGCTTCATATTTTGGTCAGATGTTCGTCAGATAATCGTCATTTTATCGTCAGATAGTCGTCAGATAGAAGTCAAATAGCTTTTTTGTGCTTGCCTATGGACTGGTTCATTCATTTGGCCAACTCACTCTGATATTTTTCAATCTGATTATTTAATAGTACATACCATACAAATGTATTGAACAGTACACTTTATTATTTATGTGTAGATTATATAATTAAATTACGTAATATCAATGGGAGGAAAAATACCCAATACAATAAGAAGACAGGTCATTACCCAATGGCTATATGGCTTTTCTAGAGATCAAATTGCCAAAGCTAATCAAATAGGAGCTGGGACTGTAAGTGAGATAATTAAGCAGTGTAAACAAAAAGAATATCCCGATGGTAACTATTCTGAATTTGATCTAATCAGAGAATTATCTGTTATGCTAAAGCGAGAAGGTGTAGATGTAAAATCATTTGCATCTTCAATAAGGCTTCAGAGAAAATTAGATGAGAAGGGATTGAGCGAAGAGCAGATAGAATCTTTTATGGAAAATGTAGATGTTCATTGCTTTCGTTGTGGTTTGAAACCTGAAGAATTTATCAATACCGTAAATAAGATATCTGTTCTTTCAGATAATCTTGGAATTCCAATAGATGAAATTCCTGAATATATAATACAAGAAGAAGAAAGGCTGAAAGGAATAAGACAAGAAATAACCAATTTACAAATGGCACAAATGCATCTATTAAAAGATCACAGTGTAACTATCAATACTCTACGAGAATATGAGAGAGATAGACCTGTAGCAGACAATTTGGTAGCAACGAAAAAGGAACTAGAACAAGTGATAAAAGAAAGGGATTGGTACAAGAAAGGCCTAGAACATGAAAGATTTTGGAAACGCAAAGAAGAGGAATATAGATGGTTAATTCCTGTAGCAGAGTATGATAAAGCCAATGAAGAGCTTCGTTCTGGTACTAATAGTTCTTTAGTTAGAAGAATAGAACCAGGAAATCTAAAAAACATGGTGATGGACGTTTATTATTATCCGAGTAAATACGTACAAGCAATTAGTCAAATGATGAATACCTATAATTTAGAACATAAATAAGAAGAAAAACAACTATCTATCTAAGAGTAGTGTTCTCAGCTTGACCACTTATTATCCAGTATTTGTTATATGAGTATATAGTGTAAGGGGCAATGCCAGTGAAGGAATCGGGATGTTTTTGGAAGAGAATGTCGATGCTCCGAGCAGCATATCCATATTAAGTTATTCTCTTTTATGAATTTTGTTAATAATTTACCAAATGCTCCCCACAAATACATAATGAAGTTATCCTCATAATACATAATGAAGATATCAATAACAGATAGCTACAATACTTTCTCTTTATTCTATATCTTTCTTATTTTATGGCAATGCGAGTCTCACTGCTCGTGCACAGTCAGATCTGCAGACAATAAAATGTAGGAATTTAGTCATGGTAGCATTAATTATCTGGGTTTGTCATGCATTTAATGTATGTATCTATAGTTAAATTATCAAGCAAAAATAAGAAAATTCCCTTATCGCAGTTCTCTGCCTAGATTAGTAAGCCTCACGTTATTATAAGAGCGTTCAATAAATTGTTTCTTGTCTGTTCTATCGTCAAACGCTCTTAAGTACTACATGGGATATACATGAAATCACTAGGAAAGAACATTACTATTGCTTCGTTGAGTTTTGGAGCAGAACGAAAATTCTCATTTAAGCATAAGCAAACTAAACAAACAGTTTCACTTGTACTTGAACATGGCAGTTTGCTTATAATGAAAGATGTTACACATTTCAACATATGCGCATTTTCTATTAGTACAAACCATAATGATGGAATCAAAAGAAAAAGCTAGATTTTGACAAGCTAAAATACATCAGCTTATAACATGTTAAAACAAAGAGAAAGGCTTGAAACTATGCGCTTTTTTCTTTGGATATTGAATCTCATAAGTTCCATCCTGAAATTTTGTAACATATATGTTGTCATTTCTGCATTGGTAGTATTTGGTTGGAGGATCGTGATTGATTGATCCATTAAGCCAAACCATTAACGCACCACACAAAGGACAATTCATAGTCATTTCTTACCATATATTATTATCTTTATAATTAGATTTACTATCCATCAGGTTGAGGTCAAGAAACAGTACGGTATCTGAGATAGTTACGTGCTCAGGTTTCTTAACTTAAAGACCTTTAATGAACAACAACTTATTTTGACCAAATATTCTCAATCTCGTTCGAACTTATAATGGTTATTATCTTCATATTCTCAAGAGACCTATTATGTCCCTCTTTGTCAGGTGAAGATACACAATCTGAAACTACTACAGAATAAAAGCCTCTACTAGAAGCATCCCTAGCACTAGATTCAATTCCATACTCTGTTGCAATACCAGTAAATACTACTGTAATAATACCTGCACTTTGTAGCATGCGTTCAAATCCCGTATCTATAAAAATACTTGCTGTATGTTTATCTATCACTATTTCGCTTTGCTGTTGTTGTTCTTGTTCTTGTTGTTGCCGGTATGATTGTTTTGGTTTTATTACAAAGTCTAGGTCTTCCTTAGTTGCTGTTTGACTAATGCGATCAAGTCCTAATCTACTTATCATATCTAGTCTTGCTGAAGATTCAAATCTTGTTGGCAGCAGTTGATGACGTGTAAAGAATATTTGGACATTTGCTCTTCGTGCGAGCTCTATAACTGAACCAAGATTTCTAGTAAATTCTTGTCTATTGAAAATTAGATTTACGAACATATTTTGTACATCCCACACAACTAATGCCGTATGTGAAGGATCTATGATCTCTTCAATAGTGTTATAGATTATTTTTTTATCTCCAATATTTTGCATTGATGATAGCATGAAGATTAGAAAATCAATAAAAGCCTTCTTAAATAGTGCATAATTGTAAGACTTGTTATCGTGAGAGCATTATCTCCTACAACTGTATATATATATAGAAGGTCTATTGACGAGTACTTCTTTTGCTCGAAGGGATGTGAATCAAATTTGACCCATTTTTGTCATCCAGCTTTCAGAAGATTTTATAAAACAAAATGTTAGGCTTTAGATATGTGTATTATATCTACTTGCTTAACGGTAGGCTAAAGTAAAACGTAGCTCCGTTACCATCTTCATTGTTCTCACTCCACATCTTGCCCCCATGAGCTTCCACGATACTCTTTGAGATAAACAAACCAATCGATGAGGATGGCCAAATCCTGTCTGGCAAATTCCCCATAGTGATGCCTTGAATTCTTGAGGCCTTTAAGTATAGCTGAAAGCGGATTTTATGGAATAGGTCCTGAACATTTTATATCTACAGAGATACAAGTTACTGATTTAGAAGATAAATAATTATTATTCAACTATTATTTAGTAAAGGAATTCATTATTACCATCATCATTTGTCCTGTTACCTTTCATTACAGCTTCCACTACTTCTTCCTTTCCCCACCTTATTATCATATTTTCATATTCTGGATAAATTGGTTCAAGTCTTTCGTCGCCACTCCCCCATTGTTTGTACATGCTAAACCTTTGATCACCTTGGACATGTACACCAAGTACATCTTTTCCTTTAAAATTCATGATATGGTAACTTACTATTTTTTCTTCAGGAGGAAGAGATTTATTATTTGAGACATATTTGAACCTAACAATTATTGCTCCATGCTTCATTATATCTATAATATGATCAAAGGGGTTGCCATAAGGATATTCATCTGATATTAGGGGATCAGATTTTATGGTTTCTATATCGTAGTACATCTTTGAATATACAGCTAATTCGTTTATATCCGTATAGATTGCTTCTTTTTGGTTATTATTCAGATCTGATGCAATAAGATGATTATTGTTATTGTTATTATTGTGTGGATAAAAAAAATATTTTTGAAGAATATCAGCAATTTGATTTGTTGAATGTGTTACTACATCTAGCCCGTCTGTATACAGTTCTGTTTTATTAGCCTCTACAAACTGCTCAGCAAGTTCTCCAGGAACAGCCAAGGCCCTACATAGCCTTGGTATATCTAATAGTTGCTTATACTTTTGTAGATAATACTGAAGACTATTGCTTAATTTGGACTTGGAATCATTGAGTACATTGCATAGAGAGTTTAATTCATCTAATGTCCTTGACCTGTAACTAATCTTTGGATCAAAAGAAGATAACTTAGAGCATAACAATACCATATGCTTATTTATTGTTGTGAATTATTATTAATATAAATGAAGATAATTTTAGCCTCTGATTTTTCCCATTAATAATAATCAATATAAGAAGTGGTTTCTATTCCTGCTCCATTGGAAGTAGAAAATACAAGCTTATGATTGAGGACTGATACGTTATAGGGGTTAGATAGAGGACCTGCAGTTTGTGTAGTAAAATCTATGCAAGGATTATTACTTCCTCCAGACATGTGAATCAACTACAGAAAGCCTTCATTTATTTAACTACATAGTTCATCTTTATCGCTTTTTTCGATTAACTAGTACCAAGAAATAATATGCCATCGTTAACGCATATATGAAATATTTGTATTGAGTATTAAAAAATAAAAAAAATTTGTGGTAGTAGTTATAAAAGAACTATCTTGCTAGTGCCCTGGGCTTCCGTGACCGTCGCCACCTCCACCAGGAGAACTCTGACCGTCGCCTTCACTGCTAGTGTTGTTGACAACGGTGTGTGCGCTTGTGTGTTATCCCATCCACTTTGTGACGCTTTTTGTTTGTTTACTTGGACGGTAACTGTGTTACCATTATCATTTCCACCATCTCTTTGCTTGTCTTTCTTGTCGTCCTGCCATCCCTTTGCTATTATAGTTGCTGTTACTGTTATTGTTCTGTACTTCTATTGGCAGTCTCTACATTCGTAGGTGTGTTACTAGTTGTTGTTATTATTGACTTTTGCAATTCTTCTGGATGACTGCTATTATTTCTATTTCCACTTTGCAGCAGACAGATTAATAATATATGAATGAATTAATCGCCTATCTCTTGCTTGAATGTAAATAGCAGTATCAAAGGAAAAAATATCGCAAATAAATAAATAAATAAATAACTTTACCATATCATTTGATTTCCCCCTCAAAATGAGTGGCATTCGTACGGTTTATAACAACACAGAAGGATTTTCAAACAGAAGAAAAAATTACTAGGAGTACGTTTGCTTATTTGTATACAAACGTACTGTTTTGGAGTAATGCCTGTACCTGTAGGATTCTATTCTCCCAGACTGAGCCATGGTAAAGCAATGGGTTGACATGAATTGCTGTGCTCCGCCAAGCCTATTTTCCCATTTAGGCAACATGTTATTTACACAGTTTTCGCCAACCGCATCAATGTATTTGGAGAAAATCAGCCATGGTTAAGGTTCTTGTCCTCCTCCTACCTGCTTTGCAATCCCACCAAATGAGACTTGTTGGTTTGCTTGAGCAGCTGCCCTTTCCAAGTCGGATACAAATTCCTTTTGTACTATTACATCATTTCTTGTTCCAAGTCTAGTAAGATGGCCACCAACAATTGTGTCAAAGTCATAGTTGTTTAAGGCTATGTCATGAGCTTTGATAAAGCCTGCAGTATCTTTAGCTATTGCCAAATAAGGAAATGGAACCCATCCCGGAAATATGACATCAACTAACATGAGTACCTTTTGTTTTGAAGCATAAATGAATATATTTCCAGGCAAATGATTGACGCCATAATAGTCTAGCTTTAGAGTTTGATTTCCAATCTGCAATGTATAGTTCTTGGTAAAGGTAACAGTAGGAATTGGTGGTACCATGGAAGCATTTTTGGCTACACTTTTCGCTCTTTGCACTCGGCTGCAGTTTCTTGTTGAGCTATAAAAGTAGCATTCTTCGGGAATATCCCTGCTGCGCCGATATGATCTATATGAGCATGGCTGTAAATTACATATGTAACTGGCTTGGTTGTCACTTCTGCTATGGCTTTGAGATAATTATTGCCAATGGTTGGAGGAGCATCAACTGCTACAACGCCTTTGTCAGTTACCATAAACATAGTCTGGTAAGCTCCATCAGTTAGCCAATAAAGACCACCTCTAATTTGTTGGACTAGGTATCCTTTTGCAGGTATTGGAGGTCCTTTTGCTGCTTCAGGTAGCTGGATTGTAGCACTAACAGTACCTACTATTATCAGACTGCTTTACTGCCTGAGATGCGAATTTAAGATATGCTGTCTCCTCATCTTCATTGTTTTCCACTTCAGCAGCTACGGCCCTTATGGGAAGTATTGAATTGTTAATAGTGCTAAATGATGATACAAACAAAATCATTAAAACCGTTCCTATCATCCACAGCTTCTTTGTCTTTTTTATACTAATCATTGTGAGATGATAACGTATAATCAAGAGAGAGGATATAAGTTTTTAACATATTTTGAAAGAGCGAATCGATTATACAGAGATAGTGTTTTAAGCATACAAAAGGTCAATGAGTCATATATGGGAGAGCAGCAACAACAACCACCGCAAGAGCAAGAAAAGAAACAAGAAGAAAAAGGATAAGGGATAAAAATAGAAAAGCTAAAAAGGATAGATTTATGCTGCTAATGCCAGAGTGTTAAATCCTATGCTATGATAATACCAATAGTATTATGGAGTAATAATAATTAACTAATGCGCTATACCAAATGCTATATAATCTTTGGACATACGAGAATTGAGTTGCAATCACTTGAACTTAAATCCTGTATATTATATACGTAGAGGTAGTATGAAAGTAGGACTAAGGCTGCCACAGACAGATGAACGGCGTGCTACAAAAGAAAATATAATTAATCTTGCAAAAGGGGCTGAAAATGCTGATTTTGATTCTTTGTGGGTTTTAGAAAGGTTGATTTGGCCTACTCAATCATTTCAATATCATTTTTTACTTCATTCTGAGCTTAGTTCTTTGTCTGAAAACACATACTCACATATCTTGACTTGTATGCTAATCAATTCTATTGATCATAGTTGATTTTTCATATACTAAAATAGATCAATTCTTCATGGAACAAAGGAGAGCACACTCTACTGGTATGAAGAAAATATCTTCATTATTTCCATACCTCCACAAAGCAGAAATTGTTATACTTCCATTCAAAAAAGATTGAGCCTAGCGCAGGACTCTATAATAAATAGCATACTTGCAATCATCTAGTTACAGGACATTTTTATATATTGTAAATTGTCCTTCTTTAAGAAAGAGGGATCAAATGAAAGATAACATCGGAGAAAATAAAGGTCTAGGAAATAAAATCTGAAGGTGTAGTTTGTTTGTTTTGAAACTGTGTGGTGTTTGTTAATAGTTGCTACATCTTGTCTTTTTCTGCCGAAAGCGTAAGCTAGCCACATTGAAAATTAAATCAGCATTCATTCTGTGACAGTTTTGAGTAAATTCGTATCACTTATGTGTCAATCTACATCAGGCACCACCATCTTTATTATATGGAAAAGTCATATTTTGCAACGTCAGGTCTTGGCAAAGCTCGTTGAAATGGATGAAAAAATAACACTCTCCAAGCAAATGGAAGAAAAAAACATGGGCCGGTCATTCTGATCAATAAATTCAATGTGAAGCCTGAGGATGTAGCTAGGCCCAATAATATACAAGATTTGTTGATGACAGTTTAAAAAGTTTCTATAACCGCAGTAGCAGCATACAGATAGACCTATCCTTATACGATATATCATTATAATGTCTTCAAACTTAACTTATTGTTGTTGTTCATGTGAACTTGTTTTTGTTTTTACTTTAACATGCAATATTTTCATAATGAAACTATTTAATTGGGGTAGTATTATCTGACTGAGTTAGTATTTGAATCCTAAGTCGATAAGTCATCACTAACCAGTCCCTTAGACATTGAAGTATGGTTATAAAGAGTAATCATGGAATGAAGAAGTTGCAAAGAATGGCGAGCATTTCCACAAGCTGATAAAAAAGAATGGCTAACTAGCAAAATTCTTTTTCTTATTATTTTTGACTTTCTATTTGTTTCATTTTATTTTGTAATATACTCCAACCTTGAACGCCAGCGCAAGATGAGCATGGTGAAATTGAACATTTGAGCCTGCAAATTGAACGCAAACAAAAACAGGAAAAAGAAAGCAGTAGAATTGATTGGCGGAGGAATAAAGTCCAGGAGCTAAGCGAGCCAGGGACATAGCCAGAGGGAGATTGCACAGATCCTGCTGGTGTCAAGTGGCACTGTTAATAGCGACTTATCCTATCTAAGGCGAGCAAGCAAAGTCCAATATCAGAAGGTACATAGACGAAAGGCTGCCAGAAGAGTACGAGAAATGTCTTGTTGGCTTCACAGCAATATTAAGAGAGGCATGTAATGCTGCACAGCAGTCAGATGAAAAGAGAGAAAAAATACAAGCTTTATCGCGCGCGATTGTCTAATGAATGAATCTAAAACCAAAAATTGTAATTATTGTTTTTTGATTTTGTTATCTGAAAGGTTTGTTTGAAGTAAAATAACTATTTCACTACCATTACAGGACAATGTGCATAAGTTACTACTTTATAAGCAACACTTCCAAGTAGTATTTTCTTGAAACCTGATTTTCCTCTTGTTCCAATAATGATCAGATCAACGTCTTTATCCTCAGCATAATCTACTATACCTCCTGCTGTATTTGTAGAAGCAATAATTTCTGATTTTATCTGAATATTCTTTTGATTTGCTTTGAGTTTAACTTTATCCAAATATTTCTGAGCTTCTTTGTTCATGTCTATTGTATTGTAAGCTGCTGTTGTCATTTCTCCAGTTGATCCAAATAAATCAGCGTCAGCTGGGTGTATAACATGCAAAGCATAAAGAAGTTCTGCATTATATTGTTCAGATATAGATACAGCATAATCTGCTGCATCCATTGACGCATCAGAGCCATCTATTGCAATTAGTATTTTGGAGAACATTGTCTTTTGACTAGCAGTAGTTGACATATATGTATGTATTTTTAGTTAAAAAAGAAGCTTTGATCAAGCGATGATGTGTTTGTGCGATGACAAGTGAGCCTTTGGAGTTTGAATTTTTGTTATTACTGTCATTATCATATATAAGAAAGAGTATGAAGGCTATCTGCTTTCAAAGTTCATATAAGAACAAAAGTAAGTTCAAGAGATATCTTGGGCTGTAAGGTCACTGATAATCTTTAGGATATTTTCAATTATTTTTTCATGGGATTGTTCTTGCTTTTCTATAGAAACCCGTAATAGATCATCATTGTGTAATGGAAACGTACTACACAATGAAGTAGCATCTGAGTATAAGATTTAGATATATAGAAGTAGATCTTTGTGTTATCTTAGTTATTTAATACGCTCTTATTCAGTGAATGTTTCAGCTAGTGACAATTAAGAACAGCTTTGAACAACTTGTCTCTTATACCATCTTTTCTGATATTATGAATAAACTGGAAGGTCTTTGTATATGACTGCAGATTGTGTTTATTGACACCCATGAATTTTCTGATCCATATCTTGTAAAGATTGCTTCTACATTCACAATTGTTTACGTGTACAACTCCTCTTGCATATTCTTTACATGATAATGACAAACTTGTTTATGTACAAATCCATATTCTTTCAAATTCCTGTAACCCAGATACTCATCTGTGTATACTTTGGAATGACGATGTACTGATCTACAAATATTACTGATCAGAGAATGTTTTATACGAACATCAAAGTATGTCATTCTTCCTCTCTGATGTATACATGTTATCATTGGATATTCCTTTTCATAGGTACCTCTTCCTCTCCAAGGTTTCAATCCTCTACGTCGTGGTGGTCTTCCAGGCAGCCTAAGTTTAACACCACCTAACGTAGAAGATGATGATATTAGTCTCTCCATGACAGATCTGATAAATTTGTAACATCTGTAATATGATACACCTACTTCTATTTCTTTTTCCATACCAATTGCTTTGTAGACATTTCGGCTGGAATACTTGCGCGAGTCAAACCAGAAGTGCTTATTGAAAATCAATAGATAGAAGGTAAGTTACAGTTCATTCTCGCTTTCCTCGTCGTCATCATCAATTCTTCAAATATGATGTCTCTTTTATTAAGGCATAGGCTATGACCAGTCACACGCTGAAAGTATTTTGACTGCCACTCAGATACATATAAGAAATTTTATTTACAATAGAATGATATTTCTCAATCTAGTTCAATGGGTTGATTTCTATTCTGTATGATTGCGGAGAGTTGTACACTTGTTACTTCTAATTTATTATCTTTAACAGTTCGTTCGACTAGAACTGGAAACATACCTACTTGAGAAATAGATCGGATCGAAAATTTAGAGTTATTGACTTCTAATTCTGCTGTACCTCCAAGGACAAGTTTACCGTCTGGATGAGTCATAAAGATGTTAATCTTTTTGGGCTTGTCAGCAGGAGATATTGTTCACATATAGTCTGCAATAGATGCATAATGATAAAGATCCACTTGTTTCTTATAACCTATTCTTATCTTGGTAGATTGCTTTCTTCTATCCTAACTTCCTTCTTAGCCAAATGAAAACCTCGCATCTGCCTTAAACTACCGCCATAGAAATTTGGCATTGTGTTTGCCGTATTAACTGTTACAGCGATATGCTTGCAACCTAGGTCAATTGCTAAGACATTATCAGCAATGGTATTATCGATTAAGAAGTTAGTTTGCTGTTCTTGCTTCTCAATTGTCGCATAGATATACCAATCGTTTTGTATTTTCACTATCTTGCTTTCTCTTATGGAGTATTCTTTGCTACTCAGGTCATATTTGCATGATGCTTGTATTCTTACATTAATCGATTTTGGATAAACGGGAACCTTCATCCAGTATACATATCGAAATTTGCTATCTTTCTGTATGTCCACAGGTCACGCCTTAAGACTAGCGGATACTGTTTCTTTGGTTTTGGTTATTCTTTAACTCGTTTAAAGACACATTTTGCTTGCTGCTTTATGACTGAATATAGATTCATTTCTTCTGCATTTTTGCATCCAGATTGCAAGTATGTTTGATAATTCGAATAATCTGATTCTATCAAAGATAGTTTTGTTTTGCTGTCGTCTGTTATCTTTTTGCAATTGTTGTACTCGAAAGAAAAAAAGGAGAGCCAGGCCGCTACCTTGTGTTGTTCATATGCTACATTATCAACTCTTCTCCTCTCCTTTCTTTAATCTCTTACAAACAGCGTTTACTGATCTCACATCCAGGATGTAATACTTATAACTTTGGCTTTAGATTTATTGCCTCCTTTTGCTGAATACTCCATAAGAGTGGTCTTTGGAGTACTAAGGTTGGGGTTGAAACCCTGAGTAATATTTCTATTGTAATATATGATACTAACAAAGGGAGTATACAGCTGACAATGAATTACTTTTTAAAGCATATTTTTTGTAAATTTAGTAATATTCATCATTCAAGTAAGGATGTGTCAAAAGGGATAATGGTAGCAGAGGTTATTATCATGGTAACACAATAACAGAGTTACAAAATGCAATACTAGAGTTAGATATATAGATATATCCACCTGCAAGTACCTATATAGAGCATTTTTTCAATGCCGTAATGGTAATAAATTCAAACACATAAGATTGAACGATTACGTATACAATGGAATCTAAAATGCAGGTCCATTCCTTTTTATTGCAGAATTTATAAAACTGTTAATGACTAACGTAAATGAAAACCTCAACAACCGTCACCAACACTTAGGACTTTGGAACAAAAAATAGAAGAATTAGCTTACACCATTGTTGGATTCCGCAATATCTATATAGATACAAAGAAAACAATCGTGCAACAGAAAATCCTTGGAAACCTCTACCAAAACATTCTCTGGAACAAAGTCCCTGCTATCATATCATTGGTATACATAACAAATACAAAATGTCATTCTATTATTGAAATAATAATCCTGCTGCCCATGAATAAGCGGTAATCATGTCAAAATCTCAATAGTCAAGGGAGCAACTACTCTTGGCGATAAAGCATTTTTTAGCTGCATCTGTTCTAACTCTTTTCTATTTTGCGATTTAGTATTAATAATCGGATTCCATTCTGGATTCTTATCGGTTTGCTTAGCATAACAATTACTGCAAAGAAAATAAAGACATGTCTTATTGTCTCGTGTTACTAAAGAATACCAATAACCATTGCTTTCTTTGTCGTTGTCATAGCCTGTATTTGATCCACAATAAGAACAAACTCTGTTATTCATAATGATTCCGCCATGCATTTGAGACCTTCGTCATATAGCACCTGAAGCATGACTAAATAGTCTTTTATAGAATATTCTATTTCCATTGCATGTTTTTACTGTAGATTGTTTATCGATTGTAGGTTGTATAAATCCTTTATTAAAAGAGATAAAAGTTGTTTGTTAAGGGAAATGGTTAAAGTCAAGCGAATTCAATTCAACAAATAGGAAAAGTGGCCCATTTAGCAAAAAAGAAGGAAAAAAGCTATTGTTTGTTGGTATAATCTATGCCGTATTCGCCTATGTTGACGTAATGGACTTCTGATTTGTCGTCTTTGTTATTTCCTGAAATAACATAAAATACGTACTTTGCTAACGCTTTTATCTATGATTATAAACAGATTTTAGGATATTTCAACAACCTTTTACATGCTTCCAATTCAGCAATTGTGATGTCCTTTTTGTCAAGAGAAGTATTATGGTATTCATCAATAAATGTATATGCTACTTTTTTCTTCTCTTCATAACCACATGTCTTTGCAATTATCTTCAAAGGTACTTCTGTATATGCAATATTCATGTCAAACTGCCCTCCCTACTGTTTGCATACTCCTACCTCTTTGAGATTCATAGCTAAGATGATATTTTGGACTATAATCAAATTTGTAAGCGTCATTGGAGAGAATGGGATTTAGTTTCATTATATCATTATCGCAACGCACCGCTTATCACATGGTCACAGTCACAAGCTGAAAGTATTTTACCCCTCAGAGACATGAATTTTCTATATTAGATTCAGCCCTTATCTTTTATATTCAAACACTCCTTAACTAAGCTTTGACCATCTGAAATTGCTGAGGAATATTATAGATTTTTTTGGTTACATAAAAAGTGATTTATGTAAGGGAAGATGATCGATCACTTTTTAAGCATATTCTATATGTTATATGAAGAAATAAACTGTATGACAGACCTTAAATTATATGGAATTGCCAAGGATTTGTATTTAATTGGATTCATTAGACGAACTAGAGAAAAAACGCTTTGAGTTTTTAAGAAAATTACATGAACTTAGTGACCGGAATGAGAATAAAATTGTTAGTATGTGGGAAATTGGAGATCAATTAGGATTTGATCGTAATCTAACAATATCCATAGCTCAATATCTGAAGGGAGAAGGACTGCTTGAATTCAGAGCTCTGGGAGGAATAATTTCGATAACTCATTATGGAAATAAAGAAGTTGAACAAAATTTAAAGAAACGTGTACAGATTGTAGAACAAGTGCCATTAGAAGAGCAGCTAACAATTACACTAGGTCACATGGATGGTCACAGTCACATGCTGAAAGTATTTTGAACTTCAGAGACACGCTAAGATATCATATTAGCGTGATCCATATATTCATATCAAAGAACTAGAACTTAATAGATCCAGTTTTTTTATGTGGATCTTTGGATAGGGAAGGAAGGTGAACAGAGATAATGGTAGCAGTAATGGAACGGAAAAATCCATCTGTGGAAGAACATCATCATTTCCTTCCTCTGATGAATGACAACATTTACAACTGCGAGTTGTGTGGAGTAGCAGTACCAACGACCAAGAACAATTCAAGGTATGTGGTACATGTCTTAAAGAATACATTGACCAAGAAGCAGAAAAAAGTAGCATTTACTATCAGTAATCGGGGAGTAGCATCAATTAAGTTTGGATAAAAATGTTTCACTCTGATATAGCTAGCCAGGTGCATTTATTGTCAGCTATGTCAATTTAGCTTCAAGCTGGAGCATAATAACAATCATGACAACCTTAAATGTGTAAAAGAGACAATTAGAGTTAGAAGACAAAGGGTTCAATGTGGATAGCTTATCCTTCCAATCATAGTTTTATTCCAAAGATTAAAGAAGATATTTGAAGCTAGCTATAGTTCTAAAGTATATATGATAATGCAAAATGACGACCAGTTGACTGAGGAGATAAATACATTTCATAAAAGACAAAACCAAAAAGGAATTCTCGATTTATTTAATAGGTAATCTGTCCTTTCATTAACATACTCCAATGACTACCATGCTCTTTATAGCGATGGAGGACGCGGTTCTAACGTTTGAGTCTTCCAAGACCGGATGGAAGAAGGCCAATGAATCTTTGAAAGGAACTCATCCACAATGCATATCTTTTGATTCTAATAATCCAAATCGTGCATACTGTGGCACATTTGGTGGAGGACTGTGGAAGACAGATGATGGTGGAAAAAGTTGGGACAATATTGGAAACCAAATCATATCCAGTAAAGATGTAATGTCAGTTTCAGTCAGCCATCTAGAAAGAGGATACAAAGCCTTCAATACCGTATATGTGGGAACTGAACCTACTGCCTTCTATAGATTCTGATGATGGAGGTGAATCTTGGCAGAAAATGAGCTCCATTAATAATTTAAAATCGTCTTCATCGTGGAGCTTTCCTCCGAGGCCTTGGACTTCCCATGTTCGCTGGATTGAATCAGATAAAACTAAGCCTGGTTATGTGTATGCTGCTATAGAGGCTGGAGCTCTAGTCCAAAGTCATGATGGAGGTAAAACTTGGATAGACAAAGTAGAGAGAGGACCATACGATACTCACACTTTAGCTACCCACAAAAAGATGCCCGGATGGCTATACTCTGCTCGCAGGTGATGGATATTTTGAAAGCTATGATTATGGACAGACCTGGAAAAGATCAGTGACAGGACTTGATGATTACGATTACCTAGTTGGTCTTGCTGTTGATTCAGGAGATCCTAAAACCGTTGTTGTATCTGCATCCTCGTGGCCGTATAAAGCATATTCTGTTGAAGATGCGGAATCACTGGTTTATAGAAGAACGGCATCTACTCAGGATTCTGATAACAATAATGATGAAGAGTGGAAGGTTGTATCAAAGGGCCTTCCTGAACGACGTGGAACACTCATCTCATTTCTTGCAGAAAATCCTAAGGTTGCAGGAGAATTCTATGCCATCAACAATCGTGGTATATTCTGCTCTACTGATTCAGGTATTTCATGGAAAATGCTTGAAGGTCTACAATGGCCTAATGAGTATCTTTCACAACATCCTTGGACTTTAGCAGTTATAGAGTGATATGAGGCGCATCCAAGCACTAGTTATGTGTGTTGATCAGATGGATTAATTTTAATTGATTATATTTTTTTAGCGCGCCTCTCTGTAGTGTAATTTGTTTACAGCGTGTGACCAGTCACACAGTCACACGTTAGAATTATTTCCGACCCAGAGAGAGGATAAAATTTTATTGAGAAAAATGAAGACAATGTGTATTTATGATGAGTCTGTGGTGATATCGCCGTAATAATAGTATATGAGGCAAAGCTAGATAACAATAAAATCCTTAGACTTGTTAAAGGAGATATCACAGAAAGAGATGTCGATGTCATAGTAAATGCTGCAAATTCTTATCTAAAACATGGTGGAGGAGTTGGCAGCTGCCATAGTAAGAAAAGGTGGAGCAATCATTCAAGAGGAAAGCGACAGGATAGTAGCAGGAGGCTTTGTCCCGGTTGGTTCAGCAGTGATTACTAAAGCTGGGAAACTACCATGTAAGGCGGTAATACATACAGTTGGCCCAAGGATGGGTGAAGGTGACGAAGACAATAAGCTCGCTTAGAGCTGTTCAAAGTACTCTGGCATTAGCTGCAGAGAAGGGGTTCAAAAATATCTCTATGCCAGCGATAAGTTCTGGCATTTTTGGATTTCCTAAGGATAAATGTGCAAAGATACTTGTAGAAGAGTCAGAAAGGTTTCTTGAACAATACAATAATAATAATAAGAAATGTTCAATAGACATCATAGAATTTTGTATATTTGATAATGAGACTTTAGATTGCTTTAAAACTGAATTTGCTAATATCAAGGATATAAAAATAACATGAAACTTGGATATGATGACCTTCTATTATACTGAATTAACACTTTTTTTGATTGATATTTAAATCAAAGCCATTGCCTAAACTTCTTTATGTCTGCAGTAATGATGAAATACATACTACTAGATTTGAATAGTGACAAAGATATTGCTATTATAAAAATCAACAGACCTGAAGTACTGAATGCTCTGAATAAAGAAGTTATGTCAGAATTATCTACCGCAATTGACATCGTTGGTGCAGATGAAAAAATAAAGGTTCTAATTATAACTGGTACTGGAGAAAGATCCTTTTGTGCAGGAGGAGATATCAGATACGTAGTAAATATTGATCCTATTGAAGCAGAAAGGTATGCAACTTTTATTCATACCTTACTTAACAAGATAGAGAATTTAGAAAAACCTGTTATTGCTGCAATTAATGGATATGCTTTGGGAGGAGGTTGTGAGCTGCATTGGCATGTGATATTAGGATAGCGTCAAGCAATGCTAAGATAGGCCAGACAGAGGCTACAATCGGTATTCCACCAGGATGGGGAGGGACTCAAAGACTATCGAGAATTGTTGGTCTTGCAAAAACAAAAGAACTTATCTATACCGGTAAAATGATTACAGCATAAGAAGCAGAAAGAATTGGACTTGTTAATAAATTAGTTAGTTTGACACCTGAAGATGAATTAAGTAGCTAGCAGACAACAGGAGCAGCCACTACTGCCATAGCAACAACCACTACAGGTTCTTCTAAAGAAGAAGAGCAACAAGAAGAAAAACAAATAGCAGATGTAAACTAGCTAAAATTCTAAACAAAAAGCTAATGGATGAATGCCTTGCCTTTGCAAAAGATATTACAAAGAATAGTTTTACTGCTGTTAAAACCAGCAAAATGTTAATCAACAAAGGAATGGATACAGACATTGATACGGGATTAAGGTTAGAGATTTATGGTTGGGCATTATGCTTTGCACATGAAGACAGACAAAAAATGATGTCTTCTTTTTTGAATAAAGGAAAGAAATAAAGAGAGAAAGGTCTTCCTTTAGAGTAATTATTTTACCTTTCTCTGTCTAAGTTGTATAATTTGTTTACAGCGTGTGAGTGGGTCACACGGTC
>CAWGVG010000054.1:0-52888 GCA_963825865.1 uncultured Nitrososphaeraceae archaeon | reverse complement strand
TTAAAGTGTTTTATGCAATATAAATGACAATTGGATTGCGATTCAATAATCACTTTGTTTGCTGTTAAAGGTATCTATATTTCCCATCTCTTTCCCTGTCCATGTAGTCTTATTCTCCCTCTAAATCTAACTTGCTAGGATAAGTTGGTCTTTTAACTATCACCTTTTCTTAGTTCTTTTTCTTTGTCTTATTGCAAGTTGCTTTTCAATTGCATGATATGTCTCTCCACATACAAGGTAATGATTTTTGGTCTATCTTATATGTCAAAATCTGCTTTTTTCAATTCAAAGGCCCCAAAAGAAATCTAATACCTAGAATCTAAGATTTGAATAACGACATTGATTACAGAAAACTGTTATTGAATATTAATAAGTGTGGAGAGGTATACTATAATATCTGTGTGCGAACAGGATATCTAGTAGGGTAAGACTTACGAAATATCTTGCTAGGTACATAGAGAAATCTCGTAGGGTAGGCGAGAGGAACTTTATTTCTGAATAAGGAGTAGGGGGATTCTGCTGAGCCTACAGGGATTGTGTTATTGTTTTTCCATCATCATCTCTGCCTGGATATCTTTTGTTCTTTCTTCATGCAATTCATCATACCATTTCTTTTTTTTCTTTCTATTATTCCTAGGATTTTCATAAACAATCCTATTAAAGCCGAAAATTCCTAAAACTGTATCTGCGGCATCAAGTATCATTTCTCTTGTACTTATCCTTGTCATAGTTCAGAGTTTTACCATTCTCCTTATCGTCTTTCTCTTTTTGTAAAATCTCTAATGGTACAACTCTGCAAAGGGGATTTTTGTGTTGTGAATCTGTATAGATATACTGGATAGTGTCGCCTTTTGTCGGACATTTACCTCCGCCTTCAATATTGCTTAATTGAATAGGCAGCAGAGACATGTGGAAATAAACTCTTGTACCTTTCTATATCCTGTCCAAGTAATTCAGAGATTACAAGATCTTCTTGGTGTATCTCTTCACCTGTCACAATTTTATCTATTGCTTTGGTAACCAATAAAAGACAATTTTCATATCCTTTACTTTCTACCTCAGCTGAATCCTTGCAATTAAAAAGCGCGTATAGCAATTCAGTTTGAAATTGTTTTATAAAGTTTGGAATATCATTTCTCCTTATCTCTATGCCTCTAACAACTAACTCCCCTTGTTGGGTGATGCCATAGTAATGCTTGAGTGCCTCTATGTTTTCATCAGCTTCAATAGGTAATAACACCAAAAACTTGTAATTATAATCAATGGAGATTGAAAGGCCTGTTTCTTTGGACAATATATCTACAACTTGTTGGTAATCGCTTGTTGTTTCTATAGTTGTACCAGCAGCACCGGCGAACTCTTTCCTTTTAATAAATACAGAATCTGTATCTGCATATACCAGCTCATAGCCTAACTGCTGAACAATATCCTTTGTTTTTATCAATATTTCCCTAGATATTTTGTTGATTTCCTCAAAAGCAAGCACATTGCCATACCTGTTCCAGAGAGAACCCGTTGTACCATAAAGACAAACTAGTATGTTCTTTAGTGAATCAATACGCTGCTGACACCAAAAAGATCCTTTGCTCTCTTTTGGAAATTCCTTTAATAGTCTCTTAAAATAAAGCCGTCTTTTGAGAAATTTCTCTACAACGGTAGGCAACAAGCCTTTTTTGTTGTCATTGAATTGTTGTAGGACTACTCCTCCATCTTGTAAGGTAACAGTTTCATAGCTCAAGTTATGATTCACTATTAGATTTGCGTATTCGCTGTCATAATCTAGTGCGATCACGTTTTCATGCAGGCCTACCTCCGGGGAAAATATCATACCGCCCTTATCCCTTGAGACCAATTCCTCCAAAGTCCTAATGCGTTCATGGTTGTTGTTGCTGCTTTCTTGCTTCCACCAGAAGGATTATTCTTTGAAATAGCAAAGCCTCTCTGGATTAATTCATAACAATTTCTGCTATCTATTAGACGGTTTATACCATATCTTGCAGCTATTCTCAAAGGAACGAAACCGAACTTTGATCTTTCTATTAATCCTGCAAGCCCAAAACTATCAAATACTGAATGTTGTTGTCTATTAATTCCACCACTACCATCACTGCTTTCAAGACAAATTCTACCTCTGATCCACTCTGACACTGGGCGCTTTAAATTCATGAGATCGTCTGCTGAAACCTCTCTCCCAAGTTGCAAGTTAAGCCCAAGTTCCTTTAATCGTATGAATAGGTAATGAAATATTTTACTCTCAGACTCGCCAGTACAAACAACAATGTCTGGATCTTTAGTTAGCATGTAATTAGAGAAATCCTGAAGGATGATGTTTTCTGCATTGCTTTGGAATGAAACATGTTCCTCCTTTGCACCGTTACCTTCAAACCTGACATTTATCATTCTAATCGGATCATCAAAAGTAAATTTTCCTGAAAATGTCTGAACGTCAAAATATAGTAATGAAAAGGGCGGTGGAGATACCTCTTGTTCATCATCAATTTTGCTTATTCTGAGTAATTTAGTACCATCATACTCGACTTTAACTTTGCTTGTGGGTTCGATTCTCAATCTGGTAAACAAATATTGTTGGACGTGCGAGAGATCTGTATTGAACAATTGCTTGACTCGCTGGTCTTTTTCTAGTATTTTTAGAATGGATGCATAATACTGTGTGGATTGGGTGTAAACACAAATTAGTTTTTGTTTTTTTGTTGTACAATCATGATCAAAAAGATTTGTGAGCTTGTCCTCCTCCCATCTAACTTTATCTACTATAGATTGTTGGGATAAAAGTTGAAAAAGATATAATCCATCAGATTGATTTCTGGGTAATATGTAGAAACTTGGCTGGTAAGTGTCTATTAGTTTCAGGATTTGTCTATCGGTAATTTTATCCACAGGACAGCTTGATTATATTCTATAGAAATATCAAAAAGTCATCCAATGCAAGTTGACATTGTTATTATACTGTGGCTCCTATTGTTGCTGCTACTGTTGCTGTTGGGGTAGTTGCTTGTCTCCCTTGTGCTTTATTTCCATGTAAAGGTCATTTAATTTATCTTGAAGGAACGTGATATCCTGCTTGAGTTCTTCAATCTCGATATCCCTTTCCTTCAATTCCTTTGCCAATACTGCAATAAGCTTTCTATTGTGTATTGATGCCATAACATTTAGTTTGTCACTAACCGTTGGTAACGCAAAATTACCCATAGCAGCCTGCTCTGGATTCCATGCTTCCTTTAACAGCAAGTCAAATGCACTCTTGTGGCCTAAATCTACAAGCGCTGCCTGGCAGCTCTGTTCTTAGTTCTGATATCGTTTCCTCATATAGCTGGCGAAATGATGGCGTTATTCTGCCATCATTGTGTTGAATGAACTCTACTACTCCAAGGGTAAGAAATAGACGCGGAATAGTAATCATGGACGATAATAAAAGCAATCGCTATTATTTCTGTATGTTACAGTCAAGCTTATTTAGCACCAGTCTGCTGTTTCTTTAACTTCCATAATCCACTCACATTTTATGCCTAGTTTCTGATGACTTTTGTCAACTGCATCTTTGTCTGGAGCATCAAGTATACAAAACACTCTATCTGCTTCGGGATTGAAAAGAATATTCACATGTGTTACACCAAATTCATCTTTAGGTGACATTTGTATTTGCTTCAACATATCCTCAGTAACTCCTTTCAAAGGATGGGCATCAAGGAATCTGGGCAATTGTTTTCTAATTATTAAATTTATATTTAAACTTGGCTATTAATAAAGCAAACACAATAGTTTTTGATGCAATTAAAAGACATTGAAGAAATCGTCATCTCTCTATCATTTACCAACAAGCGTTTTAACCAACCCCTCTTTTAATTCTTTTTTGTCTTTTTACAAGTTGCTTTTCAATGTCGAGGATGATAATAATGATGACGATGTTCGATTGTTGTTGTTAAAAGCCATGTCACAGACAATTCTATTTGTCAGTTCTTTTACTAGTTTATTGTAAAGTTTTTCAGCCTCCTGTACTAGCATGACTGTGTAATATTCAATATAGTAGTGATCTTGTGATGATAAGTATTGTTGTTGTTGTCCTACATAATTATCGGAAGCAGGATAATCTACTGTTGTTATTGAAGACATGTCATTGTAATAAATTAAAGGACTATATTTTTCTGGATCATTTCGTATTGATTCAATTAAAGAGTCTAGAGTCAACCTTAAGAGCACTTTTGCATCTGATAAAATGGTACTGACCTTATATTTAACAGTCTGATTGATTTTCAAATACTCCTCATTATTGTTTTCAAATCGTTTTACAAGCTCCTCTAGTGCTATTTTTTTGGTTTGTAGGTCGGTTATCTTTTCTACTTGTTTTTTACAAGTTAAATTACATGAGTCTGATGTTTTCCTTAAAGTTAGTATTTGGTTCTTTGAATCCTGCAGAGTCCTATTTGAATTTAGTTTTTTTATTTTCTAATGAATTTACCTCTTGTTTTAGCCCTTCGTATCTGTGTTCTACTGCTGGTAGATTATTATTGCTGTCATTGTCAATACTATTAGCAATTCTGAGTAGGTTCACTACATGTTCTTCATTCATACCTGCAGATCTTAGCTGACCTATACAATTTGACAAAAGGTATGATATCGCCCTTAAGCTCTTCATATACTGTGTTGAGATCATGCATTTGGTTTAGCTTCCAATACTCTTTGTAAAATCTGGTTATCTCTGACTCTTTTAGGTTTAATGCAATGGCTACCTCAATTGGATTTTTACCCTCAGAAATAGCTTGTAAGCTTGTGTAGCTAAAGATAGCTGTTGCTGTTCTTGTTGCTGGTGGTTTTTAACAGAAACGTTATCATCGATATCTTGTTGTTCTTGTTCTTTTCTCTGAGCTTCATCTGTTTTGTTTAAAATAGATCCTATATCCCTAAATGAAATTCTAGCCTCTTTTGCTATCTCGCGAACAGTTTTATGTTGCTTATGATAAAGATCTAAAACAGCCCTTTCTCTTTCTTGCCTGGTCATTGACATCTTTCTTTTTTGCTATACCTAATAATCCAAATAGTAGCTTAAAGCTGTTACCACTTGTTACCAATTTTGTTATCATTGCTACCGCTTCGTTACCTCTGTTATCATCTGTTTCCAACTGTTACCATGACATTTTAGTTGAGCTCATAATACCATGAATTGCTCATTATACTACAACCCATCTCCTTGTTAGATTTCCATCCTATCAAATCTGAAATAGTAAAGTAAAAATCGATGAAGATGTATTATAGGTTATGGCAACAGCATGTTTGGCTAGCTTTGCTATCTTAGCAGGTGGCTTAGTAGCCTTATATGGATTAGACTGGTACAAGAATAGAAAACAAAATAGTAGAAAATCAACCAAAAATATGGAGAAAGAATACTATGCCACTAAAGAATCGCTTGCTGAAGAACAATTGATTTAGCGGTCAAACCGACATTAAATTAATAGCTATGGATTTATGTCGCTAGTGAATTTAGATATCTCTTGAGTGAGCCATTTTTCAAACTTATCTCATTCAACTTGTATTCAATTTTGAAGGTACTTTTGGCCCAGGTGTTTCATTATCTCGATAAAGTGTCCACAGTGTCTATAGTAGCATGCCACAATCTATTTTATAATAATAATATGCTATCTTTACTACTATCTATACAAACAATATTAATTTAATGCCTATCTATTACGGGGATGATTATAGCTAGTTATTATGGACACTATGGACAAAATTGCTTGATTTTCAAAAATATACTATTGTAAAGATATCGCAGTACAATAAAAAAAGAAATATGTAGATTTTAATGATATATTTATTATGTTATAATAAGGGTAAAACTTAAGCTTCCTATGGCTTACGTTCATTTTTCTATCCCTGTTAAAGGATCTAGAAAGAGCTTGTTAGTATAATGACTATTTGTAAAGTTAAACATATTCATAATTGATCCAGCTTTGGCGTCAAATGATTGATCTCCAAGCGCGTGACGTTATTATTACTATTAAAATTGCATTTGTTAATAATGTCTTTCTCAATAGGTGAGGTTGGGTTGTAACTTATTTATGCTTTCATAAATACACCTATTGTCACCCTCATCCACCCTAACATGTGTATTGTCCTATTCCTGTTTTTGTGATACAATAGATTTTATTATCCTTGTATCCATAGGGTGTAAAAAAAACGTGCACTTAATGGTTACAAGCCATTGCCAAGCCTAAGAAATATCATATACTGCCAAAATGATATCTTCATTGGTAGCAAACCTCATCTGGATCTATAAGTAAAAGGGGAAAAAGAGTAATTAAAGCAAGTCCTTATATTCAACTCTGATATTATAAATTTTTAATATTGAATACAAAAATTGCGGGTACCATAATTGCGGTTGTAACGTTCATCTTTATGATCATAACAATGACACCGATAGCCCAAGTGTCGAATGCAGTAGATAGTATAAACACGAGCACAATAGACTGTAATTCCAAAAAGGGAACTGCAGATACAGCTGCTGGAGCTTAAAGTTCGGGGGAGCAAAATGTGAAGGTCAAAATGGTGGAACTGTTGCAGCAGGTGGAATTAAGTCTGGATCAGGAGCTATCGGATTGCATGGAAGCCAAGGACCGAATGACAACTCTCATTTCGGAGGCATTATTAAAAGATAAGGTATCCAGATTGAAAGAGATAACAAATGATTAACGTTAATTCATAATGTAAAGAAAATCATACTCTGATTTTGTAGGCCTGAGAGTTATTCATTTTTCTAGCCCTGTTGAATTGTCAAGGAATAACCTATCCTAATAACCCTGGGCCAGTTTTATTGATTTGTATATAAATCAAAATTAAATAACAAATAGAAATTCCGCCCAATTGTTAGACAACTGAATCAGGTCCAATCTTAACAAGCATTTTGCCCGTGTTTTCTCCTTTAAATAGTGCTAAGAAAGCTTTAGGTGCATTTTCTAAGCCTTCAAACACAGTCTCCTGCCATTTTATCTTTCCTTCACTAACCCATTTGGACATATTGCTGTAAAACTCATTTAGTATATCATAATGATCTCTTACAATAAATCCTTGAAGCTTCAGTCTGTTGGTTATAGCTAAAAAGAGATTGGAAGGTCCTGCTGGCATACTAGTAGCATTATACTGTGATATCATTCCGCAAAGTACAATTCTACCAAATACTTTCATATTGTCAATGGCTGCCTCCAAATGTTCTCCTCCAACATTATCAAAATAGATATCAATCCCATCAGGACAAGATTTTCTTAGCTCAGAGGAGATATTGTTGTTATTCTCTCCTAATTCTTTGTAGTTAAAAGCATAATCTATTCTTGCTTGATCAAGTAGCCATTTTACCTTTTCTTGTGAACCAGCACTTCCCACAACTCGACAACCTTTGATCTTTGCTATCTGACACGCTACAGAACCTACTGCTCCTGATGCTGCAGAGACAAATATGGCAGTATTATTATTATCGTTATTATTAGCCTCCTTTAGTTCCCCAATTTTTAAAAGCCCAACATATGCCGTAAGGCCTGTCATACCAAAGATTCCCAAATACCACTGGATTGGTGCCATCTCTGGATCAATTTTCATAACACCATTACTACCATTAGAGAGCCAGTATTCCCTCCAACCAAAATTCCCTAAAACATATTCACCTACTTTAATTTGATTATTCTTTTTTGATTCTGTAATTTGGCCTACACATCCACCTTCAAGAGGTTTTCCTAGTTGAAATGAAGGTATGTAGCTTTTAGTTTCTCTCATACGTCAGCGCATATAGGGATCTACAGACATCCATATGTTACGTACCAAGAATTCACCTTCCTTTGGGTCTGGAACATTTACTTTAACAAGCTCAAAGTCGTTTTCAGTAGGCATTCCTACTGGACGTTGCTTTAAATGGATCTCACGGCTAACCCTTTTATCGCCTACCATCTATTACATTAATTAAAGGAAAATCTATCTATATCAAATTACCTTGGAGGAGTCCGACTCACTCACTAATTAAGTTCTATCAGAAATTTTATCCTTCATAATATTATACAACTTGGTATTTTCGGCCTTTAAACCATCAAATTTCATAGGTAAGTATCCAACTTTTGTTGCACTATTAAGGTTATATTTTATGTAGTAACTATAACTAAAATCTAAAGGTTTCATAGAACTGCATTTGTCCAGCCATTCCTTTATTATATTATATGACTCCTCATAAGTTAGGTTCTTTATGTTAATCAGATAGGGTGCCAAAATACGCCATAACGCATTCTTTCTATAATCATCTATTGGTGTCCGCAGTAAAGTTTCTATCCACTTTATTTCTTTTTTGATTGATGTTACATTGTATTTATGATGATCGTATTTTGTTCTTTTACTGGACTCGTTTATCTCCTTAATTTTTTTATCTGCAAGCCATATATTGAAATGATATAACAATGGGTTAAACTTGGGCCTGATGCCATCCCATCTTTGCTTTATTTTTACTTCAGTTGATGAATCCGCAATACCGCCGTTATTTTTTTTCTGAACAAGCTTGAAGTTATGGGAGCCAGGTATTCTTATCATACATGATTTGAATGATGGGTGATGTGATGGATCTGATTTGTAATTTGTTAGATGTTGCTCGGCAAATTGTAAGAATTCTTTGGACGGTTCGACAGTTTTACTCGCGAATAATTCTTCCTGTTCTAATGGAAATGCTTCCAATGGTTGATAGATATGATAACCATTGCCAGACCAAAGAACGGTAGGACCATTGGCGCCCAAAATATTGGAGAGGTTTCTCCGAGTTTTATTAAAAGCAGTGTTAAGTGCTTTTTCTGATTCAAAAACAGATCTATCTAGATCAATGAACAAGAAATTAGGTGCTTGTCTATTGATTCCCCTATATTCGGTATAATTGGGCCTGTGTTTATTCTATGTGCCACAAACTGTAATACGAATGGAGCCATAATAACACTCTTTGCAACTCAATTCAATATGCCGCTTGATACAATCAAGAATATACTCGGCGGTATTGCTGGACCAACAGGATGCAGTGGAATAGTGAACATGGATCAAATTCAGACTTCGCCTGATCTTCAACGTCTTGTACAACTTGCGGGAACAATGGCGCATTGATTTTTGATAAGCGCGAACAGCTTATCACTCTGACATTTTCCGCCAAATCAAGTGCACCGGAACCGGCTTGTTGTTGTCAAACTTTGAGAACTCCCAGAATTCATTGTATTATGGGAGATTACAACAAGACATTATTATACTGGATACAGCGCCGAATGCTATTATATTTTCTATCTCTTATTATTAATTGTCATTTCCCTAAATAGAATAGGGTTAGCTGCAAAAATAACAGATAATAGCAGTAGATAACAAGAGAAACATAGCGACAACATAATGAAAACAAGACTGTAACAAGAGGAAACAGAGAAAAAAGCTATGAACAAGTTTGTTGTTTTATATAATCATAGAATAATAGATGTTAAGTAAAACAGAAAAAGAACAACGAGTTATTGAGCTTTATCAACAAGGCAAAAACATTAGAGAAATTGCCCATGAGGTCCATATGTCATTTGGTGATATAGGAGCTATTGAAAGAAAATTCAAAGGATTGCAAGATGATGATGGTAAATCAAAAGAACAACAAGACAAGGCTCCATCCACATTATCCAAAGACTCGCAAGCTTTCGCATTGTTTTCAGATGGTAAAAAGCCTATTGAAGTTGCCATTAAATTAGATTTGAAAGCTGATGTTGTAGATAGGTTATACCAACAGTTTTGGAAACTTGAAGGACTTTATCAATTAAATATTAGTCTATAAAGAGATACGACGCTACCTGCCATCATTTTTAAATTTATTCAAGATAATGAAACAGCAAAAAACGATGAGTGAACAAGATGTGGTAGATGCTTTGAAATTTGGTAAGCAACTGCCGCACCTTAAAGATCAATTCCAACTATTAGTTGAGGAAATAAACAACCTTGAGTATAAAAGAAATGGTCTCAGAACTGTTTTATCTGCTCTGCAAAATCAAATATCTGGAGCAAAGGATTCGCTGAAATTATATCAATCGGCATCTAGATGATAAAATACAAAATATAGCAGAGACAGATAAAAAATTAGCACAGTTAGAGAACATAAAGAATAATGACAAAGATTATCAAAAGATTGAACAAGTAGCTGAACAAAAAGCAAACGATATTTTGAACAATAAAAAAACAGTAGTATTGGCAGCCGTTATAGCTGTTTTAAAGGCCTTGAGAAATCGTCCTGACAAACAACAGTCCGCTAATCAACGTCATTGAAACAACTTAGGTGAAAATTAAATCTCAGAGCATATGGCATATTATTGTATCCTCTCACAGCAATTCAGACAGAGTAGTAGTTGTGAAAATGTGTCGGTTATTGAAGTTGGCAATCTCTCATATCTCCTTTATCCTTATATTTTTAAATGAAACATGGGAATCTGCATCATGATTTTGGATTCCAATATAACCTTCAGTTAATCTATTGCCAGTGAATTCTGATATTACATTTTCACCATTTAATATAACACTATATTTCTGGTTTATTGCCTTTATCTCAAAGGTATTCCATTCACCTACTGGTTTTAATGCCGAATTTGAAGGAACATTGCAAAGTTGTATATTGCACCCGTCTTATGAACAGGATTGCCATCAGGCATCGCCAAATCGTCTATTTGAATCTCATATCCAGTATTAACAGCAATCCAAGGATCATTGTCTGGATCTGAGAATCTAATAAATACTCCAGAGTTGTCATTTCTACGATTAACTTTCCAATCAATCTTTAGTACAAAATCCTTGTATTTCTTTTCTGCATACCATAGCAATCCCATTCCTCCCTCTGATTGCAATGATTTATCATATTCAAGAAATACAAATTTACCTGGGCCGGCCATACGCCAGCCATCTACACTTTGGCCATTGAATAGGTATGTGAATTCATTACTATCGTTATTCTTATTATTATTATCATCATCAATAGTCATATCACTATTATTGTTGTTGCTGTGTAATCAAGTATAATCAAGTATAATCTAGCGATGTCCTTTGCTGAGCTGATTTCTTTTTCCTTTCTACTCTATGTAGATTTGAGATTTTGATGCCAACTTTTCTATAGGTAATAGTAGGAGCAGTAGTATTATTATTAAAAAAAGTAAATCTATCCACCAAGCCTTGTAAAACAGATGCAATGCTTTTTCTGTCAGAACTACTTTATAAAATAAAACGCCATTCTGATTAATCATAGATAGTTTTTACTGAAGTTAATTAACAGCATTTACATATTATGCAAATAATGATGATCGAAAATCTCCTGTATCCGGTTATGGGATTTGTTGTTACCTATCTATCTCTGGAATTGGCGTGGCACTTTACCGCCTGCAGAATCAAAGACAAGAATTTGAAACCTTGCATGTTCAAAGAAATTAAAGTCCTCTTGATGGTCCGCGCAAACAAGTCCAAGTCGTCGTCGTCAAGGGAGAGACGGTGTATAGTAATAAATGATGACGACCATCGAATTGCGAGAAATAATAAATGTCTTCCAATGAATAGAGACATTAGATCTATTGCGTAATTACGAAAGAAAATCTCTTCATGATGGTCAGTTTTGCTCTTTTTTTAGAGTGACATCCCACCATTAGTTCGTATTATTCTGAAATTTACCAATCCTGAAACAATGTCAGAAGCATGATCATATCTTCCAAGCCTGTTTCTAAATTTAGTACCCATTATTCCAAACTTTTTAATTCTGCTTACTGTGTGCTCGACTATTACCCTTAGTTTGCAATGCTTTCTATTGTGTCTTTTTTCTTCATCTGAGAGTTCACTTTTCCTTTTCTTTTCTAAATGGCAGTACATACTTTACAGTGGGAAAGTCATTCTTAACTCCCAAGTAACCAAGGTCAAGGATATTCTCAACTTGCAGCGGAGTTATAGGATGTTTATTTTTGAAAATCTCATAATCATGTATTCTTCCCCGATCATGACCTGTTTTGTGTAGTATGGTACCCTCACTGTTTACCATATATTGTGTCTTGATAGTATGCTTCCTCTTTTTGCCAGAGTAGTAGCTCTTCCTTCTCCTTTTGTTCTTTGGCCTTGGTATCTCCTGTTCGGAAGAATCTATGAAAGCCTTGAAACCTGGAAAGTACTCTTCCACTTCATCTATAGTTCTAAGCCTTCTTGTACGTTTATACAGCTTCTTTGGCAGCGGGATACACCGTTTGATAAGTGGTTCTATAATGGATATATCTCTGCAGATATTACTCTGGTCAAGATCAAATAGAAATCCTGATAATGTAAAGGTAATGTACAGTCTGTAATAGACTAGAAGCATCAAGAATCTTTCTTTGGCTTTCAGCTTGAATGGTCTACCAGCACCAATATCTCTTTTTCTTTTCCTATTGGAAAGACGCTTTCTTTCATGCTCATCATATTTCGATTCTATTTCTTTGGCAATGACATCAAATTCTGATACAGCCAGTCCAGTAAACGATTTGAATAACAACGGCCTTCTTGATAGGCGAGCGTAAGACATCAACGGAGTATCAAATATGTGCAGATCAATGGAGAATAAAGCTCTAAGCTTTCAATTACGCAAGAGGTCTATTGTATACAAAGAGGGAAAAATGATGGCCAATTATATTTAAAAATTATCCAAAACAAGGGGTAGAGAAGTCTAATATTAGTTTGTTTAATTGAAGTTTATTGCACATTCCATGTAACCATTAATTATACAGTTTGGTTGTTATAGCGTGCATACTACAATATAGAACTTGACGATAATCAAACAAAAAGGAAGTAAAATTCAGTCAGAGGCAGAGATTACTTTTCTTTAAGCCGTTCTGCCTTCTAAAAATAGTATTGATGAATCGATTCCACTAACACAAATATTATAATCTAATGTTCTATTACTTTGTACTCTGGAATTTAGATATTTGTGATGGTTCGCTATGAAATTGCTTTATTATAAAGGGTCACAAAAAATAATATAACTTTAAGACTATGCAAAAAATGCGTGTTTCAGGTTTAGATCACGTATTTGCATGTAGTTATATTGTAGAGATGTGTATATTGCTGATGAATGCTGACAGGTAATACTGTTGATAGTAGTAGGACCGATGATGGAGATGAAAAGAAGAAGAATTGAATGTCATTGAAACAGAACAACCCTCCTCAATTATTGCAAAAAATGTGCGGGTGTAAGAAAGGCAATATTACTAAGAAAGTAAGTTATAAGTTTGTTGATTCATACCATAGCCTATGTCTTGACAAAAGAGATATCATATTTGAAGAATTAAATGCATGTGAAAGGCTCTTAAAATATAGCAAAGATTACAATATTGATGACGAAATTGAGAAAAAGGCTATAGAATCTGAAATAGCATATTTGAAAATGATATTAGATCTAATGCCTTAATCAAAAAGCTCCTTCTATGTCAATCATCCAGAAAACTTGCCATATTAGGTGTGGGGGATATATATTATGTCATATTTGCAAGACAGGTAGAATAACTACCTCAATTAGATATCTAATCTATACACAATATTTGATAGGAATGATAACAAAGATTATTGTCATCATATGTGATTTACAAGAAAAAATTAAATAAAAATATGTATGTGAAAAAAAGAAATAGAATTTCTTATTCTAGTTCTTATCTTGTCATACTCCTACATTCTTGTGCACACATTCTACATGCTTGAGCGCATTGTCTACATTCCTCCATTTTGTCTTGTAATTTTTCGCATTCCATAGCACACGCTTCACACACATCCGCACACATATTGCATACCTGTTTTACATTCTCGCTTCCCCTTGACATAAAGCAAGATGCAGTCATACACATATCCATACAGTCACGCATCATCATAATGCATCTTGTACTCATGCTTACATTCTTCTGATCGATAAGACAGGCTGTACAACAAGCTTCACAGGATTCACAACAGTTATTGCAAGCATCTACGCACGTTTGATATTTTGGGTTTTGAAGTTTGGTAATATTTGTTTTATACTTATTTCACTACTACATCAAGACTATAGTATTTATGAGTATGCAAAAGTTATCAAAAATATGCATATTTAGCGTATAAAATGTCAATATTGTGATCTAAATGACAATAAAACATGCAAATTTTGCATATACATTTTCTTGGTGTATAGAGATTTTATATGTTAAGAATTAGGAAAAATGACCAGTCATCATTATATTATGAAAAAGAACCTATCAGAAAAGTCAGTAGGTTACAAACAGTCTATAGGATATCTGAATAATTACGGTAATTTAGCAGACAAAGCAGTAATAGAGGAGCGAGAAGGGCGCTCGTATAGATGAACATCAGCCCAATTTGCAGGTCAAAGAATAATGGCATCACTACTGCCACCGTTATCTGACATGACAGATAACTAGTATTGTAACAGGCCCCTCCTCATTTCCTCTATCTCACTCTTAAAGAATATCAACCATGTGCTATTGGTACCTCCTGAGGAAAGCTCTCTGTATTCCTGTAGATTTCTTAGAATGTGGAAAGCCGCTAATGTCTTGAGTGCTTGTTGTTTGTCTAAACTTAATACTTTTTGAATTAAATCCTTCACTTCAGTTCCTTGAGGTGAACTTAATTCTGGAAACTTTGCCTTCAACTCATTTATTTTCTGGTCGACATTTATGTCGGATTGATTTGCAGTCGCAGTCGTCGGAGTTGTTGTTGGTTCTTGTGCATTTGCAATTTTTATAGGATTAGTAACAATGGCTGTAGTCACTAGCATTGTCATCAACCCTGCAATTGCCAGATAAAGTTTTGTGTATGACATTATCTTATTATTTTGTAATGTTGTACATATATGCGCTTTCAAAGATGCAAAATACTTATGTTATACACATTTGTTACCAGTATTCAGTATCATTAGGTACAGTATATTCAATAATACATGTAGGTTATCTTTCACATTACGCCAATAATGCACATACAATATCTAATTTGCATATTTGGATTTAATTATATTGCTAGTCTACTATATCGTGTATGAAATATGGCTATAGTTCCAGAAATGGAGAAAGCAGAAACAAAAGGATTAGTATTAGAACAAATGCATAGTGGATCTACAACCATTAATAATCAAAAACAAACATTGCTAGTATATAAAAAATATTTCCTTCTATGTCAATCATGTTCATGGCATGTATCTTACTTTGATTTATCTGGAAAGCTTGGCAGCATGTCCGGTGAGGAACATATACGCTGTCCTCTTTGCTGGACAGGTAGAATAATAATAGAGAGCCAATCAGGGCAGGCGATAGCTTCAACGAAGTAATAACGCATCTAGTAAAAAGGCAGGTGCCTTAGATGAACAATGGAAAACAATTGCTACTACAGTCTGATTGCAGCCGTGGAAAGCACAATCAGACTGTAGCCTCCACCCAGAGACATAACGTCCCAAGAGGTGTTTTCAATGAATAATATAACAAGGCAACATTATATTCTTTATCCTTTTGCTACATTACACAAAGTATACTACAAATGCTCAAGGAAGGGCTGCACAGACATAGGGAAAACCCTATATGTTGTATGTATTACCATGGTAGCATTGAAAACATGCTCTATAAAGTTACTTGCATGTGGATATAAATATATCCAATCTAGATATTGCAATTATTCAAGTCCCCTTCCTACTGCCTCTTAAAACCCTCTGCTACCATTATCCCTTTCGAAACATCCTTATATATTTTGAACATTAAAGTAAATTTAGAAAAATAGGCTTTAAAAAGAATCGTTATCAGCTGTATTATCCCTTTGTTAATATGATATAGTGACAATAGAAGTCCTGTCTTAGCCAGTTTCAAACACTGTATGCGGATTCAGGTCTTCTCTTCTCATCTACGTGCAAAAACTAATATTTTTAGTGGTGGTAATATGAGAGTGTCACAACCTGAGCCATAACTAATAGTAACCCTCTAATCTTTACCTTCTTCTTTTTAAAGTATAAATGATTGACAGTTGACAGAGAAGATAAATAATAAGTGTAATTAAGGAATATTTATACAATCATATCTTCTTCCATGTCATGTATTGCTAAAAAATACCTGATAGCACTACTAACATGACTTTAATGGCTGGCAGTATTGTACTGAATAACGATATACCGCATTTGCAAAAAAGAAACCAGTGAATAATGGCCAGGCTGCATTAGGTTAGATCAGAAGATACCCATGTGAGGATTTGGATATTTCTGCTACAGGAGGACAGGACTATGACGATGGCTATGATCGAGTGTATTGTGATGCACATCGCGATTTTCGCGGTTTAAATGGTCATGGATTCGACGATAGTGTAAACCATGGGATCTCCGATACAAGTTATGATATGTCAGGGGTATGTGATGGATGGGCTTATGCACAACAAGGAAATGTAAAGCCTGTCAAATTATTGTAATGCGGTTTAGTGTATATGACGACAAATCTTCTAACCAGCAAAATTAATTATATGACAAAAGTTCAAATAATAATACTCTATTACAGTAACTTAATTTTTTGAATATAGTGCCCATAATATGATATAACAATACTAACTCTCATTATTCCTTAGTTTGGTTCAATCCCCATCTGTGTCTCACTTTATTCTCAAGTTTGTTAAAAACTAATCTATCAAATACAAAACCAATGGCAAATATGATTATCATCGATGCAATTATTTGGTCCATAAGCTGGAATTCTCTTCCAACAAGCAAAATATGACCTAAACCTACTGATGCTGCAATCAGTATTTCAGCTCCTATTAATGCATGCCAAGCAAATGACCATGCTTGTCTTATACCAACAATTAATGACGGTGTGGCAGCTGGAATCATTACAAACCTGAATAACGATAATCCTTTTGCACCCATATTTTCAGCCGCCCGAAGATAGATTGTTGGTATATTGCTAATTCCGCTATATGTTGATATCATGACCGAAAAGATAGAACTCATAATAACAACAAAGAAAATACCAAAATCATTTAATCCGATTAATAAAATTGCAAACGGTACCCATGCTATACTGGGAAATGATTGTAATCCTACCGCAAACGAGCTCATAGTTTTACCAAAGCTACGGAATCTTACCATCAACAATCCAACTCCAACTCCTAGAATAATAGAAGTTGAGAAACTAATGACGAACCTCCACATTGTCATACTTATGCTTGTAATTAATGTGGCATTAGCAAATAGCATTACAAAAGACTGAGCCACCATTGCTGGAGATGGCAAAGAGACCCTGGGAAATATTCCGAGGCTAAATATTAGTTGCCATATCCCTGTAAGTGCAGCGAGGAATAGTATTACATGGCCTATATCTTCAACATCGATCTCTTTTAATTTTTTTTCTGTCATTTTCTACCTGTTTTTTAAAGTGTTGCTGTGGTTGCAATTTTATCTCCAATCCATATGTTCAATCTTTATCTCATTTCATTTGTTCAAAATATTTGGATTCCTGTAAAATCTCCTTTGTAATTGCATCTACAATAGGATGATTTATCTGTCGTGGATGCAGAAGGTTAATTCTAAACTCTTTCTTTATATTTTCATGTTTTGGTGACATAAGAATAACTCTGTCGCCCAATACTACAGCCTCATTAATGTTATGTGTGACAAATAGAACTGTTTTTTTTGTACTTTGATGAATTTGAAGCAGTTGCTCCTGTAACAACCGTCTTGTGCTTACATCTAATGCTGCAAATGGTTCGTCCATCAACAAGATCTCTGGGTTTAGTGCTAAAGCTCGAGCAATGGCGACGCGTTGTTTCATTCCTCCTGAAAGTTGATGGATATAAGCGTCTGCAAAATTTGATAATTGAACCATTTCTATATAATGCATAGCAATTTTGTTTCTTTTGTCCTTAGGAACTTTTGATATTTTTAAACCAAACTCTACATTTTCACGAACAGTGAGCCAAGGAAAAAGAGCTCCCTCTTGAAAAATCATTATTCTATTACGATCAACATTAGTGGCAAAAGAATCAGTGGGTTGACCATAAATCGCTATTTCTCCGATATATGTCCTGTCAATACCTGCGACTATGTTAAGTAATGTGCTTTTACCACAACCCGATGGTCCTACTATAGTGACAAATTCGCCATTTTTAACATCTATATTGACATTGTTTAAGACCATATGTCTATTATAGTCAGCTGCATCACCACCACCATTCCCATAATAGAACTTTGATACATTCTTTATCTGTAAAACATTTTCTGATGACTGTGATTCGTCTCTACTCAGCATTTGTTAAAATTTCTAATCTGCAATGAGCAATATAACTTAGTTCAAATATGCAACTGTGGTTAGATTTATGCAAAATTAGCATCTATGAGTTAAATCATAACCCCCCCAATTATCATTAGCATTTTATTAATGGTTAAAACCAATCATATTGAACGGGATAATAGGTTTTTCTTCTTGTGTCTTCAAGATTGTTTTTCTTCATTATTAATCTCTTGTGTTTTAATTTATCAATCGCATCCAAGTCAGCGAGCATATATAGAAATATAAGAAGATTTAAACAAATTTTACATTTATTGAGATTTCTAAATACGCAGAGTTTTCATTTTAAGATAGGTATTTGCATACGATTTTCTTGTTTTGCATATATGTAAGCCGTAATATGTCTGTCAAATCACTACGAGTATAGCTAATGAATGGAAGCTAAGGTAAGTCTGGGAATATCTGCAGCCATAATAATTGGTGTAGTTGTAAGCACTATATTTTACAATACAAATCCAGCAAATACTAGTAATATTACGGTCGGTGCAACTTCAAATGTACTAAGAATTGGATATTTTGCTAATCTCAACCATGCGCAGGCTGTTATAGGGCTAAATGATGGAGACTTTGAAAATACATTCAGTAAGAATGGCATTGCAGTACATCCAATAGTCTTTAATGCGGGGACATCTGTAATTGATGCATTATTTGCAAATCAAATAGATGTCGCATACGTTGGTCCTAACCCTGCAATCAATGGTTATGTAGCATCTGAAGGAAGAGATGTCAGAATTATTTCAGGTGCATCTAGTGGAGGGGCAGTTTTTGTGGTCAGAAATGATTCAGGAATTAAATCAGCCAAGGATTTTGCAGGTAAAAAGTTTGCTTCTCCACAATTAGGTAATACTCAAGATGTAGCCCTGCGATCCTATTTAATGAGAAATGGGTACAAAACTAAAGAAAATGGTGGAAGTGTTGAGGTAATTTCTACAAATTTGTCTGATATCCTCACACTATTCCTAAAAAAACAACTAGACGGAGCATGGGTGCCAGAACCATGGGGTGCCATATTAGTCAAAGAAGCCAATGGAAAAATATTTCTAGATGAAAGAAGCTTGTGGCCAGATGGAAAATTTGTGATGACCAATATTATTGCTAGAACAGATTATCTTAAGAACAATCCAGACATAATAAAGAAATTATTGGCTTTACATACAAATGAAACATTGTGGATTAATGACCATAAAAATAACGCCGTACAAGTATTTGATACTGAGCTTAAAAAACTTACAGGTAAAGCGATCCCAGAAGATGAATTAAAACAAGCTTTATCACGAATAGATTTCACATATGATCCTATTAAGAAATCATTTTTTAAATATGCGAGTGAAGCATACAACCTTGGTTTTTTGGCAAAAGGGCAAAAACAGCAACCAGATCTGTCTGGCATATATGATTTGACATTATTAAATACTATACTCAAAGAAAAGGGACTACGTGAAGTGAACTAAGAATTGCCTCCCCTCTTTTTCCATAGCGAAATGTTTAGCATCAATACTAGCAAATCTTGATATATACATTTACAAACTAAGAATAAATTATAGCAAGAATATTGATCTAAGAAAGGACGGAAGGAAGAAGAGTGCAGTCAAATATTATGCCCACAGTTTGAAAGGAAAGTGAGACAATACTAATATTATCTGCTGCAGACAAGTATTTATTTAGACCCCATCTATTTATCTAAGCGGTAAATTAACAGCTATTTAAAAATATTAACTGTTTTGTTATTTGTTCTGTGTCTATATTATAGAGGATAGGATGCTAGAAGCCTCCATTTTTAATGTAGTATAGTTTGTGAAGAATTAATCCACTCTATTTAACTTCATATTCAAGCAGGACCAACCAACTGAACAAACTCTCTAGATCTATATCTGGGATGACTAACAGCGGTAGCCTGAGTAAAGATGACATTCGAAATTGTTTTGATCAACTCTTTTGGGTAGCGGTGATCTAAACAAGATTCTAATAGTGAGGATCCTATTAGGATTACTGTCATAAGGTACAATAGGAAACTAGCCAGGCAATGAATTTGAAAGATTTCACTATGTCTCTTGCAATATCATTTTCATCACGTAAGCTTTGCTATTATAGAGATAGTGTTATTGCCCATAAACTGCGGATCTTGAAGTTTTTCATTTTTCTATTGGATTTGCTATCATGTTACCCCATTCAGTCCATGATCCATCGTAGTTCTTTACATTGGGATATCCTAGTAAATATTTTAGAACAAACCAAGTATGTGAGGATCTTTCACCTATTCTACAATATGTTATAATCTCTTTGTCTGTAGTTATGCCCTTTGATTCGTAAAGGTTCTTTAACTCATCTGCCGACTTAAATGTACCATCACTATCATTGACTGCTTGGCTCCAAGGAATATTGACAGCTTCCGGTATGTGTCCTCCTCTCTGAGCATGTTCTGTAGGATATTCTGGTGGCGCTGTAATCTCACCAGTGAATTCTTTCAGGCTTCTTACATCAATCAGTGCTTTACTACCAAGTGTATCTTTTACATAGTCAAGGAATACTCTAATATTCGTATCAGGCTTTGCTGCTGCTTTATAACCTCCTTTAGGATATTGTGGAATATCTTTGCTTACTGGCCTATCTTCTAATAACCATTTTTTTCTACCTCCATTTATTATTCTAACATCACGATAGCCATAGTACTTGAATACCCAAAAAGCAAAAGCTGCAAACCAATTGTTAAAGTCTCCATAAAGGACTAAAGTAGTAGTATTATTATCATCATCATTGTTAACTCCAATTCTTTGAAGCAGATCTTCAAAAGCCTGTCTGCTCAAAATATTTCTTGTTATAGGATCATTTATGTCTGCTTTCCAATTTATTAGCACTGCTCCTGGAATATGACCTAATTCATAATTTGCAGTTGGATCATAATCTACTTCAGCAATACGAACTTTTTCGTCTTTTAGGTGATCGTTTACCCATTGGGTATCCACTATAACTTCAGGATGTACATATTCTTTCTCCTTAGCTCGCTGTTTGAGACATAATTTTTTGTATCGCTATATTAATAATGATTCTAAGATATTACTGCTGTGAAACATGCAATTTATCACCATTATATGCAATAGTCGCAGGTCTGCAAGCGAATATATGCATAAGTATTTTGCGTGCAATGTCATTTATCTTTCTTTTTTCAAATGATGTCAATAATGCGTATGCTACATTTATTTTGTATACTTGGATTTAGTTATATTGCCAATCTATTATATTCCATATTAGAATATAATAGATACACCAGTCTATGGGTTCATATACGGCATGAGGACGGGAAAGCTTGTAAGAGTGGAGTGAACTCTACAAAAAACAAAAAGGAATTAGTTTTGAACAAATGTATAATATAGGATCTATAACCAATATTACTCAAAAACAAACATAATTTGGGTTCTGTTTCATCTTTTGTTGTTCTAAATTGTTGTTCATTTCGTGTTGGTGATTTAGATAATAGTTTTCTTGGATACCATTTCTCTCCATCATATAGCCAAATGATATTTTTGTCAATTCTATAATTCACGACTCGTTTACAGCGGTGAAATTCCAGCTCTTCAGCTATGACCGTTAGGTCGCATAGTTTACAGCGAAAGAGATTTGTCACGGCTAGTCACTTAAGTGCGTCAAATCCAGCCTTCATAGGCGGCTCTGTTGTCTTGATTTTTTGTAATTCGGTAGACAACTGTACATTTTTCTGAATGCAGTGTATTAATCTCATTATCTTTCTGCCTAATGACCCCTCTAAGGTCGTTTATCATTTCCTCTGCGGATATATCTCGTAATTCATGTGAACTGAAAAATTTCAACAAAACCATAAATACATATTATATAGAGCATTATTATATCGTCTATGGTAGAGAGTAAAACTGTATCTCTTACCGTTGGTGTTAGATTTAAACCAGGTTATACAGGTATATTAGTAGGACAATGCAAGGAAATTCCTTTTATCATAGTGGAAGGTAAAACCGTACAAGAACTTACTAGTAAAATATCTCACGAACTTACAATATATTTAAAGACTTTTCCACATGAAGGTGAAAAGATTCTAGAACAATATGGGAAAATAGTCTCGGTTGAAACAGACCAAATAAACGCAAAGGAAGGATGGACACAACAGGAAATAAAAGTGCCAATTCTTTACTAACTATAAAATTTATAGATCATGTTTTTATTGTTCTCAAAAGAACCTCGAACTAATTGGCAAGGTCGTATGATGTAAGAGAAATTAGAAAATTTTTATTAAAACATGGTTTTAATGAAATTATAGGAGGTGTTGAAACGACAAGACGGTATTTCATCAAAGACCGCTATATTGTGAAGCTTATAATATCAGAAAAAGCAAATACTAAGGAATTTGTAGATCGATTACAAGTAGAATTAATCTGTAAAAACATAGAATTTCCATTTGAAATGTTCGAGAAATGGCATAGGTTGGCTAAAAAACACAAGGTTTATCTAACCATCTTTCAAAATTATTTACCAACAAAATTTGAACAACAATTCAGAACAACACTAGGTTGAACAGAACCATAATTTGTATACAAAAAATATCACTTCTGCGCGGGGTTGTTGCCTAATTCGTTTTAATTGACTGTAAATATGATTTCACGGTTTTCGATTTAGCTTAGAAAGGGTATGCACCCTCTTATTGACTTGCAAGCACAAGAGGAAAGATGGTTACTGGTTGTGTTACCATCTAGCACATACCCTAGAACGAGATATGCTTATCGAAAATATAGTTTCTCTGGTCAAAGAAAATCCTCCTCCTACTTCAAAGAAGAACAGTAATAGAGGAAGGAAACCAATTCATTCTTGGGAAAAACTTGTCTGTATTTGTATATTGATGGTTGTTTTCGGTTCAACGTACAGAGATATACAGAATATAGTACCCTCTCTTAATTTGCCATGGAATAACGAGCCATATCCAGATCATACGTGGATATCACGTACATTCAAGAAGATACCGCTGATATATCTTGAACGTGTACTGAATATGGTCAGCTTATCTATGTTTGAAAGAATCAGGCTGGAAGAAGGGTATTCTCGCATCAGATAGCACCGGTGTAGAGACAAACAGGTACGGATACGAAGTACGATTTATCAAAAATAGTAGTAAAGAAATTCGAAAAGATAAGGGTAAAACAGTATCTGAAATGGCATATCACAGGGATACTTGATCATCTCATAATACTTAATACACGACTTACCAGTAAGAAAACACACGATTCTCCAGTACTCCGAACAATGCTAAACAGATTGAAGAAATATAGATTAGACTTTGCAGGTTCAACATTCAATGGTGACAGAGCTTATGATGGCAACAAGAACTTCCAGTCATGTTTAACATGAACATGCTTCCAAATATCAAGCAGAGAAAAAACTCCAAGAACAAGAATAGCAGTAGTAAGAAGAACAAATACAGAAAGAAGGCTGCAAAGATATTCAATGCATCAATATATCGTTATAGAGGATTGATAGAAGGAATATTTGGAGCTGAAGAAACTAAACATCATCATCATCAGCTATACTGCACATTCAGATTAAAGAACAATCAGAAAAGATTTGGATTAATTAAATCAATAGGCTGGAACCTAGAAGTCCTTAACAGACTACAATGTGCAAACAAACTGGGAATAAAGGTGACACCATATGCGATATCAAATTAGGCAACAACCCCCTTCTGCGCCAATCGTGTTCATGGCATGTATAGTACTTTGATTTATCTGAAAAGCTTGGCAGCGTACCCGGGGAGGAACTTATACTCTGTCCTCTTTGCTGGAGGTAGAATAATAATAGAGAGTCAATCAGATGTCTAGACGATGGTACCAACACTATTGTGAGGGAGAAATTCTATAGATACTTCCATCATCAAATGACAGTACATATAGAAAGCCATCAGGTCCTGTCTTGATATTAGTTATACTACCGAAACCAGTTCCAAAGGTTATTGCAGACAATTCCTCATCATTGTCAACCACCAGATCAGACAAACCAGCAGACTGTCGGGTACGATTATCAATCTCTATGCCTGACCTGTCTTTATTGACCTTAAAGAAATACAAATTTCCGTTATTGTTATCTCCGACAAAGATGCTGTTTTGATAATTAGCACCAAGCTTTGTTGACGATTTCATAAATTCTATGGCTGTTACTGCTACAGTATTCTTCCAACTAAATATTGGGTCTGCATAATGGGAGCCAGGAAAATTAACCAACTGACTTTCTGTTATTCCATTATTTCGTGAAATAGGGCCCATCACTTGAATCCATCCACTATTAAATCCTGGTTTGACTATATTAATTTCGTCATACGCATCAGGACCATTCTCTGTATCCCACAAGTTACCTGTAACTGGATCAAATGCCAATCCAAAGCTATTTCTTATTCCATATGCATAATATCTATGCATTGCAGAATTATCATTGGTTGAAAAAGGATTTTCAGGAGCAGATGAACCGTCACTAGCGTTTATTCTTAAAATAACTCCAGTATCATCAGGTTGTGGCCCATTGTAAATATTCTGTAAATTACCTCTGTGGTTAAGATCACCTATTACAGCGTACAGATAATTATCAGGACCCATCACAATTTTTCCAGCATCGTGATTAGGACCTGGAAGTGCAGGTAGATCCAAAATTAATTTTGGATTAACAAGACTTTGTCCATTCCATTCATATTTATAAATTCTATTTCTTAGCTCTCCACTTTGTGATTCAGTATAATAGAGAAATATTGTTTTAGCTCTTACATCTGTATCATTGCTTTTCGTATTATTCATAATAGCAATTCCGAGTAGCCCACGCTCGCTTTCTGTATCAACTGGTACTTGCAAGACTGGCTGTTGTCGTAACTGGCCGTTTGATACAAGACATACTTGACCACTTTTTTCTAAAACCAACATGTTGTTGTTGTCTATAAAAGCCATACTTGTAGGAGAAGATAATCCACTAACTATAGATTCTATCTTTAAGCTGGTATCTTTGATTATTGATGGCTGTGCTGCTGCATATTTTATAGAACCAAGAACTAAGAAAAGAGTCAAAGCTAAAACAGTAAATAGAAGGAAAGTCTTAACCAAACTTCGGTTAATCATATGCATCATATTGTGATACCTTAATATTAATACGTAACCGACATTTTATTAAAGAATAAAATAACCCAATAAAAACATGACAGAACAATAGATTGTTTTACTTGCTGTGACTGTCTTTTATCTAATCAAGGATTGCAATCAAAATTTCAAATTAGGATCGCAAAATTTAGTCAAATCTGTCCTATATTCTATCGAACCCGCAGCGATATACTCCTGCTGCTTGTAAAGGAGTTACAATGTAGTGGTAGTAGAAGAAATAGTATTTGTAACCAATGAAAAACAAATTGATATTATTTGCTGTCAATAGCAATGAAATAAGCTTGAATATGTTACAATAATATATGCAAATGATTTATATTTGTTATTCAGCTACATTCTTAGTAGTCTACAGGGACTTTAGCTTATGTCAGATAGCCTTCAATAAGGAATTTATTGAAGGTTGCCTATATAATAAACACATATAGTATGTCTAGCAATGTCAAAGTTAATGAAAGCCCTAACCATTTCATAGTACTTGATGCAATTTCAAAAGGTATCAACAATGTGGAAAAGATTACCAGAGCTACCAAATTGCATAAGGACGAAGTTGAATCAATTGTGAATGATTTATTGACTCAAAGATTGATAGTCAAAAATGAAAAGAGAGGCTTCTTTGGAAAGAAAAAGCTAGAAACGGGTATTACTGAAATAGGCATCAAACTTCTCAATGCAAAGAAACAGGAATTACAACAAAAGCTACAGCAAATGCAGCAGTCTTTTGACAATGGTGATGGCACTCAGCTGCAAGGCTACATGAGTGCTAATAGAATGTGGCTGCCTATGATGCTGTTTTCAGGCATTATGGATATGATGATTTTTACATCTATGATGTCATTTATGGGACTCGGGATGAATCCAATGGAAAGTGCAATGATAGGAAGTGGCCATGATACTAATAGTGATACTGGTGATAACGTACACTCCGCAAGTGACCAGAGTGGAACATCTGGAGACAATAGTGGTAGCGGTGGAGCAGATGATAATAGTAATAACTTTGATTCAGGAGGTTTTGATGGATTTGATGGGGGAGGCGGCTTTGATAGCTTCTGAAAGAGAGAATATCCGACGCATAAAGTTTTAAATCATCAACTTTTTTTCATAAGTACACCATAGAAAAAGTATATCATATATGTTTAACACACAGCAATTGCTCCAACGCGTGAGACATTCAGAGACTACTTAATAGATATCTGAGTTGACTATGAGTGTTATTCCGACAAAAACCATTGCAATAATAAGCGCAGTACTTTTTTTATTTACAAACTTATCCATCAAAGCTATTTTTGTGAGAATCATCAGATGTGTCATGGGATGTGGAGGAAGTACAAATATTTGAGTTTGTAATGTATGTGACTTTTGGAAATGACTGACCATAGCAATTCCTATCTTTCCAAATAAATATTGAATAGCATGGTCATTTCACTTGAAAGCCAAGTTACCAGTAGCAAGCTGTAGGTAAGAGATGATCCCGCCTGAATATCGATACTATAATTTCTTGGATCCATAGGTCATACTCACAGTAAAGACAGGCCTTATGTATACAATAAGCCTTGATAAGGAGGAATCTTTATGTAACAACCACAAATACCATAAAACTTTGACTATATAGTAAAGTTAGCCTTGACCAGAAAAGTTAACGTAATCTACATCATATAGTTTTGTTTGTTACAATGCTTATATATTTCCATTAGCATCAACATTGTTATAGAAGTTGAAAGTCCGCTCAAAAGTAGAAGAAAATCGGCTCGAATCAATTCGTAATGTTAAGAGAGAAAAAAAAGAAGAAGAGTATACTGATAGAATGGAGGATTATCTTGAAGTCATTTATGAATTGATGGCAGCAGAAAGGTTATGCTACTGCAGTAGATATTTCAAAGTACCTAAATGTAAGTTCTCCAAGTGTTACTAAAATGATACAACGGTTAAATGAAAATGGACATTTAAATTATGAGAAATACCGTGGAATTAGTCTAACTCGGCAAGGAGTCTCTATTGCAAAAAATATTCACAATAGACACGGTTTATTAACGGAATTTTTAGTAATGATAGGGGTAAATGAATATACCGCAAATAGCGATGCTGAAGGTATCGAACACCACTTGCACCCAGAAACATTGAAAAAATTGGAAGAATTTGTAAAGCTCATAAAGATGAATCCAAAGCTCATAGATGAGCCAATCTAGATAATACCAGATTAAATGATGACAGATCGAAGCTTATATATTAATAAGCATAGTTCGGTTCAATTTCTCTTTGATGGATCATGAATTCATCTTGATTAATTTATTAGTTTACTAATCATTTTCTACCATTTCACTATCGAAGCATGTAGAATTTAATACTAGAACGCTATTATAGTATTAACGCTATAACAAATGTTCAAACTTTATAAGATATGTGTAAGTTTTATGGTAATATTTGCATATAATGTTCTACGATTGCATATATGAGAGATATAATATAGTCCAGGTACTCTTTCTTATATTGTATATGTTATCCTTTGCTGATACGCAACACGATATTTATAGCGAGCAAAAATACTTGTTGGGAGGTAGGGATATAGGTACAGGTGTAAAGACAATAAGAAGAACAAGAAAAAAAGAAAATCATGGAGGCAATGATCATCAGTCATAATGACATTTGGAATTTTTGAAGAAATTGAGCGTTTGATAGAATACATACCCATTGAATATGATAACAGTAATAACAATCTTCAAGGTAGTGGTGCTAAGCTTGCAGAAGGTGTATCAATAGATTCCCACTTTTACTTTGAGGATATAGATGGTATTGCAACTCGATTAGGAATAATTGGAATAGTAGCAAGAAAAGATACTGTTGTTAGTTTCAGAGACATTATTAAGCTTCTTAACAAATTCTTAAAGGATGCAACGTTAGAAGAATTAGTAAACAAACAACGTTATAAGCAGCTCCAACAAGCAACAAACGGAGCTTCAACTCTTCCCTTAAGGGCCGTGTTATTTGATTTCTGTCTAGCTACATTAGAAGGTGATACCTTGGATGCTAAATTATATCTCACACACTCCTTATATCTACTTGGACTCCATAAAAGACTTCACATATTGTTATCTGTTATTGTAAATGAACTATCAGCCTTTAGAGAGGATATAGATGTAAGAGAACTTTTAACATCCATTGCACTAATAACAGAACCATATAATGTAGATATTTACTTTGATCCAAATGGTGCTTTCTTTAATAAAAGATATAGCATATATTTAGAGGAACTACAGAAATTGACACCAGTTTATAAATACGTCAAAGTTAGTATATAAATCCATGACATTGTCTTCCTATCACTATTTTAAATTAAAACAAAATAGTCTTTGTGACAATACGGCAGAGTTCTTAAATAGAAACAGAGGTTAGCTGTAGAATGAGTGAACGATGAATAAGTTTTTATTAGTCAGTATGGATGTGTTTATACAATTTTTTCTGAAAAAGAACAGTGCAGAACTGTACATAAGATTAGACTGCTATGTCCTTCTTATCTTTCTTTGTCAAAGGATAGAATAATAAATTGCTGATCGATGGTTCTGATAAAGAGAGAATAGATTCAAAAAAACCACGGAAGGAAGGGCTTACCTGTATAATAGATAAGATGGCGCAATCTTTTGATAAAGACAGCTTGGAAATAATTGCTCCATTTATAGATATAGTAAAAATCTATAGTGTTATTCCTTTACTTATTCCCGAAACTCTTTTGGAAAAGAAAATTAAATTATATCATGATTTTGATATATTGGTCTCTACTGGGAGTGACAATTACAGAGTATGCTATACTGGAAGATTCATTTGGTAAATTTGTTAAAGATGCTGCAAAGATAGGATTTGACATGGTTGAAATTGGCGAAAATAATATTGATATAGATGTAGAACAAAAGAAAAAAATTGTCGATACTATACTATCAAATAATCTATCTTTTTATTGGAAGGTGGGCAAAAAAGAATCCAAGGCGCCAACTTGATGTTGATAAAACTTTAAACGAAATTGAAGAGGCTGTCAAAATAAATTCAACGAAAATAATACTTGAAGCAAACGAAGGAGTTAATGTTGGTATTTATGATGAGAAAGGCCTTATAAAATGGAATGTAGTAGGTGCTCTTACATCAAAGTACCCGCCAAACATATTCATTTTTGAAACACCTCTTGAATCACAGCAATCTGCTTTGATAGCTGAATTTGGTCAACGAGTAAATCTGTCTGAAGTTCGCCCAGATGCTATTACATCCATTGAATCCCAGAGAAGAGGTTTCTTATCAAAAGCGGCTTTTAGCGTTTCATATTTAAGAAAGGATCCGGAAGGAGGTCCTGCAACCAAATTTATATATTATATAGTCAGAACAAAACATCCTATAGATCAAGCAGAGCTAATTAATCTGACCCATCTTCCAAGAAGAACTATTCAAAATGCAATTGAAGAACTCAAAAATCAAGGAATAGTGATTGAAAAAAGTAGTCTGGAAGATGCAAGAAAAAAAGTATACACTCCAGTTCATTCAGACTGGCTTTGATAGTTTAACAATGACATGTTAATACATCAAAATTCTGCCAATAGATTGCAAATCAGTAAATTGTTAAAAAAGAAAAACTTTGATTTAGTATCTGAACATTTGATTAGAGAAGATTTTTGGGTTATTTTATTTTGCAGCTTTTTTATCATCGTTATTATTGCGATACTATGCCATTTTAGATTTTAAATAAGCAATGAACTAACTTTCCATGTTAATATTTATGGATATTTGGATAAGGGCATATTAATTGTAGTAATATTATTTCTGTAAAACGCAAAGCATGCGCATAGAGAAACTATTTTGCATATTTAGAGTTATTTATATTGTTAGTTTCTGTATATAATTAATAGTGTCTATAATAGAAACAATATCTTCAAAAAAAGAAGAGATGCAACAACAAACTGTTGATTTGCAAAACATCAAAAGAAGACAAAGTAATGCGACACAAAAGACTGACAGATTAATATATTTGCAACAAATACATTTTTTACTTTGCCGCTCATGTTTTTGGTGCGCATCCCATGTTATTATGTCCGATGGTAGTAATAGTAATAAAAATAGTGTTCTTACATCTAGCACACTAATAACAAAATGTCCAATTTGCAAAAATGACAAAATAGAGTCATTACCAATTCCACACAATGCGCATTACAAATTCGACTAATATCAACTCGTGGAGTTATATTGGAGTTTTTTAAATGACATGGGGTATGATAAAGAGCCTTGCAAATCATGTCGATCAAGCAGAAAACTATCTTTCAATTGTCTCCAATAAATGTCAATAAGAAATATGATAATAATAATAAGCAGGAATGTAATGCAGACGAACCGTTCAATATATCTATAAATGGTATAGCACATTCTTTTCCATCCTTAGGATCTTAGTCTTGTATTCTTATCTGCTGATTTTCTCTTGATGATTGCCATCGTGAGCTATATCTTTTCTAGTAGTAATCGTATATCCTATTGGGAAAGAATAATAAAATGAAAAAGAATAGTAATTAACAGGTTTATGAATAACTATGGTGACATCGTATATTGAATAATCAAATAGCAACAACTCCAGAGCTAGTTTACGCAACTTATAAAAAATTAGAAAATAATATTTCAGAATTTAGAAAAATTGTTAATAGGCCGCTTACATTAAGTGAAAAAATCTTAATAGGGCATCTTGTTGATATAGATAAAAAAAACGAACCACAACCAGGCAAAAGTTATGTCTTTTTACAACCAGACAGAGTAGCATTACAAGATGTTACTGGACAGATGACAATTCTTCAATTTATGCAAGCAGGCCTAAAACGAGCTGCTTTTCCAACTACAGTTCATTGTGATCATCTAATACAAGCACGAGTTGAAGGTGAATCTGATACAAAGGCTGCCATTTATGAAAACAATGAAGTTTACAAGTTCTTAGAATCTGCATCAAGAAAATACGGTATTGGATTCTGGAAGCCTGGTGCTGGAATCATACATCAGGTAGTACTTGAAAACTATGCATTTCCAGGCGGTCTAATGATAGGAACTGATTCACACACACCAAACGCAGGAGGCCTTGGAATGGCTGCAATAGGTGTTGGAGGCTTAGATGCAGCTGAAACAATGGCTGGAATGCCATGGGAGCTTTTGTATCCAAAGCGCATTGGTGTATACCTGACAGGAAATCTCAACAGTTGGACTGCTCCTAAAGATATCATACTGTATGTTGCTTCAAAGCTTACTGTGTCTGGTGGTACAAACGCAATAATAGAATACTTTGGGCCTGGTTCAAAATCAATTAGCTGTACTGGAAAGGCAACGATAACAAATATGGGAGCTGAGCTTGGTGCTACATGTTCTATATTCCAATACGATAAGAGAATGGATACCTACCTTAGAGCAACTGGCCGCAGTAGTATAGCTGATCTTGCAAATGAACATATTGAACTATTAACTGAAGATTATGAAATAGAACAAGAAATAGCTGCTGAAATAGAAGAAAAGAATTCAAGAAAAAAATATTTCGATCAGTTAATTAAAGTTAATCTTTCTGAACTAGAACCCCACGTCGTAGGACCTCACACTCCAGATCTTGCACGGTCGATATCCCAAATGGCAGAAGATGTGAAAAAGAACGATTACCTTGATAAAATTTCAGTTGCGCTCATTGGATCCTGTACAAATTCTTCTTACGAAGATATGTCACGTGCAGCAAGCATTGCAGAACAAGCTAAATCAAAAGGAGTAAAAATAAAAGTACCGCTTCTTGTAACCCCTGGTTCTGAAATGGTAAGAGCGACGATTGAACGAGATGGACAGATGGAGTCCATGAAGGCAATTGGTGCCACTGTTCTTGCAAATGCATGTGGTCCATGTATAGGTCAGTGGAGCAGGCCAGAGTTGAAAAAAGGAGAACCAAATACTATCGTCACATCATACAACAGAAACTTTCCAGGGGAGAAATGATGGAAGAAGGGAGACAATGAATTTTATTGGTAGCCCAGAAATCGTTATAGCTTTAGCGCTTGGCGGAAGGCTATCATTTAATCCTTTTACTGACGAGTTAACTGCAAATGATGGAACAAAATTTAAGTTAGATCCTCCTAAGGTGGCACCGGAGGTTCCTGAAGATGGTTTCAAAAATGTCAAGGATGTTTATGTCCCACCATCTGATGATCCTGATAGTATTGATGTAATAATAAACAAAAACAGTAGCAGATTGCAGAAGCTCGAACCGTTCACTCAATGGGATGGAAATGATTATCAAAATCTCCCAATACTTTCAAAGGTGAAAGGAAAGTGTACCACAGATCATATCTCTCCTGCAGGGGCATGGTTAATGTACAGAGGTCATATTGACAAGATTAGTGACAACTTGCTTCTTGGTGCAGTTAATGCTTACACAGGAGGAGTAGGAAATGGTAAAAATATTCTTACCGGCGAAATTGAGTCATTTCCGCATATAGCCAGAGAGTATAAACAAAAAGGTCTGAAATGGATTATTGTAGGGGACCAAAACTATGGCGAAGGAAGTAGCAGAGAACATGCTGCCTATGACTCCTAGATATCTTGGATGTGCTGCCGTTATTGCAAAAAGTTTTGCAAGAATACATGAAACCAATCTTAAAAAACAAGGTGTACTTGCCTTGACTTTTGAGAATGCACACGAATATGATAAAATAATGGAAGATGACAGAATAAGTATAGTAGGACTTCAAGGCCTCCAACCTGGAATGACTGTAGTGTGTTACTTGCACCACAACGATGGAACGAGGGAAGAGATAAACTTACATCATTCTTATAACAAATCACAAATAGAATGGTTTCGTGCAGGTTCAGCTCTCAATGTTTTACGGTCAAAAGAAAATTAATTAACCATGCTGCTTCCATACATTGTTGATGTTTTAGCATCTCACAGTGGTTGTTGACTCTTAGAGTATAATAAATCGATATGTTGTACAAACAATACTAGACTATTGCGTAATTACGAAAGAAAATCTCTTTATGATGGTTCAGTCTTAATCCTGTTCTGTTAGAGTAACACCCTATTATTAGTTCGCATCATTATTCTGAAATTTATCAGTCCTGAAACTATATCAGAAGCACGATCGTATCTTCCAAGCTTGTTTCTAAATTTAGTACCCATTATCCCAAACTTTTTAATTCTGCTTACCGTATGTTCGACTATTACCCTTAGTTTGGAATGCTTTCTATTGTGACTTTTTTCTTCATCTGAGAGTTCACTTTTCCCTTTTCTTTCTAAATGGCAGTACAGACTTTACAGTGGGAAAATCATTCTGAACTCCCATATACCCAAGGTCAAAGACATTTTCAACTTGTAATGGAGTCGTAGGATGTTTATTTTTGAAAATCTCATAATCATGTTTTCTTCCTCTCTTATGATCTGTTTTCTGTAGTATCAAACCTTCACTGTTTACCATATATTGTGTTTTTACAGTATGTTTCTTCTTTTTACCCGAATAGTAGCTCTTCCTTCTTCTTTTGTTCTTTGGCCTTGGTATCTCCTGTTCAGTAGAGTCTATAAATGCCTTGAAACCTGGAAAGTACTCTTCAACTTCATCTATGGTTCTAAGCCTTCTTCTTTGTATGGTTTATACAATTTCTTTGGCAATGGGATACACCGTTTAACCAGAGGTTCGATTATAGAAATATCTCTATAGACGTTGCTTTGGTCAAGATCAAACAAAAATCCTGAAAGTGTATATGTTATGTACAGTCTGTAATAGACTAAAAGCATCAAGAATCTTTCTTTGACTTTCAGCTTGAATGGTCTACCTGCACCTACTATCTCTTTGTCTTTTCCTTTTACAAAGTCTCTTCCTTTCATGTAGCATTGTATTTTGATTCTATTTCCATGCATAGATAATCATTAAATTCTAATATTTCAAGTCCAGTAAATGATCTAAATAGCAAAGGTTTCTTCGATAATCTTGTATAAGACATCAAGACAGCATCACCCAATGAATGCTGTACAACGTAAAATATAGCTGTAAGCTTTCAATTACGCAACAGGTCTACTGTCTACTCCAAGATTTCATTAGAATCCCAATGCTAATAAAACAGTATTACAAATTGAAAAGAATGTGTAATTGTAAGAATTGTATATACAAGTCAAACTATAGTCGGATATTATATATAACAGAAATACTGTCTATTGTAAAGTATTATTAGGTAGTCTTTTATCTATTAAGACTTACTACTATGATGACTAGGAGATCAAACAACAAGTCAGTAGCAGCAGACATATTAACTGCTATTGCTATGAAAGGTGTTGGATTCTTGAAATACGAAGGAAGATTAGTTTAGCAACTGATGGTTTTGCTCCAACTAACAAGTTTTGCGAGTTAATCCTGAAAGATAGGAACAGGATATCAAACGAAAATGCATTGACAATTTCCAACTATATCATAGCAATGAAGCACGAGATCAACTCTAGGCCTAACGCCATAAGAACTGCAATTCAAATAATTTCATTCACTACATGAAGCGTTTTTAATACATCTCTTATTAGCAGCAGTAGTAATAGCGGCTAGTATGCAAGAATCTATACAAACAATATTTATTAGATTCATCGTTCAATAGACGATTGATTTAATGAAAGATGATTCAGATATACCATTGGATAAAGATGATGGCTTTATAGGTACGGATGGAGCATCAGATTTCAGAACAATATGTGGATATTGCACGCAAGGGAACCATAGTCAATGTCGTGGTTTTTCCTGCTCTTGCGACAAAAATAATCACAAATCTAGGATTTAATTAAATTGGATATACGAAGACAAATCAAGAGCACCCATTAATTTATATATATTTTTAAAAATGGGATAAGGTACAGGCCATGCTAAGGCAACTACTCAGTTGCTGTTGGTTATGGTTGATTCTAGCAATTCTCTTGCTAGCACTCCAGAGTACAAAATAATATTATTACAAGTACAAATCATTATAAAATATATCCCAAATATCAACAGCACTTGGAATATGCAATACAATACAATAATAATGTAGGTTCTCTTTCACATTACGCCAATAATGCCTGTATCATATCTATTTTGCATATTTGGATTTAGTTATATTGCTAGTCTACTATATCTTGTATGAAATATGGCTATAGTTCCAGAAATGGAGAAAGCAGAAACAAAAGGTTTAGTATTAGAACAAATGCATAGTGGATCTACCGCCATTAATAATCAAAAACAAACATTGCTAGTATATAAAAAATATTTCCTTCTATGCCAATCATGTTCATGGCATGTATCTTACTTTGATTTATCTGGAAAGCTTGGCAGCATATCCGGCGAGGAACATATACGCTGTCCTCTTTGCTGGACAGGTAGAATAATAATAGAGAGCCGATGCGGTGTCTAGTCTGCGGCGGAATATGTATCTAATAGTGGTGTTAATAGATATTTCGTGAGGGTATATTGTTATAATGGCTATAATACAAATTCAAGGTTTCAGATGTGAGATTTGTGGTCATCTTTGGATATCCAGAAACAAGCAAAGTAAACAATCACCTATTGCTTGTGCTAAATGCAAAAGCCCAAACTGGAATAAGTTTCAAGGAAAGAAACAATGATTGTTGAATCTAGGATTGATACTAAAGATATTGAATTTATATATATATATAAATATATTATAGCTAGACATGCAAATAGCGATTATTGTCATATTGACTAACAAATAAAAATACAAATAAAGAATTCTACCGAAAGGGAAAGAAAGAAGGTATTTTTCGTGTTTGTTGTTGTTGAAAATATATAACGTTTAAATAATTATACTAATTTAGCGAACGCAGGGGAAAATAGAGATGAGGAATGGTGTAGGTGACATGATGCCTAATTCGCAGGTTAAAGAAGATAATGAATGACGCTACCTCCAACTATTATCTGGTAATGTATGTGATACATGGAGCAGTTGGCCTGATTCCTCTTCATTATTCTATATCATTATCTCCACTTCATGCATTTTACTTACATAATGTGTCATCCTCCTGTGTGTTAGTTTGTATGAAAATTTTTGATGGTCTTTGGGATGCTACGGTGAGCTATATCTCATCATTATCTATTTTTCTTATTGGTGATGATATTTTGGCAACAGCAGACATTAGTGTATATGATACAAAGTGTATGATATAAGCCACTTCAAATATGCAATTTTTAACAAACACAATGCAACCTTAGCATAGTTTCAAAGTAAGTTATATAATCGAATATGCAAATTAGCAGTCTCGCATTGGATGTTTGCACATATCATTTCAAAATACTGTGTGACAGCAGTAATATAACACACAACACATATAATTATACTTCATAATATGATTATGCCACATCAACTAAAAAGCGTCATAACAACTACACTAAATGTAATAATAGCAAAGGAAAATAATTTTCTCAATAAGATCATTCGTTTTTTTTGATAGATAGTTTTATGACTTTCTAAGAAATGTCCCTTGTAGAGCATGTGGAACACATCTAATTCTGATATCAGTCTGCAATATTTGCAAAGAGCATATCACATGGATATGCAATAAGTGCGATAAAATGGAAGGCGTTACTCATGTCGCATACTTATTATAGATTAGACCTATTGCGTAATTACGAAAGAAAGAAAATCTCTTTATGATACTTAACTTTGGCTTGCTTGCTTTCTAAAGTAACATCATTCCATTGGTTCGCATTATCCTGAAATTTACTAGTCCTGAAACAATGTCAGAAGCATGATCATATCTTACAAGCTTATTTCTAAGAATAGTACCCGTTATTCCGAACTTTTTAATTCTGCTCACAGTATGCTCGACTATTACCCTTAGCTTGGAATGCTTTCTATTGTGTTTCTTTTCTTCATCTGAGAGTTCACTTTTCCTTTTCTTTCTAACTGGAAGCACAGACTTTACAGTGGGAAAGTCATTCTCAATTCCCATGTACCCAAAATCAAATACATTCTCAACTTGCGGTGGAGTTGTTGTAGGATGTTTCTTTTTGAAAATCTCATAATCATGTATTCTTCCCCGATCATGACCTGTTTTGTGCAGTATGGTCCCCTCACTGTTTACCATATATTGTGTCTTTACAGTATGTTTCTTCTTTTTGCCAGAGTAATAGCTCTTTCTCCTTCTTCTTGTTCTTTGGTCTTGGGATCTCTTGTTCGGAAGAGTCAATAAATGCTTTGAAACCGGGAAAGTCCTTCTTCTACTTCATCTATAGTTCTAAGTCTTCTTGTACGTTTATACAACTTCTTTGGCAATGGGATACACAGTTTGACAAGTGGTTCAAGCATAGATATATCTCTGCAGATATTACTCTGGTCAAGATCGAACAGAAATCCTGAAAGTGTATACGTTATGTACAGCCTATAATACACTAAAAGTATCAAGAACCTTTCTTTAACTTTTAGTTTGAATGGTCTACCCGCACCTACTTTCCTTTCTCTTTTCCTATTGGAAAGACGCTTTCTTTCATGCTCATCATCTTTTGATTCTATATCTTTGGCAATAACATCAAATTCTGATATTTCAAGTCCAGTAAATGATCTAAATAACAAAGACCTCTTAGATAGTCTAGCATAAGACATCAAGACAGCATCACCGAATGAATGCTGTAAGACGTAAAATATAGCTGTAAGCCTTCAATTACGCAACAGGTCTCCTGTCCTACAAAAGAGGGAAAAATGATGGCCAATTATATTTAAAAATTATCCAAAACAAGGGGTAGAGAAGTCTAATATTAGTTTGTTTAATTGAAGTAAGTTTATTGCACATTCCATGTAACCATTAATTATACAGTTTGGTTGTTGTTATAGCGTGCATACTATACCAGTTAACAAAAGTTCGCCAACAACTATCGACGTATTTCAACTCAAAATATTAGCAAAGTGTTAGTGAATTTATGTTAATCGGTATACAATATAGAACTTGACGATAATCAAACAAAAAGGAAGTAAAATTCAGTCAGACGCAGAGATTGCTTTTCTTAAAGCCGTTCTATCTTCTAAAAATAGTATTGATGAATCGATTCCACTAACACAAATGTTATACTCTAATGTTCTATTACTTTGTATTCTGGAATTTAGATATTTGTGATGGTTCGCTATGAAATTGCTTTATTATAAAGGGTCACAAAAAATAACATAACATTAAGACTATGCAAAAAATGCATGTTTCAGGTTTAGATCACGTATTTGCATGTAGTTATATTGTAGAGATGTGTATATTGCTGATGAATGCTGACAGGTAATACTGTTGATAGTAGACATGATGATGGAGATGAAAAGAAGAAGAATTGAATGTCATTGAAACAGAACAACCCTCCTCAATTATTGCAAAAATGTGCGGGTGTAAGAAAGGCAATATTACTAAGAAAGTTACTTACTCGTTTGTTGATTCATACCATAGCTTATGCCTTGATAAAAGAGATATCATATTTGAAGAATTAAATGCATGTGAAAGGCTCTTAAAATATCCCACAGATTACAATATTGATGACGAAATTGAGAAAAAGGCTATAGAGTCTGAAATAGCATATTTGAAAATGATATTAGATCCAATGCCTTAATCAAAACGCTCCTAAGTCGATCTATCCAGAAAACTTGCATAATGATAGGAGTGATAAAAAGATTATGTATTTACATCATAATAGTAGATTTACAAGAAAAAATTAAAATAAAAATATGTATGTGAAAAAAAAAATAGAATTTCTTATCTATCTTATCTTGTCATATTCCTACATTCTTGTGCACACATTCTACATGCTTGAGCGCATTGTCTACACTCTTCCATTTTGTCTTGTAATTTTTCGCATTCCATAGCACATGCTTCGCATATATCTGCACACATATTGCATACCTGTTTTACATTCTCGCTTCCTCTTGACATAAAGCAAGATGCAGTCATACACATATCTATACAGTCACGCATCATCATCATACATCTTGTAGTCATGCTTACATTCTTCTGATCCATAAGACAGGCTGTACAGCAAGCCTCACATGCTTCACAACAGTTATTGCAAGCGTCTACGCACGTTTGATATTTTGGGTTTTGAAGTTTGGTAATATTTGTTTTAGTACTACTCATTTCACTATTACCTCAGAGACTATAGTATATAAGAGTATGCAAAAGTTATCAAAAATATGCATATTTGGCGTATAAAATGTCAATATTGTGATCTGAATGACAATAAAACATGCAAAATTTGCATATACATTTTAATGGAGTATAAAGATTTTATATGTTAAGAATTAGGAAAAACGACGAGTCATCATTATATTATCAAAAAGAACTTATCATAAAAGTCCTGTGTGTGGTTACAAACAGTCTACTACGATATTCTGAATAATTATGGTAATTTAATAGACAAAGCGGTAATATAGGAGAGAGGGGCGCTCATATAGATGAACATCAGCCCAATTTGCAGGTCAAAGAATAATGGCACAGCTATCACTGTCACCGTTATCTGACATGACAGATAACTAGTATTGAAACAGTTGGCCCCTCCCCATTTCCTCTATCTCGCTCAAAAGGTTATCAACCAGTGCTATTGGTACCTCCTGAGGAAAGCTCTCTATATTCCTGCAGATTTCTTAGAATGTGAAAGGCCGCTAATGTCTTGAGTGCTTGTTGTTTGTCCAAACTTAATACTTTTTGAATTAAATCCTTCACTTCAGTTCCTTGAAGTGAACTTAATTCTGGAAACTTTGCCTTCAGCTCATTTATTTTCTGGTCTACATTTATTTCGGTTTGATTTGCAGTCGCAGTGTCGTGTTGTTGGTTCTTGTGCATTTGCAATTTTTATAGGATTAGTAACAATGGCTGTAGTCACTAGCATTGTCATCAACCCTGCAATTGCCAGATAAAGTTTTGTGTATGACATTATCTTATCATTTTGTAATGTTGTACATATATGCGCTTTCAAAGATGCAAAATACTTATGTTATACACATTTGTTACCAGTATTCAGTATCATTAGGTACAGTATATTCAATAATACATGTAGGTTATCTTTCACATTACGCCAATAATGCCTGTATCATATCTAATTTGCATATTTGAGCAATAATTGTGTCATCATTTAATCCTTGAATCCATTTACTCAAGTTAGTGGTAGTAGTTGCATGTAAACTCAGAAATTAGCATATTTAGAATCGATAATAAATAATTAATCAGTAAGCAGTTTTTGATGGACCAGCAATTATTAATGAAAAGAATATTAGTTGTTGACGATGAATTAGATAATAGTAATTTGGCATTGAAACTAGTACTTGAGGATAATGGTTTCAAAGTCGATACATTCACTGATCCCCTGTTAGCATTAGAAAATTTGAAAGCTGGCCTGTACCTCATGTTGATCCTTGATATAGACATGCCCAAGATGAGTGGTCCCGAATTATATAATGAGATAAAAAAGATAGATAATAAAGCTAGAGTATGTTTTCTAACAGCAACCGAAACATATAGATTTTCATAGCATCTTTTAGCAGGTCGGCAACCTCTTTCATGGAGCTCATATTTCATAAAAAAAACAATTTAATGTTATGTTTACAAATAAATGATGTCAATGTTGTCGTCGTCGTATGTGAACTCCTTTCCATAAAGGGTTCAAGTAGGGTATGGACCATTTTGAAAGTCTAGATAATCTAACTGAAATCATAAACTTGATATTCTGAGAAACGTTTGATAATATACCAAATATGCATGTTTTATGTTTCAGTTGCATATTTGGATTTGGTTATATTACCTATTTGTAGCAATTAATAATACATAGAAGTGGGATCAATAAGGAAGATATTTAGAAAAAGAAATGAAAACAACGACACAAAAGAAGTAACAAAGAAGAAGAACCAGCCTTCTGATTCGTTGGATAGCCATGAGAGCAGTAGTAGTTATGCAGAGAAATCTACTTCTATAAAATGGTCGTCGCTGTACAAAAAGGAAGACTGGTGGGCCGTCTGGATTGGATTGACAATATTTGCCTTATCACTTCCTTCGTACTTTGGTTTGCTCACACTTGGTTGGGTTCCTGGAGCAAAGACCTGGACGGATATTAGTCAGGCGCTGACAACAAAGGTATTCAACCCTTGGATTGGTCTTGTCGCAAGCTTTGTCTTCCTTGCGCTACTGTTGATACCAGTGACAAGATTCAATGGAGTCAAGTCTAAAGATTGGTTCAAAGGTTTCTTTGTTATATTCTTTGTCGCTTGGGTTATCTGGATACTTTGTAACTATGCTCCGGTTGTAAAGGTTATCGGAAGTGCAGAGGTTGGATACATAATAGCCTTGTTAGTCGGAATAGTGGTTGCAAATGTGACACGAATACCATCATGGTTAAAGGATTCATCTAGAGGCCAGCTCTTCATCAAGATAGCCATAGTGCTCTTGGGAGCCAAGATTCTGCTCACAACTTTTGTCACTAGTGCCCCTAGTATATTGGCGGACGGCCTTCCTTATTTCAAGAAAGATGGGACTTGACCGCAATTTTGGCAACGCTTTCTTCTGGCGTTGGTGTCTGCGGAGTTTCTGCCTCCATAGCCACAGTTGCTGCCTATTGAACTCCTGCCATCTACTCTACTGTGATCTCCTCTATAATTGTAATCTTCTCAGCAATAGAGATTGTCTTGATGCCTTTCGCTGGAGCGTATTTCTTTCCAACACATAGCACAGGCAGCTGGCGTATGGATGGGCTTGAGTGTGAAGACTAATGGAGCAGCATGAGTTAGCGCATCTGTGGTTGATAGCCTTCTAAAGGCGCATGGATCTGCATTAAATTCAGCGGTAATAACCAAAGTAATGATTGACATATGGATTGGTGTGATATCGTTCTTGCTTGCTACGCTGTGGACGTACAGAGTCAGAAATAAACAAACAAACACAAATGTAGGGCTAGGAGTTTTGTGGTATAGGTTTCCTAAGTTCATTTTGGGGTATATCGCAACTAGTGTGGTGTTATCAGCTATTGCACTCACATATCCTTCAGTTGCGGCTGGTGCCAAGGCAGTTGCACCCGTAGTCTCATTTGGAACCGAACCTCTAAGAGTGGCGTTTTTCTCATTTACCTTTCTGGCGATAGGACTCAATACTCGGTTCTCGAAGTTCAAGCAGATTGGCCTAAAGACTCCAGTCACCGTCTATGCGATTTCCCTAACAATCGCTGTAATTTGGGGTGGAATATTCTCATATCTACTCTTTGGTAGGTGAAATTGAAATTATATTGTTTATAGACCAAAACAGAAAAAATAAAAATGAATGTAAAACGTAAATAAACTCGAATCTGCAAGATATCTGTCTTCAGAGTATTTTGAATTAGAAAGAAATATAGAAACAGGAAGAAAAGATCAAAGAGAAACTGAATTTACCGCAGAATTGCACGATAAGATATGAAAAAGTAAGATGCTGTAAAGATTGTAAGCATAATACACACAAATATTACTATGTCTATACATAGGATTGCGATTCTAAGAAATTAAAGAAAAATACATAGGAAAGCAATTGCCATTGCCTACTGCTAATATTGTATAGTCAGTAGACCTGTTGCGTAATTGAAAACTTACAGCTATATTTTACGTTGTACAGCATTCATTGGGTGATGCTGTCTTGATGTCTTATACTAGACTATCGAAGAGGCCTTTGTTATTTAGATCATTTACTGGACTTGAAATATCAGAATTTAATGAGATCTATACTGAAATAGAATCAAAGTACAATGAACACGAGAGAAAAAGGCTTTCTAGAACGAAGAGGGAAAGGAAAGTAGGTGCTGGCAGACCATTCAAACTGAAAGTCAGAGAAAGATTTTTGATGCTTTTAGTCTATTACAGACTGTACATTACATACACGCTTTCAGGATTTCTATTGATCTTGACCAGAGCAATGTTTGTAGGGATATATCCATAATAGAACCACTTGTCAAACTGTGTATCCCATTGCCAAAGAAATTGTATAAACGTACAAGAAGGCTTAGGACTATAGATTAAGTAGAAGAGTACTTTCCAGGTTTCAAGGCTTTTATAGACTCTTCCGAACAAGAGATACCAAGACCAAAGAACAAAAGGAGAAGGAAGAGCTACTACTCGGGAAAAAGGAAGAAACATACTGTAAAGATACAATATATGGTAAACAGTGAGGGTTTGATACTCCATAAGACAGAACATAAGAAAGGAAGAAAACATGATTATGATATTTTCAAAAATAAACATCCTACAACTCCGCTGCAAGTTGAAAATGTTTTTGACCTTGGATATATGGGAGTTCAGAATGATTTTCCCACTGTAAAGTCCGTACTGCCATTTAGAAAGAAAAGGAAAAGTGAACTGTCAGATGGAGAAAAAATACACAATAGAAAGCATTCCAAACTAAGGGTAATAGTTGAGCATACTGTAAGCAGGATTAAAAAGTTTGGAATAATGGGTACTAAATTTAGAAATAAGCTTGGAAGATATGATCATGCTTCTGACATTGTTTCAGGATTGGTAAATTTCAGAATAATGATGCGAACTGTATAATCAAATATGACTATAAAATAGTTCTAAAACAATAGGCTGCCGCGAAAATAATGGTAACGTATTCGTTGTATTAGATGCTCAAACGTTGAGGACAAATATTTGGCTGTTTTATGCTAATAATAGTGACAATCAATATATGGAATAAAAGACCAGTATGACATTCTGTATTGAGCATATGAAACCCAACCGCCCTACATTCTATAACGGCGGATGGGATATTGATATGGTTATAGTAGAAGAGATGAATCATAACAACATTATCTGACTGCTAAGGTTTGTCTGAGAACCTGTAATCTGCAACAAATTCGGCATTATGTTTGGTATTGAATATAGGCAAAACAAAGAATGTCCATGTCAACAAGAATTCATTGATTGTGCTTGCCACAAGTAATTCAGATAAAACAGTAGGTGAATCTCTAAAGTCTAAAGGATTTAAAGATGAAATATTAAAATTTATTTGTGTACATCTATTATATTGATGATAATAAAAAATTCCATAGTATTTGCATTATCTCTAGCCATTGGGTTAATAATTTTTACATATGTAGTAGGTGATCTACAGCCAATGTTTGCATAGATGAGGCCATCACCAAAAGTATCAATGTCGAATACGGCAACAACAAGTAATGTCACAGGAATAATGGGAAGAAACATAACAATCCCAACAATAGATGTTAATAATACCTTATTAGCTGGAAGAGCAACACCAATAACAAATGCAACACTACCACCAACAAATTCATCAAAATAAAACTCTTGCAAAACAAGTATAGTAGAATACAATAACCGGTACAGCGATAGTGTATAATCTCTGCATTAGATAACATATAAAGCAGATTTCGCTAAAGAATCATTGAAGGTAAAAAGTATCGAGTTGTATGATCATATAAGCATGAATCTAGAAGACAATACTTCGGTAGGGAAAAGTTGGAAGATTTTACTTGAAAGTGGGAACTAAATAGAATAGAATGGCTGGAAACAAGGTCTTGGAACAGTTAGTTAGGGGTCAATAACTAAACCTTTTAGTATGATTAATAGCTGGGGACTCCTAAATATAGGATGACTGCTATTATGAGGTACCACCCCTATCACCACCACTACTACCATTGCTACCGCCCCAAAGACAAACTATGGTTTCGCCAAGATAGAATTGGAAAGCTATAACTCTTGCAAAATATGGCTTGAAGGATATAATTCCCAAGCTACAAAGAAGGTATATAAGGTTCACATTTCATTATTTTGCAAATATCATAACATAGACCCTGACTCTTTAATTCAATTAAAACCAGAACAAATAAAGACTATGGTTCTTGACTATATTATACACCTCAAAAAGATTGCAAAACAATTTGTTGGTAAAGCAAAGCGAGGTGAAATATCTGTAAACTCTATTAAAAATTATTTATGTGGTATACAATCTTTCCTTGAATTTAATGAAATAATGCTAAACTGGAAAAAGATTGTAAAATATTGTCCTGAACAAGTTACTAATAATTTAAGAGCATACACTCGAGACGAAATTGCAAAACTCTTGTCTGAAGCTCATCTAGAGATTGCTGACTTATTTTGCTGATGTCATCTACTGGAATAAGAGTAGGAGTTATCAAAGATTTGAGGATAAAGCATCTCAAGAAATTGCAAGAAATAATATTGGTATTCTAAGTATCTATCCACAGTCTAAAAATTCTAGATACATGCTCTATTAACACCTGAATGTATAGCCGCATTAGACGAGTATTTCGAGTTTAGGAAAAGAAGCATGAGGATGTGATTCTTGACTGCCGAAAAGGCAAGGAATAGTGCTCGACTGCTTTGGTGGCAGTGGAACGACTCTATTAGCAGCGGAAAAGACTGGCAGGCAAGGATACCTGATGGAACTCGACCCGGCGTACGTCGATGTAACGATCCAGCGGTACCAGAAGCTTACGGGCAAAACCGCAAACCACGCTGCCACCGGCGCCACCTTCGCAGAGACACAAACCGCGCGCGCCGAGAAGGAACTCTAAGAGTATGGAATCACGGCGGATGGAAGGGGAAGGGAAGATGGGAAACGATGGTGAAGTGGGCTTCGGGAAGCCGCCGGTGCACAGCCGGTTTAGAAAGGGTAGCTCCGGAAATGCCAAGGGCCGCCCGAAGGGAACGAAAAACTTGCGTACCGATTTGACCGAGGTCTTGCAGGAGCGGATCACAGTCACTGAAGGCGACCGTAAAGTCAGGATGTCAAAGCAGCGCGCGATCGTTAAGACTCTGGTTGCGAAGACCCTCAAAGGAGACGCACGCAGTGCCACTGCACTTCTAACCACGATCTTCCGAGTACTTGATTTCGCGGACATGGCCGCCGATGTCGAGCAGCCGCTCGATGCCAACGAGCAAGCACTTCTGGTCGTCATTGACGCTCGCCGTCAGCGGAAAGCTGAGTCTTCGACGAAACCGGACGCGCTTCCGGATGACAGCGGGAACCAGTCATGAGTGCGCTCGAGCGCCAGCTCATTCGGCTCAGGCTCCGCACCGATCTGTCGACGTTTATTCATCGAACATTTCAGACGGTCGCGCCCGCACAGCCTTATCTTTATAACTGGCATATTGACGCGATGGCGTGGCACTTGGAGCAATGCGCGATTGGCGTCATCAAACGCCTGGTGATTACGCTTCCACCTCGCCACGGAAAATCCATCTGCGCTTCGGTCGCGTTTCCGGCGTGGGTTTTGGGTCTGGATCCGTCAAAGCGGATCATTTGCGCCAGCTATTCCGAGAATCTGGCCGGTAAGCACGCAGGAGATTGCCGGACCGTTATGGAATCCGACTGGTACCGGAGTGTTTTCCCTGGCACCAGGATCGCCCGCGACAAGAATACGGAGCTGAATGACGCGACGACGCGCCAGGGCTACCGCTATTCGACCTCGGTGGGCGGCACCCTGACGGGACGGGGCGGAAACCTCATTATCGTCGACGATCCAATCAACCCGGAAGGGGCAATGTCGGAAGCGAAGCGCTCCGCAGTCAACGATTGGTTTGACAGCACCCTTTACTCGCGCTTGGACAGCAAGCGTGACGACGTCATCATCCTGATCATGCAGCGTCTCCACATCGACGACCTAGCCGGCTATGTGATGCCGCGGGAGCCCTGGACCTATCTCAATTCGCCCGCCATCGCAGACAGCGAACAGCGGATTCAGATCGGAGACGGTCAGTTTCATACGCGCAAGGTGGGAGACCTTCTTCACGAGGAGCGTGAACCACGAGAGGTTCTCGAAAGGCTCAAGGTGACGCTCGGTAGCTTTAACTATCATGCTCAATACCAGCAGCGCCCAGTTCCGCTGGAGGGCGAGATCATCAAGTGGAACTGGTTTCAATTTTTCGATGCGTGCCCGCAGCGGGTACCCAATGATCGCATCATACAAAGTTGGGACACGGCATCGAAGGCAAACGAGCTCAACGACTATTCCGTATGCACGAGCTGGCTGGTGCAGGAGAACCGCTACTACCTGTTTGACGTGTTACGCGAAAAGCTGGACTACCCCAGTCTGAAGCGGCGTGTGATCGATCACGCGAGCATACACAACGCCAGCTCCGTGCTGATCGAAGACAAGGGTTCCGGGACACCGCTCGTCCAGGACATCAGCCAGGAGGATACCTCAGGTATCCCGACCCGATCGGTATTCTCCCCGAAGGCGATAAAATAACGCGGATGAGTGCTCGATCGGCCAAGATTGAGGCAGGCCAAGTCGACTCGCTGAATCAGGCACCGTGGCTTGGCGATCTCCAGGCCGAACTGCTCCAGTTTCCCCATGGACGTAACGACGATCAGGTCGATAGCCTTTCCCAATTCTTAAACTGGATTGATCGGCGGCTCGGAGGCAGTCTGGTCGGTTGAGGAGCTCTTGCTCTAACTGGTACGAAAAACTCGGATAGCAAGTAGGGTGTCTACTGAGATTTGATTTGTGGGCGTTCAGTGGCAGGCAGCAGGGATGGTTGGTTGTCCGCTAAGGGGGTGTTCACGGCGTCACTCGGGATCACCACACGCACCTGCCGGTCGATTTATGCCGACGCGGGCAATAAGTTGCGCATCCGCACCAGGTTGTAACGCGGCCAGGCGCCAGGGTAAACATCGAGTCCACCCGTTTCACTCCCCGATGGCGGGTCTTGCGCAGCCCGTCCACGGCTTTGAGGCCAGCCGAGGATCTCCTCAACCCGCTTGCGCCTGGTCTGGCTGATGGTATAGCCGGCCTGGCGGCTGGTGCGCCGGTCAACCGCGTTCCACTGGCTTCTGCGCGATATGCGGGGGGGACGTTTGTGATCCCGCAGCTCGCGCACGAACTCCTTGCGGTCGTAGGCCCTTATCCGCTTCTCAAAGTAAACGCCCCAAAACCCGGGATCTCCTCGACCATCTCCAGCGCCGCGCTCGGCTTTGACCTGCCGTGGCCTCGGGTCAGGCGCGAGCTGATCGCCAGCCCAGTTCACTTTTGGAACTTCCTAACGATAATCGGCCAGCGATCCCGAGTGTTGGCGATGATTCCGCAGAGCTATCTCTAGTTCATCAAGATCTGCGAAACTCGCCTTGGGCAAGCGCGGAGCGATTCAGCGCACCATCGACGGTGGCGCGGCCTGGGAGAAATGCGCGCTTGGGGTCGAGCCAGCAAATCCGACGATGTACTGGGTTTGGCAACGACCCCGCGAATACCGACATCGTGGTCGCCAACAGCCCGATCGTGCTGGTTACTGCTTTCCCCAGGAACACGAACCTATGGAATTTCGTCGACCCCCCTGCTGCGCTTAACAAATTCCCTGATCCCATAGAAAAATTCCCTGATACCCGTTTCAAAATTCCCTGTTACCGCTAGTAGGGAACTTCTCTATAAACCCTCAGATCTACGATGTTTTTGTAGCAGCGATTACGCGAAAAATGGCTCAAAACGATCCCTGTATTTTCCCTGTTTAACAGTCGACCAGAAACGGGTCCGCCTCCAGACTCGACATCCGCCATCCAGTCTTCGAAAAACTCGATCGGCTTCGCGCAAAGTCACACGCGTTCCCATTTTCAGGCCTTTCTGATCGTCCAGCTCTCTCTGAGAAGTTGGACCACCAATCGGGGTCAGGCCAAGACTGACTTGACGCTTTCGGATGCCTTACTGACGGTTTACAAAAGTCGCCTGAGAGTTCGAATTCACCTCGCGTCGGAGAAGATCCTTGCCCCGCATTCAGCGGCCGAATTCAGTCAACTTAAGCTTGGTAGGTCATTCACTTTGATTCTGCGCAATCCAACCAGCCGGATTCGCTTTCCATGACCCTCTGGCGAGCAGCGGGATGGAGTCATGAATCGACACCTCCTCGTTTTCGGTCAACCGGTCAACCGGGCCTTGATCCCCTGCTCCAGCACCTATTGTCGTCGCGGACGGACAATTCGCCGAGCTTGCCTAGCACTTCCGATTCGACGTTTAAGCTCTGTGTGTGCCGCTTCTTTTTCTTGCCTCTTTTCCTTTTCCCCCGAATAGGTTCTCTAAAGTAGTGAGAAAAGATTCGCGCCGGTAAGCGGCTTCTTGGGGTTGTCTTCGATGTCATGCCACTGACGCGAACCTCCAGCGCCAACGGAGAACCGTGCAGTCGGAGCGCGGGCGGGCTCGGATAGCTCGTATACGTAATTGCGGAGGACGCGTTCAGCGGCATTTTTCAGCAAGGACAGGGGACAAAATTTGCGCGAGAGGATGAGACGCCATTTATTCTTCCCGGCACTAATTCTACACGCGGGACGCAACGGCGGACGCAGCAGTCTTCGCTTCAGCAACTGTCGACGGCGGACGCTTGATAATTGAATACGCTATGAAGCCGCATATCAGCGCAACCCCGCCACCAACAGCAAAGATTCCCACCATTTCATCCATTGATGAAGCAGCAGAATAAGCGCCCCCAGGAAGCAGGCACCAGCCATAACCCCGGCGAACAGCATCACCAGTGCAGCGATCGCGCGATCGGCAATTCCCGTGATCGAAGGAGTGACCCTCGCCTCCAATAGCTGGAGTTCAAGTCGGATGATCCGCGAGAGAATCCCCTCAAGCATCCGACCCAGCAACGTGGACCATTCCGGCTCCCCTTCTCGCTGTCCGGGGCCTCCAGGTTACGCTGATGCGGTCGTGTCCCGGCTACAGGATCCATCGGTCCATGCCTCACTCATGCCGCTCCGAACAATCCACCGAGTATCAGGACAGCCATCTGTGTATTGTCGTGATGACCCATGCAAAGCCGAGCGCACCAGCTATGCACGCCCTATAGAGCGGCTCGGCGTGCCACCAGATGGGCAGGCTGTAGCTGCGTACTGACCGTCTCAACCTTTTGCTCAACCTTTCGATTGACCTCGTTCACGGTCTGATGCAGGCTTTGCCGAGCCTCTTCCAGCTCGTCTTTGATCCGCCCGACGTTGCTTCCCATCGTATTCCGAATGGCCTCGATCGCATTCATCAGCGCCGTGCCGGCGAAACTTCGCCCGATAAACATGCCAAGCGCGCAGGCCCATGCGGCTGCGCAATCCGCCGCCGAACAGGAACCCCGCCCCGGCGGACAACGTGAGTGCATGCAGCGTCGCTTCCTGCAACGCCCATCGGACACCGCTTGAGATCGGTCAAAGGCCGCGATTCACTTGTATGCACTCGCCGTACCTTCGCCGGATTAAAGCGACACCTGCCTGAGCGCTTTCGCGGCGACGTAACCGATGACGAAGGCTCCCGCGAGCGCAAGCCACGGCTGGCGTTGGACGAACTCGGTCAGGCTGTCAGAGACATCCCCCGCGTAAAAACTCGCTTCCTTTGGACACGTATTCGCGGGCGGTATCATATCCGCTGTCAATCGCTTCGCGGCCCTTATCCATCGCCTCGCGCCCCATATCCTTCGCGCTCTCGTAGGTCTCGTTCGCTGCATTGCTTAAATTGTCTTGTCCATTGCCAAACCCCTTCTCGCGCATCGTTTTATGCGCTATGTAAACGTGTCCGAAATCGTCAGACCGGCCTTCGCATAACCAAACTCACGATAAAAAGAATCAGGAAGACGACGAAGAGTATTCGCGCCATATCAGTCGCAGTTCCGGCGACTCCGCCAAATCCAAGCACGCCAGCGACGATTGCGATCACGAGACAAACAACTGCCCAATAAAGCATATAGTTCTCCTCCAAATTGGCGGCCCGTCGATAAAATGGGGCCTGTCCCGTGGCGAGTGAATTTCACTCGCTTAGCCGGGCCAGTTGTCCAGCCTGGTTACGGGAATGCGCTAATCTGGAGCAAGGCATGTGCCGCATTGCTGCATCAAAAAAAAATCAGAGCCGGAATCTTCCAGTAACCCGTCGGAAACCATATCCGACAAAAGGGTTTTGATGTCGTAAACCCGCGCGAGATGCCGCAGACGTCAAATTCCGCAGAAGTTACTCTTTTGCGCTGGCGCTGCATAAATTTCAAACCAACTTTGCAAGAGACATAGCGCGGGGTCGCGGACTTGCGCGCACAACTCGCGCGCTCTCGCATACACAGGCTCTATTCTGCCGCCCCCAGCTTTTTACCGTGCCAAGACGATGGCCTAAGACTAATTGCACTGACAGCTCCTGACGTGCCCGTTCGGCGGCCCCAGCCCGCTAGGAATTTCGCCCCACCGAATAAAAGCCCTGTAGCAAAATGGGCCTCGCTCGGAGGTGGCTGGGTCCCAGCCGCAGCAGCTATATCAACAGACATTGAGCATTGTTGTCTGGTACGAATTGTGCGCTTAAAGCCGACAAATCTCGCCCTATCACATTTTTTTGAATGCGGAACCGGATCGAGAATGGTCAAATGCTTATGGATCCTAGCGTGGTAGCGATTGCCATTTCATCTGGGATCAGCCGAACTTGGTCGCGGCAGAAGTAACGCTGGATCAAGCCATAGCGATAGCACTCTGAAAAGAACCCGGATCCCGCGGCTGCGGCGAACGAACTATTAGTTGCACGCGGCGACATTCAACGCGCCCAATATCTAAGCCAGTTCAATCCGCAGTTCCCTGAGCGGCTTCGACTATCGGACTCGGTCCGGAAAATCGAATTCGGCAGGATTCGGTGTGCCGACCTTTTTGAGGAACTGGAAGTCTTCGGACAGCGCGCTCTCAGGCAGCAGTCGGCAAAGCTCGGTTATCAACGAACAGAGGCCGAGGTTCGGAATGAAGTCAGGCTGCTGACCGCCGCTGTCAAGATGACCTTTTACGAAGCGCTCCTGCGCGCGTAAGCGCTCCAGCCTTCTCACCGAGCTCGAGGTACTGAACCACAAGTTGGCCGACGCGGCGCGCACTCGTTTCGACGCGGGCGAAATTGGACAGATCGACTTCAATCTCGCGCGCGTCCGATACGGCGAAAGCCGCAGGGGGCGCCGATCGACGGCGCCGCAAACATACCGACTCGAATGCTCCAGCCTCGGGCGGCTACTGGGCAACGCGGTTGGCGCGGAACCAGAGCCGGCCTGCGAACTGAAGGCCAGCCTCTGCACACCGATATGGAGAAAGTTGTTAGACCAAGCCAAGGCAAATCGAGCCGATCTGAAAGCTGCGCAGACGGAAACCAGGAGAGTCCAGGCCGAAATGAAATTGAATATAGGCTGGCGCTGCCAAATCCAACAATCGAGGCTTTTGGCGGACATGAGCAAAATACGGAGCGATTTGTTGGTATTGCCGTTGACTTTCCGCTGCCGATCTTCAATCGCCGAAAGGAGAGCTACCGCGCTCGCCGGGCGCCTGGCTCAGGCGCAACAGAAAGTGCGAGCTACCGAATTGAATGTCGAACACGAAGTGCGCGATGCCTACGGCAAGTACACCGCCGCGCTGCGTGCTTTGAAGGCCAGCCAGGAAGACGTGGTCGCCCCAGCCCGGGA
>CAWGVG010000053.1:0-39176 GCA_963825865.1 uncultured Nitrososphaeraceae archaeon | reverse complement strand
CCTGCGAGAATGCATTGACGATGTGCGATTGGGAAGTTAACACCCGACTTAATACTATAAGAACTGTAATTCAATTTCCTGCCTAATTACTCAGTGAAACAGCCAATTTGTCAGTTCACTTTTTATATTCTGTGGTATCATTCCAGGTCTGATTAAGTGTAATTAGTTTTGGTCTATTTATAAACAGGTCTACTATAGTCATGAGGTTAGGAATATGCCGAATATTATAAAACTTGGACAGTTAAAGAAAGGTAAACCACTACTAGATAAAGACGTGTATGGTTTTAAGAATTAACATAGCACGCCGTGTAATTAGGGCTGTAAAAAAATCAGACCAGAAATTATATTATGACGATTGGTGGAATGGTAGAGAAACTGGAAATCCAAATTTTGAATTAGTGCCAAGTGAAGCATTACGGAAAGACTTTATTAAATATAAAAATATAGATTGGCCAGAATATGTAATCAGATTTACATCTGAAATTAAAAACAATCCTAAAGCACAGAAAGCAGATGGAGGAACTATCTAATTACAATGGAATTGTTACGCTTTTGTGCCATTGTTCTAAATGAGAATCTATGCCATAGATCACTAGTAAAACAAATGATAGAGGAAGAAAGAAAAGAGGAGGAATAGCAGTAGTAGAATTTCAAAATCGATTACAACTACAAAAATACCGCTAACCAAGACATATAACTTAAAAGAATCTCAGTGAAGAAGAGAGACCACACATAGGTAGTCAATGATTCCTGATTTTATAGCGTGGGTTCCATCAATAAAGTAAGAATTATTTAATCTTATTAGTGATTCCACTATCGCTGATAGAAAGGAACATGAGTAATTAAGGTACATTTATGCAAAAATTGATACTATTAATATTATAATATTCCATTTAGTTTTTGACAAGTTTGGAATGTTCCATTCATTAATATCATCATCGTCATCATTTGTAAGACTAATTTTATTTGCAAGTTTGATTTTGACATCTATATCTTTGGCAGTTGAATATCAATACTTTGATGAATTTCATTATAACTACCACCTTGCAAAAGCATTGGACTCAAAATATCCTAAGTAGGCCTTCCTTCTAAGGGACCAATTATAAATGATCCCAATTTAAGGCCAGAAATAATTTTCAGAGGATTAAGATATCCTACCAGTATGGCTTTCTTAGGCCCCAAAGATATTTTGGTCACAGAAAAAGATACTGGTTCTGTAGAGAATTTGTAGATGGCATGATATTGCCACAACCTTTGCTGGATGTTAACGTTGCAACATATGGACACAGAGGTATGTTAGGTATAGCAGTAGATTCTCATCCTCCTTTACCTCAATCAAAACATGGAAATGTTAATGGTAGTAATAATACTGCTACCTATGTTTTCTTGTATTATACAGAAGCTCCAACAAAAGATGGTGATGATATTAAGAAGGAAAACAGCCTCTGGGAAATCGTCTATACAGGTATGAGTTGATAAATAATAAGTTACTGAATCCAAAACTCTTGTTAGACCTTCCAGCAACTCCCGGAACTATTGGTAATGCGGCAAAGTCATTGTTGGACCCAATAATAGCGTCTATATCACTGTAGGCGACGTGGGCAACTGGCATACTACTAAGGCACAAAATGTTCAGAATGGTTCTGACCCAGATGGAACAGGTGGCATACTCCGAATTAGTCAGGATGGAAAAGCACTAATTCCATATTCTTGGCAACAAATTTCCTTTAAACTTGTATTATTCATATGGAATGTGGAATAGTTTTGGCATTGATTTCGATCCTGTCACTGGAAATCTATGGGATACTGAAAACGGTTTAATATTTGGTGATTAAATTAATTTGGTTGAACCAGGATTTAACAGCGGGTATAACAAGATTGATGGATATGGTAAGTGGATATAATATCGGTCAAACTGAGAACATGTTGCACCGCTACATCCAAGCAATTTAGTAGACTTTGGTGGAATAGGAAAATATCATACACCTCAGTTTACTTGGTTTCAGGAGTGTAGCTCCTACTGGAATCAAATTCTTTAATTCTGACAAGATGGGCAGCTTATATGAGAATGATATGTTTGTAGGTGATAATATCAATGGAAATATTTACCATTTTAAGCTAAATTCCCAAAGGACGGAGTTACTACTCCCACCCAATGGACCACTTGCTGATAGAGTTGCAAACAGTTCTGATACCCTTAGTGGAATAATATTTGGAAAAGGTTTTGGTGGGATTACAGATATTAAAGTAGGCCCTGATGACGGTTATCTATACGTACTTACATTTAACAAAAATCAAGGGACGATATATAGAATTGCGCCAGCGGCTACACTATAACAACAGGATCTATACAAAAGGCATTGTAGAAAAATTACGTCATAATAGTTTCATGGTTAGACACTTAGAACAAAAGAGAAAATATCTTAAATTTCCAATGTCAGATTGACAAATCATAAGGTAGGTGCATATCTACTTGGTTAGTAGAGTTCGATGATATGAACTGGCCAAACCTCTTTGATAGAAAAGCTTTTTAGTGTAGTTACTCTAATTAGGAAAGATGCGAATGCATGAATATTACTATTTTGAATGATATATGCACAACGACCTTATCCACTATTTGGGTTTGTTTGTATAAAAATCATATTCCCTGGCTTAAACTATTTTCGAATATCTGAATCAGGAATACTGCATATTCAAATCTTCAAAGTCAATGTTACCGTGCATAATATTAGGAATCTCAGTAAAGGACACCATTCCTATCGGTTAAAACATTTCACAGAATTACCATATCTAAGATCCTCTATAAGTTGACCAAATTTACCGTATCCGAATCCTGGCCCTTAATCCTGGCCCAGAATCGCCATGTCCTTAATCCTGGCCCTCTTGGAAGAAAATAAATTCTTTGAAGCCACTACTTCCCAGTTTCAAGGATCCCTTCATACTTTCGAAATACGATTTTACTGTCTTATATCCTTTCTTTGGTTTTTGTAATTCTTGCATTCGAAAATTTATAACTTATTTTTAGATTCGATGTCAGTTGAATTTCCAGATTTGCTTATCTTTTTCAATTTTCTTTAGTTCATCAATTGTAGACTGAATGTCAATTTCTTCATCAGCTTCAGAAATATCTACATATCTTGGTACATTTAGGTTAAACTCATTTTCCTGTAATTGATCAAACTCTGTAATATGGCAATATCTATCAATTCCTTGTAATTTCTAAACGCAGAAACTATCTTTTCTATGTCAGGAACCCCGTAGTTGTCACGAAACTTTCCTTCTTCATAATCCTTTGCGCATGGATTAAAATTATTTTGTTCTTGCGATTTGCAGATCTGTTCCTGTTTAGAATTAAGACATATCCTGGTATTCCTGTTCCATAAAATAGCTTTGGTGGGAGGGCAACAATCCCTCAATAACATCTTCTATTATTATCTTTGTCTTGTTTTGTTGTTTGTGCGTCGTTGCAAAACAACGGCAACAACAACAACAACAGTATTTCCTCTCCAATAAAAGAAATTCACAAAGTGTGGTCAGACTCCAGATACAGTTGCATTATTAGCATTCCAAAGAAAATTTGCAAGAAATACGATATAAAGCCAAAGTGTTATGTCGTTATTACTGATACGCCCGATAGCATATGGATAAGAAAGTCAAGAGTGGCTGGAAGAACCTTCAGGCGTGGTTGGGTGACGCTAATTTGCAAAGAGGAGGTGATTTAATTTAAATGGCATCAGAAAGTCAAGTATTAAGTCCTAAAGCCAAGGAAAATTTGCAAAGAAATGCAGAGGTGAAAGACAAAAGGACAACAAGTTTGTAAAAATAGAGCCAAGTGAAAAGAAAATTTTGCAATTCAATCCAGAGAAAATTGAACAAGTAAAAGCAGAATTTAACGGGAAAAAAAGTCAAAGATACAGATATGCAGTAATAGATCCTAACAATAGCAATCAAGAAAAGTATCTAGAAGTGGGAAAAAGAACTTCAGAAGATATTGATACATATTTGAGTGAATGACATATCTTACTCAAAATCCAAAGGTTTGGCTTAGGCAAGGATACACGATACCACGTTACACCTGCCTAAAGTAACCAAACCTCCATATCTTATTTTTTGTTAGAAATATATTGTAATGCATATATAAAGTTAAAAATTAATGGTATGTGTCAATTCATTTTCGATTTAATAAGTTAAACTTGCGAAACAAACACAATTTCGTCACTCATAAAGTATTCCTGCTAATTTCCGGGGTCGAAATATTTTTATTTTTAACGAAGAAACGCATCAACCGATGTAACATTGTTTGTTTCATGCAACTTGAACCTGTCTTTGTTGTAGAATGTATATTGTGTATATACTATTATTAATGACATCAAAAAATAAACATTAGTAAAATCCATAGTGAATATAATAATAACAACCTATGCTATCGATTCAATAACAACAACAACTGTAGGCCCTAAAGGTGGAGAAATATTTCTTACGTCTCAGTATGCTATTCCAATCTTCTTAGCCATGATATTCGGAACTGCAGTATTCTCCTCTCGAACCAAAATTCCTCACACTATGATACTTGTAGGATTTGGAATTGCAATTTCATTTTTTGATTTTGTAGGATTAAATATAATAGATATCAAACAATTTAGGATTGATCCAAAATTAATTATCAACTTCATAATACCACCATTGATTTTTGAAGCAATGATGAAAGTAAATTATAAAGAATTTAAGACTATACGAATATCCGCATTGCTCTTGGCCACTGTGGGTGTTGTTGTTGCTACTCTTGTTGCTGGGCTATTGTTGACATATGTAGCTGGCCTAGCCTTTGCTGTTGCTTTTACCTTTGCTGCTTTGATAGCACCTACTGACCCAGCAATTGTAATAGAGATATTCAAGAGAGTAAGAGTGCCAAAACAACTCTCTACATTAATGGAATTTGAGGCTAGCTTCAATGATGCTACTGGTCTAATAGTATTCTCATCTGTTATTGCTCTGACATTTGCTCCCGCTTCTGTTGGCAATAATATGACGAACATCTCACCATCCATAGCAGTCCATATAATAATACTCACTTTTTCTTCTCCTACGATGAATAATCTTTACTTTGTTGGTGAAACTGGACATTTTGCCATAGTATTTTTTGGTGGCGCTGCTATTGGATTAGCTGTCGCTAGCAGCAACACACAGATTACACGCATTGATGAACGATCCTTTGTCAGAGACAGCATTAACTGTTGCTACTGTATTTGGTTCTGTGGCAGCTGCAAATTCCTTAGGTCTTTCTGGTCTAGTTGCAGCAGCAGTTGCAGGGCTATATTTTGGCAATATAACAGTAAAGCAAGAAGCTTATATGAGCTTAAAAGTGCGCTCATCTGTATTTAATTTCTGGGAGATGACTGCATTTTTCGCAAATTCTGCTCGCTTTTCTTTATCTTGGAATAAGCATGAATATTGTTAATATTGCTCAAAATTTCTTTTTAATTGTTCTATCATTTGCGGCAGTGTTGGCTGCTAGAGTAGCATCTACTTATCCAATACTTGCTGCTACAAATAGATTTACAAGTGAAAAGATTCCAATGGTCTGGAGACACATAGTTGTGCTAGGTGGAATGCGTGGAGCAATATCAGTAGCTCTTGTTGCATCATTACCTGAGGGCAATTTTAAGAATACAATTGCTACAATAGCCTTTGGTTTAGTTCTTTCATCATTGATCATGACACATTGGACTTACAAGGTATGTCAAGAAGATATTTTCTGAAGGAGGCGATGGTACTGTCCGTGATGATAATTCATCTATTAAAATCTGAGCTAATGCATTGCTTTAGACGAATCTATAAATATTCTTGATTATTTACTTTTCTGCTTTCAGTAGTGAATAAGTTAAGATGCACTGCAGCTACAACAAGAGAAGACACAAATAGAATCAAAATTGCCTCCAATTTGTTTCTCACCTCCTCATGCTGTAATGTTGCCTCTGTCTTTATGAACTCGCTATATGCTTCAGGATATCGTTTTACTAAATCTATATTCAGTTCCAATACATTAGCATAGTCTGGAGCAAATGCCAATAAATTACTAACTTTATTTCTTTCTATATTTAGTTCAACCAATGTTCTTAAGGTATTTTCAGGTATTCCAGAAGCCTTACTAATGTTTGAAATCTGGGAAAAAGCATTGTCAGGAGTGATATGTGGATCTACACCTGATGCCGAATCTGATGAAGGTCTTGAATGGAAGAACTTTGGAGATTTAAACTCTTGTGCTATAAGTTTTGAACCAACAGCTTTTCCATTAAAAGTGAGTATACTACCATTGGATTGAAATGGTAGTATATTCTGACCTATTGCTACCAGAATAAGAGGATATGCAATTCCTGTGACTATTAACATTAGTATTACCACCCTTATCGCAGGACTAAATGATTCGGAGTTTAGAGGAATTCTTTTTATCATTTTATTTGTTGATATCAGTATATTAATCCAAGTATCCTCAGAGCAGGAATGTTGAATGCTTTAGTATCTATAGGAATTTTGACTTTTTTCTTTATTCTCTTCAGTCATCTCTTTATTTCACCTCATGAAAACCGATAGCAAAACATCAATAGCCTTAATACCAATGAATGGAAGGATTAGTCCACCTACTCCATAGATAAACATATTTCTAAGAAAGGTTTTCTGAGGTGGTTCTGGCTTTAAACTTGACTCCTCTTAACGATAATGGAATTAGAGCTGGAATTATTATTGCATTAAATATCAAGTGTAGATAATATCGCAGTATCAGGACTATGCAAGCTGCATTATGTTAAGTAACTGCAGATGAGGATTGTTTGTGATAATCATTGCAGGAAGTATTGCAAAATATTTAGCAACATCATTAGCTATGCTAAATGTAGTAATAGCTCCACGTGTAATTAGTAATTGCTTACCTAGTTTAACAACTCTCAAAATCTTTGAAGGATCAGAGTCTAAATCTACCATATTGGCAGCTTCTTTGGCAGCAGCAGTTCCACTGTTCATTGCTAATCCTATGTCGGCTTTGGCAAGTGCAGGTGCATCATTGGTTCCATCACCTACCATACCTATAACATGACCCTTTGCTTTGTTCTTCTTCTACCTTTAGTAACTTATCTGTGGGTTTTGCTTCTGCCATAACTTGATCCACATTAGCCTCCTTAGCTATTACTTGAGCAGTTATCTGATTGTCTCCTGTAATCATTACCGTAGTAATTCCAGTAGCACGAACTTCGTCTAATTTCTCTCGTATGTTTTCTTTTAGATTATCCTTTAAAACAACTAAACCTATCACTCTCATTATTTATTGAGACTGCTAATGGAGTTCCACCATCTTTAGATATTTCCTGTGCTTTCCATTTTATTTCATCTTCATTGACTTTGACATTGGCGTTTTGGGCTAATGTTAGTCATGGCATCTACAGAACCCTTGAGGATCTTTACTTCTTTGTTAGATTGATCTAACTCTAGCAGCATCTTAGATACTTTGCCAGTAGGACTAGTAGTAGGAGATCCAGTTTTCCATTTCCATTTCCATCAATCTTTTGAAATAAAGGCAAGTTCTTCTTGTTGCTCTTTGTTAAGTGTAACTCTTTTTGTTTGGGATAAAGTCGATTCCACTAAATCTAGTCTCTGCACTAAATTCAATTGATTTGGCAGTAAGTATTTTTTCCATTAATGGTGGGATGGAATCTTTTCTCTTCTGCTAAATCAACTATTGACTTTCCTTCATGTGTAGTATCATGAATTGATGCTGCAAAAGCTGCTTGTCCTATGTCTTCTTCAGTATATTTTTGCAGTGGTATGAATTGTGTAGCACTTCTACTACCTTCTGTGATGGTGCCTGTCTTATCCAAAATTAAAACATCACAATCTCCAGCTGCTTCAATTCCCTTACCTGATTTTGCTACTATACTATCTCTACCAAGTCGGGTGACACCTGCAACACCTATCGCAGGAAGTAGTCCTCCTATTGTTGTAGGCATCAATGCAACAAGTAGAGCTATTAATGTGGCAATATCCGCACTATATCCAAGAAAATGAGCAAAAAATAACAAAGCTCCAATTACCATGATAAATATCAATGACAGTCCTGCTAGCAATATCGTTAAAGCAATCTCATTTTTAGTTTTAGGTCTTGTAGCATTTTGTATTAGACCAACCATTTCATCAAGGAAGCTTCTACCAGCCTCTGCAGTAATTTCTACTACTACTTTGTCACTTGCTATTTTCGTTCCACCTATGACATGATCGCCTTTTTCTTTGAATACAGGATTTGATTCTCCTGTCATCATTGATTCATCTACAAATGCTTTACCTTTGTTAACAAGGCCATCTCTTGGAATTATCTCACCTGCGTAAACTATAACTTCGTCTCCTGGCTTCAGGTTTTTGGAAGGCACAGTAACTTCCTTGTCATTTACTATTTTTCGAGCAGAAACTTCTTTTTCTAAGTTTCTTAGAGAATCTACCCTAGCCCTTGCTTGTGCTTCTGACAATGATTCTGAAAATGTAGCAAACCACACTGTTAGGATAAGTATTACTGCAGTTTCAAGGTAGAATACCTGACTTTGACGTACAAATTCACCGATATACCTGGAAATAATGCAATTATCAAAGCTACTACTATAAATCCAACTTCTACTGTAAACATTACAGCATTGTTTTTTGCTAAATAGCGTGGGTCTAATTTTGTAATAGAATCCAGTATTACTTTTCCAGTGATCATTGATTGCTTTTTGTTACTACAATTGCTGCTACTACTAATGTTACTACCATTCTTACTATTCTTGTTGTTCATTTCTCATTTCTCTTTTTATTATATCAACTATTTTCATTAATTATTCACTCACCACCACCTACATTGAAAATGGTCCTATTACTAGGAATGGAAAGAAAGTAAGAGCAGTAAGAAGGAATGTCATAATTACTAATACTGAGATAAACAACGGCCCTTCTGTTTTTATTGGTTCAACTACTTCCTTTCTATCTTTAAGTGTAAAGGAACCTGCAATCGCCAACATCAAACCTAATGGTGCGAACCTTCCAAGCAACATTACGATTCCTGTAGACCAATTCCAGAATGGCGTATTTGCAGAAGTTCCTAAATAATCTGAACCATTATTTGCTGCTGCCGAAGTGTATTCATATAATGTTTGAGTATATCCTAAGGGTGTTACTTTTTGGCCTTCTGATTCGCTACCCAATACAGCTTGAGCATTTCCAGTTGTAAATGCTATTACTGTTGGAATTAGGATTAATGCAGGATGTATTAGAAATATGAATACTGATAATTTGATATCTTTTGGACTTATTTTCATGCTCATATATTCTGGAGTCTTGCCAACCATCAGACCAACGATAAAGAGAGTCAACAAAACATAGACAATCATAGTCATCATTCCAGTCCCAGCAGCTCCTGGAATAGCCTGGACAAACATGCCGAGGAACAAAGAAATCACAGCGTTTGGTGACATCCCAGTAAGTGCAGAATTTGCTGCTCCTGTATTGGTAGCTATAGATATGGTATCGAATAATACACTTCCAAAGCTTCCGAACCTTGTTTCTAACCCTTTTGGGCCACTTTGAGTGGCTAGAGCTATACCAAGCATCAGTCCTAATCCTATAATCATAGCTATTAGAATAGATATTCCTCTACCCCTACCAACTAATTTACCATATGCGACAGGAAAAGATAGAGGTATTATCAATATCAAAAACATCTCATAGATATTTGTAAATCCATTTGGATTTTCAAATGGATGAGCCAGAATTTGAACCAAAGAATCCTCCGCCGTTGTGTCCAAGTTCCTTTATAGACTCTAGTGAAGCTACTGGACCTATTGTAAATATCTGGTTATGACCTTCTAGAGTCTTATCTATAGTTACAGATGAATTAAGTAGTCTGTGGAACTCCCAATGACATCAGAAATAGTGATGAGATAAAAGCCACAGGAAGTAACAGTGTTAAAATGACTCTAATGAAGTCAACATAAAAATTACCTAAACCAAAGTTCTTTCTTATAAAAGCTCTGATAAATGCAAATCCAGCGGCCATAGCTGATGCAGGAGCCACAAACATCGGAAAGGTAATGGCGATCATTTGTGACAATATAGAAAGTTGCTGATCGCCAACATAGTGCTGAAGATCAGTATTGGTAATGAATGAAATGAGCAGTATTAAATGCTAAATCAATTGATAGTCCTTTCAGGCCAGGTGTTGCCGTTGGAAGCATACTTTGAATTACAAATATCGAAAAAATGAATACTGTTACAATGCCGTCGGTTAAAACGAGAGCAAACATATATTCTTTCCATGTCATTTGTTTATCTTTGTCTATTCCAATGATTTTGTAAAATCCATTCTCTATCCTTGCAAGTGGCTTTTCTAAAGGTCTCATTTCATAGGAAATCATCCTGGCAATATAAAGACCAAAAAGAACTGCTCCTCCTATTGATCCTCCAAAAATGACACTAAGTTGTACTATTGAGTCCACATAGGTCACTCGCTATTTTTAGCAAATCCATTTACAATTGATAGATTATATATCTCGTTCATTCATGATGACAACCTCATCTATTTTCTTTAGACTATACTTACATTGTCTCCTAGATTTGATAACGATCTAAATATCTAACTGACGTATCTATCAATACTCTTTCCTTATCATGCTCTCTAACATAATAAGTGGGAATGACATATTGTTGTTGCTTGGCTCCATTACATATTATAGTCATGAATTGATTCTCAACCGTACTAATACATCCTATATCGACCATTTCACATGAGATGACTTTTTTGTTTATCAAATCATGGTTCCCATTCCATTTTGACAATTTTTTTACTTGTACAAGGGATTGAGATTTTGATTCAGTTATGTTGTGATTTGACCCAAATGTCATATTAGCATCTTCTGATTTTTGTTGTTCTTGTTCTTGTTCTTGTATTCCCCTTCCATTTTCAAAGTTTGCAAAAATATATTTCTTCCACCAGTCGACTGACAGTACTGTTTTGCCAAAAAGTAGTACCCTAGTCAAGCTAGAACCTATTGCAGTAGCAATCAAGATTTTTGTGTCCACACAGGTCACATAAATCAGCCAGGCATGATATCGAGATAAATAGTTTATGAAAATAAAAAAATGATATAATTAAGCTATTTATAAGAATATTATGAAGATTTAAGTTATAGCCGTTTAGATTATATGGAATGTACACTATAACATAATTAAAAATAAATATCTTCACGCTGAAATAACTTTATCTGTCAAAATTTACGTTCAAAAATGTTCAATTTCGAGTAGAACAAACTAATATCTAAAAAAGATGTAAATTAGATTATTATGCCATATTTTTTTATATTCCAAATTTGATTAATGCACTAAATGCAATTAAGTATTTTAATATTTCAAGATTTTGAATTTAAGGACTTTGAAGAAATCTTAATTGCTACATGTCTATTGTCATAAACAGATTACCATTAGAAAATAGATAAAATACCTCCACTATCTCCACTACCTCCACCAAGAGCAAATTCGTGCTCATATTTAGTCCAAAAACGGTGGAGATATTCTTGCTACTGTATATAATATCTCTACCTTTCAACAAATATCTCCACTCTATCTATGTCCAATAATCTGTGTTAATGGTGGAGATATACCATTGCAATACCTCCACTAAAAGAAGCTCAAATCTTACTCCTTTTGTCAAAATAAGCAAAAGTGGAGATGGTGGATGTAGTGGAGATAATTTATGAATTCTGATGTCTAAAGTATTAACTAATTTTCTATTTAGGGTTATTAAATAAATTTGTGCTAAAAAATAATTTTCGTATACTATAAAGGCTTATGATAAAACCAATGTTTGAAATAACACTCCATGCAGCAGCCAATTCTCTTGTTTCATTTACGAATTCTTGGTAACTTTTGACAACAGTTGTATTGGTGTCAATAAATGTAATTAATTCCGTTATAGGATCAATAAACACTGAACTTTTATGTGAGATGGCGTTTCTTATAGTGACATTAAATGGGTCTAATAGATCCTTGAAGGCAGGTTGGTTACGCAAGTGTCCAACATGATTTGCTAAGTTATCTCTTTTTATTTTGGTATAATCTGGAACCTCACCTTCAAATATTTTATTTATCCAGACTAGTAGTCTTACATATTTTTCTAAATTGCCAGAAAGATCGTCATAAATTGATATATATTTGTCATTTCGTTATACTATAGTATTTGTTTAATTTAGCTATATTTTTTTCGGTTTCCGTACAGTAGTTGTAGAAGTTTTAGAATGCTATCAGGAGCGACTGCAAATTGTTGCTTTTATATGAGGAAGTTATCGAAAGAGCAGGCATTAACAACCTTGGTCTATATTATCTGAACCAGAATAACGACAAAACTTCAAGATATTCATTACTGTAATAAGGATTTTGATATCATGTATATTTACAGTTTGTTCAGCAATACCTTTGATTTCAAGATATTTTTTATTACCATTTTTGTACCCAGAAACAAACTGTTTAACTAGGTATATGTATAAGCAATTTAATTAATCACATAGATCGTACGTTTCAGCTTCGGTTATATAATAAAACTTAATACACTCTTTTAAGCAAGTTGACCCTAGCTTGGTTACACCGTTCTTCGTAGGAAGTGTACCAATTGGTAGTCAACGAGACGATAGTCAATCTAACAGAATTGTCGATGTAGAAGTTTTCAGGTTATGGAAGCTACTACTCAGTGACGCTTGTTTGTGTGGCAATAAGAAGGTAATTAAATTTACAAGAAAATCTGGATGGTCAAATGAATACTTTCAAAGTACAGAAAAAGAGCTTGGTGGCAATTTGAATATTAGCTTGGCTGAGATCTCGGCTAAGATCTCTAAGCAGTCGAATCAAACCCTGACCATTTCCAAAGAGGAAACAATGGAAGATGAAGACACTTACGAAGCTCCCAAATGCGGAAAACAATCAATTGAAATCTATCAATTATTTACAAAATGGCATATTAGACAACATGTGATCGAGGGAATATTGATGAGGAAAGAAAGGGAGTATGTTCACGAATTCGAAGTCCCAGAGAATGAATATCATCCAAAGATAAAGGTATTGAATAAAATCCCTGAATGCGGTGATAATTGTCTGTCGCCCGTTTCCTATAACGGGGCTGCAAGATTGGAACTTCCAAGTGCAAGCATAGAAATTCCTGCTACGGTATCTGATGGCAAGATATTACCTTATGGACTAACTGAGCCATTATCAAAGGATGAAAGTATTGAGATAGGAAAAATACCACTACAATTCCCAAAAGTTCTAGGTTTAAAGACAGAGAAGAACGCTAAGATGGTAGATTACGATATTCTACATTCTAAGCATATTTCATTAAAGATTCCTGAAACACAAGTCATGTCAATACCTGTATCTCAAGAAAACCTTCACAGAAAATTTGATGACTGGTGGAACAGTGTCCCAGGCTATCTAAAAGAGAAGACCAAACCGATTACAGATTATCCTAGACCAGTTGTCTTGTTTAATGCAATAAATGATGCTCTACATGAGTCTCATTTTCATCCCAAAGAAATCGAAACTCCATCTAGATCAGAATTGAAGGATTGGTTTCAAGAAATAGGCATTTAAAAAAGTTGCTTCTCTCTAACACCTAAAAGATATTTAATGCAGTTTAATGTAAACGGACTCAACCTTGTATAAACACTTTTCTTGCTTTTAAAAAACAATGCTTTATGTATCTTATTATTGTGCGGTGTTATGTGTCATAGACCTAATTTCTGCTACAAGTGGTGCTATATTATCATTAGCTTCATTATCTTGAATGAGTATGGATAAAAGGTAAAGTAAATCTCTCCCATCCTGATTATGTATGTAAATAGAAGCACAAAACTTTAAAGATAGTGTATGCTTATTCTGATTTAATAAAATCCACTTTTAGCACCGATATCGTCATGGATTCCTTCGAGCCCGCATTGATATCACTCCTTTATTAGGGTTCTCAAATAAATAAAAAGTGATAGAAAAAGATTGTATAGATACCAAGATTATGGATCAGAAGATCCTTATTCGATTTTCATCTTTGCGATGAACGCACCCCAAACTAGGGAAAAGTATACGACGAGGCTTGATAGGTTTTTTCGCTTCATAAATGTGCATTTCGAAGAATTAATGAACCATTCGACTGGAATATCTGATTCATATTACAGGGTAACTGGGTCTCAACTCCTTGAAGATTATCTTAACGCAGTACATTTCTAACTATATCTTCAGAAAATCGATTAATTTTGGAAAATAACGAAATTAAGTACCGTAATGATATATTGGAAAGAGACAAGGATGAAGTAATTTTGCTACGTAAAGAATTGCAGCCTCTACTGGCAATAAAGAAGACTTTAGAAGAACAAGGATTACTGAAAGTATCTTAGTTCATATCGGATATAGAACACATACATAAAAAGAAGGCGAGTGTGAATGTTCTACGTCATTGGCTTGGCATTTTGGATAAGAGAGGAGTAGTATGGCTCACATTACTTGAAAATTTACTTTTTACTTCCTGCATTATTTATCTCCAAATAAATTTGATTCATCTTGTCCAATGTTAATTTTTGATAGATTATAGACTTCCTTTATCCAATCTGTCATCTTATTGCGAATATTATCATCGCTGTTGACTATCTGCTATTAAAAAATCTATAGGATAAATTGACTTGGTATTAGGCCTGATAAAACCAGTAGTTAGAGGATAATCCGAAGCCTTATGATTGTTCTCTCTTAAAAGTCCTATTAAAAACAAAAAACTAAATTCATCTGCTAATGCATTTTCTATAAGATGCAGCTCATTTTCTAAGCTGAATTCTTCTTGTTTGATATTCTTTGTATATAATTTATTTAGTATTGAAGAAGGTATATCTTTGAAAGAAAGTGAAAAAAGAGGTATATTTTGTTTTGGTCTTGTTTTTTTGCTTGCCATATGTTTAGCAAAGGATTCAAGGTCAGTGTATCTAACCAATACTTCAATTTCCCTTAATTTGTCCTGAATAAACTGATAACACTTGCTGTTTAGGAATTCTTGAGGACAATCGTCAGATTGTATTGCTGATATACCTTCATCGTAAACTACAAAGAATTTGTTGATTGTACTTAAGGCAGCTGATTGAACGTTGTCACAAATTTCCTTATTGCCACCAAGTAAGACAGATAATGACAAAATCTCAGATTTATCAAGAAATAAATAATCAAATATGGAAGGAAAGGAATCAAAGATACTTTTTTTAATAAGTCCCATTTTCCGACATATGCAACTTCCTTTGCATTTGGACTTATGGTCTCATTTATTCTAGTGCCATTATCATTGTAGGTTGTGTATTTGTATCCAGTATATCCATTTACTGGGTCTACTATAACACCGCCAGCCATTCCAGAGAATACATGCTTGTCCGCTGAAATAACTACAATACCCTCATCATGATATTTGAAGAAGCCTGGCTGTGTTGCTATAAATGCATAAGATTGCTCCTGTCCTGGCATCACTGGTCCATTATTAGGGTCCTGCGCCATTTATTGATGCGTGGTTATCAACACTATGGCCATTTTTGTTCTTTGGATAGTTTATCAATGTAACGTTTATCATGTCGCCCTGCGTTACTCTGATTGTAGGTGCTGGTACTGTTCCGTTAAATGTCATTGCGTGTATCACATTTCCCTGTGGTAGTGTAAGGTTTGTATCATAAGCGACTAGTGTTATCTTGTGGATATGAGCGTACTCCTTCTTTCATCATGGTTTGCGCTGTTTGCATTGCGACTGGAGTGAATGCTCCTGAATCCATATGGAAGTTCAAACCTTCACTTTGTACATTTGAAGTTGAAGATGACGAGGGCAATAAGTGTGCTATTGATGAAGGAACCATATTCATAGACATTGCAAAACCTTTGTTTGTCGTGGGGAAAAACACTATTAATGCTGTGACAAGGAGCCCAGATTATGCCCACATATGCTAAAGCTGTATTGTAAAAGAACAAATTCAGAAATTATTATATTAAAAATGTTGATTTTTCAGATAATTTCTATAGGAGCTGTGGAAGGTTGTGACCTAAATGGTTTATTGGCCGTAATGGTTCAACGTACTGGCGGAAGAATGATCAGTTTCACTATTATATACAAATACTGAGCTCTTGTTATCATATGTTATCAATTTGTTATCATTGCTATCTTCTTGTTATCTCTGATATCATCTGTTATCATTAAATTTTAGTTTGAACTCAATATGCTAGTGAAGGGAGCTGATCAGATGGATTAATTTTCAGTGATGTATTTTTAGTGTGTCTCTCTGTGGTATAATTTGTTTACAGCGTGTGACCAGTCACACAGTCACGCGTTGAAAGATTTTTAACTCCACAGACAGAGCCATCATATATTATTAAAAGCAGGTTATTTCAAGTCCAGTACTACCTGCTAAACCATTGTTGTATCCAAAATACTTCATTATCAGGAGCAGAATCCACAAGGTAATCAGGCGGCTTGTCAAGGAATGTACCTATTAACTCTGATCATAACACTAACAAGATAATTAAAAGATGTTGGATCTCCTACAAAATCAGGATCAATGAATACTTGAACTTTATTTTTAGGCATATCAGAAATTTTCGATAGAGGAAGGGTATAGGAATTATTAGTATTATTATAAATTGCCAAATACCAACCATACTTATTTTTAAAATTAGAATCTGCTGCAAAATTAGGTATAATAACTGTTGTTGTACTTACACAGATGGGTAACAATTTTGATTACCTACATAGGTTACACTTTCTTGCTTCCTTTTTGTATATGTCTTAGATTTAATTAACCTTTGTACAAACCTTTCAGAAGGAGTAAGACCATTTATTCCACCATGTTCCCTAGTTTCATTATATGCTTTGACAAACATATCATACCTTAGTTTTCCATCATCAATACTTGTTATTTCTTCAACTGTCAAGAACTCATTCTTTACAATCTTGTTATATGCTTCTATCTTTCCTTGTAACTGTGGATATGAATTTGGAATTGGTTTATCCTTTATGTTATTCTTATATAGAAAGTGTTTGAATAGTTTAGATGTAAACTGCTTACCGTTGTCATGCATAACTTTCCTGGGCTTTCCGTTATCCATAATCCACTCCTCTAGTACATTCAAAACATCAATGCTCCTCTTTCTTTCAGACCACTTGCTAGCAACTTTTCTTGAACAGTCATCTATACACTTATCATGTAATTTCTTGTGCTAGAACAGCGTACGTAAAATGGTCCAAGTATATCCATTTGAAGCATGTCATTTGGATGTTTCATTGCAAATCGCTTATACTTTCTATTATTCTTTACCTTACAGTTTAGAACGTTGAGAGTATGTTTTTTCAATGTCTTGTATATGGTTCTACTGCTCAATGATACTCCAAGTCTTTTTAATCTGAACCTGATTCTACTATACCAAAGGTCTTTAATCTTAAATCAAGTATTGTTTCTTCTATTTCTTTAGATACTTTGGTTTTGATGCTATGAGGCCTTCTAGATGGGTCTTTCAACCCGTCTATTCCGTGCTCTATGTATCTATTTTTCCACCTGTAATATGTCTTCCTAGATATTTCGTATTTATTGCAAATATCGCTAATACTATTACCAGTCCATTCATGTTCATGAATGAGATTGAATTTTGTTCTAATTTCTATAGAGATTTCCACTTCCTAGCAGAAGTGTTACCTATGTCTGTAAGCTATATTGTTACCTATGTTTGCTAATCAAAAGTTTAGGGAATGTAACATAGCCAAAGTATGCTATATTGGAGAATGTAGCGTCCCAAAAAGAGTGCTTCATTGGGGAAATTAGGTCCATAAAGCTTGTACTCTCATAAAAAATGGCGTAGTCAAAGTAAAGAGCTTCAAGTGAATTGCTTGGTTTGAAATGAAATATCTGGCAAACAATAGCCTATAAATTTCAAAGGCCTATGGTTGGAAGAATATTCTAATAGTTTCTCTTCAAATCTCTTAGATACTTCTCCCTGGCCTAGATAAAAATCAAGAGAATATATGGAAAGATAATCCTGAGTATACATGGACATGGTGCGATGATTACAGTTCCAAAGAAATTAGTACAAATGCTCGAAGCAAGTACATAAGAAGTAAATAAAATTGATATGTTGTGACAGAGAGTAACAAAATCCACTTTTTGTTTAACAAGGTAAAAAATAAGATATTAAGAATCTTCCATACCCAGTCTTAGATTTGAATAGAAAATACTATAGGCTTGGTGTTTCTAAGCCTGTTGAAAGTCCTTATTATCCTTCCTTTCAAGCCATACTTCTTATTAAGAAGTTGGTTTGCCTTTTCTGATTCTGAAGTAATACTTGCCATTCTCATCTCACCATCCATCCATTTACCCTTTGGTTGTCCACGAATATTACATGGAGTTATGCGTACACGCGGATTATTCTTTGCACGTTTTACTTTCCCAGAACTCATATCAGTTCTGATATATAGTATTCTGCCATCTATGACAAACCACACTGGTGTTTGCACAGCTTGGCCATTTTTTCTAAATGTCTCAAGGTTAATGTACTTTTCATTTGAAAATTGTGATGTATTATTACTTTTCTGCTCATTTTTGTGTCCTAATTGACAAACCGGCTGTAATGTATAAGACGATATAGTGTACTTCATATGCCTTTCCTTCTTCATGTTTGCTAAGTATTATCGTTAATTTGATTGTTTTAGGAATATATTTTCTGATAAATACATGTCTTTGGATTAGCACGAAGATATGACAAGCTTGCCAATATCCTTTCCTCTGAAAGAATATGCCGCTCCTGCAATAAGACTAAATATTAGGTTGAGTACAACTCTGCTCTATCAGTGATTTTGTCTACTGAAGATTTTTCGAAATTCCAGACTGACAGAATAAGCTTCAAGCTTTATGCCTGCCTACAACATTTGAAGAATTTAAAGGATATTGAATTGAGATATAACGATCTTGCATCAAGCGAAGTCAGAACAACTGCAGAAATAGAAATAGACTCATTCCTTTGTCAAATGATTGGAACGGTTGACTCTCTTCTATTTAAGATAAACGATAAATTTGGATTAAGTATCCCATCTGATAGGATTGAAATAGACAAAATCCAAAGTGCATTATCAGCTGAAACTAAGAGTATTGACCTGTTGAATGATTTAGATAAGGCAAACCGATATGGTAACTGGTATTGGACGATAAAGCAACTAAGAAATTATTCATTAGGTAATTCCTTAATTTCTCAGGAAGCTTTTGAACTACTAGCTAATTATAAGAAATGAGCAATCTCTGCACTATCTTGAGAAATTAATCGAAACGATTAGAATAAGAGAACCAATCTTATTATAATAAGTATCGCTTCTTGATCACTCTCCGAATAGTTTATTTAAAGATAACATTATTTTTGAATCATAAAAAAAGATTGATAAATACTAACACAATTTCCAATTCGTCATACGCATCCTTTACGGAGAGTTCAAGCAAGGTGTCTTCATAAATCAATAGCCAATCTCTCTTTCCAACAACTGGAAGTTTTCTCGCTAATATGCTATTATCTTGTATCAACCTTGTTATCAAATACGCGTCTTGGCTAGAAATACTATGGGACCTCTTTTAGATGCGCTATATAGCGCATCCGTTCCTGACAGACGGTTGGTAAAATTGCTTGTAATTGATCCTAACTTTGATATTAACAATAACAGAAGGTGGCCAAGTTTTCACTTGGCTAAAGAAATTATAATAAATGTATTATTTATTTGATCTTTGTAGGATCTCATCTAACTTCTTATCAATTGATTTGTATGGATGCCTAATACTGTCAAACGCCTCTGGCAGTAGTAGGTTTAGCTTGAGTGATTCTTCACCTCTACAGACTGCTTTATCATGCAAAGATTTTACGTATAGCCTGAAAACCCTATCAGCATACTTTAATTGGATATCCGGTAATGTCAACTGCATCTTGTCATCTATTTCAACATCCCTGTTCACATCGCACATATTGCTATCAATACCGATTCTTTGCCAACCTCTATCTTTTTCCTTTCCGCATTCAACTTTAAAGTTGCATAGATTACCGGCTCATCTCCTTTCTCTGCCTCGGACTTTCCGATTCCAAAGAATTGGTCAAAAACATCTCGTAATTTCCTAGTTATTTGTGGAGTCATTAACCCAACCAATGCGCTTATCCCAGCAACACCGAAACCATTAAGGGCCTGTATTAGCTTTATGAAAATTTTAAATAATATTTTCGTCTTCGTAATCTTCATGAAAGAAGGCTTCGCGGCAGATTTTTACCAGTACGAATTGAACTGCCAAAGCTGACAAAGGCGAATATGCAAAAGGCATATATTCGAGGTGGATTGGAGGTGATTAACTATACGCACTTTTCTCTCGCTCTTAACAAGCTTAGACGGTTTGCTATCTGCGTTGGCTGGAATGTTGATGGGGGAAACATTAAAAAGGTTAGTCGGAAGGGAATTAGATTCGTTCTTGACCCTGATATACCTAGCGAGTACCAAATAGGAGAACAGTTATACAAAGTAAATAGACTGGATCAGGGTCATATCGCTCGCCGCGCCGACTTGATATGGGGAGAACTTCCTGTGGCAAAAGCGGCCAATAAGGACTCATTCTACTTTACAAACATTACCCCACAAATGGATGATTTTAACCAATCAACTAAGAATGGATTATGGGGCCGTCTAGAGGAAGCCATTTTTGATGATACTGACGTGGAAAATCTTAAGATAAGCGTATTCGGCGGACCTGTGTTTCATGATAATGTAGTGCAAAGACGGTTAGCCAGCGAAAACCTCTTGATTCGGTTCGAATATCGATTGGTCATGACTATGAATCCTCAGTGTTCTTGCAGGAATGGTGATGGACTACCATATTGTACCATATAGTGGAACTTCCGATATTGGGATTGAATGAAACGGGACCCAGAATCTTGGTTGATACGGGAATACAACAAATATAAGTTATCTGCACTAGCACAATTCTCTCATTTTCAAGATTTAGACCTAGGCTATGGAGTTACCTCAATTTTTGGATAAGAACGTTAGTGACTAAGATTTGCATATCACCATTAACGTAGTGTTCGCGGTCCACTTCTCATCATAAACTAAGGCAGAGCTGAGTTTATTGAAAGCTTTAAGGGTTACAAATTGATTGCGACTCAAACTACTCAAGGTTTCAAAAGAGACCAATTCCTATAAAGGCGCAAGTGGTAATATAAATTTCCATCATGACGGGGACAGAATTGGGAATTATGATCTTTTGAAGATAAAACAAAATGTGGTTACCAAGAATTGTGAGTGCGAAAAAATGTGAATTACAAAAGTATGTCCAAATCAAGCCTGCCTCCACTGAATTGTATTCTCTAAATCCTCGTGATCAGCCGTTTTCATCTATACTTTGGCAAACGGTCATTTAAAAAAATAAATTTTGTTCATTGTATTATTGATCGTTTGTATTCTTAAGGATTATTAACTAGAAGTTCGTACGACTATCTCTTCTTTTCCTCCAATATCCTTCTGACAGGAGTATATCTCACACAACTGACTAGACTGTAGCAAGCTGAAACTATATCGATAAGATGAATTTGTCAAAAAGGCAAGTAATATGTAATTGTCAACTGACTAACTTACAATGCTCTTAACCAGGCATTATTTGTCCGCGGATTTCGCCATTTGGATTTTGCTGTGTGTGAACGTTGACATACGCACTTCCATTTCCCATAATTCTGTGTAATTCTAGCACATCTTTACCTGTCAATGGTCCTTTAAGGTCTCCGATAGACCCATCTTTTCCCATGGATAACGAAGCTACTGGCTGTCCATTTTCTCCTGGTTTACCTAGATAAATATCAGCCGTGGTAAAGCCCTTTAGATTTGTGGTAGACAGATTATAATCCATGGAATAGACCTGGTAAGCAAATATTGACGTCAATTGAAATTGCGCAGTGCCTGTTGCAGGAGTAGTCACGGGTGTACTTTGTTACTGCCTGCCAATGATAAATCATAGCGTCGTTGGAATTAAACACATTGTTCCATTAGCTCAAACCCGCAGAGACTTAAGTTCATAGATGTTTTCATTAAAGCATATTTCGTTTTTGCTCTTATTGTATTTCTTTATTTTTCTTGGGTCTGACATCTTCTATATCGCCTTTCCGATCCATGCTGTCTCTGGCTTGAGCTGGACAGAAAGGAGATCGGAATATTTTTTGCAATACTAAGCGGTATCATGTTTTTGGTCCAAGGTCCTATTGCAATTATTGTAACAAGGTTACTGGTAAAGTCATGCTCATATTCGTTGAGGAGCGCTCAGATCTTTTGTAATATTAACATAACTATACACCCGCTAATTTTTGATAGGACATCATATCATACGAGCAGTTGATGTCTTATCATCGTCCAATCAAATATCTGCTACAGTAGGATTAACCATTTGAGATAGAGAATATAGCATTCATGCAGGAGATTGTTGTTGTGATCTCGCTCCCATTATTTCTCTGTTGACGAAATTCTCAAAGCTGGGATTCAACCATCCCTCTGACTGTATTTGTTTCCATTGTTCACCTATAGTTCCATACTTAAAGCAATTTTTCATCCAATGTAACCACCCTGTCCATTCCTCTTCATTGAGCACATTCCTTTCGCGCATAGCGTATGCATGGGAACAAATAAACAAGATATAGTATCCAAATGCTAATTCTTCTGATGGCTTTTCAAGTTTATATATGACTTTTTGCATTGAGGGTTTTTCAATTATAATCTCTATCATCTTGCGAACCTTTTCATCTAGGTCATTTAGAACTCTAGTTTGTTGATGACTTGATAGACTCTGTATGTGTCTTTTTGAGAAAATTAATGTCAATACCATTGTTCCTACTATTCCAACTGTTTGTGCTATACTCAGCATGTCAGAAAATCCTATTATTCCTTCAACCATTAGGCAAATGGAATAGTTGTTTATAATAAGCATTATCTACAGAATAAAAATACTATACATAATCAAATCCTCCCTTAAGAAAACTTGATTAGTGGTTGTTGTTGCTGCTTTTTTCCAGTTTCGGCTTCTTGCTCTTCTTTAAGCTGACGCCTTACAATTTTAGATTATCTGATTTTTGTAAATACGTTGTAATATAGGTTATACCACCTGATATAACTCCTATGCTAAGTAAGCCTGCAAATGCCGATATAGGTGGAATAAATTGTACCATGACTCCAATATTTGGTTGTAAGTGAGAAACAGAAGAAGCACCAGCTCCGCTTCTAATGACTGAGAGTATCCCTAAAAAGAAACTAAAGCTCTTGCTATCATCTGTTATCAATTTGTTATCATTGCTATCTTCTTGTTATCTCTGATATCAACTGTTATCATTAAATTTTACTTTGAACTCAATATGCTAGTGATGTGTGCTGATCAGATGGATTGATTTTCATTGATTATATTTTTTAGTGTGCCTCTAGGGAGTAAATTGTTTACAGCATGTGACCGTGTGACGAAGTTAAAACGGCAGCCTAGGGAGTATCTTTTGATATCGATAATGCGACCTTTTCGCATCATATGGCATCTGTCAACGGTATTCAACTTCACTACATGATAGGTGCCCATGGAGACCCAATAGTCTTGCTGCCTTTATTATACTACCTCTTCCTCCAGTATTTCTCAATTGTTGCTCGGATATTGTGCATACATAATTCATCCTCTAAAGTTGGATCCGCTACTAATGCTACGGTAGTAGATGATGTATTAGAGAAATAAGCTTAACACTTGACAATATTATAAACAGCAAACAAATTCAGAGTCTGAAGAAAAATAAGACATAGTTAGTCTGTTGCTCCACCATTTCCTTCTTCATAGTATTCTGATTCATGTCTGCATGGTGCTATTACCGTATCCATGTCTGTTACTAACCAAAAATATTTTAAGCCTTGAATATGAAAATAGTAAAACTAAAGTATTCTAATCTGTAGTATTATAGTGATGGCAGGAGCCATGTGTTTGCTAGCTGATCTTGCAGTATTTGCAGGCAGCGTTGCGACCATATTTGGATTAAGTTGGTATCAGGACACCAATAGAAAAAAGAAGATTAGAAAACCAAGAGAAGAAGAGAAAGAAGAGGAGCCACTTCATAACAAAATACTGGCTGAACAAATAGCTTAATACCAAAGTTCATTAGATTGCTCTTTTTCTTTTAATTTATCCAAACATTTGATGGCCTCATAGTATTGTTCTAAATCTTTTATCAACCTTGATTTGTAGCTGATATCTATCTGAGGCATGATTAAAAGAAGCTTATTGCAACACGTATCTGAGTCAATTCTTATTTTTCATCCTTTCTCCTATTTCATTCCATCCACTTAGATCCACTTCAACAAATATCGATTCATTTTTCTTTGCAGCAGTAATCCAACTCTTTAATGCCTGCTTCCAGTCTACTTCATTTTCATCATTCGTTACCTGTTCTAACACATCATTTGTAATAATATACAATTCATATTGATGAATTGTTTTGATTTTCTTTCATTTTCTCATAAAGTGACTTGAAAACACTAGTCGCATTTTCGATGACGTAATTGCGCATCATTCTAACAAATCCAATCAGAACTGACGGATGAACTAACAAAACTCCATCCTTTTTCCAATTAGTCCAGGACTACTGCTTTCAGAATCCTTAGCCGTTATCCCTTTTGCTGTGACAATGATACAACAGGGTGTGTAAGAGAAGTATATCCAAATGTAAGTATGGGGTGCGGGGGGAAGCCATGTTTTTGTTGACATGCGCCAGAAGATATTCGTCATAATAGGCGTTGTAGATGAGTATATTCCATTATCGTTGTTGTTCAGCAAATTTTTTCAAAAATTTGTCAAACTCTGTTTTAAAATAATCTAATATTATCTTTCTATTCTTCTGATGCGCCTTTCCGTACCTTTCTGAAATAAAATACAATACGCTAAGTAAAGCTCCTGAAGCATGTGCGAAAGATGCGGCATGTTTCTCAAAAACCAACATAATTTCTTGGTTTAACTGTTTGACTTGCCTCTGTTCTTCTTCCTCCTTGTCTTGTTTAATATTACTATTACCTTTATTCATATATTCTATGATTGCTGTCCTTAATCTAATAACATTAACTCTAATTCTGGTGCCTTAACCTTTATTGTCCAAGTAACTTGTTAATTTCAACTATTAACTATGACAACCTACTGAGTCAGTCTTTTGAATTATATACCATGCAAATCATCAGGATTACCATATATTAACATAATTTTCCAATTACTGAAATCCATCCACATGCTCAGCCTCAATTTTTTCTTATTTGAAGTGAACGCGTTTTACATGTAAAAAAGAACAACTACTGTATTGCTTAACCTATTGAAAATTCTTTGTCTGTATTTATTGGTGAATATCCAACCTAGTATCAAGTCTATGGCAGTTTCGAAAATAATAGAATAACACGATATTTTGCACAAATACAATGGCATCAAATTCAAAATAATAGGCCACTGGATAATGAGATCAAATATTGTTGTCAACGAAAATACAAAGAAACATGATTGGAAAGCAACAGGACTAGATATTTTTGAACTTCCTGTTTGTTCTTTCACTGCTTTGCTGTTAATCTTCCTTTGTTATCAGAGTCAATGTTGCCCATATTTGTTCAATTACTCCTATGAAGAGATCATGATCCCTGTGGAAAATCATAGCTTGAAGGTATGGTACCAGGTGGCTTGCCATATACTAGAGCAATTTCATCAAGTGCATGTAGCTTAATTTCCCTATAATTTACACCAGTTACTTTTCTGACCATTAACATATACCTCAGGAGTATTTTTTCCACCAAACATGTTAGCAAATTCCGAGGGATTGTTCAATTTTTTACTCCATATATCGAAGAACTGACCTAGTGTAAAATCTCTTTTTAAGGGTGACTCTATGTGTATGATGCCTTTTTCATCGTGAGTATGCAGCCAATAGATACATTTGTCAGGAATAATCCCAATTTACGGTGGCACATATATAGCCTGACCATTAATAAAGATATCAAGATGAGCATGTATATGAAATAGAAGTTGCTCATTTGCATTACATTGTATGCCATTTACCTCCATATAACGCATCGAAGATTCGTTGAAACAAACTGACATAGGAGTGCAAATCGCAGTAATGCTAACACATACAGGCGAATTTATAAAATCTAAGACTTTGATGTATCCAAGCTAACTATAGTTGCCACCTTTTCGGCTTTGGAACAACTCTTATTATCTGTGGTGATATTTCTATACAAACTGAATATCCGGCTGATATGCTAGTAGCCTGTAAGCATTTGCTATCTATTACAACTTCTTTTTTAAACTTGTATTTTCTAAATTTCCGTTATTCATCGGATTTGGTAAGGACCCAAAAGAGGTATTGTATGGTATTAGATGATAACAAGACGACGGTAACAGGGTTCGATCTAAAAACAGCAGCATGATTGAGATAGATATATTTATATCCATTCATCCATGCGTTATATGAAGCATAGGCCTATCTATTTGATAACGATTATGTAAAATGGGACCATATCGGAGGTTAATTATGTCGTACTTCCAGAATATCTGTCAAGTAAAAAAGTTTTGTAAAATCCACTTCAGCAATTCGCCATTCATTCCATTGTCTCCTTATATTGACTTTCATTTAATCTCGACCTTCAATTGCTTTTGACTTGATCTTTCATTTGGGGCTGAATTCTCTACCATACATCTATACGCTACTAACCTTTCCTTGTGTAGCTTAACATCAGATAAGGCTCCATTGCATTACACCAGGAACCATTCTCTCCCTTACATCACTTAACAAATACAGTAGTCTATCTCTTACCTGTCCAAAGAAAACAAACAATGAACTTATATCATTATCAGTTTCAAGTTTGAAAGGATTTTCACTACATGCAACATATACCATGATCTTGCCCTTTGGATAAACAATGTACGTGACATTAGTGCTACTACCAATATCATATCCACCTTTTCCATCAATTGTCTTTACTCTTTCTTCACTATGACCTAAATCTGGATAAATAATAAATAAATGCAGAATTCAACAACATATGCGATGAGATAAAACAAAATTGTCTTTATTCTTTTCTATAAATAACATAAGTTTATTTTCAATAACATCAATAACATTAGATTTCAAATCAAATGAAATCAGTAGATAATAATATTTGCTTTGATCATCATCTTCATCCATACCAAAAAACCTTATTGGAACAGTTGCGCGAATAAGCATCTCATACTTACCTATTGAATATTCTAGTTTGCCTATTTTTTGATTCAAAATCTTCACGAGTAGTAGCACGAAGTATGCACAATATACATAGCACTAGCCCTCACAGTGTAAAATTTTTGGGCATATGCTGCATTATATCCTCCGATATATCCTGGTTGGGTTTCTGATGATTGGTATTGAAAAACGATAAATATATTTGCGAGGGTGTTTTTCCAGCATTAACCTAATTATCATGTTTTTTAGGTACAAGTTATAATAATTGGAATTCGACTGTGAAAATCATTTTCCAGACAAATTGCGTTGGAATCCAATATCTGTGTGTAATCCAAGCAGAACTATATGGTCTTGTTGGCCTATCCTCACATAGTTTACTTGTTTGAGCTACAGATGATGTAAATGTGAATTTCAGAATGTATTCTTCAGCATGCATTATCTGTATCTGGTTATCGGCTCGCTGCATAATTACAATTCCAAATGCTGAAGATCCAAAAGCTGGGTCTATTCCCATGGATTTCTGGGAGTAGTCATTTATCTCAGATGGATTGTAGGAAGGACTTTTCGGATGATATTAAGGTTAAGATTTTACGCAGACAGGATCATAGATGTGCTAAGTGTAGAAAATTAATGAATGTTCATAACCTATAGCCTCTGAGCTAAGAGGATTTAGAACAACAAGACATGACAGAAAGGTCAAAAGCAGTTACTGGACTGAGCTCTAACAGAAGAAAATTTTTTAAGATAGATCAATGGAAGTGAACTATGTTTCCCAAACGGTCAGTATGGGAGCGCATACGTAACAAACCACCTTCGGTTTATGGAAGTATTGAGCATACTTTTTACGCATTTAAAATAGATAAGCCTCCCATGATACCAAACATGTGGAAAGAAAATAAACCTGAGATGCAGATATCAAGTCCTAAAGACCGTACTTATTTTTCTTTAAATACAATGGTGGGTGTGGGCGCCAAGGGTCAAAACAATATAAAAAGTGTCCATATCAGATTTGTCTTGATACCGATGAGAGACGATATGCCAAAACCTGAGGTCGTCTCAATTTGTCCAACTAATATATCGACAACAGTTGGAGACATTAAAGAAATGCGAAAATCTGAAAGCGAACTAAGCGCAGGCGGTGGAGCAAATGCTGGTTACGGTTTTTTAGATACAATATTTGCTAAATTTAATGCTGGATTTAGGAGATCAAGAACATCGACTAAAACAAAGGAATCCATACTTCCAAATAAATTACTAATAGCAAATGCTAGTGGTACTACAAACCGCGCAATTTGGGAGTTTTATAGAGGTGATGGTATAGAAGCTATTGGTCAATATAATCTTGAGATAATTTTCAGGATAAAAGGATCGCCTACTTACGAAAAAAGGTTTTGCTATTGCGTAGATTGGAACATAGAAGTTAATGGAAAAAAATTGTGGGATCATAAAGTGGAACTGAAAAATAAAAGATGGAATGTAAAATTTAATGGAAAAAAATTAATGGACTATATGAATGGCGATGATAAAAAAGAATTAATAGAGCATATGAATGGCTATGATAAACAAGAATTAATAGAGCATATGAATGACATGGTCTCATGGCGGACTATAAGGCCAGAATTGGAACAATCGCTTCTAATGAAATTAAGGTTAAGAAAGAAACAAACTCTTGAGAAGTTAATCCAGGAGGACGATCCTGACATTGATAAACGACTTCTTAGACCGCTTATACTATTTGATAGTAAACAAGAAATTCAACCGTCTAAGAATCTTAACACCTCTCCATCTTCATGGAATACAAAAATTAAGGATATCGACTCCTGTCCGTCCCTAATGGTAGAAGCAATAGTGTTAAGTAATCCTAAGAAAATAAAAAATCAAAAAAATTCTAAACTTGATACACTAATGAATATAACTTATCTATTACTTGGGGATGATACTGGAGTAATTGTTTTAATAGAAGATGACGAGAAATTAGATAAATTAAACCAGTGGAAGATGGGCGATATAGTCCGAGTTATCGGTGCTGAAGGAAATGAGGTATTCTATCGTGATCTTGGAGGTATACAGGGAATATTAAAATATAGACATACAGATCTCTATGTTAAGGAATCTACGTGTATTGAAAATTGTGAATACAAGATCAGTTACAGTCAGTGCATTAGCGGCGTCCATAAGTAGGAAAAGCTATTTTTAAGCCCAGAAAATGCTTCTATCCTAGTTCTTGTACCCTGTGATTGTGCTGATTGTTGTGCTATGACCGCAGTTATATCTCTATTAGTCAAGCTTTATCGTTTCTTGCAGTTGCTTCTTTACATGTATGACATTCAAACAAAATTGGATCGTTCCTGGCAACAAGCCGAATTGGTTTTCTACCTTTCTTTATTTTGCCAAGTCTATTTGAAATGACTTTAAAGATTAGTTCGGTAGAGCTACCATAGTCATATACATATTCAAAAATCATGCCTGGTTCGAGGATTTTGTTTAACTTAACTCGCATACTCCTACTACTGAACCAGGGATCTGGCTGAATTTCGTATCTCTGGTTGTTAATAGTAAAGTGGCTCAAATGACCACAGCATTCAAGCCACATGTCTCTAAGAAGGGAATCAAAATCTTCAAGTTTGCACATGCCATCTGCTTCCATGAATAACCAATATTCTGGAAAATATTTTGAAGAAACTTTCAGTAGGTATACAATATGATGTTGAGCAGCATTGTTATTCTTATTGTTATTTCTCAATAATATGTATTCTTTATCTCTGGACTGAGATGATGATGATGCGTGTCTAACCTTGCATGATTCCAGATGACGAGCCATTATGGTGCCAGAAAAACTTCCTGAACAATAGGCGCATTTTCCTAATGTCAAGAACCTTGTCACACCTCATAATAGCAGATTTTGGATAAATGTATTGTTATGTCTCTCTCTATGTGTGTATGTGTGTGAAGTTGCCTAAAATTGTAATCATTAGTCAGAGATTAATCACTGTTACCAACACATGTGACGACAACATATCTTGTATTCTTAATCGGAATCGAGTATATTATGCCATATATTTTCTCTAACGCTAGTCTGATAAAGGTACTGCCAAGTTGATTTAAGCTGGAAGAGATGAAGAGAGAAGGAGAGGCTCATTCCTTTAGAGTCAAATGTAATAGCAAACCGTTAAAGCAAATATTGCAGTTAAGGTCAATAATAACCAGATGGCAAAAAAAAGAGGCAAGCTAGGCCATTATCTAAATCCCATAGCTATTTGCATGCTAATGCTTTAGCCACAGATATGGCAGTAATGATAACATAACTAAACTTCGTATTATTAATGATACAAAGATACTAGAATTTCTATTAAGGAGACCTAGAGCGCATAATTAGGATGACAAATTCAGACATAAAGGAAAGATTGTCCGCTTGGTACTGAAGATTGTAAGTGATGGTATGGTTCCAGCCTGTGTTTTAAAAGAACTACACAGAAATAAATATGGACTTCACATTGGTTAGCAAGATATGATAACCAGAGCGCATGTGGACCTAAAGACAGACCTAGGAGTGGCAGATTTGCACAATTATATCCAGAAGTTATCCTGCGAGTAAAAATAATCGATTTCCAAATGTTATGTAGAAGTCGCCATTAGTTACGAATAGAAGTTTTGGTTGATGTTATATCTATGATGTTAATCATATTCTAAAGTCTTTCTCATCATAACCCACTGGTGACTCTTTTTCTTTTGTCTGTAGAGCAAAATTTCTGAATAGTTTCCAATAAATTGATTCCTTTTTAATTCCTCTCTCCCAAAATTTTTCGCTGTCGTAACAGCGTGCCGCAAAATAGCCAAACATATATAGTGCTGTACCTCTTTTTACAAGGCCTGAATTCATCATTAGAGCGACTTCCTGAAAAAATCCCACATAGTCACGTTTTGCTTTGAATGAAATATTTCTCAACCTATCGTCATTTTCATCTATCCAAGCAGCAATATTTTTGAAATTTTCATTTTCCTTAAACTTTCGTCTCATTTCAAGAAACAGATCAAGTCGTTTCTGTTCTCCTTGCCGCTTATATTCTCTGGTTGCGTTAAAAAATGTGAAGACACCTACTGCGAGCAGTAACAAGTCCCACTATAACCGGTAACAGAGTTAAATCCATTCAATTAAAATAGACTGATGACATATAAATTGCTTTGATAAAACAATTATGACGGAACTCAATAGCAAGGTTGGGGGAGAACGGCAGGTTTGGTTTATACCAATATAACAAATTCTGCTCTGTTGCATAATTCATTAGGATTTTAGGTTATGCAAACCGTTAGCTAGGTCATTCGATTGAACATGTTATACAGAGCTGCCTTTAGGAGGATCTCTTTTACCATGTGAGGAAACTTTCTAGCTGTTACATGTTCACCAAATGTTCTTTTAATGGAAGAGAATGCTGTTTCTGCTATCCACCTGTACCCATAGCTCACGCTACGCTTCCATTTTTTGAGGTTTGTCTGTTGTTGTCTTACTACAGACATATTCCTAGCATGACAGTTAGTTGACTTGACCTTGGAATTACTTCTTGTCTTTATACCAGGCTTAATGTGGTTCTTTGATAGGTATCTAAAATTCTTATTGCTGTCGTACATACCATCTGCTAATATACCCTTCAGATTATTATTTTCAGAAGCATTGTCTACTAACTTCTTTAGCATCTTACCATCATGTACCTCTTCACTTGTTACCTCCAGAGATACAATTCTTTTCTTCTCGATATCAACTGCTATGTGTATCTTTAGATATCCTTTTCTGACATGCCATTTGTGGTGCATCCATTCCCCTCGATTAGCTACCTTAATGCCGGTGCTGTCTAAAGCAATGACAATATCATTTCCTAATTTTTCATCGATTTTAATCTCTAGCCTGTTTATACGTCTATTAATGGTACTATAATGTGGTGTGTTTGATACTTCTTTACTTGCATGAGCTATGACTACACCCTGTGTTTGTCTATATGGTAGATGGAAATATGCTCTCATGTAACCTAGAAGCTGAATAAATGAATTTGGGTAGCAGTAGGGCTCACCAACCTTACCAAGGTTCATTTGACATAATTCATGATCCCATCCATCAAGTACATCAAAATCCAAGAGTACTTGACCACGCCTAACTAGTGATTCATTATAGCAAGGCCAGTCAACCATACCAGAATAATTAATACTAGCAAGCTAAATGGTGAGTGGTCAAATAAGTATCACTTACAAGATGATTAATCATGCAACAAAGCAACAAATTCAATGAAAATACAGAACAGAAATTGGCCAAACATGCTATAGATTTATCAGATTTGAATTTCTAATTTTTGTTTTTTGATATCAACAGAGACTACGAAAGCAGAAAAGGCTTGATAACATTAAGCCTTTTCTTATAAAGATTCAGGAATTAGCTTACTTTAATGATATGAATGTTTTGCCTGATTATTGGGCATCATCGCCATTGTTATCACCCTCATCTGATGGAACAACAACAAAGTCCTCATCCGCTGCCTCCAAAGTCAACAGCCAGATAATAACCTAACAAGGGGTGAGAAAAAACTAGTGACATCGGGGCATTATCTAAAATCATTACTTTTGTATGTTGGAGAGATGTATCCAGACATTGAAAAACAATTTGTAAAAAGACAAAAGATTAAAAGGAAATGGATAAATCGACTGTTGATGAAAGATAATGATGAATTACTACTTTACTGTTGTCGTTGTTTGTATCATTGAGCTGATGCTCCTGCCCGTATGTTGTGATGTTAATCGGCAGGGATATTTCCAAAGCGATAATGACAAGGATCAGAGCAATAACAGTAAATACTGCAATCGCAAGGAAACTGATTGAATTGTTCAATTTAGTTTATACTTTATATGATATTATATATATGGCCATAGTCATGCGATAGACACAGTAATGTGTGATATAGTGATAATAGCCATTCCTCTTCTTTCTTCTTTGTGGCATTCTTTGTTATTATGGTAACATTTTCATTAATATATGCAACCATTGTCATTAGTCCGATTCGGGCTCTAACGGCACTAGATATCTTTTTTATGCTACGAAGTTTTTACACTTATCATCCTATAGGACAGGTGAGAAGAAAGCAAGGTATTCGTAATGAATGAGGTATTAGGTAATCTATAATCTGGTTCTGTATGAGTTTTCGGCTAGTTTTGATAAATTAGTAAAATAAGCTAGGCAGGATAGAGAAAGAATTTCCTTAAGCTAATTATCAAAATTTTTGCCATTGTTTATTATGTTTGTTCATATGACATTGGTCTGAACAAAAATAATCGTCACACATATAGCAATATACTGGATAATCTTGAATCTTTTTACCGCAACTACAGCATGAAACAGACATGTCCATTTAAATTGTCTTAGAATATTATCGTTTTAGTGACTTAAAGGTTTTTATATAACTGAGTTCGTATAAGCCCTCAGATAATAAATCTATGTGATGAGCAATCTATTTGTGCTTTTTGATTACAGTTAAACCTGAAAATATTTTGAAATAATTTATGTAAAAGAACTGAAATAATAGAAGAGCAATATAGACATATGGAAATTGCTATTATTGGAGCAGGAGATGTAGGAGGCACATTAGGAAGATTATGGGCTAAGAAAGGGCATCAGATAATGTTTGGGGTTAGAAATCTTCAGAGTCACAACGTTTTGAATCTAATCAGATCTATAGACTCCGGTGTTAAGGTTGGAACCATTGGTGAGGCAGCCTCTTTTGCGGACGTAATAGTTCTTGCAATACCGTGGAAGGCTGTTGAAGAAACAATCAAAAGTGCAGGGGATCTCTCTGGAAAGATCTTGATAGACCCCACAAATCCGATTAAAGCTGACCTAACAGGTTTAATCATTGAATCCTCAACATCTGCTGCCTGAAGAGATTGCAAAATGGGCCAAGGATTCCAAGGTTGTTAAGGCGTTTAATTCTATAGGTGCAAAAACACTAGATAATTTACAATTTGACTTAGTCAGAGCCGACGCCTTTATCTGTGGGGATGATTTCAAGTCAAAAACAGTGGTCAAGAAACTGGCTACAGAAATTGGTTTTGATACTGTAGATGCGGGTCCTCTTATCAATGCACGGGTGTTAGAGTATCTGGCCTTACTGTGGATTCATCTTGCATATAGCCAACAAATGGGACCAAATATTGCTTTCAAATTATTAACCAGACCTGGAGGAATGTAATTTGTCTAAAGATATGACCGAAATGTGTACAAAGCGATTAGTGTGGAAAAAGAAATAGAAGAGATGTTTGACTGATTATGGTAACGTTTTTCAGTGATAGAATCCGGCAACCAGCATATTCTCGTATCATCATTGTATCAAAGCATCTACAGCGCAAGTTAGACGGTACGAGATATAGTAAACACAAGTTATTGAAAATTAATGGTCAATAAAATATCGTCTTTGAAGAATTACATAAACACAAAATTACCTTGAACTATCCCACTCACCAAAAGTAAATTATAAAACTAAAACATCCATGTCTGATCAAATTTTGCAGGCTTAATCTCGTACACACACTATCATAACTTCTTATAAGGAGTAATAACTGTATGGTAGAATTTCATTTATAGTATGAAAATAAGATAGTAATAACTCATGCCACATCCAAAGGGAATATCAACCGGATTTGAATTACCAGGAACAACTCCACAATATCCTCCATCATCACCATTCAAGATCGATTATATGTCTCTTGTTATACAGCCGGATTTGAAATCTAAAGATAAAAATCTTGATAATTGCATACAGTATCTCAATATTACTTCAAAAAAACAGGATCTTAAAGAAATTGAACTTGATATAGCGGAAATTAAAGTTCAGTCGGTGGAATACTCGTATATATTATATGAAATTAACGATAATTCTATACAGCAAATGCGCAATAGTCTCAAGAATTTGAACTATAATGACAACGACAAAAAGACTGGTATAACTATAGCCCAGATAAACTAATTATCAAGCTTTCAGAAGTATTACAAACAGGAAAGAGTATTTGTCTTGTAATTAAATATTCCACAGGACATTATGAACAAGACAGGGCTATTGCAAAGACCCCAAGGAGTGGATTTCATTTTATTCGACCTGATGAGGGATATCCAAATAAGAAATATCAGGCTTGGACCCAAGGAGAATCTACTGAGTCGCGGTATTGGTTTCCTTGTTTTGATCATCCTGAACTAAAATTTCCATGGGAAATTCATGTAATAGTTCCAGAAGAGTTCGTAGTAATCTCTAATGGAATTTTAGAACCAGTTAAACCTTACATAGACACAGATGATAATGCCAATAAATCAGACAGAAAATTTGAGTGACATATGGAAAGAATCGATTCCAAATGCTGCATATTTGGCATCAGTAGTTGTGGGGACCTTTGTTAAAAAATCAGATAATTATGATAATATACCACTAGAATATTACTGGAGCAAAGATATCGAAGACAAACACTATGACCCTATGCTAACTTTTAGCTGTACACCTGAGGTCATGAAATTCTTTATTTATTATCTTGATACACACTATCCCTATAACAAGTACTCACAGGTAGCGGTAGAAGATTTTGAATATGGAGGAATGGAAAACACCAGTTGCACTACATTAATCGACCAATATTTTCATAACAAAGAAGTTATACCAGATTATACATCAGATACCGAAGTTGTAAGACACGAATTAGCACATCAATACTCTCTTCAAGGTTATTGTCGGGAAAGTACTTTGAAATAATATCGTCTAATGCTTTATCACTGCAATCATAGTACGAATTCCCGTACCCGTCTGTAATCATTTTAAAGGCTTCTGTTGATATTGGTTGAACTGTATCTGCCTCTTTTTTCCAACGACTCCAATTGTGGACCCAGTACAATCCCTTTTTGTATGTACGATGTAGTACTGTTCCTCTAGTGGCGTTATTATGTTCGACTCTATAGAATATCTCTAATAATTCTGTTGATTTATTGCTGTCATAGATTATGCCCTGATAGACTAATTTCAAATGTTGTTATTCACCTCCCCCTCTCTCTATCTCTTAAAACTCCGAGTCTTGGATTAGGTCTTGTATGTTAGTCTCATCGCTAGTTTTTGATGGTGTTTGATTATGTTCTATTATTGTATATGCAAGCAAGCTATATTTCTATAGTGTGAAATATGTTTTACCTGTTAATACTAAATCAAGACAAATGAAATAATATGGGATTAGGATAGAAGTTTACCATTCAGTGATAACGTTATTAGTTCTTATTGATTTGAGGCCCATCTTTGCATACGTTTATTGGTAAAATCCGTAGCCTTCATTTTATAATTATCTAGAATAGACCCAAGTCACGCATTCAAATATTAGAAACTCCCGGTCATCGTCAGCATGCTCATTACTTTCTCATAATCTGACATTTTCCTAGCACGGCGTGATCATGGTCTGCAAGTTACAAAAATACTAAGGGGTGTATGAGAGAGCCATTCTTAGCTTTGTAGAGATGCATATTCCAAATTAGAAGAGGCTTTTGATAAACAGGAAAGCAATATTGCCTTAATAAATTTGACTAGAAGTCAATATGGTCACCTTTTGTTCTTCTCATATATTCATCTGCAAACTACTGAAGGTCATGCCTTATAGTGATTTAGATCCATTGTCTATTTAACATCCAAAAATGTTTGGATCACCCTGCTGAATTTTTCAGGATACTGGTACATCCATCCGTGTCCTGCATCTTTTATTTGTACAAGCCACACCAAAGGAATTTTCTCAATTAGCGATAATGCAAGCTTTAGGAGTAGTGATTACATCTTCTGTACCAACTAAGACTAGAGTTGGTTGAATAATCTGTGAATGAGAGTTGTATATGCCATTCCATTTTATTATTGCTTGTGCTTGCTTTTGTACTGTTTCAAGAGATATTGTTCCTTTAAGCAGCGGAAAATGATTTATGTAGTCTGGATATTTCTGAATCCAAGATCTAGGGAAAAAGTATGAAAGAATTTGCCTTGCTTGCTCTTCAGGAGTACCAGATACATTACTCAAAGTTTCCATTAGATCAGGACTTGAAGGAATAACTTTGTCTCCACCAGGGCCTGATCCATATAGAATAAGACAATTAACTTTATTTGGATGCACAAGTGCCAATTCCTCTGCAATATATGCACCCATTGACCATCCAAGAATATCTGCTTTTTCTATATTGAGCGCGTCCAACAAATCTGCAGCATCATTTGCAAGTTGGGTAATAGAATAATCCTTAACTCCTGTAGATGAATTTCCAGTGCCTCTATTATTATAGACTATTATACTGTGGTTTGACTGCAAAAGTTCTCTAAGTATTGTAGGCTCCCACATATCCATAGTTACTTTCAAGCCAGGTATGAAAATGATTGGCCTATTACTTTTGTTGCCGAGTATTTTGTATTCTATTTCTATATCGTCTACTTTGGTTTTTTGTATAGGAAAGCTGTCGATGTATTCCCTTGCTTGAGTTTCATTAGATATATTCATATCTATAGTGTGACAAATCACATTTTGGTAGAAGTCTATATAAGATCAGCTGCTTTGTAAAGCTGTGGTGACCGCAACAGCAACTTAGCCTTCTATAACCATTAGTCGTATTGCCACCCAAACTTTTTATCTACCTTGTCCACCCTTTCTTACAATGGCAACTGCAACTCCTCCACCATGTTTTAGATAAGAATTTCAGCATTTACTATAAAATCAACATCTCTTTCTGCGATATCTCCTTTAACAAGTCTAAGGATTTTATTGTTATGTAGTTTTGCCTCATCTACTACTTTTCTCGCCATATAACCAAAGGCTTTCATCTATTGGAATGTGAAACGGCAAGCAGGCAGCGGTGTACTGCTGATTGAATTTTTCACCACCACCACCACCACCACCACCAAACCTTTCAAACCCATAATTAACAAAATACCTCCAAAATAGCTATCATAATGGCTATAACGTCTGGCGTATAAGACATGATATTTGCATTGAGATTTACTTTAGAACATGTTTGAGACAAGACATTTGATACCGAAGGAAAATTGCACGCTATTTGAGCTAGCGTGGCCAAAGGTCAGCATGAAGAGAAATTGCCAGCTATGTATTATAGTATGTTAAAATTGAAAAGACAGAACAACACTCAAAATATGAGTACCCATACTATTTTCAGCTATGATTATTAAAAGACTGCTAAATAAGTTAAGCAAAGCTCAGCAAGACTATTACACTTTTCTTGCCAAGGAATGTTTTTCAGGATTTAGTAACGCAGAAGATAACTTTAACATATATCGCTACGCTTCGTGTAATGCATGGCTTTTCCATTGCTCAGAATTCTTCTGGAAAGCATTAACGGTACTGTCAGGCAAGTACTTCGATCTCAGTCATGAAGCATCACCAGCAGATATGGCCAAGATATCTAATGACTTAGTTTCTGATAATGATAAGATTAAGGCGTATGATATTTTAAGCAAGTTTCCAAACAATAGACGAGATCTTGCAAGATATGGTTATTATGAAAAGGGGACCGTAACTAGATCACCAATTGAGATATTAAACAGAAAGGATACTGAAACTAGTTTAAATGAAATCGGCTGGCTAGTAGATAGGCTAAGAGAAATTCACTATTATCAAATTTTTGAGCCAGCAATTAAGATAGGAGTTTTGTCAGGATACATTCTTGCAAGGAATGAAAAACCATGTTCATATTATCCGCATTCACAATACAGAAAAAAGCCCGCTCAATGACTAGACCTGAATAATATCATGTATGATGGTAAATCAAAACTATTGCTGCAAGCATCGTTAACATCTATTTC
>CAWGVG010000052.1:0-57907 GCA_963825865.1 uncultured Nitrososphaeraceae archaeon | reverse complement strand
ATGATTTTACTCCCTCTGTCTGTTTTTTTTGATTAAGAAATGTGCCCTATATTTTTATTCATTTGTACAACCCCCAATTGAGTATTTTTATAGACGAATGACAATTCCAAAGTATTACTACTATCTTCTTAATATTTATATAAAGAAAATTAAACCAGATATCGAAATACTATATTAATACCTGTTTTATTTAATATTATCATGGCTGAAGCGAGTCATAATGATGATGACAATAGTCACGATGTTGAAGAAGAGTTTGAAGAAGATCTAGAAGATGATGATGTATCAGAAGAAGAAGAAGAAGAAGAAGAAAGTGACAAGATACTAATCTTATATTAAATTATGAACTGATTTTTGTCTACAGTTTTCTGATAAAGCCCTTTGTCATAGTTTACATTCCTACTGTTATTACTTTGTAAAAAACAATAATTTGTTAAGGACGAAAAAGTTACAATTACTATAAAAAGTTTTGTCTAGGTTTACTTGATTTTCATATTTATTTCGATTTCTAATCACACATAAACATTAGACCAGTACCGTATTTCATTAATCTACAATTCAATGCAGCAACGCAACAGATTTTTTTCTATAATCTAGTAAAACTTAAAGCTTGTAATCACTCAGTATATCACGATATCTTTTATCTTTGTATGCGACATATTTTACATATTCGCCATATGTCATATCTATTAAACATTTAGAGCACTTTACAGAACTAAAATCATCCGATAACTCCGCTCACCTTTGCAATCAGGGCAAATAATCTTCATTGAAGGTAATTCAATGAAGAACATATAATAAGGTTTCAATATTGACTGACTTTTTAAATTTTTATTCTGAAATTAGTATATTCACCTTCTATCGTATCGGCATGTAAAATCAGCAAAATTCAAATTGATAAGGAGTTTTTATCGTCCATAATTGTTATGAAAAGACGATATTAGTATATTACATGTAACATTCAATACGAAGGAGCACGCTCGCACTTACTAAATGTCCCATGAAATATTAAGAGTAGATATCAAATTGCCTTTAGTTGCTTAACGATTGGCTGCCTCGATTTACGGAAAACGCGGAATCCGCAAATGCATTTGATTTCCGGCAACCTAGACAATTCTTCAACTGTTACACCTGTTCCACATCGCATGCACTCATAGGTTACACTGCTGAGGCTCTCTGGATTTGTCATTCATTAGTTGAAAAAAATATCCAAATTTAAGTTTTGTGAGCTACTACTTCATTATTCGTACCCTATACAGCAAGAGTGTCTTCAAATAGTTCGTCATTAATATTAAGGACTATTTTCCAAACATATAGATGAGTCTGCAACAGGTATTCCATGTAAAACTGAAATTATTGCTTTGCTTCATTGACCTCGAACTTTAACATTATTTAAGCCAAGGGTTAAGAATTGCTTCCATCATTCCAAGCATAGATACATGTGCATCAGAACATACAGAAACCAAAAGCGAACAGTCTCCAATTTTTCACCGGTTCGAAATTCAAGATTTTTTATTGCTTTGCCGACTTCATCCATAGACAATCTGGCAGACCGTTTTCCAAATTCATAGAATTTAGTACAATTTCAGTCGCAATTATTAAACCATCTGTATCAGGAAATGGAGAAATTCTTTTGTATACCGATCGAACTACCAACATAGATTTGAAGCTCAAAACAGAGTTTAATATCTAGGTATGTATGCTTATTTATGGATGTCAGATCCAAGTCTGTCAATGACATTGCTTATTCAGATTTTGGATCTATTGGTACCATGGCTTTTGCAGTAACGGGGGCATTCAAGGCAATTGAGCATGGATCGGACATTGTTGGTATCATAATTCTCTCAACCATTACAGGAGTCGCTGGAGGAGTAATACGAGACATAATATTTGGAAAGTTCCCACCTACTGCTGTCATCAATTCTTTATATATTGCTATAACAGCAAGTACGGGCGTTGTAATTTTCTTTCTTTATCCTTTATTGAAGAAGCACTGGAACTTATTTTTAAAATTTGACGCAGTTGGTCTCGGAGTATTCACAGTAATCGGATCTACTTTCGCATACAACCTGTTTGGTTTGAATTTTCTTGCAATGTCTTTTGCAGGGATACTTACCGCAATAGGCGGCGGCATTTTAAGGGATGTTTTTGTTAATGAAATTCCCCTAGTTTTTGTTAAGGAGTTTTATGCCTCGGCAAGTTTCGCCGGAATCTTAACACTCTTTGCCATGTTATCAGTAAATATTAACTTAAGCATAGCAGCTATTCCGAGTATAATAATAACAACATCCCTTCGCATTATAGCAATGAAGTTTAATTGGAATTTACCAAGAGCAAAAACTTGATTATTTCATTAAAGACAAGCTGTCATTCTATAATAACACACTAGACCTGTTGCGTAATTGAAAGCCTACAGCTATATTCTACAATGTCATGCATATACTCGATGCTATTTTGATGTCTTATGCTAGACTATCGAAGAGGCCTTTCTCATTTAGATCGTTTACTGGACTGGCTGTATCAGAATTTGATGTTATTGCCAAAGATATAGAATCAAAATATGATGAACACGAAAGAAAGCGACTTTCTAGAAGGAAGAGAGAAAGGAAAGTAGGTGCTGGTAGACCATTCAAACTAAAAGTTAAAGAAAGATTCTTGATACTTTTAGTGTATTATAGGCTGTACATAACGTATACACTTTCAGGATTTCTGTTTGACCTTGACCAGAGTAATGTTTGTAGGGATATATGCATGTTAGAACCTCTTGTTAAACGGTGTATCCCGTTGCCAAAGAAGTTGTATAAACGTTCCAGAAGGCTTAGGACTATAGATGAAGTAGAGGAGTACTTTCCCAGGTTTCAAGGCTTTCATAGACTCTTCCGAACAAGAAATCCCAAGGCCAAAGAACAAGAGAAAGAGAAAGAGCTATTACTCTGGCAAAAAGAAGAAACATACTATCAAGACACAATATATGGTAAACGGTGAAGGTACCATACTGCACAAAACAGGTCATGATAGGGGAAGAATACATGATTATGAGATTTTCAAAAATAAACATCCTACGACTCCACCGCAAGTTGAGAATATCCTTGACCTTGGCTACATGGGTGTTCAGAATGATTTTCCCACTGTAAAGTATGTATTGCCATTTAGAAAGAAAAGGAAAAGTGAACTCACAGATGGAGAAAAGAGACATAATAGAAAGCATTCCAAACTAAGGATAATAGTCGAGCATACTGTAAGCAGAATTAAAAAGTTCGGAATAATGGGTACTAAATTTAGAAATAGGCTTGGAAGATATGATCATGCTTCTGACATTGTTTCAGGATTGGTAAATTTCAGAATAATGATGCGAACTAATGGCATGTTACTCTAAAAGCAGACAGATCAGGATTTACCATCGTAAAGAGATTTTCTTTCGTAATTACGCAATACATCTACTGTATAAAATCTGCCGACGGTAAGTTAACAGAGCCCATTTGGTATAAGGCATATGTACAAAAATGGCATATTTTGGAGTTTTGCAACATATAGAAATCTTATCCATTACATAAATCATGTTTGTATATTGCAAATAACTTCCCGATCAAATAATAATAAAGCGGCAAAGTTACCACAACCTCTCAGCAGGTTGCAGGTAAACGTTTAAACAGAATAGGCCTCTATAGAAAACGAAAAATTAATCGACTATCAAAAAATAAATAATACAGTAATCCATAAATCAATACATGCTAGGAATTGAGAGATGTTTTACAAATCTAGCAGGCTTCCTTAGGAAATTGAAAATACGAAAAAATCCTAAATATAGTAAAAGCATATGCCATTTATGTAATCAAATTTGCTATAATGAAAAGGACTTGAGAATACACACAATAAAGGAACATTGAAATGTAGAATCTAAGTCACAAAATCAAACGTTCAATACGCTTTCCAATTGGCGAGTTTGTTTCATAGGACTTGGTATTGGATATAGAGATAGAATAGAACAACATTTTTGGATTAATGATAACAAAATCTCCTTTTTTAGGGTGAGCAGCAGAGCGACTACGAGCCCATCATACCAGGAAGTTTGATAGGAGTTCTGTAATCTTTAGTTATACTCAAGCCTTGATCTGTAGTAACTGTAACTGATTTTAATGGAGAATTGCTAGGAGGTGAAAGAAGCACCTTCTCGCCTGGTGAAAGAGAAGCAATTTTTTCAATTGCATTGTTGCCGCCGCATAGTTCACTACTATGTTTGTAAGAGGCATTTTCCCAATATTTGCAACCATTACTCTAGAGGTACTAAAAAGGTTCTGGTTATCCTTCATAGGATCAATATCAATGGCAAAATCTTTTGTCGGAATAGCAAAGACAACGAATATTAATATCAAAGCTGTAGCTGAGGATACTCCACCAATGGCGCCAAATTTGAATATGCGGCGCATATCAATTAATGCATTTAGATAGTACTTAAATTTTATCGCTAGATGTATCTGTTCTTCCTCCACCAGATTCAATGTATTACAAGAAGACATGGATCGAAATGCGCTAACATGTATGCCACATGAAGATTTATAACGACTTCAAACGTTGTATTCAATAAAAAATCATCTTTCTGTTCCTCTTATTTTGATACTCCAACAACATATGATGCTTTTTCTTCTCATAGTAGGCTTTATGACAGGCCAACAAAGTTCTTATCTAATTTTTGGATGATTTTTGTTATTGAAATCAATTATAGTCACAGGCGCTTCAAGTGGAATTGGCAAAGCTGCTGTTATAAACCTTATCAAATCAGGCTACCAAGTTTTCGGATTAGCAAGAAGATATGAACAATTGAATAGACTATACTCCGAATTACCTACAGATATAAAAAATGCCAATCATTACTATTTTCCAATAGAATGTGATATTGCTAAACCTGATAAATTCGAAGATATTGTTAATAGTATAATTTTAAAAGCTAAAGAAAAGACAATCTTCGGTATAGTAAATAATGCAGGCTATGTAGAACCAGGTGCAATTGAAGATATAACTATGGCGGAATCTTAGAAACCAATTTGAAACAAATTTCTTCGGCCTTATTGGATTTACAAAGAAAGTTCTACCATTAATGCTGAAAAATAAAGGTAGAATCATAAATGTGAGCTCAATATCAGGATTAATATCGCTTCCATTAATTGGAGCATATTCAGCTACAAAATTTGCATTAGAAGCAATATCTGATGCTCTTAGGATTGAACTATGGAATACAAATATCCTAGTTATTAATATTAATCCTGGTTTAATTGAAACTAATATCATTACAGTATCTAAACCAAAGACTGACTCTTTGATAAAGAAGTCTTCGAGGTTTTCAGATGCATACAGAAAATATTTGTATAGCGTACCACAGGGATTGCCAGCTAATTCTGTTGCAAATGTTATTGTAGACGCTGTTTCTTCAACAAATCCAAAATATAGATACATTGTTGGTTCTACCAAAGTAAAGATTGGAATTAAAATGCGACAGTATATTCCAGACAAAATATTTTTTTCACAGGTTTCAAAGAGAATACCCTAACCTGGCAAAGTTTTTTTGCTGTTCTGGTTTAACAATAGATAAGGGTATAATTCATTCAAACTATCATTTTAGGATTATAAGTGGGTTATTGATAGTAGGATCCTTATTTCTTAAATGGAGGCACTTCTATATTTGTAACTTTACATCTATAGACATGCTATTCTTCCTGTACCAGGTTACAGTCTTTCCATTTATAAGAATGCACAGATAATACGGCTCTGTTCATTTAACAGAACATCTATCACTTAACGATGCTCTATTTACACTATGAATATCAGAAAAAGAACACCTTCAGAGTACATATATGCTACGGCTTATACTTGTATTTTTCAGGTCTATCACTAAGAAGAGCATCTGAAAGATTATCTTACCTTATAAAACGAAATCATGTTTCTATCTGGAATTGGATACAAAGATACAAACCAGAAAAAATAGCAAGTAAAAGAAAAAAAATTGAGGCATATATAATTGATGAGACCATCATCATCAAGGTTGGAATCTAACTATATTTGGTTATGGATTGCCATAGAACCAACAAAAAAAGAGGTTCTAGGAATTAGTATATCCTTGGAACGAAATATGTTTGTTGCAGAAAAGTTTATTTCAAAACTATGCAAAATTCATGGCAAACATCTCCCATCTCAACAGAGACGGTGGTACTGGTACCAACCAGCTTGTAAGTTTTTGAACATAATCCATCATCATCTTCATTCCTCTTATGAGAAAAGCATTATTGAAAGGACTATGCAGTATGTTAAGGATAGAACCGAAAGCTTTGATGTGATTACTTTCCATGCACAAAAAAAGAATTGTAAACTAAAGCATGTACAGAATTGGCTAAATCTTTTCGTAGGCTTTCATAATAAAGAATTACAAATCATTAAGTGAACAGAGCCGATAATACTAATTGGTGCTAGGAAAGGAAGGGATGCAATAAAGGACGAGATTGGCATAGTATAGAAATAGAGGAAAAAGATCAATCTCAGCAGCAGCCTTCACAAGCAGTATATATATTCAATAAATTCAAAGCAAGAAAGGATCAGATTCCAATAAGACCATTGACAGAAGGAACATTATGATGATATATGTTACTAATAATGGTAACATAACAGTATTGTATAACAGCACTTTCACTGTTGGTATTGCTGTGTGATTTTAGATTCCAAGATATTCTTTGCTTGATGATACTGCTAATTTAGACAGATAAATTGAAAGAGAGAGATGTATGTAATTGAAAGATCCTTAAAGATGTCCTCCAATGATGATTACATTTTTTTATTATTGTGACTTTAGAAGTGTGCTAGAGGTATGTTAATCCACAATATACTTAAACTCAAACAAATCGAAATTTAGTTTAGTTTAATGTAGGGTTTTGTACTTATTATTATTTCCATTTGTTTATCGCAGTCCAAATGCAACTATGGCTCCATCTCCTCCTCCACCCTTCGCTTTAGATACATCTGTTGGTACAAAAAGCATTCCATTTCCTATTGAAGGCCCGACCTGACCTATTGGACCATTAACATCATATTCCCATAGCTTTTCCCAGGTTTCTTTATCTAATGCCAAAATCACGCCAGAACTTGTTGTTTTCACATGATTTGTTCTACTCTTTGCGTTTTCTGTAAAAGGGATATAACCAGTAAACACAATGCCGTTGGTAACTAATGGAGAAACTCTTGGTGGAAATGCTGTCTGGTATTTCCATTTAATATTCCCAGTTCTTAAATCCATTGCAATTATTGTTCCATTGAGATGTCCTTGTTTTATTGTGTGTGGAGCAGCTATTTTATGTCCAGCTATTCCATCTGTGAAATAATTCACACCTCTATTTGTAGCAGTAATGAAGAGAGTGTTACTATTATTATCTACTGCGTGATAATCGTCTACTCCATAAGACCAGACCATGCCACTGCCATTTGGTAGTGGAATTGTATCTGTATTGTACTGCTTTCCTAACGTCTTCCACCATATTTCTTTTCCTGTAGATGCGTCCATTGCAATGACATTTCCCATCTTATCATGACCTATGACCACTTTCGCATGTGTTCCATTGTTAAACGTAACCTTGCTAACACTGCTTCCCCATGACGTATCCCAATCATGTGTGTCAGGAACCCTTGCATTTAGAACAGTTCCATAATCTATAAACGGTGTAGCCCATATTATTTTTCCGTTAGTGACATTTACAGCAATCATATGATTTGCATATAGATTAGGACTTTGTCTTGTAGTTGCGTTAAAGTTTGGGGATGGACTTCCTAACGGAATGTATATGATTCCTGTTTCCGGATCCAATGAGCCACCAGACCAGGCGGATGCGTCACCATTATAAGGAGGAGCTGTGCGTGGATTAACCCATTCTCCTTTGGTAGTATGTAGATTCCATATTATGCTACCATCAATAATGTTGAGTGCAGTAATATTTCCTTGTACTAGTCCAACACCATTGGGGACATCGCCGCCTGCTGAACCCACTATTACATAATCTTTCCATACTATAGGTGGAGAAGGAATATTATAACCTATTTTTGGATTACCAAGTACTGGTGATTGCCACACAATTTCACCGTCTGTCGCATTAATTGCAACAACAGTAGCATTATATGCTGTAGTCGCATATATTGTATCATTATTAAACGTCAATCCCATTGTAGGGCCATTTCCTGCTTTGATCTTCCATAGAACTTCGCCGGTATCAGCATCAAATGCTATAACAGTACCAGCATAATCCTGTACGTAGCCTTTTTTACCTATAATTATAGGGGGATCTTGTATTTCAACATCGTTGATTAATCTCCATTTAATCTGCAACGTGGCTACATTTTCCTTATTAATTATTGTCTGATTGCTATTTCTAGTGCCATAGATGTCATGATTGACTGTTATCCAGTTATTCGTGTTTTTTGATTCTGTCCCAAGATCTGAGTTAAATGAGTTTGATGATACTGTACTACTACTACCATTATTGTCTTGTGTAACAGATGGATTTATGTTCGAAAATATACTATTCTGAGAAACATCCAACTGTCTTGTTGCAGTTATTGCTGTATTTTCTAATTGTTGGGTTAGTCGAAGTCCTATGTCTGGAAATGAACTAGCAGACGCAGATGCAAAAGAATAACTAAATAAAACAGCAATTACCATCAATAAAATAGACAAAACCGCTGCTACTACTATCAATTTAAAAGCCTTTTTAGAAGAACAAAAGATATTCCAAAGCATTACATTCAAAAATTAATTATAACCATATTGAAATAAAAAAGTATCGTAAATAAAAAAACTTTCTTCCTCAATCTTTTGATTTATGAAATAACAATAGACGACAAATCTTTAGTAGCATGTCTTCCTCCCTCTCCCACTACTGCGTATGATCTACAGTAGAATAAAATGAGTCTCTATAGAATTCTATATAGAATAGTTAAATTTAGATTGTCTAATTATATAAAATACATCTAAACCGCTATTCCTGCAAATGGCATGGTATGCTCTTTAACATATAGAATCTTTTGAAAATATAATTCAAATTCTAATCTTCCGACGTGACGTTCACACCATATTTACGAGAAAAGCTTATCTTACAACAACCGTACATATTTCTTAACAGTGGTCATGTGACTATTTTTTAACTGGTAGCACATGGTTTCATGCGTGCACCTTAAAAATAAACGCAAACATACATGCACAGGAGAATTTCACATCCAGCAATGTCATATTGCAATGGTAAGATCAGATGAGCCCAGCAAAGAATAAGCTAATGAAAATATGAATTCAATTTATCCTTTGACAAATGCATTACATAGTATTTACACGGACGATCCTTCATTTAATGAATCGGTAGAATGTCGTCTTCTTTATTCCGCGGTATTACCAGGTAACGGAAATACCATAGGCTGAAAAGCTGTCCTTATACGTAATTTTGTTCAAGATATCTACAAGCACGTATAATGGATGTTGAGTCAAAGCTGAATTAGGGTTTAATCATCGTATACTGTTGAGTGGAAGGCAACAAACCATCCACGCGTATGGGTACTGTAGCAATGCTTCGTGAAAATTTTATTAAAGCAAGAAAAATGCCAAGACTTGTAGAATAGAAAAGTCATAGGTGAGGTAGAACAACTACATTTCATTTCAATTGATTTAGCTTCTTTGCTATTTTTCTTATTAAAGCTAAATCAGTTATTATCCATATCGTGTTTGTGACCTTTTATCCATCTATCCTTGTCGAGGCTCTTCATTTTCATATTCTGGTCCTCCCTCTGCTGATTCATCTTCTTCCTTTAATTTTCCTGCCTCTTCTAATTCTTCTATGACTTTTTCATTTTTCTTTTTTTCTTGATTACTCAAATGCTTTACTCCTCGACAATATAGTATTATAATAAGGTTAAAAAGAGTTGAAGGCCATTGAGAAAAACATCCAGACTATCACACATTTTTCAGGTAACAAATGGCATTTGTTTACTTGAACTTCAAGGCATTTCTAGCCATAACAACACTATGGATAGTCTTAGTTTATGCTTACTCTCCTCAACGCTATGTATTTAAGTATGGATATCGCTACTTGAATTCTTCTTCGAGTATCTTTCTTTTCTTTTCGATATGAAACAAGTTATCAGTTTTTTTGATTGCCTCTTTTCTAGGACGCCTATAAATCATTGATTGCAATAGCAAATGGTTTTCTGGTATTACCATGCCAGTTTGATCGTCGGAATAGGAAATCTTGATAGTGTCGTCTTGAACTCTAAGTACTTCTTGATGAATATGCACCATATTTGTATCACCATATGGAAAGCCAAGCTGCATGGCTTTTTCCCTAATAACAGCAGTTCCCTTGGCAGAACTTAATATAGCGACTCCAAACTCATTACGGAATGCTTCGACTATCTGGTCTTTGGTTGGAGCTTTGTCGTCAAATCGGATTAACATTTGATGCAAATGCATCATTCTAGAAGGAACCTTGTAGGCTTCAACATAAAGATTTGATAATGGAATGAAATCTTTAACGTCGTCTTGATGATGAGGGTCTTTATCCCATTCAATAGAATCCTTTACTACTTTTGAATCTTCAAGATCAGCCCATCTTCTTATAAGAGTAACATCATATCTTTTTAACTTGTTGCCAAACTTTTCAATCAATGGCTGCATTATCCTTCCAATTCCGGAAACGTTACAACTACCTTGGATAACATAAGTTTTACCTGCTGCCTTGTCATAATTTACTCTTGAATTATGAATCATGTCAGCTACGGAGAGTTCGCCATGTCTATCCTCTCCTCCTTGGAAAATAGCTGCCTTTTGCATCGGCTCATATAGATTTTTTTTATTATCAAACCCACCCCCTTCCTTGGCGGCATCTATTATAAGATCACTTTGCTGGATAGCTTCTGGAATAGTGCCAGTTATATTATAGCATTTATCATTGAATTGTTTTACCATTGCTTTTGGAACATAGACATTAAATCTGTTTTCCAAGGCTTCTTTAGTTTTATCATCAGCAGTATACTTTGCAACTCCGATAAGTTCTATTTCTTTATCTGCTGAAAGTGCAGCAGCAAGACGGCGACCAATGTTGCCGTAACCATTTATGAAGACCTTAACCAACATTTATCACTGGAGCTAAATTGAGTTCACAATAGTTTCAATATTTTATATATATGTATCCTTCATTCATTCTTTCGTTTATTTTTCCATCATCTATCCATAAGATTAACGAGTAAAGAATGCGACACTCTAGCAAAGGCGATCGAGAAAAACTGCAGGAGGATCATAAAATATTAATCTACAGAGGATACGAATTCGAATCCGATATAAATCTAGCAATATATATAGAGATGAAGACACCACTTATCTAGCGAGTAATGAAGGTACTCATAATAGACAATTATGATTCATTTGTATATAATATTGCACATCTGTTAGGTGAGCTTAAAGTCGTTCCCACAGTAGTTAGAAACGACAAAATTACTTTGCAACAGATTCAATTAATGAATCCGGATGCAATGGTTATTTCCCCAGGACCCGGTCACCCAGCTGATCGCAAATACTTTGGGATTTGTACTGATATAATAACTGACCTCGGAACAAAGATACCAATTCTAGGAGTATGCCTTGGTCATCAGGGAATAGTTAATGCTTTTGGTGGTGACGTAGTTAATGCCAAGATAGTGCGACATGGAAAAACGAGTAATATTGAATACAGATCTGATAAATTATTTGAAGGCCTTAGTAACCCATTCAAGGCTACGCGTTACCATTCTCTAGTCGCCAATCCAAAGAAAATTCCTGAGTGTCTCAAAGTTATAGCACACTCATTAGACGATGGTGAAGTAATGGCAGTGAGACATAAGCAATATTTGATAGAAGGAGTACAATTTCATCCAGAATCTGTTTTGACTAGAGAAGGTCCAAAAATACTTCGTAATTTTATCACATTGGTGAAGAGGTGATTGACCAGCAGTCATATTACTGATTGAGGATTAGTAATACCTAAGTTAGTTTCTAGGACAGATTTATCCGAAAGTGAAATTTGTCAGTCAATTAATCTGATTCTTGAAGGTAAAGCTTCTGAAGCGTCAATTGCAGCATTCTTGGTAGCACTTGCGATGAAGGGCGAAACGGCTCAAGAAATTAGAATAATTCTTCAAACTGTCAAGAAATATGCCATAAAAATAACACCTAAAATCACTGGAGCGTTAATTGATACCTGCGGAACTGGAGGAGATATAATAAAATCGTTTAATATCAGTACCTGCGGCTGCAGTTGTCGCATGCGCTGCTGGTATTAAAGTAGCTAAACATGGAAATAGGTCCTTTTCCGGATTTTGCGGTAGTGCAGACTTTCTTGAATATATTGGATTAGATTTAGATTCCAATCCTGCCAGTGTTTCTGAAGCAATTGAAAATACAGGCATAGGTTTTCTGTATGCTCCTAAATTTCATCCTGCTATTCGTAATGTCGCTTCTGCAAGAAGAACAATAGGTATAAGAAGTGCATTCAATATTGTTGGTCCGTTAAGCAATCCTTGTACTAATATTTCCGGCCAAGTGGTAGGGGTTTTTGAACCTTCATTAATTGAAACTATCGCGAATGCTTTGCAGAACACAGATCTAAATGAGGTGATGGTAGTCCATGCTCACGATGGTTTTGACGAGCTTTCCAATACATGCGAAAATGATATTCTGCTGGTGAATGGAAAACAGATTAAAAGAGTGCGGCTTCATCCAAAGGATGTAAATATACAAGTTGCTAAATCAGAGCAATTGATTGTACATTCTAAGGAAGAGTCAATAAGAGATACTCTGCGGGTTATCTACGGTATTGCAAGTCGGGAGAAGGAAGACATTGTAGTTTTGAATGCTTCTGCTGCGCTCGTAATTGGAAATGCTGCAAAAGATCTTGGTGAGGGAGTTGAGATAGCCAGATCAGCCATAAAACAGGGCAAACCAGAGAAAAAATTAAGACAGTTGATTCACTGGTTGTGGAAGTAAGGAGAATTTAGAGGGAGCAGAAGAGAAATTTATTAATTAGTCTTTGGAGTTAAGCGGTTTCTTTAATCCTGAAAGAGTCTTTGCTTGCATTTCGAGTTATCGTCTATGTAGCCATAATCGATATCTTTTCATTTTATGGTAAATACCGTATCCTTTTTTAGAATTACTAACACAACTGCAACCACCGAGCCCGCTCTAATATCACTCCTTTATTAGGATTCTATATCTATAGCGATCAGTTTTTAATAGCACTAACATTCATTAATAAAGTATATCATACATATGTGGTAAGAATATGAAAGGTAGTCAAATTGTGTTTTTGATGTTTAGCGCATTTTAAATTCATATCTCCCATTAAGGGATATTTTTGCGTAACTCGTTATTGCATTTTCCTATCCATTTATTTTCATAATTTGCAATGATGGTTCACCGTAAATCATTGTTATATAAATATACACATTCTTAGAAAGAATGTAAGAATGTTTTCACACAACGAGGTCGTACACATTAAAGCTTTAATGGACGGGATTGTACTATATTAAAAATATTGATATGTTTGCTATCCCAGTATATTTTTATGTTATGATAGCTCTTAAGTATAGAGGGATAATTTGAGTTGACGAATTTAGATGAAAATCCAATCCATAATTTGGAATCATTGGGATGGGATGAACTAGTTTCCTTAAAACGCAAATTATCTAGTTATATAAAAGAACTAACCAGTAATCTTATAGAGGTCGAAAGGAACCAGTCTCGCCTTATAAATGACAGTGTTCATAAAGAGAAAAATATGCTTAATATGTTGATACAAAGGTCAAAGGAGATCCAAACGGAAATTCAATCTAATAATTCTCAACTGTATTCTATTAGTGAAAAACTTTCACGGTCCAAGAATTTCCTTAGTATGATGGAATCTAGAGTATCGTCTGAAACGGAAGAGCATTTACTTCAAATTATACAAGCCAATCAAAAATTAATCGATCAAAAAAATTATAAAAAAGAACGAGAAAAAGATGAAATTCTTACTGCTACAAAAGAGGTTTCAATGAAGCTTGAAGCAATAAAAGCTATTCGGACTATAAAAGAGCAATCACTACAATTTGGCATACAATCAGAAAATATTAACAAATCTTTAAAATTACTTGATGAAGAACGCCGATCCATACAAACAAAGATTGCAGAATGTAATAGTAGAATTGATATACTGTTTGACTCCAAACGCCAGCTTGCTGTTGACCATGAAATGTATTTAAAAAAATATAATGAAACTATAACTCAGTTAGACATTATAAATGCACGCCTTAACATTATGGCCGAAATGAGGAAACAACAACGTCAAGAATATGGGCAAGGGCTCCCTAATGATGCTCTCTTCAAGGTAAAGGAAACAGCAAAGAAAAAGCTAGCATCTGGCTCGAAGCTAAGTTTTGAGGAATTAAAGCTGCTATATAACGAAAAAGGTCAATAGAAAGTGTTTTAATTTGGTTTTGGCTTCAAGTATTGTGAAACATGTAAATTACTTGAATTCAGATATAAATTTATAGCAACTGGATATTTTCCAGTTATGCTTCCATAAAATTATATTAAAGAATTTGGAACCTTCTTAAAATGTCACATTAATCTCATCAATTTATTGAAGTTCAAAGCCATACATATATGCATAACAACCTAAGAAATATTCTAGAGCAAAAATGCTGGTAATATTTTTATAATAATTTTATTAGTAAGCTAGAATCCGAACATTGATTAATTTAATTTTACAGATAATATGTTGCTTAATCAAATTAATTGATAATCTTACCCGATGGTTATATTACCAATTTTGTATATCACTACGTCATTAATTATATGGTACAATATACAGAACAAAAACAACGCAGACAGACACAATTCAATAAAGTTCTGATAGTTGGGCTTGGTCAATTAGGGCTTCCTGTAGCTAAATATGTAAAGAAAGAGGAGGATTTGATGACGTCTATGGATACGATATAAGCCCTGAAGCGATGGATCGTGCAGAAAAAACAGCAGGAATAAAGAAAGGCTGATGATACGATTTAGTGATTTTGATGTTTATGTTTTATGCGTCTCTACTCATAAATCTGACGATATATTCTCTCCACAAGTAGATGGTCTATTATCTATAGTAGAAAGAATTTCAAAGGAAGCAAAGAGAAATGGAGCACTTCTATCAATAGAAATTACCATTCCAAAGGGAACATCAAAGAAAGTATTTGAAATTCTCAATCACAGACTGCATGTCGCTCATGCTCCCCATAGATGGTATTCTTTAGAAGAAAAAGAGCATGGTGTAAATCAACTACGCATTGTTGGTGGAGTTTACTAATTGTTGTCTTGAAACAGCATTGCAGTTCTATAATGGAAATACCTCTTTTGGCATAAATATTGGGATGCTAATTATGAAATATGGCAACAACTTTTACATATAATGACACTATCGTTAGCAATCATGATTCTGAAAGCAAAGACACTAACTCCACAGGTACTTAAGTAGTAGCACATCATTGCCGAAGAAAAAGCCTGGGAATTCCTATGCATCCAGTTTCAGAAATAGAAATTGCTGAATTAACAAAGATTGTTGAAAATGCTCACAGATATTTGCAAATTGCATTCGCTGAAGATCTTTACTTATACTGCCAAGCAAATAACATAAACTTTCCAGAATTACGAGATGCTCTGAATACTAAATGGAATGTGCACATTCTAGAACCAAGAGAAGGGATTGGAGGACATTGTTTGCCAAAGGATACAAAAATGTTCTTGCAATCGTCTCAATCTATAAAAAGTAAAATACTGACAACTGCCGTAGAAGTAGATGAGGAATATAGACAGTATATACAATCAAGACCAAGCAAATCGCTACTGTCATCATCTTCATCATCTTCATCCAAATTAACAAGAAGTAAAAGGGTTGGAAGGATACATACGCAAGCTAAACAGTATAGGGAAAAAGATTATTGGCAAAAAATTATACTTAGTCAAAATCTTTTTTTTGATAAGAGAATGTTTAAAGTGATAGTATGACAAGCGCGAAAATATCTGAAGAGAAACCAGATGTTACACTTGTGGTTTTCCCATTCTCGAAATGGAAAGGTGAGTATTAGAAGAAAAAAGTTCGAACAGACATAAATGTAATATGATTGCACAGATTAGATGGTGGAGGTCACAGTTATGGAGGCAAGGAGCAGGAGTTAAATGACCATGGCGAATTATTAAAATATCACGAGAAACAAAAGAATTGCAAACTATTTTATAACATTCATAATTAGGCATAATATCATCTCCCAATTTAATCCCAAACAATAATTACCTTGTAGGAAATCGGTGAGTTACTCTACTTTATGTTTACTATACGCAACCCCTTGCCTATCTATTATTGTCTATTTTTGATTAGACTTTTTTATTATTTCCATTATTACAAGAGTTTTTTCTATTGTCATCCTGCTCGATCATAAATCTTTGCTATAAACATAGATTTCATAACATCTATCTCTTATGAGCGAATGTCAGTGTCCGACATATCCTATGAAATGAATATGTGGTGTTGATTTATGAGAAAATATCGCTTTTTCTGGATTATGGAATATGATAAAGGAATCCTCTTAACTCTGAAGGTTAACTCGTTAATTCATATTCCTCAGAAGAATTTCATCAGCTTTTAGGCTTTATTATTTCATCTTATTTAGATTCACCATTGTTAATAAGTAACTAGTGGATAGTAAGCAGTTAAATATATTATAATCTAAATAATAACAATGAGTAATTATAAAGATACAGGTGAAAAATCTGATGAATCAACCTCTGATGTTAATGCATCCTTCAGTTGCGAAACGTGTGGAAAAAGCTTTAACTCCCGCCAGGAACTAAAAGAACATACTCACTAATAAAGGCAACATCAATAACAAGAGTAAAATAATAAATAAATACTATTAAAAAACAATAGTAATTCTTTCCTTGATATCATATTTTTCCTATTTAGCTCAAAAAAAAGAGTGAGTTATAATATATGTTAAGATCGAGTATTTTGGCAGCCCACGAGCAGGTAAATCCTGTTTATTAAGCGATATTATAAAAATGGAACAAAATGGGATTGAAAAGTGCTGGGCTAGTGATCACTACATGCCTTAGTGGCATAGTGGAGCTTCCTGAGGTGCCGCTCTGACAAAGACTAATCGAATAGGATTAGGAACGAGAATAACGTCTCCAATACTAAGGTATTACATGATCTACTGCTCCACCCGATCTCTGATTTTCTGTAAATCGACTGGGCGTATTGCTCTCAAACTATTCGTCTGAGAAGTGTGAAAGAAAGAATATATCTATTAATAGATATAAATGTATATGTCATGATCGATTCCTTCAGTTTTATTTTATTAATAAAATTATCCATGACTAAATATTATCACTACTTAAGACCACATACATTAACGGATGCCTTGAATTTTATTTGTCGATTAACTAGGCTCTTAACATTTATCTGTGACTGCATTTTATAAAAAAAGTACTGTTACTACGCAGAAATGGTGATGATGACCTAGTTCTAGCTCTGAACCATTTCCACTTCTGATTATGATAATCTAATGACTATACATATTTTAAAATAGCATTAAGAGCAAAACCTGAATTTAAGATACTAATCAACAGGTACTATTTGGTTTGTTAAGACCCCCCAGCCGATAGCTGCGGGCTCTGCCACTGCTTTCGACAAAGGTTTGGCTGGAAGATGACTATCAAAATCCTCCACAAAAGCAATAATGGGCAGTAACTTAAACCCCTAATAATGCCACTCTTACGTTTTTTATTAATACTATAAGATGATATGAAGAAAGGTTTTAATTCACTATTTGTTCAGCTAGCATTGAACAATTACCATGTTTCTCAGCAAGCGCAGGATTATTCTTATTGGAGTAATTGCAGCGATTGCAGTCATAATTATTCTACTTCCGCTGATTCTCACTATTACACTTCCACCTGATCTAAATAGGCTTACCATAAATCTCTCAAAGGTAGAAGCTGTACGCCAGGACATTACAAACGATAGTCAAAAACCCCAGTTAAATGTCTATTTTGATGTATATAATCCCACTCAACAGACATTGACAACGTCGAGGATTGACTACCAGTTATTTGCAGATGGTACGCCATTAGGCAATTGGACTTTGTCCTATGAGGATATTCCACTTAATGGAAGACCTCAGCTTTATTATAATTCTACAACGACATTGAAATCACCATTCGAAGTAATTTACTCAAATTCTAACGCCAAGCTGTTCAACAAAATGGTACAGAACCCCCAAGCAGCAAAACAGATAAAGTGGAAAGTCGAAGGTGAAGCTCAGATAGAATCTGGATTTAGCTCTTACCCAAAACTATTTAGCAGCGAGCTTTAACTCCATCCCAATAGCAATTGACCTTCGTCACGATTGTAAATTATTTTTAGAAAAATAGAGTGTGTATTCGGAAATGAAAAATGGCGATTTACTAACATTAAAATAGTAAATGAAGATATAGACATGTCTAATATAAATTTGGTATACTACTACCACAGGAATTAGTAGTAGAGATAAATTATAACTACATTTTGGCTTTAGCCGTGAATTATCTGCTCAATGTTACAAGATAAGGAAATAAGTTGATTTTTACCGTAGAACCTATAATAGTGATGTACAGGCTCACATGTTTTGATTTTATTTGACGCACATATTATAAAACCTATCAATCAGGATGAACTATTTAGTTTGCATAGCAGAAAGATGTAAGAATAAGGACAAGCATATCATTACACCACCCGTTTCTCATACTAAAGATGCATTATTTAGCAGATGATCTACTGCAAAATGCATTGGCATTAAGTATTCTCTGCTGATTATATATCTATATATATCTATATCTCTGAATTTTCAGAGTTTTTTTCTGTGGTCATCGTTCGGATGTGACTATTCAAAACCCATTCTTCAATCCACATGCATTTGGCAGGACTATACTCACTTGTTTCATCTTCTGATGAGCATAAATGCTGATAACTGCAACTAAAACACGGAGCATCTTCTACACTTGTTATTTCTATAGGTTTTTTTGAAAATTCTGTAAAGGTTGGTGATTTTTTTCCAACTACTTTGTATGTCCACCTTCCTTTATACAATGTTTTTTCACGTGAGATGAGTGAACGCTTTTCCAAATTGCTCACTAGTCTGGAACCATCTCTGCTATCCAGAGAAAATACTTTACAGAGCTCAGTCTGGAATATGCCGCCCTCACCACTTTTTAAAATCGCTTCAAAGACCTGTTCAACCAAATCACTTTTAGTTTTAACTGGTTGTTTAGCTGGAGTAATTATTTCGGATGACAAAAGTTTACTCTTTCATTGTCAATTATTCATATAAAAATCTTCATATTACTATATTATGAACCATTTATCTAATTGTAAGAAAGATAAAGAAAATAGAAAGAGCACTATTAAGTGATATATTAAAGTGCAATCACCGAGATTTGACATCTATATCTGGAGAAGATTAGCAATTGAGTTTGATGTTATGTATTTGGATAAATAAAGATATAAATTAAAGATATAGATGAGCCTCTTTCATATTCATTTCCTATTCTTATGATATAATATTAGGTGATCGCTATCATATCCACGATATTAGTTGTAATGAAAGAGTACAAGAGATGGCAATAGTCGAAAAGATTTGGCAATACAAAAAATAGAAGTTTACTTCGATGGTATGTGTCAGCCATACAGTCCAGATGAAATAAGCCTGTTATGCTTTTTGTATAAAGTATGACAAGTTGAGACATATTACAATATATAGCAAACAGGGTAGTAATATTCATTAAAAGTTAACTATAAAGTTTAGATAAGACATATATGATATTGTAAGTATTTGAAAGTCAATTGTGGTAGATAATAGTGACTACTATAAGGTACATGAAGATAAGCAAAAAGCAGGAGCATCAATCATAACAAAAGCTAGTGCACAGAACGAAAAGGTCAAAGTAGCTACAATTTCTATTGCAGCTTCGATTAGTCTTGCTATGCTAAAACTTGTTATAGGATTTTCTACAAACAGTCTTGGAATTTTATCTGAATCTTTTCATTCTGGGCTTGATACTATAGCGGCATTGATGACCCTTTATGCTATACGTATGTCAATAAGGCCACCAGATTTAAGCTATCCATATGGGTACGCTAAAATAGAAAGTATAGCAAGTTTAACTGCGATAATTCTATTATTTGCAATAGCTGGGTGGATATTTTATGAAGGCATAGAAAGGATATTCTTCAAAATCATTCAGCCAGAAATTACAGTGTATTCGTTTGCAATTATGTTTGTATCTATAGCTATCGATTTTGGAAGGTCAAGGTCATTATATAGGGTTGCAAGAAAATATGGTAGTCAAGCGTTAGAGGCAGATGCCTTGCATTTTAAAACCGATATGCTATCCTCAGCCATTGTTATCGCGGGATTGATTTTAGTATTCTTATTGAAAATACCAAATGCTGATGCTTTTGCTGCAATTATTGTAGCAGCAATGATAATATATACATCACTAGGATTGGGAAGAAGAACATTAAATGTATTATTAGATAAGGCGCCTAAGGGAGCACAACAACAAATTTTGGAAACAGTATCCGGACTTGAGGGCGTCGATAGAGCACACAACGTTCGCATTAGAAATGTAGGATCAGAAACCTTTGTGGATATGCATATTGAAGTTCCAAGAACATATACGCATGATAAAGACTCATAGAGTAGCGACAGCTGTTGAAGAAAAGGTAAAAGAAAGCTTTCCAAACTCTGATGTATTAGTGCATGTAGATGCAACAGAATCATCAGGCGAGACAATAACTGATAGAATCAGGCTTATTGCAGCAGAGACAGAAGGTATAAGGAATGTTCATTCAATATATCTATCGGGTATACCGTCATCATCAGAAGAAGAAGCTACGGAAGGAGAAAGTGGAGACGAAAAGGAAAAACGAGTGACAGCGAGTTCTAAGAAGAATTTATCAGATCTTCAGAAGGAAAGCAAACCATCACTACTGCATCTGTATCTTGATGTACAAATGGACGTTAGCCTTGACCTTAACACTGCTCATAAAGTCATAGACAATTTTGAAAAAAGACTTAAAGATGAGATTCCCTTAATAGGAAAAGCCACTACACATATAGAAACAGAGGTTAGCGAATATGTAGCAATAGGCACTCAAAAAAAGAATCAATCAACCCTACATGGAGAAAATAATGAGTATAGCTTTATCTTTTGACCGAGTAGTTGATTGTAGTGATATTGGGGTAGTAGATGTCAATGGTGAACGACATATTACTTTGACAGTAAAGATAAAACCAGGTATAGAAAAAACCACTACTACAGTAGAAGAGGCTCATACAATAGCCACAAACATACAAAATAAGATTATCAAAGATACTGGAGCCTCCAGAATTATAGTACATACAGAACCAGCTTAATAATATGATTGTTCTTTGTATTCAAACTACAATATTTCCATTCTATCACCTAAATGACATTAAAAGTAAATTTATAGACTTCTGCCACATATACAAGAATAGAATGGATAGTACCTTAATGCTTGCATTGAAACGAGAGTCAAGGCGTTGCAATGCAACACTGTTAGATATCAATTATTAGTACCATATATCATCATAATTTTCCTTCTGTCAATGGTCTTATTGGAATCTGATCTTTTCTTGCTTTGAGTTTATTGAATATATATACTGCTTGTGAAGCATTATTGCTGGGATTGATCCTTTTTTTCCCTTCAAAACTCTTGTTCATAGAGAATAACATTGCTAAAAAGTTTAGTTATTGCTATGAACAATTTAGCTGTAGTTCCTTCTTATGCAATTATTGGTAAGATGGGTTTTTAGTATTCTTATATATTTTGGACCGGCAACTAAGCTTAATGTTTTTCCATCATCATCTCTGCATGGATATCTTTTGTTCTTTCTTCATGCAATTCCTTATACCATTTTCTCTTTTTCTTTCTATTATTCCCAGGATTTTCATAAACAGTTTTATCAAAGCCAAAATAGCCTAATACAGTTTCTGCAGCATCAAGTATCATTTCTCTGTATTTATCCTTGTCATAATAATTCAGAGTTTTACCATTCTCCTTACCATCTTTCTCTTTTTCTCCTACTTTTTGTAAAATCTCTAAAGGTACAACTCTGCAAAGGGGATTCTTGTGCTGTGAATCCGTATAGATATACTGAATAGTTTCACCTTTTCTTGGATATTTACCTCCCCCAGTATTGCTTAATTGAATGGCAGCGGATACATGGGGAAATAAACTCTTGTATTTTTCTATATCCTGTCCAAGTAATTTAGAAATCACGAGATCTTGTTGCTGAATCTCTTCACCTGTCATAATTTTATCTATTGCCTTGGTGACCAGTAAAAGAGCATTTTCATATCCTTTGCTTTCCACTTCAGCTGAATCTTTGCAATTAAAAAGCGTGTATAGCAATTCAGTTTGAAATTGCTTTATAAAGTTTGGAATATCATGTCTACTAATTTCTATACCCCTGACAACCAACTTGCCTTGTTGAGTAACGCCATAGTAATGTTTGAGTGCCTCTATGTTTTCATCAGCTTCAATAGGTAATAGCACTAAAAACTTGTAGTTATAATCAATTGATATTGAGAGGCCTGTTTCTTTGGAAAGTACATCTACAACCTGTTGATGGCCGTTTGCTTTTGTAGCAGTAACAGGGATAATAGTATCTTTCCTTTTAATAAACACAAGCAGACACATTTGAGAAACTCAAGATAAGAAAGGACCAGGTTCCAGTAAGGCCATTGACAGAGGAAAAATTAGAATGATACATATTTATGTTACTATTAATTGGTAACATAACAATATTGTAACATAGTACTTTAATTGATGGTGGCGATATGATGATAGATACTCAATAAAAAGGAAAAATTAGACATGTGTGTTGGGAGCATACAACAATTAATCTCGCAGCTTTACAACAACAACATCAGGCAGGTTTAAACACTATTCCAGCCTTTAATAGACATGCGATTAGATCATTTGCTGTCTGCATGGGGATTCCTAAGACAATTAGGCCGTTTTTAAAGTCAGCCTCTGTTTCTTGATTAAAAGTCGCGCACGCCAGTGCAACTGATACCGATGAACCTAGAACGGTGGTTATCTGTTCTGGTTTAAGTATAGTTGTGAAACATTGTTCGCAAGTTCTTTTTACTGGTGCCACTGCTCCCTCTTGTGAACAAGTCGCGTTGTTGTCTGGATGAGTACATATCAGATTTTGACCTTCTTCCTCAAATGAAGTATCAAATCCACTTTGTGTTCCGTCTTGTTTATCTTTCTGCAAGGTAACTGTGTTACCATTTTTACTATTTTCTTTGATTCCTCCTCCTTTCTTATGATCATATGCTTGCTGCTGACTGCGTTACTGTTGCTGCAAATGTTCCTCCCACTACTAGTATTGCCGCTACAATAGCAGCTACAGCTAGATTTTTTGTAGTATGTTGTTCATATTTTGTCAATATGATATCATCTGTATATTTGACTTGAGTAAGTTAATGCTGATTTATTTAACATGATGTACTACTAAATAATTTTGTATAACTATTGACGATATAGATTTAGTGAAGTATTTACTTACCGATTGATAATAGTATTAATTATTACTAAGTTATAGATGAAACGAAGCGTTCAGTTAGATAATAATAGGTTCTAAAGTTTTAGATCAAATACAATGGAGCTATTACTGTTTGTTATTACTGACTTATTTAGTATAAAATCTGACTACTAACCTGCTGTACAGTTGTGGATTTTTTGATTTCGATTACTCATTAGGTTATTACAGAGAAAATAAATAACATAATTATAGGTATACTCGATAACAAATTCAGTATTTTGCATAAGGACAAAAAAAAGTAAGTTGGTAGTAGTAATAAAGAACTACCCTTAATGGCCTGATGCTATTCTATTCTCCGCCGTTGTCAGTTGTGTCAGTTGAGTTAGATTCGCTGCCTTCACTTACACAGGTTGAGCTTGGATGAGTACATATCAGGTTTTGAGCCTCTTGTTCTGCTGTGTTATCAAATCCACTTACTGAAGCTTTTTGTTTTTCTATCTGTACGGTATCTGTATTACCATTTGCACTTCCATTATCTCTTTCCTTGTCTTTCTTATCGTTTCCTCCTTTCTTATGACCATATGCTGCTGATGCTGTTGGTGTTGTAGCTGCGAACGTTACTCCTACTATTACTAATGTTGCCGCTATTAAGACAGCAACTATAGCTAAAGTTTTTGTGTTGTTCATATTCGTCGTCAACCAGTACAATGTCATCTGTATATTTGACTTGAGTAGGTTAATGCTGATTTATCTAATATGATTTAATGCTGACTTATTTCGTATAACTATTCAGAATATTAATTGAGGTGCAATTATTCATATAACTATTATCTGTATATTATGGAAATCTCTTTTTACTATGTAATATAGTACAAAGAATGTGAGTGTATAAAATATTATTCTATTTCAATGTATGATTCTGATCAGCAGTTATGCATTCCAATTCGATAGATATATTGTTCTAATATATTCAGAGAAAAGTTAATCAAGATATACACAATATAATACCATAATAATCTTAAACAATTTGCTGTCAAAAACCTTTTAGCTATGTATGTAGTACATTATACTAGTATGACGAGTAGTAATAACATTGTTGATACAATTGATAAAACTGTAAAACTCATACAGCTCAATATATTGGTTTTAAATTATAGCAAGATTTGCAATAAATCAAATATACTATAGTAACAACATGCTGGTTATAATTTCATGAACAGCACAGCTTTAACAATGGTTGCAGTAATAATGACCGCTGCATTTATGGTCACAGCATTTGTATGGCAGCAGCCGCAACAAACTCAAGCCTTGAGGGTTTCTGAAAGTAGCTCTCCATCATGTGTAGAGAATCAGCTATGCGATACTTCAATAACTAATTCAAGTATACCGTCTTCAAAATTAACATCCTCGCCTTATTCAGCGTCATCATCAAAATTAGTACCCTCTCCAGCATCTATATTTGCACCTCAATCATTATTACCTGATCCATCTTCATCTCATCCATCCTCGCCATCATCAAAATTAACACAGTCTCCCGCATCATCGTTAACATTGACATCTCCCCCATCATCAAAATTAAAACACCATAACTTCCATAGCTCGACATCAATTACAAGTCACGACACTTCATCATTGAATTCAACTGGGAGCCTATCCAATGATCTACTACATTTATTCGATTAATACAACAGACTAAACGTAGTAGCAAGTAGGATAGCTTTCTTACGTCTTTTGATATCTTGCAATTGGTTTCTGAACCTGTTATGTCATAAGTTTGTTCTTTCTATACACTCATATTGTGGTTTTAGAGCGTTGAGTTGCACATTGAAATAAAAAGAGATGGTGTACCGAACACAGCATGACACTATTACATTCCAATCCTCCAATACTTACACTGTTGGTGTCAGCGTGTTAAGCGAATAAAAGTTATCCTGAAACCAAGTTAAAACAAGCAAAAGCGTTTGCAGATAGATTTTTATTTTGTGTAGAAACAAAAAAAGAAAAAAGGCCATGGTAGTAGTAATAAAGAACTACCTTACCACGTAGTAGCAGCTACAGTCTGCTATTCTAGTCGCCTTCACTTACACACTCGTCATGCGGATGAGTGCAGATAACATTTGATGCCCAACATTTTATATCGGATATCGGTGGAGACGGCGTGTGTCACCATCTAACTCTGTATCGCTATAAGGAAGATTCAAACCTCTATACAGTAAACTTAACACAATCTGGTGCCTTAACACAATCTGGTGCCTTAACACAATCTGGTGCTATGGAATTGGACGTAACTATTGGCTGTACATGTGAAGCCGGCGATGGCAATAATTGTGACCATGTTACGGCACTAATTCTATTTCTACGAAAGAAGCGCGAGATTGAAAGTCAAAGAAAGAGGGAAGGAGAGAGCAAAGTAGGGGCAGCTGCAGAGTATACTGCAGATTTCATTCGCTATGGTCATACCTTTAAGACAACCGTATATACACGTCAATCAAAAAACTCTACGAAGATTGGTTGATAGAAAAGGCGCAATCCATATTCAAACACAAAGTAGAAGAATATTCAAAAAAACTTGGCGTTAAAGCAGAAAGGATTGTTATAAAGAACTTGAAAAATAGATGGGGCAGTATGACAAAAGAAGGCTCAATTAACCTCAACTTAAACCTTCTAAAGGCTCCCGAAGAGGTTGTTGATTATATAATATTGCATGAGATATGTCATTTGAAAATAAAGGAGCATTCTTATCATTATTGGGATCATGTGCGTAGATACATGCCCAATTACCAAGAAAAGATAGAATGGCTTAAGATAAGCGAAAATCATTTAATTTAAGATATTTTTATTTTTTTATCCTTGGGCGCTATTAGTGATGATTAATTTCCCCTAATGTTGTCTGCTCTGTTATTTAGTTATTGGCAGGCTAAATGAAAATGTAGCTCATTTAAGCTGACCAACATAAGCAACCTAAAAAAGAAGGAAAATTATTTACTTTATAGAGGCATAAAGTAAGACGCACCTCGGATTATCTGCGCCACTATTACTACCACTAGGAGAACCTAAAACCATATGTCCCGGTGTAAAATCTAACTCGCCGCTAGCAAAGCTTTGATGCGATTATTCAGCTTGTCATATGTTCACTTTATTATTATTATTATTTCCTTGTATATTTACAGAAGCGGCTTCATTCTGATCTGTACCTACTAGCAAAGCTGTTGTTATGTACATTTCCACTGTTTTCTAAAACTGCCCACTGATCGCGGTACGCGCGCGTATAAGCTTCACAATACGTATCGCTGTGGCACATATAGTTAGTTAGTTAGTTGAGGCTGGGGCATAATTCCCTGTTCATAGTTTTGCCAATTTCCATTGATGATTTGGTATAAAGCTAACCTCAGGATATCTGATGTTTTGTGGTGACAAACCTTCAAACAGTCACAAAGGCTAGCTACAACAAATATTACATCATCAGAATCCATCTTAATTAGCATTCTATATTTGATAGGGTTGATACGTTGGCCAGAATCTCAGAGAAAGAGAAGAGGTAGACCATTTGTATATCCTCCAACTGTAATACTACGTTGTTTTGTAGTTAGGATATGGCTGAGATTTGATTCTAACAGAGCATTACATGATTATCTTTCCATGGATTGTTATCCATATAACAGAAAGGTGTTGAAAGCATGTGGATTAACCAGTCTTCCTGACAGAAGGACATTTGACAGAAGACTTTCGACAATATCTGTAGACACCAAAGAAAGGATATCAACTATGGGAAATCTATTTGTAAATGAAAGATTGGTTGACCCATACATTGTTGCAATAGATAGTACATTGCTTAGAGCCAAAGGACATCTCTGGCACAAATCATCTATGAATAAAGGAATAGTCCCACGTTTAGGTATAGATACAGATGCTAGATGGGGATTCAGTCACACCAAAGGTTGGATATTTGGTTATAAACTCCACATAACAGCAAGTACTGGTTCGCTCATAGTACCTCTATCAGCAGACTTTACACGAGCTAATGTACAAGATAATCAGATATATCCCACAATAACATCCTCACTTCCACAAGGAGTACATTACATGGCTGCTGATTCTGGATATGATGACCGCAATCGATTTAACTGCCTAATATAACTGAGAATAAAAATCTTCTATCATCACATGATCTCTAACACACTGAATTATAAATAATGTGCGCACGAGCTCACTCAACACGAATTAGACTTAAGGGTACCTCCAGAATAAATATATCAATTTGACAAGCGAGAATGGTTTTTTATGAATCAAGCTGGTGTATGAGAGGACTCACGGTGGATATAATGGACAAGGCTCGAATCAATTTACAGGCCGCATACCCAGCGTAGCTTTTATCCGGACTGTCACCTAACATAGAATTATGTCTCATTGTTACATAATGGCTTATATAGAAATTGCTAAGCTATGCAACTGAAAAATAATAGTTATTGTCTACACCGCATTATATACTACGCAAGGTTCATGTGATACAAATATGTTAATAAAACAAAAACTTCTAAATGCAATATCCACACATCCAAAACTAGTCATAATTGGTATAGGATTGGGACTGAGTATAGCAGTTGGAGCAGCATTAGGAATGTTTGAAACGCACACAGCATTTGCTAGTACAGTTGGACAGACACATGATCCGTGCGGCAGCATTTGCTAGTACAGGACATTAACTCTAAAGAATATAGCTAAATTCCCTTTATTTTATATTATGCATCTTTGATTCTATTTGACCCTCAATAAAACAAATAACAGTTGATCATCGGGATTTCAAAAAATGGCATAATAATAGTCCTAAACAATTACTAAATGAAAGTCTAGCGAGCATCCAAAATCTACACAACGTAGAAAGCAGTTCTCTTGCAGACGGTATCAAATTCGTGAAAGAGATCCACGTCAAAGGTGGATTGCATACCTGATGGACATAATTGGATTTGATTACATTACAGACATTACATATAATATACTACAGCAGTGTAGAATAAAACAGGATTATTGTCATACATCGATATGCCATCATCGTTAGCTGAATAGAATTTAAATAATCTCTCATTATTGATGGAGATATCTAATTACAATAACTCCACTAAAAGAAGCTCAAATCTCGCTCCTATTGACAAGCGAACGTGGAGGTAGTGGAGGTGGTGGAGATATTTTAGCTGCTGCCATAGAGTAAGAGCAAAATGGTAACAGGAAAAAATAGCCTTCTTACGTTCAATGTGGCCATACAGATAGAGCGACCAAGTTCATAAATAAAATAAAATCAAGACAGCTTGCTTGTGCTAATAGAGCCAAATCAGCGGCAACAGTGAGAAAGGAATACATTAAGTGCGGTAAGCAGATGTGTGAACAAAAACATGGGCCTTACTACTATGCATACTGGAAAGATACTGAAAGCAAGAAACTAAAGAAAAAATACATCGGTAGTCGTATGCCAGAAAACAAAGAATTAAAGGATGAATTCAACGACAATAATCAGAGAGTTTAAAGATATTTTATGCTGCAGAATGACAATATAATAAGTTACATAGGTATTCAATCAAATGGTAAAGTGATCGTAAAGGGAATGGAAGGCAAAAAAAGAGATAGGCCTCCATTTTTCAATCAGGTATTCTGCCAGCTGATTGACGATTATAAAAATAATAAACCTGATTTGACTTTCAATGTACTAAGAGCATTCAAACAATTAGATGCAGCAGAAGTTGATCCATCTCTCTTGGCATATTCGATTATTTTGAATAAAGATCCTGATAACTACCAATCTTATACACCACAACACAAAATAGGTAAATCACTAAAAAAAGTACAAGGTATCTTAATTAACTATTATAAAACTGGACAGCAAGAAGATGGGTACAAAGGATATTCTACAAACTATCAGGACCTTGATATCGATATCTATAAAATAGAACTCTGGAAGCTGATAAAAGATCTTTTAAGACTACTGGATTGCAATATCCAAAAACTAGAAGGTCAGATATTTCCAACGGTCTGAGATTGCCACGACATTAATAACAATGATGGAAAAGCAAGTAATATTCAAAGGAATGAATCCTTAGATAAGTATCGATCATCAGCCCTGACTGCGACTTGTGCTTTTTTCTTCCTTCTCTGATTAATGGTTTCAACAAGCCTATTTACAGAATTCCTAATTTTTTCCATGAAATTTCTTTCTGAAAATAAATGTGATCCATATCACTTTCCAACATTCAAACATTGTATGATGAGAGTACCCCAAACATATAATTTAACATCATTACAGAATGGTCTAAACCCCACTGTGAGGATAATTCATCCTCGACGAAATGGTAAAAGTGTGTATCCGTAGAGCATCCAATTAATAACCGCCTTTAATGCATATTTGACAAATTGATATCTATTTAACACAAAATTCGATGTGCCGGCTGAACCAATAGTCTTAAATCTGTAGTTACTTGATTTGATTATAATATTTTCAGAAACCACCCACGTATCTAATAAATTGCTCAATAAACTATTATTCGCGTATACATAATTTTTCTATTGCTGAAGGACACTTAATCTGATATCTGATCTGAAAGAATACTTTTGCTGTCCTGCAGCACGTGTATTTCAGTTGATGATACTTTTCCTATTATTAGAGATCTAATAATTCCTCAAATTACTAATAACCGTCAAAATAGATAGTTAAAAAAAGGATGAACTATGCTACCAGAGACATTTTCATTAGTGTATGTAACTTATAATAACAATGTTTGAGCAATACAAAACGCTTAGGCAGATATCATAGGTTCCATACCCACAGCAATAAATCTATTAACAATAATGATAACTATGGTTCCATATTATATTCTAGCGAGTTGGCGTCACTTTGTAAAGAGAACGGCACGAGGCCAACAATTGATACACTCATCACAACAAATCAAAGAACAATCGCAATAGCAGCAACGATCAAAGATATACATATACTATAGAATAATGGTGTAATTAGGAACATTGCAAAGCCTGTTATAGTGACGTTTGTGTTCAGCGTCTTTTCTATATTCATTCAAATCGAATAATGTACATTGCTAGACCCGTAGCTTTCATAGCATGCACCTTATCTTTGCAAATGGAATAGTCCTTGACAGGATTAGGAATAGGACAGGATTAAGAATTGTCAAACTTCCTTATTTCTTGATCTGCCCCTTTTTTTGTTAACTATGTCAATGTGTTCCGTGATTAGTTTATAAGATTCAACACTTATAAATAACTAATACTTTTATCGTATATGGAAAAACCTCATACTATGAGAGGTTTGTCAAAAGTTTTCACATTTTCTTTGATTTTATTAGCGTTAGTTGTAATAATTTTGAACTTGCCCATTTTGCAAAATGTAAAAGCATTTCTTAGTGTTACTAACGAAGAAGACCTTGGTGGCGAAATGACTTCATCTCCTACTGTATCAGTAGAATCTCCTGCTCACTCAGAAGACCGAGGTGGACTTGATGTAATTTATCAAGGTCCAGGGGGCACTTTATTTGATAAAATCTTTGAATGGAATCCTTCGAATGCCAATAGTTGTCATTGTTGGGTAGGCCCAGCTCCCATAAAAACTTCATCTTTTCAGGGCACAGGTGCTTCAGCTGTTTCTTGCGGTGTTCCCAATCACCTTAATCTTTTTTATGAGGGTACTGACAACCATCTTTGGCATTGGGGAAATAACCCTACTAGTGTAAAAGATCTAGGTGAGGGAGTTGGAACGCCGCCTACAGCAGTATGTATTCTTCATGGTAACGGTTTTGACATTTACTATGGTGGTACTGACGGTCATCTGTGGCGTACAACGTGGTCTTTAGAAAACGGATGGGTTCCCATCAAGCAAGATTTAGGAAACATTTTGTTGGATCAAGCGCCTTGGTCAAGACCGTCTGTTGTGCAGGGGTCAAATGGGATTGATATATATTTTGCCGGGCCGGCTCCAGGCTGTCCACATGGAACAATAGGATCTCCAGCCTGCCCGTATGTCCTTTACCAATATGAATTGCCAGGCGGTTCGCCTCCGGGTAAACTCACAGATTTACAGCTGGACCTTTCTTCAGCTCCTGTTGTAGACGCTCATCGTGGCGTTGATATATTCTATGCAGGGCTAAATCATCATTTATGGCATGCAGTATTCGACGCCAAAACGGGGAAACAAAATTTAGCTAATGAAGATTTAGGTGGTAATTTAGATAGTCGTCCCTATGCTCTGTTTTATGACAATGTAGGAGACCCCAATACTTTTAACGCTGACTTTCACATATTTTATAAAAGTCTGTCAGGGTCAAGACCGGGTCATCTTATACACAGGGTGGCATTTGAGAAATGTCCATCTGTTGTTATAGCTTGTGCTCCTCCGTAATAACCTCTTCAGACTAATAGCACATTCTGGCGATTGTTGCTTCAAATATCAATAATGCAATACTAATTGAAGTGTTAAAGATACAATCCGAAAATGTTAACACAAAAATCACAAACCAGTTGGCGAACAGGGCTTTAACTACCGAAGCGATTGATTTTTACAAAGGATCTCGTTGCTACAGGATTAGGCGATGCAATAAATGCAATAAAAAAATAATGGGAATACAACGGTTGTGGTTGAAAATCAAGCGATATGCATTGGTATTCCCCCTCTGATGAATGCAGCGTGTGCTTTCTCAGTAGCGACGGCAGTGATAAATCCCTGTCTTCAAATCTTTGTTAGAAAATATCTGTACAACATAATCTATCGAAGAGCACTTCGGAGAATCTTGTAATTTGTTGTCTCCTGCGATAGTATGGTTAAGACTTTCCCGTTACATGCAATAAATATTCTTTTTTTTGCTATAAGGTGGAAATGACTCTAACCTAGAAAGAATTAACCAGCCTTGTCTACGTGCGTCTATCAGTTAGATTTTCAAAAAATGATTATGCAAATTTGCCTTTACCATGTTACGACTACGAGAGCCACCGATCGCAAACATTAATCATGTTGTTAGATTCGACTGAAACCTGCAATCCTGCACCATTGTAACAAACATCGGCGATGGTATTGTGTGTTGATGAGCCACGATTATATCGATAGATTGAAGCTGAGCCGACCATGACTGTAGTGTGTTTCAAGGAGAAGACGGTACAAATATCTGAATACGAAAATTCCAGGAATCAGCTACGTAAACGTTACCAGATTGATCAACTACAACACCCATAGGTTCATTTAATTGGCCTTCGGCTGTGCCGTAAGAACCCCATTTTGCCAAAAAAGTCCCATCACTTGAAAACTTTTGTATTCGATTATTACCTGTATCTGCAACATACACATTACCTTCATGGTCAACAGCAATCCCGTGCGGACCTCCACCGTCTACACTACTCGGAGCAAATTCTCCGTCGCCAGAGCCTGGTTGCCCACCTTGTTTGGTCCATTTTGTCACGATGAAATTTCCATTGCTATTAAACTTTTGGACACGAAAGTCGTGAGTGTCTGAAACATAAATGTTGCCAGAGGAATCAACAGCCAAACCCTTAGGAACAGAATAGAAACTCCCATTGATTTCTCCAGGAGAACCGAATTTCATTACGAACTGACCATCGGAAGTAAACTTTTGTATATGCTTATTATCGTCCGCGACGTAAACAAACTGACCGGATGGATCTACAGCAATGCCTTCAGGGTGATCGAATTTTCCATTTTCTGTGGCATTTCCGTATCCACCCCAGTTTCTGATCCAGGTTCCAACGTCTGTAAATTCCTGAACGCGATGATGATCATCATCAGTCACGTAAACATTATGTGTAACAGGATTGACAGTACACCAAAGGGATGACTCATGTCAGCGACTCCGCTACCGGCCTTGCCCCATTCTCTTAACAAATGTACCTGCGGTAGTAAATTTTTGTGTTCTATTGTTAGCAGGATCGGTCACATACAGCACAGAACCATCAACAGGATCAGAATGGTCAAATGCAACACTAAATGGACCTTTGGTATGATAAGCCGAATTGTTACCAAATTGGCCATTACCAGTACCCTAAAGAGCCAAATTGTGAAGAATATGAATAGGGTGCCTCCCACCATAACATGAAAGAGTAAACTACTTCTCTGCTAATACAGTTGCAGTCTAGGTGTACACCATCTGGAACGTCAGTATCAAAGTAAAATGCATCCAATGCAATATTAGGAGTTATTTTTACATGAAGATGATCTGGAAATTCAGTGATTGTGACATTGATGTAAGGTTGATGATCGGCGGGATTAATCGGATGATATACTTCATCATGTTGCCAGTGCATCTTGGAGCTGGCATCGGGCCTAGCAGGAGGCCAGACGTCAAACTCTAGCGGGTTACCTTGCCAATCCTGAGTCACGACAAGTTTTGTTACTGCTGCATTGTTTCCATGGGTATAAGCATTCCAATGCTCTGATATAGTTGGAAGATTTCCCATACCCGTCTGCCAGTTCTGCCCGTCAAATGAACTATAGTAAATGTGTGCTGGCACACAGATAGTAATAGGTCCAGAGTTACAGGTCAACGAATCTCTCCAAGTCATGTACAATTTGTTGTTGAACGTAGCTAATGATGGGAGATCAGCGGTCGCAAAAGTTACACCATGCCCTGGCGCCATCGTCTCGGTTGACCATTTATTGCTATTTCCATCATACGAGCTATACCATATCCCTGCAGCTTGATCTTTCCAAGTCATGTACAATTTGTCCTTGAAAGTAGCTGAATGATGGTCCTACGCCAGTTGTGAAGACTGTATTAGTATCTGAACCAGTTTGTTCAGTTGTCCAATTACTTCCGTCATATGAGCTAAAATGAATTGAATTGTCTGTATATTCCCAAGCCATGTACAATAAACCATTATATCCAACTAACGATGGGATAGTGTCAGCATGAATGGCAAAAGTGGTTGGTTGCTGCCGCTGTAATTGATCTGTTAATGGTATTGATGAAGAACTATCATAACTACTAAACCAAATTCTATTATCTAATCCGATCCCTTTCCAGGCCATATATAATTTGCCATTGTAAACAGCTAATGAGGGACCAACGCTGCTGCCGATGTTTGGTACCAACGTCGACGCTTGTGTCCAGCTATTCATGTCAAGACAAGGAGTAGAACATGAGCTAACATGAATCCCTTTGTCCTGATCTTTCCAAGCTAAATATAATCTACCATTGTATGTGGCCAAAGATGGACCCACACCGACTCCAGTTGTTGTAGCCTGTTGGTCTGGTGTCCAGGTATTTCCATCATAGGAGCTGAAGTGAATTGCAGAGTCTGTACCAAGCCAAGCCATGTACAATCTAGCGTAGCCATTTACAGTGTAATTGGCTATTGATGGAAAAGCAGCGTCGCTGCTAATGGTGAATGGGGAAAATTGATTTGGTTCGTATTTTTGATCGGGCGAAATCGCCACGTATGGTTCATATCGTTGAAGTGGCCCAGTCTGCAAAAAGGTACTCTCTGCTGCCTCTATAGGATGCAATTCGAAATGGTCGTCATCATGAGCCATGTCCACAATCTTTCTTCCGATAAGGGTACCTCTGTCTCCAGGATCTGGCCTATATCCCAGTGGAACTTGCCATTGTTCAATCTCTGTCCATACATTCGCACCTAAGCCAGAATGTGTTGGACATGGGTTATCAGGGTGAGGAGATCCATGTACCGGATCATAGTTACATAAAGTTGATGAAAAATTTGAGGCAAGATTCCTCGATTGAGAATCTGGCCACAAACCAAATTCCACATCATTGCAATAAGCCTTTGCAAAGCCAAAAGACAACAGGTCGCTGCATTCAGACGTGTCCTTTATTGACCGTTCTGGCGGGAAGTTTCCATGGTAATTATCAGACCACGGAGTATAATGGGTTCCTGAACCGTCCTGTCCAGATCTCCACCCTTGAGTAATAACTCCAGTCGCAACTCCAGAAGGCCAAGCAATGCACCCATCACTGCATTGGGGATTGTCCAACTGATTGTAATCGTTATTTAGCCGATAATAAGTACGAACACAATTAGGATTAGTATGAGGATCTTGGTTAGTATCATTTTGAGGATTAGTGCATATCAGCCGTGTTCCTCCTGGAGGAAACTGGTCTCGGCAGCTATTAGGATCAGCTGTATTACAGACCCATTCTTCTCCCGGTGCCCATTCACAGCCTAAGAAATTACTACAAAGTCCACGGTAATTCTGCCACCAACCTGGATCCTTTGTTGTTTGGTTGACCGGCAACAATGCAGAATTGTGTGTGCGATCAATTGTCGGTTGACCATTTTGATCTAAACATACCTTGAACCAGTGTGGAGCAGGTCCTCTACCAAGAGGGAAAGTAGCTCCAAATGTATCTGATGTGCCTGGTTTAAGAACAACGAAGGGTTTCTGTAAGTGTTCCCAAGGCCCTGCTTCAGCTATGCCTGATGAATAAGGATTCCAATTAGTAGCATAGCCGCTAGGATTTCCACTTAACATATCAGAGAGGGGTCTGGAGTCACCCGCCCAAAACCTGAAAGAACTACCCTTTGATACTACACCGTAATTCGCGTCATCAGTTTCTACTGTATTCCAATTGTCATACCAGTACGGGCTTTTAGGATCTGTATATGCAACATAAAAACATGAAGTACCATCAGTATTCCTTATCTTCTCGACAGAATTTTTGTAGGGGTTAGTATAACTGCCATCTGAAAACTGAAAAAGTTGTGTGTAAATCACGCCGCTACCCAATAGGTCCATCAAGAATGGGAGTGATGGGTTTGCCAAAGGAATCTTTGCCTCCAAAGCCAAAAGCTTGCACTCCGTTAAGTGCTGAAATAACGTTTTCTATTTCTTGTTCCGCAGCAGCCTTATCAATTCTTCTTGCAATTGCGTGTTGAACGGAACGTGTAGAAGCAGCAGGGTGCGACCATATTAACTGAAAAGGATTAAGAACAAGAAGCATAACGCATACGACGGCAAATGCCAAACTTATCGGCTGCATGTATTGTGCAAATACTCTCTTTCCTGGGACCGAGACGTTTATCGTGCCAATTATGTACTGGTAAACAGAATTATATAAGTATAGTTAGAAGACAAAATACTCATCCACTACGAATGCCAATCGGGTCTTATTACAGGGATAATAGGGGAAATAACAGAAACATATAGTACTTCTTCGTAGTTTCATTATTCCTGTCGCTATTGCTGTTTCATAAGTAAATATAAGCTGTATCCAGACTGCAGCATATGATCATCTGCGGAACCTTGCCTAATTTATTAACAATAACTTGAAACAACAACATACAAGAAAATATTATGAAAAAATGAGTAATCCAATAACTACTTAAATTACGATGTGTTTACAGTCGACATCAGAATACCTTCGTTAGAAGCATATTGCTTAGCAAAAAACATTACATAGGCATTCAAGCAGATGGTAAAGTGATCATAAAGGGGATGGAAGGTAAGAAAAGAGATAGACCTCCATTCTTCAATCTGGTATTCAACCAGCTGGTTGATGATTATAAAAATAATAAACCTGATTTGACTTTCAATGTACTAAGAGCATTCAAACAATTAGAAGCAGCAGAAGTTGATCCATCTCTCTTGGCATATTCGATTATTTTGAATAAAGATCCTGATAACTACCAATCTTATACACCACAACACAAAATAGGTAAATCGCTAAACAAAGAATCTGGTAGCTTAATCAAATATTACAAAACTGGCTAGCAAGAAGATGGCTATAAGGGATATTCAACAAACTATCAGGATCTTAATATTGATGTCTATAAAGTAGAACTTTGGAAGCTTGTAAAAGAAGTCCTAAGATTACTGGCTTGTGATATACAAAAGTTGGAAGACCAGATATTCCCAACAATTATTGAAGATGATGATGTAACAGTATTTGATACTATTTACACTAGCAGGGCAAACAAGAAAAATGATATTAATAACAAGGCAAACAATATTCAAAGGGATGAATCGTTAGCTAAATATCAATCATCATGCCAAATTCTTCTTGCGTAACATTCTGTTCAATATAAAATAATGGAATTAGAGGTTTGACTATAGCATATTTTCCTTTGTACATAATGGGTCCTGTGTGAGATGGTTTATAACTACTTGGCATTGATGTCTAGAAACTTTAGATCACACCACTCTTACTATGCTTACGACCATTATCGATTAACCCAAGCAGTAATTCTATTATCAGAAATCAAGATCTGTCTATATGGAAGGATCCTAAGGATGGTAAGGATCATATAGTTAAAAATGTCTGACACATCCTTGGATTTTGCTTTAGTCACCCTCTTATTTTCTATACTATGAAATTCATGTCTTAAGGTTAGTACTTAATAATATTACACTAATACTAGACTGCCTAACATAATTTGATACAACTGTCTAACGATCTAGTTCAATATCAATTTAGCTTGAATATGTTATGAATATACTCAGAGTATTCACTTTGATGTCTGTTGCAGTTTTAAACGATGCTTATAGAAATGAAAAGGATGCGAATATTCGAGAAAGGATTTTGCTTGTAAGACGTGTCAGAATGGATAAGAAAGAAGCAGCCAGTGTATCTGAGAAAGAATTCCATAGATCTAGATGGTGGGCTTACAAATGGCTCAAGAGATTTGATAATGCTGGTTTGAAAGGACTAAAGAATAAGCATAGGAGCGGTAGACCTCCAGAAGTATCAAAAGAAACATCTACTGGGATAAGAAGAGAATTGTCAAAAAATCAGTCAGGATGGATGGCTAAAGAAGTGATGAATTTGATATATGAAATAACAGGAGTCAAATATCATGAAGTTCACATCTATCGACTATTACATAGATGGGGTTTCAGTCCTAAAGTACCCAGAATGAGATTTGTTAATGCTGCATCAAAGCAAGAGAAAGATAAATTTCGAAAAAGGCTAAACAGATAATCTCGCATATACCTGAAGGATTCACTGTCGCTGTTGCTGATGAATCCATCTTTATACATGATTCTTTGATTCGAAGGAAGATGTGGACGGCAGATAGAATAAGACCAATTGTAACAATGACTGGATCACATCAAAGGACTTGTGTATTTGGTGCCCTATGTATAGACGGTAGACAATTCTTCCGACAATATGATAGCTTTAACCAATACACTTTTCTGGATTATATCAAACATATGCAAAACAGATTTGGCCGACTGATATTGTTTATAGATAGAGCACGTCAACATCATCGCTCCAAGATGGTAAGAAAGTACATAAAGACAGAAGAGATGTATTAAAAGTGATATACTTTCCAAAAGGTTCGTCTGAATTCAATGCCGTCGAAGAGTGCTGGAGACAGGGAAAATATAATCTGCTTGTATCAAAATACTATCCTAGATTTCAAGATCTAACATGTGCTATAGCTAACTACTATAGAACAAAGCGTTTCAAACTACACATAGCCAAGTATCTATCGAGAAATATGAGTTAGCGAATTAATGTTAGTGAGTATAGTACTGTTTCTAATAAAAGTAAAATAATTAAATCAACTCAATGCGCTCTTTGTTGATATATGCTAAATGGCAACTGCATGCACTCAATATTTTTCTTTTATTTATAGCACATTTTAGTAATTGTCTTTTGATCAAAAAAAGATAAGGTTTATTCAATGTACAACTTGATGATGACTCTGATAGAAAAAGTCGAAGATTTTATACAGACGGTTTTAAAGGATCGCCCCGTAATGCTACATCAATTACATCAAGAAATATCGGAATACATAACTGATAATAAAGAAATTGAGCGAAAGTTATACGAGAATGCTTTAGAATTAGATGACTATCTTAGAAGCCCAAATGGAAACGAGATGGACGCAATAATAAATCAAGAGGTAATGTCCAAAGCTAATGTTTGATAAGGGAAAGCTCCCTTATGGTTATCCAGATACGACTGAATATACTGAAAGTGAGATTTTTAATGAAAATTTACCACTATATTATCTTGTGCATTTGGTTTTAAAAAATGACAATACTATTAGAATGCGACGGATGCACGAAATTGAAGAAAAAGAGCTGAGATCACCCTGTTTTACCCAACACATGGGTTTATCATAAAGATTGGAGTCTAGAGAAGGTATTGAAGTACATCAAGAATGAGTGTGATTTTTTTAGACGAGAAGATGAGGTAGAAGAAGAAGTAGACACAGGATCCTTACTCATATCTATACTTGCTGTGTTATCTCTTGCAAAAATGCATTGCTATCAAGTTTTGAAAATATAGATAGGTCGATTTTTGCTCCGGATTTCATTATTTCCCTAAGATCTTTCCCTGCTTGTTTTTCTTTCCACCATTTATCGCTATGTTTATTTCTAATATGTATCTCTAGTTCTGCTGCCCTTACAGCCGCAAGCAGGTAACTTGGTACATACATTATTGATTCGGGAAGAATGTGATGTAGTAACCAATATTCTCCGGGCATCTCAAATCCTGTATATTCTTTTATTAACCTGTAGTAAAGTTCAGATGTTTGGTGTATTGACAAGTTTTCCTTCCAATATGCCAACTTCATTAACGAATTTGCTGCATAAAACGTGATAAAAAATAATTCCATAAAATGGGTTCTTGATATGAGTTTGCTGATCATGTTTTGATTTTCTTTTGAACTAAACAATGATTCTATATACCTGCTGTTTTTTGTTAGTCGTTCTAAAAATGTAGAAAATACTTCTGCTATCCCCATTGGAATTCTATATTTATCCCAATACTCATTTTCTGCATCGACAGAACTAGCATGCATGGCATGTCCTGTTTCATGAAAACAAGCCTGAAGGTCAAAATATGGGCTCTCCCTCTTATAGAGTATTCGTATATCAGTAGGTATCTTTACAAAGAAGCATATGGGTGATGGATATTTGTTCCCTCTATCTTCAGTATCAAAATAGATTTTAGACAAATCAAATTCCATATTAGTTAGTATTTTTTTGACCTCGCTGAGTGGATCTATAGTTAAGAAATTGCTGTCTATGTCAGAATATATTTTGTTTCTAAAAAAGTAAAAATCATCGTAATATTCCGGTTCTTTACCAAGAACCATCTTACCAATATCAGCCACTGCATCTTTGAATGGTTTCTTTGCTCTTTGTCCCATGTATTTTATAAAGTCAATTAATTTTTCATATGAAATATTTTCTTGCTCTAAGTAAGCAGAGACTGGATCTAGCTGATTATTCATTTCTTTATCATCTTTGCTGTGTCTATTTTCCTCGTAGACTTGTTTTATTTTCGAAAACCTATTCTCTACGATTGGTGCGATGTATTTGGATTTTTCAATAAATTCATCAAATACCTCCTTTCGATTTTTTGGTTCTTTTTCAAAGCTATTGAATTGGCGCCATGTACTCCAGTTTACTGGAGAATCCTTGAACATATGTCTTGAGGAGGTAATATTCGTGTTTCTTGTATTGTGCAGCTCTAGTTCCAGTTTCTTAGTCTTAGAATAGGCAATATCTTCTATTGCTCCAAGCAGAACAGGTTTGGGCTGCGAAAAAAAATCGATGAATATGTTTGAATTACTTATTTTCATTTCCGCAAGCCGTTCTATCATTTTTTCATTATAATTGAGACCTGCATAGCGCTTGTATTCTTCATCGGTTTGTGATACATATATGAGTTCATCTAATTCACACCATTGTTTTAAGTTCATTTTGAATGATATGTATCTATAACATTTCATTTTATTAATGCATCTTTTACAGTCAAAAGTTAATTTTTATTAATGCATTTCACCAACGGTGACTCTCGCCTAGAACAATTTCAGTTATATCAAACGATAAAGTATTTAATTAACAGGGTTTTAACAATAATATTGAATATTAATGGAATTAAATGCTTTTTCTTTTCAAGAATGGCGTTTTTATATGCATTTGTACCGTATCTTTTACATTTAAGCGTGAATTATCATAAGTCAGGCATGATGTTTAGTAAAACAATCAAACAATTGTGCAAGCGATAGGCGTAGTTTGGTTAATGACTACCGTTGATGAATATCTGTACAAGGGAAAACTGTTTTGTGAGTTAGATAAATATACTGATGCATTAAAAAGCTTTGATCGTGCGAATGCCATCTCAAACATTGATGAAAAGTGGAAACGCGTGTTAGGGTATAATGGCAAAGGCGTTGCTCTTGACTCATTACTGGACTATAAGACGGCATTAGTATGTTTCGAAAGTGCACTAGCGGAGCTTAGCCACATCCCAGAGAATAACGAGGACGCCAAGGATATGTCTGAATTAGATGCAGGCTTTGCTATGGTCTATCATAACAAAGGCTATACTCTTGGTAATGATAACCAATACAAGCTAGCTCTCGAATGTTTAGATAAAGCTATAAGTTATTTCAAAAAAGCCAATGACAAAAAGAAGGACATAACCAGATATAAAATAGAATATGCTGATACTTTGAGAATCAAAGCATATGTCATGGCAGACTATGCTTAAAGAGCAAAATCCACAAATACAAAAAAGTGTCTTCCTTGACTACCTTGAACAAGCATACGATAAGGAAAAAGCCTCTAGCCAAGCTATGCCAAGACCTTCTAACTTTGAGTTAATGTACAATACATGGGGTCATGTTCTAAAAGAGTTCAATGGAGAAGAGGACAACTTCGTTAAAATCTTCAAATGCTTTAAGGAAGCCGCTGATATAGAATCGTAGCTTCGATTTAGTGCTACAATACATGGGGTCATGTTCTAGCAATGTTCTATCAATACAGATTAGCCCTGGTTCATTTTGAAGAAGCCATACACACGGAAAAATCACCACTTGCCATACCGCGACATAACATAGGATATTCGAATTATTATTTGGCAACAGAATTGGAAAGTAAGAGCGGTCGCCGTGCCAACTATGAACAAATTGAAGAAATGTACCATGAAGCTATAAAATATTTTGATCAAGCGATAAAAATAGAACTACGTCTTTATCAATCATGGTATTATAAGGGCCGTGTGTGTTATATTGGTTTAAGACAGTATGACAAAGCTCTAAAAACCTATGATATATCGTTGCAAATAAATCCAAAATTTCCATTAGCCTGGTATGACAAAGGACGAATTTATGCTAAGTTGGAAAGGTATGAAGAAGCAATAGAGTGTTATGAAAATGCGAGAAAGTTAAGCAAACACATACAGACCTTTTTCTTATCATCGTCCTCGTCTATTATCTTACCTAATAGAACATCACAGAAATTCCCTTCCTCTAGATCAAACTTCATTGCTTCAACTAGTGCTTCTTGCATGTATTCTGAAATAGATATTTGATATGTCTTACAAATAATATTCAAAACTTCGTGTTAATCTTTCGTTAGCTTTACTTTTTCATTAATTGTAACAAGATTAACAGGATCTTTACTGTAAGTTTCGTTTACTCTTGATGAGGGAGATGATGAGAACGAGTTATTCATTTTACTTGTTGTTGTTTATATTATATTAACATCAGCTATATCTTTTTTGTTTGAATAATTGTATAACAGGTACCGGGATTGTCGAGCTAGTTGAAACTACATCAGGTCTGGAACTAATGGAACATAGAAAGAATCCAAATTACGCTAAAGATGCTTTGATTGTTTATTAAGTCCAGAATGGAAAGAAGCTGCAATTCTGCTTGGGATTGATAAAGTAATAGCAAGAGCGTTAGAAAGGGAACATAATAATATGACCGAATTTGGACATTTTACTATATTTGATAATGGCCATTAATATTCAGCCAAAGACGATTATGCTCTTATAGAGCATATCTCAAGACAACACATGCTTATCCTTTATATCATTGCATTACAAAAGATAATTTCTAAACTAACGGGCAGACCATAGTTTAGGGTTTACCCAAATATATTACCTAAATATTTGATTTTTTAGAAGAAAATTAAAGTTCAACCATTAATAATTTAGCTAAATTATGAATGACTATTTCGTAGAAGAAGAAAGGAATCTCACTATGGATCAAAATACTTTACCAGTGCACTTGGTCGTTCGACTTCCTTCAAAGCTTCTTCTCTCGCTTTTCGTTCTGGAGAATCTAGATGAGCCATAATAGGTAGGGGTATAGTAGTAACGTAATGGGCTGATGGAATTGTACAGATATTGCATGCAGAGGAGTATAGAAGACCTGATTATAATGATCCTGCATGTGGATCTGGTACATTCATTATTGAAGCATTGAAAAGATTTCTACATGCAGCAGAACAAAATAGGATCAGCCCACAAGACGCCCTTGATATAATTTGTAAGAGCCTTAATCATAGGACTTGATATTCACCCTTTAGCAGGACATAGTATTGTTGAAGGTATCCAATATTTATGCTTCATCAATTATGTCCTCTTCTAGAATAAGATAAAGTTAACTACGCAATACAAATAAAATGACTCTAATAAAAGAGCAGACGCACAAGTTAAGTTAGATCCTTGTCTTTTGCGTACTCGGTGTTGCAAACCCTATGTATGGAACAACGGTAGCAGTGTATCCATGCACTATGCTTGCGGTGTAGTTATGAATACTGCAAATTCTTTATCGTATTTTTCAATTATTCTTTTGATCTCCTGTAATATTGGAGTAGACAGGCCAGAAGATATGCCCATTGCTTCCAAAGTCTTATATTCTATCCGTAGTTCTTCGTTGCTATGACTTTTTAAAAATTGTGTGAACCTATCTATCACGTTTTCTACCTTATCAATGCCCTTGCCTGTAATAATTAGAGCATAAGGATATGATTGACCAATAATGTCCATACCTTTAATGAGGTTACTTTCTTTAAGGTAAACTATATCTCCATATACCATATTCCTTTCAACGTATTCTAATCCTGCTTCTTTGATTACATTATCCGTGAGTTGCGGTTGACTTAATTGATCGCTATAATGTTTCAAATATAAGGTAAAAAGAATCCTATATCTAATTACTTGATGATGCATATATTTTGCAAAGTTTATCTACAGTATAAAATTATTTGTTTTTGATAGACCATAAAGAAATAATGATAAGCTAAATATTTTTATCAATATCATTAATCATGGTCAGATATTGAGTGCTCAAATTAATTCTCAAGTTTTCGGCACTTTGCGAGTGATGATTTTTATTGATGCAGGACATTTGAGGGAAAATTTAAAACGTTTATTCTCTGAGGATATTATAGATTATAAAAGCTTTGTAGACGCAGTAAAGATGGAGCTATCTTTGCCTTACTTTCTGTTTGATATTGTTAGAGTCTATTATTACGATGCGACTTTAGCAGTTCCTGATAAAAAAGAAAAAATGCAGGACATACATATACAGAGGATAAGAAACCTACCTGGATTTGAAGATAGAATAGGAAATCTCAAGTTTACCAAAAAACGGGGATATGAACAAAAACGTGTAGACACTCTAATTGCTGTTGATATGTTATCAAAGGCATATGAAAATCATTACGATATTGCGATTTTGTTGTCTGGAGATGAAGACCATATGCCAGTAGTAGACGCAGTGAAAAACACAGGAAAACGGGTATTCGGAATCTTTTTTGAGAGTGGGATTTCTCCTATGTTAAAGGAATATTTCGATGCATATTTTGTACTTAATGAGAAGTGGTTTATGGATAGGGCCATAAAAGGCAAGGTGAAAATCCTAGACTTCGTGATATCTGATAAAATAAAAACAGAACAGGCAGTGCAGGTAAATACCACGATTGAAGCATCACAAATGAAAGGATTTATCAAGCTATTAATAACCAATTCTGATGGTAAAGAATATGATTTTACCTGTGGGCTAATTAGCTATGGGCAGGAATTAGTAAAAAATAAAGAACTTTCAATTTCATTTAATATCTTCGTTCCTACTAATATCAAAGGATCAAAATGCAACGCACTTCTGATAATATACGATAAATCAGAAAATGTCGGTAATATCATTACTTATAACGAGAAGGAAATTGATATCGAATGATAACGATCTAGGAATATTTTACTGATGCATATACTCTAAAACAGGTTTTAAAACAGATTTTATCTTTTACACAACATTTGTATTATATTCTATTATTACATTAGATTAGAATACCTCAGCATGTAGTGAGATCAGAATCTATATGTGTTGCTAAAGCTTGTTCGGTTGTGAAAGCAAGCATAGTTACCATTATATGGTAATTATCTCCTATGACATCTATCTCTATTTAATCTACTCGTGTACATGCATCATTCCTCCACACACAAGAAGCACTGCAAGCGAGCAGTTTAGTACTTATTTAGATATTTATTATTAATAAGAGCACACGCTAAATCCATGTAATAAAATCAAAGAAAAGAAATAGCCAGAAAGACTAACTCCGTCCATTCTGAATGAAAGCTTTTCTACTAACTCCGTTATAGCTCTAGATTTTTTCTGCCTGGCTATGTGCTTAATATGATCTGCTTGGGATTCAGTAAGTAGTTCGCGCGGCCTGTTAACTGAATTTGATCCCAGAGAAACTTTTTGTAAGACTTCTTTAAGACTGATGCTATTATAATATTGGATGAATGAGAATTTTGAAGCTCGTCTCCTTAGCCCAATCTTTTAAATTCAAATGACAAAAGTACTACTCAATGATGCCATCAAAGCAATACAGAGCGGTGAATACAACAATGGATAGCCTTCGATATATTCTCGTTCAGTCATAATCAATTTCTTACTAGATCTCTTGTGTAATTAGAAGCTTAGAGCTATATTCCTCTTCACATAGGATATCTATCTGACAAGCTCTTTGATGTCCTATAGCAAATTATGTAAGAAACCTTTGATATTCAGGTCATTTACCGGAGTAACTGTATCTGAATTTGAATCCATTTGTAACGAAATTGAACATAACTACGAAGAGCACGAAAGAAGACGTCTTCTATCAAGGACGAGAATACGGGATATAGGTGCTGGTAGACCATTTAAGCTTAAAGTTAAAGAAAGATTCGTTATGCTTCTAGTATACTACAGATTATACATTACATATACATTATCAGGATTTCTGTTTGACCTTGATCAAAGCAATGTTTGTAGAGATATATCAATGATGGAACCACTTATCAAGGAGTGTATTCCATTGCCAAAGAAGATATACAAACGTTACTAGGAGATTAAGAACTATAGATGAAGTAGAAGAGTACTTTCCTGGATTCAAGGCTTTCATAGACTCTACAGAACAAGAAATTCCAAGACCTAAGAACAAAAGAAGAAGGAAGAGTTACTATTCAGGTAGAAAGAAGAAACATACTGTCAAGACACAATTGATGGTAAACAGTGAAGGATTGATACTGCATAAGACAGGTCACAGAAGTGGAAGAAAACATGATTATGACATTTACAAACACAATCATTCTATAACTCCATCACAAGTTGAAAACATAGTTGATCTTGGTTATCTTGGCATTGAAAAGGACTTTCCCACTGTAAAGTCTGTACTTCGTATCAAAAAGAAAAAGGGTACATTGCTTTCATGTGATGAAAGAACTTACAACAAGAATCATTCTAGGCTAAGGATCATAGTAGAACATACCATATGTAAGATCAAAAAGTTTGGAATAATGGGTATTAAATTTAGAAACAGATTAAGGAAGTACAATAACGTATCTGATATAATATCCGGTCTCCTGAACTTCAGAGTTATACAGTCTGACAGCATTTCAATCTAAGAAGACGGCTAAAACAAGTAGGGTGTTAGACTATAGCTGCTAATTACGCAAGAGATCTACTATATAATATTTCCTCATCAAACTAGATTAATTTTTCATAACTATGAATAAAACGAATTACAATACTTTTAACATCAGGTATGGTTCTCGAGTACGCTGGAATATCAACAGTAACTATGTCAGAGAATTTTGTGTTTTTAATACATTTAGCCGTAAATCTACAGTCATTAGTGTTAGAGAGGCATATCTCTGAAGTACAAAAAAGGCCTATCAAAGTTTTAGCTGATTTTACACTCTTTTCTAACTTGTCAATATCGTCTATAGCGAATTTAATTTTATAATACGAACTTTTAAATGTAATGAAAAGTCTTTTGGTATGATGTTTAACAAAAAAAATGAGATAACACTATCTGCCCCTAATCCTGTTGCCTTCTTTATCCACAGATGCTTGTCTTTGAAATCATGATTCAGAGGATTGCAAAAATCCGGTGAAAGCAATGCCTCGTACAGTAATTCCTGGTAATCGAAAATCGGTTTTTCTAATACCTCTTTTATTGGTAAGCCAATTATGTGATTAAAACAGCACTCTCCTTTTGTCCTTATGTCTTCCAGCTTATGCTCTTCTATGTCCCAGATCCAGAATGGTTTGTTCTGTAACTTGTCAAAATACTGTGTTTGTTGTTTTTGATTGTTGTTTATCCTCTTCTTCAGATCTTTGAATGTCATCAGTATGATTCTTATCTATAGTAACAGTATTTTCAATTTTATATTTTTCTGATACTGGTTCAACGGATGTGTAGGTCATGCCAATGCTTTTCACCAGGCGGGACAAAATATCTTTACAGTGAAAATGCAATGGAATAATTTTGCGGCATTATAAAACGACAGAAATCTATCTAGATCCCTCGTAGGATATGAGCATACAACAAGATCTTCAGTGTTATTAACTATTTTTATGACATCTGCTTCAACATCTAGTTCTGTTTCCGAATAATCTTCATGGATCCGAGTTCCCTCACACAACAAAATATCAAGATCTGAATTTCCGCACCTTTCTACCGTGAAAACGAATATCTCCGGTATAACCTATAGACCCAGTTGAAGTATGCAATACGAAACCACAAGCACCGGGAAGGGAATGGTCTACTGGAAATGCTTCAACTTCTATAGAATCTATATTAAACTTCTTTCAATCCTGCATTACATATGCAATTCTTCAAAACACTATGCACACTCCTATCTGAGATAATGCACAAGATACAGGAATTGATCATGACGCCACAGGATATTGAAGAGATTAAAAGTTTCGCTAAGGTAAAGGGCAAAATTAGATCGCATTAATTAAATAAGATGACTTTAGACATGGGACTCTCGGACACCGCTATCTCCGGTAATCCATTTTTCCTTAGAAGAAGGGTTTATCACTTCGCTAATCATCAACTCGTGCTGTGTAGTGTATTTTTGCATGCATTCTGATAGTGCACTACTAATTCCCCCTGTTTTCGGTCATTACTGTCGCATTTCTGTAATACGTATATTTCTGACTAAATATATTTAATACTCTACTCGATTCTTGCTTGCTGTGTCCTAATTTTCAACCATTCGCTTGTGACCCAAATAGCCGTAAATGACAGACGAATATACTATCTAGCGTTGGATTGCTACTTGCTTCTCAGGCTTGAGCTTTACGTCGAGGCAAATATTGAGACTCGTCATACCTACCCCGAGTTATTTTCTCCAGATAACCAGACCTATTATTATGAATGGCAAAGCCGAAAATGCATATGCCATTTCTTTATTTAACAACCCATTTAAGGCTATTCCGAGGCTAAGGAAGACTGCGATCATTGCTGCCAATGGCGCCCACCTTCATAGCATTCTCCATGCGTTCCACATACCTCTCGAAGCCTAATTTAATAGAAAGAATCGGCATTATAAAGCAACATATAGCTATGCAACTGGAGTATAATGCAATAAGAAGGATAAAACGACTGAAGAGGCTAAAATCTTCAGGAGTCCTAGTACCTATATTTAGCAGAAACGCAAAGAGTATGCCGGAAAAAGATGTCAATATCGAGGTTGACATCAATTTACCAGAGGGATTCTGATGACCTTCCTTCGGACTATCTTCTTTCCCAGTCTTAACCAAATTTAGGACTGTTAGCAATGAATTCAATTCGGTTATTTAACTATTCCACGTTAGTCGATTAGTAAGTTGAACGATTAGGCCTTTCAGACAGAGAATTCATTTGCTCTGTATTTTTCTCATATTGGACAGACATTTTGGCAACCTAATTTCTTTTAACTAGCAGCGCGAATTCCGCGCACGCAAGCTTAACATCCAATCTATATAACACATACTATAATAAATCGGGGACATACTATTCTGAACTTGATACATAACTGTCTTGCCTTAAGAATCATGAAAATTTTCGCTCGCCTATGCAAAGATGGATTATTCGTTGGTCTGTCATACTGAGATTAGGTACATGGTATGCTACTCGATACAGGAAGATGTTAGAATCGGGCGAAATGTACTATTTCCTATACACCAAACTACAAGTTAGATAGACAGGCGATGGGTGGTGGACATTTTTTGTAGTGACAAAAATCTATGAACTTGATCTAAAAGGTCAGTATCCTAGTATCGTAATAAATAATAATTTTTCATTTGACACTTTGAACTGTAACTGCTGGAAAGATAATGAAAATGCATGGAAACAATAGACACAATGAACAGCTGCAAGAAAACGATATTCCTCGTAAGGTGGATAGATACTGGGTATGTCAGCAAAGAAACGGCGCCTTTCCCAAAGTACTAGAACAAACAACCATCTGATCGTAACAAATATTTGGTTTTGTTAAAAGAGGAAAAGGAAAAACCCAATTGTGATTCAAAGTCAATAGAAGAATATCAGACACATCAACTCGGTGCCAAACTTTTCGTTAATGCTGGCTTTGGCCTGTTCGGAAATGAGTATTTTGAATTTGCCAATTATCAGGTTGCTGAATGTATAACAGACTGAGGGTAGACGTATCCATAAACAAATGGAGGATTGTGTTTGGCTTTACTGATTCGACATTTTTCAATGCTGATACAGACATAAAAGTGCAAGACTTTATCCAAAGATGTAAGCATGAATATATATCTACAATAATAGGCGCGAAAAATACGATTCGTTGCTCGTACCTGTGAATCACGGTACACATCTTGTGAGCACCGCGAATTATCGGACCAGCAAGGAAGTTTTAATGAAAATCTTCAATGCTTTTGTTTGAAGTTGCCTAGTTTTCGGATTCCGTCTACAGCCGCATACTTGTAGGCATATGTGTAGGTTGGAGTGTTAAGCGAACCATCTGTCCTATGCCGACTAGCTCTGCAAGCTATGTCTCCGAAACAATGTACCCCTATCAGTCGGCGATCTTTCTTGCTGAAAATCAACTTCAATATTCCTCCGTGTCCAGCTATGACTCCACGTGGGATGAGCGACAAATCTGAACGCCCGACCGCGTAATCCAGTCCCTGCGATCGACACTGTTCCTCAGTCAAGCCTACCCCCGCGACTTCCGGCATAGAGTACACGGCGGAAACAGGCGTAGGGTCAACGATGCCTTTTAATTTGATGCCGAAGATCCTGCAAGCTGCGATTCGTCCCTGCTCCATCGCAACCGACGCCAAACTTGGACCCAACACGTCGCCCGCACCGTAGATCCCGTCAGCAGTGGTTTTGTAGTCGCGGTCAACTTTGATTCGTCCACGATCATCCAACTCAACGCCTGCTGCCTCCAGTCCTAATCCGTCTGTGTTAACGCTGCGGCCTGCAGCAAAGAGCACAGCATCAGGATGAAGTGATCTTCCGTTCGTCAACGTGACCCCTAGCCTGCGATTAACTCGTCTGATCGCTCTGGTCGTGGATCCAAGGATAACATCTACGCCAATGCGTTTGAGATGTTTCGCTATGAGTTTCGACATCTCCGCGTCCATACTGTGAATGAGTCGATCGACTGAATCAGATATCGTCGTTGGAACACCTAACCCGGCGAAGATGGTGACGAATTCAACGCCGACCGGGCCGCCTCCGACTATGAAGATGCTCTTAGGCAGCCGTCGTCCTGGTGAAAAGAACTCCTCTGAGTCCCATACATCAGGGTCTTCGAAAGGAATGTTGTCTGGATGAGATGGTCGCGATCCAGTAGCCACTAAAATATTCTTGGCTAACAGCACATGATGTTCGCCTCCAGGAGAAGTAACGAGAACTCTTCGATCAGAACCGACTTTTGCCGTCCCTTGCACGTATTCGACGCCATTTCTGGCGATATTCTGTGCAGTGACGTCCTGCAACAATTCGACCACGTGTCTTGTTCGTCCAGCTACTTCTCAACAGCTAGCCGAGGACGAGCAGACACTGTGATTCCATACACCTCACGGTCGTGAAAACCTGTCAACGCCAACATAGACTCACGCAACGTTTTCGTAGGCGCCCCTCCGGTCGTAGTGACCACTCCACCTGGTTTATTCTTCTCAACTATCACCACGCTACGTCCAAAAAACGCAGCCAACTCCGCAGCACTTTCACCTGCGTGGCCTGCTCCGAGCACCACTAAATCGTAGCTCACCAGTCATGGCTAATCTTTCCTGTAGGAGGCTAACATATTGAATTGCACACATTGTCTGTTTATATATTTATTAACTGGGTCCTGAGAAAATGCATCATGGAAAAACAGCGGACTACCCAACACTTCACATTTGTTTCGAAGGTAAAACCCGGAAGGGGCAAAAATATTCGTGCCAAGGCAGCTGAACGGGCTAAAATACCGTGGGAAGAGATGGACAAGTTATTGAGGCCGCTTACGCTCCACTACGCGCGGTGGCTTCTCTTTGATAATGATACGCGATTCATCTATTATGCTTCGTTTGACACGGACTTGGACAAGTACCTTGACGACGCAGCCAGGATCTTTGCTGCATCTGGGGCTGCAGGGTTCTTTCCGGATCTAGAGGGATTTCCTGATGACCAGGCTGCCACAGGTGACCCAGAGGCTTACAGGAAGTTTCTGAGGGAAACCGGGGTAGAGAGCTTCTTCCAATTCGAGGGTTATCCTGGTGTTACAGTCGAAGAGATCAAGAAGGCGTTGAGAGTTCGCAATGCATTCAGCAATATGCTCGATGAAATGCAGTAAAGCCGATGTAGGGCAGCGTGAGACCATGACTGAGACGACTATAGCACCACGCAAACGAGAAGGCTCTCGTCGCCGCGTCAGCATGTATGTTCCCTGGAGTTACCCGGCTGAAGCAGGCAGGGAACTCTACGAGTTGAACAACCGTTATTCAGCCATGTGGGAGGTTCGTCGAGTCGCTTACCCAAAATACGAGGAGATGGCGGGTAATCCGAAAACGTATATGCAGGGAATTGATGGGACGCTAGAATTGTTTCATCGAGATTGGGAACCTTTCCGTGAGATGGTCAGCGAGCTCTCAGGGCATCCGGTCCCGTACTTTGAACGTATCGATCCAGGAGGACACAGCTTTACGATCGACGACCGAATGCTCGCAGACGTAGATACACTGCTCTTGCTAAGCCTCGATCATCAACTCACCAATCAATCACCCACGCCGGAGGAAGTTAATGCGGTTCAGAAATGGTTGAGACGAGACGGAACTCGCCTGATCCTATGTCCACACCATGAAGTCGGTGCCTCAGAAGATCCGGCGGTGCGCGAGAAAGAGTACCGGCACCATGGCAGACCGCTTAGTGGGACGCCAGCAACGTTTCGGCGGATTCGGGCGTGCCCTCATGAATGCTTTGGGTATTCCAGTCGAGAATCGATTTGGTCTCAATCCTGGACGAACCGCTGATAACAAGGAGCCCGCTCCCTTGTCCGTCGCGAAAGACTTGGACGATCCTGGCTGGCTTCAAGGCGTGACAACATTCAACCTGCATCCACATCTTCCACACTTCGCGTTAACTACAAATGACGAGAAACATGTAAAAGTTCTAGCGAAACAACCAATCAATATGGCACGCCCACACCCCTTCACTGACGCGGGAAACCGCGAATTCAACGCCTTTCTATGGTTACCTCCCAACGGAAAGCGTGCCGGTGACGTGTTGATAGGAGACGCCACTCTTTGGTCCTACACGTTTGGCGGTGAATCAAGCCTACGACGATTATGGAAGAATCTATTTGGCTGAAGTCCCAGCCAAGACCTCGAAAAGTTCAGGGACTAATGGGTGGAGTTGACTGAGATGTCAAAGACCGTGCTCGAATTGGAAGACATACAGAGTGGGGTTCTTTCTCCCCGACCTTCGCCTTATGTGGCAACCTACATCCTACTCCGCATTGATGACCGTAAGGTAGGACGAGAGCTGATGCAGAAGCTGAGTACAGTTGTTGCGTCCGTCAGGGCATCAGACAAGCCCAGCAGGCGATGCTTGGGTAAGCGTTTCCTTGACCTTCCAAGGTCTTAAAGCCTTGGGTGTTCCGCAAGAATCACTGGACAGTTTCCCGCCTGAATTTCAGCAGGGAATGGCTGCACGAGCACATGAACTTGGGGACACAGGAGAGAGCTCTCCTGAGAATTGGGAGAAACCACTCGGGACAAAAGACGTGCACGTCGTCCTGACGGCCCTATCTCCAAATGAGCAGAAACTTGAACCAGTAATGGAGCGTGCTAGGAAAGCATACCAGGAATTGCAGGGTATCAAAGCTATCTGGCGTCAGGATTGCTACGCGTCGGCGACTGGGAAGGAGCCTTTTGGTTTCAGGGACGGGATCAGTCATCCGGCAGTAGAGGGGAGTGGAATTCCAGGCACCAACCCAAGAGATCCACCTCTCAAAGCTGGAGAGTTCGTATTAGGCTACCGCGACGAGACTGGCAATGTTTCCTGCTATGCCGAAACCAGATGCACTCGGCCGAAACGGAACCTACGCTGTGTTCCGTAAACTCCACCAACGCGTGGCGGCTTTCCGGAAATACTTGAAAGCAAATTCCTCCAGCCCAGAAGAAGAGCAATTGCTAGCTGCAAAGATGATGGGACGCTGGAGCAGTGGCGCCCCATTAGCCCTCTGCCCTGAACGTGATGACCCTGAACTTGGAGCCGACCCTCAACGCAACAACAATTTCCTTTTCCAAGATACGGATCCAAAAGGATTCATTACGCCACTCGGATCACACATTCGACGAACGAATCCACGCGACACTCTCGGAGACACTACCAAAGTTAATCTTCACAGGATGATCCGACGCGGCACCAATTACGGCCCACCTCTGCCGGACGGAGTATTGGAGGATGATGGAGCGGATCGAGGATTAATGTTCGTCTTCATAGGAGCGCATCTTGGTCGCCAGTTCGAGTTTGTCCAATCAGAATGGGTAAACAACGGTATATTTATTGGGGCAGGCTGGCGACAAAGACCCCATTGCAGGAGCCGGCGATGGGACAGGAAAGTTTATCGTCCCACGCAAACCAGTCCGAAGATCCTTCTACAACCTTCCTCGGTTCGTCGTCACACGCGGTGGTGAATATTGTTTCATGCCAGGCATACGCGCCTTACGTTGGCTGGCCGATTTAGACACTTGACGGAAATTATAGGGGCGACAAATATGACCAGTTCAACTTATTTTCTTCTGCCACTCTTGCGAGAAAACTCTTATTGAGGAGATTTTCAGACCATCTCCTTCGATAATTCAGGTTAGATCCATGGTGTTGGTTGAGAAGCAAATACGAAGGAAGCAGGTGTAATGCCGCGACATTGGGTTGGCTTTTTTGTTCGTGGCCTCTTAGGACTCCATTTCCATCGCCCTATTTCTGCCTGACACTACGGCGAAAATTGCGGAGGTTTACTATTGTTATTTTTCATCGCCAATGGTCTGGAATTCCTTCAGATGCCTTCGATAACAAGTTGTTTCTACTGTTGATTGGTTTTGCTATTTCCATACTAGATTAGTAGATATTAAAAATGAAGGATAAACTGACTAGGATGCAAATACGACCTATTCAGGAGTCATCGTTTCCTGCAGGGTACGGACATCTGAAATCCTAACTAGAAAAGTAAACTTTACACAGATAGTTTCTTCTTAACACCCGAACTTGCTCCAATCTTCACAACAGAAGATGTTGGGGGCTATAACCAGGATAGCAGATGGTCATGGTTACGGAAGTGATAGTGGTGCACACGGCCATAGAGAATATGGTGATAAAATGTTTGTATGGACAGGGGAGCCGTGGACATTTCATATAATGTATACAAATTACTAGCAGGTTTAGGTTTTAAAATATATTTCTTCAGATTACCATACAACGAAAAGACCGAAGAGGAACTTCTCAAACAGAGGTTTAACAAGAAGAAAGCCAACATCGAATCGGCACTTTATGAATATCTAATCTGGTTTGAAATTGGGCCGGATTTGATTCATCACCTAACAAGGTAAAGGACACCTTAGAAATTACAGGCTTTAACATGGATGATTTAAGAGTGTAGCTATCACGCACAAAGCAAAGCAGTTTGAATATGATAAGTATTATCATGTACCTAAGTTAACAGTTGGTCATGTCCCTATGTTAACACAAAATGTCCCTATGTTAACACAAAATGTCCCTAACTTTACAGGCCAGTCAAATGTCCCTAAGATTGAAGAGTCCAATATATTATATCTCCTATATAGAGAACTGCTAACACTCGTCTACAGAATAAAATGCTTAAAGCAATAGGTAGTAGTCGTTGCTGTTGTACTGATAACAAAGGTTTTTGTTTTAGGAGGAAATGCAAATGCATTAGTGAGAACCATTGCTTTCACCTTCTTTTAAATACTATGGCAAGAAATCAAAACTTCATAGCAATAATCAGAAAACTTGATTTACTGTTGTTATTCCACCAGTGTCATGTTCTTGGTTTTCTTCTCCTTCTTTATCTGAGTTTTCATCATCATTATGATCAGGCTCCCTAGATTCTTTGTCATCTTCATTGCCGCTACTATCTGAAGAAGAAGGTGAACTTTTTACTTGCTCTTTTTTATCTTTATCTTTGGGCTTTTCAGATTCTGATACAAACCTGATGGCATCATCAACTACCGTTGCATTTGTAAGCAAATCCAGCTTCATTGAATAACATTCTTTGGCTAGAAAGGAAGTTGTATCTCCCTATAGATATTTAAAATGGATTTTTAAAATTTCGTTTTTCCCCATTCCTGAGAAGTATAATGGAGTCGGACAAGAAGTGTGCGATGATAAAGCCTTCTTTGGGAGTGTACTTGTATTCTTCTCTTTTGATTACAGTCATGTCTTTTTCTTCTTGTTTCTTGTTGTTAGCATTTTGCATTTATACCAACTTATGATTAGCACTGCAACCTATTATCTGGATGTATACCAGTAACCAAGGGAGGTGTCATAAATAACTACATCCACAGACTTCTCTTCTATGGAGAGAGAAGGGAAATTTTTATTTTAACTCTAGCGATTGGACATTTAATCCTCAAACATGTCAGATGGGTATTATAATATCTCTTGCCAAAACTTTCTTGTTTTCCTTCTATATAGGAATAAAACATAGAGTCTGATCTGACCAACATAAGCAACTGAATTATGCAGGCAGCTAAATTATTTACTTTATACTTGAGCACAACAAGTAAAAACAAAAACGTCTTCTAGTACCAATTCACTTGGATTTTCATAAACGGCTTAGGATTGTTAATAATAATAATTACCAATCTAATATAGTATGTATGCCTACAGCATATGTTTTGGTTTACTGTGAATTAGGATATGAAGATATTATTATAGATGAACTAAAGGCTATGCCTCAAACTATAGAAGCTTCTAAAATATATGGCTCTTCGTATGATATAATTGCAAAATTCACAGCCGAACCAACAGAGAAATTAAGAAAAGTTATTAGTTGTATCAGAAGAATTGAGAAAGTTAAAGCAACACAAACAATGATGGTAATCGAATGACAAGAAGAACGTTAAAGAAAGTATTAGCAAGGATACTTAGTGTTTATAGTGAGATAATCCTAACCGTCCAAATTTTTATACAGTAAACTGTAGATTGCAGCGCAATTCTTATAGCTAGACCATAATTATTGTAGCACTATGCCAGGAAACAAGTCATGGCGTTATTCACCTCAGGTCAAATACAGGCGAGTCTCCTGCTTTTGCAGAGTAATCCTACATTGTCTTCGACTTTGAATCTTTATCCCTTATCTAAATCCAGGATATACAGTCCCAATGAAAAAAAAGAAAATCGCTCTTGTAACAGGAGCCAATAAAGGCCTTGGATTTGAAACCTGCCTTCAGTTAGCGCAAATAGGTCTTACTGTAATATTGACCGCTCGAGATCTTATCAAAGGCCAAGTAGCTGCAAAACAATTAGCTGATAGAGGATTGGACGTATTATTTTACCAGCTTGATGTATCAAGTCAAAGTAATATTAGTAGGATAGCACTTCAAATAGAGCAACAATTTGGACGGCTAGATATACTTGTCAACAATGCAGCAATTCTCTATGACACCTGGCAAAAGGCTGTCGATGCAGATTTAGAGGTTATCGGTCAAGCCTTAA
>CAWGVG010000051.1:0-45748 GCA_963825865.1 uncultured Nitrososphaeraceae archaeon | reverse complement strand
AAAACATATCGTGGACCCGTTAAACTAGTTTGGGAGGATGGTCTACAAGTTATGCGGCCAGATTTAGAGGTTGTCAATCAAGACTTCACAACTAACCTGTTTGGACCTTGGAGGTTATCTCAAGTATGTATATTTATTACGTCGGAACTTCAGTGCCTGTACTACAATCAATTTGTCAATAGACCTGGCATCTCTACCTGTCTCAATTACTAGGGCCATTACAAGGACTCCTTACGCCTATCACACAAATCCCCATGTGTGTACCGCCAACCGCGCTCGCCACTGATACCACCACTAGACGTTTGTGCATTTATCATTATTGTCGATACAGATAATGAAAGTAGGCTTATTCCAATGATTAAAATTAAAAACATAAACATGGCATTCAATGGTAAAATTGTAGCAATAACTGCAATTGCACACTTGGGTTTTGTATGTTTGTTTTTATCTGGTGTTTCATTTCCAATTCTTGCTCTCATAAATGCATTTCAGCATAAGAGTACCTAAGAAGTAGGAGTTTTTTGCAACTAAATGTCGATTTTTTTATATAGTTTCGGTAATTCAACATAATAGTTACAACGTAAACAAATAATTGCACTGCAACTAAATTACATAAGATAATATAATAATAAATTGGTTTAAAATAATTTATTTAACAATGCTATACCATATTTGAGGTACTATAACTAACATAATAGAAAAAAACGAGAAAAACCATCATCATCAGCCGCACCAAAATGAAAGTATCACCTTTAGGTTAGACAGTATTATTTTAAATAAACTGCATCGTGAAGCAGACCAAAAAGATATCAGTGTCAATACATTAGTAAGTCATATAATAAGAAGATATATTGATTGGCATTCTAATGCAGCAAAAGCTGGATTTGTTACTGTAAGGAGGGGATTGCTAATTAACCTCATAAATAGGCTCCCAGAGAAAGAGATATCTTCCATTGCAGAATATATAGCAAAGAAAGAAACCAAGGACTTTGTACTGCTACTAAGAAATGAATACAATATTGAATCGGCTTTAGATGTGATTGAAACTTGGATTAAAATATCAGGCCATCCATATAGGCATGAAGTCAATTATACTCGACATTCGTATGTTATACAGCACGATATGGATAGAAACTGGTCTCTTTATATGGCAGAACAATATAGATTTGTGTTTGAAGAATTTGGATTGAAAAGAGTAGAGTTTGACGTTAACGATAATACATTGGATTTTGTTGTTGATACTGAAAGATGACATATATGAAATTCATTGGTCTTCATTTTCCTTGCTTATTCAACATAGAGTTATAGCTGATAATGTATAAAGAATGTCACAACGATAGTGTTTTGTTGATATAGAGTATTTTTAGTGGAGTTCTCCCTATGTCTGTACAGCCCTTCCCTGAGCATTTGTCGTATACTTTGTGTAATTTAGCAAAAGGATAAAGAATGTAATGTTGCCCTGTTATATTATTCATTAGACCTATTGCGTAATTACGATAGAAAATCTCTTTATGATACTTAACTTTGGCTTGCTTGGTTTCTAAAGTAACATCATTTCTGCACCTATGAAAGTAATGCATGATGGTGGTAGAGAATTTACATCCAATAATTTCAAAAATTTTCGTATTTATGCTAATTGGTATAGTTTGCAACTATTTTCTCATATTATCAAGATTATACAAAACATCAGCATTTAGTTGCAAAGTACCCCTGTTATTTTAATACTCATCTACATAAATCTAAAACATATGAAAACATTAGCAATAACGATAACGATAACGATGATCTTGATCGTGCCGTTATTAGTAATAATACCAATTACAGTCAATAGCAATAACGCAAACGCGGCAGAGAGCTCCAACACAAGGGATGTAAAATACGGTCCGCCTATGCCATTATCAAGCGAACCTATCCGTGGTCCAGTTCTGGGAACCGCCTCCAGGTAGATAATGATTTTGATGATACAATGATGCACACAGAGACTTTCACGGATTAAATGGTCATGGCTTTGACGATTCTATACATTTCAAAGGAGCTGATAAGGGACATTACAAATCCGGCTATAGTGAAGGATTTAACGATGCGGCTAATGATAAAAAGCTACCAATGTGCAAGGACAGAGTGCGGCTTTGAGTGGCTCCCAATTCAACGATCATGGATGCCTTAGCGCTGGTAATGGTCGTGGTTCATACTGCCTTGGCTACAAGGTGGGATACTGCATTGGATTTAGTGGATCAAGCACTGATTATATACATGTATGTGTTTTTTTTTGTGTGTCCAGCAAACACTAATAGCTTTCTCTGAGGATACATCAATGGTATAATAATAATAATGAGCAGCAGCGATAATGATAATAATAATAATAATACAACTAACTCAGAATTTTATTTTATTCAGATATTTCAACACACAGAAGCAACTAATTGGAAAGGTAGACTATACACTATCAAAGAAAGTCATTGAGATTTTACATATACCCAATTCTCTTTCTTTTAGTTAGACCATAAAGTGCTGAAGATATTCTACTATCTTACTATCGACGATACGGTCTATGTGAACCTCTTCAACAACACAGTACCAACGAATCAAAGATGATACAACAGAAGAAGAAGAAGTAGATGAATTAGTCTCAAGCATATTAGGCAAATATTCACATATCAAACATCTATATAATAGGTATGGTCGTAGGATTAGCTCTTGTTAACAGTCTATTTGTAATTCCGCTGCATGAACACTGTAGATTAGTCCAGACACTAATTTTTTCACAAAATTGAAGATTATATCAATAATACGAATATCCTATACTTTTGTTTCCTACTGGAGATAGACTCTACTTAGGACTAGCGACAAATAGTTAAACGTAAACCCTGTATTATCAATTTGGATAGGCACGTATTCTAACGTTAACCAACCTATAACTAATAGTCCATAATAAGCGAGAGACTATTGATGAATCTGTTTATTTTCTTTATTATTTTCTTTATTATCAATTTCTGATCGGATAAATGTATTTTCTTCTCTACACACGCGAGTCTGATTAGTTGTTGTTGTTATTGGACTTGATCTCGTATGGCTTTGTTGTTGTTCATTAGATGGTGGCAGCAATGGTAATGACGATGGTAATATTGATTTGCTAAAAGTGCAATCACTATGATACGATAAACTCATTCTGTTAGTATTTTATATTGGTTTAGTATTAGTTAAAAAATATAGAGGTTGCATTAACAATATAGTAGCATATAGTATACCTCATGTTATAACTGAGTATACTAGTAAGATTAGCGAATAGCATAATAGAGAAAATAATTATTGAAAATCATGAATTAACAATTTAACACATCTTTGATGCGAATCAATATATCGGTTTTATATTATAGCAAGATTTGCATTAAATCAAATATACTATAATAACAAAGATGATTTGATTAGAATTTCATGGAGAGCCACACGACTTTAACGATGGTCACAGTCATAATGACAGCTGCATTTATGGTGACAGCTGCTTGTATGGCAGCAGCAACAAACACAGGCCCAGAGTGAGTCAGAAAGTAGCTCGACAACAACATGTATAAACGATCAGCCATGCCATACCTCCTCTGTGTCGAATTCAAATTCAACTACACCTGATTCATCAAAATCAAATCACAATAAAATCCATATGTCTACAACATGTATAAACGATCAGCCATGCCATACCTCCTCTGTGTCGAATTCAACTAAGAGTCCATCCCAAAATTATCCTCCTGTGGACGATGATATAGCAGGTTTAATCGATGGCATAACAAGTTAAACAGTTCACCGCAGCAATAAAGAATGATGAAGCCCAGTTGCAGCAATTGTACCTCTTAATTTGACAGCGAAGAAGATTAATTTCGGTTAAGGGTAATTCGAGACGACGACGATAGAACGGAAGAATAAACGTAATTGTATCATAATTGAATGCGCGTATAATATATAATATCATATAATATGCACGTAGTTACCGATAACGATCTTCATTTGTATAATTCAACAACTCATCATCATTATAGTGGAAAGATGATGTCTTAACGAAGAACGACATCAATATGAGCAGAAGATATAAGTAAAAAATAAAAAAGCGGGCTACCATCTCATTTTCATTCCCAGATTTTTTGATGATGCATTACCTTGCTCGTCTGAATTGTGTTCAAATAGCCGAAAATGTTACACATTACATAGAAATATCATCGGAATTAAAAGTATAATATAACACTTAGTATTGTCGCATATATACATATGACAATATCAATTGATAAATCGATAGAGCAAGAAAAGCAGGATACTACAACAACAAGACAATCACCATACAAGATAAACCCGCTAATTCTACATAGATGGTCTCCAAGGTCTATGACAGGAGAAGAATTGGATGACGATACTATAATGAGCCTTTTTGAAGCGAGCAAGATGGGCTCCTTCTTCATACAATAATCAACCATGGAGATTCATATACGCCAAGAGAAGCACATCACATTGTGACAAACTCTTCAATTTGTTAGCAGAACCCAACAAAGTTTGGACAAAAAATGCCGCTGTATTAGTTGTGGTCGTAGCTAGAAAGAATTTCGAACATAATGAAAAATATTCTATAACACACCAATTTGATGCAGGAGCTGCATGGGAGAATTTAGCTTTAGAAGCATCATCAAGAGGACTAGCAGTACATGCAATGCAAGGATTTGATTACGAACGAGCTAGAGCAGATTTACAAATTCCTGATAACTTTGATGTTATGGCAATGATTGCAATCGGAAAGCAGGGACCAAAGGATAATCTTCCACCACAACTTCAGGAAAGAGAACATCCAAACGATAGAAAACCTCTAGCAGAAATTGTAATGGAAGGACAATTCAAAAGAACATAATTGCCCTCTATGTGAACAAGCAAATATTGTTATCTGGGATAGAAACCATAATCTGCCATTTAATATAGACGCGTCATCTGACCTCAAGATGTCATGAGTATAATACAAGCTATAAACAATACAAGTCAAGTCTAGCGAAATATGTCAGGTTCTCAGCGTAACTATATAGCTATATTGCTATCTGGCTAGTCCATTTGCAAGAATACAGCTACATAACAGGACTGACAATTGACAACCATGCTGTAAAATCTAAAAGAATACTAACTTGATTTATTTCTGCTACCTATAATTTAAGTAATTTAATTATTGCTGTATTGTCCCTCCCTCCCATTTCTAGGACCTGAGCTTTATTAGATGATATTGATCAATGCTTAGTTACTATAATGATGAATCTATGGTATGCCAAAAAAGCACCAGAATTTGAAGTAAAGAAAAGCAAGTCGGTAATTCATCCTTTCATTGTAAGAGAATACGAAGGCCTTACTATTAATCCATATCAAGGATGTCACCATAGGTGTGGATATTGTTATGCAACTTATGAATGGTCGCCAGAATTCTATGACAAAATATATGCTAAAAGTAATGCTCCTGAAATACTTGAGAATCAATTGAAATCTTGGAAGTCTGAAGCCATAGAGCCAGTAATGATATCTTCAGCCACAGACGCATATCAACCAGCAGAATTAAAGTTTGAATTGACAAGAAAATGTGTTAAAGTATTACAGAAATACAATATTCCTTACTATGTGTTTACAAAGTCAACTATGGTATCCAGAGATTTGGAACTACATAAACAATACAAAGATAATTGCTTTATAGTATGGTCCATTACAACTTGTGATGAAAATATAAGGCGAATAATAGAGCCTGGAACTCCACCTGCATCCGCAATGTTTGCAGTAATAAAGAAATTCAGTGATTCTGGGATACGCTGTGGTGTAAATATAGATCCTATTATACCTCTTATCACAGATTCTCCAAATGATATTGAATCTATACTTGACAATTGTCTTGAGACAGGAGTTGGCTACGTTTTTGGTGCAATTTTAAGGTTAAGAGCAGACATATGGGAAAGAATGAAGTCTATTCTTATGCTACTTAATATGAAAGACCGAATTAATGAATACAATAGAATTTTCCATTTCACAGAACCAATTAGATCAGGCTATAATATTGCAGCAGACCAATCTTACTCCAACGGAATACTTGAAAAATTGGGGGAAGCAGTCCAAAGGAGAGGGATATCTTTTGATTTTCCTAATTTGATTGGAATTAGATGTGTTGAAAAACACAAATTATCTAATAACGCAAACCAACTTACATTGACGAATTTTATGTAGACAATAATTTGCAGTTTGAAGATAAATCCAATAAATGCTTAAGCTGTTATGACATTTGATCCAGGGACCTGTTCATAGTCAACACATCATCCAGATCTGAAAGCATAATCTGAGGCGTTGGTAGTATGGATTATCCTGCGGTTTATTATGATATTCCTGGATACAATGCGCTTGTGAAATATACCTTTTGTATTATCCCTTCTAAAAACAATCGATTCTACAGTTTGAGAATCTAAAATAGGTAACGGTGCATCATTACCATTATCATTATTCCTATTGTTATTAAGTTCAACAGTACCAGTAGTCATTTCTTCGGTTTTCTTTTATCATATTTTACCAAAACATCATGAAGTGCTTCGTTAACCAGTTCTGCAACATTCGTTCTTTTGTTATTTGACTAAGAAATTAGGAACGTCACGAAATCCAGCATAAGGATCTCGGTTTTGTTGCATGAAGTAATGATGAGTACTGTTGATTCTTTTAAATGTCTATATTACCTATTCATAAACATCAGTTGTCACTTGTTTTTCTGTCTCAGACAATAAAAGGGAAGACATACTCTCAACTAGAAATTGAGTCATGGAAAGACTTTGCATATGCCAACTCTTCCAAGAAGGATACAATAGTGTCGAAGAAACCCTTGTCCATACAACGGTAATCAACAACAAACGTAGTAGTACAACAGCAATCCATAGACTTCCTATTAACACAAATAGAGAAATTGCTTGCCGGCAATTTATTGATAAAGCTCTCAGAACCTTCTCGCGTTAAACCAAAAAGTTACGGTTCTTGCTGATTATGCAATTAAATATAAATAAGCAGATATGACAAATAATATATATATATAAATATTTCTAAGCTGCATTTATAACAAATCATATAATGTACTGACATAAATAAAAGAACAACTGCTGAAGATACTTTCTAATGTATGTGGAAAGAAAAAATTAGATCAAACATCTATATAATAGGTATGGTTGTAGGAATAGCTCTGGTCAGCAGTCTATTTGTAATTCCGCTGCATGAACACTGGTAGATTGGTCCAGACACTAAAAACTTTAGACCTCCACTCTAATTCATTAGAGTCATGCGATGAACTAAGGTGAGCATTGGGCATATTTTCAGATTCGGATTGTTGGCAATGTCTATTGATGAATTAGTATAAGTTACCATCACATAAGAGGTAAAAGATAAACGAGGTATTCACCTAAAACAAGATATTTCTTGGTCATAGCATCATAGTTGATGGCATACATAGATCAGCAGCATTAACAACTGCTTCTGAGACAGGAATTTGTATTCCTGAAATCAAGCTAATGGAGTGTTATGGGAATAAGATAGATGTCATTTTTCCATCAGCTGTAAACTTAATCACTTTGCTTCATTCAAACAATAATATCTTTTATTTCTAACCTTACAGTAAAACTTGATCTTACAAATGGATGATAATACTAACATATTGTAAATTAAACTTATCAAATATCAACTATTATAGATTTATAATTGTCATATGTTCAATGTTTTCTCCAACAGCCTTATATCTTTCAAATAGAATAGAAAAAATATGTTAGAAAATATAGCGTATGTAGGCCTTGGCTTTGCAACAGTATTCTTTGCGTTAGAAACAGCGTGGCACTTTACAGCCTGCAAGATACATGACAAATCAATAAAGCCTTGCTTCTACAAGCAAGTTGGATTATTGAAATAAAGAAAAGGGAAGAAGAAGAAGAAGAGGTTACCGACAATGGCAAGTATTGACGGAATTGAGACTCTGTGGAACAGATCAATCCTTGCAGAAAAGAGAATTAAAGAGATAGAAGAGGGAACAGTACATTACGAGACTAGGATAATTGAGGATGTTCAGGAGATTGTCAAAGAAATCGGTCGCTTAACTGCCAGCTCAAGTGAATTATATATTTGTTTGACAGCTGGAGGAATGCAATATAGTTACAATAATTTTTTTGAGTTAAACAAAAAGTTATTGCACAAGCAAAAGAAAGGGGAGCACGAGGGTATCAGATACATAAGTAATATAGATAGAGATAATATGAATTTAGCTAAAATACTTCTGGACGCAGGTATCCAAATAAGACATGTTAAAAATCTGCCACCTATGAGTTTTGGTGTTTCAGATAAAGAAATAGCAGCTACTATAGAAAAGATGGAAGGTGGTAAAAATGTTCAAAGTCTATTACTTAGTAATGAACCTGTATACGTCAACCATTTTTATTATATATTTGAAGAATTATGGAAAAATGGAATTGATGCTAAAGATAGAATAGAAGATATTGAAGAAGGCGTTGAATCGACTAGCATAGAAATTATTGCAAAGTCCTACAGATTCGATAAAACGAGCTTATGATTTAGTAAAATCAGCAGAAGAGGAGGTATTGAGAATATTTTCCTCAATCCACGCATTTCGTCGTCAAGTAAGATTAGGTATAATGCGCTTATTCAAAGACGCAGTAGAACGTGGTGTAAGAGTTAGAATATTAATTCCTGCTGATCAAAATGAGGTAATACAAATAGTAAACGAAGTAAATTTGGTATTGCCTCAGCTAGATATTGGAAGCGTAGACAAGAGTTTAGAAAGTACAGTTGGAATTCTAGTAGTTGATAGAAAAGAATCTCTAATTATAGAGACAAAGGACGATTCAAAAGATAATTCGTATAATGCAGCAGGATTAGCTGCATACTCTAATAGCAAACCAATTGCTTTAGCATATGCTTCTATATTTGACAGTCTTTGGAAACAGACAGAACTACATCAAAAATTAAGCAAGATGTATGAGCAGCTAAAGAACACATGGTAAAATGCAAAAAGAATTTATCGATATAGCAGCACATGAATTACGAACACCTATCCAGCCAATTCTTGGCTTAACTGATATTCTTCGTTCTAATAATAGCAGAGAAACAAGATCAGCAGCGGAACAAGATGAATTACTAGATGTTATAATGAGGAATGCAAGGAGATTGCAGAGACTTGCTGACGACATTTTAGATGTTACAAAAATTGAAAGTGAGTCACTAAACCTAAAGAAGGAGTTTTTCAACTTAAATGATGTAATAGCAAATACCATAGAAGACATAGAAGCAAACATTGTTAAGAAGAGCCAACAAGGAGACCTTATAAAATTAGTATATCAGCCTCGCGATATCTTCATACAAGCGGATAAAGCAAGAATAGCTCAAGTAGTTTTCAACATTCTAAGTAATGCTGTTAAATTTACTGAAGCAAAAGTCAATGGAGGAGAAGGAGAAAGAGGAATTATAATTATTAACACTGAAAAGGTTGACGATGACGGTCAGGCTATTGTCAGTATCAACGACACAGGTATCGGTATAGACTCTGGGATAATGCCTAGGTTATTTGAAAAGTTTGCATCAAAATCTTTTCAGGGTACAGGATTAGGGTTGTATATCTGCGAAAGCATTGTAGAAGCCCATGGTGGCAAGATATGGGCTGAGAATAATATTGATGGAAAAGGAGCCACATTTTCCTTTAGTTTACCGATTACTAATTGACCTACCAATAATATAATAATCTACTTGCTATTACTAGTCTAATTAAAGTCTACTTTATTACGTCAAATTTGTTCCCAATCTCGACGGAGCCTTTCCGATATTAGTGTCTTTTAGTAATGTAGAATTTGCTATAAACATTTAATTAATTTATATTTATCACATTCCGTAAATTTAATCTTATATAATAACAAGAACTATATTATAAAAATAAAAATATTACCACTATGTATATAATTAATCGTGATACAAATTACGATTTATCGTAATGACATTGGTAGGATCATCTTTCTATGACCACAACAACAAATTTTGGCTGCAAGTATAATCATAGGTGTTGAGCTTTGTTGTTTCAATCACTGACTTCCAAAGTTATTTATAAAATAGGACTTTTGGCTACAATTATCATTGTCTTTATTATTAGCAGTTTTGCAATACTTGCATATTTCCAATCACAACAAACTCTTTTGGGAAATTCAATTAACATTGCAGGTAAAAACAGATTTCTCACAATGAACGTGCTGTTTCAGACATCAGAGTATTTAAATGGGATTTTTTCTTCCTCTCCGCTCTCCTCATCTATTTCACATAATAGTATAGCCAAACTAAACGATGCAATGAATAAATTAGATACAAACATAATGGTATTAAAAGAAGGTGGAAAAATTGCTGGTATAGAATTAAAACCATTGCCATCAAAGTTTCTAGATTCATGGAAAATAATTAATAATGATTGGAATCATTTTAAGACTTTTATTACTTATAAAGTCGTTATGCCAGCTCAGCAACAACAACAACCTCAATTAAAAACAACTACTACTGCTATACCTACGAATGTTACTGGTACTACTGCCTCTTCAGCGGCAGCAAAAATATACCGATCTACAAAAACAGAGTTGGAATCGCTGGCTGCGAACCTAATCAATTCATCAGATAGACTAGTAATACAATTAGGAGATGATTCAACGAAAAATTCCCTGAATTTAATGCTGTTAGAGATCTTTCTTGGAATAATAAACATAGGTGTGGTTTTACTAATACTTTATTTTGTAATTAAAGTCCTCAAACCAATAAGTGCACTTACTCGAGCAACATCTGAAATAAAAAAAGGAAACCTTGACGTTCCAATTCAAGAACACAAAGGAAATGACGAACTTTCACTTCTAGGCGAATCATTTAATTCCATGGTGCAATCTATCAAAAACTACATTACAAACCAAAATCAATTAACGTCTGAACTAAAAAAATTAAATGAAGAGCTCAAATATAAAGATCAATTAAAAGATCAATTTATAAATATAGCAGCTCATGAATTACGTACTCCTATACAGCCAATACTGGGCTTGACTGAAGTTATTCGTTCCCGTAAAGCAGACTTCTTCTAATATAGATAAAGAAGAAGACGAAGAGTTTCTTAATGTTATTATCAGAAATGCAAAAAGGCTACGATGTCTTTCAGAAAACATTTTAGATGTTTCAAAAATTGAAAGTCAGACTTTAAAGCTAAACAAGGAGAAGTTTAACATTAATGAAGAGATAAGAAATGTTATAAACGATATAAAATCAAAAGAAGATAAAATAGAGATAACCTTTGCTGAGCCAAAAGTCGATCCTATAGTTGTAGAAGCAGATAAAATGAGAATTTATGAAGTCATATCAAATCTTTTGACTAATGCTTCTAAGTTTACTAAGAAAAGTAGTAGTAATAATAGGACTGACGCTAGTGTTGATGACGATGACAACGACGGCGGCAGCACTATAACAGTCTTTACAGCCATAAAGTCCAATCAAGCCTATAATAAAGGTAATAGTATTGGAGGAGATGAAGTTATTATTAGCATAAAAGATAGGGGCACGGGTATTGATCCTGATATACACGATAAATTATTTTCAATATTTGTTACTAAATCAGACACAGGTTCAGGATTAGGCTTGTTTATTTCTAAAGGCATTGTAGAAGCTCATGGTGGCAGAATATGGGCCCAAAACAACACAGATGGTAAAGGAGCTACATTTTCATTTAGCCTTCCAATTTCGTAAATATTGGGTTTGCTCCTAAACTATCGGAAATACATTTTTTAATATTGTATTAGACAGATAAAGTCTGTATAAATGATTGCATAAGAACAAGGACAACAACAAGAGAAGTTACCGCCTTTTATGTTTGTAAGCAAAATATCTAAAAAATCAGTGATTATGAATGAAATTGATACTAAGAACCCATCGGAAAAGTAGAGTTTTATTGAGTTACACGATTAATGATAAAATAGGGCAGAAAAAATCCTTCTTGTTTATGATCGGATCAAGGCCTTTTTGTCTAGCCCTTGATATTGTTTTGAATGACTATTATTATCCGTATTAAACATACAGTTCAAAAGACTTGGTTTGTAACCGTATTTCCAGTTTGTTCTGCCTGATCCTCTTCTAATTCTCTGCCTTTGCAGTTATAATCAGCTCCTTTACTTTCTTCTTTGTTTGATGTTAACTTATCATTAGAGTGCTCAACAAGCCTAATAGCATCATCAACTACTGTTGCATTAGTAAGCAAATCCAGCTTCATCGAGTAACACTCTTTGGCCAGTGATAACGCTTGTATCTTCTCTCTCCTGTCTTCTGCCTGCTGCGAGGTATTCCATGCTTCCTCTATCAGCCGATCCTTCGTTACTTGTGGGCTCTTGCTGGCAAAAGAAGAATCCGTTTTTATCCCCCATGTCTCTAAAACTTGGCTGAGGATTTTGTCCGCTTCCTCACCCTCATCTGTGCCATCACCATCACCACCACGAACACTTTTTATAATGTCTCTAAGACCTGCAGATCCACTAATGTTATCAGGTCCTCTAACTTCAAGATTTTTGTAGGTGTTTTTGAAGGTTTGAAGCCGACTATATTTCTCGTCGTTTGGATATCCGGCGCTGGCAATTATGCCTTCTAAAATCTGTGTTCCGCTGGAAACGCTGATAGAATTCTTACAAGCCAGCCCACTTAGATATAGTGAAAAGAAGTCACGGGAATGCTCCACATAATACGGTAATAATAATCCCACAGTCTTTGCTATCTGATCCTTTGATAATGTAATCCAAGTGTGACTGTCTTTGGAGATACTGTCAATGCCATTCCAGCTGCCACATCCAGCACCACTAACACGCGAGGAACGTTCAAAACCTATGAGTTTGTGCCTATTAACTATCGATTGAATATGAAGCTCTAGCCTCTCCAGATCCTGTTCAGTCAGAAATTTTGGTGTCAGAGTTCCAACGATTTGATACGGTCTATTATTTTTGTGAACCGACGGCGTGCAGTAGACTATCCTTCTGTAACCTTTCACTTCAAATGCTGGAATCGGTTCGTTATTATTATTCCTCCTCCCATTGCTCGCACTAGCGTCGGTTTGTTTATTTCTTAGTGGCCTTTCTTCTGAAATAAAATATGTATGTCCTTTACTGGTGTCATCGTCATGCTCCTCTAGCATTGTATGTTGGCCTAATTCCTTTGATGAAAACACTGTACCATCAGACAGAAGACCAAACTCTTCGAAAGCCTTTTGATTATCTAGGCCTACAACACTTAGATATTTACCTGCGTTAGGTCCACGCCATAGATTACCCGTGATGACAGCAATCCCATCATTAAATACTCCTTCATTCTTCCATTTCTCAATTAATTCGGATGGCTGCGCCTTATCCTGCCACTTCTTCCAGGCGAAGCCTGCCTTTACAACTTTTAGTCTAGACGCGACAGGAATGACATTAATTCCGATTTCATAAAACCAGAAGTCAACCCATTCGTTGATTGTTTCTGGCTTCTTAGTAGAGTTATCATCGTTGTTACTGCCCAAGAAATAATCAGCACCATCTGGTTAGATAGATAGAACGTCGTCAGCATAATGGATTCTGCAAATTTTGAGGATGCAGGAAGAAGAGGTTCCTTCCTTCACAAATCGTTTCAGGGTAATTGGCTGACCACAACGATTACAGACTCTGTCTTTAGTAGCAACAGTAGCAGAACTACAAAAAATTTTGTAGTGGCTGTTACCAATCAGACTAGAAGTAGTAGTAGTCATTCAGATAAAATAAATTGATGGCGTTGATGATTTGCTCTAACTTCGACCAGTTTGTGATTACTGCGATGGCATGGTGTAAGTCCTTCCTGTCAGAAAATGACGAAGTTGGTAGATACTGATGCTGAACAGTGCGATATTCTAGCTTGTCGATTAGTGCCCCAGTAGCCAAAAGATCTTGAACTTGAATTTGACTTCTGGCAACCAGTATTTCAGTTTTCCATTGACTTCCGACATGGCACCCCATGACTTTTGGTAGAATTGGGGCGTGACATGCCTGCTCGACTCTGACAATTCCTGTAGAGGGTTTGTTCTTGTGTGAACGACTTTTTCTCTTAGCAGATGTTATTTGAAAAGTCAAGACTCTGCTTCACCTGAACTACTATCTGTGCCAATTTTCAAGGCGTTTTTAATGGCTGTTAATTCCATCTTCATTTGGTCAATATCTGATAGGAACTGCTCTAAGATCTGGTTCGTAATGTCATGAGGAGTTAAAGTGCTATCTGTATCCTTAGTAACACTAGTGTTTCCATTACTCTCATCGTTTTGCTGCTTGGCCTTCCATTGTGCCAATCTTTGCTTATACTCCTCGGTCTCTTTAAAAGTTTCAATATCGCCGGATTTACAAAGGTGGTATTCCTTTGTAACTGGGTCTAGTGTCTTATACTTCCCGGTGATAGGATCTTTCGTTGGTTTGCCGCTAGGGGTTTCGACATCTTTTGAAGTAAAATAAATCTGCACACCGCATTTGAAACATCTGTAGTCGCTAGATTTGCTGCCTAGTAGCACTACTGTTACTAGCATCGATGTTATCATATGTCACTTTCTTCCTGCCTCACACAATTTCCCTTTATGACATTCGCAGTAGCATCGGAGCAAAAATTCACCTCTGTTGTCTGTGTAGTACCCTGAACATCGTTTGTGAGATCCTAGGCACGAGCTAACAACACTAGACAGAGTAATTGTTTTCCTTGAAAGACCAACATTGTACTTTTTATTTGCAAAACTTTTATCTGCTTCTATGATGCTATTATCCATGGCCGTAGCCCTCCTTTGGAGCGGTTTTGGTATAGACTATCATCGGCTGACCCTGTGAGCGACCAACTCTTCTTGTGTCCAAAGATCAGAAGGCTTGTAGCAACTAATCTCCTTTCTCTTTAACTGGGGTATACCCATAATACACTCAGGCTTTCTCTCCTGTGCAGATAACTCACTTCTTCTTTTAGAACTATCTACATCAGGATAATACAGCCATTTGAAAAACTTTGACAATATATTGCGTTTTACATTATAACTCCCTATCCATTTGTGCAGTGGATCATCATTCTCTAGTTTTCTGTTACGATCTAAATATAACAAAACGTCATCCCTTGTCATATCAGTGAACTTCTTTTCTATGCCGACGTTTTGGATAACTCTGATAAAAACTGAATTGTGGTTCTTATGGTATCAAGTCTAGGATTAATCTCCCTTTTCATTGCCATGATATATTCAGATATCGTCAATGCATTTTCCTTAGACAACCTATTCCTATCCCTTAGGGTTAATTCGCAAAACTTATTTGTAGTAAAACCTTCTGTTGCTAAGGTAATTTTCCTTTCTAATAAAGCATCACCTTCGCTCTTGGATGCTGATAATATTGCCGCCACTTCTGATTTGTTCGAACGCTTGGACATATGAGACGTCTTTACATATAAAGGGTTAGCTAATAATACTTTCCAATAGACCGTATAAGTTAAATGTAATATCAACTTTAACTTGACAGCAGATGGAAATTCCTTACGATTATCCACTTTATAGACCTCCTTCGGAGGCTGATTCAATAATATTTCAGGTTACATTGGGCTGCTCTTTTAACAAATGTTCATTTTGTAATATGTATAGAACAAAAGAATATGTAGAAAGATCATGGGAACAAATAAAAACAGAAATTGACTTAGCCGCCAAGGCATACCCAGAAACTTTTCGAATATTTCTTGCAGATGGAGACGCACTCAACCTCCCTACCGATAGACTAATTCAGATTTTGGATTATGCCTATGCTAAATTTACAAACTTGAAAAGAGTATCATGCTATGCAATGCCGAAAAATCTGCTGCAAAAGAAAGATGATGAATTAGACGAACTAAAAACTGCGGGGCTAGGTATGTTTTATTTAGGTATTGAGAGTGGTAATGACAGCCTTTTGAAGAAAATAACTAAAGGCGCAACAAGCAAAGGTATTATCCAGGCCTGTCAAAAAGCAAAACGTCATGGATATATTTTATCATGCATGATAGTTCTAGGCATCGGTGGAAGGACATATACTAACGAACATATCCAGGATACCGCAAGAATTGTAAGCGAAATTGCTCCTGACTATTTAGGCGCATTGACATTATATTTAGAAGATGGAATATATAATGAATTTATGACAAAGTTTGGCGAACCTTTTATCCCATTGGACGATATTGCAGTATTGGATGAAATCGAAAGACTCATTTCAGATTTTAATCCTTTGACACCAGTAATATTCAGGGCAAATCATGCATCAAATGTCTATTCATTAGGCGGTACTGTTCCACAAGATAAAGATAAGATACTCTCATTGGTCAAAGGATTGAAGAGTCACCCGGAAATGCTGAAGCCCAGGATTTTACGCAGATTCTAGCGGCATCTCTTGTTATTTTTGTTGTTGTTTTTGTTTAGCAAAGTAAGCGACAACAGCATTAATTATTTCATTAATAGATGATTGCTCCCATCTTTTCAATTCTTCTTCTGTCGAGTTAATTTTGAAACCGCACTTAGTAACTGTTTTTTGCGACTGTTTTTTGCGTTGAGGAATCCGCCTGCTGCTCCATCATGACCACCTCCTTCCGTGAACTCTTGCAATCCCATTACTACTTAATTTGATAGAATCTACGGGATCGGTATCTTTACTCTCCTTCTTATACGCACCTTTCCATCTATGGTAAATGCAATTGCAAGGTCAACTTTAGAATGATCCATAATTTTTCCTAGAAACATGGATCTATTTACAAATACATCTGATTTAGCAATAGCAACTTTTATCGGTATTATACCATTATTGACAAATTCTATCACCTTCACTTCTTTGATTGCGTTTGCAACTGACTCATTAGTCTTAATCACACTTTAGAGTAGTATTAAAAATTCACTAAGGGATAGTATCATCATGACATTAAACTAGAAAGAGACAGATTATTCATTAGTATTATTATTCTTATTAATATTAGTATTATTATTATGAAAGTGCAACATCTGATTTAGCATATTACTACTACAATCACTATGTTAGGAGCACTTCAACCTGCCCCGTAGTAGTAGCGAAATGAAGTATGATTGTAACAACTAAAGGGCCTGCTACAAAATGTGTGCAAAGCAAAGTTGTTGAGATACAATGAATGCTACTGTTGTATTAGCCAAAAAATGGTCAAGTCCTGCCAACATCTTTGGAGCTGGCATCGTAGTCAACCAGATCAATAGTGCAGGAACGGAAGCACATACAATAATAGTAAGAATAATCAGCCAAACAGCGGTCATCTTTTCAACCATAGTTTAACAATTTTTATGTGGGTATATAAATTTTAAAAATCATTATATATTTTCTTGTATAATGAAACTAAAATCACCGATTTGGGCTTCGATAGGTATAGGATGAAGTCTTCTAATTAGAAGATTCATGATGTTCTATATATTATTAATAAGGACATGGATATGTTCCGGTGGCATGGCTTTTGGTAGCATCTACAAATTGAAGCTTTTCCAACTACAATCAAATCTTCTAAAGCATCTTTGTATTGTAATATATATACATATATAAATATTAAGCCAGGTAATATAATCTACATAAAAATAGGATTATAAATAAGCAAATTTGACTGTCCTCTGCTCATATATGAGATTACTAGAATATCAAGGCAAGGAATTATTTGATCAATACGGAATTAGAATTCCAAGGGCTTATCTTGCCATTACGATGGATGAAGCAAAGGAAGCAGGCAGCGAAACTCTGTTATCCATTTGTATTAAAGTCACAACTTACTGTAGGTGGCAGGGGCAAAGCTGGTGCCATTTTAAAATGCAAAACAGAATTAGAATTGACACCGCAATTTAATGAACTTATAAATAAAAAAGTAAAAGGTGAGCTACCCCATGGTATTTTACTTGAAGAAATAGTTGACATAAAAAAGGAACTCTATCTGTCCCTCTTCCTGAACAGAAGTAAGAGATGTTACTCCCTAATTGCATCAGCTGAAGGAGGAATGGAGGTTGAAAGTGTAATAGATAAGCTCATTATTGATATACCTAGTGATGGACTATCTGCACAGACTGCAGAAGATGTGGCACATAAACTTGGACTTACTGATAACACTGTAGTCGCCTTTATTGATCTTACAATGAAACTTTCCAAACTTGTAGGCGAGAAGGAGGCAGAACTAGCAGAGATAAACCCGGTAGCCATTCTAAGCGATGGATCTCTTATGGCACTTGATGCAAAGGTCATCATAGATGATAATGCCATGTTCAGGCATCAAGAATTAAAAAAGTATGATCATATTTCTGAATTGGAGGCACAAGCTGAAAAAAGTGGATTTTCTCTAGTCGAGTTAGATGGGAATATTGCAATTATAGGAAATGGTGCTGGACTAGTAATGTCAACCATAGACATGGTTTCAGATACAGGCGGTAAAGCAGGATCTTTCCTCGACTTTGGTGGTAGAGCAACAATTGAAACAATATATGAAGCACTAAAGGTTATCAGCAAAATCAAAAGAATTGATGCAATTCTAGTAAATCTATTTGGAGGGATAGTAAAAACAAATCTTGTTGCACAGGCAATACTTGATGCATACAAAAACAATCTTATTGATGTTCCAGTCTTTGCAAGGATTTCTGGAGCAGAGTCTGAAAAAGCAAAAGAGATATTGAAAGGAAGTCAAGCGAAGTTATATGGTACCGTAGAGGAAGCAATACATGCATTGGTTAAAGAGGTTTCAAAATGAGATGTGGTGAATCAAATGACTAACAAATTTGACATCTTTGACATATTGGTTGGAAACAAGAGTGACAATGATTATAAGAAAAAACCTGTGATAATACAGGGCATAACCGGAAGTTATGGTTCCACACATACTAGATTAATGAAGGCTTATGGAACAAACATTGTCGCAGGAGTGACTCCTGGCAAGAAGGGTCAAGATTTTGAAGGAACTCCTGTTTATAATAACGTAGCCGAGGCAGTAGGAGCATCAGGAGCCAAAATATCTGGAATATTCGTGCCAGCACCATTTTTCTTAGATGCGGCAAAAGATGCATTAGATAATGGAATAAAATTACTGGTCGCTATTCCCGAGCATGTTCCAATTAGAGATTCGATTAAAGTTTTCGAATATGCTCAAATGAAAGATGCAAGAATGATAGGACCTAATACCCCTGGCGTAATTGTCCCCGAAATAATGAAAGTTGGCATAATGCCTGCCCAACCGTTCAAAGCAGGTAATACTATAGTATTTTCACGCAGTGGAACTCTAATGTATGAAGTATCTTATAACTTGACAAGAGATGGTTACGGCCAAAGATTGTGCCTTGGAATTGGAGGAGATCCAATCAATGGAACAAATCTTATTGAAGCCTTTGATATGATTAGGGATAGACAAGATGTTGAGTCAGTAGTAGTGGTGGGTGAAATAGGAGGAGATGCAGAGGAGCAGTTGGCAGATTATTTGATAAAAACGAAGTTCTCCAAACCACTGGTTGCATATATTGCAGGAAGATCTGCACCCAAAGAAAAGAGAATGGGGCACGCAGGTGCAATCGTTTATGGAAACTATGGTTCGGCTGAATCTAAAATCAGTAATTACGCGAAAGCAGATGTCCCAGTTGCAAAGCGTCCTCCAGAGATATCAGAATTACTTGCAAAGAAATTACGTAGGTAGATAATAATTCATTTTTCGTTACATTTCAATACAAGAACCTTGACTGCTATTATATAGGTAAAAATATTAGAAGATATCATATAACAGTAAAAAAGCCAAGTTAATATTTTGCAGCAGCTTATACATTATATGAGTAGGTAAACAGTTTTTAACCCTCCCTATATTCTCGGTAATATGAGCTCAAATGTTCTGTATTTAAGGCTGCATACAATATGGATTTTTTCAAATAAGGCTCTTAAAATGTAAACTGTTCAAACAAAGAATCAGCAACCTTTGTTTATTACATGTATATCCCTAGTAACAGCCTTTATTTGTAAAATTTGCGAAGTTGCCTATATTGGCATTCCTACCAATTATAAAATTAACTTTATTCTTAAACAGCCATGGAATAATTATGATTATGCGTAACATCTTCAGCCTTACCACATTTTATACAAATCCAGCTGATATGTTCGTTACAGACAGTGCACACTGAATGAGGTGTTAAAAACGTTCCACATTCCCTGCAAGATTGCTTGTTGTACATTTGTTGAAATTACTCCATTTTTATTTAATGTTCATTGTAATTTCTCTAAATGGTAATATAAATATTGGTATATAGGAGTTAATATTTTTAAAAAATAAAGCATAATATTTAGTTATCGTTATAGATATTGCCTTGTACATTAGACAATGATATTACAAAAGTCTCATTATTGCCTTACTTCCTTTTTATTTCCTTTCTTTGTTCTAAAAATATATTTTGCAATACAGTTACGTAGTTTGAAATCAATTCTCCGCACTGCATTTCTTCACGATATTTTTCAATATCATTACCAAAAGCCATTGTTAATGATTTTGGCATTTTTAGATATTCATTCATATATATTAGAAGAGAATAATACATAAACTTCATAATTTCGTTATCATCATTTTCTTTGAAATTTTTATCGGCAATTAGGTTTGATACAATAATTGAGAACGGTGTAGATAGAATCGCCTTTTCGCTATGTTGCGGTTCATCCAGAAACTTAATAGCTTCCATAAAAAGTAAATCTTCGATAGCAGAGGCCATTCTTTCAATATTATGCTTTTGTCCTTCTGATGACATATATTAATAAATGAGTATTTGATGTTATTTTAGGCTATTTATTAAAGGTTAATGTCATTGCAGCAGCATTATAATAATATCAAGCTATTCAATTTTTTCCTGTTCTTCGGTTTCAAATACTAGTTACAAGTTCCATCGTGATATGAAAACTGAATTCGATCAATTCATTTACTCCTAGGATCTCCTTCCTCCTCCTCCACTTGTAGAACCTGATTCTTCATCATTAAAATGAAAATCTCGTTTCTGGCATGCATACCAAGATCAATATCACTCTTCAATGTGATTTTTCGTTATTTGTATAATCCTTTGCTCTGTTGCATAATTCATTAGGATTTTAGGTTATGCAAACCGTTAGCTAGGTCATTCGATTGAACATGTTATACAGAGCTGCCTTTAGGAGGATCTCTTTTACCATGTGAGGAAACTTTCTAGCTGTTACATGTTCACCAAATGTTCTTTTAATGGAAGAGAATGCTGTTTCTGCTATCCACCTGTACCCATAGCTCACGCTACGCTTCCATTTTTTGAGGTTTGTCTGTTGTTGTCTTACTACAGACATATTCCTAGCATGACAGTTAGTTGACTTGACCTTGGAATTACTTCTTGTCTTTATACCAGGCTTAATGTGGTTCTTTGATAGGTATCTAAAATTCTTATTGCTGTCGTACATACCATCTGCTAATATACCCTTCACATGATTATTATTTTCAGAAGCATTGTCTACTAACTTCTTTAGCATCTTACCATCATGTACCTCTTCACTTGTTACCTCCAGAGATACAATTCTTTTCTTCTCGATATCAACTGCTATGTGTATCTTTAGATATCCTTTTCTGACATGCCATTTGTGGTGCATCCATTCCCCTCGATTAGCTACCTTAATGCCGGTGCTGTCTAAAGCAATGACAATATCATTTCCTAATTTTTCATCGATTTTAATCTCTAGCCTGTTTATACGTCTATTAATGGTACTATAATGTGGTGTGTTTGATACTTCTTTACTTGCATGAGCTATGACTACACCCTGTGTTTGTCTATATGGTAGATGGAAATATGCTCTCATGTAACCTAGAAGCTGAATAAATGAATTTGGGTAGCAGTAGGGCTCACCAACCTTACCAAGGTTCATTTGACATAATTCATGATCCCATCCATCAAGTACATCAAAATCCAAGAGGACTTGACCACGCCTAACTAGTGATTCATTATAGCAAGGCCAGTCAACCATACCAGAATAATTAATACTAGCAAGCTAAATGGTGAGTGGTCAAATAAGTATCACTTACAAGATGATTAATCATGCAACAAAGCATAATCCTTGATAAATGAATTTACAATGTAATGAAGGTCTATAGCACTTGCAATTAACATCTAAATAATGCAAATGTGTATTGATTTTTTAGAGTGTAGAGAGTAATAATAAAAGTGGGCCATCAGTAGTATTGTGAGGATTTCGATGATTTTTGCCTTTGACAAAACCGCATAGTTTTTAATAATGATTACATCAAAAAATATATGGTAAAGACAGGTTCAAGTCAGGTTCTAAAAACTGGTCAAACATCGCCAGATTTTAAATTAAATGGCGTCGACGGCAAAATATATCGTCTTAAAGACTTCAGTAGCAAATCATTACTAGTGGTTTTTATATGCAATCATTGTCCTTATGTTAAAGCAAGAATAGGCAACATAATCGATCTGCAATCGGAATTCAAGCCATCTGAATTACAAGTAGTAGGCATTAATAGCAACGATCCTAATTATCAGGACGAAGGTTTTGATAATATGGTAAGGTTTGCAAGTGAACATAAACTAAATTTTCCCTATTTAATTGATGATAGTCAAGATATTGCGAAAGCATACGGTGCAGTTTGTACACCGGATTCTTTTCTCTTTAATGCAGAACGTAGATTGGTATTTCATGGAAGGATTAACGACGCATTGGAGCCTGAAATGACTCCAAAAGTTCCAGTCATGAAAAACAACATAAGAAAAATTTTGACAGGTGAAAAAGTAGAAAAGGATTTCGATCCATCAATTGGCTCGCTCAATAAAATGGAAAAACTAGCATCTATAATAGTTAGCTAACTGTTGTACTTACAAACATAGGTAACAATATAGCTTACAGACATAGGTAACACTTCTGCTAGGAAGTGGATATCTCTATAGAAATTAGAACAAAATTCAATCTCATTCATGAACATGAATGGACTGGTAATAGTATTAGCGATATTTGCAATAAATACGAAATATCTAGGAAGACATATTACAAGTGGAAAAATAGATACATAGAGCACGGAATAGACGGGTTGAAAGACCTATCTAGAAGGCCTCATAGCATCAAAACCAAAGTATCTAAAGAAATAGAAGAAACAATACTTGATTTAAGATTAAAGACCTTTGGTACTAGTAGAATCAGGTTCAGATTAAAAAGACTTGGAGTATCATTGAGCAGTAGAACCATATACAAGACATTGAAAAAACATACTCTCAACGTTCTAAACTGTAAGGTAAAGAATAATAGAAAGTATAAGCGATTTGCAATGAAACATCCAAATGACATGCTTCAAATGGATATACTTGGACCATTTTACGTACGCTGTTCTAGCACAAGAAATTACATGATAAGCTGTATAGATGACTGTTCAAGAAAAGTTGCTAGCAAGTGGTCTGAAAGAAAGAGGAGCATTGATGTTTTGAATGGTACTAGAGGAGTGGATTATGGATAACGGAAAGCCCAGGAAAGTTATGCATGACAACGGTAAGCAGTTTACATCTAAACTATTCAAACACTTTCTATATAAGAATAACATAAAGGATAAACCAATTCCAAATTCATATCCACAGTTACAAGGAAAGATAGAAGCATATAACAAGATTGTAAAGAATGAGTTCTTGACAGTTGAAGAAATAACAAGTATTGATGATGGAAAACTAAGGTATGATATGTTTGTCAAAGCATATAATGAAACTAGGGAACATGGTGGAATAAATGGTCTTACTCCTTCTGAAAGGTTTGTACAAAGGTTAATTAAATCTAAGACATATACAAAAAGGAAGCAAGAAAGTGTAACCTATGTAGGTAATCAAAATTGTTACCCATCTGTGTAAGTACAACAGCTAACTACCCGTATTGAAAGTTGATTCCTTTCTCGCCACGTGGATGTCTCCACTCGGTTTCTTTGGCACAAGTTCCACACTCTATACATCCTTCATGTTGAAGCATAACATCATCTTTTTCTATGCTATAGCATTTAGTTGGGCAGAGTATAACCATCTTTTTCATAAATTCACTTTTTGGGTTCAACACATTAATGTGGGAGAGATGGTCATCATCATACTTTAATTTCGATATACGCTGAGCAATTGTAGGAATTGTAGGAGAATATGTTGATGAAACTCGAGTGCCTGATTTTTCTGCAATCTCGGTTGGTACTTGGACATACGTCTCCACCGATTCCACTATTGGCAAAAGGCGATCATATCCTAATATGTTTGCAAAACCCACCGCAATGCTTCTCAATGTACCACTTGTCATTAATCTGAAGACCATCCCGTATCGCGAGCCGACAATGTCTTTTGGAACATCTTTTGCGGCATTGAGAAATATCTTTAGATAATCCTTATCAATTTCCTTCATATCTCTTGTATATGGACTATCTTCTATCGATTGAGTATAAAATTCGCCCAAATAGTTATGACTGAAATTATTTCTATCGATGGATCTTACAACAGCACTGGCAGCCCTTATTGCGTCATCAATTCCCACGTTAAGTCCTTCAATCCGTGGACCAATGAAAATACCTCGACCAGCAGCATCTCCTACAAATAAAATATTCTTATGATAAGGTTTTTTCATTCTACAACGCTTTCCATCAGGAACTAACTTTGCACTATATTCTAATTCAACATAATCAGTTTCAAATTTTGTCCTGTACTTGTCAGTCAGTTCTTGACGAATAGAATCAATCCTTGATTTGATCTCTGTGTTTGATTTATACTTACCACTTTCAATTAGTTTTGCTCTGCCAGCAGGAGAATAGTATGCATAGCGTAATTCATCCCACGTCTTTATTAGTTTGCTAACTGCAAAACGTGTTCTTAGTTGCTCCTGTGTTGGAAGATTCTTGTCAATCTCCTCTTTTATTGCAACTTCATCTTTAATAAATTCGCTAACCATGGGATTGTTCAATAATGCATTGACAAGAAAATATGGTTCATTAGGTTTTTCCATCAGAGAATCGTAATGATATACCGCACCAACTGACATGTATCTTGATTAGTATAAACAAAACCACCACCTATATGATTTAATGTAATATCACCAGCAAAAAGATGTGCGGCTCCATCGTTTGGCCCTATTCCAAACCTTTGTTCTATAATCTCCTCAGGTATTTTGACTACAACCTTTACACCTTGATATAGTTCTTCCGGAGTGAATTTGGGTCTAGCGCCAGTTATTTCAGCAATTTCTGAATTAACACCGTCAGCTGCAATTACTGCATTTACTTCAAATTCTTCAAGTTCATTAGTTTGAATAATTGTTTTATCATTCTGCCAACTAATTGATTGAACATGAACTCCAGGTACAATACCACCACCTTGTTTTTCAGCACTTTCTCCTGCTTCTTTTGCAAACCAAGAATTTAACTCATTTAATAGAACAGAGTAACCGAAGTTAGTCTGATACTCATGTGCAGGGGTAAGATCAATTGAAAATACTTTGTCTTTTGATGTAGCATGAAGAATGTATTTTGTAATCAGCCTTTCAAGAGGGGCTTCAGTTAGAAATTGCTGCCCATAGACATCTTCAACGTTGTAAACCTTACCATTCTTTGGTTTCTTTGAATAAAGAATTCCTCCGGATATATTCTTGGAGCCAACTGTCTTTCCAGCCTCTATCAGAACAGCCTGCTTTTTTAGAGTAGATAGTTGCTTGAGTGCAGCTAATCCAGCTGAACCACCTCCAATTATTACAACATCAAAATGCTCCATTTTTTACTTTCGAACCTCCATGACTAAGTTTTTTTGTTTTCGTAATTCTTCAATCAGCATAGGTATCACATCTTCCATTCTACCTTTAATGAAAATATCACATTCATCTTTAATTGGTGAATTTTCATCAAGATTGATTGCAACAACAAATTCAGATTCTTTCATTCCTGCAATATGCTGCATCGCTCCACTGATTCCCACTGCAACATATAGCAATGGTATAACTCTTCGACCGCTAGTTCCGATCACCCTATCAGGAATCATATAAGTAGAGGTTATTGTTTCATTTATTGTATATGGTTTTTTTGAAATGGGTAACGATATTCCGATCTCTGCATCCAACTGCTTTGCTAGTCCTTCAATTAATTTGATGTTTTCTTCTGGAGAGTCTTTAACTCCTCGACCAAAACTTATGATTGCTTTGCGGGTATCAAAATCAACGGCACTTTTGATAACTTTGCGACTCAATATCTTTACATTAAGGTCTTGTTCTTCTAATTTTGGAACATAATCTACAATTATTCCCTTCCCTGTAGCATCACGTGTAAGTGGTTGGAATACTCCTGGAATTATGCTGCATGCCTGAGGATGATATTCTCTTTCTATAGCAGGGTTTCGGTTATCAAGGCATAAAATAGTAGTCCATAGAAAACCTGAAAAGTCAGGTCTATACATTTCAAGTATTTTCGCATAATTCATGGATTGACCTTTTGTCTTGTGTTCATGTTTGATTTCAAGATCTTCGATTACAAGTTTGTTGATATCTGAAGCAAGACCTGAGTCTAGTTCTGCCAGCACTGTGGACGACAGATGTCTACCGATATTATCAGCAGCAAAAAACATATACCTTGGTTTTTTGAACTGTTCAGCATAGTCTGGAGAAATCTTTGCTATACATTCCTTGTCTATAGCAATCTGGCTGATTATTTTGGTATCAATTAGATTTCTTGTATACCGTAATTCTGGGCTTTCTGCATAAATTACTGCGTCTGCACCATAAAAGAGCAATTCTTCACATAATTTTCTCACATTATATCCTAGTACCACGGCAATGACTTTTTCGTTGGACGAATATTTTTTGTTAAAATCATTCATTAGTCTCCTGGCCTCACCTAGCATTTCTAAGCTAACAGGAATTGGTTTGCCCTCTTCATGTTCAATTACCACGTAAAGATGTCTATAACTGCCTTCGCTTGTAGTAGTTGTCATTTGATCATCATTCCTCCTAGAACTTCGCTCATCCGTGCAACAACTTTTCGTAGCTGCTCGCGATTCGATCCATCTACAATTTCGGCTTTTCTGCTTGCTTTTGCCTTTGGGATCTTTTCTACTTTGTACACAATTGTAGGAGATCCAGGAAGACCAACAAATTTTGGGTCAACACCCAGTTGTTGAGCATTGAAAACTTTTAGATATTTTTTATAATTTTGAGCTCGTTCCTTTGCCTCTTTCTGATACTTCACAAATGCTAACCTTTGTAAAACAGTGGTAAAGACTGGCTTGTATGAAGGATCAACTGTAATAAATACAGGTAATGGCGCTTCTACCTCCTCTATGATGTCGTAAAATCCCTGTAAAGTGATCAAACGTTTCGCTGTGACGATTTGTCTTTCAAGATCAACATCATAATCAATCACATTGCCTAGAAATGTATAACCAAGCTTCCAAGCTGTCTGAGGACCTGTTTGACCTGTCTCGCCATCAGAAGCTCTGTGTCCTGAAAAGACAATATCCATTTTATCCACTTCCATTTTGCTTATTCCAGTTTTCAATACTTCGGCAGTTGCCAGAGTATCTGCGCCTGCAAATATTCTATCGCTATAAAGGTGTAATTCATCGGCATCACAGATTAATTGAGCCTGTTGTAAAGCGAAATCGGCAATTGGAGGGCCCATTGTTCCAACAGAAACCCGAGCACCATACTTTACTTTAGAATAAAATGCGGCTTTTGATGCAACAGCACTGTGAGGACCGAGGATGCTCTTAGTCTCTGCTCTGTTTAATGTTCCATCTGAATTGTAGCTAACATTTCCTTCTGAAAAGTCAGGCTCTAGTTTTATGATAACTGCGATATTAAGTGAAACCATTTACCTGATTTCTTCCAATCAATTCCCTTTAAATGGTTTGTGTATGAAAGTTAATGCCAGGGCTTAGAACGCTCTTACTCTTCTTATGGATATTCAGCATATTATTATATTATTTATCACATCTACTAAACATGATGTAACCGTTCACAATACCATTTTTAGAAAACAAGGAGCCAAATAAATATAAACGTAAAAAGCACTCTAACTAAGCCGTTGAATTTTAAAACATCTGAAATAGATGTTTTTCTTTGATTATATTTAGCACCCCTCTTCATACCCAATAGCAGCAGTATATTTTGTTAAGACTTCCAACTTCTTACATATTTGCATTCGACAATTGAATATAACCCATTACCAAGATCACTCCCCTTTTTTGCTTATACAATTCTATTCGCAAGGTTTCTTTTCCTTACTGCTACCATTCTGCCGAACCATAATTCTGCCATTCCTTCACATGATTTTATTTGTACCAAAATCATTCCAGTGGTCTTTTCAATTTTTTTAAGTGCTTTAGTATCAATATAGTAATCCTTTGCACCGAAGATAAGAAATTCCCAATTTTCTGCGAATGCATATTTAAAATTAAAATGCTTTTTGAACGCTACTGTATGCAATATCCACTCTATGCATTCGTCTATTTCCAATTGTGTTAATTAAATCACACTTTCTTTGTTATCGCTATGATATCTTTTAAAAAGTTTGGTAATATTAACCAGAAAAGAAAACACAAAGTTAAGAAGTAGCAAATCGTCGATATAGTTCAAAAATAAAAATCTAACAGAAAGAGAGAAAATCTACAGCAAAAAATACTATCAAATCTCAGCTTTTTCAGTCTAAAACCGATTCTATCGGATGTTGATATTTATACAGTGATCATAGCTATTGTGAGTATATACTACTTAGTAGTAGTACAGGGAACAAGTCATTGTAACCTAAGAAGAGATACATATCAGAAGTATATTCAGTAATAGTACTGATTTTTGTAATTATTCTATATATACATGACTAATTAACTACGAAAAAAAGAAAAAAAGTCATAGATGTGGAGTGGAGGGCAATATTTGAATATATAGATATGTGTACAGGTTTACTCAGAGTAGTTTATGTAGCGACTAGACTTTTGGACTGTGTACTTAGTTTTTCATATGCCATCCTGATTTTCTTATAAAAATCAGGCATTTTAGGGTTGAGCATTGAATATGCTATATAAAAATCCTCAGCTTCTCTTAAATATCTTCTTACCTTGGAATGGCTAGGAACACTGGAAATGAACCGCATATTGTTTATCCTATCAGCAAGTTTAATCGTTTTTACATCATATTCAGCAGACATAAGAATATCACAATATTCATAGAATCTTGTTAATTGGCGTTCTTCATCGTTAGTCCCTGGATAATTTTCAAGAGGACGGATCTTTAATTCAGTAGCTATTTCGTGCACCCTATTTCCAAATTTGTATTTTAAATCTGCTTCAAAACCATATGCCTTTGTTTTATACCAATCGAGAATCCTATCATTGTCCTCTAATACATCATGTAAAATTGCTGAAGCAATTTCGACGCTGGTAATATTGCGGTTAATAGACCTATAATGTTTTACAACATCGATTGCAACAGGCAATATGTGTGTTTCAAGGAATGGTGAGAAACCATCTTCTCTTTTTACTCCAGAATGAACCTCTTCCGCCACCTCAAGTGCACCTTCTATAAAGTCGTCAACACGTAACTTGGCTTCATTTTTTAAAAATGCGATAAATTTCTGTTTATCAACTGTGTAGATAGGTTTTTCTTCCATAATACAATAATAATGATCGGGGTTAAACAAAAGAATTTTGGTGTTATTAGAGTGCACCCAAAAATAGATTGTCATCTCTATGGGTAATGCTACGAGTTTCAACCTTGTCTTTTTCGTATAACAATATATGGTCGTTATGATGAATAATTCTTCTGGTGCTTACTAACTCTAGAGGATTTACTTTAGCAAAAAATGCATTTCCGCCCAGAGGCGACCAGCCTGAAGCTATTGAAAAATTAGTGAGTGGAGTATTAACAAAAAAGGGTCGCCAAACTTTACTTGGAGTTACTGGCAGTGGAAAAACATTTACAATTGCCAATACTGTTACACGAACAAACAAAAATACTCTAATAATATCGCATAACAAAACTTTGGCTGCTCAGCTGTATGCAGAATTTAAGGAGTTCTTTCCAAATAATAATATTGGGTACTTTGTCAGTTTTTATGACTATTACCAACCTGAAAGTTATATCCCACAGACTGATACCTATATCGAAAAAGATACCGAGGTCAATGAAAAGATTGAGAAAATGAGGTTGGAGGCAACTGCGATGTTGATGTCTGGCGAACCAACGATAATCGTGTCGACTGTATCATGTATTTACTCACTTGGATCACCTATAGAATGGGAAGAAAGTGCAATTACTATAACAAAAGATATGAAGGTTAATAGAAAAGTGTTAATTCACAATCTCGTTGAAGCACGTTATGAACGAAATGATATATCGCTAGTACCTGGCAATTTCAGGGTAAAAGGCGACATTATAGATATTATTCCAGGGTATTCTGATGACGTAATCCGTATTTCACTTTTTGGAGACGAAATTGAAAAAATTAGCATTCATGATCATGTGACTATGAAAAAGATCAAGGATGCCAATTCTGTAAAGGTCTTTCCTGCTAAGCATTATATTATTGATGATGATTCGAGGTTATCTGCGACCGAATCAATAAAGCGAGAATTAGAAAATTGGCTTCCCAATTTACCAAGTGAACTTGAGAAGCAAAGACTTGCTTCACGCACAAAGTATGATTTAGAAATGATAGAAGAGTTAGGCTATTGCTCAGGAATTGAAAATTATTCCCGTCATTTAGATGGCAGGGCCCCAGGACAACCACCATATTGTTTGCTAGACTTTTTTGGCGAGGATTTCCTACTGGTCATAGACGAATCTCACGTTACAATACCCCAACTTCATGGTATGTTCAATGGAGATTATACACGTAAGAAGATGCTGGTTGATTATGGATTTAGATTACCAAGCGCTTTCGATAACCGTCCTCTAAAGTTTGAAGAATTCGAAAAATATTTAAAAAATGTCATTTTTGTGTCTGCAACACCAGCAAGTTATGAGACAAGATCGAGCCTGGCAGGTTGTAGAACAGCTGGTTAGACCGACAGGATTGGTTGATCCAATAGTAGAGGTCAGATCTACTAAAAATCAGATACAAGATCTGATTCAAGAAATTACAATTAGAGTAAATAAGAAGCAGAGGATTCTGGTTACCACTTTGACAAAGAGGATGGCAGAGGATCTTGCAGAGTTCCTTGCCAAGAACGATGTAAGAGTAAGTTATTTGCACTCAGAAATTGAAGGGTTGGAAAGAACAGAGCTAATACGGCAGCTACGCCTGGGTGAATTTGATGTTTTGGTTGGCATTAACTTGCTTAGAGAAGGCCTCGATATTCCTGAAGTATCTTTAGTTGCTATTTTGGATGCTGATAAAGAAGGATTCTTGCGTAATAATACAAGTCTTATACAAACCATTGGACGCGCCGCTAGAAATATTGATGGCTTGGTTATCATGTATGCTGATCACATTACTGATTCGATAAAAAGTGCAGTGACAGAAACAGAAAGAAGACGTAAGAAGCAGATCCAATACAACAAAAAAAACCAGATAACTCCCAAATCTATTATCAAATCTATTCCTGAGAAAAAAACAGCAGATCTTGGGACAGTTGTAGATATAAAGTCTATGGCAAGAGCGGATCTGGTAAAACTTGCAGTAGAAACAGAAGCAACAATGAAAAGATTTGCTGAAGATTTAGATTTTGAGAAAGCAATTGAATTTAGAGAAAAGATGATAAAGATAAAGATGGCTCTAGGAGAGCCAGCAATATTAGAGGTTTTATAAAAATAGTATGCATGATAAAATAATTATCAGAGGTGCAAGACAACATAATTTAAAAAATATCAATATTGAAATTCCAAAGAATCGGCTCATTGTAATAACGGGGTTGTCAGGTTCAGGCAAATCAACCCTTGCATTTGATACAATTTATGCAGAAGGACAGAGGCGTTACGTAGAGTCATTATCAGCATATGCAAGACAATTTTTAGAATTGATGGACAAACCTGATGTCGATTCCATCGATGGCTTATCTCCAGCAATATCAATTCAGCAGAAAACTACAAGTAAAAATCCACGATCTACAGTCGGTACAGTTACAGAGGTCTATGACTATCTAAGATTGTTTTACGCCAGAATTGGAATTCCTCATTGCCCCAAATGTGACAGAAAAATTACAAGTCAGTCTGCAGATTCGATCACAGACTCAATTCTGAAATCTGCTCAAGGAAAGAGTACAATGATACTTGCTCCAGTTATTCAGTCAAAGAAAGGTACGTATGAAAAACTATTTAATGAACTAAAACAAAATGGATTTGCAAGGATTCGATTAGATGGTGAAATAACCAATCTTGAAGATGAAGAAGAAAAACAAGAGTACCCCAGACTGAATAAGCAGAAAAAACATACAATTGAAGTCATTGTTGATAGATTAAAACCCTCTGATCAAGTAAAAAGCAGATTATTTGAATCAATCCAATCGGCATTGAAAGTAGGAAACGGCATTGTAATTGCGTCTATGGATGAGAAAGATATGTTATATTCCCAACGCAATGCATGTCCACACTGCGGTATCAGTCTAGGCGATCTAGAGCCGCGTACATTCTCATTTAACTCGCCTTTTGGTGCATGCAGGAAATGCAATGGACTCGGAATAAAAATTGAATTTGATCCCGAATTAATTATTCCAGACAAGTCAAAAAGCATCTTGGAAGGAGCAATCAAGCCTTGGTCTGGACATTTCGCTAGATTTCGTTCTGCAATGCTTAGAGATGTAGGCAAATGCTTTGGATTTGATCTTTATATGCCAATTTCAAAAATGACAGATCAGCAGCTCAAAGTCATTTTATATGGAACTAATGAAAATATCCATTACAAGTACCAATCAAGATATTCTGACAGTAGGTGGGAATACAGAGGATCCTTTGAGGGCATAATTCCCAACTTAGAGCGCATATATAAACAAACAGAATCTGAACCAAAGCGCGAAGAGCTTATGCAATTTATGCGTGAGCAGCCTTGTGATGACTGCTATGGAAAGAGATTACGTAAGGAAGCACTATCAGTTAAAATTCATGAAAAGTCAATAATGGATATTTGTGATCTTTCAATCGATGATTGTTACAAGTTCTTCAAAACAATAGAACTTTCTGAAACTGAAAAGTATATCGCAAGAAACGTACTAAAAGAGATAGTTTCAAGACTCGAATTCTTGCTTAATGTAGGATTGAACTACTTATCATTGAACAGAATGACGGCTACGCTTTCTGGTGGAGAATCACAGAGAATTAGGTTGGCTACACAGATTGGTTCAAACCTAACTGGAGTTCTATATGTTCTTGATGAGCCTACTATAGGTTTGCATCAGAGGGACAATGCTAGATTGATTGATACATTAAAAAAATTGCGTGACCTTGACAATACTTTGCTTGTAGTTGAACATGATGAGGAAGTTATACGTAGTGCAGATTGGATCATTGATATTGGACCAGGTGCAGGTATTCACGGAGGAGAAATTGTTGGCAACGGTTCTTTGGAAGATATCCTAAAAAACCGGAATTCTGTTACAGGTGCTTTCCTCAGAGGAGAAAAACTTGTTTCCCATCAAAAAAAAAATAGTGAAAAAAATCCAGAACGATGGATCACAGTACATGGAGCACAAGAGAATAATCTAAAATCAGTTGATGTGCAATTCCCTCTTGGATGCATGACAATAGTAACCGGAGTCTCTGGCTCTGGCAAATCAACTTTGGTAAACGATATCTTATTCAGGGCGTTGTCACATCATTTTTACGGCTCCAAAGAAAAGCCTGGGAAGTACAGTAAGATTTCCGGCTTGGAACAAGTAGATAAAGTAATAGGAATTGATCAATCACCAATTGGTCGTACACCTCGATCAAATGCAGCAACCTACGTTAATGCATTTACACCAATTAGAGAGCTATTTGCAAAGACTCCTCAGGCAAAAGAAATGGGATATAAAGCTGGCAGATTTTCATTTAATGTCGCTGTAGGAAGATGTGAGGCATGCGAAGGTGGTGGAGTAAAGAAAATTGAAATGCAATTTTTACCTGATGTTTACGTCACATGCGATGAATGTAAGGGCAAACGATACAATTCTGAAACGCTCACTGTAAAGTACAGAGGAAAAACAATTTCAGATATACTTCATATGACTGTCGAGGAGGCGTTAGAATTCTTTGCAAATATTTCAATGATCGAAAAGAAGTTAAGAACTTTAAATGATGTTGGGCTTGGATATATACATCTCGGTCAGCCAGCTACCACATTATCAGGCGGGGAAGCGCAAAGGATTAAACTTGCTGCAGAACTCTCAAAAAGAGATACAGGCAAAACAGTCTACATACTTGATGAACCAACTACAGGTCTTCATTTTGCAGATGTTAGCAAGTTGTTGCATGTTCTGACAAGGCTAGTGGACCTTGGTAATACGGTAATAGTTATTGAACACAATCTTGATGTCATCGCAAATGCGGATTGGATCATAGACCTTGGACCGGAAGGCGGAGAGAGGGGCGGCAAAATTGTTGTTGCTGGAAAGCCGGATGAGATTGCAAGAAAAGAAAATATCAGTTATACAGGCAAATATCTAAAATCAAAGCTAGTAATTGATCAAATAATTCAAAGAGGTGCCAGATAATCACAGAATCTGCAGAAACAGATATCGTTTCTACAACAAAAAAACAAGTCCCACAGGATCCTGGAGTATATTTAATGAAGAATAATGAAGGTAAAATAATTTATATAGGTAAAGCAAAAAATCTTCGTAAACGCGTCAGCTCTTATTTCTCAAAACAAAATAATAATAACTGGAAAACGTCGCGACTTGTAAGCAAGATCGTAGACATTGAATTTATAGTAACTGATAATGAAATCGAGGCATTTTTGTTAGAATCAAATCTTATCAAAAGATACAGACCAATATTCAATATCGAATTAAAAGATCAACAGCGCTACACATACCTGAAAATTACGGCTGAAACTTTTCCACGTTTATTAGTAGCCAGACGCAACAGGAACGGTGAATTTTATGGACCAAAAGGCAAAGTATATGGGCCTTTTGTACGGGGAAGTTCAAAATTTCTCACCATGGGTCTTTTGAGAAAATTATTCAAAATTAGAATTTGCGACAAGTTGCCCAAAAAGCCATGTTTAGAATATTTCATTAAAAATTGTGATGCGCCATGCATATACAATGTGACAAGAACTGAATACATGAGAAATGTTTTTGCATTGCAAGATATACTAGAAGGAAAAAACAGCATCAAAAAATTTGTTAATGACATGGAAAACGAAATGAAGCGAGCATCCGAGCTCCAACAATACGAAAAGGCAAAGGAAATTCGTGATACTCTGCATAGACTAGACAATTTACGCGTTAATCAGAAAATGGAAAAGGCAGTAGATCGTAATGCTGAGGAAGAATATGTTGGAATTCTGAAAGATATTGCAAAAGGTATTGCATATGTAATGACTTTGCGCAGAACTCATGGAGTTATAAGCGATAGGAGAAATTTTGAATTTGATTTGGTCGGTGACAATTCACTGACGACCTTTCTCTCGCAGTATTATTCAACAGTCTCGATAATTCCTAGGTTTGTATATGTGAATGAAGAAATAGAATCCAAGGATGCTTTAGAAGCATCACTTGAGCAATTTGCTGAGCATAAAGTAAGCATTATCAATATTTCTAAAGGCTTTCAGATAAAAGAAAAGAGACAGTTAATGGAACTAGTTGCACGCAATCTTATCTTTCATATTGAAAAAGGATGTGATCCGGGAATAGTAGAATTGAAAAATATCATTCATTTATCCATACTGCCTGCTGTAATTGATTGTTTTGATATTTCTAATTTTGGAACTTCATTTGCGGTTGGATCGTGCACAAGATTTGTTAACGGTAAGCCAAACAAAGCCGAATACAGGAAATTCAAAATCAGGACAATACCTAGTCAAAATGACTTCGCAATGATAGAAGAAGTTGTAACACGTAGATATTCATTATCTGAAAAAACTGATCAATATCAAATGCCAGATTTGATAGTAATCGATGGGGGAAAGGGACAGTTACACTCAGCAATAAGTGCTATTCATAAGTTAGGAATGGACATTCCGTGTATTGCACTTGCAAAAGAAAACGAAGAAATCTATACGCCTTACTCAAGCGAACCTATAATTCTTCCAAAAAATACTTCTGCGCTTAAGATTTTACAGCATATCAGAGATGAAGCTCACCGATTTGGACTAGATTATAACGTCAATTTAAGAAAACGGTTAATTAATTGAGGCTGGGACATAATTTCCTGTTCATATTTTTTCAATTTCTAGTGATGATTTGATATAAGAGCTAGCCTCAGAGTGTATGATGTTTTATGTTGAAAAACGATCAAAGCCAGCCAAAGAAGGCTGGGCTGCAACAAATACTTCAGAATCCATCTTAATTAGCATTTTACATTTCATAGGGTTGATGCCTTGGCCTACATGTCAGAGGAAGAAGAAAAGAGGAAGAAGACTGTATGTATATACACTCCAATTGTAATACTGAGGTGTTTGGTAGTAGTTATGATATGGCTAAGATTGGATTCTAATCTGGCATAATGAAAGCTTGTGGATTAACCGCTCTGCTACAGGATGGTAGAAGGACCTTTGACAGAAGGCTAGCAAAGATATCTGTTGACATCAAAGAAATAATATTGACTATTGAAATCGATTTGTCAAGAAAGATTGATTGATCCTTACATTGTATCTACGAATAGTACGTTACTGAAAGATAAAAGACACCTCTGGTATCATAAACCATCCATGATTAAATAAGTAGTATTACCACGTTTAGGTATCGACAACATAGATGCCAGATGGGGATTCAGTCATACCAAGCAGTGGATATTTGGCTATAAACTCCGCATAATAGCAAGCGGACCCACAGAATCCATCATAAACAACATTACATTTACTACATTGTCGTAAATTATATACTCTGTTTCTTTTTTCTACTATATACTAAAAAAATTAACGTGGCTGCTACAAGTTTGATTTCATTAGCATTGCTTTGATCCTATTGCACATATCACAATGTTCTGGACAGCAACTATGCAGACATACTACCTTTATGGAATTACAATCAAAGCACCAAAGCTCTCTAGAAGGAGAAGAGAATGACGATGACGACATATCTGTTTGTAAAGTGGTATGCGTTGTATTATTTAATAGCAATTGTGAAGATAAGAATCTAACATATTTCAATAGAGTTGACTTGTATTCTAAGTCATGTTAGAGAGTATCATATTTCTCTTCATCTTCCAGTTCTTGTTCTTCCCTTGATGTCTGTTCATCTTTTTCTTCCTCTTGTTGATTACTCATAGTAAAAGGCCAAAAATGAGATAAAGTATATAAGTATTAAGGTTCTATGCGTATTCAACAATTCTCTCCCAGCATTAAAACTACTACCACTTACAATAAGTTAAAATAAAAAAATTTAGCAGTGTTAATCAATTGAATATTCCAAGAATTGTTGTAGCTGGTGTAACAAGCGGAGTTGGTAAGACTACTGTAACTACTGCTATTATATATGCATTGAAAAAAAAAGGCTTATACGTTCAGCCATTCAAAATTGGTCCAGACTTTATTGATCCTAGTTATCATACTTATGTAGCAGGCAGGCAATCACGCAATCTAGATGCATGGATGATGGGCAAGAATGGCGTTTTGGAATGTTTCTATAATACATTAGATGGAGCTGACATTGCAGTAATCGAAGGTGTTATGGGTGTCTTTGATGGACTTTCAGGTGGAGACGATTTTGCAAGCACCGCTTATGTAGCCAAAATACTTGATGCATCGGTGATACTTGTGATTGATGCGGGAAAAGGCAGCACGCTCAATTGCAGCGATAGCACTTGGTTTTTTACATTTTGATAAGAGGCTGAGAATAATAGGAATTATTCTAAATAATGTTGCTGGAGATAAGCACGCAAATTTTATCACAGATGCCTTTGCTTATAAAGTGAAAGCTCCCATAGTAGGAATAATCAGACGAAATAAGAAAAACAAGATGGAGGAACGTCACTTGGGTCTTATTCCAGCTTCCGAGTTACAAGAAAAGAAAAAGGCAGCAATTCTTCAGTCTGCGAAATATGTATCAGAACAAATTAATATTGATAAAATAACAGATCTATTGAATCGAGTACATAGGGTTCATTGTAGCGCTCATCTCGATATACGACATAACCGCTTCCCAGATGGTCAAATAAAGATCGCAATAGCTATGGATGAATCGTTTAACTTCTACTATGCGGACAACCTTGACGCTCTGAGAAGACAAAAAGCGCATCTGGTTTTCTTTAGCCCTGTAAATGATAGTAAACTACCAGAAAATATCTCCGGAGTTATTCTTGGAGGTGGTTTCCCGGAAGTATTGGCAGAAAGACTTGAGAAGAATCAATCAATGATAAAATCAATTTCAAAAGGCAGCAAAAGATGGAATACCAATTTATGGCGAATGCGGCGGATTAATGTACCTTACCAGATCAATTAGAGGTTACAAATGTGATGATAATAATAAAAAACGAAAGATGATCGGATTGATAGATGCAGACACCTTCATGACTGGTAAGTTAACCCTGAATTATACCGACGCCGATTCCAATGCGTCTATTTTTGGCAAGATATCTAAAATCAGAGGTCATGAATTCCATTACTCTAAAATTGAAAACATTGCCAAAGATTCAAAATTTGCATATGTTTTGAAAAGGGGAAGTGGAATAGATAATAAAAAAGATGGTTTTGTTGTATACAATTGTCTGGCATCATATATGCACCTTCACTTCGCAGATAGCAGATTGCCAAAGAGACTTGTTGAAAAATGTATCAAATGTTCACAAAGATAACATTACAATAATGTAGGTTTAGATCCTAAATATAAAAGGCAAATGTGTTATATTGTATAAGAAAATTGGCTCCATATGCACAAGATTTTTATTAATAAAAACGAAAAATCTTATTTCTAACTCCCTTATACTAAAGCATTTCTCGATATAACTCAATACCTTTCATTTTTTGAATAAACTAAATCAGCGGCAATTTCTCGATCTTTACATATCAATCAGGGTTTTTTGTATGTATGCTTCATTAGATTTTGTCGCAAAGTAGGTATTGCATATCCTGTATTCGTAATGAGCCATTGCACAACCTCTTCATTTTCTATTATCAGATCTCTTCAGCCTTTCCGCTGCAGGCATTGAATTCTCCATGTTTTTCATTATGGAAACTGGCGAGGCTGGTATAAGTAATCCACCTTTCTTCGTGGTATAATATGGCACATAATGCTTAGTAAGTTATAATGACTATAGATGAGGGCTTTAATTCATAAATAATGGTCAAAGAAAGATCATATTTAATATATAATATCCATTAACAGATATTTGTCAAGAATCAATGTAGCAAAAAACATTTTATAAATAAGAAGATTTTGATTATTGCTTCTTTAGTTATTCCTTGCCCTTGATTGACCTCTGGACCTAAACCATATCTGAATTTTGCCTTTTTCTTGTTTGTTAGTATCAATACTCTATCTTTATCTGCATATTTTTATTTACTTGTGGTGATGAAATTGCTGGACTTTAAAATGGATTAGCGATGTATTTTTCTTTTGTCTCTTTATCAGAACTATAATTCACGTTTCACGTTAATAATAAAGGATTTAATTGGCATATACAACATTAACGGAAATAGTAATGAACGAAACTAAGAGTGTCGTCTCTGACGGTATTAAAGTGAAAGTATTGAATGATTCCGTAAAATTTTATCTACCTAGAGTAGAGGGCTATCTACAAGTTGTGCGTAACATGGCTTCTAAATATGGAGGAATGTCACTTATGGAATTCGATGGTTATTTTGAAGGTAAATTTGAACCAGTAAAGTATGTTCGTGCTGAAATACATACCAATAATATTGATGAGAAAAGGATGATAAAGTTTGCAAATAAAATTCGTTTGAAGCTAAAGCAGACAAGTCTTGCCATAGAATTTAATAATCGTTTGTTACTTATTACAGCGAATTAAATAATAATACCAAGATACCTACTAATATAAACAAAATGCAAAAATATCTAAGAAACAACGAAAGTCAAGGTACGCTAAAGATCAACCCTAATCGACAATTCATTATTTAAATATATACTATAATAGCGCATTGATTGTAAACGTTTTAATTGCTCTTTTTGGAGATAGGTGTGCAACTATTGTCGACCCCAGACGATCAAGAGTCGCCATTATCACCGGAACACGCTCATCAACATCACCTTGTTCGCTCATTGGGTCTTGTTGATATTACCATGATTGGGATAGCTGGCCTAGTAGGAGGGGCCATATTTGTTCTTACTGGACCGGCCATAGGTCTCGCAGGTAGTGCAGTCATTATCGCCTTTTTAATTAACGCAATAATCACGCTTTTTACAGCCATGGGGTATGCTGAACTAGGTTCGGTAATGCCGGAGGCTGGCGGTGGTTATCTATGGGTTAGAGAAGGACTGCCAAGACCAAATGCTTTTATCAGTGGATGGATGGCATGGTTTGCACATATTGTTGCGGGTAGCTTATACTCTGTAGGATTTGGATCATTTCTGTTTAGCTTATTAAAAATGTTGAATATCCTTGGAAACCAAGGGCTTCTAGGAGTCATTCCGTTTGATAAGTTGATAGCAGTAGCATCTATAGTTGCTTTTACTTATATTAATGTTAAAGGAGTTTCAGAGACAGGCAAAACTGGAACTATAGTTACAGTATTTCAGCTTGGGACTATTCTCGTCCTAATTGGTGCTGGTTTTTGGGCAATGCATACACATCCAAACTGGCATACTAATTTTGTCGATTTTTTACCAAAAGGCATAGGTGGAGTTGTAGCTCGCAATGGGTTTGACATTTATTGCATTTGAAGGTTACGAAATAATAGTTCAAACCGGTGAGGAGGTAAAGAATCCAAAGAAAAACATCCCAAGGGCAATTTTCATATCATTAGCACTTGTTGTTGTCTTGTATTGTCTTGTTGCTTTTGTTTCCATAGGTTCAATATTTCCTGTGGGTATTCCAGCATGGAAATTCATAGGGCAAAATGGTGACCTTGGTATTATGAAAGCGGCAGGATTATTCCTGCCATATGGAGCATTCATAGTATTTGCTGGAGGTATTGTATCTTCCCTAGCAGCTCTAAATGCTACTACGTTCTCCTCCTCCAGGGTTGCCTTTGCAATGGGCAGACACTATAATCTACCACACTTGCTGAGTTCTATACATACTAAATATAAAACTCCTCATATTGCCACCGCAATATCAGGTGTTATTATGGCTGTCATGGCATATGCATTACCACTTGACCAAATAGCAGTTGCTTCTGGCGTTATTTTTCTACTCCTGTTCACTCAAGTAAATATCTCTGTCATTACAATAAGAAGAATGTATGGAGATAAACTAAACTATGGATTTAAGATGCCTTTCTTTCCAGTAATTCCTATTATAGGCGTTTTTCTTAATCTCAGTCTTGCAATTTATCTATTAGTGACACAACCTTTGAGTTGGGGTATTTCAGCTTTATGGGTGTTAGCTGGCTTTGCACTTTATCGTATGTATACTTTCAAAAAAGAAATTGATCACTATGCCCCCATAATAACAAGTGAAGGCGATCTGACCAGAAAGGATTATAGAATTTTAATTCCCTATACGCCGGAAAATCCGGACAGGTTGATAAAGTATGCGACGACGATTGCCAAAGAGAAAGACGGTGAAGTGAACATTCTTAGAGTAATTACAGTGCCACATCAAACACCACTTTCTGCAGGAATTGCTTTTGCCGAGACTGCTAGGAAATCATTTGTACCTCTGGAAAAAATGCTGGAAAAAGAGAATATTTTGAATCATTATCTAGTTAGAATATCACATGATGCTATAGAAGCTATATTAGCAACAATTGAAGAACAAAATATTGATCTACTGATTACTGATTTTGAAACTTTCCGAAATAGCAAGAAACTTCAAACATTGGTTACACGTGATGTATTCGCTATTAGAACAACTGGCGACGACCTCCGCCTATTTGAATCACCAGATCGGAATATAATAACACCTTTTTCACAGAAACCAGAGGAAAAGAAGAACATGGTGATCCTGTATGATGGAGGGGATCATTCTGACGTTGTACTAAAGGCGACAAGCTGGCTAGAACATTCTGGAAAATTTAACGTAAATGTGTTATCAGTAAATAAAAAAGAGGACGATGATAATATTAATGAATCCAACGACCTTTCTAACAATGTCAAACAAAAGGAGTATCTTGAACAAGTTGGAATAGAGTATAATGAAATTTATTTGTCAGAGGAAACTGGGAAGAATAGCGAGAGATCTGCCGATTTGATTTTATCTGCTGTTAATTCATCGCAACCGGATCTGGTAATTGCGGGTGCCACTATCGGAAAATTCAGCTTCTTTAATAATTTACACTTTTTGGCATTATTGGATCAATTAAATTGTCCTATTGTCATTGCAAGAGACTTTACCATTCCTGGTGTACATCGTGTAAAATATTGGTTAATGAAAATCATCCGCAAGTAATAATGGTTATAAAGAGTATTATTACTTTTTTAGGGTGGGTTTTTATTATAATTTTGATAACCATATGTATTTATCATAGCAAACAAGCAAACAAGCAAACACAACCTCATTGTTGTATCTACCTTAATGCCATTATTTTGTAAATTCGTTGAGTCAACTATTTTTTTGTTTATTGGTGTACTAGATCTAACATTAATTCGAAAAATTTCTGTTACACGTATTGTGCGATATGGAAAAGCTTTCTCTAGTTATTTATTCAAAAAGTTATTTATTTTTAACCTTTCCAATTCTATTTCTCTGTAATATCGTTATCAGTTATTGGTAACACTATCCACATTTATTTTTTGGATTTGATTGCTGCCTGTATTGTTATAATAGTGTGTTATTCTATTACTTTTGGACATTCTTTTGCGCAGGCTGTACATGTAATAATATTTTAGATTCTTCTATTTCCTTTCTTGCTTTTAACTTTGCCTTATATTTCAAATTTCGTGGTTTTGTTCTTAATCTATATCCACAACAAGGACACCACAATCCATCCCATCCTATGAATAGCTCACATATTTGACAACGTTTCTGTCCCATAGCATAACGACCCGATCCAACTGGTTTTTGCGCTTTATGGCGTATACATATACCTTTACATGTCATTTTCTTACCATTCTCTTACTTGCTTTGGTATAAAATGGTAGTAGGTATTATACTTTTATTAGACAAAAGCATATATTTTTAGATAGATATATTATAAATATTTCGTAGTTAATCGACTAACAGCGTAAAATGATAGCCTGTTGTTGACGGTCAAAAGTAGACAAAATTAGAAAATGAAGAATCGCCAACATTATGTTAATCTTATACCTAATTTTTTCTTTCCTTCTAACAAATTTTTAGTATGACAAAAATATGTCTTGTTAATATTATACTTTCCCTAAACAGGCAACGGACTATAAATCTTTTACCTTATTTTGCGAACACAGTAAAACAGACGTAATCATAACTTGTATACATCTGTGATAAAACAAAAAAACATAGTGATGTCATTTTATACTAGTTTTTCCGACTTTATCGTCCATTTACCTGACTTGGATCCTAATTCTATTTGTCCAATAAGATTGCCATTACGATAAACCTTTGCAAATTCTCTACTAGCTCCAAAAAATGATGAAAGAAGATTACCCTTTTCATGATAACCTGCTTCCAATACTTTCATGTTTAACCTGCTCCTCGTTTTTAACATAATATTGCGAGCAATTGACCAATCACCCTTCCAAGATATCACCTCAAAACTACCGAATTTTATTGTTGATAAAAAATATCCTTCCAGTTTCACCTCAAACTTTTCATTATTTTTCTTAGCATAGGAATTCATCCATTCTATAGCTTTGTCTGCTTTTCCTTTTTCAACTGCAAAATTATCAGCTCTTGCCAATTGCTAATTTTATGTTGAAAAGTCTGTTGAATATTAGTATATGTATTGCTTTTTAATAATTGGAACTGGATCGCTTTATCTTCAAGCCACATTTTTATATATATTTTTTGTTATGTTGTACCATGTGACATACAAACCAATAATAGAATCTACTCTTCACCAAAGCAAACTCTAAATCAGATGTTAGATTAGATGCCTATTCATAGAATACCACCGTTATAAAAAGTGCTGGCAGAGTATGCGATAGCTACCCAATTACGTTTGACTTAATTTTCTCAAGAATGTAAGTCTTTTTATTATCTTTAATTAATCCAGAGTCCTATATTTTTAGGAACATCATGTGGCTTTATTATTCGCCCACTCTTATAATATTTGAACTGACTATCTTTAGTAGAGTATTCTTCACTTTCTATTATTTTAAGAACTCGAACTATAAGATCTTTTCTTCAATTAGCAGTTTCAATACTCGTTCTGCTGCGTCTTCTTTCACAATATTATTAGCCATTAGCAAAATTATAAGTATTACTATCAATTAGTAACATTACTATTTCTACTAACAATATATTGGTTAGATAATTGGTTTTAGTATCCTTAACAAAATAACCAAATATTCCCTTCTCATCATAGAGAGTTGGAACTAAGATAAGACACCATATCACAACTAATTCATCGGCTTGATTATATATTAGTAACAAACGTCATATGAATAGTAAAAAATAAAAGTAGACTTAATCAACTTTTATTTTTTAGCAAGAAAAGGCAAAAGCAACTGCAAGTATTAGAAAAAATGAAAAGAACAGAATTTCCTTATTTTTTCATTTATTGTCATTAAGAGCAACTAATTCATCGGCTTGATTATATATTCGTAACAAACATATTCCCTTCTCCGTTGTTCTATAAGATCGCATTCCATCTTCATATTCTATCAAACCATTTTTCTCTAAAACTGCCAAGTATTCCTTTAATTGAACATAAGATAGAAAGGCTTTATACATTATTTTTGTCTTGGTAGCTCCACCATTAGCGGCTTCTAGAATCATTTCAGCTATGTCACTTCTGCTTCTATATCGCATCAGAATCAAAGAGGAAATGAAAGAATAAGTATTTATGCTATCCCTCTATTTGTACTAAACCTAGGACTAGTTTCTATCAAACATATTACTTTGTAATAGATAATGTATAGAATAAGCCTCACTTCTGTAATAACAATTCCCTTATACTTTGATATAAAATGTCTTCAATACAATTTAATATTTTGAGTGCTAAAAGAAATTCTTTTGGTTTATTAATTTAACATACTACAGCTTCAACTGTGTAGGCAACTTTTCATGCCAAAGAAGCATGTCAGATATTTTCTATTAGTATTATTTATCAGTCGAAAGTATCTGTTATCAGTAGTTAAATACGTCCGAGAATCATGGATAGTTATTATCTAGGCAGTCATCCTCAGTTGAATCAATAATTGTAGGGTTTATCACAGAATTGCTTGGAATATCTTCCCTTGTAGCATGAGGTATAAGTATTCCACTAACAGAAGCAATGTTATTGCTAATAGCAACCTTTGTCATGAAAAATAGAGTCACAGTTTTTAAGTCATGGAATATCTGTTGGCTGACCGACTTTCCTTGCAGCTGCA
>CAWGVG010000050.1:0-19179 GCA_963825865.1 uncultured Nitrososphaeraceae archaeon | reverse complement strand
CACATCTAAAACCAATTGTAATTCATACATGTATTAGCAAAAAGGCCGGGTAATGCCCACTATTTGTAAATTTAATTTAATTAATATTTGAGCAACAACCAAAGCTCAAGGCTTTTAATCTGTTCTCTGTATATAGTATTGTAAAGAAAAGAATGCTCAAAGCAGTTTTAAGGTATGATAATGGTACAATACTAATAACAGGCGGTATTGCTCACATACCTTTTGCTACAGTTAAATCCACAGAGCAGAATCATCTAAGAGCACAGGCATTGTATTATCAAAATATTATAGAGTATTTAAAACAGAGCGAAATAGAATATGACGATAATCATGTTTGAGAATCTTGTGCCTTGTCCAAATATTTTAATAGATAACAACCATAGCAGTCTCTCTCTAAGAGATTACCAACAAAAAGCACTTGACAGCTGGGTTAAAGCAGGTAAGAAAGGCTGTATAGTATTACCCACAGGTTCAGGTAAGACAGTCATAGGAGTCAAGGCAATAGAAATAGTAAACTCTGCATCACTAGTCATGGTCCCAACTATTGATCTTATGGATCAATGGAATTCAGTTCTATCAAAATATTTTACAAATATAAAAATTGGAAATTTGGGTGGAGGAACAGATGACATTCAAGCAATTACTGTATCTACGTATGACTCCGCATACATACGAGCAGCAAACATAGGTAACAAATTTGCTTTTATAATATTTGACAAAGTACATCATTTAGGAGCACCAGGCTATAGATCGATAGCAGAACAGTTAGCATCTCCATTCAGACTAGGATTAACAGCCACAATCGAAAGAGAGGATAACATGCATAAAGAATTTCCAAGGCTTGTTGGTGGTGTAGTATTTGAAGCTCAGAGTAGTGATTTTGCCAAAGCAAAACATCTTGCTTCTTATGAAATTGAAAGAAGACAGGTAAATATGTGGCCAGAAGAACTTGAAATATATAAAAAGGAGCTTTGGTATCTACCAGACTTCTTTGCTGAAGTTAGGATTAAGAATGAACCTACCTATCGCCTTTCATAAATTAATAATGATGTCCGGGAGAAGCCCTATTGCAAGACAGGCTATACTTGCAAGAAACAAAGCCATGGACATAGCGCTAAATAGCAAATCCAAATTAGAAGAGCTAAAGCAAATCCTTTTCAGATAATAAAGGAATAAAATTAATAATATTTACCCAACATAACAAATTGGTATATGAGATATCAGACAGGTTTCTAATCCCTTGTATAACTCACAAATCAAGCAAGATAGAAAGACAGGATACTTTACAGGGATTTAGAGACGGAAGATATGCCCAATAGTTACTTCTAAAGTCTTAGACGAGGGAGTGGACGTTCCAGATGCGGAATTAGGTATAATTCTAAGTGGAACCGGAAGTAGTAGGGAGTTTATTCAAAGGCTTGGCAGGCTGCTAAGACCCAAACGAGACTCAAATAGAAAAGCGAAACTTATCGAAATTGTTTCTGCTGACACAAGGGAAACTGGAACAAGTGCTAAAAGGAAAAGAGCTTTTAAAAAGAAGGAGCAACAATAAGTAAAATAACCGTCATTATGTGTAAAAAAAGGACTGGCAAGTTGTTTTGATAATAAGTATTATTGTAGGATAGAAAGAATTAAGTGGTTTTTTTTGGTATATTATATTGTAAAAATAGAATGATGCTTACGGATGCTTATGCAGTTCAAAGAAGTAGTATATTCTAGCCAGTATCTACAAAAAAGGGGAAGATGATGGAGAAACACCTTCAGGGAATCGTAAAGACTATGGATGCTGCATCTTCTGAAGGAGAATGATAATATGATATCAACGATCTTCTTGGAATGTGATATCGATAGTTCATATTTGGTATGAAAATTTTACTTTATAAACGACGTTTAGATACTATTGTAATAAATCTCTATTCTAGGCGGTAAACCCAAATTATGTCTTATATAATAGCCGAGCCTAAAGACGTCGCTTTTCCTTTTTTAGTAGATTAGAATTTCCTATAAATTAAATTGTCTAGATAGTAGATTGTTATTTATTTTATTATTATTTTTTATTCTTGTGAATCATAAATATCTCCAGCTCAAACAATTCCAAGAAAAGAAAAGATTTAAGGGGATTCCCGAAAAAATGCCGAAAGAAATGGAGTTTTAAAAATTGGGAGCGGTGCTTGAAGGATGTCGAGCGGAAAGGAACAGCATACAACAAATATGCCATCTACAATAGCATTTGCTTGAAAGAATAATGGCAAAAGCACTTTCTTTTTTTTCTGCTTTTGCTATTGTAAACATGTAGACTGATTCTGTTTACAGCTGTATACAATTGTTTACAATTTACTCCCGTTGTTTACAATTGTTTACATTTGTAATACAAACTCGTGGAAAAGTATTTTTTCCATTGGAAAAGTGTGGAAAAAGACGTGGAAAACGCTTTGGAATAAGTGACAAGGTACATGAGGTAAATGTCATTAATTTTTCCAGACAAAAGTTTTCCAAGGGCTTTTCCATTGGAATGCACTTCATTCCAAGGCCTTTTGCAGTTTTTTCCAGAAACATTTTTCGATAGATTTTTATATATAAAATATCTGTATAAGTATTATATTGTCTAAAGAAAAACAACGACATGGAGTCATCATATCTATGCGGGTAAGGAATGAGGATTACCCCGTTATAGAGGATATAGCTAAAAAATTATTTGCCCAGGGCCAGATAAAATCGCCCAAGCCTGCAGCTTTAACCAAGGTAGCGCTTAACGTTCTGTGTAACCAGTTTCTACAATTGGAGCAACAGTAAAAGCAAATTGCAGAGCAAATGCAGACCCAACCTCAACAGGGTTACTGGCAAAAATGACAGAATCACCAGCTGACTAGGCCATCCACGAGAGCTCAAGCCCTCTTCTGTCAATAGATTGGATTCAGACCTGCTGCTTTCTGGTCACCTTCAACAGATCGGTCATATGGAATGGATAATGTACAAGTCCAGGTGGGGAGCATTTTACAATACGTTATTGGAAAAGCATTTACATGAGCTGAATGTTAGACGGTCGTAGTATACGGTTGTAACTTTCCTAACTGCCCGAGAACAACCATATATGAGGCAAGCGAAAGAGACTTTAGAATTATTTTGGCTAAAGATGCTACGTCAGGTTTGCATTACAATATTTTCACTCAAATGACATAATTCTTTTGTTTCGAGATTGCAAAATATTATACGTTACCATCTGATTCGGTTGATTATATCTTGTTCACATATGGTTAACTTGCAATGGGGGCTTCTCAATGAGTATTGTAAAGATGGATTAATCAGCAGCAACAGCGACAGTGAATCCTTTAGGTATATGCGAGATTATCCTTTTAGCTTTTTTCGAAATTTGCCTTTTTCTTCCTTTGATGCAGCATTAACAAATCTCATTCTGGGTACTTTAGGACTGAAACCCCATTTGTATAATAGTCGATGTTCCAAATGACTTGCTTCAAAAATAGCACTAATACTCGGTATAATCAATAATTTCCTCCTCCCCATCTTTTGAAAATATGGTGTTCAATCCCAAATTGATCCAAAATCTTTCCTACAATATGAATTATTAAATCATCTATAGTTTTTGGTTTGTGATAAAAACCAGGCATAGCTGGCAATACAATAACCCCTATTTCAACCAGCTTTATCATATTTTGAAGATGAATCTTTGAAAGAGGAGTTTCTCTTGGAACAATAACTATTTTTCGAGATTCTTTAATGGATACTCCTGCTGCCCTTGAAATTAGATTCTCATCATAGCCATTTGCAATACTTGATAATGTTTTCATGCTACATGGAACGACTATCATACCGTCTGTCTTAAAAGAACCACTTGAAATTGCAGCAGCCATGTTATCCTTGTCGTAGAATTTTGTGGCAAGGGATTTGACATAATCAATGGACTTGTCAGTTTCAATCTTAATGTTCTTCTCGCCCCATTCACTGATAATGAGGTGGGTTTCCATTTTTAGATCCCTAAGGATCTCAAGTGTTTTAATCCCATATACGACACCTGAACCTCCAGTTATTGCCACTATTAATTGCATTAATTCAATAGCAGTCTTCTCTTAGTAGTTATTTAATCATGCTGATAAAATAGGTTTGGCAAGCATTTATTATTCATAGAGAAAATTAATTCAACTATGTTAACAGTCTTTGGAACTATTGCACTAGATACAACTCGAACTCCTTTTAAGACCGAAACAAAGATTATGGGAGGGGCAGCCACGTATGCTTCACTTTCCTCTAGCCTATTTACAGATACTTCTATAGTCGGGGTTGTAGGTTCAGATTTTCCATCTGAATATCGAAAGATCCTTGACAGCCGACTTGACACCAGAGGCATTATTACCAAACAAGGGGATAAAACATTCCATTATGATTCTTCGTTTGAATATGACCTTTCCCATAGAATTTCTAATAAAACTGAGTTAAATGTAATAGCAAATTTCGAACCTATCATCCCTGACGAATATGTCAATTCTGAATATGTGTACCTTGCAAACAATGACCCAATCCAAAACCTGAAGATACTCGAATACTTTTCAAATCCAAAACTCATAGTATGTGATACTATAGAATATTGGATTTCTGAACAAACGCGAGGATATTATAAAAATGATGAGCAAGGTTAATGGAGTGGTGATTAATGATGAAGAGGCTCGGCTTTTATGCAAGACTAACAACTTAATCAAATGTGCAAAAATGATAATGTCTTGGGGACCACAGTTTGCAATAATCAAGAAAGGCGAGCATGGTGCGCGCTCCTCACTAGTGATACGATTTTTCCTGCTCCAGCGTACCCTTTGGAAGAAATTATGGATCCTACGGGTGCAGGAGATTCTTTTGCTGGAGGGTTCATAGGATATATCGCTAAGCAAAATGGCACAAATGCCAATATGATGAAAGAGGCGATGATTTATGGGAATGTTATGGGTGCATTTGCTGTAGAAGATTTCGGAGTAAGAAAATTGCTTGCGATTAATAACGAAGATGTTCAGGAAAGATATCAAATGTACCGTAATATAGTTAAATTTTGACATGCTAAATATTGTTAAATATAATTAAAGACCTCTGCCTTATCTCTTATTATAGAACAGGATATACTCTATCCTACCTCGAGACTGTCTTCCTGTATTTTTTCATTTCTCCCTGCCTCTCCCTCTCCCACATGTAAAACCAAGGAACACATGTCATCCCACTACTGCAACTGGTATTGGTAATATGTTATCAAGCTTAAGTGCTTTTACTAGTCTTGTATAACATTCAGTATCTCTTTTCTGAGTATCTTTCTTCTGGATAGTAACCAGTAGTTGATATTTTCTTACCATTGTTGTACCAGTCAATATAAATTGATATACTTTCATCTACCGACTGTGAATCTTTGCTCCATCCAAGTCTGTAGATAAGGAATCTTTTCAATCCTTTCTGAGCGTTTGATAGTTTACCCATTGTTTGAGGGTGATGTACCGATGTCCAGATATGTTTCTCACTCAGATACTGTTTGCAATATCTTTTCATAACAGAATTTCTTCTACTGAATTGACTACCATTGTCAGTCAAAAGATAATCGTATTTCTGGCCATGTAGTTTCGTCATAGTCGCTATCACGGTATCATCTCTTTCATTGTCCAGTCTTGCAGCCCAGAACTTTCTGGAATGGTCGTCTTCCATTGTTAATATTGGTAATCCATTAAATCTTGTGAGGTCAGCCTGTATTAATTCATCAGGCTTATCTCGCTCAAATGATTCGTATTCTTTTACCATCTTTTTCTCTGCATCAACCAATTCGTATCTGACGAGAATGTTGTAAGCTGTGGTCTTGCTGATATGCCGATTATATTTGTGTTCTACATTCAAACTCTCATTAACTATGTTTGCTAGCTGTTCAGAACCAAAACCCGTAGCTTTTCTTACTTTGATTATCCTTTTCTCGATCTCTATGGGTGTTTTGTTTAAGATATTGTATGGCTTTTTGGATTTAAATCTCAGACCTTTTATGCCTTCTTCTCTGAATCTTTTTACTATTCTCTGCAGTTGACGTCTACTTCTATCAATCATGTCAGCAGTTCTTGTCTAGTTATTCTGACAATGTCACTGACCAGAGTTCTAGCTATTGCATGATATCGCTTTCTAACAGACTCTGGTTCATTCTTTAATATGGCTATATGCCATTCTTCTAGGTACACCTCTCCTTGTACAATAATCATTTATTCTCACTTTGCTTATTGTGCAGAAGGGGTGACACATGTTACTTAGCCTACCACTCTCCCTCTCCCACATACCTTAGAGTCAATTTCTAACTTTAATATGTTGGATGAAAAAAGAATTGACAAGTTATAATCTATAATAAGCAAACATTGACTCAACATTCAATAGATAGATTTTGCTTACTTATATTGTGGATTACGAAAAACTATGTGAAGCAATCTTTGCTTTACACGATGATATACGTTATGCAGGAGTCATAGATGATACAGGATTACTAATTGCTGGAGGCATGCGTAACGGCATTGATTCAGTTGTAGATCAGACCAACGAGGAATTATATTTAGCTCAAACGGCTCTTCGAAAATCAATGAGGCAAAGATTTGATTACAGTATGGGTAAAGCAAGGTTTGCATATGTAGAGCGTGAAAAGATTTCTATAATTACGTATTACCTGAATAAAAAAATATTTTTAGTTACTTTGGAACCGAATGTTGATTCACACACCGCAATAGATATTGCTGAGGATACGCTGGAACTCTTAAATAGAGCAAACTTGACTCAATGATCATATTATACCAAGTGTGATGTTTTTTGTTGTTTGTTTCAGGTTGTTTCAGGACTAAAACTCATTAATGTTGTCAGATTTATTAACGACAATTTGATCACGAAACTCTTTACACTTCAAAAAGATCGAATGAAGAATGTTCATAAAAAATTGTACATTCATCTACTTTCACTTTTCAAATTATGCATAATCTGAAGATCTTCTTTAAATGGCTCCAAATCAGCAGGAACAGCGATATCTATAGAGTCTTTCAGAGAAAGTGCTTTTCCAGTTCCCTTTGAAATAGTCTCTTTTTTCTTGTTCCACACAATCGAGTTGAAATCCATAATCTGTTTAGTATGCTTTGTAAGCTCATTATAGTTCATTTGTGATTGAGGTACGTGCTGTAAATGGATGCTCTTGCTAGAGTAAATTGTTGTCCAGAGTTCTTCTGTAATGAATGGACATATGGGTGCCAGTAATAATAAAATTGTTGACAGACATTTGTGCAGGGTGGATATGGCGGATTTCTGTCCAGATTCATCTGTTGAACCATACACACGACCTTTTACCATTTCTATATAATGAGATGCAAATAGATTCGACGTAAATTCTCTAATTGCATTTGCTGGAATGAAGAAATTAAAGTCATGAAAGCCTTTCTTGCATTCTTCAATCAGGTTTGACAATTCCGCAATAATCCATCTATCAGATATAGCAAGTTGCCTAGGTGTGTCTGAAATAACATCAAACGAAGAAATAAATCTAGCAACATTCCATAATTTTGATAAGAATTTCTGTGCACTTGCAATTCTCTGTTCAGAACATCGAAAGTCCTGTCCCAAATTAACTTCACTTGCAGACCAGAATCGGAAAGTGTCTGCTCCATATCGATGAATAATAGGAAATGGGTCAATCACATTTCCTTTACTTTTGCTCATCTTTTCACCCTTCTCGTCTATACCATATCCCATAATCCAGGCATCAGACCATGGTTGCTTATCTGTAGCTGGAAGCAGCGCAGAATTGTATAGTAAAGCCACGTTCTTACGATATCTTTTGCTTGAGGTCTTATTTGTGTAGGATATGTGGAATTGTGAAACCTTTGATCCTTTTTATATTTTGTAATAAATAATGGGGTGATGCTAGAATCCATCCAAGTATCAAACGTTCTGTCTTCACCGCTAAATTCAGGTACTGAAACATTTCTTGCATTTTTCAAACGGAGGATTTTCTTTCCATGGACGATAGTATTTGCCAGGATTTGGAAGGTTTGGAGTTTGACAGTTATTACAATACCATATTGGAATTTCGGTACCATAAAATCGTCTTCTTGAGATCGGCCAATCGATTGCTACTGAATCGAGCCAGTTAAGCAAAATTTGTCTATGCATTTCAGGATGGAATTTAATTTTCATTGCAATTTCTTTTAGGTATGGAATATAATTAAGTTGTTTTATATAATAATCTTGTAATGGTATTATTTCAATTGGTGTTTTGCTCCGTTCACATAACGGTGTTCTATGCATGATACTTTCTTCTTTTTCAACAAGACCAGCATTTTTCAAATCTTCAATGATTCTCGTCCTTGCTTGATTTACACGAAGATTAGCATACGGTCCTGCTGCCACAGTTGTTATTCCGTTCTTATTTAACGCTACAATCTCTTCTAATCCTAATTCTCTAAATATATGCACATCATTCTTGTCACCATAACTGCATACCATCACGATACCTGAACCAAATTCAGGATTTACAGAATGATGTGACAAGACCTTAACTTCTCTATTAAATATAGGCAATATGACATACTTTCCTTGTATCTTCACATAACGTTCGTCTTTTGGATTAACGATAATGGACTGACATGCAAAAAGCAATTCTGGCCTAGTAGAAGCAACAGCAATATTATCATCAGTTCCCTTAACCTTAAAATAAATATAAACAAGCTGTGTAGGAACGTCACCATAGATGATTTCTGCATCTGCTATTGTAGTTTCGCAATCTGGACAATAATTGTTTGGTCTATTTGCAAGATATACGAGGCCACGATTCCACAGATCGATAAATGTACTCTGTGTTAGCGACCGAAATTCATCTGAATCAGTGCGATAATATTCTTTAAAGTTGGCACTTATACCTATGCTTTTCATTATCTGGATCATTTCTGTTTCCAGATCATCGAGAGCAACTCTGCAGAGGTCAAGGAATTTTTCCCTATCCATCAGTCTCATTCTAATTTTATGTCTCTTTTCTGTATAAATCTCCACTGGCAAACCATTTCTATCGATGCCTATTGGAAAAATGACATTGTACTCCATCATTCTGGCAAGCCTGGCGATCATATCTATTTGGGCGTAGTGAGCTGCGGCTCCAATATGCCAAGGTCTTCCTGATGGATATGGGGGAGGACTATCAATTACAAAAGCATGTTTCTGTTCTATTATTGAAAATTGGTAAATACTGTTATCTTCCCATTTTTTCCAAATGGTCTGCTCAACAGCAGGATTCCATGATTTGTCTGCAAATTTAGGTTCCATTTGTTCTTCGTTAATTGCACGCATATACGGTTATTAACGTTAATATGATTACACTATTCTGTAAATGGCTAATCGATTATTGATGTTGTTGCACGTTCTGATATTGATATTAGCCAGCATCGTTCTTCTTGTTTAGCATGGGTATTTCTATTTTCCTGACAATGTTACTTTTTGCTTCCGAAATGTTTAAAGAATATGCCTCGAATTCGATGTGGATTGCTCTGATAGCGCCATCTATCATTACTTTTATATTTTTGCAAAAAATACTGTCTAGACTTTACGATAGACTATACATTTCCCTCCTTCATTCTCCCAGTGACAGTAAAATAATTAAATCATAAAAAAACTATTAAGTTATAATTTATTGTTGTTTTATTCAGTTGTCAGAATAATTTTGTCGGGATGAATATTTCTAAATAATTTCTTTTGATATTGTCAAAAAGAATAAGAATAGATTTGCTTTATCTACATCAGGTAGAATACTAAAAATCTCCTTGCGCTATACTTCGGAGTGCAAGTATAGTTGATAGGTGGGTAGTCCTCTGTTAAATCACTCGACAGATACGAATTTAAACAATAGCTATATAAATAAACCACCACACCTACTTGCAGCATTGAATGTACGCTATGTAAAAAAAACTGGGTCCTTTATACATAATGAATTGAAGGCTTCAAGTCTCTGTTCGCACGAGTAACATTGTCCACAATGTTTTTGGCCTTTATTATGGCAACTCCAGGTCAATTCTAGGGGCACATTTAATTCAATTGCGAGGTTGATTATTTTTTTTCTATCCATTTCAGCCAATGGGAGAACGATTACACATGGTTCATCATTGCAACATATACGGCCTTGTTTGAATAGGAAATTTATCTTTTGTATGTAGTTTTTTGTTGCATCTTTGTAAAATTTCCCATCATGGCTATTATGTCCGCCTATGATCCATTTAATACCAAGAAATTCTGCATAATATGCTCCTATAGAATAAAATATTAGATTCCTTGCAGGAATATATGATGATTCTCTGGTATCACGAATCGATTGGAGATGACGGCCGTCAGGAAATTCCGAAGATTCTTTGATAAAAGGAATATCAATCTCTAATAAATTCGTGACATTGACTTTATTCGATAATTTTATAGTAGCCTTCCTTTCGTTTTCAATTCTTTGGTAATAATTGAAAGTAATGGCAGAAACGTCTTGAAATTTCTTCTTCGCCCAGAAAAGACAAGTTGCAGAGTCTAACCCTCCAGACAGCATTACAAGTGCCTTTGATCCTTTCATTACTCAATCTTATTTTATTTCGGCTATTATGTGCGCTCCTTTGTTGACGCCTTCGTAAACATACACACCTAATGCTTCTACATTTGGTGGCATTTTCGGCGCAAGCAACTTGATTATTTCTGTTGAAAGATTTTCTACGGTAGCTTCTCCTGAGAGGAGAAAAGTTGTCAATTTTGGCAATTGCAGACTGAAATAACCCTTTGGTCCTTCAAATGATATATGATAATGAAAATCATCTTCTTTCTGTAAATACTTTTTGCTAATAAAGAATTTATGGTCAATGATATTTAATGCTTCTTTAATTATCCTCTTGGCATGGCCAAAATCGATGACAAGATTGTTATTGTTCAGATTACCTATTATTTCAACCATAACAGTAGAAGTATGTCCATGCAAAATAGAACATTTTTCCACCAAGGGTAAAATATGTGCATAATCAAAAGCAAGCGACTGATCTTCTATAAATATAGAGGCAGTTTGATTTTCGTCATCAGAATTTAAGAAAAAGAATGAGTCTAGTTCATTCACTTTACCCGCATACTTTGAGTGACCAACACCAATAATATTAATCTCGGGTAGATTCTTTCGTATCAGTTTCAATTTGTCAGCGTCAGCCTCGGAATCGATAACTTCAATATATCTGTCACCAGTTTTGAAATCGATTGTGGTAAAAGTCTTATCGTCAAAGTTCACTTTCGTATTATATTCATAGCTTCGTTCCATAAATTGTAAGATCTTTGAAACAGAGAATTCCGTTCTACTACGTAACAAATTCCCATTTCCATCAATATATCTGATATCGCTGTCCAGCACAATCCTTTCCATTAGAATGTTTTCTAACAAAAAATTGAGCATTCTCACATATAAACGGTTTATTGCATTTACTCAGGAAATTTTTTGGGTTGATTTCAACTTCTATACCTTTAATATATGGGCGCCCTGGTTAAGACGTTCGCTAATAGATGATCTTTATAAGGTTACCAGCAACAGTAGCAGCAGAAGGACAGTCACATTATTCTGTTTCTATTAGTAATATTTTTTTATTTACCGTTTGTATCTTGCTTTTTCTTCCAATTCCTTTTGTAGTTTTTGTATGCGACAGATTTTAGAAGTTGAAACTCAACATACATTTTCCTTCATGCCAGAATCCTTGTATGGCCGCATTTCCACATCTGGAACTCTTGCTTTTAGTTTTTCTAAAAACTACCAGAGATCATGGGTCGGTCAATCTCATTAGGTTAGGTTTAAAATATAATGCCTTTAACTTATCTATCATATTATAAGTGTCAATGAAAACCTGAATCTGGTGTCTTATATCTTCAACTAAATTAAGTTGAAAAATCACTAGGTGACGTATGACACATGGACTTATTCCTTATTCCTATGAAAAAAGACTAGGAAACTTTTTAGTGTGCCTGTGTTCCAAGTATTGGGCCAAGAATAGCTTGATCTGAGGATGGCAATTGAGGACTATGATGAGTTTTTGCTTGATCTTGTTCTAACGCTTGCTTCTTTTCGGGTGATAGCACAGGAGGCTTAGTCAGTCCTGAAATAGTCATTTTCTGAGGAGAACCTACATTCAATGTGCCATTATTATTGTAATCCTGTGCCTTCGCTTGTTGTATCTTTGCAGTATTTTCAAAGCAACCAGCAACTAAAAATGATACTAAAACAACAGACAATACAAAGGCTATTATCGTTGCCATAATGCATTAAATTGATGTGGTCTTTAGTATTTGAAGAGGATGCCTGATTTTTATTCTCGTTTATTCAGTTCTGAAGACATAGAAGAAGACTCTACTTATTTGGCGATACTGGAATAAGAGTCACTCTCCCTGGAATCTGATGTACAATTCCTGTATGTGGTGTGTATAAATGGTCTGCTGGTAGCTGTGCTAACGCTTGCATCTTTGTATTTATAATAAAACTGCCTATTAATAACAATAAACAAACGGATATTATGATGGCAACTATCCCAAGCTTCATTACTTTTTTTATATATTCCATATATAGATATTTTAGTAATTATTGTTAGTATATTTGCATTTCTAACATTGTTTCTATACTTAGTTTCTCTTAAATTAATAGTAATTCTTACTACTATAAAGAATAAGTAGATAGATATTGTTGTTTGAAATAGTATTATGCTTCTGTTTTTGTTTTATCAAGTTCGCTCAAATAATCACTTCATTCTCTTGATTAGCTTGATGGCAATGTCTATGTTAGGACCCGTTACAATGCACATCTGTGAATTTCTATAATCATTATTTCTCAAGCAAAGCCATGCCATGAACCTGAGAAAGAACTCTGTTACCCCTAATCCTGTTGCCTTCTTTATCCACAGGTGCTTGTCTTTGAAATCATGGTTCAGCGGATTGCAAAAGTCTGATGTAAGCAGAGCCTCATACAATAATTCCTGGTAATCGAAAAATTGGTTTTTAGACATATTATATACTGGTGATGATAATACTACATTCCCAGACAAATAAAAATTGTCATATGTATGTGTGTATGTAAGTGGTTTGTTATACAAGCTGACATATATAGTTCTGTCATCACGTGTGAATAATAATACTCTGGAATGTAGTAGAAGTAAGGTCTTAGAGATAGCAAGTCAGAGATCATAATCACTCAGAGATATCCAGGATATTGCAAATAAGCCAGGCCAATATCAAAAAATACATGAATGAAACAGCATTGTATGTTATCAATTGACAATTAAGGTAAACTCGTACCTGCCTTTTTGACAAATTCATCTTATCGTTATAGCGTTAGCTTGCTAGAGTCTAGTCAGTTGTGTGAGATATACACCTGTCAGAAGGATATCGGAGGAAAAGAAGAGAGAGTTGTACGAACTTCTAGATAATAATCCTGACACAAAGTAGAGCTAAAATTATTATTTCTCGCTAGAGAAGGCTATACATCCAGAAATAAGAGATTATAAAATATATTACTAATTTCTTCGATAAACAGAGGGACACTCAGCTTATATTGTTGTTCATCCTCACTATGGAGTGAGTACGACCTTTCCTCCCATTTCGAAGCTACTACTCCTACTCCAATCATTTCTTCATATGATAGCCTTCTTTTGTTTAGGATAGGATTGAAACGATCAGAGTATATACAATAATATCTGAAAATATGCATGCTATGAGGAGGTACTTTAGTGAAAGGCTACGAGATAGCCAACTGAGGTAGATCAGTCAAGCCACTATGCCTAATGCACAGCATTACAAGAGACCTAAGCACCTGTCCTACATGTAGTCAATCCAAATCTTCAATTTTATCCAAGATTGGTTTCATGATCTCATTGGATTCAATAATATGTCGTGACTGATCAGCTAGCGTTTGCTCGTATTTACTGATTGTCATAATGTCATCGCTTTTATTCAATAATACCTTATCAGTTCGGTCAAATAGAAATCCAGGGCCAATACCAGAGAGACGGTCCTGTAGTTTTTCAAACGCTGTTCTTTCAGTATGCCACTTCCTATCTTCTCTAGTCTTTTTGGTAAGAGATTCAAAACATTTAGGCATCACATATTCAGGAATATCAACTGCACGGTTGTAATTTCGTGTATCAAATCTGTCTCGTAGTTTTTGAACAATCCATTCCCAGAATTTAGCATTATCATCTAGTTCAGTTACGACACTATTAATCTCTACACGTCTATTCTCAACATAATCCACCCAATCTTGTGGATACACATCAGCAAGTTCTCCGCCTTCCTGTAATGGTTTTAAATGATTTCCAGGCCTGTATTCCTCCTCTACATCTTCAATATCCAGTCCAAGCTTATCTAATGTTTCAAAGTCAATTCCTATTCTATAGGCTCCAGGGACTTTAGTTGCCAAAATCAAACCTGAAACATCAAAGTCAGTTAAGATAGCAATGTTGCATCCCTCTTTCTCGGATTTCCTAGATAGAATCTCAGCATATTCTGTCAAAAACCCTCTTGTATTAAGTAATGCAATTCCTTTCTGATCTGCAAACAATGCTAATTGCTCTGCAATACCTCTTTTTGATAATTAGCATGTCTACACCATAGAGACTTTGCTCTTCAATCTCTTTGAGACCGACATCCATCCATTTACCTTTAAAGTATAGGCGTGCCCTGTCAGCAGCTAAAATTCCTATGTCTTCACGCTTTACACCTAATTTATCTTCACAGATTTCTTTGACCAATCCGGTTATGTAATCCCTGTCAATTTCTTCATTTGCGTAATGATACTCTATTAGCATCTTACGGGTTGCATAGAATACATCGGATTGAGTCCACCAATGTTTTAATCTTAATACAGCGTCCATTGATTCCCATTTCTGTTTTCTTTTTTCCAAGATTTTCAATAGAACAGCCCTCTTCGAAGGCTTTCCATCTGAAGCACGTCCGCCGCCCATACAGGCCAAGTCAGTAGTTTTCGCTATAACATCAGCAAATGGCCTGAAATCTATTCTGGATTTACCGTAACTCTGATAATCCATTTTTGGAGATATCAAGTTTGCAATTATTACGCTGCGTGGCTTTTTACATTTTTTATTATCATATGAATAGCCGTAATGTCGAAAAATATCTTGAATAGTGTTTGATGTATATGTAAATTTGCTGCCTGCAGTAACCCATTCAAACAATTCTCCACCAAATACAGTCGAGCCAGTAATTGGTATAGCCGAACAATTTAAGGCCTGTCTGAAGACCAGATTACCACGCAGATTCTGCACATCGTGAAATATTGCAATCTCGAAGAAGAAGGGGAACTGAGATTGATCACCATCACCGCTTTCACTTAAATAGCCTGATTCCGACCTGTATTTCATTTCTGAAAATTGTCCATACGTCTGCTCAACCCTTTGCTTTATAGCCTGTGCTCTTGCACCTTTCTTGTTATATCAAATGGCAATGTCAGAGCGGTAGGTGCACTCATGGGTATTTCGCAGTTCATCATATAACCTATCTGTGTGGCAGGAGAATGTTTTAACTGGCTAACAGTCATCTGTGTAAGATTGGTTTTACGCATGTTGCTAGCTTCTCTGAATGTTTTATACAATACGCTATAGCTTATCGAGTCATTGTTTTCCAGTCCTAAAATAAAATCATGGAACTGGTTTCGCCTGTAATAATAAATGCTGGTTTGATTCTTCCATTTTGGATTGATAGTTTGGAGTTGTGGGAATTCTATAAAGACCTCCTTGATCACTTTCATACTCAAACGAAAATCCTATGTGGGTTGCAAAGATTGCGTAGTTACATAGATAGTTATATAGCCTAGTTATCAGGTAGTCTTTATTTTGACCTTCAACAATAACTACCGGCAGAGTGACTTCTATTTTCGTATTATCGTAGTACGTAACCTCTGCGTCATCATCGGCTTCATCATCTATCCTTGCATGAACGAGTTGATTTATTCTGTCTATAGCAAGGTAAACCTGGAATACTTTTTGAGCAGCATATATCTTTAATGGATAATCCCAGTTGTTTATTTCACTGTCATGTGCTAAAACGTGAGGAATGCACAGGACTTCCTTCAAAGCATCACCTAGCGCGCCTTTTGTTATTTTGAACTGATTGCGTTTGCTGCTATGGTATCTATCAAAATCGAAGATAGACTTTAGAATCTGTTTAGAAAATGTGGCTTTGCTGATACTGCTGCTAGTGGAAGTATCATAGTTGGAATTACTGACCACTATACGAATTAACTTCTCCTGCGGTTTTAGTTTCTTGATGGTGACATGAATTTCTAGTGGTGGTATGTCAGCAGCAGTAGTAGGAGCACTGTGTTATGTTGAGTTTCTAAATAGTCCACAGCGTTGTCTAACAGTTCTTTCAGGACAAAATCATAGGCATGTTCCCGTTCAATACCGGTCTTATTCTCGATACCCTTCCAAGTTGTGTAATCTGCAAACTGGCTTCTCTGACTTGAGAACACCACCGCTACAGAATCATCTTGACTATCTGCCGAAGAAGGGGGTAAAGTTGGCGGTCTAGATTGTTTGGACTTTGACCCCCCTATTCCTATTTCTTGATCTGCTACCACTTTTATAGTTGGGTTATCATGATTCTTGTTTTCGAACATAAATTACTACCTCCTCTTTCTTTTTTCTAATTTGAATAAATGAAGGTGTTCGTCTTGTATAATTCAGTTACTCGCGCGTTTCTTAGGTTTAATGCAATGGCCACTCGTAGTGAAGTTTTACCTTCTGAAAATAATTTGTAAGTCTGGGAGGCTAGAGATAGCTTTCGTTCTTGCTCTGCCTGTGCCTCCTTTTCTTTATCTGCTTTTTTCAGAATAGCGCCTATAGCACTAAATGACATTCTGTCTTCTTCAGCTATCCCGCGTGTGTTTTTACATTGATTGTAAAGGTCTAAAACAAGTCTTTCCCTTTGCTGTGTTGTTAAGATCATCTAACTTGTTTAATAAATACGATATAAAAATAAAACAAAAGCTGCCTATTACCTGCTACTACTCTGCTCCCTCTTTGTTTTCACCTGCTACTAGTTACTTTCAGTACCACAATACCTGTCACTGTGATCAGGCATGTCATTAGATTTCGAGTTTCCTGATGAGTATTCCTTCGCCCCTTCGTTCGAGGACAACACTGGATGGTAAATCTAAGCCGTATTCTTCAGCCAACTTCTTCTTAATTATTAAGCAATTGCAAATTAGTAAGTATTGTTGTTGTATTCTTCCTTTGTCCCTATGATGGGATAACATGGGGATTGTCGGTAGTAATGGTTTGTATGGTTCATTTGGGGTATCGTAAAAGAAATCCTGTATATCCGATAAATGGGAGCTAAGACGTCGGAGTTTACGGGTATTTGAGGTAGATAATAATAAGTCATGGTCACTGAACCCTGTCTTTATCGTTCACGTAGACACTTTGCAGAAGGCATTAATTCCAGCTCTTACGAGTAACGGCGTTACTCTGGATTTTATATACGGGTCCTTTTGGATCTGCTTTCAGTAGAATGTTTGATGCTGGCCTGCCCATAAGATATTCGTATTATTGATATAATCTTCAATTTTGTGAAAAATTAGTGTCTGGACTAATCTACAGTGTTCATGCAGCGGAATTACAAATAGACTGTTAACAAGAGCTAATCCTACGACCATACCTATTATGTAGATGTTTGATATGTGAATACGGCCATATTTGCCTAAGATGCTTGAGACTAATTTCATCTACTTCTTCTTCTTTTGTTGTATAATCTTTGATTCGTTGTACTGTGTTGTTGGAGGTTCACATAGACCGTATCGTCGATAGTAAGATAGTAGAACATCTTCAGCGTCATCACTGTGATGGATTTTCTTGTGAATCGATATCTTCCTGGGTTATTTTTTGCTGATTAAGTTACATACAGAAATGCGTATCTTAGGAGTACTTTTGCATTTGACAAATACCTACTCACTTTGTTAGAAATTGCGTAAGACGGGGTCGATACCCTAAGCTATACTTCTATTGTACCATATCGTATTGACAAAGGGATAACACAGCTAATGACGATTCTTTTTAAAGCCTATTTTTCTAAATTTACTTTAATATTCAAAATAGGTAAGGATGTGTTAGAAAGGTACACGATAGCAGAGGGCTTAAGAGGTATCACGAAGATGACGTGAAAAATTGCATATCTAAGTTTGATATATTTATATCCATATCAGGTAGGGCATGCTTTCAAGATATAATGGATAGTTGACAAAATCCATCCTTTATCAGGTCCTTGAAGATCCAGATAGGTGAGCTCCATGGCTACTATAAAGAGCAAATACAGAAGGACGCAACAGCACCTTTCGCTAGATAGCATAAAGATATGATTACACACTGCAAGATGCTGCTGTATGGTGGACGACTTGTTGCAATCACATCCAAAAAGGTCTGACAAGCTGATAACTTCCTTAAGAACAGCTGTGGATAATGAACGAACTCTAGACAAGGAAGCAACATCACATAACGATACCTTTGTCTGATGCTTTTTCCCTCGCTATGAAGTTTTATAGATTTGAACAGTAGCAGGAGGAGGAAGCTTGGACAGCCAGTAGACAGTAGAATATTGTTTCTGACACATGTGACACATATCATACAAAAATGGCAATTTACACGCCTCGCATGTCGCCCACCCCGAAAACCCCAGGCAAACAGGTTTCGAGCAAGTGCTGTTATTGCAATATATCATACTAACAAAGTGATTATACAGCTGACAATAGGTCTATTGAATTACTTTTTAAAGCCTATTTTTTCTAAATTTAGTGAAATTCATCATTAAAGTAAGGATGTGTCGGAAGGGATAATGGTAGCAGAGGGTTTTAAGACCCAGCAGGAAGGGGACTTGAAAATGCGATATCTAGATTGGATATATTTATATCCATCTGCACATATCTATATAGAGCATGTTTTCATTATATAATGGTAATACGTTCTCGTACAAGATTGAAACGATGGCGTATATACAGTATCATCTAAAAAGATACATTTGATAGATGTCCAGAAACAGCACCATTAGAACTAACAATCATGATACTTGCTACTATTGCGATTCCAACTATATATCTATATCAAGTATTATGTGTTCCATATATAGATATCTTAGTAT
>CAWGVG010000049.1:0-62704 GCA_963825865.1 uncultured Nitrososphaeraceae archaeon | reverse complement strand
CTTGGCATAACAGTTTTGACACTATCGTTACTATCAATAAGCCCATATATCCTTCATTTACCTAATGCAAACGCGCAAAATAATCGATAATACTATAAACCTTCAAAATCAGTCAGAGGCTGATAAAATTACAATCGCCAAAGTTTTGGCTAATAGCTTGGCCAGAGTCTAAATAATTCAGCAGCCCATCTAAAGGTGACAAGTATGTTACCACAAGTAGGTAATGCTAAATATGCTGATAAAATCAATAGTAGTCTACATGGTATAGCCAATGATATAGATATTGAGAAAAGAAATATTGCAGATGCTATTTTGAAAGCTGATGATGATTTTGCTGGAATCTCTTTCCTTCTTCCCAATGGAGATATGTACATATGCAAGACCCTATTGGCGCCAACCCAATCTTACACAAAATAATTTCGCATTTAGAGACTACCATAAAGGAGCAATTGAAACAAAAGATGCCTTCCTTGGAAATATGATCGTCTCTAAGGCTACGGGAAAGAGAGTATCGGTTCTTGCAGTGCCAATACATTCTGACAAAGATGGATCTTTAATAGGTGTATGGAATGGTGCACTAGAGTTTAGCGTATTTGACAGATTTCTTCAATCTCTTCACCCATTAAATGGAGAACGTATCGTATACGTTGATAGCCAGGGTCAGAAAGTGGCTGATTCAGATTCACAACTTATCAAAGTCTCCAGAGTCTTTTGCTAATCTACAAAGTTTTAAAGATGCTATCTCTGGTAAGTCTGGATACAATATTGAAGTAGTTAATGATACAAAGATGCTTGTTGGATATTCTCCCGCAAAAATACTATCCAACACATGGACTGTTCTACTAATGGAACCCTACTCTCAAGTGCAATAAGTGGAGTTTCATAACTTATACCTGTAGTCTACTTACTACAGTCTTTGTAGGAAGTACTAATGGATCATATTTAGTTAATTGTGCACGAGGAAAAATCGTTGATACTTCAGCCTTGGTGGAACCAACCCAGAAATGCAATGCAAAATAAAGTTATGACTATTATATTTATTCTGTATTCTCCACACCACTGCATATAGGCTGAGTCTGTTGGATAAAAATAGTCCCCGTTACTATGCGTATTCCCTACGATGACAGATATCAACGACAAAACATGACAGGAGATATGAACATACTACTAACAAAGTCAATTTATCGATAGCATGAATATAGTAGTAAGGACTTTCCTTTCTACATATGCAAAAGTAATAATATTATTGTTTTAATGAATATTACATCTTGACTACTAAGAATTTTACAATAGAAGATGCTAGGAGAATAGGTGAAGCTCTCGGTATTGACTGGAGTAAGTTTGATACAGAACAGTTTAGAATGGGACTGAATGTGGAGTTAGAACATGGAAGCCGTGATTTGACAACAGATGTTACTAGTGATGATGAAACAATTACTGGAAAGATTGCACTTGCACACCTAAATGAATTTCCAGATTATTATACAAGATTACAAAAGATAGAAAGCAAAGCAAAAGAAGAACATGAAAATATCTAAAGCATTTGCCACATAATATAACCCTATCATACTTCAATTCAAAAAGGCAACTCATAAGTTCTTTGGTATAGATGTTATAGAGCCCTTAATGCAAAGCAGTGAAAGGTCTCTTTTAATGGCTAAGAAGGAATACGAGGGTATTAGTCTCAAAGGCAAAGTCGAAGAGCATTATCTAAGACTTCGATTCATATATCACAACGGAAGTAAGCCTTAGAGCATAAGATACAGCATTTAGAGCTGTATCTTATTTTGTAATTGCAGCATGGATGTGTAGAATTAAAAACAGATTTAATGGTGGACTGCCTTATACCATATCTATTGCAGGGTCAGCTGCATTAATTGCAATATATGTATCATCTAGAATTATAAATTTCCCAATAGTAGGACTACAAGAAGACATTGGTTTCATTGATATGCTCAGTAAAGTCCTGCAAGTTTCAATAATCTTACTTGGAAGTTATTTGCTGTTATGTATGAGAAGAGTAGTTAGAACGAGCTGATGAAAAAGAATAGAAAATTTAAGGATTAGATTACCGCCTATTATCATCATAATAATACTGCTATAAGTTCGTAGGCGTAATCTTGGTAATTATGATGATTACTGGACCAATGATGACAGGTCCAACATATGGTGCAAGTAGCAAAAAACCAGGAAGTTCCAGCTCATCATCTTCATCATCATCAGGAAGCCATGTAAAGAAACCAGGAGTAGGGGGAAGTGTAAAGCCAACCCATCCATCACTAAAGCCAACTAATCCAAGCGTAGGAGGTACACTCACTATTCCAGGAAGACCTCTTTTGCAAGATGAACGATATTTTCTTTTGTAGCACAGTCTTTACCCGTTTGTGACAGTCTTTCCTATTTTCATACCACTATTCATTATAGGAATGAACAGCGGATGAATTATCTGATAGATATGGTGATTACTTCGCAGCATCCTCTGACCCATTAAATCGTTCATAATTTGGGTACCAGGTGAATATCATTCAATAGCAACTTGGTCTACTTACATAGGTGAATTGTGTAGTTGCACGAATAAGCCTTAATTAGGTAAATGCAGAAAGTATTAGATGGATAAAAAAAGATGAGTGCTAATAACAACAAGCAATTTCTACTCAACCAAATAATGTGGTTGGGAATATCTTTTGGCATCAGCATAACCATCTCTATGTTAGTGCCATTTCCCATCTCACTAGTTGTGATAATAGGAGTTTTCATTTTGCTTAACTTCTATATGAGAAAGAGAATGATGAAAAGAATGGGAATGGGAGGAGTAGGAATGTTTGGTTCAATGTCGCCATCTTCAGTGTTTGGAGATAGTTCATTAAAATATTACTGTATGAGTTGCGGAACACAACACAAACAAGCTCGCATGTCCTAAATGTGGTTCTAAGATGAAAAGAGTTGGGTCTTGACATGCCATAGGGAATTGAATACAATGCAAATCAAGATTAGCGGAGAGAAGTCCTATCTTAGTCTTTGGCTTGCTTCATCAACTAGAGGGTGTTGTGGTCGAAAGAAATGTTTGTAATACTCTATTGAACTTATCTGGATATTGCATCTCTTCATCATTGTTCATAATACAAGGAGCCGTTATGTAAAACCAACATCACTATTATTTGGTGGATAATAAGAACCATAAATTAATAGTCGTAATACTTATATTGAATCCTTCAAAGTATCTCTTTTCAATGACTAAAAGTACTAAAATGTACAACAATAGTAGGTGCTAATATTCTTGTACCAGGTACCTAACACTTAGTATAATAGTATCTAACTTTAGTGCTAGTCAAGCATCAGCCCAAACATCATCTCCTACTTCCTCAGCTAAGATGCACCTAGACGAAGGCATTAAAGCGTTACAGAGTGGAGACACAAAAGGAGCATTGATGCATTTGAACGCAGCAGATAAGCTGTTAGTGGAAATACATGTGCCTACTTCAGCTCAATCAGCTAAGATGCACCTAGACGAAGGCATTAAAGCGTTACAGAGTGGAGACACAAAAGGAGCATTGATGCATTTGAACGCAGCAGATCAAGCTCTTGGAAGCATCGGCGAATAAAAAATAGCTCTGCTACTAAGACCTAATTTATTTTTCATGAGTTTCTTGAATGTTGAAATACCCTTTTTAGGTTCACTCAATTAAGATAATATAGATAATGTTAAATGTTTAGTTCACTAATGTCTCTGACTATTTATTCGTAGTCCGAAAAGTCCAATTCTTTGTCAGTTTGATGGCTTTTCTTCTTTCTCTTGTGTTTTTCGCTCTTGATATTCCAATATTTCTGCTGCTGATAATGATGTTCTTGTTGTTGTAGCACTTCTCCATATTATCGTTGAAGTCCTGACAATGTATATCGATACACCAGCTATAGCTGCCTTGCATGACCTTGGAAAGTATGTCTGTTGTACCTATATCATCTTGTACTCCTATAGAAGGAATATTCATTGTCCTTGTAGATATATAAAATGCGATGAGTGCTATTGAGCCTATAATAGCTATGATGTATGGTATTTTACTATAATACTTATTCTCTAGCATCCATATTCCAGTGCAATATATGCTACACCAACTATAATGAAAAATGCCATTTCATTCACGGTTGCAATTATATCTCCTTGGTCCTTACTTTCAGGAGTGGTACTAGTACTATCAGATGACGATGCTGAATGCGAAAGTTCAGAGTAATCTTGAGAAGCAACAATAAAGTATACGGCAGCAGTAGAAATCATTAGCGCACTAACAACGTATACTAGTATTGCTGATTTATTAGATACAGCTATTATTGTTTTAGTGTTATTGTATTTTTTCATTTGTAAAGTCATGTACCAATGCTTTTTAACTATTAATTAACCAAGTTAATGAATAAAACGCCTATTGTTATTTTATGGTAGATTATAGGTGGTTATAAGTTAATTAATTGGTACTGCTAATAGTAGTATCTAGCTAACTAGCCATAAGCTTTATCATTCATTCATTTATTTATATGATTAATCATCAAAAATCTTTACAACTTTTCTGCCGCTTTCTTGGATAGGTGGTTTTTGTCCTAGTTAAGTAACCCCCTAGTCTGTACCTATAACCTCTCCATATGTTGGCATAATGTATCCTAGACCCTTTAACCGGCCTATCATATGCTTTTGTTCTTCTAGAGCGCCATGCGGGTCTCGTGGATGTAGAGCAATTCTGATAATGCGAGGGTTTTGTTTAATTAAAAGCTTGAAACACCTTTCGTCTTTGGCAATGTTTACAGCATTTTGTTCTGGATAGCCAGTAGAATCCCAATTCAATACCTTGGAAACTTTTATTTTCTTAGATACATTATGGGAAAGCAATACAAACTTTTCTTGCGTTTCTGCTAAATCAAATCCTAACTTCTGCAATACCTCAATTGAGCTGTTGTTTAGCTTCCAAGCTGGTGGTACAAACACGTTTGGTTTTATTCCTATCTCGTGAAGTATCTCAAGCCCTGCGCGTATTTCCTCTTCTGCGGCTTGCTTTTTTTATTGTATGAAAATCATCAAATCTGCCACTTCTACGCTCATGATAAAGACCATGTAGCGCTATATCGCATCTTTTGTAAGATTTGATTTTGTCTACAAATTCAGGAAACCGCGGAAGGTCTTGCTTTTCCTTGAAGAAAAGTACCAGTGCAAAATTATACTTTATATCCAGCTCTTCGAGCTCATCAGCAAACTGGAATATTCTTGTAGAGAAAAAAGGACAGGCATCATGTATTGTAACTATTGCTAATGGTGTTTGTTGCTGTTGTTGTTGCTGCTGAGATTGTGACATATATTGCTAGTAATTGTATACAAACAGCAAGCTATTTTGTTAATGTTATTCCATCGGTTATAGGCGAAGTTGAATCTTTCTAATTGTTGGAAGATGTTTTTTGATTCGTCTATAAGACACGTCTACAGAAAGAACTTCTCAAGCTATATGTCTATCTGCTATTTTGGGATAGGCTCTTATTCGATTCTCGACTATTTCGCTGTAGCAGTGCTTGCAATAATAGCATGTCATTTCTTTGGCACTCCTTTGCACAGGTGCTTTTCCATGAACCACTTAGACCTAGTCAAAAGGCTTTTCATAAAGTTACCATTCTTCATCCTGTCTATAGTGGCATAAAAGTATCTGTCGTCAACAGCAAAATTCATAGGCGTTAGGCTTTTGAGGTGTCTTATTTGTATACCTGCATTTAGAAATACTTTAACTAACTCTACGCTGTCCTTGTCTATAGAAGTGATCCAACGTATGCCTTTTCCTTCTTTTCCTCTTGCTCTTCTTCTTCTTCTCCTTTGCTTATCGACGATTTTCTTGTACTCCTCGAAGAAGTTATTATAAACTAATTGCATTCCACCAATTGAAGAAAGAACTGATCTCTCGCTGGATTTCTCAATAACAGATTTCATATGGTTAAAGATCTGCTCTTTATCTTCTAACACTTTAGTTTCATAATGTACTATCCCTTCTTCTATCTCGTTTATCTTCTGCTCAGCTGGAATTGCTCTGCTCCAAAAGCTATCAAATACATATTGCTGCTGATGTTCTACAATTTCCTTTACATTACTATAGATAATCTGAGATGCTGGCTTTCCCTTCGCATGTAAGCTTGCAGGAGCAATGTATTCTGTTTCACTTAAGTAGAAATTACCTTTTATTCCCTCTATATGGCGGAGCTCGTCAACCATTTTCATTAGTTCTTTACAATGGCCAACATTATTCTCGTTAACTTCAGTAACGTACCTTAATCTTACACCCCTATTTTTGGTATCAAGAAACGCTTTCCTCAGTTGTTCAATTTCAATAGTTAATGACGGCCTGGTGTGATCCACACAGGCATCGATTCTGCTCTTTGCTTTAGAGGTAAACTGCAATACAGTATTTACTACGTTCTGCTCACCATGCAATACCTCAGTCCTTTCACTGACCGTATCTGATGATGATGAAGATAAGATAGTCAAAGAGTCATCTCGAATTTACTAATAATTTGTAACTATAAAATATTAACGGAAATGTCCTGTAAATTAATAGATAGTGCTGCTTGCGCTTATCCTATTATACTGGATTTTAATGTTTTAGAGCTATGGTTTCAACCATAGTTTTCTCATTAGTGGAATCAATATTCAGATTTTATTTCAAGTCTTTGATAACTCTAATTGTAAATGGTTTTATTTGTGGAAAACCTCTACAAGTATAGTATTTAGTCTACCAATTGTAGCTCCAATAAGGCCTATTCTTGGTCCAATATTAGGAACACAAGCGCAGTAGAGAATTTCTTAGTTAGTTATTTTACGTAGGAATAAGTGGATAAGTAGAGAATGAAACCGTTATTTGAACATGAATAGAATAAGTGCTTATTGCCCTAAAGTGCCATGTTTATCGATGATTTGAAAAATCAGCTTGAATTAGAAGGTTTCAGAAACTTGAAGCATCGCTTTAGGCAAAATGATTCCTATACGAATGAGATAAACGAAGCATGAAACATTGAAGAAATTTTAAGGAATTTGTAGATTCACTTCTCATTCAGATTTCGTTCTAGTTTACAATCACTTAACTACCATTACAGGACAATGTGCATATGTTACTACAGAAGATGCAATACTCCCAAGTAATAATTTCTTAAATCCTGATCTTCCTCTTGTTCCAATTACAATTAGGTCAATATACATACATAAATGACCTCTTCGGCATTTTTGCTTTTTTTGTACATATTGTAATAATTTCATTAATATAGTAAAGTTTGTATTAATATTATACAGATAATCTTAGAACAAACAAAACAAACAGCAGATTAAATTATAAACATGTAATACACATATACTAATTTATGGAAGGTAATAAAGAATCTTTACGGGCTCATAATAGGCAGCTTTAAGTGTACTTCTAATCGTTTCAGGTAGGAGTTTATTTTTATGCTAGACTATTTTGAAATGGATCGTGTAATTGAAGAACTTGCGAAAGCATATCCTGCTCAATGTGCAACCACATGGTTCAAGATAACAAAAAATCACAAGCCTACTAAGGAAGAATATCGTGATAAAGTAGTAGAATACATGAAACAATTTGAATACTTGCTAGCTACTTATCCTCAAAGCCTTGAAACAGAGAAGCTCAAAGAACTTGTTAAGAAATCTCTAGGTAATGAAATAGAAAAGGTGCTTCAGGGAAATAATAACGATGTCGAAAGGCGCTACAAACACTACGTTGAGAATTGTCCGCCAGAATCGAAAAATATTTTGGAAAAAGAAGTTACTAAAAAACGTCCGGACAGAGATGCTGCTGCTTTGATAGAAAAAAGTCAAGAACAGGAAGATAATACAGGCCAAGAGCGGGAACAAGAGATTCAATATGAAAAGAGTGTAGAGGAGCGTCGACGTAAGAAGAAGAAGATGATGATGATATCAGGTTAAGCAAAGAATAAGAAATACCAAAAGCAGTCTACAAAGAATGTCGGAGTACCATTTACGCCGCTACGAACGCCACTGATAAAGTCTTCACGTACACGACCGGCATGAACATGACTGAATAAATCGTTGTTGAATCTTTCGATATCAAGACCTAATATGGTCGCATATTCCACTAAATGATAGTAGTCAAGTGCCTGCTGATTTTCATACAGAATATCATGCATATCCCAAAACTTTTTTTGTACTCCTGCTGCTTCGGCAGCTTCAGCTGTTTGTTGTGCGTGAGGGTGGATTTGGGTAAGAGGAAAGTTACGAAAGACGAAACGCAACTGGTCTTTTAATTGTTTTTGAATTTCCTTGACTATCGTATATGCTTGTCCACAATAGGGACACTCATAGTCACCATATTCAACCAAAGTTACTCGCGCATCTGATTTTCCCTGAATGTGGTCACGCTTGATACTAACGGGTAAACTCAGTTTTGCGATTTCTCCCTGTTCCTCTAGTTCTGCCATTGACATCACCTTATTTCTGGTTCTCCTACTACTCCTTATTTGCTCCTACTTTCTCCTTTTGCGAGTTCAAAGACTCTAGAGCGTTAAGAATACCCTGTGCACCAGGATTGACACCAATTGGAGACACATAGCTCCAGTGAATGATTCCATCTTTATCAATAAGAAATAAAGCACGTTCTGATACACCGTCTTCTCGGCGGTACACTCCATATTTCATGGCAACTTCACCTTTAGGCTCAAAATCGGAAAAGAGAGGAAATCTTAACTTTCGATCTTTGGAAAATGCAAGATGACACCAGACACCGTCAACGGAGATTCCCATCATAGCTGCATTGAATTTTTCAAATTCAGGTAAAATTTCGTTAAATAGTGTCATCTCATCCCCACAAACTGGAGACCAATCTGCTGGATAGAATGCAAGAATTGTAGGGCGATCGCGGAACTCACTTAGTGATACTTTTTGATCAGGCGTTGTGTGAAGAGTAAAGTCTGGAGCAGGAGTGCCTGCTTTTAATATGGTTGAAGGTGCATAACGTACGTAGTCCGAAGGTTTGGAAGCCGACGAACTTGATATCCTACTTTTTTGCATATTATGGTTTTGCCTCCTGATATCTTGATTTTCTTTTATCCTACTTTTATCTCCGTTCCCTTTGGATTCAATTCTTGTTTTTGTTAAATACAATTTCAAGTATCCCATTCCTATAATTTGATTTAGCTGTCTGAGTGTCAGCTTCTGGTAGTAAATCAACTACTCGGCGATATTTTCTATCTGAAGTTTGAGCCGATATTTCTACTGAGATATCAGAAGCATTTACCTTGATACTGTCTTTGTTAACACTGTGTAATTCTACTATCACTTTGACTTCTTTATCAGAGGCAATTACGTCTGTCAAAGGTTCTCTTTCTGCTGTGATTTGAGGTCCAGCAGGTACTACTAAGGTCTCCCTTGCTACCACTAATACTTCTACCAAATGATTTAACATTACCAAATTCCCTTATCTTTGGCTTACCATCAGGTCCAATATTAGCAGAATAACCGTAAACAATAGGTCCTGCCTGTCTTACTTTGCCAACTTCCGGTGATTGATATTCTCTTATCAATTCTTTTGGTGCTTTCGTTTGTATATCTCTAAGTTGCTCTTCAAATTGTGTTTCCATTTGTCTTCTCATCTCATCAAATCCTGTAAATTTTGATTATGATTATTACAAGGTTGCTGGAATAGTACCTCCTATCAGTACTTCTATACCAAATACTTGTTTACCACAATCTCAGAACGAGATGGACACTGGGCTATAGATTGAGATAATTGAGTCCGCAGTATCCGAATATCTAGAAAAGCGATTTGGAAGATGGCATGACGCCATTAGATATGACACTTGACTTTGATGAATACTAGAGATGGAACATAATGACCCTATTCAATGAATATAGAGTTTTTCAAATGGAATATACGTAGGTGTCAATGATTCTTTTTATAGTTATTTTTCTAAATTCCTTTAGCATTATTAGCATTATCAATTTTGATAAGGAGTGTTTGAAAGCAAACAAGAGAATATTATTACTTCTTGCCAGGTATAATATAGAATGCAGGTTTAGACATAGATGCTAATTTTACTTCTCCTGTCTTTCTGAGTTTTGAAATGTTGTTTCTGACTGTACCATCTTTCATTTCATACTCTATTCCGTTGGCCAGGTAAATCAGTTTGTTTTGTAGTCTCTCAGATAGCCTAGATTGTTGCTGTTATGATTCTAAACTGACTCTTTTCTTGAGCTCTTTGAACGTCATAGTTTATCTAATTGGATATTTGCATTAGCTGCATTAGAATTTCTTGTACCGTTATGGCAATAATCACATAGGTAGTGCAGTAAGCAGTGACAGAAATGACTAAATCCTGGAAACCAATGTACAAAGCATGGAATACCTTACCGATCTTGTAACTACAGTTCCCGAAGGAACTAGCCCTGCTAAGTCAAGTGTCATAACTAATGTCGTCATACCATCTTCCAAATCGTTTGTCCAAATATTCTGATACTGCAGCTTTCTGGTCTTCCATATGTTCATAGAATCTATTCGCACATACATCTGACTTTATTTGCTGGTTTACTTTCCTTTCATTCGGATTTAGGTATGGTGCTTTCTTTGGAAGGTGGATTATGGTCAGCCAGTCTTCTTTCTCTGTGCATTGATATAATTCCGTCACCATTAGGCTTACATGATATGAAGCGTTATCCCATATGATACCAGTCTTTTCCACCAATCATTTTTCATAATGTTTGTCTTGAGATTCTCTAGATGGTCGATAGTATTCGTAGAATCCATTTTATCATAGAAATCATACGTCATTAATTTCTCTTCAGGCCATACCATGGATATGTATGCAGAGAACTTCTTTCTACTACCAGTATGTTCTATCCTTTGTTGCTCACCTTCAAAACTCATAGATTTTCGAATACAAGGTTTCCGTGTTATAATAGTCTCATCTTCAAATGCTACTACAACTCCCTTTTTTTCAGAGCTGAGACTATCTGTTTGTAGTTTTGCACTTTCTCTTTTCCCTCTTCATAATCCTCTCCTCCATGTAGCAATTCCAGTTTTGGCCTTTTGCACCTAACTCCTAAATCTTTTGTTATTCGCTGCAAAAAGACACATTAAATCGATGAATTGCGCTCGGCGGAGGCAGTGCGTGCTGCTGAGCTCTCTAAATCAGGCCATTTGATCCGGCTTTGGCGGCTGCAGCTCGGTCCAGGTGAATGGCGCAGCATTGGACTATTCCGAGCCACAGACGAGGCTGAGCTTCGTAAAGTCCTCGACTCGTTACCACTTCATATCTGGATGAAGGTCACTATTACGTGCTGACTCCACATCCCAATGATCCGGAATATCGCGCTAGTTAAGCCATGGATAACTTAGGCCTATCAGAGTTTAGGCTGAGATCCGCAATACCTCCAGTGATGTAGGCAACGAATTACTTTTGCAACAGCAAACTGATAAAAGAACACAACACTAAATAGAGAAACGTCAATTCTTGCCGAAAAATCTGGTCCTCCAGCTTGGAAGCAGCTACCAACATGGTACCAGGTATCCGGGAACGACCGCATAATTCCTCCTGATGCCTAACGCATGTTTACAAAGCAGATTAATGGACTATGACAGTCAACGCTAGTCATGTACCATTTGTGTCACATCCACATCAAATTGCCGAGTTAATCCTAAATGCAACAAAAGGAATTACCAAGTAGCATAACAGAATAACAAAGTCTATCTAGATATTATTATTTGTATATTAGAGCAAGAGAAATCTACAACATATTAGTAGTTATAAAAAAGTCCACTTTGAAAGAACTCGACCTTATCATCTTGCATCATCTCTTTTCGCCAAAGAGAAAATAAAAGGTTGTTGTCGTCCTCCTACCTGCTTTGCAACGTCACCAAATGAGACTTGTTGGTTTGCTTGAGCAGCTCGCCTTTTCGAAGGCGGATACAAATTCTCTGTACTATTACATCGTTTCTTGTTCCAAGTCTAGTAAGATGGCCACCAACAGATATGTTGAATTTAATATACTTTATGCACCACAACTATATACTTGTTCGTAATTAGGATTGGGCAAAGACATACATCTTAGATTCAGCTTTTGGTTATTTTGTAAAAAAGAACATGAACATACTTCCTGCTACTTTTTGATTTAGTTTCTGCTTATCTCTCCTGGCCTTTATGTCAGTAATATGTGTAGGGTTATCTCCTGCCGATGTCGCACTAGGAGGAGCTTTGTAATTGATTTTTTTCTTAATTCCTTCGTCTACCAATTTTATCTCAAGTACTGCTATTATTACTACTACTAATTAGCTAACTGTACACATTACTTATACGGCGAACCAGATGGTACATCTTTTCTGCTATTATCACTTCTTAGCCGCTGCTCTGAAGCCAGTTGATATTCGTGTTGGGCAGCTATCTGCCGAAAATGTAACAAGTTGATTATCTCCATTTTGAAGAACGAATGTAGATGGTTGAGGGTTATTATTGCCTGTCACCGTTATTGTAAACACGCACGGAACGGTAGCAACATGTGGACAGGATTTTGTAACTAACAAGGTGCCAGTAGCTAGCAGAGGTGTTGATGTTGGTGTTGTAACTCCCTCTTCTGTACAAGTTACGTTTTCACCTGGGTTAGTACATATCAGGTTTGCACATTCTTGTTCTTGGTTGTTATCCCATCCACTTTCTGATGCTAGTTGATTGCATTTCTGGATGGACAACATCATCATCACAAGCTAACTTAAGAGAAAAATCTGAAGAGAAAAAAGAAGAACAACAACAACTCTGGTTGAAAACCATTTCTATTCACAGTTATTCACAGCTATTAGAATTGCAAGACCATTTTTGCGATAATAAAGAACCTGCTATTCTAATCGCAAGAATCACACCAATAGTGACAAAAAATATTGAAGAAGCAATGAAGCTACTAAATGAAGTTTATTCGATGGCTACAAAAAAAAATTATTCTGTTTTTCGCTTAGGAGAAGAAAGAATTATTCTAGTTCCATCTACCGTAAGAATAAAGTCCTTGTAATAATAATAATAATAAGACGACGAAGACAATAAAATTGTATGGCTGCATTTGCATATCTGTAAATCTCTTGCTTTTAGTTTTTCTAAAAACTATTAGAAATCATGAATCAGTCAGCTTAGCTTTATACATTTTCAATCTATATTCCTAAGAGTAGCTTTAGGGTATCTTGAGTGCCATCTCCGACCCCTCTTTAACTACCATAGACATTAGGTAAAAGACAATTAGCATACAATAATACAATAATAACAATAATCATCCTACATTGCAGTCATCTACGCTACCTTCTGGAAAAAAGATTTCTGCTTCTTCATGGAAAGTAGTTGCAATCCTGAGCTCCATTGCAACTAGGTATAGCGATATCAGCTATTGTTGTATTTGTATTTATTGGAATAATCATAGCTTTTGTAATAAATCAGTTTATGCCACATGTTCCAGTGACCATCACCACCACCAACAATTGTACCACCAATGCCATTTCAGCAAGTTTAACGAAAAAATTCCAAAAGGACATGAAATATCGTCTCCTGATAATATAAGCCTATTTTTGTTTTTGTTGTTGTCATATATTTTATATATCATCATCATAATCATCAAGTTGTTCTTGTTCTTGTAATAGTTTTATCTGCTCTTCTAGTGATCTGATCCTTATTTTTTGACTATCATATTGTTCCTGGTAGAAATCTCTTTCATCTTCTAACAACTGTATTTTTTCTTGTAACCGTCTATATACAGGTGAATCAGGTATGTCTTCCTCCATATCTATATCATAATTCTGCGCTACTTTTTTTCCGCATCTTCTTCTACATATTTGTTATGTTCGATATTGATTTAGTTAATATAATATGTGTGACATTGCAAATAACGAAAAATGTTGTTTTAATCGTGTAGGTGTTATATTTATAATTCGATAACAGGGCATGGAAAATCAACTAACAGAGAACATTCATTTTCTGCGTCAGCGAGTCTTTCAATTATAATAATAATAACAATGATTTGACAGAGGATACACTATATACCTGAATCAGGAGGAGGAATTATTGTTTTTTTAATACCAATCATCAGAAGCCCAACCGGGATATATTGGAGGATATGATGCAGCATATGCCATACTTACTTCTAATATGCTAACAAGATTACGGAAGGTGAGTTTAGAACTATGATGATTATTTATTATTGGATGTATATGGAGTGCTTGCTTTACAGCAGTAGCTAACAATTTGATTATATTTTTGCAAAAATATATTCTAGCGATCATCATATCATTTTTCCCTACATTTTGGTCATTGGCGGAACTGATGATGATGTCATTGATGAGGATTTTCCTTTTCCTTTTAGCATTCTCTTTCTTTCCATTCTAAATGAAATTTCCATAAAAGCCATGGTCGGTACAAAGCCTAATGCCAACCATACGATGGATTCTAATGCTTCCATAGATTGGTTATGCGAAGTTTGTAAATTAAATCATCTTAAAATTGTACTAAATAAATTAAAGATGCTTAATAGTTATAAGAGATTATTATTAGTAATCATAACCTTTGTTAGTCTTGTATATGATGTTGTTGTATGCATTAGAATTAGAATCGTATCATCTTATACTTAAAATGAGGTAACTATCAATAAGTGATAGTAAAAACAGTACCACAACTATCAGATCTCAGAGATCGCTGGTTATTCAGATAAATGATGGGGTGGCTTCGGATGACAATAATTTTAAGATCCGTGACTTATGCTTATCGGAAAGACCCCGAAAGCAAGAAATTAAACAAAAAATACATTGACGATCATACACCAAAGAATAAGGAATTGGGTAATGATTATGGTAATGACAATTATATCTTCTGAACATTTATTGATATTTACTTCAATTGGGAGATTCTCTAGTATTGCTTTAACAGTTTTGGGTGATTGTGAGTCATCTAATTCCACAGATACAGTTTCGTTAAATTCAGGAAATATTATTTTTATCTTTTCCATAATACATTTTTTACCTTTTTTTATAAATTTGCTAAATCCTGCTTTATTGAGAATATTTGAATAAGTCATCAAAACTATAGGTGTTTTTGGAAATTCCTTTCTAATCTCTTTAGCAATTTCTAAACTCTTGTCAGGTGTAATACCCTTTTGCAAAGCAAGATATGATGCTTCTTGAATTATTGGACCATCTGCAATGGGATCAGAAAACGGAATTCCTATTTCAATTATGTCAGTATTGTATACCGAACTATAACACTTCGATTGATTGTTCGCTAAATCGCTTTTTTATTAAGAACTCTCTGACAGCCTCTCTGTGATCTCCTTGCAGAATAATTTGTCCTTCTTTATACGTGCCTCCTGTTCCTATCCTTGTCTTCAATTCGCTGGTTATCACCTCGACATCTTTCGTATTGTGTTCTATGCCTCTTATTACTGTAGAGGTTTTCTTGTATCTACCCCTGATTTCCTTTGAAATAATTATTCTGGCTGTTTCCTTATCTAACTCATTTATTATGTCCTTTATTGAATCGTGATTTGACACCAAACAGGTGAGATTATATTGATGTTACAGTAACAATACATCATACAGATACCGTAAGTATTGCAATTTCGTGTTCATTTAGGCCGATAGTAATTGATATTCCTGATATTCTTCAACTTTGTGAAGCATTAACACGAACTGAAATAAGTCTAGCTAATTGTTCAGATTCTATACCACGTTATACCAAATGGATTGTCAAAATGTGAGAGAGAAGCATTCACCACCACTACCAATACAGCCATGGACCATTCGTACTGTATGTTGTATTCATTGTCATGCTCCAGCTACTCTTAAGCCCACAAAATCCTTCACTAATACTGTATTGAGATGTGACAACTGTAAACTTTTGTATTTGCAAATGGTGATTTGTCCAAACGAAAACTGCGCGAACTGCCGCATTTTCCCGCGTTACCCTACTACAATAATAATAATAAAAATTACTATTCCAGATACTAACTACTGCAATAGTCGGATAAAACTAAGCACATAGATCTCATAGCTAAAGAATGCCTGGTTTTCAGATTTGACATTTATTTTTAATATTAATTTTTTCTATATCTTGGCAATTTACTTATACTTAATTTGCTGATTTACATTGTAGTATTGATAATACAAATTTTACTTAATTTAACTGAGGTATTTATCTACTGTGGCATTGAAAATATCAGCTTCAAAAACCTCTGATGTAATGTCATGTTAATTGAATGACAAAAATTACTATAAATGGTACAAGAGAATAAAATATGATGATTTATGCTATTATTCTTAATATTCAATAATAAAGATCCTAGAATAACTTTTATTTGTTAGTCAGTTAACCGTTAATATATTTGGTATGGATGAAACAGATGTTAAAATACTTAAACAAGTATTATCAGACGCTCGATTGTCATATCGAAAAATAGCAGAAGAGATTGGTGTCTCTCCGCCTACTGTTCTTACAAGAATACAAAGACTAGAGAGCAATCATATTATCAAATCTTATTCGGCATTGTTAGATCATGAAAAGTTAGGCTATGATCTAACAGCAATAATTGAGCTTACAGCTGTTAAAGGAAAGATAACAGAAGTAGAAAAACACATATCAAAGTTTCCAAATGTGTGTGCAGTCTATGACATTACCGGATTAACAGATATGATAATAGTGGCAAAATTCAGAAATCGTAAAGACCTTAGCGATTTTGTAAAAAAAGATCTATCATTGCCATTTGTTGATAGAACCAATAGTCATATAGTATTAGTAACAGTAAAAGAGGACTTTAGATTTCTATAGATAGATTGAGCTGTCTAAATCAAGCCGCTTTTCCAAATGTGCATTGTAACAGATCCAAAGATAGATATTCCTAACTTCAAGCATATGGAATTTACAGCACAATGGATCATAACAATGGTGCATCTATTGGCTTAACACAGATACTAGAAAATCTAAAGTAACTGATACATCATATTACTACGATATAAAAACAAGAGCCTTATTTTTTTCATATGCAATGTATCTTTATTTAGTATTCATTAAAAATGAAAGACTGCTAATAACTTGAATGTTAAGCAGGTTATAGATAATGAGAAATTCGTTCAGACGTCAAGTCAAGATGGGATTAGCTAACTCATGATTAATAAAGTAGGTTTATTAAATCTGATTACAAATTCCAGAGCATGACCAGGGTCAAAATCGCTATAGCTTTGCTAGTTGCATCTTTAATACTATTGATTATTTATGGTTCAGATGTATTTGTAAAACCAAGAGGATTTTTACCATTTGGTGTGGCAGTAAGAGGAGGCATATTAGGAGGTGGTGCTGTAATAATGTCAGTATTCGGCTTTGTAATTGGAAGAAAAGAGCCTTCAAGTGCAGTATCGGCATTATTATTCATCAATGGTGGTTTAATTATTGCAGGTTTGATTGCACTAATTGGTCAAGGTGCGCTAGCTTCTAACAATAGTTCTGCTGCATGTTACTACCATTGGATCAACTATAGGATTGGGTGCAATATTGCTAGGTCTTGGTATCTGGAAAGTCATGCTTGATAAAAAAATCGTTGTAAAGAGAAGATAGAATATACTCAAAATGTAGCAAGTTAAAGTTCGCATGAACCAAGTTTTTTGAATAATTAAAAAGCAAATTGATTAAACTAAATATTGTTGCTATCGGCTGTAATTAACGCGTGTATTTTCTTTCAAATTTCCTATTTTCTCTTTGGTTACATATTGCTTTTTGAGCTTTTGCTTTGTATCCTTATCACTTGTGGAATGTGAGGCAATAGGATTCGTTGAAATCTTTTTCCTGATCTTTTAGAATTCTAATGGCAACATTTTCCCCAAGTATTAATGATTCCACTAGACCTGAGAAGCTATTTCAACGGTAAGATGAAGCAACCTCTGCCGCAGAAAGTCCATTCCGTATGTGTTTCTTGATCTCAATCAGGCCTTCTAATCCCGGAACGAATTTAGCCAAACTTTCTAGTATACTGTCTATCTCTTCAAAAAGAACACCTGCACATCTTAAAGCTAGTCTAGGTGACTTATGCTTAAATCTGTACCATAAATTATTTTTTATTTTATCAAACAAACCTTTTTTTGTGTCCACCTCTGGTCTGAAAAAACCACTGCTTCTTACTGCGTCTTTGAAGTTAGGATCATACCGATGAGTTTGGATATACCCATCTGCATCATGTATCCGCTGTTTAAGGGAGGACTTATCAGTCTTCTTGGACCAATCCAATTTCAAGTGCTATGATTCTTCATCTTTAACTGGTGACAGCAGTCATAGCAGTAAAGGGCAGGCAGCAAAAGTAGCGACAGCAGCGATAACTGAGTGAATTACAGACAAAAAGCAAATAGGCATGGTCAGCTTTCTAAGTATTTTGACCTGATACGCATATGAAACATTGTATTTAGAAAATGTTTTTCCTTATTTACGACATAACGTTTGTGTCACCTTCTAATATGCTTTATTCATCATGAAGGATTGGATCTTGCTCCGGGGTTCATCGAAACTTCTGCTGCTCAAGTCTGGTTTGACTAAGAGTTTTCAAGTCTGGTAATGTAAACCATGTTTCCAAACCGAGTCTCATAGTGTCGTACAGAATAATTGTTTGCTTCTTCTATTAGCTTTTGGGATTCTTCTGAGTTATCCCATGCATCCATAGTAGCCTTATCAGTAAAACGCCGAATAATATATCGCAAAGATGATTTGCTCGCCTCCAGGAATAATTATTGTAGTACCAAGGTAGCCGGGAGCTTTTCTTTCTAATTTCAAATAATGCCTAACCCAATCGTTATAATCTTTTTCATGACCTTGTCTTATCTTCCTACAAATTACAGTTGTAACTTCGTTTTGATATCCTGTCGACAATTCTATGACAAATATATCCCAACCCTGTTTTAATAGCTAGCAGAAGCCACGGATACTACGGCTGACGGGCAAGGGGCCAGCGTGAGGCGCTCAGATTTTCTGGCGACAGATCGGGACCCGCTAGCTTTGATTCAAGAGTCAAAATATTGCAAAGGAATGTTATTCTATGAAGACTGATTTGCTTACAACTACTGCTCTAGAAGATGGTCCTATCAAGTTTGTATCTGAAAACGAAAGAGATGAGAAATTAATTGGGAAAACCAAATTGGGCATGTGTTAGCTCTGGGATGTACTCCTCAAGGAAAAGTAGTGTTATATCCTTATGATCCAGTCTTTGGATTTAAAGATGCAGTTAAATGAGCAAAATTTAGGAAAGTGGTTGACAAATATGTCCTCTTGCCATTGTTTATCGACATAAACTATATGATCCATGTTGAGGCCTGGTGATACCATTATTTTATAATGAATAGGTTTTTGTTCCTTTGTAATATTTTTAATTGTTAATATAACATGGACCATGTAATTGATGAGCTAGAAATCGCGACTGGTCTCAAAGATGCATTAATAAATAGTGGACTTACTATTGAATCCATACTTAATTCGGGACCAGTAGAAATTGCCTCAGTACTTGGAATAGACGTCTATGTAGCAAAAATTATCTTTGATGCAACTGAAAAATCTGTTAATAACAATGGTTCTAAAGAACAACAAAATGACGCGGTCGAGATGCAGAATATTTAACTTCATTTACAAATTTATCATATCGCTACTATCATCACTTCTAGTGCAGTTGCAGCTCATAAACCATACTATTGTTAGCTTAATTGTTTTAGCCAATGCAGCCCCAAGCCAAGGCCATGCTATAACGCCTTGCTTGGATGCCAACTATAATGGGTAGGTTCTCTTTTTAGATTGTCATCATAGTAATAACCGTGTGAAAATTCTCCTGTATTACTATCATTTTGTCATCATCTATTTAGAGTTTATTTCTCTGAACCTGTCCTCGTATTCCACCGTAACCAGTATTCTCTAATTGAACTTCTACTTTCAAAATGGTGTCAGGATTTGAAGTCCTGTCAATAACTCCTCCAGAAATATCATTCAAACGTATCTGTTTGCAGCCGCTCAAATCCGTATTTTTCGTGTCTTTTCTTTCAATATAAATATCCCTATTTTCTGAGCGTAAGTCTTGAACCGCTCAAAGCACTGAGCAGATAAACCACAGCTACTGCAATTGCTGCTCCAATTGCTACATTGAGAATTCGGATAAATGGAAGATACCATTGACCAGGATAATAGAGATTGAGTAGGATTATAACGAATGGTACTAAGAATATTTGGGTAAGGGTAATACTGACTCCTAGAGTTGCAAATACAACAACTGCAAAAGAGAACAGCAATGCTAGAAGCAAATAATGATTATTGGTCTCAAGGGTTATCACTGTTGCTATCAATGCACCTGCTATGGTTCCGATTATCATCATTGAAGTAAAAGTCATTGTTAGAGTAGAGCTAGTTGACCTAATCGCAAGAATTATCGGTACAACAATCCAAAAATCTCTCGGAAGTCCTAGTACAAGTCCAACGGTATAACCAAGAGCAGATACAATCCCTATCGGAAGAGCACTTCTTAGTGCCGCTAATCGTGGAGTTGATGGTTGTTGTTGTTCTTCAGTTGTTATTGCTACACTTTCTGACCCCGACAGTTGTTGTATTCTTCTGTGTGACAGAGCAAAGCGATGAATCTCTACACCAAGCAGCGCCCATAACATTCCGATAAGAGAAAAAAGTGTCCTCAGACCTGCTGATTGTATTGAAAAACCGGGTAAGCCTACTCCAATGGTGAAAATGATTGCCGTATACATACCAACAGCCGCCCACTTTGTATTGGCCCAAACGGCAAGAGCTGCAAATACAGCAATTCCAAGTAAGACTGGAGAGAGGAGATGGCCTGTAGTAGCGGCAAGAGTTCCCAATCCGAAGCTCGCTGCGTCTGTGAAGCAAGCTAGAAGAAGAATCCGTGATGGTATGGTAGGGAGCATTTTTGCAGTTGCGGTAAGAACAATAGCCCCAATGGCTGCTAAGAACAAGGCCGGTTGTTGGATTACAAAAGCTAGGATTATTGGTGCAATGATAAAGACTGCTGCTCTGAGTCCCGCTGCAAGGCTAAATGAAGATTTGTCTAGATGTATGATATCTTTAAAGAATCGGTTGATCCAGGAAGTATTCTTTGCAGCATGGGTTGGCAACTAAGATACCTCTTATTATAATACGTTAGAAGTGTGAGATAAAGAAGATTTATCAAATAAGATAATATGTATACTCAACTGCATGCATAGACAGTAAAAATAATGGTTATTATTATTATTAATCCTATTGTGGTAAAGCGTGGTTTATGTCTTATAAATATAGGCCATGTGACATGACGTTGGTGTTCCTAAGAGGCATTCTCAGAAGCTTTGCAATCTCATTGCTATAATATATTATATCAAATGATATAGAAATGGCTGTGATTGATAGAACAGAAGGAATATGCTATAAAACCTCAAGGATTAAGGATGCATGCACAACATGAGCTTTTTTAGCTTCTGTCAAAGTAAGTTTTCCGTCTATTATGACAAAATCATTATTGTTGTTATCAGACTTTGAAGACATACTGTTAGATAGGATTGAAGAGCTTAGAGGTAGAATACACAAAGCACACAATCCTATATACAATGAAACATTAATGATTGAAATAGAAACACTACAATGGGTCTTATCTCAAGTAGATAGCTCAAAGCAATATCATATTGACCATAACCTTGATTCACTATTACAGAGCCTTGAACGTAAATATAATATTTACAGACCTGTCAGATCAAAAATACTCTCAGTTTACTATCCGGAAGATTTTATTCCAATGCACAGCTTAGAAATGGTTGAAACCGTATTGCGATCTTTTGGAAAACCAACAGACAATGTCCATGGCAGGTTGTTTCTGGCTCAAGCGCAGCTTTTAGAAATCAAAAACTCACATCCAATAATGAAACAATGGCACAATAATGATTTTTCACATTTTTCATCCTTGTAATATAACCATTAATACATTTTATTGCTAGATTTTTTAGCTGGCCATGCAATATCAAATAATCTGAAATCATCTCGGCTACCTTTACATCATATCGTGTTCTATCATGAAATCGTATATCAATTGAGCAATTCTCTCAGTGGAGTATTGCTTAGAAACGCTCCGTCCCAAAGATATCTAGTTTCTTGATTTTGGATGTCTTCAAATTTTGGATAGTCAATTACTGTATGGGGAGACATGCTAGCCCTTACATGCTCCATTGTAATCCCATCTGAATATTCTATTAGTCGTTGTTCTTCTTGTTGCTTCTGATCGGCTCATGACCATACATCTACAGAACAAGTATCAGAAATATAAAATTGATTGGCGCAGAAGACAGGTATTTGAGTTAAGCGGTAAAGGCCATAGCCAATTAGATAGCCAAGTCTCTGCAGATATTAATTAAGAAAGTACCTACGACTACGAATAGCACATTTAGAAATTGAATACAAGCGAATAGCACATTTAGAAATGCTTTTTTACAGCTATAGAGAATTTTAAACATGAGTCGTTCCTCAAAAGAATGGTCTAGTCCGCAGAATGCTCTGGCATATCTAAATGTAGCAGATAATCTTCCACATCGATCAGAAGGTGAATCTGTGTTGATAGATCACCTGCCTGAAAATACTAAGCGAATTTTGGATCTAGGGACAGGAGATGGAAGATTAATTAGACTCATAAAGGCAAATCGGCCAGATATAGAAGAAGCAGTAGCGTTAGATGTATCTCCAACAATGCTAAAGTCCGCAAGAGAACATTTTGCTGGTGATTCGAAGGTTAAGATCGTAAATCATGACCTCAGTCAACCTCTGCCTGATTTAGGCTACTTTGACGCTGTTGTATCAAGCTTTGCTATCCACCACCTCAAACATGAACGTAAGCATGAACTTTATGAAGAAATTTATGATATTGTCAATCCAACAGGAGTGTTTTGTAATTTAGAACATGTAGCATCACCATCTGTTGAATTGCATGTTAGATTTCTCAACGCGATAGGATACACTCCAGAAAAAGAAGATAGAGCTAATAGATTGTTACCAATGGAAATACAGTTAGGTTGGTTGAAAGATATAGGATTTGTGGAAATAGATTGTTATTGGAAGTGGCTTGAAATGGCTCTGCTAATAGGATATAAAGCATGAACAACTAGTATTAAGATCAAGTCGCGCTTTTCATTCCATAAAGATTGTTATATCTTCTTTAAGATAAGAGATCTATCTGGATAATAGAAAAAGCTAAAGCTTTGTCTTGTGAAGCTAATCCTAGTGACCTAAAGAAAAGAGTTGCACTAACATATTCTATGAAGTACATGAACAAATGAATAAAGCTAACTTTCACAAAGTCTTCCAATTTACAGCGTTTTGGCACAGCATACATCAGTTAATCAACGATTGATTTAAGAATTGGTGAAACTCAAGTGTTGGTTTTATCTTGCAGGTTCAACAAGAGTCAAACTAAAAATGGTGTATAGCCACCGACGCTTTGTACCTTACGAAATCCTTCCAAAAAGTCAAGCTCTATGTAGGCATCTAGATCGTTAGAAGTACCAGAAATATTATTATTAACAGTTTCATCTATGGTTTGAGCCTTAGCAGTTGCTTTGTTAACTTACCAGGCATGATTTGAAAGAAAATGTTATTCTAACTGGAAGGTCAAATATAATAGGATCTCTCCGGACATTGTTGAGGCATTATGTGTTAATTAAGTTAAGGAAAATTGTCCATCTCTGCAAGTGAAAGGCTTCGTGTAGCAGTTGATAGATAATGTAGGTAGTAACTTGATTGCTGCTGTTACTTTACTTGCCAAAGAACGTGGAGGACCACCATCACATTTCGAGTGCTCTTCTATGCTGTTACTGATGCTAATTTTGACACTCCATCTTACATGGCATCTATGGCAATGTGACCTTTGTCAATCCATTTACGAACATTACCTAACATAGCTCTATGTTTAGTAGAGAAGTTGACAGGAACGATATTCATATACAGATGCAATGGCCTGTTGTTGTTGTCCTGCTTCGCTTTTTCTACAAAATGCTCGTATTGTGCATATTCGCCTATCGCTATTTTTAAGCTGCGAATAAATCCAGGTTGGCTGCCATCTACGAACACCTTGTTAATTCCATTGTTCAGATTATACGTGTGCTTGAATTCTCAAACTGCTTTGAATAGATAACATGTGCCAGATTAGACAACACATTCTATTACTGTGAATGCAGTCTTGCTAAACCCGAATCCTAGATCTATTCCTAGACTTTTTTGAGTGCCCTCGAAACTAGTACTAGATTTAGTGTATTTTCTTCAACCAATTCAACGGCGCATGCTGAAATTCCAATGTCCCTGCTGTTCTCGAGTCTGTTATAGCGAGGATAATAATCATCGTCATTCAATGCGATCGAAGTACAAAGAATTATTATGCACGATAGTTTTGGTTACTTCTCAACCACTAATTACTAGATAAGACTCATAATGGCAAGGTTTGCGCGCAAACATATTCATTTACAATATCGAAAAATAGTAGTTTAGAAGATAGTTCTCCTCACCATATTATTACTACTATCTTTCAACACCAAATGCTAACTTTATACCCACTCTAAATGAAGAAGTAAAGATTGTTGACAAACCAAAAGAGGTTCTGTTCAGTTAAATGAAGAAGTAAAGATTGTTGACAAACCAAAAGAGGTTCTGTTCAGTTAACGGATAAGCCTATAGCTAAAAACATCTACATTCTGATGATGTCTGCACCCAAAGAAAGAACTAGGACGTCTTCAGAGTATGTTTATTATGCATTATAGCTATACTTTTCAGGTTTATCACTTCGAAGAACATCACAAAGGCTATCTCAATTTATCAAAAGAAACCATGTTTCCATTTGGAACTGGATCCAGCGTTACAAGCCAACGAAGATATTGCAAAGGAGATGCAAACTATCTGAATTTGTCATAGATGAAACATTGATTAAAGTAGGTAGTGACTATGTATGGTTATGGGTTGCTATCGAGCCAACCGAAAAGACAATTCTTGGTATTCGTCTTTCAATTGAAAGGAACGTGCTTGTAGCTGAACAGTTTATAAAATCACTGATTAGAAAATATGGAAAACACAATATTTCAACTGATGGTGGTACGTGGTATCCACAGGCATGTAGATTCCTAAACATTCAACATCACAATCATTCATCAATTGAAAAAAGCTCGATAGAAAGGACGATACAGTACATAAAAGATAGAACAGAATGTTTTGATGATTATTTCCCTTGTAGGAAAGATAATAATGATTGTAAGCTAAAGCATGTCATGAATTGGTTGAGTTTATTTGTAGATATGCACAATAGAGAGATTATGGAAAAGATTGTTAAGTGAACAGGGCCCCAAAAGAAGAAGAGGGTGTTGCTGTTGCACCTGTTACCAAAATGTTCCTCTGGTTAGCAACCATTATGTAAGCATATACTAATTTATCAAAATATTATTTAACTATGATAATAAGTTCAGAATAACCAACTATACAAACCAAAATCTAGTTAGTTTGAGATAACTACGATGCATATATAGTAAAATTGGTGTATGTTTTCTATATAAATGTCAAAATCATTACTCATGTGTAATCGGGTAGAAAGCTTTACAATCAAAAATATAGTTTGGAGGCGGATAAAATAGTGTTGGAAGAATCAGAAGACGTCACCAAAAATAATAGAAAGGAAAAGAATCATGATCGAAGAGATGTTTTAGGCATACACCATGTTACGGCTATAACTAGTGATCCTCAAAGAAACATCGAATTCTATACTGGTATCTTGGGACTTCGGTTTGTAAAACTTACAGTAAATCAAGACGACCCTACTTCCTACCATCTTTATTATGGTGATGAGTTAGGACGCCCAGGTACAATTCTTACTTTCTTTCATTGGCCAAACATACCTAAAGGACATAGAGGGACAGGTGAAGTATCTGCAGTATCTTTCCTGATACCTGAGAACTCTATAAACTACTGGTTCGATAGATTTAAAGACAAAAAAATAGAGTTTCATGGCCCGTATAAGCGATTTGAAAACGAACAAGTAATAACGTTTCATGATCCAGATGGACTAGAACTGGAACTTGTTGCTCATAACTCTGCTGAAAATAGAACTGCTAATGTGTGGAAAGAAGGGCCAATTCCTATTGAACATGCTTTAAGAGGTTTTTATTCTGTGACTTTATCAGAGGAAGGGTATGAACGTACCGCTTCTGTTTTAACTGAGGAGCTTGGGTTTGTCTTTACACATCAAGATGGATATCGCTTCCGATATGAAATCCCCACTACCTCATCGTCTTCTTCTAGTGAGCAAAAAGAAGAACAAGAAGAAAATGCAAGAGGTGCCAACATTGTTGACATTCTTTGTCTTCCTCATACATGGCAGGCCGCTATAGGAATTGGGTCAGTGCATCATGTTGCATGGCGTACGCCTACTGATGAACAACAAATGGTGTTACGCAAAAATATAGTCAAAGCTGGACTAAATGCAACTCCTGTAATAGACCGAGTGTACTTTCATTCTGTGTACTTTCACGAACCTGGCGGAGTACTTTTTGAAATTGCTACCAATCCACCTGGATTTACAGTTGATGAAAAGGTAGAAGAGCTTGGAACACATTTGACATTACCCAAATGGCTCGAACCTATGCGTAAGGATCTTGAGAGAGTTCTACCGCCAGTGCGTTTACCTATAAAGGAAAAAATAGAACAAGTGTTAAACAAAGAACAGCAGCAATATCAGCAAAAGGGGCACAAGTAGAAATGGTCAAAACTAAAACTGATCTTGGTTTCATCCACCGTTTTGTGCCTCCAAAAAATGTAACCGACTCCGATAGAGCAAAACAGGGAGCAACACAAAGAAAAACATTTACAACTTTTCTCTTACTTCACGGTACTGGGGGAAATGAACAAGATCTAATTCCATTGGCATACGAGATAGATAAGACAGTGAGCAATACTTAGTCCCAGAGGAAAAGTATTAGAAAATGGCATTACACCCAGATTCTTTCGCAGACTAGCAGAAGGAGTTTTTGATTTAGAAGATTTGAAATTCCGTACAAATGAGCTAGCAGACTTTGTAATTGATGCATCGAAAACTTATAATTTTGATTTGCAACATATAATAGCTGTAGGATATTCTAATGGTGCAAACATAGCAGCCAGTATGATATTGCTTCGTCCAGAAATACTCTCTTCTGCTATCCTTTTTCGTGCTATGGTTCCACTTGTACCACAAACATTGCCAGATCTTAATGACAAGTATATCTTCATGTCTTCTGGACTTTATGATCCAATAGTTTCAAGGCAAGAGGCAGACAGACTTTTTGGCTTATTCAAAAAAGCTGGTGCCAATATTTCACTCAGTTGGCAAGAGAGTGGCCATGAGTTAACAACGGAGGAGATTTGGAAAGCAAGGAAATGGTTGCTGCCAGTATTCCACCTCTCATGCTTCTTTTATTTAATTTAAAATATGGTTTGCGGTCAGAATGCAAGTTGATTTAATATCGTAGTTCGTCCCGTGACTCCCATTTAGCTACCCATTTCTCTAAGCCTATGAAAATGGCATCTAATTCCTTTGCTAAAGGTGTAATCTTGTATTCTACTCTTAATGGGCTATTCTCATAAACAGCTCTTCTCGTAACAAGGCCTTCTTGCTCTAACTGTTTAAGTTTTTTTGCCAGCACATTGCTACTTATCCCTAATAGCCGTTTTATTTCATTAAAATGAATGTTGTCATTAGCACTTAGATATCGCAGAATCAGTAACGACCACTTCTTTCCAATGGTATCCCATATTCCTAAGGCTTTGCATACATCAGTAGCTATTTTTTTGCTTTTGATTTTAGTGTTGTCTTCAGGCTCCATGTCAATCATTTTGTAAGATCCGATGCAAGCGAATCAATGAGTTCTCTGAAATGATGTGAACGACTAGCCTTTGTTTTATCCCATGCTTTTATAAACTTTGGAATTGTCATCATTGATTTGGCAGTAGCTTCCCATCGTAACCAAAGTTCTTTATTAATCATTTTTGTTATGTAAAGACAGAAAATGAATTCTAACATGTCAAAGCACTGAATTATGACATAGTATTGTTGAGGACTGTCAACTAACGAATAATATTTGGATACTACAGGGCTTTCCTGTGACATTTGCAGATATTCTTTGCTATTGAGGTTATTAAAAAGGACCTGTGTGGTGGTAGCATATGTTTGTTGTACACTTTGACTAGACATATTTTTCATTGCAGAGAATTGAAATATGGATACAATTAACGCACCCCCGTATATTATTGGGCTAATTATTTGGATGTATTCTCCTAATTGGACTATCTTATTATTGTTCACTCGTATGTTAACTAATAATATATCCATGAGATAACTCTAATGATATATGCCAATAAAGAACCAAGAATTTTTGGATCATGAGTGTTAAGGGAATTGTTCTAATCCTAATACGGTTGACATATGAACCTATATCCCTAGGCATAATCTGTTCCATATGAGCCTAAAAATCAGGTCAAATTGGCCTAGACAAAGTATACATTGACGGTGCCAACCCTTCGTTCATAAAATCACAAAAGCTGTAGATACAAGTCATCATCCACTGAACCTGAATTAGAAAAACATAAAGTTGATGATGTTGTTACTGTAGATAGAATCTATGGGTTGTGTAATTGCCGCTGCTAACAAAAAGCAGCTGGAATACAATTTCGTATTGACGATGGTCTTAAGGAAGGAGCAATTTCTAACAATTTTGGATCTCTAATTACCGGTTTTGGCAGGGCCATACTGACGCCTTAGAGATATCTGTTCGTTTTATCATGGTATCAGAGGAGTTCGATGGTCCTATATGCCCAATAAAGATCCAAGATAATATTATTATGGCAAGTGATAGGCCCATAAAATCGCCCATGCAACACCTTCTAAGTAGTCATGTTCCTTAGGATGCTGTTCTTTGTTATGTTTGATAGTTGTTGTAGCCATTATTATATCGTCTCATGTAAATCAATTTGTTTTTGAAAGAAAAAAATTGACTGCACAAAACAATCAGTCAGTCTGCTTTTTATTGCTCTTTATGTTAATGGATTTTATTAAATAGCTGCAGTAGATTATCTTATCGATTATAGGATGCAGTCATCTTCCCACAAACTAACATATGCTCCCTGGAGAATGCTATGATATATGAAGTGTCATTTATTGGGTAAAGGGGGCTTTGAGTTTCTGAACTATGTCTTGGAGTTATGACATTTGGAGAAGAATGGTGATGGGGCGCATCCAAAGAGGAATGTCATAACATCTTTAATGTGTATGTAAATGCTGATGGTAGTGCAAAGTCACGATGGGGGTAAAACTTGGATAGACAAAATTGAAGAGGGCCCATACGACACTCATACCCTAGCCACTCATCCAAAAGCACCTAAACGTCTGTATTCTTCTGCAGGTGACGGATATTTTGAAATCTTTGATTACGGAGAATCATGGAGCAGACTAACAGATGGTTTGAGGCATCATCATTACCTTTATGGGCTTGCTGTTGATTCTGCTGATCCTCAAAATCTATTTATTGCAAGGAACAATAGATAGATAGAACATTGACATTCGCCGATCCGCCTTTTCCAGAGTTCATTGAGATCATTTTTCCTTTCTTGAGTGTCTATATGAGAGAGCAAATATCCTTTGAGCATATCTGTTGAAGATTCAAACCTCGGTCATTCATGGTTTCAAAGATAATGTAAGCATCCTCGTCAGAGTAAGTATTGATTTCAACAAAAATCACATTTTCGATCAACCAATCAATAAAGAATGGCAGTACCGTCATCTCTCAACTCGGTTGGAAAGAGCTCTTCTATGTCTTGATATCTCTCCACAATATTCTTCGCTGAATCACCCTTGCCTATGTAGTCATAGTCTTGGTCGTTGTATAATGCATCTATGCACTCATTTCTGTCTTCTATTTGAATATTGTAAGTTTTTTGTGCATATTTTTCTGAAAATATCAAGTCGTCGACGATAACTTTGTCCATCCGAGTATCTTTTAGATTTTTGAGATAAATAAGAAGAAGTGTAATTGATGTAAGTCTTTGCTGGCCGTCAATGATAGAACGTCGTCCTTCCTTTAAACTCATAATAATAGAACCCAGATAATAGGTTGGATAGTTCTGGACCTCCTTTCTTTCATGCAAGCGGTTGTACTTTGACAAAAATTTTGTTGTAAGGTCGCCTAGCAAATCTTCTATCTGCTTTCGCTGCCACATGTCCTCACGCTGGAAAACATCTATTTCGTACTTGTTTTTGTCAAGAATTTCTCTGACTGATTTGGCATCTGCCTTTATAGCGCCAAAAGTCACTCTTTTGATAATGAAGAGTCCATGCTATTAGAAACAGAATCTTGCTGCTGTGTATATATGCACTCTGTTTTTATCATTCTTTTGTATTTACAAGCTAACTCGACACCATATGTTGATTTATTGTCGCAGTAGAGAAATTATAAAGTGAGAATTAAAGACGACTATCTAGGAAGAATTAAGTTCTTTATTAGGTGGATAAATAATCAAAAGAAAAATGAAACACTGCTGTGGAGTTAAAAATCTTTCAACGTGTGACTATGTGACTTGGTCACATGCTGTAAACAAATTTCACCACAGAGGCACACTAAAAATATAATCAATGAAAATTAACTACAATTGGTTTGCATGAAGTGCAATACATTCCAACTACCTTAAACAGGGGCTTTATGTTTTCATTATTCTATTGATCATAGTTGATTTTCCATATACTAAAATAGTTCAATTCTTGATTGAACAAAGGAGAACATAATCTACTGGTATGAAGAGAATATATTCATTATCTCCTTACCTACACCAAACCCAAAATTGTTATTCTGCTATTCAAAAAAGAAATTAGGAATTGTTTTTTTATGCCATATCGTTAAGTCTATCTGTCTGGATTAGATAATTCACTGCGTTACTGGAACAGGCTGTTGTTGTTGCTCTTCTTGTACTTTTTCGAGCTCTGGTTCAGCTTCCAAGTCTTCGACAATCTTATTCTTCATTCTATTTTTGTCTTTATCTCTTCGTCTTTCCAAGCAGAATAGCCTCCTTCAATAGTTACAGCATCAAATCCTTGCTTGTTTAACTCCTCTGCAACCATATTTCCTCTATATCCGCCAGAACAGTAAGTAACATTTTTGTTTGCCTTAAGATCATTCAGATCCCCAGGAGGACTTCTTTTTTATAGTTCCACTAATAGCGGATACTAATTATGGCTACTCTTTCAGGTTACCCTGGGAAAAAATGGTAATTGCATCAGCTATCCCTCACGACCAAAAATAATCGAAATGAACATTTTTACTATAAAGAATGGTATAGTATATTGGCTTTCATTTGATGGCGATGCGGCATATTACAATACATTCTTGCCAACTGCACAAAAAATAGTTGATTCTTTTAGGATAACAAAATAATATGGCTGCGTATGGACACCAAAATAAATATCACATCATAACTTTGGATTATGTTTTTGATTGCATGTACAAGAAGGCATCTTGGTCTGTAGTTGAACTGACTTTGCATGTGTGAAAAAATAAATAAATTACGTTCATTAAATAACTGATGGAAAGATGGCCGATTCGGATGCTGCTATACCAGTTAAAGGATCGAAATGGTATAGAAGAGGCAATACCTTTTACGATAGATGCAGATATAAAGAAGCTATTGAGCGTTATGATAAAGCTATCCAAATAAACTCAAATCTATTTGAAGCATGGAAGAAAAAAGGTGATGCTTTTTGTAGACTGGAAAAATACGATGAAGGTATAAACTGCTATGACAAAGCTCTCAAGATAAGTAACATTGACTATCCTGAAATATTGAAATGCAAACTTGATGCTATTATCAAGTTAGGCACGTTTCATAAAAAGTACGAATATTATTATGAAGCTTTAGAATGCTATAATATAGTAATAGAGGCGGATCCAAATAATTTTGAAGCCTGTGTTGGCAAGAGCAATACTCTTTATACTTTAAAAAAATATAAAGAATCTCTTGTATGGTATCATAGAGTATTAGGAATAAATCCAAATAATATTCAAGCGTGGAATAGAAAAGGCAATATTCTTTGCTTTTTAAAAAAATATGAAGAGTCGCAGCAATGTTATGATAAGGTAAAAGAACTAAATCCAAATGATGATGACGCTACGATATGGCATGAAAGAGGTAATACTTTTTATGAATTGAAAAGATACGATGAGGCCATTAAATGTTATGATAAAATAGTAGAGGTAAATAGGAAAACGCCTTATACTTCAAGGATATTGTGTAATGAAGCCATTGAATCTTATGATAAGGCTGTCAAGAAAAATCCAAATAATAATAATAATATAGAGCTATTGTATAACAAAGGCTTATTCCTTCTCGATGCCTATGAGTCCAGAGATGAATGTATTAATCATGAAATTGAGGCGATGAACTGCTACGATAAGATAATAGAGATAAATCCGAATCATGCAAAGGCATGGATTAAGAAAGGTTTGATTCATGAAGGATGGGGTAGATGGGATGACGCCATCAAGTGCTATGATAAGGCCAGTGAAATCAATTCAAATTATAAAAATAACTCAGCAGATGTATGGCTTCAACTTTGTTATACTCTTGCGTATAAATCAGATAGGAGATGTGGTATGGATGGATTCGATGAAAGAGAAAGGATGGAGAAAGCCTTAGACTGCATAAATAAGGCTTTAGAGCATAACTCAAAATACGCAGACAATCCATATATCTGGAAAAGTAAAGGCGAGATTCTTTACTTCTTAGACAGATATGAGGAAGCTATAATATCTTATGATAAAGCTTTGGAGATCGATCCGAATTATCATTCTGCACACTCCTATAAGGAAACAGCTTTTCAAAAATTAGGTAAAGACGACAATACAAGAAATAGAGATTTTTATTTGCAGCGTAGAGATTCAGATACGACAGAAAAGTATGAGTATGGGATAATAACATTCGACGGAACGTTGCTAGACTGTATAGTAAATCAATGGTGGTAGGTTTTTCTGTTAGAACAAAAATGCATAAAACTACCTTGTGAACTGCATTTAAGCATACTGTTTTATCCAACTATAGTATGACCATATCGATAAGGTAATAACTTCTGTTCTTGGTGTAGGCGGCATTGGCACACCTTTTGTCCAAAATGATTGAGTATATGTTGTTGTTGTTGATGATGTTTGTGTTGTCTTACCAATAGATATAGAATTGGTTAGCAGATAGCCTTAGAAGGTCATTATCTACATTTCATTTCATTTTATATCATTGACATTAACAAATTCAGTTTCAAAGCAATATGGAATCTCATTATCAAATATACAAAATTCTATAGATTCAAGAGAAGATTTATTTTCTACAAGAAACCTTTTTGATTCTTCTACAAGTATCTTTGCACATTTATCTTTAGGAAAACCAAATATTCCAGAACTTATTGCTGGCATTGAAATACTTTTGAACTCCTTTCCTGCAGCTAATGCCAGAGTACTTTGAACTGCTCTAGTAGCTTATTATCTTCATCACCTTCACCCACACTTGGACCGATTGTATGTATTACTGCCTTACATGGTAATTTTCCAGCTGTAGTAATCACTGCTCAACCAACCGGGACAAAGCCTCCTGCTACTATCCTGTCGCTTTCTTCTTGAATTATTGCTCCAGCCTTTCTTACTATGGCAGCTGCAACTCCTCCACGATGTTTTAGATAAGAATTTGCAGCATTTACTATGACATCGACATCTCTTTCTGTGATATATCCTTTAACAAGTCTAAGGATTTTGTTGCTACCTAGCTTTGCCTCATCTACTACTATTACGGTCATATAATCACATATTCATCATCATTAAAAGATACATTTTTTCATTTTTCTCACTAAAATTTTAGCCGTCTCTCTGGGTCGGAAATACTTTCAGCTTGTGACTGTGACTCGGTCACATGCTGTAACAAATTACACTACAGAGAGGCACACTAAAAATATAATAAAAATATCATGCGATCAAGTTGCAATAGCCCCCTATACGAGGAGTAGACCATAGTATGCATATTACGTACCTAGCAAGTATGTTTATTATCTTCCTGCTATTTCCTTTTGCTATAATCCCAAGTTGAATAATAACTAGGAGATATTTCTAAAATAATTGAATCTCCATTCTTAACACTACTCATAAGAACTTTTGCCATTGGGTGCTCAAGACTTCCGAGATATCTGATCATTATCTTTTCAGCTATAGGGATATTATGACTGATGTCTTCATGAATTTTGACTTTTCCCTTACCTCTAACTCCTTTGTATGGAGGGCTAGGATCATCAACACAATAGTAAATGATATTATTTGTGTCCATGTTTTCTGTTTTTCTTGACTGCTTAGATGTTTCAATGTAAAATCTATTATCGTTACTATCAAAGTAATACCATGTTGGATGTATATTTGGCTCTCCTTTCTTATCAAGTGTACCAATATGAATATTTAATTTGCTGTTTGTCAAAAAGTTGATAACCTCACTCTCTGTTAATGGCGCTCCAAATCCCGGGCTAGCATTCAAAATTCTCATATAATATATGCAATTGGGAAATATGATATATTTGTGATTATAGGTATTGTTTAAGAAAGACCCTTACATACAGGAAGTAACTCCGCAGTCTCCGAACCTACAACAACAATACTTCGTTGTCATAGGTTAGAAGAGTTATTTTATAGGTTACTGGAGGCACTGCTATAACCATTACAGAAAGGAGACAAGGATGTAAGAATTATGGCTATAGGATGTTGCTTAATTTATAGGCATATAGGATAATAAATCTATAAGATATTCACAAATGCCTTTCAGCCTTATTAAAGCAATAAAGAGTAGTCACAGACATCCAATTAATAGAATTTTACATTGCATAGGATCCCCTTTTTATGTTACAGGAATAGCCTTAATTTTAGGCGATTTGTTTGGCTTGCATACAAATCCTGTAAATGGTGTTATTTTGTGGTCTATGGCAATTGGATTGTTTTTGCTTGGACATAGAATAGAAGGCAATTTAAGAGCTATGACATTAGTTGTAATCTTCAAGTATATACTTAGATCAAGCGGATTAACAGCAATGGTTCACAGAAACGTATCTAATTAAAACTCTCTCTATGTCCTAGGATATAACACTTTGAGCGTGTGACCGTGTGACCGGTCACACGTTGTAAACAAATTACACTATAGAGAGGCACGCTAAAAAATACAATCAATGGAAATCCTTCGGACCCGAATGCGGCGGTAGTAGTAGCGACTGGGTCTGTACTCCTGCTACAGGTGTCCTTCACAACAAGAGAACTGGCTTTTCTATCAACAATGGTTGTACCGGCTAGAATAGTCTTATTTCTTTTGATTCTACAGTTACAGACTACAATAGATGAAAACTAAAATAAATAATACCTTTGGCTACTGTAGCTGTTATTGAATCCTTTGTCTTCTTCTTGTACGCTCAATTAGATTCATCAACTGATAACCATACTCAAGGTTATGTTTAACATGATTAATACCATGCGATGCATCAGGTATGAATTTATTATCAAGTATATTCTCAATATAGGTTCGAGCTCTTCTTATAGAGTTAGCAGCTCGTCCAAGTTGATGAAATCTCAGCTTTCTTCCTAGTCTCTTTGTATTTCTTTTTTAAATTGTTCTTGTGAGCCTTCTTTTGTTATTATTTTGCTATAGTGTTGTAATCTACTATAGTTGTGGCATAGTTCACTTATCCGTTTTAGGTCTGAATCTTGCAATCTTGCAAGTGATTCTTGTATCTCTTTTCTTCCTCTATTTGTTATTTGGGAAAGACTTTCAACAAGGTCATTCTTTGAGTACAATGATAGTAATGGGCTTTCATTTTATGGATAGCGGCTGCTGTTGTTGCTGTTACTGTTGCTGGAGTTTTCCCTTCCTCTTCCCGTTCTTCTTTACTCATTGTTGCTTGCTGCTTTCTTGATTGGTAGTATCTCCCAATACTAATTGAACTTACTTTGGTTCCTTTAGTATCCATACCTTGGTTAATAATAGAGATAACGTCAACAATAATTCCAGGGTAGTTTGACTTTAAATTTTGACTAAATTCCTGATAATTTTCCATAATATCTCTATAAATCTTGAAGATTAAATTGTCTATTATTTCTGAACTCATTCTTTTCTCTTCTATACCCTTTGCAGATAAGGTCAGAAAGTCAGACATTTGTGATTGGGAAAAGATATAGGAAGTAGTATTATTTTAGTGAAGAATATGCATATGCTATAGTCTTCATAGCACTAATCCATTCATTACTATCATTGTCGTTGCTATCACGATCTACATTTACAGATTTTATTGGAATTTTTTGTACAAGTGCCAACGCATTTCTATAAATTTCGTTATCTTCTTGTATCTTTAATATATTAAAAAAATAAATTAGAGTTTTCATGAGAGACATACATAATAATATATGAAATTCCGACCTTTATCTTTGTAATACAAATGTTTTTGATCATAATAATGTACTATCTTTCTAATCATATATCCTAGAACCTCTCTCTTCTTTAGTTAATGGCGATATTGAGGATACTCCTATAGTATAATTGATGGGATGGCGGCATTTGCATATGTGAGTATTGTGACCATGAACTGAAAATATGTGATGGCATGTACGATAGTTGCAGATTGGTTCTATTTGTTGACCACATACATCAATAACTTTTGTTTGCTGTTGTTGTTGTCGCTGACTGCTGTGATGATGATTGTTCTGCTATTATTATCGCAGCCTGCGAATGTTTCTCTAAAAATGCAGAGTTAGCAGTAGTTGCTAAGGACTCTGATCGAACTTTGTCCAATTCCTCTTTCTTCCAGTGGTCAGCTGTAGCAATATCCACACTTGATGCATGCAAATTGTGTTCTACTTTTACAATAGGTGCACTCTCTGTAAGTTGATACAATGGTATCTCTTAGATAGTCATGCACAATATGATTACGTATTCTGCATCATCTCACCATCTACTACTAAACTTACAACATCTTCTATGGACTTTGGGTGGTGACTTGATGCTGCTTTTTTGGACGTAGCAGACGACGTGTATTGACAAAAGACAGCGTTGATGATATTCTACGTAGGACAAAAATGTATGTTGCTATCTTAAAAAACCAAATAAGCTGACACTATAAGTCACTAGGTAATAGCAATGAGGATGAGAAAGAAGCAAACGAACCTGATTACGATGAAGACAAAGATCAGTTAGAGGAAGAGCAGGAAGAGCAAACTGGTGAGACGACAATAAATCAAGTTTTCTGAATTTTATGCAAGCACAATGAAATTATATTATTTGCCAATCATCAGACCAATTCCACTTGCCAGGACCGTTATTTTTTGTAGTCTGCCATCTATGGTTGACATTTCCATATTTATCTATCATAAATACATCTAATGTACCGTTAGGATTACGCCCCACAGCAGGATTGCCGCTTAGCGGCCACTTTTCAATTTCAGTTTTTCCATCTGGAGTTTTTTTCGTTTTTTTAATCATTTCCCACTCGGAATACCAATCATATCTATCAGTACCTGGTATCTCTTGTAGTCTGCCATGTATGATACAGTTGGTCTTCTTTACCCATCATAAATACCTCCAATCTATCATCTGCGTTCAATGCTACTGCGGGTGTTTTACGAGCAGACCAATATCCTCCCAAGCTATCCCATCCATTAGACCAATTCCACTCGTCAGTGTCTTTGCCAGTGTTATCTTTGACTCTTGTAGTCTGCCATCTATGACATAGTGCCCTATTATTACCAAATACTGCGAATACCTCCAGCCTACCATCCGTGTTACGAGCTACCACAGGATCAGCTAGTAAGGGTCCTCCCCGTGAAGTCCAGTTAGACCATTGGTTACTATTATTTGGTGTAGTTTCCTCCCATTTGTGGTATAGCTGTCTATCCAGACCTGTTATAAATATCTCCAGCCTACCATCAGCATTTTGTGCTACAGCAGGTTTTCTGTTAGGAGACCACGTTGGTCCTCCTAAAACCTGCGTAGAACTAAATCTACGGTTTGACAATGTGTCTCGCCGTGCATGATGGAGTGTTCTCCATTCGTCGTGGTTTAGCCAAAAGGCATCTAATCTACTACCAACATCATGTATTACAGGAGCACCAAGGTATCCTTGTCCATAACTTTCATGAAGATTCTCATTACTCCATGAACCATTTGGTGCACTCTGGTAAGCATGATTTAGGTTTCCAACATCAACCCAGAAGACGTCTAGAGTATCGTCAGAATTCTTTACTATTGTAGGTTTCTGGCCAGAAGAAAAACGTTGCTCGCAGTTCCAATGAATTCCATTCCTTATCCCATCCACTACTACTATTTGCTGCCATCTGTAGTTTACGGTACAAATAGCCATCCGAACGTACTATGAGTTACTTCCAGCCTACCATCAGCATTTTTCAATATGGTAGGAGATGTATTTCCATACATTTCAATAACTGCTGCCTATATCTCCATTACTTAGTCCGTTCTTTTGTCCTAATACACAACCATTTAACGGTTTTATTGGTTCTATTGTTGGAAGTCCATTTTTAGAGAAGAAATTCGTACCATAATGCATTATTGAGCAGTAGTCATATTCCCCTACATCATCACCATCTGTAAAATGTTTGTCAAAATTCTGTATGTCTTTGGGCTCAATATTAATAGTTAGAATTCTTATGTTATCATCTCTGTCACTTCTGCTTTGCTCATGCCAAAGTCCTACTGTATGTCCAATCTCATGTATTGCATCGCCAGTAACACATTGATCAGATATAATTATATTCTGTTCTCCCCAGTTTTGCATCCCAATGGCTGATGAGCAATGAAAAAGGTCTGATCTTTCGTTTGGCTTGCGAACATATTGTATAATTGAGACGTAGTTTGGGTAATTCGAGCGTTGTTATCATTGCGCTGAATAAAGCGCATTGGTGTTCTCTCCTCCCAATGTTTGATTGCATCATTAACGCGCTCTTGATTTGGAAGTGTATTTTGAATTACGTAAGGTATCTCTCCACGTGGCCAACGAAGCTCATCCCCATGTCTTACAATGGCCTTTACAGATACATGTCTTGCTGCAGGTGGTTCCTGTTCGCTTTGCACCTTAGGCTTTTGACTAAGCTTTTCTAGGTGTTCTGGAGTTTTGGCAAGAATAATATCCCCTTGAAAAATCGCCATATCATCAATTATTTTGTACTTGACTTCCTTCTGGTGAAAAGTATTGCCTTGAATATATCCAGTATGCCATTCATTATAAGTAGTATCTCCACTGTTATCCGAAACTGGTGATTTTTCTACTAAATTCCCTTCTGACAATGTAGTATTCATATCTGTGTACTATATAAGACATTTCTTGATCCTGATGCACCATTATACTGTTAGGATAATCTATGTATTACAGATAACATCGATAGCACAAATCGACTAATCTGGTCTGTTATATCAAATTTTTATCTAGGTTAGCTGAAGAATAATGACAGTACTTATCAAACCTGTGGATCATAATTGATTATCATTCTTCTAACCTTCTTACATCTTAAATCAATCAAGATTCTAGTCTTAAGTAACATACGTTTAATTATATTGCAAATCGAAAGTTTCTAATGCGGCCAATGTAAATGTATAACTAGTCGAAGAGTGACTTTCAAAGATCTAAAGAAAATAGTTTGCTTAGCAACAACACAGCAGCAATCTCGGTTAAGCGAAATACTGAAGGGTAAACCATTTTGGATATGGAATATTGAAGAACAGAAGCAAGAAGACATAAGAACAAAAGGATGTTGCTGCCTTAATCACATTATTGGACTGCCTCAGAAAGATGGAATTGATAAGCCTCTATATGACTATGAAAATGATTCTTTAAGCATTTCCCTCGCATCATTTAGATGCAATGCGTGGTCTACCTAACGTATCCTTCATACTGTTAGACGAAGCTGATTTCTTTCCTCCAGGACAGCAGCAAGATGCTAGGGATGTAAGCGAGAGGTACATTGCAAAATCAAATCCATATATTGTGATGGTTTCAACTCCTAATGCACCTGATGGTTTGTTTGAAAGAATAGAAAAAGAGTCTGAAGACACTTGTTTGTACAAACGCATATTCTTGGATTATACTTATGGAATTGGCAAAATATACCGCCAAGATAAAAAAGAGCTAAACAATCACCCTCATTTGAACGGGAATACAACCTAAAATATCATGGTAAAATAGGTAATGTATTCCACACAAAAGACATAGAAGCAGCAATAGAGAAAGGAAGGAAATACGATCCTGACGCTATTGGTTCTTCATACTTTAGTTCTAAATCAATGGGTATAGATCCTGCATGGGGGAGTTCAGCATTTGGGATTGCGGTAACTCAATGGATGGATAATCATGTACAGATACTGCATGCAGAGGACATAAAGCTATGCTAGTGTATGATATAGCAAACAGCTACCTAGTTGCAAAAAATAATCAGTTATCACTCAACGATATGGTGTTGAGTTTATACATTCGGAATAAAAGAAAGGGTTGGTGGCGACATTGGCGACGATGTTCGCCCGTAGCGCCTCACCGCCTGTACATCATATTTCCAGGCGCGATCTCATGATCTATCAGGTCCGAGAATGACGCGGTCCGGTCAATCTTCCGGGACAGACTCTCTTCCTTTTCTCAATCAGTGTAGTGGACGTGCTCCAAATGCTCCACCAATTGCTCCGTGTGTACAAAAGGAACCTCCCATTTGTTGACCTTGCGATGTATACAATACCTTGCCATTTCCAGCATCAACAATAGTTAGATACCCTGTATGATTTGTAGGATTCACTGCAAAGAATTTGTATACCAGATATCCTTGCACTATTCCCAGATGACCGCCTACCACAGTACCATTGGTGTTTTGTTTTCCTGCAATGTCGGCAGCTTGTGAAAAAGGTATTTTGAGATTATCCTTGATAAAACTTTTAGCTGTCTGTCCAACGTTTACTGAACCTGTGATATTTGGAATTTGCCCTCCATATCCTGGAGCCATAGTAGTAATCGTATTCATTGATTAACCTACAGCAGCTACTGCCGGATATACTGCCAACATTCCTGTCAAAAAAACAGCAGTAACAGCTATGACTGCCGCCGGTATCTGCACTTTCTTGCTTAGTTTTGAATTTGTTGTCATTGTAGAATAACGGGGTTGAATTTTTGTTATAACCCTTGATTATCTATGACACGTAACTTAGTTACTTGTAGCCTTCTTATATTGTTCTTCAAAATACAAGCGATGATAATTATAAAAAGAATGACTGGGATAATAACGCCAGCTTTTCACGACATCCGCCTTAGAAAAATATGCCTCTATATTAGATTCAATCTGTGTGCTAGTTATTTCCAATTTCCTAGAATGGTTTTTAGCTAATGTACATTAGAAACAACAACGTAAGAAGACTGCTCAATTGATGTTCCCAATTACAAAAGAAGCTTTTGTCATTTCCTTCTGTCATCACGTATGCATTGTGTTATAAGATCGATTACCGCTATTGGAGATGCATGGAACGCTGAACTTTTCATCCAGAGCACACGATCAATCAGATCATCACTAATCAAAGAATACTGTTTGCAAATTCTCGTTCAGCGAGTCTAGGAGTTTCATATCATCAGGCGCAAGATCGAAGTCGAATACCTGACTGTTCTCTCGGATCCGATCCTCGTGTATGGATTTTGGAATCGCGACAAAAAGCGTTATGCAAACTATGTCAGAAATAGACTATGTTCCTGCTTTAGATGCAGCAGAGTATGTTGAAAGGCTTTCAAAACAACTCGGTCTAAGTGATTTCGTAAGAGATACAGCAATAGATTCGGTTAGTCAAAATATAGAAGGTTCAAGTCCAGCCATCAAGGCTTGTTGTGCTGTAATAAGAGCAACAAAGAGGCTTGGGCTTAAAATTAAGATTTCTGACTTCTGGTCTAAAACCTAATGCAGCCGGGCCATTATTTACTGGTTTGTTTTTTGCAAATGCGGTATTATCATTATCCAGTACAATACTACCAGCCGCAGCCATTAAAGTCAGTGGTAGTATTAATATCAGGTATGTTTTTATCAATACATCACATGCTATAGCGCATCAAGTATCAATCATCCAGATAGTTTGAAAAAAAGAAATGTAAAGATTAAAGGGTTTCTATTAGTTATGGCGCAGGTTGTGACACTCTCATATAGAGGGTGGGATTCAGGTTCCCCAATTGAAGGTACACATTCATGGAGCACTCAATGTCGACTGCTCGCGTACAGAAGTTATCGAGGCTGCTCACAGCCTTTTAGTAACATCATGTAAACACTACTCCGGCATATTTTAGACACACTATTAGATCATTATGTATAGGATTATCGTTACTGGCAATAGGATTCATTCAAGCAAGATCTTCTGCAATAAAAGAACCCATTGAAGGTTTTAAGATAAATATAGAATGTTGGTCGTTTTTCGTCAGCGAAGGAAGCCAGCTAATAATCGTTATTTATAGTAGTAAATGACAATCTTTACTTTTTTGGTTAGATGGGTGTGGAATAATAATTGTATACTGACGAAAGCATAAATAAGTTACAATGCAACTGCACCTATTGAATAAGATATCAACAAATGTACTTTTAGCTTTATTACTAATAATCTCGTCAATTTTATCTGGTACGTCGCTAATATCAGTTGCAACGAAAGCTTCTGCTGCTCCTAGTAATTTTTCAACAGCTAAACCTATTAAACACCTTGTAGTCATCTTTCAAGAAAATATTTCATTCGATCACTATTTTGCTACTTATCCTAATACTACAAATCTACCTGGTGAACCTCACTTTTCACCTTCTCCAAACACACCATCAGTTAATGGTTTAACTGGAGCCCAATTGACTAATAATACAAATCAATATCAGCCATTCCGTCTAGATCGCTCCCGAGCTGTAACTTGTGACATGAATCATGGTTACACAGCTGAGCAGAATGCAACTAACGGTGGTCTTTTGGACAACTTTGTAAATTCTACATCCCCTTATCGAGATTATTGTAATGTGCCTGCCGCCTACATCAGGTCATGGGACATTATGATGGTAATACTGTAACAGCATTATGGAACTATGCGCAACACTTTGCAATGAGCGATAATTTCTTTAGTCCTACCTTTGGGCCTTCAACTCCAGGACATCTTAACTTTATTTCTGGTCAGACTCATGGTGTGATACCAAGAGACAGTAAAGGTCATGTTATATCAACCGACATTAAAAACCGTGTTGTTAAAGGTACCTTGATAGGTAACCTAGATCCCACCAATGATGATTGTTCAAATCACACAAATCCTACAATAGTCATGTCAGATAAGAATAAGAACATAGGTGATCGTCTTAATGAGAAAAATAATGTAACATGGGGATGGTTTTCAGCAGGTTTCACACCATCTATTAAAATAGCTAATGGTAAATGGCTTTGCTCATACAACGGAGTTATCTTGACTAATAATAATACTCAACAGAATGACTATTATCCAGATGTTGAACCTTTCCAGTACTATAATTCTACAGCCAATCCTCATCATCTATCCCCAACTTCAGTAGCAATGGTCGGTAATGGTGACCAAGCAAATCATCAATATAATCTGAGTATGTTCTGGAGAGCCGTGAAAGTGGCAATTTACCTGCAGTTAGTTTTCTCAAGGCCCCCTCATTCCAAAGTGGACATCCAGGATTTTCTAATCCACTTGATGAACAGACTTTTCTAGTTAATACTACTAACCGCTTGCAAAATCTACCACAATGGAATAGTACAGCAGTCATTATAACTTATGATGACTCAGATGGATGGTATGATCATGTAATGCCACAGATAGTCAGTCAATCCAACGACCCCGTTTACGATAGGCTCCTTGGCAAGGATGGCCTTTGTGGCCACGCTCCTGCAGGTGCTTATCAAGACAGATGTGGTTATGGGCCTCGCCTTCCTTTATTGATAATATCTCCAGGTAAACTATGTTGATCATGAGATTACAGACCAGACATCCATAATTAGGTTTATAGAGGATAATTGGGGCCTGAAGCGTATTGGAGATCAATCATTTGATGCCAAAGCTGGATCAATTATGAACATGTTTAACTTTACAAATAGTCATCCTGCGAAAAGCTGTTTCTTGACAATTCAACAGGGGTAGAAAAATGAAGAATTCCGATATCATAAAGAAACTGAGTTAGTATAGGAGGATTTTCTTCAAACATGCAGACTTGGACAGTCTCATTCTGCAGTTACTTTTGTTTGTTATTATAGCAGTTGTGTTTTATTGTTTGTCGTGGCCGACAAATGTGTTTGCTTTATCTCCTGCTTTGGACGCCAAGAAATAGAAACTCCTTGGTATAATTGGACTAATATGCAGAGTGGAGAGAAGACTAGTATAGGACCTGAATATACAAGCATACATTCAGTCACTTATTCTAGCGATGGTAGGTTTCTAACATGTTTATGATTGAGACAGATATTTTATATCCATTCATCCATGCGTTATATGAAGCATAGGTCTACTAAAATTAAATATATATATTTATCTATAATTTTAGTTGGCGCGATTGTATAATAGTTTAAGCGCGCCATTATCATACCTCGACTATTGATTGCTCGTTCAAAGCTATTGTTTCTAGATGAAGAAATCCACTATTACAAGAAAAGTATAAATAGTTCTACTTCTATAAAGTAGCGATGCCTGGTCAATACAGAGGAACTATTGTAAATTTTGAAGTAAACGAAAAAAAACCGCGTGGGCAGATAACATTCAATATCACAACTGCGACACCAATACCTGGAACCTCCAATCCCCCAGACTTCGGTCCTTCTCCTCCTGTTCGAGTCTTTAAACTCGATGAGGACAGGACCCGAAACTTTCGCAGGAATGGGCAGCTATATGCGCACTGAAGCCCTTTCTTCCCCCTAACTCCGTACGAATACAAGTATTAACTGGCGCAGCGGACGAGATTGATACTCTCACGATTTAATCTAAAATAATCCTCTTTTTTTTACATTCATTTAGTAGATACTGGTACGATTGCCTCTTTTAACGTCTCTGTCACAACTGGGAGAACCCTTGGTCGTTTACTTTGGGAATTACATAGTTTTCATTCAAGTGAGTCTTTTCAACTAGCGAAGCGATTGCATACGATGCAGTTACAAGCATCTTTTCATCTAACCCTTTTGCTCTCGTATCTAACAAAGCTCTAAGAACTGACCGTTCATCTTTATGATCATAACAATGACACCGATAGCCCAAGTGTCGAATGCAGTAGATAGTATAAACACGAGCACAATAGACTGTAATTCCAAAAAGGGAACTGCAGATACAGCTGCTGGCGCTCTAAAGTTCGGGGGAGCAAAATGTGAAGGACAAAATGGTGGGACTGTTGGAGCAGGTGGAATTAAGTCTGGACCAGGATCTATTGGATTGCATGGAAGCCAAGGACTGAATGGCAATTCCCATTTCGGAGGCATTATTAAAAGATAAGGTATTCAGATTGAAAGAGATAACAAATGATTAACGTTAATTCATAATGTAAAGAAAATCACACTCTGATTTTTAGGCCTGAGAATTATTCATTTTTCTAACCCTGTCGAATTGTCAAGGATAACCTACCCTAAGTAACCATGGGCTAGTCTTATTGAATTGTATATAAATCAAAATTAAATAACAAATAGAAAAATTATGGTATTACCTTATTACAATAGTTTGTAATTCGTCTACAGCGATTCTCTTTCTTTCCGAAACATCTCAGGAAAAAGATTGTTCCAATCTCCCTATGGTCGTGTCCATACATAGGGAGATGGTTTACAGAGCCTAAATTAAGGCTCTGTCAAGTCTGCGCTTGATTTGACAAGATGATTACCTTGTCAACTTTGCGATAGTTATTCATTTTTCTAACCCTGTCGAATTGTCAAGGAATAACTTTGCTGCTGCATGGTGGTTATTGGTAAAATTAATCATAGCCCCTTCCCCAAGATTAAATATCTGATAAAGAAGAAGCAGAAAAACATCAATACCTTATCAAAACTAAAAAATGGAATCCATATTGCATAAGACATTCTGCTATCACTTCCGATTCTGATTACTTACCTGAATATGCTCTAAAGAAAACAGTAAGATGGTCTATGAATTCAAAGCAAAGCGCTAGGTACATCAAGAGAAGGATGGGTAATGATTTAAAGCAGAAAATACTTGTTCAAAATGGCATTATCTTGATTTAGCTGGCAAGCATGATGGAAAGCCAACCTATGAAGAGTTAAAGAACTGGTTAGATAGTGGACAGGTTGATGTTCTTAGAATGAGTACACCACAATAGAGTGTAAGTACACAAAAAGAATTATTATTTTTTCTTTCTCTTTTTAGGAAAGAAAGTAGATATTTGTGCTCGCATCACACGCAGTGTGCGCAATACGTATAGAAGTATTCCAGAGCCCGCGAGTAATCATTTATTTTGGACGTCTTACCTTACATCTGCATATCTGCTTTAATAGTATTATTATACATAATCTTGTTATTTTACCTTGCAACGTAATATCTTCTGTAAGGTCTAAATAATTCTTCTACTTTGTTGTTTAGTATAATTGTATTCTAAATATGTATATTTCATTGCATTCATATTGATCGCTATTCTAGGAACATTTGCACCTACTGTAGTGCATAGTCTTGTAAACGACGACAGTAGCCAAAATTCTACTCTATCTTCTGCGACTACTACTCCCCCAACTACTGTAGATAAATTAGGTATAAAGGAAATATATCCAACCAAAGAAGGTGGAAGGCAGTGGTATATTAATATGGACAGTCCAAAAAGCGATGGAATATTCGATCCAAAGTCTACATTGACAAAACAACCTGATGGTTCATGGGAAATAGCTGCTAAACAGGTAAGAATGAATGTCAATACACCGGAAGGCATGCAGCCATGGAAGAACGTTGAGATTACGGGTTATGCTAAGGTTATTTCGGCAAATTCTCCCAATAATGATCACTTGGACTGGTATGCAAGAGGAGGTAAACATAGTGATGACGTTCCTTGTGATGGTTCTGCTCTAAAAGGCTGGTTAGGTATCGATGGTACTGTATCGTGGATAAAAGAAATATGGTTTACGGATGGATATACCGATCAGCTAGCTAAAGCCAAAGTTACTGATTCAATTCTTGGTAGATGGATTGGCTGGAAAGTGATTATTTATAATATAGATAATGATAGCGCAGTAAGAATGCAGTCATACCTAGACGATAAAAATAACAACCATTGGGTAAAAGTAGCAGATATTATTGACGATGGTGGATGGTATGCCGACGCTTCTGATAACGTATTTTACAGTGCTGATTGTGGAAAACCTAAAGACTATATAATAACAAATTCTGGTCAGACTGTAGCATTCAGATCAGACAACATCATATGGGATCTAAAAAATCTTAGTGTAAGGGAAATTGAGACGCTGCCTCTTTCTAAATAACAATAGTTACTTCAATAATTGTAATAATAGCAATGTTCTACTGTTAGACATTTGACAGCAGTTGAGATCCAGCAATATGTAAAGGAGAAACTTGATTTGGACATTAGCATACATTACCTTCGATATTCTGAAGAACGGGGGTTATCTCAAGTGCTAGAAGATACATGTTTTCACAACTTATATACCTATCTCCATGACTGTTTTTTAATTGTAACTGCAGCCCAAACAAGCAACCAGGTATATACAAATGTTGATATGAGCATCCATACTTCTATGCACGATGTGGTTGTTTATAATCAGAACTAAATAGGGAACAAAGGTACATCTTCTAATGGTGTTTGACCGATGAAAAATGAGAAGAATTAGAATGGTTCTTTATTTATGAAAGATGACATACTAGGTTTGGTATGTTTCGTTGACCTTTTCACTACTGTAGAAAAAGGAACTCTGCCTAGTTTTATAGAAATACCAAAGACAGAATCAAGTAACTGTTCTTGTATGGCCTAGCTAAATTCTTACTGCTGCTGAACGGTTTGGATCTTGAGATGGTCGATCACATGGTGGTTTACAACCTGAAATTCCCGGTAGACATATTGGTGGTTCAGTTGGTATTGGCGGAGTTGATGGTGGACGTTGTGTTGATGGTGGAGGTGGAGTATTTGGTAGAGTCGGAGTCGTTGTTTTTAGTAGTGTCTAGCCGCCAGTTGGGGCGGTGGTTATAGCCCTGACTTGCTAATTCTAATACCTTGCTTTTACGCCATTCTAGACTATTCAATGATGAGCTCAAATTATTCATTATTTCCTTCGTCAAATAGAATAGTTATTCACATTCAAGCATAGTATACTTTGTGAAAGTTAACAGTATGTGAATAAAAAGTTACCTAAATCCAACTTAGACAGTAAAATACCTACTATGTACATAGGAATGGATTTCACAAGAAGTATCTTCAAATAGCTGCACTTGATGAAAATGGAAAGCTGATTAGAAATTCAAGGATAGATAATGATTTGGTTGAAGTAGGCAAATTCTTCAAGGATATCAATAACGAAAATCCAAAGGTAGTAATGGAATCATCAGGTGTATGGTATAACATATACGAATACCTATCAAAGCAAAAACACCTTGATGTAGTATTATCAAATCCTGTCAAAACAAAAGCTATAGCAACAGCTAAGATAAAAACAGACAAAATAGACGCGTTGAAATTAGCTGATTTACTTAGAGGTGGATACATAGCAGAGTGCTACATTCCAGACAAGGAAACAATGGGTCTACGTGAGCTTGTCAGGCACAGGCTTGCATTGGTGAAAATGAGAACCAAGATGAAGAACAAGATTCATAGCATTATCCTGATGAAGGGTGTAAGAATAACAGGTGTTCATCCTTTTACTCGTAAACATATTGAGAAATTAAAGGAGATCAAAGATTACAGAATTGATAGTTACCTTCGTATAATAGAATCTCTAGATTCAGAAATTAATGATGTATCTAGAAAGATAAAGTTATGTGTAAATGAAAATGATATTGCCAAGCTGTTAATGACAATACCTGGCATTGGATATTACTCTGCTCTATTGATAGTAAGTGAAATTGGTGGAGACATAAACAGATTTCCTGATTCACACCATCTTTGTTCATATGCAGGACTGGTACCTTCTACACATAGCTCAGGTGGTATAACATATCACGGATTTATTACCAAGACAGGTAGCAGGTATCTGAGATGGGTTATGGTAGAATGTGTCCGTGCTCATATTAGAAATTATAAGAATACTAGCATCACAAGGTTTTATGAAAGACTTGCTAAAATTAAAGGTAATTCAAAAGCAGTTGTTGCTGCTGCATCCAAATTGCTGAAGGTTGTTTATTGGGTTATAAAAGAAAGAAGAGAATATGTTCCAAAATATAATGACAGTTAAGGAGTCATAACCACGACATAAAGCTTGAGGTAAGAGAATAGCCTCGTCAAGTTAACTGTGGCAATCCATCCTTAACAATGAGGATAAAGACTGTAGTGAGGTAAGGCCTCGAATGGGTAGATATCCTTTCAATCTGTTATGTGTGGATATGGTCATACACTAGATGAATAAAACAATACGCTTAAATGCAATTCACATGGGCAGACTTTATGCTTATTGTTGTTATTGCTCTTATTTGTTCTAAAGTTCAAAAAGAACAAATACTTACTATGTGTTATAAGAACGAAATTAATTCTATGTATAGACTTTATTATTATTGTTCTTCTACTATACCAGTAATAGCATTAGCAGTTATGGTTTTGTTTATTTTATCAAATTTTAGTGTTTATAGCAGACACTTTTTTGTTAGTGATGTCTATGCCACCAATATCAAAGAAGCAGAAGCAAGTTCTACAGAACCAACTTTTAATGATCCTAACTTAAGAGCCGAATTAGTAGTACAAGGATTATCTTATCCAACTAGTATGGCATTTATCAACAACAACAACAACAAAGATATTTTGATTCTACAAAAGAATAATGGAGAAGTACGTCTAGTTTCAAATGGCGTATTAAAAGACCAACCTGTACTGAAAGTCGATATTGATAATTCCACTCGAATATGCTGTCGTGGCCTTTTGGGAATAGCAACTAAAGCAAGTAACAGCAACAGCAGCAATAACAGTAGAGAAGTTTTTCTTTATCTTTCAGAAGCAGCCAAAGGTGACCAGCCTGTAAGAAATAGAGTTTACAAATACCAATGGAATGGAGAGACGCTTATAAACCCCAAGCTTATTTTAGACCTTCCTGCAGAGGGTCAAAATCATCCTGGTGGAAAATTGGCAATTGGTCCTGATCAATATCTATATGCAGTTATAGGAGACCTTAACAGACAGGGAAAACTTCAGAATTTCATAGATGGACCAGAACCAGATGATACATCTGTAATACTAAGAATAAACCCTGATAATGGCTATCCAGCTAAGAATAATCCATTTTTATCTGAGAAAAATGGCAATAGCTCAGCTATGAGCAGATATTTTGCATATGGCATAAGAAACAGTTTTGGACTAGCATTTGATCCAGTAACTGGTACCTTATGGGATGCAGAAAACGGCGATAAAGATTATGATGAAATCTGGTTTCAACAGTGGATGGAAGAAGGTGATGGGACCCATCTCCAGAAACAGCAGTATTAATGAATCCCAGCTTTTTAATTTTCCAGGCTCCAGATATGCCGATCCTGTTTTTAGCTGGTTTGAATCAATAGGTGTAACAGACATAGCTTTTCTGAACTCATCAAAACTTGGAGACAAATACAAAAATAACATATTTGTTGGCGATATAACCAAAGGCAATCTGTACTTCTTTGAGGTTAATGAAAATAGAACAGGACTAAAGTTTGATAATAGCAATGAAGATAGCAATAGTCAACAATCATCATCTTCTTCTTCTTCTTCTTCTGGTCTATCAGATAAGGTAGCTGATAATAAAAATGAAGTAGCAGCAGTAACTCTTGCAACAGGTTTTCGTGGCATAACAGATATCAAGACTGGGCCAGATGGTCTTTTGTATATATTGACATTTGATGAAAAAAAGTCAAGTCATGGTGAAGGAAAGATATACAGGATTTCAGCTGCATCGGGTCAATGATTCTTGTGGCTTGAATACAGATGATATTGACTATGCTTTGACTGCAAAGTTACCATGCATATATGTATTTAGAACTCCAACAACAATAATCCTATATTTAAAATTCTATCTAAAGAGAAATGCAATCCTAGCTGCTCAGTATTATGTTCAAGACAACATGTATAGGTCTATAGACCCAAAATCCTTAATAAAATTCGTTCCCTCTTTATTACCATTAAGTGCCGAACTATAGAACGACATTGTTTATTTTGCTTGGGAAATACGTGTTAGTTTTGTGTCTTCCTTTGAAGGAGCATATTGAGGAAGACTTAGATTTGCGTCACCGCTATTCTAACACGTTTAGAATAGAATTATAACAACTGATAGATTAATGTCAAAGCTTATTTCCAAGTTTTTTCATAAAGAATGAAGATGGAAAAGTCAAAGAATTATGGGGGGTCTTTGACAAATATCCATACTCTACTACATATGCCTATAGAATTACTGTGCTAAAATTGCAGAATCTTTTTTTCTATTATAACTTTTAATACTCAACATAGCAGAACAGAAGATTCCCGATATGGAGTATATATAGATAGGCTTGCAATATACCCCGAGTACAGGGTATGGCAACAAACAACGCAACCACTAGTATGAACATCGTTTTAGTCCATGGTTTTTGGGCTGATGGATCTTCATGGAGCAAAGTGATTCCCATTTTAAAGAACACAGGACATAAAGTTATAGCTGTACAGCTTCCTCTTCATTCTTTGGCAGATGACATCGCTACGGTAAAGCGTGCAATTGAGCTGTTGGTGGACCAACAATTCTTGTCGGACACTCATATGGTGGAATAGTAATCACAAACGCTGCTTATAATAATCCCAATGTCACAGGACTTGTTTACGTTGCTTGCCAATCCTAGGCGATTTCTTCGACGTCAAAAAGCTTCCAAAAGACTTTTTGAAAACCGATAGTGGAGGATTTGCATACATAAACCCAGACCTATTCCACGATATGTTTTCTCAAGATGTAAGATCCGGCTCAAGCTGACATCATGGCCACTACGCAGAAGCCACCTAGTCTATCAATTCTTGCTGAAAAATCTGGCCCTCCGGCTTGGAAGCAGCTTCCAACATGGTACAAATGTACATCTTTGCAATGTATTCTATAGCAGTTGATAGTTATCATCGTCATTTTTTAAACTATGCATCACATACTGCTACCCATGAGTAAATCAAACATAAAGGAAATGCAAGAAGAGATTGGAAGTCAGGTCGTGCTCTTTGTCTACAGAATACCGAAAAAGAATCATGATGCGATGGTGCTGCTAGGGATGACCTGTTTAGGAACAACGGGACACAGCACTTGGAGGTTTTCCAACTCAACAAGACGAGGAGGATTGGGTGGGAGCTACAATCCTACAGAGAATATAGGATTGTATCTTGAGAAAGTACCTCTTCTACTTCATCTATGCCATAACGAGGCTGTGTTGTATGTGAAGATAATCATCATGTAATAGCTACTATTCCTAGATAGTTACTTGTTTACTCTTAGGAACCTTGCTGTTGCATCTTCTTCAGATATTCTGATTTCTGATTTTACTTTGTATTTCTTGAAACGATTGTATTGCCATTGTAATTTCCAAAATGTCGGATTGCTTGCAGAATCCATGATCTCTTATGTGGTTTTAACTTTAGAATTTCTGCAGGATCAGGACCAAAAAATATGTCTCGAAAGCTACGGAAATAATTGACCAAGCTTCTGGCATTGTGATTTTGAAACTTTCTGATGTTTAACAGATAATTTAGCATATCGTCTAAATCTATATTTTTGTAAAAAGTTGGTTCGAATTGTCCATTTACTGTTGTCTGCATACCATTGCTTTGCATATTAGAATCAAGGCTCTGGATATGTCTGTCTTCATGATTATAGGAAACTTACCGGTTAGAAAATCTGCAACCAAAGCTCCCAACGTTTCAAATCCATAAACTTCAAGAAACAGAAATAAAAATAGCCAGATTATCCCGAGCTTTCAGTTTGGTAGCGGAATATAAGAACACCACTAGACTAATAGTGGTGTTCTTCCTTTAGAATTGCTGTCAACCCAACTAGACATTTCTCATACTCTTCTGGTAGTCTTTCATCAATGTATCTTTTGATGTTGGTTTTAGCTTGATTTCTCAGGTATGATATGTCTCTATTTATGGTAGCCAGTCCAACTTGCAGCATGTGCGATATCTGTCTTTGACTATATCCTTTGCTGCAAAGCTTCTTGTACTTTGTCTCTTCTCCGCTATACTTGTTGCTATTGTCATTGCTCTTGCTGTTTCATAGTTGAGCTCGAATACTTAATGAATTCTGGATTGTTTTGAGTATACAAAATACCTGTTGCTGGATAAGCAGGTATTGTGCAGATACTTAACTTATGTCAAAACAATGTTACCGGCGTTGTTTTTCCAATTGCCTTGAAGATATGCTATGTGAGGTTTGAAATTTGTATTAGATGGAATTAAGTATGAAACTGTCTCATCTGGTTTGAAGCCTTCAGGATTTCCGATTGGAGCTCTCGCTTTATCATACCCTATCTATATTTCTGGTGTTGTACTCTGTCTTAAATCTACAAGTCTCGAAGCGATAGAAAAGATTGAGGATAGAGATGACAATGTTTTATCCCAATTTTTTGTGAATAATAATCTGAAATTAACTAAATACCAGCAATTAGAGGTTAAATACGCAAGCAAAAAAAAGTTCTTGTCTGATATATTAAAACGCTCAGTTGCAATAAGTACTGGCAAAAAGGAGATAGATATCCAATATTTACAACCGCTATCTGACTTCATATCTCTTTACAAGCCATTGCATATTTTTTCTACCAATTATGATATTTGTGTTGAACGGTTTTGTGTTATAAATTCCAAAAAATATTTTGACGGTTTTGCTCATGAATGAACTGGATATTTTTCTGGTAGAGGTGAAGATGTACTATTGTATAAGCTGCATGGATCAATAACTTGGTCAAGAAGTCAAAGGGGAAAGTATAGCAGAAATGAAATAATGGTAAAAGAAGCTATTGATCCTCAGACAAATGTTGTAACTGGAGATATGGAAGTTCCACTTATACTATATCCTGGAAAAAAATTAGAATATAACGAACCGTCATTCGATACAATCTATTAAATCACATAGGTAATGCTCTTGACGACTTGGGAAACGATACTGGAGCTATAGTATATTACGATAAGGCATTAGCTGTAGACCCACATGATGTTGCAGCATTATATAACAAAGGTAATGTTCTTGAAAAATTAGGAAACTATAGTGGAGCTATAGTATATTACGATAAGGCATTGTTTATAGATCCGAAGAATGTCTTTGCATTAACTAACAAAGGTCTAGCTCTTGATGATTTAGGTAACCATACTGGAGCTATTGAATATTACGATAAGGCATTAGCTGTAGACGCATATGACACTTCAGCATTATATAACAAAGGCCGTGATCTTTATAATTTAAAAAACTATACGGGAGCTATAGTATATTATAATAAGGCATTAGCTATTGACCCGCATAAAATTGGAGCGTTAAATGACAAGGGTGCAGCTCTTGATAGCTTGGGTAATCATAGTGGAGCTATACAGGTACTATGACAAAGTGTTGGCTATACATTTCAATTAGAAATTCTCCACCGTCATCAAAGTTATACTCCTTTCTCGTTTGATCTGAATGTCTGGTTACTCCAAAATCATGTACTGTATATGCCATTGGAATACCTTGGTTACCTTTTATTTCATAATCAAAATCTCCAATGACTTCAATTCCTGGATGCAAACATAAACCAATTCCTGCTGTGTCTTGTGCTATCCTATTTTGAAGTTTTCGTGCAGATATCTGCTGTGGAGTATACTCTTTAGCAAATACATTGAATTTAAAATCTGTTCCCATTTTCCTCTTTGCGGCTAAGACAGTACCTTCAGGATTAGATATCATTTGTCGTCTAGCAATTTCTCCTACGAGTAACTTACCATCTTTGAAAGCTACTACAGAAGGAAATGCCTTTCCACCAATAGAGGGCCCTTCTAGGTGATAATAATATAGAATCTCTGTAAATTCCTATATTTCCTAAAATAACTATAATACAAAGTATGGCAGTGGCTGATAGTAGGCCACTCAATATCGACATTGCAGATAAAGGCATCTAACAAGTTATCATGTTCCTCTCTTTTTTACTTTTTAAGTTCTGGTAATACGAGATTGAAGCGAAAATTTCTAATGCGAGCCAACGCATAAATAATAACAAAAAAACATTCAAAGATCTAAAGAAACGACTAACATCAACTAACGAACTGAAATATCAGCAAAATAATCTTATTATAAGTTGGTAGCAGGTGGCAACAGATGAAAGCAGGTAGTAACAAGGAGGTAGCAGGGATAACAAAATTGGTAACAGGTGGTAGCAGCCTTATCATTCTTTTTTATTGTATATTTATTAAACATAACGTACATAAGAGTAAAAAACCGGCTCAATAGGAGCTTCTAAACATCTCCGGCAAGTATAAATCCTAAATCCAAAGATTTGTCGTGAGTTCGTAATAGTAAGTGGCAGTATGTTTTTCAGAGCTTCGTTGAAATATAAAATATTGAAGTTTGGTTGAGACGGCATTACATTTTGGATTGGCTGGCTAAAAGATGAAAGTTTGGAACAGAGATCCTTAAACTTGACTAGCCTGCGAGCATTGTTTATAACTTCACCAATGACATCAACTTTTTTGTCCTTACTTTGTGGAGACGAAGATACAGGAATATAAGTTTCTCCAGGATTATTGTAGTTATTTTCTACGTTATTATCAGTATTTTCAGATGAGATGTCATCTACATCACAATCAGCGAGCAATAAAAGGAACAGAATGCTGCAGTATATCGTTATTTTCTCCATGAAATGAACATTGGAAGATATACAACGACACGGTTACGCTATCATGGTTTTGGTATTATATTTATTTTTAAACTTGTTTTTAGTTAATTTCTTTATAATAGGAGTTTTTGTAAGGACTTAAAATATGTACAAAACGGTAACAGGACGATATCAAAGATAAGATATTTTGGTAGGCAGCTTTTGATAACAGAAAATGAGATAGATATATGTATATCCATAGGATCTGCTATATAGCACATCCTATATTAGAAACTGACTGAGCGAATTATTAGTTTGATTTGTGTGTTATAGGTCGGGTTTATCGATTTCAATAAACCTGATAATGGCAGTATTAATACTAATTCGTCATTACTGTCATCCTGTATGAATACAAATTATATCAGTTGATATATTTTGTTGGCGATTTATTATAGTTGTTTTATTTACTTTTGTACGAATTAATCATGAGTTTCAAAACTACAAGATTTCATATGCAGACGAGATGGTACTCCTGTTGTTTCATGAAGATGAATGTTTTTGCAGTCTCTTTCTTTCAAGATCGGGCAGCTACAAAACATCTTCCATCTCCTCATGAGTAGGACCACATTTGTAGATGAATAATTTGATACTTAACTTAGTTCCCACCTTTTCGGCTTTGGAACAACTCTATTAGCTATGTGGTTATATTCCTATAGCAAACTGAATATACAGCTGATATGATAGGAACACGATTCTGTAAGCATTTCAAATTCTTTTTTAAACTTGTATTTTCTAAATTTCCGTTATTCATCGGATTTGATAAGGACCCAAAAGAGGTATTGTATGATATTAGATGATGATAACAAGACGGATTTAAAAACAGCAGGCATGATTGAGATAGATATATTTATATCCATTCATCCAAGCGTTATATGAAGCATAGGTCTATATATTTGCTAACGATTATGTAAAAAATAGGACCATATCGAGGGGTATTACAAAAATTAGCTGTCGTACTTCTAGAATGTCCTAAGCAATATTCAAAAGTTTTGTAAAATTCATTTCAGCAATTCGCCAATCATTCCATTGTCTTATATTGACTTTCATTTGGTCTTGACCTTCAATCGCTTTTTGACCTGATATTTGTCATTTGGGGCTGAATTCTCTACTATTGTTACTAATCATTGTATAGAGACTTCTTTGTACATCCGATAGTTCCGTTCTATCACTCTCACTTGCTATATCATTAATGGTTAGTCACCTACACAGGCATAGACGAATTGGTAATAGCCACATATTTTGACTTTTAGAATATGTAAAAGTCCTTTTTGTTCAATATTCCATAACTCCGAATAGCTCTTTTCCTTACTCTGTCATCTTATCGGGATTGATTTTGCATTACTTAACATAGTTAACTTAATTATAATAATATGCTGATTGCATACTATACCGCTGGTATATAATTAACATATGTCTCTTTCTCCAATATCGTATCGTGACAGGATTTACATCGTTGAGGATATAATACTAAAGTTGGTAGAGCATGGTGAGCTAAACCAGACTGCATTAGTTAGCTTTTGTGGATTGAATTTGAAAAAGCATAGATGCATACTTGACGAACTACAGGTAAATGGTTTCATAAACAAAAGCGAATTGCCATTTGGAAAAAGAATTGTTGCAATCTACAAGCCCACACAAAAAGGGATAGAGTTTTGTAGAAGTATATTAGAACCATATGAGAAAATGTTCCCAAGAAGAAAAGAGTTTGTTGTCTATAATAATAGTAATAGTAATGAAGAGAAAAAACCAGCAAGACAACTAAGTCGTCTTCAAGAGGAAGTAGATCATCAACAAGAAGAACAGCATTTGCGGCTAGTAACAACATAACAAATTGCAGTTATTTAAAAAAACAGCAATCAATAATTACTACTACTATTACTAACTTCACTACTATATTGTGACGCAATCTTTCTATCTATTTCTTGTTTTTCTCTGATATAATCTCCATATCTTTTCTTCCAAGAACTAATTAGCCGATACTGCCTTATACCTGCTACAAGCCATATAGAAGAAATAATAATAATCGTTCCTAAAAGCACAGCAAGGACGTCTCCAAATTCATTTTCTATATCAAGGATTGCGAAAAACGATGCGTGCTGTAACAAGAATACTGAAAGACCTATTGCAATAGGAGCTAATACCAATGCAGAAATAGAAACTCCTAGGAGTGTTTTTCTAATATGGAATATTTGTTCGATAAAATTGTCTATTAGGCTCAGTATTCTGTATCTGGAAGAAGAAGAAGAAGACGATACAGTAGTGAATTGTTCCTTTTTATTGTAATCATTATTATTAGCATTTAACATATGTGTAGATATACTGTTGTATCTCTTCTACTTTGTCTTATATAGGCAATGATTAACATAGTTAATTCAATTCAGTATATATTAGTAGCAAACTATTTTGCAAGAGTTACTACAAGATTAACAAGTAAACCACTGCCATAACGTAGTGTAGATATATGTCCTCATTTTGCACTACTTGGCAGTTATTATGGCCGCATAGACATAATTGCTGTTTATTATACTGCCCTCAGGTCCACTCATTACTAATACAAAAGCAACTAGTAACGATACTAGGGGCATAGGCCATCTTTTTTTAGATACATTTATATACCCTGTCGTCTATACAAACAATATTTATTAGATTCATAGTTCGATAGACAATTGATTTAATGAAAGATGATTCAGATATACCATTGGATAAGGATGATGGCTTTATAGCTACTGATGTAGCATCAGATTTCAGAACAATATGTGGTTATTGCACGCAGGGGAACCATAGTCAATGTCGTGGTTTTTCCTGCTCTTGCGACAAAAATAATCACAAATCTGGGATTTAATTAAATTGGATGCAAGAAAACAAATCATGAGCACACATTAATTTATATACATTTTTAAAAAAGAGATAAGGCACAGACCATCCTAAGGTAACTACTCAGTTGTTGTTGGTTATGGCTGATTCTAGCAATTCTCTTGCTAGCAGTCCAGAGTGAGTGATCCCAGCTTTATTTTTAAAAATGATGATAATAATACACATATCCAATCTATTTTGCATACTTGGATTTAGTTATATTGCCAACCTACTATATTCTAATATAGAGTATCTGATATGGCTGAACTAAATAAAATACTCGCAGCAAACGAGGAATATTCTAAGGATTTCAAGCATTGGAATCTGCCGAGTCCACCTTCGAGGAAACTTGCGGTACTTGCATGCATGGACGCGAGATTAACCGTGGAAGACTTCCTGGGATTGAATACAGGAGAAGCGCACATTATAAGAAACGCTGGCGGGATAGCTACTGATGACGCTATACGTTCACTTATTATTTCCCACGAGCTTCTTGGAACACAAGAGTTCTTGGTCGTAAACCATACAGACTGCGGAATGCTTACCTTCGCTGATGAAGACCTACAAAAGAAGCTCGCCCAAAAGTACAAAGCAGATGCAAGCGAACTCAAATTCCACTCATTTTCAGATCTTGTGGAGAATGTGAAGAATCAGGTAGATAGGATAAAGTCGACCCCCTTTCTTCCAAAGGATATACCGGTCTACGGGTTCGTATATGACGTGAGGACTGGAAAGCTTGAAGGAGTGGGTGAAGACATAAAACAAAAAAGGATTAGTGTTAGAACAAATGTATAGTGTAGGATCTATAACCAATAATAACCAAAAACAAACATTATTCGTATACAAAAAATATCTCCTTCTGTGCCAATCATGTTCATGGCATGTATCGTACTGTGATTTATCTGGAAAGCTTGGCAATATATCCTGTGAGGAACAAGTATGCTGTCCTATTTGCAAGACAGGTAGAATAATAGTAGAAGATAGTCGATCAGAAATGTAAATGGCAATAATACAAGTTCAAGGTCTCAAATATGAGGTTTGTGATCATATTTGGTTCTCCAGAAACAGACAAAGTAAACGATCACCTATTGCCTGTGCTAAATGTAAAAGCCCATACTGAAATAAGTTTCCCGCACTTCGCATACAATCTAATAGTAATATAGCAGATTGATATTACACTTGATATCAGCAAATTAATTTCATTCTCGCTTTTACCAAATTCTTGATATCCAAGTTTGCATATTTGATATCAAACGGTTAGGTGGTTTTGATATCAATATCATTATTCTTAACCAGGTTGTTATGCTGTCTATGAGTTTAGTTAATATCTAGTGAGCTATTGAAGTTTATTTATCTATGTTTACCAGGCCAAGACACTGCGACATCTTCAGTATGACGTTCGTCAAATGTATCCCAGTTCTAGGCATTCCACGCGTCATCCAGCGTCTTCATCAGTCGCATGTTTTCTTCAACGACCGGCATACAGACCGCTAAAAGAAAAGGATATCTCTGCTCTCCAGATTTTGACTAACTAAACTAGAGCATAGATTATTTGCTGCCAGATATTGCTAATGACATACATGCACCGAAGCGAATTAACATGATACTAAAAACTTGGTTGGCTTCTTTTTACACTACTACTCTGACCTAATCAGAAACTGTATGTGATCTGGATCAGAAACCAACGACAGTTGATTCTCGCTTTCCTGTTTAGAATTAGAAGTAATAGAGCTGTGTTGTTGTATACGCGAAGCAAGTGTCTTAACAAATGACCTGTCTGGGATTATTATTGTAAAATATTCTAATCCTGCCTCTCCACTCAAGTGAGCTTCTCCGTTCAAACTATGCCAGGTATTCATGCCAATGTAATGATGGTACCCGCCTGCAGAAAGAAATGCAGCACCATCGGCTCCAATCCACTGGTTATATCCAGACCAATCTTCTCATGGTAACTGTCTTATACATTTTGTCTTCCTGTATTTCGCAACCGCATCCGGTGTATCTATATATATCCATACTAGCTTTCTTAGTTGCTGAACAATAACAATGCCAAATTATATCGTACTGGTGAACTGGACAGATCAAGGAATAAAGAATGTTAAAGATACTGTAAAACGAGCTAAATCTTTTGGAAGTGCATTAGAAAAAACAGGTTGTAAATTTCTCGGCTTCTATTATACGATTGGAAGATATGATATGGTATCGGTAATTGAGGCTCCAAATGATGAGGCAATAGCATCAGTGTTATTCAGTTACCGGAAGCCTAGGCAATATACGTACTGGAACACTCAAAGCATTTTCAATGGCTGAAGCAGCTAACGTAATTGATAAGCTATCTTAATAGATTATAATATGAGACAGTCGATAGTCGGTAGTATACTCTCATTACAATGATGAAGAAAGTGAAGAAAAGGAGACGATAAAGAAAGTGAAGAAAAGCAAGAACAGGAAACTGGCGAAATAACAACAAATAAATTTTTTTGATTGTTGTTGCCACACATTTTGAGTTCCTGTCATAAAAGCGGGATAGAAAAACGAGTTTGTGATTTAGTTAGTAGTAATACACTACAGGTAGTATTTTGTTGTGCAATCAATTAAGTATGCATTTAAACATTCTACTAGACTCGTTGAAACTAAGGATGAAGGTAATAACTGGTAATAAATTGGTTGGTAGATTAAACAACAAAATTTCAGCTAAGGAGATTTGTTGTAGTAGAACGATCCAGGCAGCAATAAAATTTTGCCTTTTGAGTTCGGTAATCTTGTAAATGCCTCTCCTAGCCTTTGATCTGTCTTCATTTAGCTTAAGCCAGCATAAAGAACCTTCATTTAGAGAACTTACCTTTTCTAATGCCGGCACCGTTCCATCGCATTTGACATCTAACCAACTTGTGCAATGTGACAGGCTAATTATTCTGAGTCTTGCCATATTTAGCTTCTTCCCCTTCACTTTTTACTTCTTTGGGCATGTACTCCATTTCAAAGGTTACATGCCCTAACTGGTGAATTTTACCGGTGGTGCACAAGGTAAAACCATTGCTCTAGACATCTAGCTATTGGGTATTGAATATTACTAATGTAAACCGCATAAGAACATATGTAATTACATATTTTTCTACAGTATGGTGGTATATTCGATAAGGAAGAATCTGTAACGAGAATTAGAGCAAATTAGCCAAAAAATTACTGATAATTAGCCGGCTTCAAAATCAAAAGAATTTATAAAAGCTCAATTGGTTGGTCGAAGAAATAAATAAGCTCTTTACTGTAAAAAGTATTGTGACAATCATTCAATGAACAAGCCACCAACAAATGATGTAGACTGTACCAAATGATGCTAATGTGGGGAGCAATGTTGCAAGTGAAGCGATTTTGGAGACTTTCTTTAAATAGAAAAAGATTAGACTATAATTTAGGTGAAGGAAAAGACTGAGAGTCAGCCATTACCTAATTGTTGCTGTTGGTTATCCATTGCTACTACTATTCGATCTCAGCTGCCCCTTCCCTGGTTATCCACTTCCACTACTACCATCACCATTGACAGATGCTGTCTCCTTTTTCTTTAATATAGGCAGCAAACACTTTGCTGTAGCAACACTTTGTATGCAAAATTTTGAAATGTAATTACTATCAAGGAGGCAAAATTGTGATAGGAAAATAGCAATTTCGAATTTCAAATTATTATTAATCTGTTAATGAGGTTGTATCTACACATATACATAGGGAATG
>CAWGVG010000048.1:0-88946 GCA_963825865.1 uncultured Nitrososphaeraceae archaeon | reverse complement strand
GACATGTTATCTTACGTTAAAAACATCTCGAATTTCCTTAGCAATATTAGCATTTATTATAAGAACAATTATATTTATAATACAAATATTTAAAACTCGCGCCAATAAACTCTGGAGACACTGCTTGGATGCTTGTAGCTTCCAGCCTTGTGTTATTAATGATTCCGGCCTTAGGATTATTTGAAGCAGGGTTACTGCGAAAAAAGAATACAGTTTCCATTTTTATGCAGATCTTTCTCGGAGTAGCACTCTTGAGTGTGATGTGGTTTGTCTTCGGTTTCAGTCTAACATTTGGGCCTGATACCGCTGGCCTTGTTGGCAATCTAGACTGGACATTTCTTAAAGGCGTGCCTTTTGATAGTTCACTTAATTATGCACCAACCATCCCGGGAGTTCTATATGCAAAATTCGAAATGATGTTTGCAGTCATTACCCCATTGTTATTGACCGGCGCGATAGCTGAACGAATGAAATTTAGTGCATTTGTTCTTTTTATTGCTGCATGGAGCTTTCTGATATACTATCCGCTAGTTCACTGGATTTGGGGTGGAGGCTGGCTTGGTAAACTAGGAGTTAAGGACTTTGCAGGTGGAATTACAATTCATACAAGTGCAGGAATGGGAGCGCTTGGTGCAGTCCTAGTTTTGGGAAGAAGATTAAATTATGGTCCATCGATAATGGTTCCACATAGCATACCCATTGCCGTTCTGGGAGCTTCGCTTTTATGGTTGGGTTGGTTTGGCTTTAACGCTGGGAGTGCATTAGCTTCTGGTGCTGTAGCCGGAAATACTATGATTGTCACTCATATGGCTTCGGCGGTCTCAGCTCTTGTATGGGTTGGTCTTTCTTGGATGAGAACTCATAAGCCAAGCGTGATTGCTGCTATAAATGGTGCCATAGCAGGCCTTGCAGGAATAACTCCTGTATCAGGATTCGTAAGCGTTGAGCATGCCTTTGTGATTGGATTTGCGGTCGGTATTGCGTCATATATGGGAGTGATCTTCTTGAAAGATAGGCTAAAGATAGATGATGCACTTGATGTAAGTTCAGTACATGGCATTGCGGGAATTATCGGATCTCTTGCAATTGGGATATTTGCAAGCACATTAATAAATCCCGCAGGTCCAAATGGTTTATTATTCGGTAATGCTCATCAACTTCTCATTCAAGCAATAGGAGTTGGTGTCGCGGGAACATTGGGTTTCGGAGGAACTTTCATAATAATGAAAGTCTTAGACGTTCTGATAGGAGTTAGAGTTTCTCGTGAGACAGAGGAAAGGGGTCTTGACATTGAAGAGCATGCTGAACGTGCATATAGTGATGAAGGCGATTTTGACAAGATCTAGATTCAAAAGAAAGAATAAAAAAGTCCAGGAGACCATACTTTATAGATCTTAATAACATTGTCATCAAATTCGAACCATGACTACCTACCTATTTTTCAACCAACGAATATTTACATTACAAATAATAAATAATTTCTTTCCAATCCTCTTAATTGAACCCTATATTGCACTATCGCCACTTTTCTTCGTGCCTATGTCGTAAGCTTCTGTAACATCGTAGACAAATATTTTGCCATCATAAGCTGAGCCTGTACCTATAATATTTAGAATATCGTCTATAATCTGCTTTGCTTGTGAATCTGAAACCAGGACTTCAACCTTTGTTCCAAGCCCAAACTCTGGGACATATTTCATTACACCTGTGCCTACGTATATTGGTTCATTTTTTGAACGACCTCTACCTTTGATATCATAAAATGTCATACCACCGACATTGTGCTTATGGAGAACTTCATTTAGCTCTCCGACGCGTTCGTGAGGAATTATTATATCTAATCTTTTCATCCCAAAAATAACCAGTTATTCTATTACAGAATATAATAATAATAATAGTTATATATATTCAACGACAATAATAATAGTCATAGAAAATGTGACATTTGAAGCCTTGTTGTGCTAAGGGGTTGTTTCTGGAGAACATTCCAAGCGAGCAAAAAGATTCTTATCACTACACTAATAATACAGAAATTGGAAAAACTATTGTCTCAGACAGATATCCAAACACTGCTCTCAGTTGAACATGCTATCACAAACATTACAAGGACGCCACTAGATGACGTTTTCAATAGCCAATACAAATTGATAAATGTATCCAAAAACAAAATTGATAATACAATTAATCAAACGTTAATGAAAAACATCGACGGACAGGTAGAAAAGACCAGTTGATATATCAAGTTATAATACGATAGTTGGGAATTATCATAATATTTCAAACAGTACACGTTCGATATTCAACAACGTTAATAGTAATATACAACCAATTAGTAAGCAATCTATCGTCTATGCTGCTCCTGGTCCTGATCTTCTGCGTCTTAAACAATTAAAAAATAGTCTGCAAGTGCTTCTAGGTAACATTGAAGGAATAGGCAATGAGATAAACGGCGGTATTCAGAAACTTGCTAACAGGTTTGATCAGTTTGAATCACCGCTAGGAAAAATCCCTTTGGTGTTCAGCGAAACTATAGCAGTATTTCCATTATTATTAGCTGTTGGCTTTTTTATCTACTCTTTTCTCCTGCAACAAGTGATGAGCTTACGTATTGATCTTGCTGGACAATACGTCTATAAAATTCATTTTCGAGTTTCTTTGGAAACATAAATTTTTGGTCCCAGCATTATTTTTTTATCTACTTTAGATTTCTTCCTAGCCATTGTTAGTCATCACATCCCAGTCATTACTGTTGGCCAGCATAATCATAACCTAATTCATATATATTGAGCACTTTCCTTACAGTTAGGTTGAAGGATTCTAATACTTCGTCATAGAGGTACAAGGGTAAGGAGTGACCCGGGCTCATTTGCCATATTCTATCTATCATGGCATGATGTGACCAAAAAGATAGGATCATAAGCTCAAAAGCAATATGATTCATGTCTCCGCAACGTCCACCTACCCATCCGTGGATCTGATTATGAATATCTTCTAATCCGTCACTAAAATCTCCATAATCCTTTTTGGTCGCAATGGGTTCATCTACTTCAGCGCGAGTTGGAAGCCGTGATCGCGGACCTGGTTCTTTATGTGTATCGAATTCTCTCGATCTTGGTGGACATCCCAATTTTCTAAGGAGATCATTGGGCTCATCTAAATTAACATCATCCGCTATTACTATATGAAATTTGTAAAGTGGGTTAGAATTTCAGTCTACATTCTAACTGGGATAATTCTTTATACGCCTCAGCTATATCTTGTATTTTATCATCTACAGCTGATTGACAAAATTTCAGCGAATCCCTTGCTGCAAATATTTGATTGTGCAGAGCAGATAGAGCAGTTCTAAGACCATTTCTTTTACACTCAGGGCTGTTTATTTCCTCAACTAATATTTGGAATTGATCAGGGTGTCGGCAGTTCCTTACCATATTTCATTAACCGTTCTTGCAGAAATAGTCTTCTACAGATAAAATATCCCCCTCATACTTCACATAGTCCTATTGAACCCTTTACATGCAGGATCCAAACTACCCTTAATCATATCTATGTTTCTATGGTATATTCTTAAAGGGCAGAAAGAGGGATTTTTACTAACATACTATAACAGATCCCAAAGTACCTTCCTAGCCATACGTTTAAAGGATAAAAGAAGATAATTATCTTATTTCATTAAAGTACCTTTGCGCATCTTCAAATCCATCTCTAGTTAACTGCTTTATTGTATCTGCAGAATAGTCAAACAACTTACTTGAAATATCATTATCGATATTACTTGTTCTTTCTATTCTAATTACATTTATTTCAAATCTTCCTTTTATTAGATCTCGGTATTCTCTAGGATCTCCACTACGATGCTTGCTTTTCTGTTGTTGTTTTTGATAGTACTTTCAAGTCTATGTCTGAATCTTCTGTTTATTTTATCTCCAATTCCTGCAATGGCTTCAATTGCAATTCTCTCATTCTAGAAACAAGTTTAATATAATCTGATACAATGTCTGCTACTTTCTCATCATACGCTGTCTTGTCGCTAAGAAGCAATTCAAAGTTTCTGTCAACAACACCATCATGATCGACTGGTATATTATTTTGCTTTGTAGGCCATACATCAACGATATATACATCCAAATCTGGAATCATTGCATCATCTTTTCCCTTTCCTTTTACATCTTACCAATAATCCTTATGTGCTTGTATTAGTTCTCTTAATGGAGTATTACTTGCTATACCGCCATCCCAGAAATACCGCTCAACATTTTCTATTTTCTTATTTCCTTGATTATCTATTGTTAGTTTATTTGCCATTAACTTTGAATAATCATAGTTTATTGGAACTGAACCACTTGCTATAGCATGGTCTGATACAATACCGTCTTCATAGTGGTATTTCAAATTGGTACTGCCACTTGTACTTACCATCCTTATTCCATTTTCTTTTAATTTGATATAATCGCCATATTCAGACTTTCTTATACCATCAAGTTTCGGATAGCTATCAAAGGTTACTACAGCTCCTTCTAAGACGTCTACACTAACTAACAGTAGTCTAGGTTGATTTTGATCAGAGCTTGTTGCTATTGGGAACTTTGCATATCTCTCCAAACTATCTTTTAATGGCTGATTGCTATATATTGGCCATATATTTTGAGGATCAAAGTATTTGGTATCTGGTTTTGGAAGCAGAGGAAAAAATACATTTTGAACTCCTGTAAACAAGAATTGCTTTGTAGAATAATATCTTCTGGCAGCCTCTTCTGAAGCAGCATCAGGGTCTGCACTGTGCAAGTTCTTCCACCACATACCAAAACCTGGAATATTCTGAATGTATGGAGTGGTAGAGACATGATCCCAAAACTCATTTAACTTGTTTGCTGCATGGTCCCACCCTTTTTCGACGGCATTGCTAATTAATATCGCTGCATTCATCGCGCCACTAGAGGTACCGGCAACGACATCAAATAACGCTCTACCGTCGTTGCTACCAGTGTTGATTTTTTCATATATTGCCTGGAACACTCCTGCATCATACGCTCCAAGTGCACCTCCACCTTGAAGAACCAATGCTCTTTGTACTTTAGGAACTTTATCTTCAGACATTGTAAAGGATTCATTCTACCTTATTCTTTAATGTTTATAATGCAATAATTATACAAATAACAAGTGTTAATTTGGTATATACCTGCTAATTATGAACTCATCGGTCACAGGAAGGCTTTGATTGTTTTAGATGTCAAAGTAAATAAACCTACATCTCTTCCTCTATCATCTTTCTTTTCATTAGCTGTTGACTTACACAGATGGGTAACAATTTTGATTACCTACATAGGTTACACTTTCTTGCTTCCTTTTTGTATATGTCTTAGATTTAATTAACCTTTGTACAAACCTTTCAGAAGGAGTAAGACCATTTATTCCACCATGTTCCCTAGTTTCATTATATGCTTTGACAAACATATCATACCTTAGTTTTCCATCATCAATACTTGTTATTTCTTCAACTGTCAAGAACTCATTCTTTACAATCTTGTTATATGCTTCTATCTTTCCTTGTAACTGTGGATATGAATTTGGAATTGGTTTATCCTTTATGTTAAGTGAAGTGTCTGAATTTATGTCGTTATTTGTTCATTACATAACCTAGATTTGGAAATAGTTAAAGCTTAGTAAATGAGATATTTTCATTCTGTGAATCATCCTTTCAAACTCAAACTTACCATAGGACAGAGGAACAAATTAAAGTCATTTATGAAGAATACGGGTAACAAAAAAGAATACCGCAGGCTACTGGCTATACTCCAAAAAGCTGAAGGTAGAACTTACGAAGACATAGCAAATGAACACGGAGTCAGCAGCAGGTCTGTACAGAGATGGGTTGTGCCTATATCCAAAGTGGGATAGATAGAATAAAGATGAAGAAACCTGGCGGAACAAAATCTGGCATAACAGATGAAAACAGAGAGATTATTCTATCAGCATTATTTAACGACCCGCACATCTTTGGTTATCTTAGAAATACATGGAGTCTGAGATCACTTGCAAACTGTCTGACAAATGAGCTAGGAATCCCAATCAGTTTCAAGCACATGGAGCGAATAACAAAAGATTTAGGAGTTAGGTGCAAAAGGCCAAAACTGGAACTGCTACATGGAGGAAAGGATTATGAAGAGGGAAAAGAGAAAGTGCAAAACTACAAACAGATAGCTTCAGCTCTGAAAAAAAGGGAGTTATAGTAGCATTTGAAGATGAGACTATTATAACACAGAAACCTTGTATTCGAAAATCCATGAGTTTTGAAGGTGAGCAACAAAGGATAGAACATACTGGTAGTAGAAAGAAGTTCTCTGCATACATATCCATGGTATGGCCTGAAGAGAAATTAATGACGTATGATTTCTATGATAAAATGGATTCTACGAATACTATCGACCATCTAGAGAATCTCAAGACAAACATTATGAAAAATGATTGGTGGAAAAGACTGGTACTCATATGGGATAACGCTTCATATCATGTAAGCCTAATGGTACGGAATTATATCAATGCACAGAGAAAGAAGACTGGGCTGACCATAATCCACATTCCAAAGAAAGCACCATACCTAAATCCGAATGAAAGGAAAGTAAACCAGCAAATAAAGTCAGATGTATGTGCGAATAGATTCTATGAACATATGGAAGACCAGAAAGCTGCAGTATCAGAATATTTGGACAAACGATTTGGAAGATGGTATGACGACATTAGTTATGACACTTGACTTAGGAGCAATATATTCTATTCTATTAGCGTAAATCGTATTGATTTGATCAAGACCAGGATCAATCCTCAAAGGGTTTTTAGCCCACAAGGATGTGGTTTCTTCCGTTGTTAAAAAACACCGACTACACGATCGATATACCTTGATTGTATATTCTATCATTCTTAGAATCAATACAGTGTTGTAGTACATAATGTGAGTAATCTATCCAGCATTCTACGTATACCAATAATATAATGACATTCAACAATTATAATTTGTTCGCATGGATGTAATGCCTTCGATAATGGATTATTACAGCAATAGCAGTAGTAGCGGGCGAGCAATATTATACTGCTTCATATATGTATGGCCCACAACCACAACAACAACGATCACAGGATTGCAACACTGAAGTTAATGCAGCCTGCAATAGTAAACGAAGCTGAAAAACTTTTCAATAAACTAATAAAAGATTATATAAACAAAACGGTTCAAGATCTTAAAAATAAGACCATTACTAATGTAGCAAGTGATAGCGAATCATCATCGTTGTCATTATTGCCAAGAAAGGACTATCTCCTGTACAAAACGGAGATACACAAAGATTAGGAGCCTATACGTACAGGAAAGAAGAACATTCAATCAGAATGTTGAGCTATAATGATGATCTTGTGTCATGAGGATAGGGCCAGGATAATTTACTGTCCATTTTATAATTCTGATATTGATATGAGCGTTAGAAATTGCTATCACAAGAGGAGGGGATAGATGGTGATGGTGTTGAATAACAGTTTTTTGCTAGTGATGATGCTTGTATCTTTTCTCTATTACACTATTTTTTATTTACAAAAAATAATTTAAATTTTGTGAAACTAGAAAAAATGAAAGCAAAATGAAGCGACCGCTCAGCTAAGAGCTCTTAATATGAGATCTTATTTTTTCGTTTGTTGATTTTGTCTTTGTACAACTTCAAATAGGCTTCAGCTTCTTTTTTTGTTTCAAAGCTTGCTTCACCCCTAAACGAACCATTTTCGTCATAAAGGCTGATAGTGTCCCAATTGCCAGTGCCTTGTTCATATATTATATTCCTAATTCCTATAGAGAAATAAGAAAAATGAAACCAAGTAAATGCATTGCAAAGGATTGTAACAAAGAGACTATGCATGACAAATCTCAGTAGTGCAGTTGGTATACACAACGTATATCTTAAGCGCAGAACCAACAGGAATAGCGTTGCAACTCTGAACTTGCAGAAAACAGAATTACAGAATGCAGTAAATACAATAATGGTTAATCTGCAAAACCTGAAGCCTCACATAGATTCATCTGATAAATCGTCTTCTTTTTCTTCTTTGCTGACCAATTCCTATTTGGAATGGAATCGACTACTATTTGATGTGAAGATAGGGATCACGCTAATATAATATCTCATCGTGTATCTGAAGGTCAAAATACTTTCGGCATGTGACCATGTGACCGAGTCACACGCTGTAAACAAATTTACCCCAGAGGCACATACTAGAAGTATTGTTCTTGTGATGAATACGCAACAAATTCTTGTTATTGCAATTACAGTAGCTGCTCTTATATCAGCAGTATTAGTTTCGTTCCTAGTAACAACTACTCATACCTTATTATTACCTCCAAATGCTAAGACGACCGCTACTACAACAGTATTTCAAGAACCTAGCAAAATTCAAGACAGTAGAGGAGATGCAAAACTTATTCCCCTTTATAAAACAGACATATATACAAAGGTAAGAGATTATCATGATATTCTTTCTGCTGAGGTAAATAAGATCAATGATGATGGTAAGAGCCTGTTATTATTAACTACAGATTTAGCTGGAGATGCGAATAAAAATGAAAAGTATGAAACAGTATATCTATGGTTGATAAATTATACCGATAGTTTGAATGGCATAGCTCAAAAAACCTATACAGTTATTATACCTAATTTTGCAGTCAATTCTAATTTTAAAAATAAGAGTGGTTGGTATTTGGCAGTTTTTAACAATACTAATAATTCTTATACTCTTCCTCTATCGAAAATTTCAGATATGCCTAAGAATAAAGTTCAAGTATTCATTGACCCTGATTTTATAGGAAATCCACCATCTTTAAATTATATTGTTAGTGTTATGGTGAGGGTTAATAATACATTCCTTGACAAGCCACCGGATTACCTTGTCGATTCTGCTCCTGATAATAATAATGAATTATTTTGGATACGATGGTTTAGTAGATAGGACCTGGACTTGAGCATAGATGTGTGATTCATAAGCCACAAGTTTCACAAACTACACAAATAAGTAGAGTGAGGACATGGTAAGATAGAATGTAAAACAATGACTGAAATTGTTCTTACGCATACAACATTACCGTGATTATTGCCTTACTAACTTGCCACACTTTTCACAATAAAGCGAGCAGTATGTTAAACAAATAATTGTTATTTTTTTGATATGACAACCCCTTTCTATATATTTGACACTATGATAATTTGACATATATTATATATAAAAATCTACCGAAAAATGTTCTGGAAAACTGCTTTAGATGGTTGGAATGGACTTATTCCAACTTGGAATCGATTTGGAATGGAAAAAAATATCGGAATGATTTAATGATTACCTCATGTACCTATTTACTCTTTTCCAAATGCTTTCCAAACAGTTTTCCAAGCTTTTCCAAGGCTTTTTGTTGGAAAAATAATTATTCCAGTTGGAAAAAATAAAATGTTTACTGCTAGTATTACTTTAGTTTACATACGGAGTAAAAGTAATACAGAATGTAAACATGTATACGGCTTTGAAATATATCAACTCGCTTAATTGCAGCAGTTTTTTTGTCACTAGGAGGAAAGCCAGGTAGCAGTACTAGCCAAAAAAGTCAGGCTTAAAGAAGACATCATAAAACCACCATCCTGCAGCCAATGTTGCTCTTTGACTGAACTCGTATGCAATTTTAGAATGTGTTCTTTGTTCAAACTGATGTAAAACTTTTATTAATATAGTCAAATCTTGATCAAAGTTTCTGGAAGCTATGCTAAAAATGGAATCATTCCCTCCTGTTTACCATTATTATTATTATTATTGTCTACCATAATCTTTACTGCATCAAACTATATTTAAACAAGAAAAGAAAAATGTGAAAGAATTTATTTTAAAAATAATTGATAGAATGCTATAAATTAGCAATTGGAGGTATGATATTGTCTGCTCCTGTTATTGTCCTAATTGGGAAAGCTATAGTGACACCAATAGAACAGATATTCAAATTTTTCTATACCAAGCTAAAGCTATTGTTATAAAACTAATTTGTCAGAACAATCAGTATTGCTTTACAATACTAACCAGATGACACATTATATAACTGTTAACACGGGCCCACTAATTAACCGCAAACGGACCTGATCCTTTCTTATTTTTGCCAAAAAATTTTGATAGGATATACTATTGTCATCGCGGTGTGTTTTGTTATATCAATATTGCAGTAGATATTGTAATGAAAAATATGGCAAAGAATGCCCCTAAGTATATAAATAAAAAGTGTCTGAAATCAAACTAATCCTCAGATGGTGAATTTATAAAAATATGAGAATAATAATAAAAAGGGATGAAACAGTTAAAGTGTTGATGCAAACTTATAGTTCTGTTTAAACTTGCGCAGTGTTAACAATAACGATGATTACGAAATCAGTAAAAACATAAGTGATAAAAGTCCGATCAGGATTTTGCTTGTAGACGACGAACCGGATATTACTTCAGTTACAAAAAGAGGACTTCAAAGTAATGGGTTTGAAGTTGACGCTTTCACTGATCCCGCAGAAGCATTATCAAATTTTAAAACTGGTATTTATGACCTGTTGCTTCTCGATGTTAAAATGCCAAAGATAAATGGATTTGAACTATATCGACACATGAGTAAGATAGACAATAAAATAAAAGTCTGTTTTATGTCAGCATTTGAATCATATGCTGATGAATTTAAAACAGCATTTCCTAACCAAAGTGAAAGCTGTTTCACAAGAAAGCCAATTTCAATAGATGAATTAGCTAAGAGGATAAATGAACAGCTACTAGAAGATTCAAGATAATAACATAGCACATCTTTGTTATGCCAACTATATTTGATAGCAATTTTTCACCGATACCCTCCCAACAGAGTAAGTATTGGAATGTAGTAGTATTATGTTACCAATTACTGATAACTTCAAAACAGCGAGTTTTACAAATATTGCTCCTACCTCGATTATGACGTTACGGTTGAACACTTGAAAGAAAATCCTATAGAGAAATTGTATTTGATCACTCTGATATATTTATGTTATTTTATCATCATTATTTTTATTAGTTAAAAATCTGCTCATTATATCAAATACTATAGATGGTTTCTCAGAAAACGGTGCATGACCTGTATTTTTTACCATTTCAAGTTTGCTGTGTTTGAGTATATCATGAAACTGTTTGGCTCATTCGTCCGTGCTGGTCTGCTTGGATTGTCTTTGATGGTCGCGATCATAGGCGGCGAAACGCGCAGATTTAGGCCGCTCATCTACCTTGATTGACGGTGGCAAATATGCTGTTATGCTGGAGAATTTCCTGTAATCACTCCTTGAAACCTTTTTCTTATTTATCAATAGATTTTTTATTTCATGTCATTCTTCTATTTCTGGAATTAGCATGACTCTTGTTTATCTTCTGATAAGACATATTTATTCATAAAATCCCAAACATTATCAAAATCAAGATTCATAATATATTCTTGCAATTCTACTATTTACATTAGCGAAAAATTGTAATTCTGTATTTATTACATTTTCAATACCGTGAAATATTTTAATCTTTTCGTTTTGTGTATAGTTTCTAAAAGAATAACGATCAATGTATATAAAAATAATATGATTGAATGATTAAGAAATTTGAGAAAGACGTGTATCTGAAATCTCTACTACGCTACATTGATTTATGAGCAAACAGCTCTTTTAGTATTCATTGAAGAGAAAAGAGAAAAGAGAGTGAACTCAAATGAAGAAAAATTGGCTTACCCTGTGTTTTTCTTTAAGAATGCCAAAGTCTTTTGCCAAGCATCTACAGTTTCATTTGGAGCATAATTAGCTCCAGAAGGATTTGCAAATGCATGTCCTAATCCTTTGTAAATGTGAATTTCATTTGATATACCAGTACTGTCTAGTGCTGTTTTGAATTGCTGTATGTTTGACAATGGAATAGCTTGGTCTTTATCTCCAAATATTCCAAGCACAGGCCATTTTATCTTTGAGAGTTCTTGTTTACCTATGACTAAAGGAGTTCCATAGTATAATATAGTTGCGACTAATGGATGTTGTTCACTATGTATTGCTAGTGGAGCGATTGTCATCCATAATGAGGCAGATAATGCATTTGCTCGATTGTATCCCCTTTTATTCCATGATCTGAAAATGATAATGACTGAGCTACCTCAAAGATCAGCTGCATTTGGAGAATTTGAGCAATACGTAAGAAACGGAAACAGCAGGAAGTCTGTAAGCATGAATATGCCAAGCCAAAATATACTCTATATGGTTATGGGAGACAATCTCGCATATGCCACTATATTCAAATATTAAAAGCACCCGCTACATCAGTCAAGAAAAAGCAAAAAATGTTATTTGCTAATTGATCTGATAGAGTAGTACCATCTGAAAGTCTATTGTCACCAAGGTTTTCCGGCGTATCGTCTTGCCATACTACATAGATGTTGCTGCAACTTGAGATAATCTGCAGAACAAATGATTCCGCTGTTATGATAGATTCCATGTCTTGGCCAAGCCTGCATGAAAAACAGGTATGTATAGGCAATAATGAAAAATGCCTCGCTTTTAAATGAAAAGTCTATTCTAACTTTCTCAGGCTCGATATTCTTTACTTGTTGTTTTGGTTCTTGATGTTGTTATTTACCACACTTTTTTTATGGACCAGATACCACTTGTATCGTTCCTTTCATTGTGAATGGATGGTATGCACAATGGTATGTAAATGTACCAGTCATAGTTGGTTTGAAAGATAATTGGCCTGAACTATTTGGATTCATATCATCACTTGATGGTAATACATCTGCTCCTGTATCTATAATCAATTCATGTTTTGTATCTGTAGGATTTTGGATTTTTATGATATTACTGGCGTTTGCAAAGACCTTTAATGTGGGATTAGATGCTCCTTTACTAGTATCTATCCAATTATATATCCCTGGTTTTAGTTCTTTTGTTGATAATTGAATAGTGTTAGTAGTGGAAGTAGTTGCATTTTTGTCTTTTACAGCAGATGCAGTTTGTACATGGTATCGATTTGCGTAGCTACTAATATACAGTGAACCAAATACCATTGCTGCTAACATACATGCTGCAATAACTGCAAACACTATCATTGTTTTGTTGTTGTATTCGACTGATGTTTTTGTATTCATCGCACTATAACTCCAAAGGATAACATTTATTCTAGACGTGCACATGAAAGATCAAAAATTATCATATGTAGTACGATGTATTACATCGTATGTTGTTGGTGGACATCCAGAATATAGCGTTATACTACATATACATAGCATATGGCGAGACTGGTCAAAAAGGAATACAAAGGTCCATTGGAGATTAAGGTTGGGACAAAAAGCATATGGATTTGTATGTGTGGTTTAAGCAGTAACCAACCATTTTGTGATGACTCACATAAGAAAACAGCAGATGAAGAAGATAATAAAACTTATGCATATGAAAAAGAAGGCGACAGAATTGAAGTTAAGAATTGGGAAGTGGTGTATTAAGTCATGTCATTTTGTTATTATCGACTCACTACTGATACAATTCAAAAAATAGATCATGCAGATTTTGTTCAGTTTAGTATCACAGATAAAACTAACTACGAATACATAGCTCAACGATCTCAATTAACCGTGTTATCCAATGCCTGAAAAATATAGTAGTTTTAAAATTAAAAGTATATTCTATGGAAGAGCTAAAGTAATTGCCATTATTAGTATTGTATTGATCATATCAATTTCTTATGGTTTATTTTTTTACTTCCAAGGTATTACAGAAAGTAATGTCAAAAATAATTTATTTTCTCAACAAAGAGATCGTCAGATTATGGCAACAAGAATCCTTTCTCAGCATATTGCGTCAGATCTAGGTATAGTAGAAGCCAGACTTGAGGGTTTATCAAATTCAATATATTTCCAGCAAGGGGATTTAACTAGCAATAAAACGAAAACGTTAGTTCAAGCCAACTTTTTAAACATAGATAGTATAGTAGATCATCTTTTTGTTGTAAATAAAAACAATATAATGACGATGGACTTTGCTGCAAAAGGTGCAAAAACATTTGTGGGCACCGATGTCTCACAAAGACAATATGTAGTGCAAGCACAAAAAACCCAAGAGCCAGTATTTTCTAATGGTTATGTAGGATTAGATGGTAAAACCAGAATTGGAATAACCTATCCTGTAATAAATACACAGACAGGGAAATATTTAGGATTGGTAGGAGCAGTTGTTCCCGTTGTACAATTTTTATCCAATTATGAAAATATTTACAATATAGAGTCACAGTTCCTGGTAGCTTATGATAAAAGTAAAAACTACATAGCTACTCCAAGGACACAATTGTTAGGAAAGAACTTTTTTGCAAATGATGTTCAAGAATTGTTCCATCATAACCAGATACAGAATAATCTATACCAACAAGTTTTCTCAGGTAAGCCAGGATATGCCGTCTATGACTTTGGAAGCGGTGAAAGATTGAATACAGGTTATCCTATATTTCTGTCTGGAAAGCCAACCTATTTTGTTTTTGTAATAACACCTACTGATACAATATATTCCCAAGTTGACAAAGTTCTTTTTTCACAAAGAATAGAGACATTTTCATTGCTTGCAGGTGCTACTGTTGCAATTGTAGTTCTAATTGTGTTTCTTATCAAATGGAGTAGTTTAAGTGAGGAAGTAAAGAGAAGAGGAAAGGAATTAGAAGAAGCAAACAAAGAGCTTGAAACTGCAAATAAACAATTGTCATTGTCAAATGAGCAGCTAAAGATACGTGATAAAGCTCAACAAGAATTTATCAATATAGCAGCACATGAACTACGTACTCCAATACAACCAATCATCGGCTTGTCTGAGGTTCTTCGTTCCAAAAAGCTGAAAGGACAGTTACAGCAGGAGGATATCTTGGATGTTATAATCAGAAACGCAAAAAGACTGCAGAGACTATCCCAAGTTATATTAGATATTACAAAAATAGAAAGTGGCTTATTAAAGCTCAATAAGGAACGTTTCAATCTAAAACAAGTAATATTTAATACTGTTGATGACTACAGAAATCAGATTAAAAACTCTAACAAGAATATAAGACTAGTGTATGGATTTGACAAAGAAGAAGAGACAAAGCAAGGAGAAGGAAGAGGTCAACAACAACAACAGGAACAACTACTAAACAAGCAGCTGCTAATTCAATATAATACTCCGACTATCCTTATAGAAGCAGATAAAGTAAGAATAATGCAAGTAATCGACAACCTACTTAGTAATGCCCTTAAATTTACAAAGGAAGGAACTGTATCTTTATTAGCAGAAGGCAACGATAGGAGGCAGGCTGTTGTGGGTGTAAAGGATAATGGTCAAGGTATAGATCCTAGCATATTGCCAAAGCTGTTTACAAAATTTGCTACAAAGTCTGAAGTAGGAGGTACTGGTTTAGGATTGTTTATTTCAAAGAATATTATCGAAGCTCATGGAGGCAAAATATGGGCTGAGAATAATACTAACGAAAAGGGAGCTACTTTTTACTTTAGTCTACCATTAGTAGAGCCACCAACGCATTGATATGTTCACTTTTATAATGACACCTATTGTACAATTAGTCCAACTGCTATAAAACTATGTTTTTTTAGGTTATAACTCCACCTAATACTCTAGTACAATTACAATGCAGCTGCTTCTGCTCCTACCACTAAACTTCTAATTTCCTGTTCAGTTATCACCATTATCGACAGAGCTTTTAAGAGGGAATAATGCAGTGCACCATAAAGGAAAGAGCTTCAAAATAGTAAAGGATATTGCAATAACTGATCATGGTGGTATTAATAAGACATCGTCAACTCCCACAACACGGTCATCTACACCTACTCCTAACAGCTTACCACCACCAACGGCATTCCTATGCAAATTCTACGTACGGAATATACACCTGACTGGACTAAGTTTAAACGTTATATTTTAGGTTGAAGGTTGTTAACTATTGACTGTAGAAGGAAAGAGTAAGAAAAAGACGGGTACTAAAAACGATTCGCATGGATAAGGATTTAGATGACGCTTTAGATAAAGATGCTGAGGAACATGGTGTTAGTGAAAATGCACTCATTTCTTCAATACTTGCAAAATATATTGAGTGGGATAGATATGCTGAAAAGTTTGGTCGTGTTTCATTGCCAAGTGAGGCTCTAAAAGCTATTATTGAAGCTACTGAACAAGATAAATTAAGAACGGCTGCTGAAGAATTTGCGACATCAGTTCCCAAGGATTATATCATGTTTCACTATAGGAAATTAGATGTTGAGGCGTGTCTTTTACACCTGTCGTTTTTATCTAGATATGCTGGAATGTTTAAATATGAAGTTCAAATAGAACAGGAGAGAAACTATACAGTCACGATTCATCATAAATTTGGCGAGAAGTGGTCTTACTGGTTAAAAGAGTCTATTTCTATTGGCTTATTTAAGAATGTGTTGGGAATTCTCCCAAAGACTCATCTAAGTAAGAATTCAGTAATATTTACATTTCTTCTTCCTTAACAATATCCATTTGAAATATTATCAAGTGTCATTGTACCAATGCATTTTTAGAATTCGTTCCCATTAATATCTTATTGAATCAGTATATCACTGAATAAACATGTTTCATATAAAGGATTATTAAGTAAATTCTATGTCTAAAAGATGTGTCCGCTGTACAAGTGAGAGGAGTGGAAGAAGTAGAATTAGATATGAAGATCGCTTTGGCAGTTCAAGGCTTTACCACAACCAAGGCCTCAGAATTGATCCTAAGAGATAGAAATAGACTATCTGCAGAAAATGCCCTAACCGTTTGTAATTATATCATAGCAATGAAGCGGGAGGTTAACCCTAGACCTAACTACATAAGGTATACCATACAGATTCTATCAGAACTTTCAAAGCGTGTTGGAATTGCAAAGAACTTTACCAATATGACAGAATCAAAAGACGATGTCTTGCTATATTTAGACAGCGGTCGCAAGCCAGAGAACGACGATCCATTGCACAAGTGGATAGGAAGTTACAATACAAAGCGCATTGTGTTGATACGGTTCTTCAAATGGTTATTTTATCCAAATATTGCTAATCCCAAGAAAAGAAGTGAATTATCTGTAAAGGAAAGAAAGCCTGAGTGTATTATGGATATCCCCAAGATAAAGAGAAGAGAGGTTAGCTGTTACAAGCCATCTGATTTATGGTCCCAAGAGGACGAGGAAACACGCCAGGTGATTCCAGACAAATATGTAACACGGTATTCTTTTGAGTCTTATCTACAGGCAAATTCACGATAGTATCATAAATGTATGTTCCCAATGTATCTACTGTAACGTTACCATTTAGATCAACTGACCTTTCATTAGGCTTTAAACCCAGTAATAAATAATAAGTAAAAACACTATGATTTCCTTCGTTCTTTCCGAAGGCTTCCTGAGTAGATCGACTTGCAGCTAAAATGCATTTTCCTTCGCCTTGGTTAAGCAATTGTGATTTACTTTCAATGACATTTGTTCCTGTTGTTGCAGGCAGCATTTTCATCTGTTTTACTTACCTTTGCTGCTCCGCTGTAACAACAGTCTAAAATTGCAACTACTCTTCTTGACATACTTCTATTCATCATATTAGTAAGTAAGCTGAATGAGAAGCCATTTCTAAAAGGTTGTTTAGGATTCATTTCAGATGATGCCAGGTACACATCACCATCAGTGTCAGGTATGCCATGCCCGGAGTAATAGAAAAGTAACGTATCTTGGCTGTTGATGGTTTCATCCGTAAAGAAATCGAAGATTGCATTTCTAATTTGATTTTCTTTAACATTACCTACTAGTTTATTATTATCAGGAATTAGATAGTCAAGTTTTTTTAGAATTTGAAAAATTTCTTCTCCATCATTTTTGCAAAAAGGTAAAGTTTGGAGGGGATGATTGTATTCACTCACTGCTATTATGAGTGCCCTTCCTTTTTCTGACATTCCCTTCTGCTCCAATTCAGCTTTATTTAATACATAGCTAGTTAATGAAGACTTTTGTCATCCTTATTATGTAACAATACTGGAGCTATACAATACTATGATAAATCTTTAGCTATAAAACCAAATGATACTGATACACTAACTAACAAAGGCAATGCTCTTAATAGCTTCTTTTGATGCTCGGTGATTAAGAAAAAGAAAGACACAATTCATTTCTTCATCCTGTAGAGATTTCTGTGGGATATTATGACAAGCTTATTGTCGCTTACATATACCTTTCAATTGATAATATTCCGTACCTGCTTTCAGAACCGATCAGGGAAAAATATGATAACACATTTGCGTTTTATCATAATGCTATTGATTCTTTCAGGCCTTAGACTGCAATTTTTTCTAGTCTGCTTCTATTTTTCATATTTGTTTTTCTTCATACACAACTACAGGGTATAGATCACTTTTTATCTAAATAGCCAAGACCACCAGGGAGTAGCAAAAGGAATATCGCCGAACATCTTTATTCTAGCATTTGAACCATTTTTCTTTATTTGGTCTTGAAATGTGTCAACTATTTTTGTTGTGGTAGCCTTTTTGTTATCATGTGAAAAGTTATGGGACAATAATAGCTGAAAAATCTTTTGTATAAAATCGCGTTTAAAGAACACATCATAAAACCACCAGCCAGCAGCTAATGTTGCCCTTTGACTGAATTTGTAAGCATTTTCCGAGTGCGTTCTTTGCTCAAACCGATGTAAAACTTCTTTTAATATAATCAGATCTTTATCAAAGTCTCTAGAAGCTATGCTAAAAAATGCAATCATTTCATCTTCTTCTTGCTTATAATTATTATCTAACATAATTTTCCTATTGCATCGACTATGATATAAAATTCAAAGTATAAATTAAATGCAGCTCTATTCCTAAACATAGAGAAAGAAAGAGAGCTGCAGGGACGAAGGGCTTCAACTCTAGCGGCTAAAATGCCTAACGGCGATATCGATTGGAATCAGTACCGTGTTATGCTGTAAGCTCCAGCGTATTAGAACTTGAGCAGGCGTTTTACCATATTTCTTTGCTAACCGAATAATGTAACCTGCTATTGAGAATGCGATCTGTTAAATATAGAGATTTTATAATATATCCAAAAATAAATTGTCCACTGTAAGTTATGGCAAATTAAGTCAATAGGGACTGCTAAAATGTAAGCATTAGTTCCCAAAACCTACGTATATTATAAAGATTTCTTCATTAGAAAATTAGTTTTCATAAATAGATATGATATAACATTATTAATCATCACAAAAATAAATTCTTATGAATAAGAAAACACCTACCGTAATCAGTTCACATGAGAACTTAATGATCAAAATTTGGAAGGAGGCAGAATAGGAGCTAATAAAGATGGCAAAGTTTATTGTAAGAATCACTGCTAGGTCATATGAACAACTAAGAGGTCTAGATAAATATCATTTAGATTTAAGAAGCGGTACTGCAAGGCAGGAAGGCACAGATAGATTCATTGTAACAGGTATTCTTAGCGACGAACAAATACAGCAGGTAAAGTCTGCTGGTTATACAGTTGAAGTTCTATCAGATCTATCTCAAATGAGCAAAGAGCGAACGCAAGAGGTATCAAAAGTAAATCGTTTCATTAAGACAAAAAAAACATCAGAATTGCGTGAAAGCGCAGAAACTGGCGGATATATGAATGCAGATGAAGTAGAAACCGCTTTACTGAATCTTAGCAATGCTCATCCTGAATTTATCACGTTAATAGAACTTCCAAATAGAACATGGAAAGATCGTCTATGCAGAGCTGTACGTGTACATGCGGGTAACAATGGTGGGCAGCTGGAGTGTTAATCACAGGAGGTATGCATGCAAGGGAATGGGGTGGTTCTGATATTTGCATAAGCTTTCTCACAAATCTAATAGATGCATATGTAAACAACACTACAATTATGTATGGAGAAACGACATTTCCTCCAGCACAGATAAAGAAGATGCTTGAGAGCATAGACTTGTTTGTATTTCCAGATGTAAATCCTGATGGAAAGATATATTCACAGACAAATGATGATCCAAATCTTCCACCAGATGATGAAGGAATTTGGTGGCGTAAGAATCGAAATCCTGCAGCTGTACCAAACATAGATTATCCAAAATATCATGGTATAGGGGTTGATATCAATCGTAACTTTGATTTTCTTTGGAGTAGCGGCATTGGAACTGTAAATTCTGACGGTACTAACATGGGTGAGACTTTTAGAGGAAAAGCTGCATTTTCTGAACCTGAAACAAAAAATGTAAAGTATTTGTTTGATACATACACTAGTATAAATTATTATGCAGATGTGCATAGCTTTGGAGAAATGATTCTGTATAGCTGGGGAGATGACGATAATCAAAACCTAGACCATGATATGAATTTTCAAAATCCCAAATATGATAGAGTGCGAGGTATACCAAGAGATTTAGAATTTAAGGAGTATATTGACAGTCAGGATGAAAAAATGTTGAAAAATCTTGCTAACAGAATGAACTATGCATTGGAGAGAGTGCGTGGAAGAAAATATAGAGTCGAGCAAGCAGTCGGACTTTATCCTACATCTGCTACCTCTGACGACTATGCATTTAGCCGTCATATAGTAAATAAAACCAACCAAAAGACATATGGCTTTACTATTGAGTTTGGTAAAGAAGAGACTGGATTTATACCTCCGTTTTCTGAAATGCAAAATGTCATAAAAGAAGTAAGTTCTGCTTTAACAGAATTTTGTATTGCGGCTGCCACTGCAACTAGTTAATGAAATAATAGTGAGTGAATTGAGAATAATGGGAATCTAAAGAAGAGGGTATAGATTTTTTGCTCTTTTTTATACAATCTTTTTTGGAGTGAATAAAGGTCATATTCCTTTAAAGGTGATCTGAGATGTGTTAACCAGAGAATAACTATAGTGTCAGAATGCTATTCTATGAAGCTAGACTTGCTTACATGCAACTGTTGGTATGTTTTAAGTTTGTAAGAGTTAGATGGGTGGATTACTTCTGCTCTGGTTACCGAGCACCGTGTCAGTGATGTGAAACGAGCCCAGACTAAAGAAAAGACGATCCTTGCTGCACATATTATATTCAACAAGCAGGATAAATAATAATAATAATAATAATAATGACAGAAATGTCCAAAGCACAAATTGGAAGATTTCTTATGCAAGGTACCTTCACTGGAAAGCTTGCCACAGTTAAAAAAGATGGAAGTTCTCATGTTGTTCCAATTTGGTTTGTATTAGATAAAAGCAATAGTAAAGGTAAGGTAGGAGATATCATTTTTACCACTGGTGACACATCAGTCAAAGCAAACAATATTCAGCGAGATGCTGAAAAATCTCCGCTCGTAGTGATATCTGGTGCGCCAGGAATAAAAGAACGTAGAAAGAATCCACTTCTTCATCATAAGGTTCGAGATTTTGATACACAGCAAAAGATCTTTGAACACATGACTATTGATTCTGTTCTGATAGATAATCCAAGAAGCAGCTGCCAAAGATATTGATTGAGTGCTGTCATCAGCCACCAGGTATAAAAGACCAGTATATATCGAGTTACCACGGGACAAGGTATCAACACCAATACCCATTTACCAAGAGCAATGTGTAGGCACTTCTGCTACATACTCCAAAACTGCCAAAGTAGAAGAAGAAGGATATGAAACAGACATGGAATCCATGCAAGAAGCTTTAGCGGAAGCAACTGCAATGATAAATTCTTCAAAACAACCAGTCATTATTGCAGGAGTAGAAATACACCGTTTTGGATTACAAGATAAAGTACTCCAATTAACGGATAAGACAAACATTCCTATAGTAGCGACTGTCTTAAGTAAGTCAGTAATAAGTGAGGATCATCCATCTTACATTGGAGTATATGAGGGTGCAATGGGACACCAACCAGTCAGAGAATATGTTGAATCCAGCGACTGTTTGATTTTACTGGGCGCCCTTATGACAGACATTAACTTTAGTATTTCCACTACACCCATAGAACAATCTAAAAGTATCTATGTCAGCAGTGAAAAAATATCAATTAAACATCATAACTTTGAAAATGTACTTTTACAAGATTTTCTTACTAGTTTGATAGAAGCATCTTTGACAAGAAAAGATTTTGTGTCAGTTGGAAAACAAGGTAATAATATAAAGAACAACGACAACAATCATTATCACGCTAAGAACAACAACAAGCATTTCTCACGTGCAAGAAACCAAAAGATAACTGTAAAACGGTTGTTTGAACGTCTTAACTTTTCTATAACTGATAATGTAATTGTCATAGCAGATGTTGGTGATTCTTTATTTGGTGCTCTTGATTTAACTATCCATGGCCAAACAGATTTTTTATCTCCTGCTTATTATTGTTCAATGGATATCTTAAAGACAAAAATTTTGATTCGATGACAACAATTATTGGTGCTCAGGTCTTTTTCTTTCTCCTCTGTCCGAATGAGCTTTCTTAATATGATTTTGTAAATTATCTTTACTTTCGAATTGCATTCCACATTCTTTACAGTTGATATTAGGAGGAGCGGCTCGGAATTGCAATTATCGTACTTAGAAAAGTTTACTTAAATAGGACTATAATATAGTAACTTATAGCCATCTGAGGTATGACATTAGATCAAAAATCTGTGTTAGTTGTTGATGATGAATTAGACATACTTCATGTAATTAAACGATCACTAGAAGTAGACGGAGGTTTTAGTCATGTTTATGGTTTTACTAGGCCATTATTGGCATTAGAATATTTCAAGTTAAATTATAACAACTGTGCAATTGTTCTTTCTGACATAAGGATGCCAGGAATGACCGGATTTGAATTCATAAAAAGGATTAAGCAGATAAATCCAATAACCAAAGTTTTGCTTATGTCTGCATTTGAGATTGATAATAACGAATTATCAACATCTCTAGGATCAATTATGATAGATGATTTCGTACAGAAACCAGTATCTCCTAGGCAGTTAACTAATATTATTCAAAGGCATATTGTTGGAAATTATTACAATACAAGTATATAACGATAGAAAAGCTGCTAAATACAAGAGAGAAATTACTGAAAAAACTTATAATGACCTTTTATATCATTTGATTGAGTAGTAAGAAGGAGATAGGATATGATGCTTAGCATTTGACTCATGATAAAAAAAACATTATTGATGTCAGAAATATTGATCATTATGACAACATTAATCACATCTTGGAAACTATACTGCAAGCAGACTATGGTTCCCACTACATTATTGTATATCCTGATTTACTTACTTTTAGGAAAATTTATAGTGTTTATTCAAAAATGCAACTTGAAAATAAAAATGATATCGTCTTGCTTCTTCCATTTTATGAAACTACTGAATCTGTTAGAAAAATTCTGTCAACGAGCGATGATCTTAGTTGTGATGATCGTGTCAGTAGCTTAGATATAAGGAAGCATGAAAAAGAAGGCTCTCTTGTAATTGTAGATTCCAAGAAAGCATATTTTGGTTCCAATACAGTAGTAGAGATCAAGGTATTTGTAGGAATGTTATTAGAGCATGCAAAACATTCTGGAAAGACTGGTGTTTGTGTAATAGCTGATATGGGTGCATTTTTTTATTTTAATAAAATACAAGAGCTTATCGAACATGAAACTACTTTACCTCCAAAGTTTGATTTAAAACTAAAAGCATTTTGTTGCTATCATGAATCAGATTTTAGCGATTATCTTACAAAGGAACAAAAGCAAAGTTTACTACATCATCATTGTAAAGAAATGATAATTAATACAAGCAGCTAATAAAACGATCTGGTTGGACAAATGTCAGCTGACCTAGGTGGTATACTATGGCAGAAAAGTGCTACGTTTGTTTGGGAGCTCATGTTCACAAGGCCTCTATTCCAAACCCACGATATGATAGCACAACATCACTTGCTCAACGCAGTAGCCGTCGCTCTTATTGATAGTAAGAAAATAAAAACTACTTTAACAGACCAGTTGTCTCCAATAAATGCAGAAAATCTGCGTAAGGCATACAAGAAGCTGGGATCTGGTAGAATGATTGGAAAGATTGCATTATCTGGCTTCTAAACCATAATCCCTTCCTGAAGGTGGTTACTTTTGAGATTGCATAGGAGAGTTTGATCATTCGCCTGATTAAGTATGAGGGAGCATGTCCTCCATGTAAAGGAAGATTGATGGTAGAAGATTTCACTACGTTATGAATAAGCTAATTGGTATATTTGCTTTAGAAGAGCGTATTCGTTTATTCCTAAATCCACCATAACTGGTTGGAGAAAAGTGCGTTTTATTCTAATAAAGAGCGGTGGACATTAATATGTAACAGATGAATGGCTTTGAACTATATGAAAAAATAAGAGAGATAGATAACAAGGTATCTCCTTATAGGCCATATTTAATAACCTATCTACAACATCGGCTCCAAGATCTAATTTAATGGCAACTTCAATGATACTTCAATAGGCTTTCTGCCCTCTGACTGGCTTAACTGATCTTCTAGAAGCCATACCACTATTACCAAATGTTCTTTTTTTAAGCTGTAGTTGTTTCGAGAGCAAAGGTCCTAGGATCTAGTAAATTAAATTCATCTAGAAAAGCATTGATAGATTCTTCTGACATATTACGTAAATCTACCTGACCCTTTCTTACCTTATCTAGGATAGAAATCGATTTTTTAAACCGTTCACTATCCATTACTAATCCATAGTAATCTTTCACCCTTTCTAAGGTTGTTTCATAATGTCTCCTATGACCTGATGCTGTGGCATCAGATATCAGCATCACATCGTATCCGATGTTAAATCCATCCCTTAATGAAGTCTCTACACAAATCGAAGAGCATATTCTTAGTTAAAAAAGAAGATCTATTAAAATTCATGTTTTAGAGTCATCATAGATTCAGATCCTATCTCTTGTTGGCATGCCATGAATATACTATATATTATTAAAGAACTATTACTAATCACAAGGCAGATTGAGCATAAACATTTTGGTTTAAAATCCTAAGCAGTACCTTATTGTACTTATTTGATTAGGGTCTTTCATTCCTTCATGACTCTTGATTACTGACATTTGGAATGGAAATGATTGTCATGGCGATATGTCATACGTAATGTTACCAATCCATACGCTATTGTTAAAACTTATTATGTCAGTACAATATATCAGACATGCTGAACAGGATTTCAAACTTGGTGCCATTATTTATTATCTCCTCGATCGGCAATCAGGAAGAATTTTTACAGCTATATGTATATCCAGATCCAAATGGTACAAATATGGCCAAGGTGATTATTTTATAGAAAATTCAAAAAATAGACTATACATAATGACTGATGTCAATTTTTCAAAATGCATAAAGCTGTCTTTTGCGAAGAGAATAATAGCATGTACAAGATCGTTAGCAAATTTGTAAGATTTAGTGCCTGCTGTTAGTAACTATAAGCCACATTTAGATAGTGGTGACGTGTTTACAAGTAATAAAATGGATGCAAACAATAGTATCTCTTCTACTGGCTATGATCTAGGTACAGACCCAAATAGAAAGTTCTAATCATCATCATCATCATCTTCTAACATATACAGATTCACTATGGAATAGCGTTAACTTTCCTCTGTTTGTGTTAGAACAGTACGTCTATCAAATCAAGGGTACAATTGCCAATAAGAATCACTTAATCAAATAGAATAATACTTTCTCAAATCATATTCTTTTCAGTATATTCTATAGTGGTAAGAGATTACTATAACAGACTAGTAATAGTTATATGACTAATTATACTTGATTTGATATTCTGATTAGTTATACGAAATAAGTCAGCATTAAGTTACTCAAGTCAAATATACACATAACATTGTAATTAATACTTGGTAACGAAAATGTGTACGAACAACACAATTACAACAAAAAGAATTACTCTAACAGCAATTGTTGCTATCTTTTTGGCAGCAACATTAGTAGTAGGAGGAACACTTGTAGTAACTACAGCAGCACGACCAGCATATGCAATAACATTTGGAAATACAAAGAATCTGAGCAACAATGATGGAGATTCAACTAACCCCCAGGTGCAGGTATCTTCTAGTAATGTATATACAGTATGGGAAGATAAGACTAAAGGAGACGGTGATACATTCTTTAGAAGAAGCAGTGATGCTGGAAATAACTTTCATAGCATTGTAGATTTAAGCAATAACGCAGCTGGAGAAGCAAAAGGCTTAGTACCTGATCAAAAGATTGCCAAGATAGGAAGTAATGTATACGTTGTATGGAGTGAAAATGGCGATGTGTTCTTTAAAAGAAAGTACTGATAATGGAGCTCATTTTGGAAGTACTATAAATCTGAGCAATGATGAAGATAATTCGACCAATCCACAAATAGCTGCAGTTGGAAATAACGTGTATATAGCCTGGCTTAACCATGACTCTGATGATGACCATCTGATATTATTCAAGAGAAGTACAAATGAAGGAGCAAGTTTTGGAAGTGTAAAGATTCTTTCAGATATAGTAGAGGAATTTCTAGTAGGGTTTAGAGATTTCCATATAGCTGCTACGGGAAATAACGTATATGTAGCCTGGATTGGTGGAGGAGAAGACCATGGTCAATGTCCAGAGACTGATGATTTAGAGTTTGTAAGAAGTACAAATAGCGGTAGTAGCTTTGGAAGTGTAAATAGAATAATAGAAGACGACATATGCACCCCAGGAGGTTTGGATTTAGAGGCAACAGGCAGCAATGTATACTTGGTATGGAGCGATCGTCCTATTGAAACAGCATGCGATATTAACTCACGTTGCAATGACATACTATTTGTAAAAAGTACCTGATAATGGAGCTCATTTTGGAAGTATAAGTAACCTAAGCAACAATAATAATAATGACAATGGAAATTCAATTATTCCACAGATGGATCTGCATGGAAGCAATGTGTACATTGTATGGCAAGACAACAAACCGGGAAACTTTGACATACTCTTCAGGGTGAGTACCAATAACGGCTCTACATTTGCAAGTACTAAAAACCTAAGCAACAATGCAGGAAATTCAACCAATGCGCAAATATCTTCAGTTTCAGATGCAGTACGTATTGTATGGCAAGACGATACACTAGGAGACTCTGACATATTCTTCAAAGCAAGTGGCAATGAAGGAGCTACATTTGGTAGTACTAAAAACCTAAGCAACAACGATGGAGATTCATCTGTTCCGCAGATTATCTCAAGTGGCGGCAACATCTATGTAGTATGGCAAGACGACACACCGGGAAACTTTGACATACTCTTCAAGAAGGGTGTTGATTGAAAAAACAACAGCAAGGAGAAGATAATAATAATTAAACAAAAAACTTCTTTATTTTTTATATTATGAAAGAAAGAATATTGCATTCTTGGTAGAAAAGGTGCAAAGACTTATGCTGATGATGAATGACATTATTTAATTTAAAAGGAAGGTAGGTACAATTGCCAATTAGAATCTAATAATCAAATAGACTAGATCCTAGCGGAAATGTCTCCGTATTTGTTGATACTAAACTAAACTCTCCTATAGTGGATATTACATTTCATAATGGCCTGCTATACGTATCTCATATGGGCAAAATATCGACAGCTGATATCACAATTGGTACGGTAAAAGATATTATCTTTGGACTACCAGAAAATGGTGATCATTTTAACAATCAGATAGCATTTAGTCCGGATGGAAAGAGACTCTTTTTTGGAACAGGAACTAGGACCAATAGCGGAGTGCTAGGAATGGATAACTATGGCTGACTTGCTAATACTCCAAATGCCACCGATATACCAGGTAAAAATATAACATTAACAGGACAGAACTTTGTAACCAAAAATCCACTTACAGCAGAGCCTAATGATAATGCAACAACAGGAGCATTTGTTCCATTTAATAGCACAGCAAATGAAGGTCAAGTAATCAAGGGCCAAGTAAAATGTAATGGATGTATTTTGAGTGCTAATTTGGATGGCACAGATATTAGGATGGTGGGTTGGGGCTTTAGAAGTGCGTATGGAATGGCTTTTTCCCCTATTGGCAATAATAATACGAAACTTTTGGTAACGGCCAATGGAGCAGATGAGAGAGGAAGTAGGCCCATAGCCAACGACACAGAAAAGGTATACAACATAGCTGGTCACACGCTGTAAACAAATTATACAACTTAGACAGAGAAAGGTAAAATAATTACTCTAAAGGAAGACCTTTCTCTCTTTATTTCTTTCCTTTATTCAAAAAAGAAGACATCATTTTTTGTCTGTCTTCATGTGCAAAGCATAATGCCCAACCATAAATCTCTAACCTTAATCCCGTATCAATATCTGCATCCATTCCTTTGTTGATTAACATTTTGCTAGTTTTAACAGCAATGAAACTATTCTTTGTAATATCTTTTGCAAAGGCAAGGCATTCATCCATCAACTTTTTGTTTAGAATTTTAGCTAGTTTACCTTCTGCTATTTGTTTTTCTTCTCGTTGCTGCTCTTCTTTAGAAGAACCTGTAGTGGTTGTTGCTATGGCAGTAGTGGCTGCTGCTGTTGTCCGCTTAGCTGCACTTAATTCATCTTCTGGCGTCAAACTAACTAATTTATTAACAAGACCAATTCTTTCTGCCTCTTCTGCTGTAATCATTTTACCGGTATAGATAAGTTCTTTTGTTTTTGCAGGACCAACAATCCTCAACAGTCTTTGAGTCCCTCCCCATCCTGGTGGAATACCGATTGTAGCCTCTGTCTGGCCTATCTTAGCATTGCTTGACGCTATCCTAATATCACATGCCAATGCCAGCTCACAACCTCCTCCCAAAGCGTACCCATTAATTGCAGCAATAACGGGTTTTTCTAAATTCTCTATCTTGTTAAGTAGGGTATGAATAAAAGTTGCATATCTTTCTGCTTCAATAGGATCAATATTTACTACGTACCTGATGTCTGCTCCTGCACAAAAGGATCTTTCTCCTGTACCAGTTATAATTAGGACCTTTATTTTTTCATCTGCACCAACGATGTCAATTGCGGTAGATAATTCTGACATAACTTCTTTATTCAGAGCATTCAGTACTTCAGGTCTGTTGATTTTTATAATAGCAATATCTTTGTCACTATTCAAATCTAGTAGTATGTATTTCATCATTACTGCAGACATAAAGAAGTTTAGGCAATGGCTTTGATTTAAATATCAATCAAAAAAAGTGTTAATTCAGTATAATAGAAGGTCATCATATCCAAGTTTCATGTTATTTTTATATCCTTGATATTAGCAAATTCAGTTTTAAAGCAATCTAAAGTCTCATTATCAAATATACAAAATTCTATGATGTCTATTGAACATTTCTTATTATTATTATTGTATTGTTCAAGAAACCTTTCTGACTCTTCTACAAGTATCTTTGCACATTTATCCTTAGGAAATCCAAAAATGCCAGAACTTATCGCTGGAATAGAGATACTTTTGAACCCCTTCTCTGCAGCTAATGCCATATCATGCGATCAAGTTGCAATAGCCCCCTATACGAGGAGTAGACCATAGTATGCATATTACTGTACCTAGCAAGTATGTTTATTATCTTCCTGCTATTTCCTTTTGCTATAATCCCAAGTTGAATAATAACTAGGAGATACTTCTAAAATAACTGAATCTCCATTCTTAGCAAATGTGACTTCGTCACACGGTCACATGCTGTAAACAATTTACTCCCTTGATGCACACTATAAAATATAATCAATGGAAGTTAATCCATCCTGATCAGCACACATAACTAGCATATTGAGTTCAAATTAAAATTTCATGATAACAGATGCTAACAGATGATATCAGAGATAACAAAACGATAGCAATGATAACAGATTGATAACAGATGATAGCAAGCTTTAGTTTCTTTTTATTCTGTATTCATATAAAATAAAGAGCATTATGATGACACTAACTAGACAGGAAAAAGAAAAGCTTGTTTTAGATCTATATTATAATCAGAACAAGAGTTATCACCAAATAGCTAAGGAGGCAAGAATTTGCCCTCGTGATATTAAAGCCATCCTAGAGAAGACAGTTAAAGCGATGGAATTAAAGGATTCTATGTCTGTATCATCCCAAGCTTACAAACTATTTTCCGAACGTAGAACTCTGGCACAAGTAGCTATTGCATTGAACCTGAGGGAGCCTGAAGTAACCAAATTCTTTATAGAGTATTGTAAGCTAACTCAACTTGACAGCCTTTGTAGGATTTATGATAAAATTAAAGATGACATTCACCATTTTGTGAATTTGTACATTTTGTCTAAGGTGGCACGTATGAGTACACAAGATGTGGTCAAACTTCTTACAATTGCTAATAATGATTTACCATCCGTGGAATATAGATGTGAAAAGCTCAAAAGAGAAGAAGCATCCTTACAAGCCGGTAATCAGAATTCAGCCAGAATTCTTGAGGAGTTAAGCCATCTGATCTCAACTACACAGAATACATTGGAACAATACGAGTCGGATTGTAAAAAACGAGGATTGGAGATTAAGAATCAAAACAAAGAATACACAGCATTACAGAAACTTGTAAATGCCTTTCAAAACAATAATGAGGAATTTATCAAAATCATAAATTTTGTTGGAGAAAAAGTGCTTAATGTTATTCCAAACGTAAAAGTGTTGCTAAGATATGCGCTTTTGTCTATTACTGAATCAATAAGAAACGACCCAGAGAAATTTAGGTCAATTTTTAATAACATATCTTCGATGATAGACTATAACAGCAACGGCCAGGATTATACTGTTTCTTGTATGTACGGACAGCAACAACAACAAAGCTCATCACCGGATTATAATACTGAAGATAATGTATCTATAATAGTAGAAGAAGCTGAAAAACTTTATAACAACCTAGTAAAAGATTGTACAAACAAAGTTATAATTACTGATTGCACGTTTAGCAAATCATCATCGTCATTACCTTTAACTGATAAAGAGGAATAACCACTACGTTAGCATAGTATCTTTTGTTTTCTAAATTCTGTTCTTCGTCTGAAATGATACTAGCCCTACAGTATATCCAGACTTTAATAATATATCTATGGATTGGGAGGAACATGCACAACAATAGAAGAACACACGTCTGAACATAAGTAGAGAATTGCAAACAAGGTCATAAAAAAAGTATCCTGATAAAGGCATATGGCTTGAAACCCATTTAGTAGAAACAATAGTTTGATCTAAATACATAGTCAATACAAGTTTATTATCCGAATGTATCATCATTATAGTTATGGTAATGAAGAGAATTGAAGCATTTATTGCCTCTGAGAGGACTCCTTATGTGTTATCTGCTTTAGAAGACTTAGGCTTACAGGCTACATTCTATGAATCTAAAGGAATGGGAAAGGGGGAAAAATATACAGTAAGCTATGGTAAAGGATCAGGAACCCAAAAGATGGCATATTCTACTAGGAGTCAAGTAGTATCAATTGCTGATGAGAATAAGGTCAAAGAAGCAGTTTCTGTTATCAAAGAAGCAGCAAAGACAGGAACGACTAGCGCAGGGATAGTAGTAGTTTCATCTGTTGATGATTTGATGATGATTTGAATATGATAGGAAGAGGAATAGACATAAAGTAATAATCCAAACAGCAAAACTATATCCAGTTTTTCAATTACTAATTCCTTTACATTATCAAAAACATATTTGTCTATCTATGCAATAGTGGGGCTCCTCCTGCAAGGAGAAGTGTCTTTATCATAACTGGTTGATAATTTGCTTGCATCTGCATTTCTTTCAAGAGGAATATTTGTAGATCTCTAAAAGTCAACGGAGCCATTGCGGATGATAGCGTATTATCTAGCGATAGTAATTGGTCATAGTCAGCCTTTTCCATTTTAACAATATTGAATCCTTGCTGGCCTATCCTATTGAAAACTTCTTTTTGTACCTCTACGTGCTGTATTGAGGCTTTAATTCGTTCTAGGCTTATTCCATTTAGTTCTTTAATTTCTGAAATATTAAACGTTGTGTTGTTGTTTGACACTGAATTAACTCTGTAAATCTTTTTAACCTGTTTTTGAAATCCTATTGAATTAGTTCCAAAATAGATTACGAGTATGTCTCCGATTCTAACGTTTCCATGTGCACTATCACGGGGAGTATCCATCCAATTTTCATGTTTATAGACTCCATTTTTTAGCAGATTTTCACTTCCTATCTTATTAACTTGAATCAAAAAGTACCTGGGTCTGTAGTTCTTTGTACTTCTTTATCTAAAGAGTCATAAAGCTTTTTTCTTCGAAAAGCAAAGCAAGATTGTCAACGTATTCTGACAATGACAATTTATTTCTAGTCAAATGATACGGATGACGTGTTATATGAAAATCCTTGTGAATGCTATCTCCACTCCTTCTATCATACATTACTGGCTTTAAAATCTCATAAGGCAGAACGCATATTGAGGATTCGCTTGTAGTTTTATAAAGAATCGAATTGGGGATGTTATAAAAAATAGTCTTGAGATATTGGCTAAGAGAAGGCAGGGTGATAGAACAGAGCTTTTATTGGAAATCCAAAAAAATTTTACATGAACACATGCCTAAAAATACAGTTCAAGTTTTAGATGTGAGACCCTACTTCGTTAACCAAGTTAACTAACAGTTAAGGACTACATAATCTCAATCTGTAAGTGGATGTTTAGATGTTGGTATATGCATATAGAGACAGAACTGAATTAGTTACATCTGTTCTAGAAGTTATCAATGGAAGAAGTTTAAATGCATCACAAATAATGTACAGGTCATTTTTATCATATGCACAGATGAAGCAATATGTTTCAATCTTAATTGATGCTGGCCTGATAAGAACAACGTATCAAGAAGAAAATCGAAGAAGAACTTACAGGATAACTGACAAGGGATTGATGTTTTTACATTTACATAATCAGCTTGATGAATTGTTGCTTACTACCACTACTGCTGCCTACTCATATTACTAGCCATTTTTCTTCCTCCTCTTCCTCAAAAACAATTATTAGTAAGCGCTAAAAAATATCTTAGTTGCCATTGCTGCCTGCAATAACAATCATTTTTATATTTCAATGTAGTATCGCATCCTCCAATGAAAAACCTAGGGAGGATCTGTTTTTGTTGGTGATGCTAGTAGTACAACATTGTGGTGTGCATGACTAGTATCATTCATTCAATCTAAAACCATTCTGATTACCTGGGACTGTTGTTATTGACGTTGTATTCCCCGGTATGGTTTGTTGCAGCTATCATGGTGTTTATTGTAAAACTCATTCAACCTTCTTATCACACCGCTGTAGGACCCTTTCTTCCTAAATTGGTTAGATCAGCATGTCTTGTCTCATAGAAGTTAGACTAATCAAGAGACCATTGGTTCATCCATCCATACCACATCTCCTATCTGATTTATACGCAAGAGTATAACAAAGGAGAAGCCATACATCTGCTGAGTTATTTTTATAATTTGAATTGATTTCAATGGCCTTGTCGTAGCACTTGATGGCTTCATCCCAGCATCCCCATCCTTCATGAATCAAACCTTTCTTAATCCATGCCTTTGCATGATTTGGATTTATCTCTATTATCTTATCGTAGCACTTCATCGGCTCAATTGCATGATTAATACATTCATCTCTGGATGCATAGGTATGGAGAAGGAATAAGCCTTTGTTATACAATAGCTCTATATTATTATTATTTAGATTTTTCTGGATAGCCGTATCATAAGATTCAATGGCTTCATTACACAATATCCTTGAAGTATAAGGCGTTTTCCTATATACGTCTACTATTTTATCATAACATTTAATGGCCTCATCGTATCTTTTCAAGATGCCTTCTTGTACATGCAATCAAAAACATAATCCAAAGTTATGATCTGATATTTATTTTGGTAACACTGAAGCATTAGATACAGAGAAACAACGAAAAAAGCTTGGGTTCTCTACGCCATTTGAATTTGCAGTCTATGAGGAATTGCAATCAATAAGAGATGACAAAAACACTTCAAAAAGCACTACAGAGTCAATATTTATCAAGGTAAAAGAAGAAGCAAAAATAGTAGGCTGGAAGACAAAGACAAGCTCTGAAAAGAAATTAAGTATTGCTATTTATGATATCCTGACAGAAAATAAGTATCTTGAAGATAAAGTTGACAAGATAACTCCGGAAATTATAGACTTGGCCAAGCGAAACCTTCCATGATTCAAAAGAAAGGGAAAATACAATATGGGACAATAATTATTCCATATTATATCATTAAAAGCAGACGTGTCAAAACTGAGCTTTCTCTGCATTTTCTTTACTTCGTATACGCGCTCAAAAAACAAATGGTTCATGTATGAGAAACGGTTTTTTCTCAAATGGTCTAACTCCTTTTGTGAGTCTTGCCTTAGCTCCATCTTTACATGATTTAGGTAATCTATAGTGATTTCAACTCCGAGTTTATCCTTTACATGCGCCTGAGTCTTAGCAGTTGTTAGACGTTGAAGTGTAGAATCTAAGATTATGCGTTTTAACTGTTCTTTTTGTATTTGAGTTAATTTGGACATCTCGGTCTATCTTTCTCTCTCTAAGGATATGATAACGGCACCGCTGTGTTTATGTTTTTAGATTGAGTTGCTACGAGGAGTTTGTATGTTAATAGGGTACATGAATTTCTTCGACAATTTGTTTACTTAGTCACTCACTTATTCTACGTCCCAAGATTGAGGCTATGTTTACTATTAGTGCGTTGTATCTTCTCTTCTTCCTCAATTTGCGGATAGGTTTTCGATATTTAACAGATATAATTCTAGAAAGTCCTTGATCTTGTTTGTTTGGAGGTTTCTTCCAATTCAATCCAATCTAATAATGCTAATCTTCTAAATATCAATATCAATAAACGATGTATTCCATCGAAAGCCTAAGGCTATCAAGCAAGTCCATCGAATACTCAGTTTTATCAAGTGACATCTCTTCATCACTTGTTGCAATTCGTAATTCTGTTAGCAATTCAGGAAATAAATCAGGATCTATGGCAACATGACCTTTGTCAATCCATTTGCGCACATTACCTAACATAGCTCTATGTTTCGTAGAGAAGTTGACAGGAACTACATTCATATATAGATGCAATGGCCTGTTGTTATCCTGCTTTCCTCTTTCTACAAAATGCTCGTATTGTGCGTATTCGCCTATTGCTATTTTTAAGCTCCGAATAAATCCAGGCTGGCTGCCATCTACGAATACCTTGTTAATTCCATTGTTCAGATTATACTGTCTTATTAGATTGTATGCCAGGCTTACCATATGCTCTGTGCTTGAATTCTCAAACTGCTTTGAATAGATAACATGTGCCAGATTATCAACGCATTCTATTACTGTGAATGCAGTCTTGCTAGATCCGAATCCTGGATCTATTCCTAGACTTTTTTGCGTGCCTTCAAAACTGGTCCTACCTTTGTATTTTCTTCCTAACTCTTCAGCAGCTTGAATTGATTGCTCAGTAAACACATTGCCTGTGCCAACAGAATATGCTAACTCAAATTCTCTTCTAAAATACGGTTGACTTTTTTCTTTCTCTATCTCTTGTTCATTGTATATCTTGCCAAGTCCAACGGAATAATGATATGATAATTTTTTGAATATAGAATTTGGATCTCTGTCTATATGTTCGAATAGATCACCTGGCTTGTATGGTGTTGATACAAGAACAATATGCGGGTTTGTCTTTGCACGATAACCCTCACATACAGCCCTGACTTCTTCCTGCTGCCCTGGAGCAAAGAAGGCTCCTTCATCTATGAAAATAAACTTGACATCAGTATAGCCTCTCATAGTTGAAACTGTGTGAGATGGGAAGGCCTGTATTGTTACATTATTTACATAAACTATAGGGCCTACCTGTTTTACTTCAATAGCTCCAGCTTTGCAATTTTGAAATAATAACCTGATTCTATCTGTTAGTTCCTCTGCCAGATTAATCCTCGGGCCAGTCACAATATGAAATCTGCAATTATGATATGTGCTGTCAAACACTGCTAGCCATGACATATATCTTAAAAGTATTTCAGTGATTCCTAACCCTCTTGCTTTCTTGACAAATATAGATTTGTTAAGAGTGGGCTTAGCTAATGCATTTACTAACTGCATTTCGTAGTCGAAAATAGGTTTGTCTATTCCATCCTTCTTAGGCAAACCGATGATATAATTAAAACAACATTTTCCGTTATTTGCAATATCGGCTTTCTTATGCTCTTCAACATCGGATATCCAGAATGGTAAATTCTTGAATATTGCAAAACGTTCTGCCGATTGTAATTTTACTTCTTGTTCTTTCTGTTCATTATTGTAGTTGTTATCGATAACGAATCGCTTAAGATCCTTCCATGTCAACTTACACTATTTCTATTTTTCAAAGCTAAAAGCTTGTCTTTTGGTGTTAAGTCTTTATTAAACAACTAGCAAGGTAAAAATTGATCAACTTTTATTTTATGCAAGCCTAATGGAAGCATGTAAAAGATAAAAAATCTCATGCAAGCCTAATGGAAGCAAGGTGGAGATAGGATTATTAGACCACGTCATCAAGATAGCTGGTGGTTCTCTGACCTTTGGTCTTATTGCAATAGCTTTAAGGCGCAAGTTTGAAAGAAAACAGTAAATACAGCCGATAGCAACAATATATTTAGTTAATCAATTCTATATTTTAATGATTATTAAAAATTCATTTCGCTCCTAGTCCATTTTCAGAATTATATATAGGATATTATCAATTTCTTAATAGTAGGACTACAAGAAGACATTGGTTTCACTGATATAGGGGTTGTTGCCTAATTTGATATCGCATATGGTGTCACCTTTATTCCCAGTTTGTTTGCACATTGTAGTCTGTTAAGGACTTCTAGGTTCCAGCCTATTGATTTAATTAATCCAAATCTTTTCTGATTGTTCTTTAATCTGAATGTGCAGTATAGCTGATGATGATGATGTTTAGTTTCTTCAGCTCCAAATATTCCTTCTATCAATCCTCTATAACGATATATTGATGCATTGAATATCTTTCAGCCTTCTTTCTGTATTTGTTCTTCTTACTACTGCTATTCTTGTTCTTGGAGTTTTTTCTCTGCTTGATATTTGGAAGCATGTTCATGTTAAACACTGACTGGAAGTTCTTGTTGCCATCATAAGCTCTGTCACCATTGAATGTTGAACCTGCAAAGTCTAATCTATATTTCTTCAATCTGTTTAGCATTGTTCGGAGTACTGGAGAATCGTGTGTTTTCTTACTGGTAAGTCGTGTATTAAGTATTATGAGATGATCAAGTATCCCTGTGATATGCCATTTCAGATACTGTTTTACCCTTATCTTTTCGAATTTCTTACTACTATTTTTGATAAATCGTTACTTCGTATCCGTACCTGTTTGTCTCTACACCGGTGCTATCTGATGCGAGAATACCCTTCTTCCAGCCTGATTCTTTCAAACATAGATAAGCTGACCATATTAGTACACGTTCAAGATATATCAGCGGTATCTTCTTGAATGTACGTGATATCCACGTATGATCTGGATATGGCTCGTTATTCCATGGCAAATTAAGAGAGGGTACTATATTCTGTATATCTCTGTACGTTGAACCGAAAACAACCATCAATATACAAATACAGACAAGTTTTTCCCAAGAATGAATTGGTTTCCTTCCTCTATTACTGTTCTTCTTTGAAGTAGGAGGAGGATTTTCTTTGACCAGAGAAACTATATTTTCGATAAGCATATCTCGTTCTAGGGTATGTGCTAGATGGTAACACAACCAGTAACCATCTTTCCTCTTGTGCTTGCAAGTCAATAAGAGGGTGCATACCCTTTCTAAGCTAAATCGAAAACCGTGAAATCATATTTACAGTCAATTAAAACGAATTAGGCAACAACCCCTATGCAACCTAAACAACATTGCCTATATGATATACTACTTTTTATGATACATTGGTTTATTTGTCCCTGATACAATGAAACAGCTTGTATTTGGAGTTCATTTACCCGTTATGGGGTTTAAGGGATGGAATGGAGAAAATGAAAAGCCTCATACAAGAGAACAAATGCTTTCGATTGCAAGAAAGGCCGAGTCTCTTGGATATGATTCATTGAGTGTAAATGATCATATTGTTTTTAGAACCAGTTGGTTGGACTCGCTAAGTACATTGTCAGCAGTTGCTGCAGTAACCAATAGGATAAAACTTGGTACGTCTATACTAAATATAGTTGTAAGAAATCCTGTCATATGTGCCAAGGCTTTATCAGCTATAGATATTTTATCTTCTGGAAGGCTATTTGCAGCAGGAGTTGGGCCTGGTTCACATAAATGAGATTATGATGTCTGTGGAATTCCTTTTGAACAAAGATGGAGTAGGTTTAATGAAGCATTAGAGATTTTGCATATACTTTGGAATAATAGTAAGAGAGAAGAAGATGATGACGACGATTTGAAGTCTGGTACTTCAACATTATACGTAGACTATAATGGCAAATATTATCAATTAGAGAAAATATCTATTGCACCCAAACCATTACAAAAACCTCATCCCCATATCTTCATAGGGACTTGGGGATCATCAGAAGCAGGCCTAAGAAGGGCTGCAAAATATGGTGATGGTTGGATGGCGTCCGCTTATAATATTACGCCAGACAAGTTCAGAGAAAAATGGAATATACTTATGTCATACAGAAAAAGATTAGGCAGAGACAGCGAATCGTTCGAAAACTCTGTTATGTCAATGTTTGGGTATATTGATAACGATAAGGACAAAGTTCACAGGATGGTAAAAGATAGATTATCTCCCGCATTAGGGAGACCTGTAGAGCAGTTAGAAAATCTACTTCTCTTTGGATGTGTTGAAGAGTGTATTCAAAAGATAAATGCCCTTCGTGAAGCTGGAGTAAAGCGTATACATTTCTGGCCCATAAGCGATTTTGAAGAGCAGATTGAGATTTTCAGAAAGGAAATAGTTTGTCACTATTAGAGAGAAAGAGAGTACAATCTAAACAGTTTCTAAGAATAATGGATCCAATACTAAAATAGAGCAAATATTAGGTGTTTGTTAATGCGTTGAGCAACGTAATGAAATAATACCTTATTCATTCATGCTGTTTTTTCTCTTTCTTACAACAAAAATTATTATTTGCAGACCTCTTCCAATACTTTCATTAAATGAATGGTAAGAAAAACGATGGATTCAATGGAGTAAATATACAAATACTAAATACAGTATATGATTCCATGCGAAATCAGCCGGAAATGACAAAAGCAACACTTGCGTGGTTTTACTGGCATATCCAATGATGACCTGGTGCTCAGCAATTTAGAGTAAATATGAATATCAAAAGCAATACTGCTTCAAAAGAACAAATAAATGAGCTGCGTGAAATTGGAAAGAGGTTTTTGCCTGCATTTGATACCTTGACTAATGGAACGTCAGTAGTTCTAGTTAACTCTTGATTAATTATTATCAAATCAACAATTTAACAACATAAGGCTACAATAGAGAGAAAACGGCTACAAATTACAATCAAACTAGTAATGCTAAAAAAGATATGCCAATATAGTATAATATAACGAAAAAAATAGCTTAGCTCTTTGAGTATTTTAACGTGGTCAATAGTAGTACTCATTTGAGATTATCAGGAAAGCTACTCTATATACTGCAATTATGATACATTGAAACACTCCTATGAAAATTGGAGTGTCCAATGTTGTTCTTTCTCTGAGTCTTTACGTAATTATAAGTGAATCCGATATCATTTCATATGCTACTACAAAATGATATTTATAGAAATAGGTGCTTTGTTGCATGATTCATTATGTTGTAAGTGATACTTATTTGACCACTTCGTATTTAGCTAGCTCTATCTTGTATACTAATACAGAAATGTAAGAAACGTACGTCGAAATAGGTATTGTTAACGACTCGTGCGTCGAGTATTTCTATATTCTCTATTTTCAAAGGCTTTTCTTGGTGGCGGAGGAGAATCGTTCTCATGTCCAGGATGAGACCTTCTATGGTACCAATATCCTGAATTTACAATGGCATTTTTACAAATAGGACAGTTCGCATAACCACATTTATGATATCCTATAAAGTTTGGATGAATTGTTAGACCGCATTCACTACATTTATTATTGTTATATTTCAAAAGGTGTTCAGTATTGATTACACTAGGTGCAATTAGAACCTATTAGTCAAACAACTTACCGTAAGTGATAGTACACACATTATTCGCAGTAGTAGTTGTATATGCTCCGAACACTGATGCTGAGTATATTTTTTATTATTACGGACAGATTTATCGCTGTCATTAAGATCAGTTGTTGACTTTTTGCAGCTTTACCCTCTTCACCAGTGGTTGTTAACCCATTGTACAACTTCACCTTTACTTGGATCACGTGTTCCAATTTTCATGAATGTTTAAGATAGAGATTAACGATTCTTATAACTTTAAAATTTAAATTCCTAGTAAGTCTTCAAACAGTTGCTTGAATTAGGTTTAAGTGTAAATCTAGTTAGTTGTATATAACAAAAGATATATATACGAAGATATTTTCTAAGTAGAGAAACGTGTAACAAAATAAATACTTGATGCTTTTATGTTAACCTCTCTATTATACAGCATTATTCTTCTTAGCAGTAATAGAAGTCATTTCATTAATTTGTTCGTATAAGTATAATAAGCGTCTTCCTTTGTCTGTAGATACAAAAAATCTTTTTTGCCTTTTTTTTGCTTCTTTTGTTTCCTTAATTTCTATTAAACCTTTTTCAAACATGAATGTAAGATATTCTTGCATCAAGGCATAAGGTATAAACGCATGATACATAATTTCTGTTTTAGTGACTCCATAACTGCTGCTACATGTGACTTCAAGAATTGATGCAATTATTTCACTTCTTGATCTATATTTCATTTTCTGGATTTTATCTATATATCAGTTAAACGGGTCTTTCAATTTATACATCAGCATGCAAAAGCAATACCGTGTGTACTAATAGTCATTATGCCTATAAGTGTTAGAGCAAGACTCCAAATAATAGAACCAGCAAAAGTAAATAGAACGAACCTTGATACGTTCATCTTAGAAATACCTCTAAAACATTAAAATCCAGTATAATAGGATAAGCGCAAGCACTAACTATTAATTTACAGGACATTTCCGTTAATATTTTATAGTTACAACACTGTGTGCATGCAGCTTCATTACTTGTGCATTACGTTTCTTACTTAAAAACTAACTTACAAACATAGGTAACACTTCTGCTAGTAAGTTATATATTTGAAGAATTATGAAAAAATGGAATCGATGCTAAAGGTAGAATAGGAGATATTGAAGAAGGCGTTGAACCGACTAGCATAGAAATTATTCAAAATCCTACAGGTTCGATAAAACGAGCTTATGAAGTATGTACATGTATCTTTCAGCTTCACCTACTATGGCAGCTATGTTAGCCTCGGTATTATAATCCGGTGATGAGGTACTGTTGTTGTTCTAGTCCATACGTATAGGAAGCGGTATAATCCTGACTGCTATTGCTGCTGTTTTTCTGGATGCTTTACCTGACGAGGCCAAGGATCTAAAGAAACAAAAAGCTGTATCAGATATCATTGCTGGTGTCTCCTTCTCCACATTGCGTTAAATACGATAGAAAAATTGTATTTATATTTTCATGCATTAAATCTAAATTTTTCTTGATAGATTTTCTAATACACTCAAGTGACTTTACGTCTTGTAGACCAACAAGATTAGTATTTGAATTGTTGCCATAATCAATATTAAACTTAATCTTTTCTTCTAAAGCATATTTAGCATGATATATTTCTGTTGCATCGTTTTCAATCTTCTGGAGTAACCGTATTAATTCTTGATTTGAAATACCCTTGTTATCATTATCTAACAAAGCTTTCAAAATGTCATTCAAACCACCAGTTCGCATAAACTCATATTTAATAAGCTATACCTTAAATGTAGTTGTACCAGCAAGCTCTAATTCTTGTCATACGATATTTATCAATTAAATTCTCTGCCAGTCTTAGAACTGATGAATAATTATCAATCTGTTTATATCTTCTTCTGTATCTTTTGCAGTTGCTAGCTTTGATATTTTTATACAATTCCTTTACATCTTTACTCCCATTTTTCCATACTGATTAAGCTATTTGTACCGCAATGCTCGGAGGTAATTTTTGCATAGCCTCTTCATTGAATTTTATATGGTAAAACATTTCTGTAAAGGTTCATAGCTTAATGACATAGAATGCAGACGAAATTAACAAATTGAAAAGAGCTGTAATGCAGCCTGCACAGATTCTTGTTCTTTCTATCTAAATCGCCTCTTCATTTTCTGCACCTGATTCGATGTCAATTGCACGTGCAATTGGCCAGATAAAGATCTTTCCCATTTTTAGAATTTGCTCTTATGATATTGATTGTATCCTTTTCTTTATCGTCAGGTACCACCACTTCAAGTTTGTATTTGTCACCAAATTCGGGCGTGTACATTTCTGTTCCTTTAGAGGCGTGGAGTTTCTCTGCAATAGTCTTACCTCTGCCTTTGACTTTTAAATAGTAATGCCGCCAACGTTAATCTTTTTCAAAGCATCACTAATGCGTTTGACGTCATTTTGAGGAATTATTACAGCTATTTAGACAAGTAGAATATCTTTTAATCTTTTATATTAAAAAACATTTTTCCGAAATTATTGTGGTTTATTTGTAATAAAAATGAAAAACAATTTATATATACGTAGATAATACCAAAAGGTAAAATAATTGCCAATAAACTCTGGCGATAGCAACGATACTTGTATAACCATTGACTAATGCACCTACGTATACTATGTTCGTATTTTGGTTGACTGCTACAACTCTTGCATCGTTAGCATAACCTCCTAGGGAAATATAGGTTACCTTATTTGTAAAACGACGACAATTTTCAATAGGTTTTACAAATGAAAGCTGATATCCATCTTGTTCTCTTATGTGAAAATGCCTTTCTCCCCAGGCAGCATTAGTAGGTTCGTTTTCAAATGAACCGTACCAGATATCCACATTATTAATGTAATCTTTATTTTTGTGAAAAAATTAGTGTCTGGACGAATCTACCAGTGTTCATGCAGCGGAATCACAAATAGACTGCTAACCAGAGCTAATCCCACGACCATACCTATTATATAGATGTTTGATCTAATTTTTTCTTTCCACATATGTCAAAGTTACCAGAAGTTATTCTTTTACTTAGGTCAGCACATTATATGATTTGTCATAATTGCAGCTTAGAAATACTATATGAATATGATTTATCATATGTATATTCTTCATAATTTAACCTTTAATTATAAGGCTATTTGAACACAATTCAGACGAGCAAGGTAATGCATCATCAAAAAATCTGGGAATGAAAATGAGATAGTAGCCCGCTTTTTTATTTTTTATTTATATCTTCTGCTCATATTGATGTCGTTCTTCTGCTAAACCTGATTTTAACATTCTAGTAGGTTGTACTTTTGGCTCTAAGAGTCCTACAAGTCCATGAGTAAAGATTCTTCCTGCAGTTATCTTTATGAGCTGCAGGCCCATTTTATCTAATTCGTTTGTAAAATGCTGGTTCATGAGTATTGTTCTTAATTTGAGTCGTCCTGTTTCGTTCTCTTTATCCAGGCTTTTTATATCGATGCCTATTATTTCTATCTTCTTACGCCAAGTAGCTAATTCCACATCTTGCGGCTCTTTTTCTTTTTGTTCTGATTTTTCATTATCAGCCATTGCACAGTGTTTGGTGTAGTAAAGCTTCTATTTTAATTTAGACAACTCACGTTCAATTGATATGCTGTAAATAGTTTATTTGCGCCGTGAATCGTTTCTTTTTTTAACTGTTGTTAAGATTGAAGATGAGTAGCATATTTGGGCCCGGTTGCATTTTTTTCAAACCTATAATACCAAATAATCCAGAGAACAAGTGTAATAAATGAAATTGCTATCAACACTATACCTACTATTTTGGTTCTGTCTTTACTCGTAAAATGAACAGAAATTAGAGTCCTATTCAAGACGCGAGTTATATTTGATAAACATATCTCTATATTTTTCAAAATGAGCTTTACAGCTATTATCATAAGTGAATTTTTGGTTTACAAACATTCAGTATTCAAAGTATCGGAGCTAAAAAGCACTAATATCGTAGCGGGCTCGAAGGTTTCCGCAATGAAATCGCTACTAAAAAAGGATTCTAATCTACTAGATAGAGCAGCTAGCTTTAAAGTTTTCTGTTTTTAATGACTGCTCGATAATCTCTACCAGAATAAGGCCTGAATGTTAGGATTGACTTGCCCAAGGCAGTGTAAACCAAAATTGACATGATTCTGAGGCCCATATAATTACAGATGAGTATAATACAATGGTCTTTTTTGCTTTAATATAAGGTAATACCTAAGAATTTGGAACAGCTTTTGCCACTATATTTGCAAGTATCTGGAAGAGATCTTCATCCCTGTGGTTGAATCTAAATTCTATTTCCTTTATATAGAGATGAAAGTATTGTTTGGGTACACCACGATAATGAAGTCAAGTGTCATAAACAATGTCGTCATCCCATCTACCAAATCGTTTGTCTAAATATTCTAATACTGCAATTTTTTGTTCTTCTATATGTTCATAGAATCTATTCGCACATACATCTGACTTTATCTGCTGGTTTACTTTTCTTTCATTTGGATTAAGGTATGGTGCCTTTTTTGGTAGGTGGATTATGGTCATCCAGTTTTTCTGTGTATTGATATAATTCCGTACCATTAGGCTTACATGGTATGAAGCGTTATCCCATATCAGTACAAGTCTTTTCCACCAATCATTTTTCATAATGTTTGTCTTGAGATTCTCTAGATGGTCGATAGTATTCGTAGAATCCATTTTATCATAGAAATTATACGTCATTAATTTCTCTTCAGGCCATACCATGGATATGTATGTTATTTTGGTAACCTTAAAAAGGCTCCAACCGACTTTGAAATAGCTTCCAAGGCAGTTCCACTTTTAACAAAAGGTAGTATCAGCATATCAGATCTTCAAGGTTTTATAGATCCTGACAACTTATTCATGCTTTTTTATCATGCAGAATATTTAATACCGCTCATTACAGGCTATCCTGCACTATAGGATAGCAATTTGATATAATTACCAACCAGTTCCTTGACATGTGGGAGTTTAAATCGTAATACTATAGGATAGCAATGTACCCACTGGCCGATTGATGTGGCGAACAGCGAGGTTTAAATCGTAATACTATAGGATTCTATCTCGATGCATTATATTTATAGTATCTAGCAACGATGCATAACGTATCATTTATTATACGTATGTATCGTTTAATAATATCATTCGTATTTGAGATCTCTTGTCATTAAATGATTCTTTAACAGAAATTATATAACTATTTTCCCATAACCACAAATGCTTTGGGGAGATGAAATAACATTAAGATCTCTTGTGTAATTAGAAGCTTAGAGCTATATTCCTCTTCACATAGGATATCTATCTGACAAGCTCTTTGATGTCCTATAGCAAATTATGTAAGAAACCTTTGATATTCAGGTCATTTACCGGAGTAACTGTATCTGAATTTGAATCCATTTGTAACGAAATTGAACATAACTACGAAGAGCACGAAAGAAGACGTCTTCTATCAAGGACGAGAATACGGGATATAGGTGCTGGTAGACCATTTAAGCTTAAAGTTAAAGAAAGATTCGTTATGCTTCTAGTATACTACAGATTATACATTACATATACATTATCAGGATTTCTGTTTGACCTTGATCAAAGCAATGTTTGTAGAGATATATCAATGATGGAACCACTTATCAAGGAGTGTATTCCATTGCCAAAGAAGATATACAAACGTACTAGGAGATTAAGAACTATAGATGAAGTAGAAGAGTTACTTTCCTGGATTCAAGGCTTTCATAGACTCTACAGAACAAGAAATTCCAAGACCTAAGAACAAAAGAAGAAGGAAGAGTTACTATTCAGGTAGAAAGAAGAAACATACTGTCAAGACACAATTGATGGTAAACAGTGAAGGATTGATACTGCATAAGACAGGTCACAGAAGTGGAAGAAAACATGATTATGACATTTACAAACACAATCATTCTATAACTCCATCACAAGTTGAAAACATAGTTGATCTTGGTTATCTTGGCATTGAAAAGGACTTTCCCACTGTAAAGTCTGTACTTCGTATCAAAAAGAAAAAGGGTACATTGCTTTCATGTGATGAAAGAACTTACAACAAGAATCATTCTAGGCTAAGGATCATAGTAGAACATACCATATGTAGGATCAAAAAGTTTGGAATAATGGGTACTAAATTTAGAAACAGATTAAGGAAGTACAATAACGTATCTGATATAATATCCGGTCTCCTGAACTTCAGAGTTATACAGTCTGACAGCATTTCAATCTAAGAAGACGGCTAAAACAAGTAGGGTGTTAGACTATAGCTCCTAATTACGCAAGAGATCTAGAATTGAAACGGCAGATATAGCCATCTTGAGCTCCAGTGCAAGCTTGAGAATGACTTGTGGGCTCATCGAGTCTCACGGATTGAAATCTCGGCAAAGCTCTGGCCTTCAATATATGGCATCACTGGAAAAAGTATATGGTAGGCTCTAGGTACGGCACCAACCATGTGCAAGTGCATCTACGGGAGATTCATATGATGAGGCAGCACAGCTAGATAACACCTGTGGCAATACTGTATCTACAAACGTAGGGGCTACCGCAAGCTCACAAATTTACAAGGCAATACCCGAAGAGCGAGCATGTATCTTTGGTGGTGATACAACCTACTCATGCAGTCAACGTGGTATTGACATTAACACAAGTAATATAGTAAGTGCAAATGCAAGATAACCAAACATATAAAAATATAAAAAATTGACAAACTCATACAAATCTTTTTTTGGCTGGTCAAACAGAACCAAATAGATTTCCTCTTTCGGTGTGGTTAGATACGCTATAAAGCTATCAAATTTTGTTTATATTAAAAACAACACGATCAGCTTTACAAATATGGTTTGTATTTTTCAACTAGATCTAAAAGAGGAAATCTTTTGCCACCTACTATTTTTATGTCAACATTTGTTTTTCCATCTTTAATCTCTATAATGTTGTATGAATTTTCGAAAAAACCTCTAAAGCGTGTTGATGCTACATGTACCAGCATATGCAATTTCCAAAGATCCTAACTTCCAGACCCATGGTCTATGTTTATGACCACATAGAACTAAACTAACTTTAGATTGAAGGCACGCTCTCAGGGTATCGCCTGCATCAAGGATAATGATTTTATCAGTACCCGTATCAGGAATTCCAATTAAATGGTGATGCATTGCAATAATCTTTGTTTTATTATTGTTATATTTGCTCAGAGTCTTTTCCATCCATAGATTCTGTCTATATCCTACTTCACCTTCATCTCTATCAGGCCGAGCAGTTCCTAGAGTTAGGACTATTGCATCATCGAATTCATAAATTTGTTTTGAAGTAGAAAAAAACTTCTTGAAAACTAAGTATCCTGTATGGCGGTAATCATGATTTCCTGCCAAAACTATTAGGTTCTGACAATTGAATTTTTTTATTTCTTCACTAGCGTGTTCAAATTGAAATAGCAGACCTTCATCGGTAAGATCACCTGTGATGATTATTGCATCTGGCTTTAGTTTGTTAACCTCATCGACTACGCTATCAAAGACTTCTTGTTTGAAAAAACTTCCAATATGGATATCTGATATCTGAACTAGTTGCATTTCCCTATTATCTCTCCTTTGTGATTACAGTCAAAATTATAAATACAATATGCTTGAAAATATACCTTTTCAAGGACAACTCATATAATATCGATAGTAACAAGATGAAAAATTTGCAAATGAACTTATATATGCTCTAATTCGATCACATTATTTTGTTGTGTTTTAAAACCATTATTATTAACAGCATTTTTGGTTGCGTCAAAGATAATTTTTGCTACATAGACGTCTATTCCAAGTATAGAGGCAATTTCTACGGGTCCAAAATTAAGTATGGATTCAATAGTAAGTCCACTATTTATTAATGCGTCTTTGAGACCAGTCGCGATTTCTAACACATCAATACCATGGCCCATATTATTAATAAATAAAAATATCAACAATGAAACAAAAACCTATTCACTATAGAATAATGTTTTTACGAGATCCAAATATTGATCGTATAATCTATGTGAATATGCAATAGCAAGGCTAGCATCAACCCGTATTGTTACTGCCATTATTACCGGGTTTAATCGATTTCAACAGCCCAGCTTGTCGTTCAGTTCCATATCTTATTGAACAGAATTAGTTAGCATTTGATGGAAATTGAATGATTTATTTATATAGATCTTTGTAAAGAACAATAATCTACTTTGAATGAAAGTCAGTCTGGAAAGGACTGGTCCTCTGTTCAACATGCTCTAGCATATCTGAATGTAGAAGACCATCTTCCACATCGCACAGAAGGTGAGGCCGTACTTCTAGAGCATATTCCTAATGAAGCAAAACGAATTCTTGATCTTGGTACAGGAGATGGACGGTTAATAAGATTGTTAAAGATAAATAGACCAAATTTAGAGGCTGTAGCATTAGACGTTTCTCCAACTATGCTCAAAGCTCCACGAGATCATTTTGCAAACGATCCTAATGTTAAAGTGCTTGAACATGACTTTAAGTATCCTTTGCCATCAGATCTGGGTTATTTTGATGCAGTTGTCTCAAGCTTTGCTATTCATCACTTAAAGCATGAACGCAAACGCTCGCTATATGAAGAGATTTATGATATACTGAATCAAACAGGTGTATTTTGCAATCTTGAACACGTACCATCGCCCTCTATAGCACTTCATATGCGTTTTCTAAAAGCTATTGGCTATACTCCGCAAATAGAAGGAAAGTCCGACAAGTTATTACCTATGGAAACGCAGCTAAACTGGCTTAAAGAGATAGGATTTGTAGATGTAGATTGTTATTGGAAATGGCTCGAGATGGCACTTCTAATAGGATACAAACCATAATGAGATAAAGTATTGATAATCCTTATTAAAATTGGTGTGCTATCGTTAACTACCTGTTGTACTTAGAGTGATAGGTTACACTTTCGATTACCTTTTGAAAAGCAAAACAGAATCAGGGATATTTCTGAAAGACTGAAGACTGATTTCTACGCATCTTGTAGACTGGAGTACATTTTGACTTTGACCTAGTGGTCAGAGATCACTTTAATAGACCTTTACAAAAATGCTTATGCATAAACCACTTGTCACATTTTTGTTTGCAGTTATTACAACCCCAAGTATCAGAATATCCAAAACGATAGACTGTTTTTCACGTTTGTATGTAGCAGGTGATAAGTTGACTGATTTGGCAACATCTTAAGCTATTCTTCCAATGTATGGTTCATATGTTACATACCTTTCATATTTTGCATAGTTGTGGTTTTGTTCTTGTTTATATTCGTTTTAGAAGCCACCATATTATCGATCATATTATGATTCATTCCAATCGTGCTGTCTTTCTTCAAATTATCCCCTAGATTATTAGATTTCATATCTATATTCATACCAGCCATGTGCGTAGTAGGAATTGTTATCATCCCGCTAATTATCATAATCCCAACAATTGCAAACCCAATTCCTGCAGATCTCGCAATCCATATGCCTTCACGCCATATCTTTTCTCCAAAAATAATACCTGCAAACAATCCCATCCATAATAGATTCATCCAACCTAAAGCCACCATAAGAAGAAAATAAGGCCAACAGCATCCAAGGCAGTAAAGACCATGGTACGTTCCCATCTTTACTGCGCCAAAAGCTCCGCTTCTCCACCTTCTCATAAAGAAACTCAGTGGAGATTCACAGTATCCAAGACACTTTCTTTTCAGCGAACTAAATTGATATACTCCAGAAATGATCAATATGATTCCATACACGATTTGTAATTGTTGATTATGATAGCTTTGCAAATGTATAAAAAAATAGTTCATTGGAATTGACCATGCAAATAAAAGTGCAATTCCTGTTATAGCCCAGACTACAAGATAAGATCCGACAAATAATACCATATTTGCAGCATTAGCAAAAAATGATCTATTCCTATCTCTTATGCTCTTATCATTACCTTCGATAACTATCGAAGACTGTGATGATGATTTAATATCACCTCTTCCATCGCCAGCATCGTTGTCGCGATTTATCAATCTATTGTAAAGCAAAACCATTGGCGTTATCGCTAGAAACATCATTGCAGCCATTCCGACTGTCCAACTAGCAGTAAATAATGAAAGTGCAATAGGATCATTAGTCATCATAGCCTTCATCATATCAAATTGATCTTTAGATAATACCCAAGATACTGCTGCTATTGATATTATAGAAATAAGAATAGCCTTTTGGATTTTGTCCATAGATATTTTTGACTTTACGTTTCTGATCTTAATGACCTTTTCTATATTTTCTTTGCAATCTGAATTGTGCCGTTTGTCCTTGTGGTGCAAAAACACCATAAGGATGGGTTGGATAGTATAGTTTGCCTGGATGTTCAATATCTATGTGTTTTATTAACGTGTATAAACTGAAACTGGCATTTCAGATACACCACAAAATAAGACCTAGGAAAAATAGTTTCTCTTGATGTACTTATGACTATTCCTAATTGGTTCAACAAAAATCTAAGCTGTGATAACTGGGCCACAGATAGTGCCAAGAACAATAAGACATATACTAGAGAAAAGAAATGAATTCATTAAATTCCTAGATCTATCTATCTTAGATAGAGTCAAAACATTATGGCTTTGTTCTAACAAACCATCGTTATCAATACCATATCGCTTGATAAATCCCTCCTGGATTTAGACCTTGAAACAAATGCTTATTTGTTGTTTGTAGGAATGTGTTTGCGCCGTTTACAAAAGATCTTCATGAATCTGAGGAAGAAGATAACCATAAAAAAAACCATAAAGAATTATCATTTTTCGACATACTTTAGGGTTCAATATCTACGATGAATTTTTATAACATTTATTACCGGTGTTACCAATATACTAGGCAGCAGGCAATATGTCCAAAGAAGATGCATTACTAGAGCAGCACAGCATTACATGCAAGTTATGTAATACAAAATTTGATAGCTTGGGCGATATGCAACGGCATGTATTACTAGAACACATGCAAAAGGGGAACTACCAAATTCTCACAGAAAAGGAAGAGAAATAATCAGTATATTCTTTTTGTATTTGTCGTAAAGAATTGTTAGCTTTACTAGAATCTTTTTTATATGGAACTTAAAAATTATCAAAGGAAGGAGATCCATATTCTCTGGAACACCTGTTGGCGTGGTTATATCCACTTTGAGGAATGGTTTCTTCTCAAGTTATGTCTTTAGTTCTGCGCTTCCAAACAGTACAGAGAAGTTCTTACACCATATCAAAACCATATTATATTTCACTAGGTCTGTTCCATTAGGTATATTGTAATTTTGATTTCCGTTATTTGCTTTCAACCTTCCAAGATCTATGAAATTTGAGGCAGCTTTATCAGTAGACATATAAAGATGAACATTAGGTCCATTATTAGAATTGAAGTTTTCCAATCTGATGACGATACTTCCTTGTCCTAAGGGAATTACTTTTGCTAATCCTTCTGTATTGTGAAATCCGTCACCAGCTCCAATGAAAGTACCAGTCCTTATTTTGGAGGTAATGGTTGCATTGACTTGTTGTTGTTTGATTGTTCCCAGGATCATGGCATTTTCATTAATAGTATTATTTATCTGATCAGCTCCTATCATAACCATATTTTTCTCCGTTTGATTCATATGTTTAGCAGCATTCATTCTATCTTGTTCATTCATGGAAATGAATTTTTGATACTCTTGTACTGCCGCCTAATTGTTTACAATAGCAGCAGTTGTTGGTAAGAGCTCATTTACTGTGTTGCTAGTAAACAACGGAGAAATAGTGTATATACCAAAAAGGTATTGCTACTGCAGCTACTACTATAATAATGACAGTTAGTATCTTTTTATTCATACTGATTGGGCTTTATGATTATATAAAAGGACTTTTTAACTCGCAGTACTATAATGAAAAGTTTTGAATTACCATTTTTCGAAAATCCTTGTCAGGCATATTCATCCTTGCTTGTATTATAGTAGCGGCGTCATTACCTACAGTGTATCTTAGTTGTGGATTTTCAGATGTTAGGGCTTGTAGTATAACCCTTGCTACTTCTTCTGGCGGAGACGATGCATTTTCCATCATTGATTTGAAGTGGTTCTCTACTTTTTGCATCAGTGAAAAATATGGTGATTTGGGGCCTAGAGCCTTTTTTGCCGAAGTGCTTGAGTTTATAATGTTAGTTCTGATAAAACCGGGTTCAATTATAACTACTCTAATTCCAAATGGCTCCAGTTCATATGACATTGATTCGCTTAAACCTTCTAATGCAAACTTTGTACTTTGATAGGCAGACAAAACAGGAACACCTATACGCCCTCCAACCGAACTTACATTTATTATTGTGCCGCTGTTTTGTTTCCTCATGACAGGAAGAACTTGCTGTGTTACACGTATTACTCCAAAAAAATTAGTCTCAAATTGTGCTTTTATCTCTTCTATTGATATATCTTCAAGAGATCCAAAAAGTCCATATCCTGCGTTGTTTACTAATACATCGATTCTTTTGTTTTCTGCTCCTACTATTTTGTCGATTGCATCTTTGACAGACCTGTCATCATTGACATCGAGCTGAACAACTTGCAATGGTAATTTTTCAGTACTGGCTATTTCTGTTATGTTTTTGGATTTTTCAAGGTTACGCATAGAAGCATACGTATGAAATCCAGCCCTTGCTAGCAAGAGGGATGTTTCAAATCCTATGCCTCTTGAGCTACCAGTAACAAGTGCAACATTTTTTCGTTCTTGCATGTATATATTAACTATAAAAAAGTAAGTATATAAATTGATAAGTCGCTACATTGTAAGTTACCAGAAGAATGATAACTTAGGCGATTGGTGTTAGATATTCCTGGAGAGCACTAATAGATATGTTTGAAGATTGGAGAGAAGTCTTGTAGAGAATAGATATTCCTAAATTTCTGCTGCTTCAGCGCTTGCATCAAGATCTGTCTTATAAGGATGTCTTTTCCCGAAAATGTCCTTATAATTCAACTTTATACTTACAATGACTTTCTGTTGTGAATAATTACTTTGTGTTGTTCTAGGTGGCAGATGGTCAAGATTCAGATGTTTAGATGTATTCTTCTGCCTCAAATCTCACTCCGCAGTGACATAAAATATAGAAAGATGTGTTTTATTATTATTATCTTTCGTTTTGTTGGGAGAACGGTAGTCTTTTTTTGTTCATGATTCCACTTCCGCCAAACGATATTATCAGGTTAAACATAAGGGCAATCACTGCAACATACAATGAACCAAAAGTTGTTTGGAATAGCGATGATGTGAGTGCACCAAAGTTGTTTGTATACTCGACCATGTAAATTCCCAAAAATATTCCAACAAGTAAACCTGCAATAAGCGGTTCTTTTCTTAATGATGATTTGACATATAGACCAAAAAACACTGCAGGTAGAATTTGTACAATTAGTATTCCTCCCAAAAGTTGTAAAGATATTGCGTAAGTAGCTGGAACCATAAAGACAAAACCAAGTGCAACAAACTTGAAGACAGTAGACGAAATTTTCGTTATTCTAATTTCAGAACTTGCAGACATGTTTGGTTTGATCTCTTTTATGATATTTCTTGTAAGCAGGCTTGCCTGCGACATTGCCATAATTGCTGCAGGTACCAGACCACCTACGAATATACCAAGAAGAGCTATTCCTGAAAACCATCCTGGCATTGTATATAAAATCAAAGATGGAACAACAAGTATACCACGCGAGCTTTCGGAAAAATGCGAAAGGAAATTCATTGCAGATGGTACAGCGTATACAAGAATTCCCATAAGTGCCATAATAGCAAGCCCAACGCCATAAAGCGGTAGCAATGCCGTACTGGTTCTAAGCTTTTGTGCACTCTCTGAGCTTAGTACACCGTTTATCGCATGAGGATAAAGATAGAGTGCAAGAGCGCTGCCCAAAACCAGTGTTGCGTATCCGGGAACAAGCGATTCAGACAATGTAACATAGGTCTGTTTTTTTGCATCCTTGAAGGCAGTACCAAAACCACCACCTCCACCAATGCTTAGAGGAACTACAACTATGAGAGCAATGACAGTTATCCAGATCAGTATATCTTTAAAGACTGCAGTAAGCGTTGCTCCACGTAGTCCGCTAGTATATGTAAAGGCAGCCAATATTACAAATGCAATCAAAAGCGATATTTCCTCGACTGTATGAGAATTCGCTGTACCTGAAAGCATTACAGTAAGAACTGATTGCATCCCTACTATCTGTAACGCAATGTATGGCAGTAACGATATGATTCCTGTTATTGCAATTAGAATAGAAAGAGTTTTGCTGCTAAACCTGTCTTTTGCAAAATCAGAAGCAGTAATGTATCCTTTTTCTCTTGATAAAGACCAGAGCCTTGGCATGGTGACAAGAGCAATGCCAAATGTCAACGCAACATAAGGGATTGCAAAAAAGTAAAGTGAGCCTTTGGCAAATACTCCTGATGGAATTGCAACAAAGGTATACGCAGTATAAATGTCTGCACTAATTAAAAAAAAGACAAGTGCCGTACCAAGCCTTCTTCCTGCCAAAGACCATTCATGTACATGATTTAAGTCACCTCTACGCCAATATTTTCCGTAAAATCCAAGAACTATAAACAATACAAAAAGGCCAACAAAGGGAATTGTGCCATCAAGTCCAATCATTTTTTAGAATCTCCTCTTTCCTTCTCCATCCTCTCTGCCCATTAAATATGCAAACCCCATGTAAAACCCAGAGCAACATACAAGCCATAATGTTTGAAACCAGTAGAAGAAGGGTATTCCAAAAAGTTCTGGCATGTTTCTATTGTAAAGAGAAACCGAAAGATTAACTATGGAAGGTATCAAAATCAAAAGAGCTAGAATAACATATCGCGCTTTGTTTTCCACTATTTCGTTAAATTAAAAACATCAAGATAAAAGCATTGACGAGATAATTTCTATAATAATCAGCATGCTTTATGAAAAATCACAATTATGATTGAGACTAAGACAACTTGAGCATGACAATCATTGTGGTTTATGGATTTCGCAATTTCTGGTTAGGCATTATGAAGATGGTCTTACATGCAACACACAAAAACATCTCCATTTAATCTAACTATTATTATATATAACACTGCAATTCCTATGGGATAATCTATAAACCAAACATATTGGTCCGCAATTATGTAGACGTACTCTGCATTTACAGCAGACTTTCCAAAGTTCTTTTAGTTTGGTGAGTCTTGGAAAAGGACATAACTTGATGATCTTACGAAAGAAAAGGGCTACGAATATTGTTTATGTATGTAACACCATTTCCATGGCTTGTTTGGTAGTGCAACCATAACTTTATGGTCGGTTTTTTGGAAATGTTTTGTAGCATGAAGGCCTATAGAAGAATCGCAGCATCCTACATGACCACAAATCAGACACATGCGTAATGCAACCCAATCAGTTCCTTCTTTTTCACATTCTTCGCAGCCAGATGTTTTAGGAGAAATACTGTTATCATCTATGCCAATGAAATGTTCGCAGTTTTTCTTGCTGTTCATAATCAAATAACATCCTCCATATAATATGATATACTCTTACAGAAGTATATAGACGTATTTTACCAACAATTGCAAAGGATCGTATGCAACTATCAAGTCCATAAGAAAAGTCATGAGACTATCTATTCACGTTACAAAAAAGTTATTTACTTCATTCTAAGCTTAGTTCTTTATCTCAAACCACGTGTCTTAGACTTGCATGCTAATAAATGAGTGCATCATACCCGGATTTTATACTTTTTAAGATAAGAGAAGTACCATTGATCTAACATGAGTAATATTACAGATTGGTTGACAATTACTATCAAGTTCAAAGGCAAATGTATTGAATGTAAAAGAGAGATAAGATCAGGAGAACAAGCACTTTGGTCCAAATCCACAAAAGCTATAAAACATTTAGATTGTTCTATTAGCAGCGCCGACCAAGTAACTTCTAATAAGGATGAGGAAGAATCTGTAACCCATAAACAAGAAAAACAATCGGTAATTCGTAAACAAAATAGATTTTTGCAAACCACAGTAGCCAAATGTTTTATTTGTGGAAAGAAAAAAAACAGAGATGATGAAAATATTTCTGATTATGATTACTACGACGATTATAGAGGAAGAGAAGAGTCTAACTCCTATATTTGTCAATCATGCTTACAGAGTGAAGATGCATTTCAGGCTTATCAAAATGCTTTTCTCCAAAAAATTATTAGATATTTGAAATGAATGGAGTCACAGGGTGATAACATCGATGAGGATGAAGAAAACCCATATTGTTACCAGTACCTGTTTTATCGATTTCAATAAACCTGTTAAGTTTTGCTCCTCCGGTATACATATATGTAAAAATAGTTCTGGTGACTTGGGAGATTCTAAAGCATGGTAACTAACAGGAGATATCACAACCTTTTAATTATTGTTGAATAAGATTAAGTAGATAAAAGTCTAATTCTGATTAGATAATAGATTGGTCGACAGTATTGCTAAGGGGAACTTTAAGAATACAATTGCTACAATAACCTTTGTATGTATTATATTGACTCTAATACTACTTTTTTTGATGTTAAAAGAACAGAACAAATTATCAAATTTCTAGATACGAAAATTAAAACCATAGAGGATCCTGATGCAAGATAGAATACTACTTGGAATCACTACTTATGCCATATAAAATATTTTTTTAGATCGTTGTATAATGCATGCCATAAGAAAAATTCTGAAAGTTTTTCTAACACTGACGTTAACAATACTCATTATTATTATCCTTCCTCTTTCTATGATTGGCAAACACCTTCGTTTATTCAAATCAGAAAAATGAAGACAGAACGAACAAGCCTGATTATGCTATTAAGAGCCTATCCCAAAATTATCCTACGGTATACAATTATGCAGCAGGCCAGATGTACTAGTCCAAGATAATTCTCTGCTTTCTTTTCATATCTAATCAGTAGTTTTCTGAATCTGTTGTGCCATGAATTTGTTCTTTCTATAACCCATCTTCTTGATGGATGATGTCTTCTTTTCTTCTTAACTGATTTTTTCCCTTCACCTCTCTGACGGATATGCGGTACATATCCTCTCTTGACTACTTCCTGTTCTATCTCTGGATAGTTGTATCCTTTATCAAGACATAGATTCTGTTGTTGTTTCTTTTTCTTTGGAGGAGGAGGCCTTCTTTTTGTTACAATACAGCAGTCAAGCGTCTCTGCTGTAGCCTTCATATCATGAGTATTCGCAGCTGTGATGACAATGGATAATGGAACACCTTTCTTGTCTGCCAACACATGACGCTTTGTTCCAAGTTTACCTCTATCAGTAGGATTGGGACCTGTCAGATCCCCCCCCTAAAGGAGCTTTAACAGAAACACTGTCTAGTGACTGCTGCCATTCCCATTCTATGCCGCGAATATCGTCATATATTTCCAATAATCTAATCCATAATTTCTCAAATACTGTTATTTTACCAACCCACTCCTGAAACCTTCTATGACATGTGGAAGCAGAACCATATTCTTTAGGAAGCATCTTCCACTGGCATCCAGTTCTCAGCACATACAGTATTCCGTCAAGTACTTTTCTAAACGGTACAATTATTGGACGTCCTATTGTTTCAATTGGCTTTTCAGCAGGGAGTATGTTCTTTACCTCATTCCATAGATCATCTGGAATATGTCTTATCGTTGGAAGGTGTTGTTGTTTCTTCTTTCTATAAAGACCAATCATAGATAAAATAAAAGAACATCGAGCTATGTCCTTATCTGTTAAATAAAAACATCATGTCTATATTTTTGGGATAGGCTCTAAGAAGTAGGTGCGCTGGTCCATGAATTCAAGACAGGCTTCAGGATATATAAAATAAGAAGGGCAATTAATACTGTTCCAAGTGTAGTTATCCATTAATACCCTCATCTTTTGATGAAATAAAAGAAGCAGAGAGGAAGAAGATTCTGGATATTGAACAAAAGTACGAACGAATCATGTCGATGATACAGCAAAATCCTCTGTTAGCTCTTGCTCCATTATCAAACTCAGACATAACAAATTAAACCTTTATTCAAAGGACAAGTAAGACAATGCTAATGATCGATAAATTCATCTTGGTACCACCACAAATGATATTTTGGCATAGAAACAATTATCAATTATATGCAAATAGGTATAAAACAATAAATTAATTTGACCATAAATTACAAATGGACTGCATTAAGTAATACAACGATTGGAACTTTGATGGCTTCACTTGATACAAATATAATTATTATCGCCTTACCAACTATTGTATCTGATATCCACGTATCACTTCTAACACTAGTATGGATAGTTCTTGGATACTCGCTTGTGACTGCATCTATTCTTCTTAACCTTGGTAGGCTTTCAGATATGTTTGGAAGAGTCAAATTATATAATATTGGATTCATTATCTTTACAATAGGATCAGCATTATGCAGTCTCTCTCAATCAGGAGAACAGTTGCTGTTATTTAGGATAGTCCAATCATTAGGGGCAGCTTTTCTTTTCTCAAATAGTGCTGCAATTATTACCGATGCATTTCCAGAAAATGAAAGAGGAGAAGCACTTGGGCTTAATCAAATATCAATTGTGGCCGGATCTGTAATGGGACTCGTATTTGGAGGATTCCTTACTTCGTATCTTGGATGGAGATCAATATTCTGGATAAATATACCTATTGGAGTTTTCGCAACGATTTGGTCCCATACAAAGTTGCGTGAATTAGGAACAATTAAAAAAGAACAAATAGATTGGATAGGCAATGCTACTTTAGCTATAGGATTGTTCCTTATTTTAGTAGGAATAACATTCGGTTCATTGCAAATTCTTAATAGCATACCGTTTGGAATGTATTTGTTTATTATAGTAGGATTATCTCTAATAGGATTGTTTGTATTTGTAGAAACAAATGTAATTAAACCAATGATCGATCTATCATTATTTAAAATAAGGTCATTCCTAGGAGGGAATATTGCAATATTTTTTAATGCAATAGCAAGGGGCGCATTTACCTTAATCATGACATTTTATCTTCAAGGACCTACAATGAGACTTAATCCACTTGATGCAGGAGTTTATCTTCTTCCAGTTTCTATAGCATTATCGATTTTCGGACCGTTTAGTGGATGGATATCCGACAGATATGGATCTAGAGTATCATCTATTGGCCTTTTTATTTCGGCAATTGGATTCTTTATGCTTACAAGTTTAGGTATAAAATCTACTTTCATCGAAACTTTATTGCCTTTAACAATGATTGGCGCAGGAATGGGTATTTTTGCTTCACCAAACAGAGCATCAATAATGAATTCAGTTCCACGATATCAAAGGGGGATAGCGGCAGGCACTAGCACTATGTTTGTACTTAGTGGAAGTACCTTAAGCTTAGGCTTGGCATTTTTGATAATGTCCCATACTATGCCATTAAATTATATTGAATCTATTTTTTTAGGAACAATGGAGACAACAAACAAAGGCAATATTAAAAGCAGCAGCAACAACAACAACAGCAATAACAATAATAACACAAAATCTGTTATTACTACCACTAATTTTCTAAGCTCATTACACTACATCTTCCTTCTTTCAGCTATTCTCATGCTCATCTCAATAATACCATCAGGCATAAGGGTTGGGAATGATAAAAATAACAACCACTATCACCATAAGAACAATTAAAGTGGTTATGCCAAATTTAGTAATAATGCATTACTTCGAATGGCTCCAATATAATCTATAGTTAATCGTAAATAAGGTGAATAATTTTGAAAAATATTTCATTACATGCAAAAATATAAATATTTACGTGAACATATTCGTAACAAAGATACATGATCTACTACTGCTGTGATTCCATTCGCAGATTAAGTAAAATGAATTACATTGATTGTGATACCAAAGGCCAAGCTGTAGTATACCTTCAAAATGTTCATGTTAAAACAAATATTCCATCTGACTTGAGAGATTACCGGTATTGCATACATTGCGGTATTGATACAAGAATGCATCCGATAATCAATTCAAGGGATGTTAATCATTGTACTACCTTACGAGATGGCCTGCTTAATAAGAAAATGGTCTTGTCTTTTGGACAAAAAGAGAAATCTGGAAAAAGTTATGGGATAAATAGTAATTATCAAGATTATTATATTTTCAATCTCAATTCATTAAATGAGCTAAATGGAATTCAAAAAGGCGATGCAGATTATCCTATTCGAACTACTTTAGACTATTGTCCATATTGCGGTTATGGCTACTCTATTAACAGTGAAATTCAGAATACCAATTTTCTGATTCGAATGAATTATTTAGTATAATAGTATTGATGCTCGCAATCATGAGTTTACTTTGCTTAAAATCAAGCATATAAGATTAAAATAACGATATGGTGAAGGCGAAATTCCACAGGAATCCAAACTGGTACTGGTCCTGTATACTTACCTGTTCGTTCCCATACGTACGTGATCAGCTAAATGAACATCCATTTAAAAATGAGCTTAATGCCAGGTTAATATGTAATCTTTTAACAGGAGGTCCCGTAAAAGGCTTATGCTTTATGTACTGTAATGAAACAGCTTAGAAAAAGAATAGTTCGTTTGTTGGAAAATGGCTCGGTAGTTGATGAAAACGAACACCAGACATTAGAGTTTTTAATAAAGACAAAGAAATGGAATCCATTTTGTATACGCCATTCGGCCATCACATCTGATTCTGACTTTTTACCTGAATATATGTTGATTGACAAAGGAATTGTTTTTTGGTAAGGGAATTGTAAAACGTGGGGAGACTTTGGTTTATTTGGAATATGATCACAGATTGTAGTGCTTAATATTTGTGACAAATCTAGTGAAAATCAAGAATGAATGACATGAGTAAGAAATGCTACCAACTGGCTCCTGATTTGACAATAACCAGACTAGTCAACGGCATGTGGCAGGTTGCAGGCGGACATGGATATATCGATCACGAATTGGCAATCGCAGACATGATGAGATATCATGATGCTGGCTTTACGACTTGGGATCTAGCAGATATTTATGGCCCAGCAGAAGATTTTATTGGACAGTTCAGGCGTAGATTATTGGCAATAAAAGGAAAAGAAGAACTCGATAGAATTCAGGCATTAACAAAATGGGTGCCACAGCCAGGAAGAATTACACGTTCTATCGTTAATGAAAATATAGAAAGATCGCTTCGCAGAATGAGCGTTAGCTCGCTGGATCTTCTTCAATTCCACTGGTGGGATTATAACAACCCGTATTACATGGATGCTCTCAAATACCTATCCGACCTGCGAGATGAAGGAATAATAAAGCATATAGGTCTTACAAATTTTGATACTGAACGTATGCAGATCATGATAGATTCAGATCTACAACTTGTATCGAACCAGGTTCAATATTCGATTATAGATCGTAGGCCAGAAGTGAAGATGATACCATTTTTGCCTGGAGCATAACATCAGTCTCCTTACCTATGGGAGCATCTGTGGGGGACTGATGTCGGAGCGCTATCTAGGAAGAATAGAGCCATCTACTGCTGAGTTAAATACGTTAAGCTTATGAAAATACAAGCAGATGATAGATGCATGGGGCGGATGGAATTTGTTCCAAGAACTTTTATCGACTTTGAAGAGAATCGCACAAAAGCACAATGTAAGCATTGCAAATGTAGCAACCCGCTATATTCTCGCCAACTCTGCAGTAGCAAGCGTTATTATCGGTGCTAGGCTTGGAATAGTTGATCACAGAGACAATAACGCGCAGGTATCCAACCTTAGTTTGGACAAGCTAGATTGTGATGCTATAGAAGCTGTATGTACAAAGTCAAATAACTTGTTTGAGATAATTGGAGATTGTGGTGATGAGTATAGATGATCTTACGTTATTTGCACTTCATTAACATTTTTGATTCTTATTTTTGTTAGTCACGCAGAAATTGTATTATTGATATATCAGAAAGCTATCTGAGGGTTTTTGGCCTCTGAACACATTGAAGCCGATTACAATAATAGGCATATCTCAGCCTTGCTGCTTTACATATCATTAACCGTAATGGCCTCCACTAAAGACCTTGCCCTATCGATTTCATATTATTACCGATTAATATTTACGTGTGTGTTACGCTTATTATTACCGATTAATGATGTTATTTATGTTGAAGGTAAATAATACTGAGGGAGATAGAGAAGGGGAGAAAAGAGATGGCTAAAGATAAGACTACACTTCCTTTTGAGGTTATCAAAGATGAAAGTAAGGAAGGGAAAGTACAAGCAGGGCTAAAAAGAATTGAAGTATTTTTAGGATCTGGTAAAGCTGATGCAGTATTATCCGCAATAAGAAATATGAATTTAGAAGCAACACTTTATGATTCCAAGGGTTTTGGAAAAGAAAAAGAAAAAGTAAGAGTTGGAAGAGGTATGAGTGAAGCTGAGTTATCATATTCTACTAGACAGACCATAGTTACTATAGTAGATTCAGACAAGTTAGAAGAAATAATTAACACTATTAAGAAATCAGCAGGATCAGGAGGTGTAGGAATAATAGCAATTTCGCCTATGGATGCATTAATCCATATGTAAAATTTACCTATGAATACAAAAGAAATATCAGAGTCATCTTTCTAAATAATATCAGTTGGATCATCCTTCTAATTCCATTAACGCATCATCTCAAAATGATAATGAAAGCTCAACTTATAATGAAGATAAGACAATTTCCAAATACATTAGAAACGTTAGAACCATGAACAGACAAACAGCATATGCATATCTCAGAAGATTGAATACTTTCAAGAATTTTATACTAAATGAACATGACGGATTAAGTATAGATGCTTTTCTTGAAGCAATTAAGGAAGGACGTGAAGATCCCTATGACAATATTACTCCGATTACTATAAAATATCGTGTTATAACAGGCAGAGTTATTCCGTAAGATGGAACCATATTTAACATTTCTAAATGTTCATAAATTAGAAAGACAGGGAGCAGATATACAAAGCAAGGTAGAAGAGTTAGAAGACGTAAATAGTTCATTAAGAGAACGGGATAAGGCAAAAGACGATGCTATAGCACATTTATCAGATCAACTTTTAGCTATACTAAGTTTCATCATATACATGACTTCACGGCTAAAAGTTCCACTATCTTAATCATAAAGTAATTCTAAATAGTGCAATGGATCCTTCTGACCTCCAACAATTATATAACTACAACCATAAAGTAAGGCAAAATTATATTGACACATTTCAAAAAAAATTCTCATGGCAAGATATGATAAATAACCACGAAACTGCATGGTTGTCGTTAAAAGATACTATACTCCACGTAATTTGGGTTGAAGACTTATGGATTAACTATTCCATTCAAGGATTAGAAGATCCTAATAGACCATTTCCATACTCTAAATACAACTCATGGGATGCAATCACTGGCTATAACTTTGAAGTTATCTCAAAAGTTAACTATTACCTATCTGCCATAAAATTACAGGATCTCCATAAAGCTGCTTCAAGAACAAACATTGATGGTATAAGAAGAACTACAAAAGTAAAAGATGTATTAATACATGTTCTAACTGAAGAATTACATCATCGTGGAGAAATAATAGCCATACTTTGGCAGATGAATATTCAACCACCAGATATGGGTTGGCTTTCTGTTATGAAAAAGACTGAACCTCTATGGAATTTATGAAATAAAAATGAGTGACTTGCTTATTGGTAGCCTCACTAATATCAAATAACCGAACTATTCCAAATAAGCTATAACGAATTGGAGCTATAATTGCGAAGCGGGTAGTGGTATTTATTAAAGGTCATGCAATAAGATATCATTACTAACAGCCAAAAAAAGATTATCAAACTATTTGTATATATTATATTCCTTATCTTCTCTTTCTGTTTTCCGATATTCTCCAAGTGATTCAATGATATCAAATACCTGACCACGTATTCTCATATCATAATTTTGCTTGAAGACGTATATATAGAGAATATCTCAAAAGACCTTTTTATTCATAAACTGGTTTTCCAACTGAATTATATCTTTTAACTTTTTTATCCTTGTTACTTTAACTACGCGAGGAACTAATGGGAGATCCCTTGTTGCTAATTCTGGTAGCCTTCCTCCTAATTCCTCTTGATACAAATAATACTGCTGCTAATGCTACCATCGTACCAGCCATCGTTGCAAACATGAATATTTGATCGGCCATTGTTTTATCTTTGCAATATGTCCAAATTAAACATATCGTTAATAAAAATGAGTTTTTAGCTTTAAAATATTCATATGTATATTTTTGAAATATTGAGAAATTATGATAAATTCATCTTCTATGAATTTTGAGTTATTAATCTTGAATTCTTGCGCACACATTCTACATGTTTGAGCGCATTCAGATATACTATATACAAAGCAAAAAGTTTTTCTTTATCGAGTAAAAATTCTAGTTCTGTTGAATCTTCAGTTGTTTAAAAGAGTTGTTGGTAAACCGTTGGTAATTATCTAAAAAGTCTGGTACATATTATTCTAACAGCTACAATACATCCCAACATAATTAAGACAGTAAAGACAGTCCACACAGTATTAAAAAACATTGATTCTATTGACATGCTTATTCTTTGAATCATTTCAAAATCATTATAGACCAGTAATAGAAATGCTATGACCACAAAAGCATATGCTGATCCTTCTACCTTTCTACCTAAATTACCAGTAGAATAAAAAGTTAATAATCTATAAAATTGGTCGAAAAGCTTGTCAAGTCTGCTCTTATCTACCAATCATTATGCTAACTTGACCCATTTAGATTTGTATTTCGATGCATACAAACCATATATGATAGCAAATAGAGGCCCACCTATAGCAACAGCAGATATCCAGTTAAAAGGCGATGGAAATATTACCAATACCGTTATTATTGTCATAATAAAAGCAATAGCTGTTATCCATAACCAAGATATGCCTTTGCTCCTTAGCATATAATTTATACGATACCCTGCTTGTATTTAAAATCAACTACGCCATAGAGACAGCCTGTTCGTCCTTACTATCAAGATTTAGATGATGCAGTTTAATGTGCCTTATATTGTATGAAATTAAAAACAGCAATAGATCTCTTGCGTAATTAGCAGCTATAGTCTAACACCCTACTTGTTTTAGCCGTCTTCTTAGATTGAAATGCTGTCAGACTGTATAACTCTGAAGTTCAGGAGACCGGATATTATATCAGATACGTTATTGTACTTCCTTAATCTGTTTCTAAATTTAGTACCCATTATTCCAAACTTTTTGATCTTACATATGGTATGTTCTACTATGATCCTTAGCCTAGAATGATTCTTGTTGTAAGTTCTTTCATCACATGAAAGCAATGTACCCTTTTTCTTTTTGATACGAAGTACAGACTTTACAGTGGGAAAGTCCTTTTCAATGCCAAGATAACCAGAATCAACTATGTTTTCAACTTGTGATGGAGTTATAGAATGATTGTGTTTGTAAATGTCATAATCATGTTTTCTTCCACTTCTGTGACCTGTCTTATGCAGTATCAATCCTTCACTGTTTACCATCAATTGTGTCTTGACAGTATGTTTCTTCTTTCTACCTGAATAGTAACTCTTCCTTCTTCTTTTGTTCTTAGGTCTTGGAATTTCTTGTTCTGTAGAGTCTATGAAAGCCTTGAATCCAGGAAAGTACTCTTCTACTTCATCTATAGTTCTTAATCTCCTAGTACGTTTGTATATCTTCTTTGGCAATGGAATACACTCCTTGATAAGTGGTTCCATCATTGATATATCTCTACAAACATTGCTTTGATCAAGGTCAAACAGAAATCCTGATAATGTATATGTAATGTATAATCTGTAGTATACTAGAAGCATAACGAATCTTTCTTTAACTTTAAGCTTAAATGGTCTACCAGCACCTATATCCCGTATTCTCATCCTTGATAGAAGACGTCTTCTTTCGTGCTCTTCGTAGTTATGTTCAATTTCGTTACAAATGGATTCAAATTCAGATACAGTTACTCCGGTAAATGACCTGAATATCAAAGGTTTCTTACATAATTTGCTATAGGACATCAAAGAGCTTGTCAGATAGATATCCTATGTGAAGAGGAATATAGCTCTAAGCTTCTAATTACACAAGAGATCTTCTCTATATTATAGGGATCATACAATAACAATCAATATTCTATATAGGACACCGACTTATAGAAGGTACAATTACCTTAGAGTAGATTTGCATCTGTCAAATATGATGATAGATGTTGATGGCTCACCAACTGGATATGTTGCATGGTATAATTATCATACTGAAGCCAGTAGGCCTCTCCGTCCTGCTCTAAAAAATGATAAGTTTGGTGTCCAGAGGATGGAGATGCTAGCAATATATTTTGCTTTAGCAGACAATTATATTCATTTTAGAAGAATAGGAAGTAAAAGTATGAAGAAAGGAAGACGGCTTATCGTACGCATTAGAAGCGATTCCAAATCAACAGTAGATCAATTAAAAGGCATATCTGAAATCAGAGATACCGTATTGCAAAGAATTTACGGGATATGCCTTGATCCTGTCTTCCCATTAACTAGAACTTCAGCATATTGATAGCCATTTGCATTTTTGAATATAACGTCTTTTATCTTTAGGTTCAATATTTCATGAGGCCTCGCTGATAAATCTCTTGACATTGTATGATAACACCTATCGCGCTTGTTTGCAACCCACTTCAAAAATAGTAAGTCATCTTCCTGTGTCCATAGATCTGAAGGTTTGTAACAACTTACCTCTTTTCGCTTCAACTGGGGAATATCTTGAATGCATTCTGGCTTTCTCTCTGATGTTGATAGTTCATTTCTTTTGTCAGGATTGGCAACATCAGGATACTGCAGCCACTTAAAGAATCTAAATAATATGATGCGCTTTATGTTATATGTTCCAATCCACTTGTGAAGCGGGTCATCATTCTCTGGCTTGCGGCATTTATCTAAATATAACAAGACATCTTCCCTTGTTGCCATCATGTCGTTGAACTTCTTTGCAATTCCAACAGATCTGGATAGTTCATATAGGAATTGAACTGTGTATTTTATGTAACTTAACCTAGGATTGACTTCCCGCTTCATTGCTATAATATAATCGCATATCGTCAATGCGTTCTCCTTGGATAACTTGGATTTATCTCTCAGGATTGCCTCTGAGATTTTACTTGTGGTAGAAAAACCTTCAGTTGCTAGTGTAATTTTCCTTTCTATCTCTACTACTGCTCCGCTTCTTCTTCAGCTTCTGCTGCTGTTGTTGTTGTTCTGGTTCTGGTTGTTCTCTGCATATCTGCCTACTTTTTGTGTATTCAAATGACTAGTAAATAATACTTCCCAAGGATATGCATTATCAATAAATAATAATACTCTTCAATACATACCCAGTATATTTTTCTAGTGTAGAAAGGCATTTCATCGTATGTACTCTTTTCTCGCGATTTAGTTCAAGTTCTCAAGCATCACCTTACTGAGGATATATGCATACCGACGTGTATAATTGAGCCTATCTTTTGTACTTCTTTTGTACTGCAGATGCTGTTTTGTCATTTCAATAAATGATAATAATAGTAATAATAGTAATTCTTTAACAAACTGAATGTTCTAACACATTTACGTTGTATTGCGCATCATTCCATCCATCTTTATAACCCTGCTTATAATCTTGGTTACTGCTACTTTTCAGCGCTTGATTTTCTCCATGACCGGAATGGAAATCTTCTTAAGCCGCCTCATAACCACTAAGATAAGTAGTACTTTTATTTGGTTCGCCACACAGTGCAGCATAACCTTTGATTGGTACTATTGTTATCAGCAGCAGAAATATCATAGTGGCATAAATGATGACTGCTCGCAGTTGTGCCTGACGCTACAAAGACAGTTTTTGTCTTTGCTACCATATAACTATGGACTACAATCAAAAAGATAAAGTTATCGTTCTGAGACGCTTTTATTCTTCAATAACAAGGCTTAAGAATAGGTATCCTTTATATCTATATATCAAGGTTTAAATTGCACTAAACATTAAGAGTAGAAATTTGACAACTATCCATATTCATGCCAAAACTCTGAGCACATATATTATAATCTCGTAGCTCTTTCAGCATATAGTGTTATGCTCTATTAATCAAACACTACTCCTAAGGCCTTTTCTAGAAATACAAATAGATCATTAGCTGTCATTTCGAACGCCTGCATCACTTAGACCATCACTACTACTAATGTTGCTACCATTAAAATAACAACTATCGTTGTTGTCGCTGTTGATCTGATGTTCAATATTATCGGTACTGTGTCATGTATATATTTGATTTGAGAAAATAACAACTTAACCACCCGACCCATTTTTTATTTTTTACTCAAATCCATATCAAATTTATTTCTAAATCCTGACGAGCAGACATTGATAACGACGCTTAATTACGACCGACTTCAACACTACAATGTAAACTTGCACAACAATAGAAGAATACTATGACCCAGTATGGGTTATACACCTAGAAAAGAGAGTGAATGAAAGAAACAAAAACAAGTCTCAATAAAACACTATTATCACGTTTGCAGAAGGAAGAGGACGAAGAGCGTAGAATGTTGTGGTTGTGGCTATTATCATCATAACATTTCCATCATAATCTTTAAAAATGAATAAACAGAAAACACTTTATCAATGTTATGTAGAGCATGTGGACAAGAGATGGTTGGCTTTGAATATTGTCCTGGCTGCAATGAAGCCATCCATTGGAAATGTAATAGTTGCAAAAAGGAAAATGAAAAGTCAATTCATAACCATGAGGTACTAGGTAAGGACAAAGAAAGATTCTCAGCAAAGAAAGCTTCAATAGGTATGGCAACAGTAGCAGCAGTTAGTAGTTGTGTTTCAGGTTTGTCGGTTGTTACATGCTGTTGCTAATCTATGAATCATTAAAAAATAATAATACATCGGTATTTGTTCTTGTTGGATATATATATATATATATATATCATCATCTAGTTTCTTTTCCTTTATTTTTTCTACCAAGATCAGAAGTAGGTATCTGTATTTACTCTTTTAATTTAATATAACAGATTTCTGTTATACAAGGGCTAACTTTCTGTATATGGAGATCTTTTTTTCTTCATCTACATATCTAAGAGGAAGGTATATCCCATCGTACAGCATTCAATTTAAACTAGTAGCAGCTTCCCTTTTAGCATGTGTAATAGTTTATCAATATTATCATTTGTAAGATGTGATGATAATAATGTCAGCTTTAGTTGATCTGGTTTTAGAAGGTTTGAGTTTATACGATTTAGGATCTCGATTCTCTTATCCTTATTTGGTTCTTTTTTGCAATCTTCGATGAGCTTTGATATTACGTTCTGATATGATGATGATATTTTTCGTGTCATTTTGTTTAGTTGTTGCTGTTCTTCTATCATTTTTAAGTACAGCACAGTAAGGTAATATCTATTTTAGTAAAACCTATTTCTGACTTATCAAATCTATAGCTGATTACTTCAAAGGTCTTATGATTTCTTCAAGATAATAGTGAGTAGTAGAAAATCTAGACCGCTCCTAAGCCTCTTTCCATACAATATCCAAATCTATAGGTCTGCATCAATCCTATCCGTTTAGTTTTCAGTTCAATCCTTTTATAGCATAGTAAGGAAGATGCACATAGTGTAGATTAGGCCCATAATTAAAACTCTCCTAGGAGGCGGACTATATAGTAAACAATTTTCATGAGCTTTTAGGCTTTTCTTTAGTTATTATATAAATTAACAATATTTGGGTTAAGTTTATTTTTTTTATTGTTAATGCTTTTAAATTCTAAATATGTACTTCAATTCTTCCCTTGCTACAATATATAGCATGTAATCATTCTGACATACGTTTGGAGTATATCCAAATAAAAAATTAAAGTATTATAAATACCTAGTAAATATATTTCAAAGAAGGAAACAATGGCCAATGAGAGAAAAAAAATAGTCAAATTTCACGGCGCGGAAGTAAAAGATGTGATTATTCTTTATACGATAAGACCGTATGCTAAGCCAGTCACAGAAGTAATCGAAGAATTTGATGCACTAAAGAATTCTGAAGATTGTGAAACCATAAATGTACAGGTAGTGTCTGATTTTGTTACAATTACATTTTATAAACAAGAAAGTTCAAATTCGGTTATACGTAGAGAATTGATCCCTACACGTGCTGTTGAACATATTTGGATTAACGATTTACAAACTTAAATTCATTTTTGGGATTAATTAATAAAATTTCTACACGATCACCCAATTTAAGTGATTATTTGCTTTCTAATTTCATGACTTTAAAAATCGCTTTTTGTAACCTTTTTAAAGTTTATGATTTTGTCATAAACTATCCTAAAATGACATCTTCTACATGCAAAAGTTCCCTAGAATCCCTTATCCATCATATATAAGGAAGCCCTTTTTATCATCTGGTTGATTCAGAGAAGGGCACTTAAGGAATAAAAGATGTCAAACTTTTGGGTGCCATACAGCCGGTAAATATTCCAGTATTGTTACTGACATAGCTCCCAAACATCGGCGCTAACAGACAACACTTCAGAGTCGGATTTTTGTTTATCATCCAGCATTTCATATAGTGACTGTACAATTGGATATATATTTAGTAATGAATATTTCTAACCGTTTATTTGCAGGTTGATAAATGAAGAAAATTAAGGCACAAAGTTGTAATAATTAATAGTACATACTTGTTTTTAGTATCCCATTTGTCTGTCTTTTTAGCAGTTTATGTTGTTAAAATGTTAAGTCATTTGGTATTGCCATATTATCCTGAACATAAAAAGGTAAATATTTCAACCACCTATAATAATATCGCATAATGGGTATTCCAGAAAAGATAAAGGCTATCCAAGATGAAATTTCCAAGACACAGATCAACAAAGCTACGGAATTTCATGTTGGCCTTCTAAAAGCCAAAATTGCTCGTTTCAAGCGAGAGTTAGATGAAAACACTCATAATAAAACATTGTCAACTGGATCTAGAAGCGCCGGATTTGATGTTAGAAAAGCAGGCGACGGTAGCGTTGTGCTTATTGGACTACCTAGTGTTGGTAAATCTACACTTCTTAATTGTTTAACAAATGCCAAATCTAGAGTTGCATCGTATCAATTTACAACTCTTACTGCTGTTCCGGGAGTATTGGATTATCGTGGAGCTAAGATCCAGATTCTTGATATGCCAGGTATCATAGAAGGAGCAGCTGCAGGAAAGGGTCTTGGTAAAAGAGTACTTTCAGTAGCTAGAAATGCAGACTTAGTTTTAATTGTACTTGATGTATTTCAGCCTCATCACTTGGATGTTTTAAAGAAAGAACTATCTGGAATTGGAATCAAGATCGATCAGAAACCTCCAGAGGTCATAGTTGAAAAAACATCGACTGGCGGAATCTCTACAAATATACAAGTTCCAATCAACATAACAGAAAATCTGGTTAAGGAGATTTTACGTATGTATGGTATACATAATGGCCGTGTCATAATAAGAGAGCCAGGATTGACAGATGACCAATTAATAGACGTGTTATATGGTAATAGAGTTTACATCCCTTCGCTTATAGTATTGAACAAAATAGATCTTGTAAACCAAGGTTTTGTAAGAGAGGTTCAATCAAAGATTGGAAATAACTTTATCCCAATCTCTGCTGATGCAAATATAAATATTGATGCATTGAAAGAAGATATCTATAAAAAACTGGATTTTATCAGAATTTACATGCGTCCAAAAGGTAAAGAAACAGACTACAATGAACCAATGATTATTAGCAGAGGTTGTACTGTTGAGGATATATGTAATAGGATTCACCGCAATATGGTAAGGGACTTTAGATTCGCACATGTATGGGGAAAGAGTGCAAAATTTGATGGTCAGAAAGTAGGTTTAGACCATAGACTTATTGATGAAGACGTATTAACCATAGTAAAGAAGATTAACGCCCTGTGATATTTAACCTCGTTATATTTGATTCTTTGAAGACTCTGACGATAGAATGAAAATAACTCTATGGAATAAGCATGTTTTTGTAACTATTTATTTTAAATCTCACATAACAGACACACCAATAACTTGTTGACAACGCCATAGAAGCATTTTATCTGTATTTGTTGTTTATATGCAAAAAAAGTAAAATGCTAGTAGCAGAAGATTTGTTTGTTTGTTTTGTCTATTGGCCAATTATCTTGACAAGTACTCTTTTGTTTCGTCGACCATCAAATTCACCATAAAATATCTGTTCCCATGGACCAAAATCCAGTTTGCCATTTGTAATGGCAACTACAACCTCTCGGCCCATCACTTGTCGCTTTAAATGTGCATCTGCATTATCTTCTCCTGTTCTATTATGCTTGTATTGATCAGTAGGAGCATATGGTACCAACTTTTCAAGCCATTCATCAAAATCCTCATGCAATCCATTTTCATCATCGTTTATGAAAACGCTGGCTGAGATATGCATTGCATTTACCAAACAAAGCCCTTCCTTGATTCCATTTTCTGCAACAATTTTTTCAATTTTTGGTGTGATATTGATGAATGCACGTCGTGTAGAAGTATTAAATGTAAGGTATTCTGTTTTTGATTTCATGGTTACTTCAATAAAGGAAACAATGAGGAGGAGAAATTGGTGAAGAAGGTGAAGAGAACATATCTGTAGTTCCTGTTATTGACGATTGTGATGATGATGTTTCCGTATCTTTCTTTCCGCCGCCCATTCTGTTAAACAACAGAATTGCAAGAATAACCGCTATAATAATATAGTTTACTGGAGGACTGATGACTTTAGTAATTAATCCAACACCTGGGATAACATAGGCTACCTTGCCAATATAATCGTGTACTCTAATAGGAAAGTCAACTCCGGGAATTGAGCCCGGGTTGGCATCACCCTTAGTTCTGATAATTGACTCTCCTTGAGTTGTAGTATAAATCCCTGCAATCCTGTGCACAATTACTCTGTCATCTCCTGCAGGTTTATTGAAAACTATAATATCGCCAACCTTGAGATTACCAAATGAACTACTTCCATCTTTGACAACCAACACATCATTGACATTGAGAGTAGGTACCATGCTCCCACTAGACACTACATAAAATGGATTATTTGTTCCAAATGCAAATCGTAGACCTAACCAGACAATTGCAACTCCAACGACGACAATTGCGATATCTTTAACGGCGCTTGGAATCTTTGATTGATTCTTATTTAGCAATTTAAAATTTTATCACTTTGTTCGCTAGATAAATCTTTAGTTTTTGTTTAATACCAAATTCATAATAAATTATAGATTAGTCACATAGACCTCTTGCGTAATTGAAAGCTTAGAGCTTTATTCTCCATTGATCGTTCATATTACATACTCAGTTGATGTCTTACGCTCGCCTATCAAGAAGGCCGTTGTTATTTAAATCGTTTACTGGACTGGCTGTATCAGAATTTGATGTCATTGCTAAAGAAATAGAATCGAAATATGATGAGCATGAAAGAAAGCGTCTTTCCAATAGGAAAAGAAAAAGAGATATTGGTGCTGGTAGACCATTCAAGCTGAAAGCCAAAGAAAGATTCTTGATGCTTCTAGTCTATTACAGACTGTACATTACCTTTACATTATCAGGATTTCTATTTGATCTTGACCAGAGTAATATCTGCAGAGATATATCCATTATAGAACCACTTATCAAGCAGTGTATCCCGCTTGCCAAAGAAGTTGTATAAACGTACAAGAAGGCTTAGAACCATAGATGAAGTTGAGGAGTACTTTCCAGGCTTCAAGGCTTTCATAGATTCTTCCGAACAGGAGATACCAAGGCCAAAGAACAAAAGGAGAAGGAAGAGCTACTACTCTGGCAAAAAGAGGAAGCATACTATCAAGACACAATATATGGTAAACAATGAGGGTACCATACTACACAAAACAGGTCATGATCGGGGAAGAATACATGATTATGAGATTTTCAAAAATAAACATCCTATAACTCCGCTGCAAGTTGAAAATGTCCTTGACCTTGGCTACTTGGGAGTTAAGAATGACTTTCCCACTGTAAAGTATGTACTGCCATTTAGAAAAAAAAGGAAAAGTGAACTCTCAGATGGAGAAAAGAGATACAATAGAAAGTATTCCAAACTAAGGATAATAGTCGAGCACACGGTAAGCAGAATTAAAAAGTTCGGAATAATGGGTACTAAATTTAGAAACAGGCTTGGAAGATATGATCATGCTTCTGACATTGTTTCAGGATTGGTAAATTTCAGAATAATACGAACTAATGGTGGGATGTCACTCTAAAAAAAGAGCAAAACTGACCATCATGAAGAGATTTTCTTTCGTAATTACGCAATAGATCTACATATTTAACCAATAAAATAGATAAAAATAACATTCTACCATCATACCATATTAATAATAGCTCGGACATTCGTAGCTATCTATGCAATAGTAGTACTAGTTTTTCAAAACAAACACATAGAGAATTCATAATTAAGAAGAGTTTATAGCACAAATACCTCGTCATAAATACAAAAGGCCTTTTGCTGCAGGCGACTGCGATCAAAACACTAATTATAGCAGAGCATATATGTATCGAAATTATTGACATATACATATATAGGTACATATATGGGAACAATCAAAACTTAGGAAAATACGAACCGTTGATATGTAAAATGGCAGCTCAGTCAAATGCCTTCTCCTCATCTGCTGTAAAAATAACAAAATCAGGCTTAACTCTGAATCTTCACTGCTCCACACATTTAATTGATAGAATTTTGGTATTTATTATTTTCATCGATAGCCTGATTTGCAAGCAAGTCGGCAGATCCATTCTTTTCCCTAGAGATGTGTTTATAGATAACAGTCTTAAAACTTGTCTCTAAATTACAAATTTCTCTGGAGATCATTTTTAGTTGTTTATTCCTTACCTTATAGCGATTATTTCTCTGACTAACAACAAGTTCGCTGTCAGATAAAATCGTTATTTCATTATCAAGTGTGGATGCAATTTGCAAAGCTCTTTTCAAAGCAGCATATTCTGCCTGATTGTTGGTTTTCTCCCCTATAAATTCTTTGTATTCTACTATTTTTAAATTGACTTTGGTCACTACAATTCCGATTCCAGATAATCCAGGGTTGCCGCGACTAGCACCATCAATGTTAATAATCAACAATTGATTTAACTAGATTGATGGCATATATATCAGATAATAACATATTCCAATCCAAGAATTCAATGATAAAGATTATGAGAAATTTCAGGTAGTGGATGTAAATGTACATCATCATACAGCTATGCTTCTGTAGAGCTAATGATATGACAAATTAGTACTTCATCATACTAAGTAGACGTGCATACTTAGTACCATCACCATAACTGCCCTGTTATCATAAGAAACCACGTCCATTATGATAATCAACAAATAGGCGTAACCAGCTGGTCACGTGTTTTAGTTTGCATTTATTTTTATCATTACAAGGAAAATAGTCATCAAGATTCTCTGTTCTATATTTTATATACTGAATTGCTCGCTCAATGATGCTTTTTTCGAAAGAAGAATGGAGATGATGTCCTATTTTGAGGAACTTTCCTCAGAACTACTGATAATCGTGCAGACGCCTATCTCGTTGGTATTCTATTTTTTTCATAATAGCTTGTTTGTGATTGTTCAAAATGTGATTATCTGCACAGTTGCTGTGCATTATTCCTATTTCGCAAAATTCACAAGATGTGACAAAATCAATATCTTTAAAGCTCTGCTTACACGATTTACAGACCTCTGATCCGGTCTCAAAGTCACATAGTGGCTTCAACCATCCTTCGCGCCAGATAACGACTGTCATTTTTATCGATCACAATATGTATTTTGTTATCCTCTATTTCTGCAATACTTTTTTAATACACTAGTAATATTTACACTAGATCTCTTGTGTAATTAGAAGCTTAGAGCTATATTCCTCTTCACATAGGATATCTATCTGACAAGCTCTTTGATGTCCTATAGCAAATTATGTAAGAAACCTTTGATATTCAGGTCATTTACCGGAGTAACTGTATCTGAATTTGAATCCATTTGTAACGAAATTGAACATAACTACGAAGAGCACGAAAGAAGACGTCTTCTATCAAGGACGAGAATACGGGATATAGGTGCTGGTAGACCATTTAAGCTTAAAGTTAAAGAAAGATTCGTTATGCTTCTAGTATACTACAGATTATACATTACATATACATTATCAGGATTTCTGTTTGACCTTGATCAAAGCAATGTTTGTAGAGATATATCAATGATGGAACCACTTATCAAGGAGTGTATTCCATTGCCAAAGAAGATATACAAACGTACTAGGAGATTAAGAACTATAGATGAAGTAGAAGAGTACTTTCCTGGATTCAAGGCTTTCATAGACTCTACAGAACAAGAAATTCCAAGACCTAAGAACAAAAGAAGAAGGAAGAGTTACTATTCAGGTAGAAAGAAGAAACATACTGTCAAGACACAATTGATGGTAAACAGTGAAGGATTGATACTGCATAAGACAGGTCACAGAAGTGGAAGAAAACATGATTATGACATTTACAAACACAATCATTCTATAACTCCATCACAAGTTGAAAACATAGTTGATCTTGGTTATCTTGGCATTGAAAAGGACTTTCCCACTGTAAAGTCTGTACTTCGTATCAAAAAGAAAAAGGGTACATTGCTTTCATGTGATGAAAGAACTTACAACAAGAATCATTCTAGGCTAAGGATCATAGTAGAACATACCATATGTAAGAATCAAAAAGTTTGGAATAATGGGTACTAAATTTAGAAACAGATTAAGGAAGTACAATAACGTATCTGATATAATATCCGGTCTCCTGAACTTCAGAGTTATACAGTCTGACAGCATTTCAATCTAAGAAGACGGCTAAAACAAGTAGGGTGTTAGACTATAGCTCCTAATTACGCAAGAGATCTACTAATGATATTGAGAACTTATACCACCAATTCTTATATGCATAGAGAATAAAATCCTATGGTGCAGAGAAGAGAGGATACTGTAATAAACTTCAATGAAAGAAGGGATTAATTAATCTATATATTAAAACAATTGGTTATCGATTGTGCGGATATGACTTATGACAAATAACTGAAACCGATGAGGAATGCGATTTATACCGTATGGTACCTAATAAAGATACTAATCAGCAGGTACTGCTACAAATCGTAACAACGTTAAATCAATACAATAGCTATTACTGTGTCCAGGTTTACAACACAATAATCCTGTCTTATGACCTTTATACACCAAGATGCATATATGGCTAGACCTTCAAACAAGTCAGTAGAATCAATATTAGCAACGACACCGAAAGACGAAGACCTTGAAATACAAAGGAAGATCACTATAGCAACTGAACTGTCATGACGAGAGTCTTAGCTGCAATACCTTCACCGCCAATATCTCTGTCTCTTATTTTCGCAGCATATGTATGCCATTAAGACACTAGTATGGCTATGGACCACGTCACTGGCATCGTGAATATAAATAAACGACAACAACTACTCATTCAAAGATAAAGCATTATGAAACTACAACAAGCAAAGGCAAAACCAAATTGGAAGATACATGCATACTACTTGGATGCGTGTAATTGTGACGTTGGATGTCCGATGTAATTGTGTTTATACATCTTATCGTATTATTAATTAAATTGTATTGATATTAATAATGTGGTGGTGACAGCTTTGTGTTTAGACAATATTTACTTTTAATAAGATTACCAAATACATTTACTGCCCCGTCAAATATTTTGACAGGATATTTCGCTATAACTTCGCCTGCTTACGCACATAGTCAACAATTATTCATTCTAATATTATCTTCGGTCTTAATATATATTGCTGGAACAGTCTTTAACGATTATTTTGATATCGAGATAGATCTAAAAGAGCGACCTTATAGACCTCTACCGGCGGGAACAATTACAAAACAAAAAGCATTTGTAATTGCTATCGTATCATTGGTATCCGCCAACATACTTGCTTTTGCAGTCAGTTGGAGTAGTTTTGTGATCTCGACTATTCTGTCTGCTACTGTAATCTCTTACGACTTCCGATTAAAAAATACTGTCATAGGTCCAATCACAATGGGCGCTGCAAGATTTCTGAACGTGATTTTAGGAGCGAGTCCTGCGCTTTTTGTATTGCTGGCAAACAACAATTTCTTTGTAAGAATGATATTTGTCAGCTTATCAATATTTTTATATGTGTTGGCAATAAGCCTGCTTAGCAGAAAAGAAATAGACGGCATGCAGACAAGGCGCACCATTGTTGGTTCTTTTTTTATTGTTTTTACTGTCATAGCATCAATATCGTTTGCAGGTTTTCTCGGAATTTTTAAAATGGAGTTTTTTGCAAATCTGATATTATTTGCAGGTATTATAATCATTACTTTCAGAAAAACAAAGTCTCGCAATTCCTCATTAGTAATTCAAAAGGCCATTAAAAATATGGTAATTTCAATCATAGTTCTAGATTCTGTGTTTATAAGCGGCAGTATCGGCTTGTATTATGGATTAGCAACTCTACTACTTATAATTCCATCGATTATTTTCTCAAGAAAACTCTACGTTACGTAGCGCGAGCCAGTTTAAATGATGATGTATAACTAAGGCGCATGTAAAAGTATCAGGCCTAACATCAGTCAAGAAAAATTCTGGTTAGTAAGTAAAAGGGTGTCAGAACAGATAGACACAATCCTAAGCGAAAGGCATAACTTGCTTGCTTAAAATTCAACGGCCTGGGTCAGAAAAAGATACAAGGTATAACATATTTCCTGCGTAGATCCTACCTCTTCCCCTTACTTTTTCAAAGAAACGAGCGAAACTTCATTTTCATCGGCCAGGGTTGTTGTTGTAAGAATGTTGTATTATTTTATTGAATTTATCAGAACAGTGTAACATTGCTGCATGTCCAGCGCCAGTTATCTGCACAACTATGTGCATTTAACGTATCCATTCATTCACGCCATTCTGCTTGTTGATGATATTTTACTATAGCATATTTTCCCTCCCCTACAGGTCTAGCTGCATCACCTTTTCTAAATTCATTTGACAAGAGCTTTTTTGTGAGCTCATTAGGATCATTAAAAATACCACCTTGCTCTAGACCAATAGCGCTCAGACGCTCTAGCTTCGCTCTTCCTAATCTCGGGAAGTGATATTTTACCACCAAATAGCCTATAAAACTGATTTTTGTCCCTCTTTATTTTCTGATTTTTCAGGAGCAGTAACCATAAAAAAGCGTCTAACATCCTCAATACCTTTTTACCTCCTCAGCATTTTTCTTGGGCCTATAAAAGAAATAGATACCACCTTGCTCTAGAATTTTAGGTTTGGAATTATTACTGCTACTACTATTATTAGCATTCATTTTATTTTTTGTTGTCGTTGTTTATGACTCATAATTAAATTATCACTCTTTTTAATTTATCAAAAGTGACAAATTACATTCTTGACAAAAGTAGCGGAGCCCCATTAAAATCCGAGGATAACACCCATCATATCATAACAACGAGGACCTTCAATTTCTTGTTCTAGCTCTTGGATTTTCTTTTCTCCATTGTTATCCTCAGTTTCTTAGGTCAGTTTATGGAATTCCTAGGAGTAATAGGAGAAAGAGAAAATGATGGTGGCATGGACCAGGCGGAGATTATGGAAAAACAATAATCATAACAACAAGGTGAAATGCCAAGATACTAGATATTACATTTATAGGACTCTCTAATATGCTAAAAGAGAGAAGGCAGGGTTTAGATTATGGCTATCATACAAGATATAATTTGGGTTTACTGATCATAAATATACATTTTGCATCAACCAATCACCATAACTTTCTATCTTTTCATCTTGTACTTTGCACCATAAATGGATAGACCCCGGAAGGATTTCAATCCTACCATTTCCATTTTCCAAAATTACCTTAACACCTTCCTTCCCTTCATACATATACGCATCCTGAACTTGAATGTTATTGCCCATCAATTCAGTTGCTTTTCGTTTTATTTCTTCTCTAGGAATAGGAAAAACCTTACGAAATTTATCTATTACTATTCCAATATTTTCTGTTCCATATGAATCAATGTCAGCAATCTTTTTTGAATTAGGAAAATGCAATTGCAAGTTTAGTTTATATCGTGATCCCGTAAAAGCGGCAACTTCATTTACCTTTTGATAAGCCATATTAGGATTCTTTTTTAAAATCATATGCAGAGCATTTCTGTTAGTATGGATATTTGCTCTCAGTTCATCTATTAGAGTCGAAAATAATAATAATATCATTCTTTTGCCATCAGTTATAATATATATATTAACCATTTATAATGTCTATGTCAATCTATATTTTTTTATGTGATGGTGAGGTGTTACTTTGGTGATGTTCGCTGCTGACACAGGTTCAGATCGAGCAACAAGCATTGAGGACTATCAGAATACATGCACAGAATTCATAATGGATATTAGTAAAGACTACAAAGATTGGGTGGATAGATATCAACTAAGTGAAGAAGAAAATATGTCGAGAAAAGCGATTATAAATAATGTTATAAACACTTCTAATGATTGGATTTTCAAATATGCTAATACTATCAAGAAGATAGACATTGTCATGAATGACGGAGTTAATAAAATGGCAGAAAATACAGCAGGATATCCATTCAAATTTGAAATTTTTGTGAATAATATGACGCGTTATACTATACATCCTATTGACGAAGTCAAAATGAATGTAAGAGCAATCCCAAGAGAGGGAAGACTTGCGCGCATAGGCAATTATTACAAAAATCAATTGTTGCTAATTAATTCCAGCTCCCCCGTGAATTTCCTGGTTAGTCCAGAAAGTCTGAAAAGCGTAGATATCCTAAATGATTATATTATCATCGATGCGAAAAACTGTCGCAAGTACGATCTCATCTCAGTTACAATAGTAGTTGAAGAAGTTGATGGAAATTTTGTGACAGAAAGTCGAGGGTATTCTACCCTTATCTTATTATTATAAAAAATATCCATCAGCAGCAACTTCAAAAACTACCAACAATATCAAGCCACTAATAACAGAGAGGAAGAAAATATTAGTTGTACATGATGAACCTGATACCACTTTAGCTTTAAGAATGGGTTTAGAGCAACAGGTATTTGAAGTAGAAGGATATAATAATTCTATAAAAACATTATCAAAATTCAAGATTAACCATTGTGATCTGCTACTCATTGATATGAGAATGTCAACCATGAATTGTTAAGTTATACAAGAAAAATAGAAAATTTGAATAACAAAGTTAAAGTGTGTTTTATGATCGCATTTGAGGCATATCATGATGGGTTAAAAGGTTATTTCCTAAAATGATTTTAAGCTATTTTGCCGATAAACCAATTTCAATAGATACGATGGCCAATTTATTCTACTACTGCCTTTTTCCTTTGTAATTCACCTATATTTTATTTTGGCATTGTTTGTGGTTTAGGTGAATATATTAAGCCCTGTTTGTGTATGTAGTCCTGCAACCTCTTTTCATAACAGATCGACTGGCCCATTAGATGTTTGTCACACTGACCTTGTATGAATAACATTTTCTGATCGCAGCTTTGTAATTTGTTTACATCAGGAGTATTAGCATTCGCTCGTCGCAGTACATTTCATCTGGTACTTACTTAAATTGTGTTGTCTGCTCTGCTGGCAATGCTACTTTTGGTTGGGGGTTTTACTTCTGCACCTGGAGGTAAAACTGGTTGTGGTAGTTGCTGTGCTTGAGATGCCTTATTAGAAATTCCAACCCCTACTGCTGTACCGGCAATAACAACAACAACTGTTATGGATGATAATACCTTTAGTATCGATAAATTTGTTGAATTCATACATCTCTCCTCTTTTCCATGAGAGTAAAATAAGTATTTAAGAGTAATTTCAGCTCAATATGGAGAAGCACTAAATGATAATACACGACGCTTCTGCAACGTTATGATGCTATGGTTATTATATATATATATATATATATACATTATTGTAGCAGTTTTTAGTAGGATCGAAGTTTCTCTATAAATGTGAATAAATAAATTTGCATAATATATCCCACTACTTTATTAACACAATTAACTCAATATTAATAATTTGTTTTCTCCTATGAAACACCCATCCATACATGTTTTGTCTTATAACTCATACAAATATATAGAATCACTCTTCAGTTAAGTTATTTTCGAATGATTAATTAACGACAAAATAAAACCCTTAAAATACCCAATTAATCTTGATTGAACGTTAGTGCGACGGTCGTCCAGTTTGGTCTAGGACATCAGATTGCCAATCTGGTAACCCGGGTTCAAATCCCGGCCGTCGCATTCATTAAAATGCGATACAAATATGACAGAATTGATCCTTGAAGAATCTAAATTTTCTGAAAAAAAGTCATCACCGTTCAAAATGCAAAGCCGAGATTAAGTAATGCTTGATAAACAAATAGAGGTGAACCAAATAGCACTAAACCACAATTCACCAATAGCAATGCCATGTATGCCATTGTCGAACTTAGTCATATAATTTTAATTAGAGGCGTTTTTAAATAAAGATAGAATGTTAACTCAATCTTCACATTATTCGATCTTTATGAGTTTCCTTTCTTTTTATCTCAAAAAAAAGGCAAGCAAATGGATATATTGTAACATCTAACAAACACACTAGTCGACTTGACTGCCACAAGCACAGAACCCATATTCGTCTATTCTTCTATTACATATCGGGCATCTTTCTTCTCCGTACTCAACTTCCCAGGCATGTTTGCCGTACATTTGAAAATGGATGTCAATTTCTAATGGTATTGCGTTATTGTCAGTAATGTCATTATTGTTATTTTTCTTTTCTAGAGTAACAAGGTTATTCATACCTTTTTCTTTTTCTGACGTTACGTCAGCTGCAGTAGTAATTTTCCTGTTGTTATTTGATGATTCTATTTTTTCTTCTTCTTCTTCTTCTTCCATTCTCGCTAAACCGTTACATATACACATATACATATGTAGGTATTTTGTTTCTCTAAGTGTATTCTGTTGATCTAACAATTATTAATTGTCAAGATATCCTTTTTTGTTCTTTGCATGTGCTTTAATTATTTGAAGTGCATTTTCTGCGGGCTCTTTTTTAGGGAGCTGAATCATAAAGACATTTGAGTCATTTGGAGTAACAGAGGGATCAGGAGCAAGTGCAATTAACCCTGTATGAGCTAATGCCTCAAAGAATTCCAATATATCGTTAGCATGTAAAAGATAGTTTTCATCTAGCGCTGTGTTCGGAAATTTCAGTTGTATATCAACAAAAACATCGCGTCCATCATGAAATATGTTCAGTAGGGTATCAACCGCTAGTTTTTTACCATAAATGCCATTCATAATCTCATTGTACCTTCTTGGATTAACGTAGACACATGGAATCTTATTCTCATTAAAATCTATTAATGCAACTCCCTCTTTGTGCAAGTTTTTTAGAAAGTCATCAATTGTATTAAAATATCTATTTTTTGTCACGACAGAGACACGTTAGTATAAGTAAAATAATATTATTATTGATTTTCTTTATTATTTCAGCAATATGGTCTTTCTTCTTTTATTAAATCCCGCTGAGCAATAGAAGAATCTGCTGCGTATCTTATAAAGAGGTAAATTTTCTATATCCAGCAAATATTTAACAGAGCTTTATTGACTTTGCCAACATCAAGGCACGTTGTGAATCATCAAGCATCATCTCCTTATTTCTGTATTTACTACTGAAATAAATTAAATCAATCATCTTATACCGATCGATGTTAACTATGCTTGTTCCGTTTGATTCGCCATAAGCATTTGTATTAGTTAGTACTACCAATTTATCTGCATAATCTGCAGATTTTACTGCATTGGATATTTGTTTGAAGCTCTTTACATAATCCTTGTTTATCACTACAGCAACTGCAACTTTGGTTCCATTTGGATCATCGTAAATAAGGTCAATTCCGTTACCTTTTCCATTGGCAGCTTCAGGTTTTGCTACTGTACCTATTTCATAAGCATAATTTACAAGATTTCTTACTGCATCGCGAACGTCAGATTCCAACATTTGGACATCATCTGAATTCCGTCGAATTTTGAAGAAATCTGGTAGTGGCACACCCATGATGCTAGCCTTTATTCTCAACCCCGGGATAGACAACTTTTATGGTATCGTCTATGGCCTCTTCATCAATTATTACAGCATTTCTTTTTCCAGCATTTTCAGTAGCATGATACAGGATGTTTATCATCGATCTTATATTTCTGAAATCAGGAAATTCATCGTAAATTACTTTGATCTTGGCTGTAAGATCTTTTTCATCATCTGTTGTAAAGTTCTTTCCACAATCATAATATCTTAGATATTCAAAACTGATATCAAGTATCTCTTCCAGAGTATTTGAACCTGCAAGGTCAATTTTATAATTTGCTTTCTCTAACCTATCAAATACTGCACTATTTTTATTCCGTATTTCTTCATATGAAGATGGTGTCAGAATCAACATAGAGTACTGTCGAAGGCAGGTGTGCATTAATCACTGCCTTAACAAAATCTAATGACTCTTTATCAGAATCAAATTCATCTATCTGAAAAATTGTCAATTTTTTTAAAAATTTCAAATTCAAACTGGCTATTGCAGATATACTGGCGATTATATCTTCAAGTGTTGATACACTATAGGCGCCTGCTCTGAATTTGCCTTCAATTAATAATTTGAGAATAGATATTTCAGTTAGAGAGAAGTCTTCTTTTAAAACATTGTGAATAGCAAAATAATTAGGAACAATTTTATTTTGTAGGATCTGTTCTGCCTTGTACGCTAGGCTTTTTCTTGTGATTAAATCCACAAATCCATAATTGAAAATTTTCTTTGCGTCTATAATATTCCGCTCAGCTTTGTCCCTCAGAAAATAAACAACAGATTCTTTAAGGTTCCTGACATAGTCATCAGTGAAACCCCCTAACATGGACCTGTACAGACTGTGCATATCTCGTGGCGATATTTGAGAAAGGTCAACGTATGAAATTACAGTATTATCACAAAGTTCTTGCAAATCTCGAATGTGCAAGGATAAATGAGTCTTACCCGAACCGACATCTTGGATTAGTGTTATTAAACGAAAATCCTTATCGGTAGGCTTTTCAGTTATTTTGGACAATAAGTCTCCTATACAAGATAGCACAGCGGTCTTTGCTTCCTTATGCTTTTTGCCGCCCAGAATTCTGGCATCAATCGTTGTTGGTGTGGGACTAGAAGGATATGGATTTTGTGCTAGCTTGTATGGATACACACTATATACACCTCACCAAGCCGTGAAGTAGACCCCTTACTGTTAATCCCTCGGTTCCACCAGTCGATAATTCATATTTATCTTGGTACTTATTTGTCAGTTGCTCAACTAGACTATAAAATTCTTCATTGGATAAATTATACTTAGTATACAATTCGTTTCGGATTTTTGCTAGTTCAACCCAACCTATAGAGCTTGAATAGTTAGCAACAGCAATATCAAACTCATTTTTGAATTGGTCTAACTGTATCGTTAATGGTCCACTCAAGATTATTTGTGAAGAGCTATGTCCGTTTTTTTCTATGGTCGACTTTGACAAATTTGAGATATTATCAACAAGCATTTCAACAGTCTTGGCCAATCCGTCAGAAGTTTTATTAACAGATTGTTCAAGCGTTTTTATTGCTTCATATGTTAGTCGAAACTTTGGATCCGAATTTAACAAACTTTGAAAGTAATGATCCTTATACCAGCAGTAGTATGCTGCCCCTTTTTTATCAATAAATACATCACCATTGGTAACCATATGTTCTAGAATTGTGTCAGTTTCTGTCTCTGCAAATTCTTTGCGTAGTTCGGTCTTTTTAACTCCAATCGAACCAGCGGAGATGATCCTTTGTATAAGCTTTTCCTCTGCTGACATAAGGTAAAGGTTTAAAATTCTTATTTAAATTTGGAAGTAACGTATTACTACATCATTGGTGAAGATAATTAAACTTTGAAAGAAAAAGGTTATTTAGAGTATAATCGAAAATGGTAAGGGGATGATGATTGCTCTTTCTGAAATATGATGATGAAAGTACTAGGGTAACTGACCACTTCTATAATTTACATGAATGGATGGCTGATCTTTTTATAAATAAGAGTTTGTAATATTTTTATCACATCATTAATAAATGTCAGATAATATTAAAAAATAAAATATGGTGAACAGACAATTTTTGATATCATAGCATTTTTTGAAGGAAAAATTCAACAAACCATCTCCTTTCTTTTTTACTGTAGGAATAATATTAATAATAATAAAAGAACAAGCCACAGATATGTGTGTATATTTAGTTTGGAAGTAAGTAGAAGGCGTATTTGCTAAGTAGTTTCATATTCTTTGAATTTTGCCCTGCCCTTCTTCATAAGAGTGAATATAAACATAATTACGGCTATCCATATTACACTGAGGAGTACATTTGTGAAACTGACATATAGATAAGGCGTAGCTTCTTCAAGATTGGTTTCAAGTGTTTTGATTGATCCATGAATGTCTTCTAATCCCGTATTATACGCAGCAGTGTGGGGTTCCAGCGATGAAATAGAGTTAGCACGAGAAAGCATAGCGTCAAGGTCGTTTTGGATTAATCGAAAATCTGTACTTGGAGTTGAGAATGACCAGACTGGATTTCCTTGCTCTGGAAGCAATAGCTTTACTGGTATGATATAATCTGCCACCATTTCAGGTGTTTGAGCAATTTGAGCTCTTGATAAATATCCCATTGCCCTCTCCATTGGATAAATCGTACTTTGATATCCAAAATAAGCCATACCAGCTCCAAAAGCTAAAAATCCCAAAATTCCTACTAATATTAGTCTATAACATGTCACTTGTCATCTTATTTCCATCAACGTTATTGAAAGAGACCGTTCTTGCCCTAGTCTTTGCAAATGCGGTAGTATTTAGTGTATCGGTCTTTCTGATCTGATGTCCTGTATTACCAACTTTAGTCGTATCATGAAGAGATGGGTAAATAACCTTTTGGGGTAGTAAATTGTCTTTTTGATGTATATTTGATTTTCTTGTAATGTAGGTATGTACTATGCTCAAATAAGCAATATAAAAGAAACCAATTGTTTGAATTGCTATTAGAGGAACGAAAATTGAACTATCTGAAAATATAGAAATGAATATTGCGATGCAACCATAAAGCCCAAAAAATATTTCTAGTAATGTGGTTTTAGTGAATGGAAGGACATAGGCTTTATTTTTCCAGTCTTCGCCTTTTTTGACTATACCAAATTTAGGAGTTCGTAAGAATTCATTCTTACCACTTAATAATGCATCAAAAACTGCTATTGTATTATTGACTGATACCCCTGTTGCAAAAAATATCAAAAACAAATATTGTCTTGTACTTTTACCTTCCATTTTTCTCCCCAGATTTTCCTGATCACGTAAAGATAAGTAGCCGGTCCCGTAAAAATATAAATCAGAATACCAAGAATCGGAGCCCAGGGACCTGTATATAATTTATAATGCAATGCTAGCAACATAGGAAATATCAGAAATTGGGTTAGGAATAATGGATGTACGATATGCCTTGTCAGTTGGATAAAAGCCTGAATCTTGGTGTCTATTGGTATTTTTTTCTGCACCGCAACATCAATTAATAATTTCAGAGCAACTTGCATTGAACCCTTTGCCCATCTAAACTGTTCTCTATGCTTTGGAGCATTCATCTGGACTTGGGTCTTGCTTCTACCACAATATCTTCAAGAAAGAAACCCTTCCAACCTTTCATTTGAGCTCTGTAACTCAGATTGGACATCTTCAACTAACTAATCCGGCTGCCACCACCGGCATCATTAATAGATGAAGTCTCCCAAATACCAGCAGTTCCGTTAAAGTTCATGAATAAATGTGTTAAGCTTTTTGCTTTTTGCTCAATTAAGAAATGCAAGTCAAGAGAAACTGCCTGTGCTTCAGTAAGAGAAGAATAATTTTCGTTTATATGGCCCCACCTACACTGGATCAATCCTGACTTTGGGATCGGTAAAGTTACCTATTGTCTTTTTCAAGATCCAAGGCGGAGGAATGAAGTCTGCATCAAAGATTGCAATAAATTCACCTTTTGCAGATTTCATACCGGCCTTTAATGCACCAGTCTTTATATCCAGATTTAACAGTCCTATGAAGATAAATTATATCAAAACCTCCCAGCTTGATAGTCATTAACTATTGATTTAATCAGTTCAATGGTATCATCGTCAGAATCATCCAGTACCTGGATTTCCAACTTTTCCTTTGGATAGTCTATTTTACATACTGCATCGATCAGACGAACAACTACATATTTTTCATTATATAAAGGAAGTTGAATTGTTACTGTAGGAAGAGAAGCATCATCGTTTGATATTTCTCTCTCTGCCTACATCTTCGTTT
>CAWGVG010000047.1:0-11562 GCA_963825865.1 uncultured Nitrososphaeraceae archaeon | reverse complement strand
AGATCTCTTGTGTAATTAGAAGCTTAAGCTATATTCCTCTTCACATAGGATATCTATCTGACAAGCTCTTTGATGTCCTATAGCAAATTATGTAAGAAACCTTTGATATTCAGGTCATTTACCGGAGTAACTGTATCTGAATTTGAATCCATTTGTAACGAAATTGAACATAACTACGAAGAGCACGAAAGAAGACGTCTTCTATCAAGGATGAGAATACGGGATATAGGTGCTGGTAGACCATTTAGGCTTAAAGTTAAAGAAAGATTCGTTATGCTTCTAGTATACTACAGATTATACATTACATATACATTATCAGGATTTCTGTTTGACCTTGATCAAAGCAATGTTTGTAGAGATATATCAATGATGGAACCACTTATCAAGGAGTGTATTCCATTGCCAAAGAAGATATACAAACGTACTAGGAGATTAAGAACTATAGATGAAGTAGAAGAGTACTTTCCTGGATTCAAGGCTTTCATAGACTCTACAGAACAAGAAATTCCAAGACCTAAGAACAAAAGAAGAAGGAAGAGTTACTATTCAGGTAGAAAGAAGAAACATACTGTCAAGACACAATTGATGGTAAACAGTGAAGGATTGATACTGCATAAGACAGGTCACAGAAGTGGAAGAAAACATGATTATGACATTTACAAACACAATCATTCTATAACTCCATCACAAGTTGAAAACATAGTTGATCTTGGTTATCTTGGCATTGAAAAGGACTTTCCCACTGTAAAGTCTGTACTTGGTATCAAAAAGAAAAAGGGTACATTGCTTTCATGTGATGAAAGAACTTACAACAAGAATCATTCTAGGCTAAGGATCATAGTAGAACATACCATATGTAAGATCAAAAAGTTTGGAATAATGGGTACTAAATTTAGAAACAGATTAAGGAAGTACAATAACGTATCTGATATAATATCCGGTCTCCTGAACTTCAGAGTTATACAGTCTGACAGCATTTCAATCTAAGAAGACGGCTAAAACAAGTAGGGTGTTAGACTATAGCTCCTAATTACGCAAGAGATCTATTATGGGAAAACGATGAAGCCGTCATTTTTGGTAAGCATATCATTACCAAAAGAAAAGTTGCATGGTATGGTGATTCTGACTACTTGTATACCTATTCAAATACAACAAAGCAAGCATTAGCATGGACTAAAGAGCTTTCAGATTTAAGCAAATAGTAGAAGAGCTTGCAGGTTCAAAATTCAATTCCTGTTTGTTGAACTTATATCACAATGGAAATGAAGGCTTGGCATGGCATAGTGATGATGAAAAATCATTGGGAAAAAATACTACCATTGCTTCATTGAGTTTTGGAGCAGAACGAAGATTTTCATTTAAGCATAAGCAAACTAAACAAATGATATCACTTGTACTTGAACATGGCAGTTTGCTTATTATGAAAGATGCTACACAAACGAATTGGCTACATAGCTTACCCAAGTCTAAAAAAATAACCCGACCGAGAATAAATTTAACTTTTCGAACGATAGTATGCTAAGGCGTAATTTTAACCGAACTGCATTGGATTACACAAGACACCAAAGCCTCTCTAGGGTACGACAAGTCTCTGTTAACGGTGCCACTTAGGTACCTGTAATATCTGTGCTATTTATCTCTGGCTATGTCCCTGGCTGTTTAGCTCCTGGACTTTACTTATATGCCAGTCAATCCTGTTGTCTTTTTCTTTTTCTAATTTATGTTCAATTAATAGGTTCAAATGTTCAACTTCACCATGCTTCTTTTAAAGTGGCGTTCAATTTCTACGCTTGAAAGATAATGCAAAAGTCCATAGTTTTTGTATTCAGTCTTATCTTTATACATTTTTGTAATAGATGCAAATATAGTTTGACATAATAAACTAAACCTTTTAGTATGGTTAATAGATGGGGACTCCTAAATATAGGATGACTGCTATTATGAGTACTACCCCTATCACCACCACTACTACCATTGCCGCCGCCCCAAAGACAAACTATGGTTTCGCCATACTAGAATTAGAAAGTTATAACTCCTGCAAAATATGGCTAGAGGGATATAATTCCCAGGCTACAAAGAAACTATATAGGATTCACCTTTCATTATTTTGCAAATATCACAGTATTGACCCTGATTCTTTAATTCAATTAAAAATAGACCAAATAAAGACTATGGTTCTTAACTACATTATACACCTTAAAAAGAATGCAAAACAATCTGTTGGTAAAGCAAAGCGCGGTGAAATATCTGTAAACTCCATTAAAAATTATTTATCTGGCATACAATCTTTCCTTGACTTTAATGAAATAATGCTAAACTGGAAAAAGATTATAAAATATTGTCCTGAACAAGTTACTAATAATTTAAGAGCATATACTCGAGAGGAGATTGCAAAACTCTTGTAGAATCTGATCTCAGAGATCGCTGTCTTATTTTGCTCATGTCATCTACTGGAATAAGAGTAGGAGCTATCAAGGAATTAAGGATAAAGCATCTAAAGAAATTGCAAGAGAATAATATTGGCATTTTAAGTATCTATCCGCAGTCTAAAAATTCTAGATACAATGCTCTATTAACACCTGAATGTATGGCCACATTAGACGAGTATTTTGAGTTCAGGAAAAGGCAGCATGAGAAAATAACGGAGGAATCATATATCATACGTGATAAATTCGCACTCTTCTCAAAGGCTACCAATAGAGCAAGGCCGCTTTCAGAAATAACGATAAATAAACAAATGAAATTTCTACTAACAAAAGCTGGCTTACCATACGAACAATTACAACCAGACCATAGCCTAAGAAAGTTTTTCAATACTGCATTGATGAACTCTGATGTATCATACTCATTTAAAGAATTACTAATGGGACATAGTGTCAAACTAGATGACGTGTATTATGATAAAGACAATGACATATCAACACAAAAATTAGTTGTTGAATATATGAAGGCTGTAGACGCTATAACCATCAATGAAGAATACAGGCTAAAAAAGAAAATAGTTGAATATGAGGGTAAATTAAAAGACGTTCCTAGGATTGAACAGCTAGAGTCCCATCTGGCTAATACAATAATAGAACAAGATGCTATAAAGAACCAGCTAGAAAGATTGCAAGTAGATAAACAAAATGAGACTCATGATATTCAACAAAAACATGAACAAGAGATGAAAGCTATGCGTGAACAGATGAATCATATTATATCATTGATACAGCAAAATCCTGTCTTGGCACAGATAAAACCACAAGTTTTGGCAAAGAAGAGTGTTGATTAGAACACAAAGATAGATATGTGATCCTTCCATTGATCACCTACTGTCATAATAGGCAACATCAATGTCATCACGATGCCGATACATATCTTCTGCTAATGTTTTTATGTCTTCAGCCTTATATTTTAAATCCCATCGGTATGGCTTATTTTTGTCACGGAAATATGATTTAATATTATCGCTTAGAACAATACCTTCGACGAAATCTAATAATTCTTTAGCTTCTTTTTCCATACCATATTTTTCCAAATTATGGACATGTTTTTTCAGTTGCTCTGTCATATTTGTTTGCATATGTGTATAAGTTTTAATACTAACAGAACTCATTTCTTCTGATATTTTAGAAGTCATTATTTTATACATACGAGCTTGCATACGAGCAAACCTTGTAAAGATCATGGAGTTTAATTCGTCTATGACATGTTTGTCTTGAATTACTTTTGACCATATTGTTATTAATCGAGTTATGTACGTCTTCAAGAATTCTACAAAAATATGAAGTGGCTGCCACATCAGAGCCATGCCAGACAGTTTTGTAAATAAGAAATCAACTTCAGGAGAATGCTTTGAGGTTTGTTCCAAATCGCCTAAATACCGTCCATTATTACATGCATCTGCTGTTTTCTCCAAAATTGAGGAGTAGATTTTTTCAAATTTTTTCAGTTCATTTAGTACTACAGTCACGGGATTAGCTCCGTTGACAAAAAGTTTTATGTTTCTGGCATTTAGTTTTGATTTTTTTCCTTCAATGATGATTTTTTCTTTCTTTAGTTCTGGTAAGATTCTGAATAATTTTTTTCGCCCGACTTGCTTTTGTCCTCTTAAAATATCTTCTGCGATACAGTCCGGATTGGTTTGTACGAAATCTATGACTACCTCGCGAGATTTTTCCTCATCAAAAATCTCCATCCCTAATAATTCGTCATCGGACATATTAGATTAGTTCCATATCAATATCCATGTACAAGTATTAATTATATATTATCTCATGGTATTAACGAGCACCATATCTATTACGCGTAATACCCGAGATTTATTAAAAACACTCGGTAAAAAAGGCGACACATACGACGATTTGATACGACAGTTGGTTGACATGAAAGTAAAAAATAATAAAAATTGGCTTGACCGTGGATTTGGAAGCCTGCAATCAAGCGAATCTGACAGTCCATAGGAGATAAGATTCACATATGGACGATGAAATAATAGATTTACAACTTAATAACAGTATTTGTGAAGCTGTTGAGTGCTTTGCAAAAGCTGCGACTGAGATAAGGATACCTGTTGGTAAATTAGGTCTATTAAAATTACTTGTTTGTAATAATTGTATCCCAAAGTTTACAGACTATGAATTTGTGCGAAAGGAAAGAAAAAGTGATACTGATAATGACGGATCAAGCAAATACATTTCATCTTAAGAGTTTTAACGATTACGCCGACTTTTGGCGCTATCAAATTGGTGTAAATGTAATACCAGCAGATACAAAAAATAAAAAACCATTAGTTGCATGGTTAGAAGATCAAGATAAACCAATAAATACATCCCAACACAATCAATGGAAAGCAGACAACACATTTTCAAATGGGATGGCTATCATTCCAGGAAAGGTTTGGCATAAAGAAAACAAAAAAGAAATGTATTTTATTTTTATAGATTTAGATAAAAGAATAGCTATTGAAGAATTCTGTACAATAAACACTAAAAATATTACGTTGCAACTAATGGCTCAAATAACGCTGGTAGAGCAGCATAAAGACAGAATATATAGCAAAGAAAGAAACCAAGGACTTTGTACTGCTTTTAAGAAATGAATATAACATAGAATCAGCTTTAGATGTAATTGAAACTTGGATTAAAATATCGGGCCATCCGTATAGACATGAGGTCGGCTATACTAGACATTCATACGTTATACAGCATGACATGGGTAGAAATTGGTCTCTATATATGGCAGAACAATATAGATTTTTGTTTAAAGAGTTTGAATTGAAAAAAGTAGATTTTGATATAAATGATAATACTTTAGATTTTGTAGTCGATACTGAAAGGATGTAGCTTTTAGCCGATTATTATTTTTCATCTAATGATTTATTCATATGTCAATGGTAATTAATAACGACAAAATAAAATCACAGGATATGTATTTTGTGTTTCTTACTTACTTTCAGCTACTTTTTCTATTTCCTTGGCTAGAATAATATCCCGTTTTGTTATAGCGTCAACATCAAATGACTTTAAAGAAAGTTTAACAGTCTTCCAGTTAATTGTAATAATTGGGTGATGATCAAGTCTCTCAGCTACTTTTGCAATCTCGTTTACAAACTTAATAGCATTCATAAAGCTAGTGAATTGAAATGATTTTACAATCTTTCCATCCTTTAATTCCCACCCATTACCTAAATCTTCAATATTTGATTTTATCTCGTCCTTAGATAACATATATTATGTGATTATTATCTAACTGTCAGGTTAAAAATACTTTCAACCTCTGGCTGATTGGTGTTCCCTTAACCCTTTAATAGACCAATTGTAAAGCCCAAGCGAACCAACCTGTGCATTACTACCTCCTAATTGAATTGAATTGATAATATTATTTGCATTAGTTGGAATCTGAGGTCTTTGATTTGACAGCTGTGCACTAGCGTATGTGATATCTGATAGATGTATCATTAATAAATCGTTTATTGATAAAGATAACATCAAAATAACAAACAAAACCAAAAATACTATTAGTATTTTCAATTAAATTTCCTGTCCGTATTACAGGGACTTTATTTATTTGTATTGAGAAAAAAATAACAATAGTATTATACTGAATCTATCATTTGATTGAATTACGAATACATTTAGATTAAATCCTTTTCCCAAATTAGGTGCCAGGAAGATGGCGCGCAGGAAGTCAAGGATGGCTTGTCATACTAAGATATGAGTAGCAGCTCCTGTATTATTGCCTAAAATAGCTTGAATTGGCGCCGCCTCCTACTCCACCTGTAGTTGACGTTGCATTCGGGATGGTATGAAATTATTTGTATTCTTAATGTTAAATGCATTTTAAAACTAATATATCTAATTAGACGTTCTCATTAAAATAAGTCTCTCTATAACCTAATCTTATGCCATAATAAGATTGTGCACAGGCTCAAGCGTTACTTTTTATCCTAATGACAAGGACAAGAGATACTGAAATTACATTCTTTATGTTCAATTATATAGTAGTAAGAGATTGCCACAATAGACTAATAATAGTTATGTAAATAATTATAACTCAATTAATATCCTGATTAGTTATACAAAATAAGTCAGCATTAAATCATATTATATAAGTCGGAATTAATTTCTTGAAGTCAAATATACAGATGACATTGTATGGATGACGACGAATATGAACAATACAAGAACTTTAGCTATAGTTGCTGTCTTAATAGCGGCAACATTAGTAGTAGGAGGAGTAACAACATTCGCAGCACCAACAACAACGCGAGCTGAAACTGAGTCAGAGAATAGCTCTACAATATGTATAAACGATCAACCATGCCAGAGTACAGTGTCGAATTCAAATACGACTGATTCACCAAACGTAAATCACAATAGAATCCATATGTCTACAATATGTGTAAACGATGAGCCATGCAAGACTAACTGATAACAAAGATTAAAGAAAAAGACAATTGAAACGGTGACGGTAATAATAATACTACGGCCCAGCGCCATCTGGACCATTGGAAAGTCATCGTCAAATACTAATCAATCACCAACAGGATAAACAAAAAAATATTAACCGCTTAAAAGTGGTGTAGATACCGTAACATACACTATAATTATAGATCTGTTCATTTTAGCCAAGAATGTAGTTAAATATACGACCTGCGGCTATACTCCACTGCTCTTAGGGAAAAGGCAAAATGAAAGGTGTTTTATCAGGTTCTGCAGAGTAGTGAAGACCTTGATGCATGCAAGTTGGATCAATAATACTATCACATCTGTACTCAAAAGCACTTGCTTGTTGTTGCAAGAATACTACAGTAAAGGTTCCGCCTTCTATTAGTATTACTACTGTTGCCATGGACAGTAGCATCATTATTGTGATAATAATATCTGTTTGTCCTCCTACGCTATTATCTTTAGTAGAATATATTGGATTAGGTAATTATGATTGTTTTTTCTTTACTAAGTTATTTCTAAAGTATCTACTATTATTGTTATGAATGCACGTATATCTCGAAATTATGATGAATACTTTGATACCATGTTGAGTTTTCAATTTTAATAGACATTATTTTCTTATTGTAACCTTTTCAAAACATTCTATTACTATTAATAGATATATAATTGTGTTCTCATATTTTGGTAACAATAATAGTTATATCAAATAAGTCTGCAGCTAATTACAATCAATAATTCATAATTACATTATACTAAATAAGTAAGTAATAACAAACAGTAGTAACTACCTCAAGTCAAATATATAGATGATATCATAATGCTTGTGACGAAATTTACATGAACAACACAAAATCACTAGCAATAGTTGCTGTCTTAATAGCGGCAACATTAGTAGTAGGAGTAACGTTCGCAGCGACAACACCAACAGCATCAGCAGCATATGGTCATAAGAAAGGAGACAAGAAAGATGACAAGAGAGATGCTAATGGTAACACAATTACCGCTCAGATAAATGCACAAAAAGGGTATGTAAGCGGATTTGATAACACACTAGAACAAGAAGCACAAAACGTGATATGTACACATCCAGGCAGCAATGCAACCTGTGTAAGTGAAGGCAGCGAATCTACTGCAACTGACACAACTGACAACGGCGGAGAATAGAATAGCAGCTGTAGCTGTTACCACATGGTAAGGTAGTTCTTTATTACTACTACCACAGCCTATTTTCTTTTTTTTGTTTCTGCATAAACAAAAATATACACGCAAAGATTCTTTACTGCTATTTTATATGAAAAAATAAATTTTTGTGTATTGTAATCCCAACCCTTCATTATCCCAATTGCAAATCCCATTGCTGTACTACCGGTTAATGGAATCCCAAGGTTTGCCATTGTGGACGTTATAGGTAAGATAGCAGAAGCAGCTGATCCAGTTGAGTTATTGCCTAAAATAGCTTGAATTGGCCCCACTCCTCCACCGGTAGTAGCAGTTGTTGCATTTGTTGTTGCCGTTGTGGTAATCGTTGATAGAATATTATTTGATAATGTTTGAAGCTTATCCCAGTTTACATTCACTATGTGCTGAGTCTCCAAATACAAAAGAGCAGCAAAAAATACTCCTGCTATTACAGCTAGTATTTTCATTATCCGCTTCAATGCAAAACCAACTAAAAAGCCGGCTATCCCACCAAAACCAATAGTACTTACAAATGGCATAATACTACTCTCAATGCCGCTCATTTTCCTATTTCCTCCTCCTTTTTTTGGTTGCTGCTGTCGCTTTGTTGTCAATACTACTACTATTGCTACCAAGATATCTTTCAATCGCTCTCCGAATATACCTGCTCCTAGGAATATCGCCACGTCTTTGGTCGATTTTCTGTATCATCGACTTAGGTAGCGTGATTCCTAGTTTTACAGTCATATCCATCGTAGCAGCAGCATTAGTACCTACTAGTCATACTAGTACAATGTACTACACACATAGCTAAAAGGTTTTTGATAGCAAATTGTTTAAGATTATTATGGTATTATATTGTGTATATTGATTAACTTTTCTTTCTGTATGTATTAATACAATATATATATATCTGTTAAATTAAAATATACAATTGCTAATCAGAATCACACATTCAAGTAGAATGCTATTTTCTAAAATTACATTCTTTATACTTTATTATATAGTAGTAAGAGATTGCCATAGTAGACTAATAATAGTTATGTGAATAATTACAACTCAATTAATATTCTGATTAGTTATACAAAATAAGTCAGCATTAAATCATATTATATAAGTCGGAATTAATTTCTTGAAGTCAAATATATAGATGACATCGTAATGCTTGATGACGAGTATTATGAACAATACAAAAACACTTGCAATAGTTGCTGTCTTAACAGCGGCAACATTAGTAGTAGGGGTAACAGTAGCAGCAACAACAACACCGTCAGCATTTGCTGGTGGATATAAAGAAAGACAGGACAAATACATGAAAGGCGAACAAGATGGTTACAAGAAAGAAAAACATGACTCCTATAAGAAAAATATTTACAAGAAAGGAAAACAAACTAATGGAATTTACGGGAACGATAACACAGTTACCATCCAGGCAAGCAAACAAAATGGTCAAGTAAGTGGACACGATAACACGTTGGAACAAGAAGCACAAAATGTGATATGTACCCATCCAAGCGCGCCTTGTACACAAGAGGGAACTCAAACACCACCACCACCAATAAGATGACGGCGGAGACGACAAAGATCAACACGACAGCGACAAAAACAAAGACTACCAAACCAGAGACTGGTAGTTCCTTCACTACTATCACAACCTTTTTTCATTTTTTTTGTTTCTGCAAAGATAAAAACATACATTACAATACCCTTTTGTTGTAATTGACCTAAAACTTTTCAACTTATTACTATCTAACTGAAAGCTTCATTTCATCTATAAATAAGTTATAACGAATATTTACTATAGATTGGTAAATCAATTACTATACCACATTTGATATACTCAATAGTTATACTAAATAAATTAGTAATAATTCATATTCAATAAATCAGCAGTAAGTTCCTCAAGTCAAATATATAGATGATATTCTAATAGTTGGTAACATATGAACAACACAAAAACTCTAGCAATAGTTGCTGTCTTAATAGCGGCAACATTAGTAGTAGGAACATTAGCAACAACACAATCAACGCAGTCAGCATTTGCTTATCCACAAAAGAAACGAGGACAAGACGATAGTAAAAATGGCGACACAATTACCGAACAGAAATGCAAACAAGACGGGTCAGTAAGTGGATTTGATAACACAGCAGAACAAGAATGTCAAAACGTGATATGCACACACCCAGGTAACAATGCAACTTGTTCACAAGAGGGAGTTGTAACACCTACAACAACAACAAAAACACCACCAGTAACACTAAATTGCGAACAATGTATCAGAAAGTTCCTTAACAATGATCAAATAAACGACCTAATCAGCATTGCAGGCCCAAGCAACCCGACTCTGGGGCAAGTATGTGATATATTACACACAGGGACACAAGCCAACATTCAAGCCCTTTTCGTAAGTATACTTGGACCAAGTAACCCTGGTTCTGAATCGGTAGCAGCTCAGATAATTCAATGTCTGCTAGACTCTGGAATAGTCTTTGCTACTTGACACAGGTGGATAATAACCATACAGCAGACAAAAAACAACACCCTTTTTATTTTTTATATCGCAGCAGAAAAAAAAGGATATTGTCCAAGGGTTAGGTTATGGCCTGGTATATGCAGATACAGACTCTGTATTTATTAAAAGGATAGATGCCCCCACCGCTGATGCAACTACAAGCGATTATGAACAAGTTATAGATATACTATCCAAAGAGACAGGCCTTTCAATCTCCATCGATTAAGTTTTTAGTTTTATTACCTGTTGAAGCAGACGAAAACATAGAGGCACTCAAACATTACTATGGAATCATACAACAAGGAGAACTAGTTGTTAGGGGTATAGAAATTAGGAGGCATGATATTCCAAACTTTATAAAACAATTTCAAACTGAATTGCTATACACGCTTTTTGATTGTAAAGATTCAGCTGAGGTAGAAAGCAAAGGATTTGAAAATGCTCTCTTGTTAGTTACCAAGGCAATAGATAAAATTATGACAGGTGAGGACTTTCACCAAGAGGATCTTGTAATCTCCAAGTTGCTTGGGCAGGATATACAAAAGTACAAGAGCTTATTTCCTCATGTGTCCGCTGCCATTCAATTATTAAGCAATAAGGGAGGCGGTGATTACCCAACAAAAGGCGACACTATCCAGTATATTTATACAAACTCGCAGCACAAAAATCCCCTTTGCAGAGTTGTACCTTTAGAGATTTTGCAAAAGGGAGAAAAAGACGGTAAGGAGGAAAAGAATACTCTGAATTATGACAAGGATAAGTACAGAGAAATGATACTTGATGCCACAGAATCAGTTTTGAGTTTATTTGGTTTTGATAGGACTGTTTACGAGACACTGAGAAAGAATAGAAAGAAAAAGAACAAATGGTATGAGGAATTGTGTGAAGAAAGAACAAAAGATATCCAATCAGAGATGATGATGGAAAAACAATAA
>CAWGVG010000046.1:0-77738 GCA_963825865.1 uncultured Nitrososphaeraceae archaeon | reverse complement strand
TATCTCTTTTTTCAATTCAGTAATCTGAGCATTCCCAACTTGAATAATTGCAGGCCAATGGAGAATATTAGATACTAGAAGAACATGTTCTACTACTTGTTTAATTTTACTCTCCAGACAGGTTATTTAAGACATTCAGTCCCGCATGTTTTAATTTAATCTTAACTTCCAATGGGTGAAGTTGAAATCCGTTCGGTCATAGGAGGGACATACAACATTGACAATTTCTATCACATAAACTTGTTGCTGAACAAGCCCATCTTGTGCATGTTGCACAACATTAATAACTATCCGTGTTATATTGTTGCACAACATGAATACACAATTGAATTCGGCCGAGATTGACTTTAATGAATTTCAACATAGTTTGGACCAGTCAATAGGAGGCAGCCTGTCGTTCAAGCTGCAGAATGTTCTTAATGGGAAAAAGATTGTCTTTAGCTGTTACGAGAAAAATCATGTACCACTTGGTGGATGGGGGATCAGATGTAATCCAGGTTGTGAAAGAACAATAAAGCCGATCCGGCCCGTTAATGAGGCTGCAGCTGTATGCCATCGATTCCAGCAGCATCAGGATCGCCGAAACTGAAGACGGCTCTCTGTACGCCATAAAAAGTGGGATTGCATTCGCAATTAACGGTCAGGCAATCATGCACTTCAAAATAGGTCCCATCTTGGTTTATTTAAACAAGGAGACTATTAGGACCTCCGAACTTGACCACAGACTTGCAAAGTTGGTTCTTTTTGATGGAGAATCGGCTAGAAGACTAATTAGGTTACAAGTTGAACGGGCTATACAGATAAACTTTCAAGTCATTTTATAAAATCTATAATCATTGTTGACGGAGCATTAAAATCGTCACCCTTTGAGAATAAAAACCAAAGCATTACAACGATAGCGGAGAATTGTTCTGTTCGTAAGAACGTATTGTTGGGAATCAGCAAAAGCACCTCCTTAAGACTTCTAGATAAAGTCTCGGCTCCCCTCACAAATTTCAATGAGGCAGCGTATATGGATATTGAAATGATTATCCAGAGCCTAAGCAGAAGCACAATAGGAAATAACCTCCTTGTAAAGCTTGGAAATAACAATAGTCCTATCCTACGTGCAGATATTGTTTGTCCCGAGGGCGATATAGACAACTCAATTGGTAAATTGCTAACAAATGATTCGATGGGTCGAGGCTATCCTGAAACATTATGTCTTGCACACCATGTCTCAACATTTAGTAATACAGAGATCGCGTGTCTTAGAGGCCACCTCTTGAGCAACTATGATGTGACTGAGCTGCCGTCAGAAGATATCCGTCAAACTTTGCTAGGGTCTATTCCGGCGTGAAAGTCCTAACAAAAAATAGTAATGAACTTGTGATACTGGCAATGAAAGGTGACGCTGTCAGTAAGGGTGACTATCTCTTGATCGAAGACGGAAAGTTGAACAGAAAAATGATAGCTCAGATTTATGATGAGGATTATCTTTCGTCCCAGTCGTTGATTGAAGATATTGTAAGGGATGAAGTAATAACTGCATCGAGTGCGGAAAATTTACACGACCCGCTCAACATCGCAACCCTATCAAGACTGATCAGAGATGCGAGGTTATTCCGTACTAAAATACGCGGAACTATAGATGCATCAGGAGACTATCAAGCGATGTAACTTGGATCCCATCAAGGGTATATTCCAAACTAAGACGCTTAAGCATCACTGAATTGAACGAGTCTCTCGGAAGGACGGGAATCTTTCCTATTAAACTAGGCAGAACCAGAGGAGATAACGAAGATTTTGAAATATATGCTGAGGATCTTGACGGCAAACTAAATATTGTTACCGGTAAAAAGGAATCTGGCAAATCACATCTTTCAAAGATTCTTATAAAGACACTCGTGCAGCACGGCGCCTTTGTGATTGTATTTGACTTGAATAATGAGTACGGCGGAATTGCAACCAACCATGATGGATCTCCCTCTTCGCTAACAAATCAAGTCAAGATACTGCAATCGGGAAAGGGATTAAGTTTCTCTCTCGCATATTGTGGCAAGTCGGCTATCTCTAATGTACTCAAGAATGCTCTCGACACTCCAGCTGCATCAATGCGAGAATTCTTCCGAATCTGGGATTGGCTTGAAAACAGGGATACCTAGAAATCGAGCTTTCGGAAAGGCGATCAATACATGGAATATTAACGAGCTAGTGCGCGATGCGCTGGTTTCAAGATTCCACGTAATGCAGGCATCTCGGTTATTTTTACAAAATCATGCAGATGGACTTAAATTCGAAAATATTTTTTCAAATAAAAATAAAGGCGCGGTAATCGTGGTAAGCATGGCCAAGATAATCCCCTTGGTGAGACGCATGGTAGTAGAGTTGGTCCTAAATAAACTGGTTGACTTGCTGGAGAAGGAAATAATTCCTCCGATCTTTCTGTTTGCAGAAGAAGCCCATCTGTATATTCGGGAAACATACTGGGAGGATATCATAACTAGGATGAGACATTTTGGAATTTATCCAACTTTTATCACGAACCAGCCAGATGCCATAGGCGACGGAATTTACCGACAAGCAGACAACATATTTTTGTTCAACTTTACGAATGACGTAGACTTGGACAAAATATCAAAAGTATCCTTAGCTGATAATGATACCGTCAGATCAATAGTAAAGACATTGCCTCATCGTCATTGCCTGTCCATAGGTAAGGTCGTCTGAGATCTACCTATCGTTTCGAAATCGCATCGCTTCGAATGTTAGCGCTCGGAGAAACAAAGAAATTCTTTAAATCCTAATCGATGTATAAGTCTTATCGTTATGCTTAACTTTTAACGGCAGCTCTTCTCCTTGTTTTTTTGTTCCTATGTCAACTGCGTCTGTAATAGGTGAGATGAAGATCTTGCCATCCCCAGCGGAACCTGTGCTCACTGTGGCTATTATCGTGTTAACCACTTTTTCGACTTCAGAATCTTCAACTATTAGAGAATATTGGCTCTGACTGAAAATTCAGAGAGTATCTTGCTGTCCCCCTATCACTTTCTACCACCGGCTTTGCACCTTTGCCCCGACCCCTTGATTCGAAAATTGTGCAACCACCCACTCCTGCCTTTTTCAATGCTTCATTTAATTCTAAAACCTTCTCGTTACTGATAATGGCTTCTACGCGTTTCATGTTTTGCTATAAAAAGATGTAATAATAAAAGCTTTTCAAATAATACTTGCAAATGGAGCTGATGAACATATATTGGCGTATCTTCTATATTTCTTTGCTTCAATTTTTATTAGCTTTCTATGTAGCCAATAGATTCACGTTTGTCACCTGGTTGTTGCAATGTTATTGTGTCGCGTGAACTACTGCCAAAAAAATTCCATTTGGCAAGATACTTGTTTATATGGGTAAAAAATGAAGCAAAATCCAGTAATCTAAAGATGGGACTAGACTGTAAATAGTCATAAGTGTATAGATCATCGAACCGCCGGGCTGAGGCCTGTTATTGATGTAATTACTCATCCTTACTATTATGTTATCTATTAACATACACGGATAGTAATAGCATGGTTATTAACCTATAGTTAGTTAGGATCATTTACGTGGTGAAATCTTTTATATTTGACTTTTAATGTAAATATATGCGTCGCAACAGGTTTGACATGTCATACTTTCAGTCGCTTTACCTTTAGTTGTTGGCCGATTTATTTTTTAGCAGTTGCAACAAGTTTATATTCTATGTATTTTTACATGTTATTGCGAACCAACAAACATTATTATCAATATACGACAAAACGAGTCGATATATATGTAAAAGATAAAGTAAAGGGTTTTTGCTCTGCGCGATAATAAAATAATAAATATGGACAAGAAAATAGTCGTTTTAGTTGCAATTGGTATCACTATGACAGTCTTAGTATACTTAGGATTACAAAATTCTTTAAAAATACCGGCTTTATTTTCTGCACCATTATCATCTGAAGCAGCAGTTGCGATTGTTGCGCAAAAACAGAACCTCACCAGATATAATATAAACGATTTCTCAATAAGATACGTCTACATTAAGGGTGATGGATCCTTGTTTGAGTCTAATATAAATTCTAATTCGATTGGGAAATATCTTGGTAAAACGGAGACAACAATAACAACAGCAAATTATTTTTCATGGGAAGTTAAAAAAAATAATTACACTTACTATATAGATAGCGCAACAGGTGAAATTGTCGCCAAGTCGATGAACAATTAAATCTCTTAATTAGGATCCTTCCACAATTTTAATCATAGTAATTTGTTCGTTCGTTAATTGATAATGAAATTCCTAGCTGGATAATATGGCATTGATTTGTCCACGTCTTCTCGGTAGGAAAATGATTTTGGGGCTGTAACCTTGTAAATAATTCTATAATACTGTGCTAATGATGGAATAAAGAGAGTATTGTGTCACTATCATACTAAAGAGTACTATATACTATACATACAAATGTGCGATAAATCAAAATAAGCAAGAAAGAAATTACTTTCATTTACAAGTCTTGGACATCTTTCAAATCCTTTTGTAATATGCTTTTGAATATTATAATATTCGATATTATGTATATGTGTAAACAAAATGACACTAAAAGTAAATATCCTATACTAGTTAGTATAGTATTCCAAAATTAACTTTGAACAATACCTTGCATTTCCTTTTCTGTTTCTAGTAAATCTTGGTAGTCTAAAAATTACTCAGGTTCTTAATAACAATGTCACTTGTATATGGGCTAACTTATCCTAAAAAATAGATTTCTTTTCTTTACGATCCTTTTTGATTACGTATAGTATCGATGTGTGATATACTCTATAATTTTATTATGATCGCATAGTGGAATCGAATTATCGGACGAACCGATTAGTTCCCAGTTGTCATCCATTATACTGTCGACTATGGAATTGATTTAGATATTGCTTGAGTCAGTCTATCAGCTATTCATTATTCGTCTATTGTCCTCATATATGTCTGTAAATCGAAGCAAGACTGTATCACTATCATATACAAAATCTCTATTTCGCTAGTGAAAATTTATTATATATTTTAAGAACATTGATAAGTAAGTAAAATCATATAGAAGTAAGTATTATATTGACAGAAAACTCTGTCAGGCATATTGACACTCTCAGAGAAATGGAATCTCTAAAGCACGAATATCAAATCCGCTGTAGTCACTATGAGCTCGAATTTTTTTCAAAAGACAAGCGTATCGGTTGTACAATTTCCGGCAAAAACTGGTCTTTTTTAGAAGACCGAGGTTATTCAAAGCCTAAAGAAATCTACACAGCGGATAAAGAATAATTAAAAAGGTATTGACCGAACCTAACACGAATATTATCTGTAATACAAAGTAATCGTTTTGCAATCAGATCTTTCTTTGCATATAAATATTCTTCATCATGCTTAATGCAAATATCAATATTAATACAATTCCAATAGCTATGGATGCCTGAATAATGGATGTAATCCATCTATCAATTCTATCTCTAAATAAAACAACGTCTATCGGAACTACAATCATTACTAGAAATGCTGCCACTGTCAATATCATTATCCACATTATTGTAATAAATCCCATCAGACCTGCAAGGCTCATCGATGGAGTACTCCTGATAGAAAAGAATATTGAATAACAATTGAAATGAATGCCAGCAATGAAGTAAATATTGCCAGTTTGAATATTTGATAGCCGATCTCTTTTTCTGAAAGTGGACCTTCCGCTAGGATTAATCTTACAAGTGTAGTAGGTGCATTCCTTTCTTTTGTTGCCGCTATCTTGAAATCATCCATCAAGACTACCGGTCGAACTTTAACTTGTCTATGCTCAACAATTTTCTTGACGGTAGCAAGAAACAGGAATGAATTCATTACTGCAGGCAAAAGAGCAATAGTTCCAATAATTTCAGAATTGCCTGTAATTGCAACTGCCCCATACATTGCGCCTATTAACAAAGTACCGGAATCACCTGGAAATATTTTACTTGGATATTTATGATATTTATAAAATGCAATTGTTCCAAAAAGCAAAGGAAGTGCAGCAATGAATACTTCATTGCTGCCAAAGATAGCTATACTGACTAAAAGCGGAATCATAGCAATGATTACGAATCCACTTGCCACGCCATTAAAAACATCGATCGAGTTAATGGTGTTGCCAACAATTGAAATGATGACTAGTATGAGTGGGATGTATAACAGTGGAATAGACGCACTACCAAATATAAGATTGAGATGAGTTCCATGAGCTCCCAAAGCTATCAACGGGATCGCTGCCTGCTATTAAAGCGATAGGTTTGAACCATCCCGGCATAATTTTTCTATCATCAATAAATCCGACAATGAACGCGATTATAGATGTGAGTAAAATAGCAATTACTTTTATATTCAATGTTAGCAGATAAAGAACAATTTCAGCTGATGCGATTCCGATAAGTAGTACTGGTCCAGCTGGTCTTGGAACAGCGGGCTTATCGGGCTTATGGTAATCTTCTACTACTTCGCCTTTTGTTACCAATGAACTTATTATTTTAGGTGTTGTAAATAGCACAACAAAGAAGGAGATCGCAGATACAATTATTCCATAAATTAAAATATGATATCCAGAATAGAGATCTAACATTTGCTACTCATATCTCCATATGGATGTTATATAATTGGATAAGAGAATTTCTAATGTTCGTATTTTTAGATACATATAGAGGTCAGATAATAAATAATAAAATTTATTAATATAAATTAGACCTGACAAAAAAACCTATATGTATGATGACAATTCGAAACTAATTCCAAACTCTCGATGGCTTTGATGTAAGTATTTAATCGTAGTTGATATATGCTGTTATAATTTTCAGCTTTGGTTATCTGCTATTAAAAATTTGGTTTGAAGGGTTCATTATATATAATATATGGAAATATATTATACAGCAACAAAACAATCTGCTGTAGGTCAAGAGTAGATGATGCGGAAAGAATATGAGGGGGAAGACAAATTCACGATATCTGAAAAAAGTGCCAAAGATTTCGAAGACGCATTTGAAATATATTGTGCTACTGTTACCATTTCTTAGTATAAATTTAATGTACATAATGTTAAAGTGTATTATTCTAATCAAGGTAACTGATATCATGTATTTTTTTATATAATAGATGACATTATTCTTACCATTTTTCGTCTATCAAAAAAAGAACGTATGGAATAATTCTTTGTTTAGAATCTAAAAGTATTAAAATTCATTTTTCCATCTTATCATATAGAGATGAAAAGAACACATCTGGCTATTGCATTAGCGATGGCTATGGGATTGCTATTTGTAGCGACAGGCAGCAGCCTTGTCTCCATATTTCCTCTGTTTGCGCAAACAAATGAAACAACAAGGGCTGCAACTTATAATAATAATAATAATACAAGCACAAGTGGCAACATGGCGGCAGTAGCAACAACAACAACAACAACAACAAAAACACCTAATAATAATACATTCTCTGCTACTGGCGTAATAAGTTCATTGATTTATCTAACTGGAAAAAAAACTAACACTCCTGCTGACATTGATCCTTTGAAATTGACTGCTGAGAAAAAATTTAGTCTATCTGGTAATTGGAGTTTGAGTGTCAATGAAGGAAAAGTAACAAATTTTGCGACAAAATTTAGCAATGTCCTTAATGACGGCACACTCTGGCACACCCATGAGCTAACCAATTGGAAAGCCGCCAACAATACGACAGTTCGTTTAACTCCAGATAAAAGTGCTTTAATGGCGGGAACTGTAGCTGTCAAATTAAATGGTACTGATATATGGAATGGTATAAAAACAAATATTTTGATTACTAGCGGAAAAGTAATTGCTATTATTCTAGACAATGAGGCTATGGCAAATCACTTTCAAGGGCAGCCGATCTATGGAGTTGTTCAATCAATAAAAGACGCACATGGTAACGAGATGTTAAAAAAAATACAATAACCGCAAGCAGTGCAGCAATCGCATTAGAACAACTACTACTTCAAGTTGTAATATCTGACTTTTTTTTCTTTACATGTTTTTCTTTTATCTTCTTTGCTACTGCAGGACCAATTTTTGAAATAGCAGACAGTTTTGATTCTGATGCTTTTGCAAGTTTTCCCATATCTGTAAAGCCAGCATCATGCAAGGCTCGAGCCCTTATTCTACCGATTCTCTCGAGTGCAACAAGTGGTAAGAGTTCCTCTTTTATACCATATTTTATTCGAATTCGAAGATTGTGTATTGATAATAGCAAATCTTCGCGTTTAAGTAGTTTGGCGACCTCGTATAAGGAGTAAGCAAGCCATTCGCTGATCTCTACCATTCTATGCATATCGCCGGGTTCAACTCCAATCTTGTCATTTAACATTCTATCGCTAGTTTCATTAATCCACTCATAAAGTGCCCATAAGCTTCTTGAGCAATCATATTCACTTATTTGATAAAATAGTTCGTTGTTATGCTGTTGGATTATCGCATACAACTCTTCGTAGTCTTTTTTTCGTAATGATAGTTTTGGGTAAAAGTCCGCACTATTGGTAATCAGATGTAGAAAGCCCATAGTATAGTTGTTGCTGTTACCATTGTTTTTACTTGTTGTTGGCATCTGTTCAATTGATTCGATTGATTTTCTAAATTCTACAGCAGTCAGTGGGTCGATATAAAGTAGTGATGCACGTCTTCCAAATTCGGTTGCAATATATCTGTCATTTTTTGATTTGATAAGATCCTCAGATTCAAGATAGCCTAATGCAGCATCAACTTTGAAAGATACAATTGATTTTCTGTATTGCTGAGCAAATAATGTGCTTCCGAATAAATCATAAATTTCAAATTTCTTCATTCCAGGAACACTGGCAATAGTACTGAGAAGATGAACTCTTATCGCTATGTCATTTGTTAGTTGCGAGCGTAGGGGTTCTGGAGTACCGAGGACATAGTGATCATATAGATCTTGTGCGCTGGCCCCAGATTCAGCTACGATAACGGCTTCTCCAAAACTATCATATTTTGGTCTACCTGCTCGACCACAAATTTGTTTGTATTCTAAAATACTGATGGGGATATTCCCTCCATAATCAGAATCATACCGTAAAATACTAGCAACAATGACACGCCTTGCAGGAAGGTTAACCCCTGCAGCCAGAGTTGGAGTTGCAGTTAACACTTTGATTATACCTGCTTTGAATGATTCCTCTACAATCTCTCTACTAGACGGTCCTAAACCTGCATGATGAAATGCCACACCTTTTGATATGAGTTGACAGAGATTCCTTGTAAGTTCCGTATCGTCACCTTTACTACGTATCTGCGAAGACGCCTCCTCGGCCATCTTTTTGGAAGTTTTATCAAGTCGCTTATAAACGCCATCGGCTGCTTTAGCAGCAAGTGAAGATGCTCTTTTACGAGTTTCTGCAAAAACTAGTGCCTGTCCGCCGTTATCAAGAGAATCAATCGCAATATCTATTACAGCAGACGAAACACTTGAAGAGGTTTCTATTTTGAATTGATTTCCGTCATTCATACGAACTATGCCGTGTTCATAGACCCCTTCTACCAACTTTGTTGGCCTCCAGTTACTTTCAATAAGTTCACATCCAAGCCACTTTGCAATATCATCAGAATTTGCAACTGTTGCACTTAATGCCAGAATTTGTGATTGAGGATACATTTTACGTATCTTGGTTAGCATCATTTCAAGAGTAGGGCCACGCCCTCGATCACCAAGTAAATGAACTTCATCGGCTACGAAAAGTCCGACATCAGAGATCCATGTACTGCCATGTCGTATAATAGAATCCATTTTTTCATTTGTTAAAACAACAACATCTACATCAGCTACTTCCCTTCCTGATGCATCATAGTCGCTACTAGCAACTCTGACTCGGATTTTTCTACTAATAATATTAAGGTTTTCAAGATTTTGAAGATACTGATATTTTTCTGTTGCTAATGCACGTAATGGAGTAAGGTAAACAACCTTCAAACCTTTTTCAATTGTTTTTATTGCAGCCATTACTGCAATCAATGTCTTGCCACTCGCAGTAGGAGTGGTAATAAGCAGGTTTTTACCTCCTAGAACACCTTTAGAAAGAGCCAGTTCTTGTGGTGGATAAAGTGAAGAATATCCTAGCAAATCAAGAAGAATCTTTACGCTGGTGTCTGTTGATGATATTGTCATGTCATTTGACGTAAAAGGCAGGACATATTTGTACGCTTATTAACTTATCCTAAATATAATGCATACTGGCTTGAGATTATTTGTACCTTTATAGTGTGTAGAATTTCCTGACGGTAATGATCCTGATATCTAAAAGGTTTTCGATACCGGGGTTCTATAGCGGTAACTATATTTTACTACCACCTGCTTATCTTATATCTGACAAGCATCTTATGACAAAATAGTGTTAGCAATAAATAATTTAGTTATAAAAAATAATGTAATAGAAAAATGTTAGTCCACAAATCATTTGTCATAGAGATACATAATAAAGCAAAGTTACATCGTCATATTTAAAACACATAATAATGACAATTAGTACAAACAAGAGTTCCATGTAAATAGCTAGTTTTCATGCTGTCTGTTTGTGAATTGAATATAACCAACAAGAGGTCATTATAAAATGAGAGCAAAAATAATAATTCTCTTTCTAATGGCAGTAATTTTATTATCGGTCCCAGTCTTAACTCAAAATCTTCCGATGGTATATGCTGATCAATCACAAATACCAGCTGTAACAACAACAACAACGCCATCCGCACCTGATAATACAGCTAAAATAGGAGCATCAAACTCTAATCCGCATAGTAGTATTAAAGTTTCTTCTATTGATCAACACGTTCTGCCTTTCTCTCCAGCCCAAATATCCACATCATCACCAAATGCAGCCCAACAGCAACTACGACAACCAACACAACAAATTCAGCAGCCAGCCACTTCAGCAGCAAAGTTTCATTCCACCATATAATACCATCTCCAATGATAATACAGCTAAAATAGGAGCATCAAACTCTAATCCGCATAGTAGTATTAAAGTTTCTTCTATTGATCAACACGTTCTGCCTTTCTCTCCAGCCCAAATATCCACATCATCACCAAATGCAGCCCAACAGCAACAGCCAGAGCAGCAGCAGCAACTACAACAACAGATACAACAGATTCTCACTCAATCTAGTTACGTCTCTAGTAATACAAATAGCCTAAGCACATCAAACTCAAATTCACAGGGTAGCAGTAAAGTTACTTCTATGGTTCCGCCTTTCTCTCCAGCCCCAATATCCACATCATCGCCAACAATTTCACCATCACAAAACGACAGATCACAAGTAACTAATTCCCGTAATGATCATCAATCTATTTCCAACCTAGTAGTTAACGCGGGCTCGCCTGTTACGCTAGATGGGAGTACAAGTTATGATCCAGATGGAAATCCAATGACATTCGCATGGACACAGACAGGTGGCCCTTCTGTTATGATAAGCGATGCTAATACTTCCAAAGCTAAATTTACTGCTCCAAATCTGGCTACTGATACGATAATGTTGTTTAAATTGACCGTTACAGATGGAAATGGCTTAAGTGATAGTGGCATTGTACAAATTACAGTCATTCCTGGTAATCCAACTCCGCCATCTCTTGGAAGTAGTATGAATTGATCTACAATTGACTCTTTGATGCTATAGGAGAACGACATGGAAACATTTGGCAGCGCACAAAGCGGGAAAATAACAACGTAGTGGTGGAAATATCTGATGATGGTCCAGGCATTCCACAAGATATTCAGTCACGTATATTCGAGCAGTTCTTCACTACAAAAGGCGTAGGTAAAGGTACTGGATTAGGTCTGAATATTATCTATCGTATTGTTGTTGAAATGCACAAAGGAGATATTAGCTTTACTTCTAAACCCGGAGATACTCGCTTTGAGGTTCGTCTACCAATTAAGACTCATCAATAATACTATCCGAACCAGATATACTACTATACTATTTACCTATCTACATATCCTACTGCCTGTCATAAGTAATGAGCCATGCCAGTGAGCCTTTCTAAGTCAATAGGTTAGTTCAGAATTACTACTATCTTTATTACATACAAGTGCTGTTTAGATTTCAAAATGAATGAAAAAGATAACTCTTCTTCTTTTTATCTTTCATTTTGTTTGACAGTAATGTTTCTTACGATTCTTATTGTTGCAACAAGCTGAAATTATTTGAATACTATTAATTAATCGCACTTGATTACAAATTCATAAAAAAAGATTTTGTAGTTATGTTTTGTTGAGACTTCTATGAATGAGACTCCTGGGGTTATGCTGCAATTCTTCTTTTCTCTCTTCCTCTTCTGTGGGTGCTGCAGCTTCTTCTTCCTGCGCAGCTTCTTCTGCACCTCCTACTGCTCTCCATCCAATTTCTTCGTTCTCAGACATCTGTAAGAATAAAGAATTGTTCAAGGTATTATAAAATTACTATTAGTCACTATTGGTGCTCCATTTTTCATAAAGCAAAAATAAGCTGATGCAAAGTTTATTATATAAGATTAGGAAAGTCAAAAAAAGAATAAATGAAAAACAACAGCAAAAAGAATATGCCAGTTGCTATGATAATAGTCGCTATATTATTGTCATCTATCTTTATATTGTCAAGTGCACTTAAACCAATATCAGCTCAAACCAGCAATAATAGTAAAGCTGAAAATGCTGCTAACAATTATAACACTTTCAAGAATTGTCTTTCCAATGCCGATTCCACAAAAGGTTATGCTACAAAAAGAGAAATTAGGCTATGCATTACTCAGGCCTACCCTCCCCTAAACAGCAGTAGTCCTAGTCCTAGTACAAATACAGGTAATGTTCCTCCCGCTGGATAGAGCATCTAAGACATTATATCTCCACAATCAAAGAGATAGGAGCGTAAAAACCCATAAATCTTGAGGGTGGAGTTATTTAAAAAATGTTCCTATATTTTCCTTTCATAATATTCCCGCCATTTTGGATTCAACATGTCGTTATTCAGTTTTCTTTAGAGAAAATTTGGATGATCTATATAGCGCATAGTTCAAGCCTTTCTCTTTTAAGAGCTACTGCTGATAGGGTTTTTGTGTTGTTCATATAGTTTAGTTATCAACTATTACAATTTTATCTGTATATTTGACTTGAGTAACTTACTGCTGTTTTATTACATATAAAGATAAAATAAATAAAATTTGTGAGTCTACAATAAGCAGAGACTTGGATTACCTCAAACAGCAATCAAAGGAAAACATCAGAAGATACATAGACGAAAGGCTGCCAGAGGAGTACTAGAAATGTCTGGTTGGATTGACTGCAATTCTAAGAGAAGCATGGAATACTTCACAGCAGACAGAAGATAGAAGAGAGAAAAAATACAAGCTTTATCGCGCGCGATTGTCTAATGAATGAATGAATCTAAAACCAAAAATTGTAATTATTGTTTTTTGATTTTGTTATCTGAAAGGTTTGAAGTAAAATAACTATTTCACTACCATTACAGGACAATGTGAATAAGTTACTACTTTATAAGCAACACTTCCAAGTAGTATTTTCTTGAAACCTGATCTTCCTCTTGTTCCAACAACGATCAGATCAACATCTTTATCTTTAGCATAATCTACTATACCTCCTGCTGTATTTGTAGAAGCAATAATTTCTGTTTTTATCGGAATATTCTTTTCATTTGCTTTGAGTTTAACCTTATCCAAATATTTCTGAGCTTCTTTGTTCATGTCTATTGTATTGTAAGCTGCTGTTGTCATTTCTCCAGTTGATCCAAATAAATCAGCGTCAGCTGGGTGTATAACATGCAAAGCATAAAGAAGTTCTGCATTATATTGTTCAGATATAGATACAGCATAATCTGCTGCATCCATTGACGCATCAGAGCCATCTATTGCAATTAGTATTCTGGAGAACATTGTCTTTTGACTAGCAGTAGTTGACATATGTACTTTTAGTTAAAAAAGAAGATCTATTAAAATTCATGTCTTAGAGTCATCATAGGTTCAGATCCTATCTCTTGTTGACATGCCATGAATATACTATATATATTATTAAAGAACTATTACTTCAATACCTTTGATCATACAGTGTATATGTCTGCTGATCAGAGACTAACCAAATTTATAAAAGAAGGTAAGGACTGGGAAAGGAAAGCTACCAGTATACCTGGCATATTCTTACTTAGGTTACCTGGACTAAAATCGATAGCTCCTTCCTTAGCTATTGAAATAAATCCTGTTGATTCATCTGGCTCTGCTACAAAGAAAAGAGGAGTTGTAATCAGGTCTAGTTATGAGCTAGCGCAAATTAATAAACTGCTTTCAAATCCAAAACTTGCTCAGTTAGCAAAAAGTATGGACGAAGTAAATCCTGAAGCAAGAAGAGGACCCATGACTACAAAGGAATCAGATATTTTTGAGATCTAATACTACTGGTAATAATTATAATGATGACCAAGAAGTTAATATGGCTAAGCCATCAGACGTTCTTAGACGTCTTGAAAAGATGGTCAAAAATGAATTTGTTCCATCTATAGGCCCTGTCAAAGGTAGAATCATAACAGAAATTATCAAAAAATATAATCCAAAAAACATTCTTGAGGTTGGTACTTTGTATGGTTACTCTGCTATACTGATGGCTACTACTGCTGCTACTGATATTCTTCAAGCAGATGGAAAAATAGTAACTATAGAAATAGACAGATCAGTTGCAGATATCGCAAGAAAAAATATAGATGATGCTGGCCTTTCAGAGATAATAAATGTTATAGTTGGTAATGCTTTAAAAGTAATTCCCAAGCTTGATTTGAAATTTGACTTGTTATTTTTAGATGCAGCCAAAGATGAATATTTGACATACCTGAAGTTAGCTGAAGACAAGGCTCTGAATAAAGGTGCTGTAATTGTTGCAGATAACGTAGAAGTCTCCAAAAATGAAATGCTAGATTATTTGGAGTATGTAAGGAGTTCTGGTGGAATATACAAAAGTGAAACTATCGAAACTACATTGGAGTTTACTCCAAATGTACGAGATGCAATAGAAGTAAGTATTAAGGTTACTTGATTATGATGAAATAATAACGATCTTTTAGATTATAAGTTGAGGAAGTGAGTGAAGTCTTTACAAGCTTGACCGAGAAACCTTTGACATCGATAGCGAGTGAGTTATTGGTACCAAAAAAATGACATTAAGTCTGAACTGCAAAGACGCAGGAGATCCTGTTTGCACCCACACAATGTACGGAGAAACCGAAGAGCTATTGCAAAATGCAAAGAAGCATGGCATGGAAGTACATGGTTATACAGAGCAATCATGGAATGAAGTTATAAACAATACCGACCATTTCCGCAAGCTAATAAAAAAGAATGAATAGATAGAATCTCTTTCTTTCTTTGTTTTTGATTTTGACTTTCTATTTATTTCATCTTGTTACAAACGCGGAAAAATACATAGCATCATTAATTCCCATAAACTAAGTAAAAAATTGATTATGTATTTTATCTTGAGTGAATACAGAAATAAAGTCTTATCTGATTTAGAATACAATGCAGTTCTATGAATGATAAGGTAACGAAACTGTCAAGATGTGCAATTCTGTCAGCACTGGCATTTGACATAATTGCAATGTATGATGGAACAGGAAATCCGATGTTTGCTCAAGGACAAACCCAACAGCGACAAGACCAATCTGTTTCACCTATAGCACAGAATACAAATGAGTCAATACAAGATACGACGACGCAAGGTAATGTAACAAATCAAACTTCGAGCATGGAAATCAGAAGAGCTGGTTCACAACCTTCCTTTGTGGGTTCGGCCGAGCATTTCACTGGCAGCGTTATCGTTGACCCATGGTTTAGAGCTAAAGACCCAGCAAGATTGGATGCAGTTAGTGTAACATTTGAGCCTGGTGCACGTTCTGCATGGCACACCCATCCACTAGGTCAGCTACTTGTCGTGACTGCTGGTTGTGGATTAGCACAAGTTGAAGGTAATCCTGTTGTAAAAATATGTCCTGGTGACGTAGTTTGGATCCCACCTGGCGTAAAGCACTGGCACGGAGCAACTCCAACCACTGCCGCGACCCTTATTGCCATTCAGGAACATCTCAACGGCACGATCGAAACTTGGATGGAAAAGGTCAGCGACGAGCAATACCAAGCCAGAGTAGGGGCGAAATAGGAGGTATCGGAACAATGCAAAAACGCAAACTTGGAAAGAGCGACTTGTAGATTTCGACCATATGACAAACGATCGCTATTCATGAACAACTCGACACCAACTTGGCATACTGGATGCAAAAGCTTAGCGACGAGCAATACAGGATAATCAAAATTAATTATAAAATCTAGTAAAGTGATTATGAAGAGTAATAATAACTTCAAAGGAAAGGTTGCGTTTGTGACCGGAGCAGCAAGTGGCATTGGCCGAGCTACTGCGATTGCTTTTGCACTCGAAGGCGCTAGCGTTGTCGTCGCCGATATTTCAGAGCAGGGGAGCCACGAAACGACCAACATCATCAAAGAGGCAGGAGGACGAGCGCTTGCAGTCAAGTGCGATGTATCTCAAACAGAAGAACATGTGAAGAACTGTCTTGGACAGGCCATCGAAACCTTCGGACGTCTTGACTTCGCCTTCAATAATGCAGGCGTAGAACAGAAGATGGCACTGACAGCGGAACTTGCAGTCGAAGAGTGGGATCGTGTGGTCGATACTGACCTGCGCGGCGTATTTCTGTGCTTAAAGCACGAAATTCCGCTGATGCTCAAGCAGGGAGGCGGCGCCATCGTAAACACCTCTTCTGGCGCCGGTGTCAAAGGATTCAAGGCGGAAGCCGCATACGTCGCTGCGAAGCACGGTGTGATCGGCCTGACCAAGGCAGCTGCCCTCGACTACGCTCAGTCGAATATTCGCATCAACGCCGTGGCCCCCGGAATGATTGACACCCCGATGATCCAGCGCTTCAGCGGCGGCACTCCTGAAGGCCGCCAAGCGATGATCTCACAGGAGCCGGTCGGAAGGATGGGTCAGCCAGAAGAGATCGCCTCGGCCGTCCTCTGGTTATGTTCGGATGCGGCTTCCTTCGTCACAGGGCATACCATGGTCGTTGATGGAGGCCAGACGGTGTGATGATGGTGTTACCATGATATTCTTTTTTGTTAACTTTATTTTCCTTTATTGGCTAAGCGTCAAAAATATTCAGAATCACAGATATATGATTGAACAACATAATTCATAACCTAAGGGATTTCTGATAAGAGCTGTCAGAGCAGAGCCTCGACTGCCACATCAAATTTACTATAATACTTTTTCACTTGCCCTTCGCCATATTTAGACCTGAATTCCGAATAACATCATCAACCCTATTACTGTCTGTTATTCGTTTACCTCTCGTAGATATTTCTACGCCATTTACAGAAATCTTCAATGTCGGATCGACTAGCAAGTTCTTATACTAATGTCTGACCTGATAGTACTGTCCTATACTTTGTATGGTCATCCACTACTGAGCAGACGTGAAAAAGGAACGAGCTATGAGAATTTCATGTAGTAGCTTTTTATGTCTACTGTGGTGACTTGACGCTACTAGTGATAGTAATAATAATAGATCCAACACAAGAATATTGATGGCGATATCTAACTACAGGATATTTTTAAGATAGTGTTTGTAGTTAGGCACTAGATGATTTTACGTGACAAATCTTATATAATAGAAGGTAGCAATATTTCATAATATAATTGGTTCAGTTTGGGGTTGATCAGCTTACAAAAGTGTCATCTTACTACTGCTGTCCTAATTGTAAGTCAGCCGACAGTTTAAGAATTCAAAGACATAGAATAGATGATACTAGTTCTAGTCAATTGAAGAGCTGTAATAGTTGTCATTTTAGTTGGAAAGAGACATGGTCATCATATAGTCAATCTATATGGTCTTGGCAATACCAGCATAATAACTCCCACCTGCAAAAGCTAGGCCCAATAATATACAAGATTTGTTGATGACAGTTTAAAAAGTTTCTATGCTTCCTGAATGCTGCAGTAGCAGCATACAGATAAACCTATCCTTATACGATATATCATTATAATGTCTTCAAACTTAACTTATTGTTGAGGGAAGCAGATTAAAGTTGAAGAAAGCATTCCTAGCAATACAGTATTATTCAAAATCGATGGTGTGGTAATGAGTAGTGACTGTAAATTCATATCTCATCTCATAGATCTTACGTCTGTTTAGAAAAATATTTTGGAAAAAGAAGATACTGAAAAACGTCCCGACATAGACGCTGCTGCTTTGATAGAAAAAAGTCAAGAACAGGAAGATAATACAGGCCAAGAGCGGGAACAAGAGATTCAATATGAAGAGTTTAGAAGAGCGTAAAAAGAAGATGATGACGGTATCAGGTCAAAGATAATGCTAACGTTCGATTCGCTAGCGTCCCGGCAGTAAAGCTATTATCAAATCCATGTAGTTAGCGGGTCCAGAGGGATTTGAGCTTTGCTGGTTGAAGGGTTCATGTAACTCATCAGAACATAGCAATGCTTGCTTACATAATCAAATATGTTAATAGCGGCGATCGCTCTAGAAAATCTATTTGAGTGAAGGTGGCAGCGATTTTTCTCGCGAATTAGCATTAATACGCTTCCGACACTACAGAAATACAGAACCCTTTAAGCTTGCACCACTTATTATTGACTTGATGACGCTATTGGAGTAGGAGTACAGGCCTTTACACTTTCTACAAAATCTTCCAACATTAATATGTAATCAGAGTATAACTTTCCGTGGAAATCGCTTCCAATTGGACAGTTCGTCGTCTTATTAGTTTGAGTTGTTTTATGGGTAGGGTTATGACAGTGTCCGTTTTCTGTCTTTTTCTTAAGATTGACTTTTACCCATGATAGAACCATTAAACCTAACATCAGCAGAGTGCTTTCATTATGTAAATAGCTGTATTGGGTGATTTCTTCTTCTTTATTGCTGCATTCTTTTTGAGTAGGGTTGTCCGAGTATTCACGACTTCGTAAAAGTGTATTTATCGCCAATGAAGACCAGAAAAAGCCATTTGCTACGATTTTGTTATCAGCTGCTCCGTATGGGGGGCCAAAAGCTGCAAAAATCTCCTCTATAGATGAGTAGAAGGCATTTGGATCGAGTTGTTTGTTAAACCATTTTTCGTTTGCCAATAACCCAATATTTATTGTCAGAGTATTAAATGTAGATTGCTATAGAAAATTCAGGTGGCGCCGTCCAAATGTATTCATGGACATTAATGAAGATATCCTGAAAAAGCACCCTTACTATCATTCCAAATTAATTCCACCTTATAATAAGGACTTCTGGAATGAACCTGCTCTTTAGAGATTCTCGAAATACTGCTGTATGTATTAGTAGTAGAGTTCCTCATCAGCTTGTTCTTGTTCCTTCATTGTAATAGACCTTATAAACAGATCAAAATCTATTAGACTTAATCAGACTTGTAATGATACCACAGAATATAGATATGCCTCCTTGTTCTTCTATTTGGGAATCCTTTGCCTTCAACTCCTTTGCCAAGGCTGCAATAAGTTTTCTATGTGTATTGATGCCATTACATTCAGTGGGAATATTTATTTCGAGTCAGAGTTTAATGAATGGTTTCGCCCAGATCTCTCTAGTCTTTCTATTACTACGTCATAACTTTCGCTACTGTCGTTTATGCTTGCAATAATGCGCTGTTCTTCTGTGGAAATTAATTCATTTAGTTTGTAATCTGCTTCCTCATAGTCAGTTGAGGAACAACTATAACCTGTCCAGCCATAGTGACTCAAAATAAGACCAATGGTACATCTAAAGCTATCCTGACCTAGGGTTCCTGTCCTAAATTTATAATTGTGTTTCTCTTGTTCTATGATTTCAATTACCTTGGCAAATCTGTTCTTGGCCTTTGTTAAAAGTATCTGATTCATTAGTAACCAGCAGCAAAAAGCTACCATATAGGCTTTATAGTCTTTACGATAGTTGACTAGGTCGTGTTAAGTTAAGGTATCTTTTCTCCTTTTCTTATCAAGAATTTGAGAATGTTTATTTCCGTTACCACTTTCAACTTTTAGCTGTCATTTTACTCTTCTCATAACTTTCACGAGCCTCTTCATCCTTGCCTAATTTATCAAGAGCTACACCTTTGTTTAACCATGCATTACTAAATTTAGGATCTATTTCAATTGCTTTATCAAAGTATTTTATAGCATCTTCATGCTTACCTAATTTATCAAGAGCTACATTTTTGCTATACAATGCATTAGTGTCAATAGTTTCTGTCTTGTCTAGGGGAGGTTTATCAAATTGCTCATTCTGGATTTTCGCTTTCTTTATCTTATCTCTTTCCTCAAAAACTATGTTCCTCCAATTATTAGACTATCTCTCTTTTTTATTACAAAAAGGTAAAAATCTGCATTTTCATTAGGAACTGGAGTTATATCATATTCCTCCTCATCGCACGATCGAATGTTCCGACAAAACGACTGATAGCCATCCTAGCATTTCTAACTGCAGCCATAAATCCTGCCTGATCACTATAAGGTAAAGATAATAGATAAGATATAGTTATGCATGCTCTATATTGCTGGGATCAAATACAGATAATCACTTTGCACTATCATTAGATTCCCAAATACCAAAACTGTTATTCTCAGTGTCATGACATACTGCAAAATATCCCATACCTGGTACTGCCATTTTAGAAACAACTACTTTACCACCTAGCTTTTCTATCTTTGATGAATATTCATCTACTGAATTTACATCTATAAAATTAGTAATTTGTTGATGATGTTGTCCTTGTCTTTTCATCATTCCTCCGCCTATAGCTGCTTTATTTCCTTTGTCGTCTGTTGTACTTATGATCCAATATTCCATATTATTATTAGAGGAAGAAGAGCTATCTTTACCATCATCATCATCTGATCTAGGCCATCTTTCCATTTTCCATCCAAACAAATCACTATAAAATTTCTTTGCCCTATCAACATCATCTGCAGGTATTTCAAAGTGAACTATTGTTGGCATATTTTATTCTAAAATCCCTGGTACTTTAAAAATAACAAACGTGATAGTCTGTAGACACATTTGTCAAATGCCACTCGCAGATTTAAAACATGCGAATAGTAAATTGTATTTAAGGTATTGTACTTCTGTTACCTCTTAAGCATAGTACTTTTAAGAGGGTGGTAACTTCATTGAATAGAAGAGTCATTTATACTATATCTTATTAACGTGTGATGTAGCTGCCAGCTGATCACTATTCAAAAAGAAGAAGAAGAAGAAGAACAATACGTCGTATGATGATGACTATATTCTGAAGAGGCTAGGCTAGCCAATGGTTATTGAATTGCCTATAATCGTATTTACTGTTTGTACTAACTCGTCATTTCCAATTGGCTTTTGAATATAGTTAACCTTGCCTAGCTCTGGAAAGTGCTGACTTCTAAACTTCTCATAATATGCTTCTGAAGCTGTTATAAAGACGATATGTACAGTTTTATCAATCTCCCTTATCTTTTTGCAAAGCTCAAATCCATTTAGTACAGACATTTTGATATCAAGTAAAATCAAATCATAAAAACATGGTTTGAACTCTTGTAGAGCTTTAAGTGAGTCTGTGTATGAGATGCAATCATAGCCAGCATCTTCTAACATCATTTGGATTGCAAGTTCAGTTGGATTGGATTGAAAGACCTCCTCAACAACTGTCCGCTTCATCATTTTATCGAGTTTGAATCGAACTATAGTAGGATTGAAAGAGTGATGAGATGTACAGGGTACAATGTCCAGACTGTGTTTGATAGTAAAAAGCTAGACAGATATCTTATGCTTTAGCGTAAAAGCCAGACTTTCTCTCATATATCTGTCCGTTTTGCATTGCCTTTTTAATGAAGGTTCGTGCCTCATCTTCCGTAAACTTGCCTGTCTTTGCAAGTTCATTAACGAAATTCTTTTCTTCCACGTCATTTCTGTCTTGTCCCGACAATGCGTTGAAAATTTCCATAAACATCTTCAACTTTGAAACTTCGCTATGTGGTTTGCCATGAATGACACCAAAATCTACTTTTCCTGTATTGACATCGACTCCTGCAGTTTCTAACATTCTCTGTACCAGGTAGATTGCGCGCTCAGCATCCTCAGATTCGACTCTGTCTCTTAACAACAATCTGGCGCGTGCTGTAGATAATCTTACTAGGGCTTCAAGTTGTCTTGGGGTAACTGTAATCATACCTTCTGAATCGACGTTTCTCATTTTCATGTAGTAATTTCTAATGAGGTCAATTGCGTCAGTGGTTAAATTTGGTTCAATTTGTTTTGAAAATGAAAGGTATTTGCTGAAGAGATCAGTGCTGATAGCAGGCTGTGCTGCGTGCTCAGCATATTGATGAATTTCTAAAATGTGTCTAGCAATACGGTTATCCTTCTCCTTTTCCGCAGTGTCCCTGATCACATAAATGAGGTCAAATCTCGTCAAAAGTGGTATTGGTAAATTTACATTCTCAGTAATATTCTTAAATGGATCATATTTTCCGTATGTCGGATTTGCTGCCGATAAAATGGAAGTTCTTGCGTTTAGTGTAGCAACAATACCTCCCTTTGCAACTGAACAAGTCTGCTGTTCCATTACTTCATGCAGCGCTGAGCGGTCTTCAGCTTTTATCTTATCAAACTCATCAATACATACTAACCCTTGATCGCCTAATACTACAGCTCCAGCTTCGAGCATCATAATTCCTGACTTGTCTCGAATTACCGCTGCAGTTAAACCAGCGAGCGGTTGAACCTCTGCCAGAAGTATAAAGTCCTCTTGGAGCAATTTTAGCAGCGAACTTTAACATTTCTGATTTTGCAGTACCTGGGTCGCCGACCAATAGTACATTAATATCACCTCTTCTTGTAGATCCATCCTCAAGTTTTTTTGTTACCGAACCTACAATCAATAACAGGATTGCTTCTTTGATTACCTCGTGGCCATAGATATGTGGAGCAAAAGAAGCAATTAGCTTATCATAGGCATCCGATTTGCCTGCAATAGCTAAGATCTGTTTTTCCTCTTCAGTGTTGATAGTTATTCTTTCGACAGTTCGGCTATCCTTATTATTACTAATCAGCCCACCAAGATATTCGATATTATTTCCTTCCATTCGTAATCTGAAAAGACTGGTTTTTATTTGGGCAGAACTCTGTTCTTGTTCTATTCGTATAATCCCAGTTAACATAATTCTATCACCAGGACGACATCGATCTACAAGGTCTCCCATTACTGTGACTTCAACATAGTGGGGAAGCTGGCCTGCTGGTAGGTCCTCGGGTAGTTCTTGAAGCCTGACCATTTGAAAGTCGTTGAAAATACTATTTTCAGGATCCATTTCCAGCTCTTTTTCCGAACAATTTATGCATTTGAGGGGTTTCTTCAGTAGCCAGCCCTTTTTGATGCGTTTCGTTAATAGCATTGCAATTCAGGCATCGATATCCTATTTTCTTGGCAAGTGGCTTTACTTCAGATGACCTCACCACCATACCAGAAACTCCAATCAGTTTGTCAATCACCTCGGCATTAATCTCACGCAAGCCCTTTTGTACAGTGTAATTTCCCATTCTAACCTTGATGTTCTCATGAATTTCATGTGCATAATCTGGATGAATTTCGTTTAAAATGTAAAATACTGCCTCATTAAATGCATCAAACATTTCATCTGGATTATGTGTAATTTGCTTAGCGAGCTCTGGATTATAAGAATCAAAATCAATATAATCCACTACAAGCGAAATAGAATTAGAAGCCATCAAGTGATTAATTCTATCAAAATATTTGTAGTTCCCTTCCCTATCCTTAAATGCTCGTAGGAATTTTTCTAGTTCATTTACTAATGCTGCTGCGGTCTGCTGTTGATGTTGCTGCTGCTCAGCCAAATTTCTTTAACACCTGCTGTTTGAATTCTGAAGAAAAACGATGGATCTGAAGATAAAGTTCTTTTTCTTCTGCTGAGACTTTTCCTTCCAGTTCTGGCGAAAGCGGTGATGCAGCTGCCAATTTTACAATCTTTTCAAGGCGAGAAGCCACAAAAGAGTTTAGCGAAACTACTAGATTCTCTCGTTCTCTTTCCTTTAATCCTTCAAGATAATCGTTAGCTATGATATAGAAATCAGGATCCAGACCAGATAGATCATGGGGTTTTGCTATTCTTTCACGGTTCAAGGCCCTGGATACATACGCTGAAATATCATTATCTTGGATTTCAATGTTGCCTTGTTCAACCAAGATTTTTGCTACCCATCTAGGAAGAGAGGATATATCGCCTTCTTTTGCATCAATTACAATACTGCCTGCAGCCTGCCTTTGTGTCGTGTTTATACATCACACGAACATCTTCCATGAGATATTCTATATGGTATGTGCCTTGAATAGCATTGCGCCGTGAATAAGGGGTGGTACCAGTCATTTCGATATTTAATATTAGTATATCTTTTCGATCAGTTATATCTTTTGTCAAGATAGCTTTTGTTAAGCTTTAAGCTAAATGAGAGATTTTTAGTTAAGTTATTAATCCTGTAGAACAACATTGAGATACTCAGACACACTATGTCATCAACAACAAATAACGTTCTATCAAATTTGATGTGGGTTGAAAAGTATCGCCCACTGAAATTAGAGCAAGTTATCAATCAAAAGCAAATTATTGATGGATTGAGTAATCTTATCAAAAATCCTGATGAGATTCCACATTTGCTATTTGCAGGACCTGCCGGAGTAGGCAAGACTACAACCGCTCTGTGTATTGCAAGAGCGTTGCTTGGAGAATACTGGCAAAGAGACACACTTGAACTAAACGCATCGGACGAAAGAGGGATCAAGATGGTTCGTGAAAGAGTGAAAGAGTTTGCAGCTGTAATGAAACTTTCAACTAGCAATAACGATGACAAACCGTTCAGAATAATCATTCTTGATGAAGCAGACGAAATGACGTCTGAAGCTCAAACAGCACTAAGGAGGATCATTGAAGATAGCTCTAAGACAACGCGCTTCATAATTATCTGCAATTATCTATCACAAATTATCGAACCAATTCAGAGCAGGTGCGTGGTATTTCACTTTACAAGGTTAGCAGAGGAAGATATTGTAGATTATCTGAAGATGATCTGTGAAAAAGAAGGAGTAAAATATGAAGAAAAGGCTCTTGAACAAATTTATACTGCTACTTCAGGAGATCTACGCCATTCCATTAACATTCTTCAAGCATCGACAGGAATGGGTTCTGTTTCAATTGCCAATGTGATTGCATCAATGGGTCTTTCAGGTAAAGCCAAAGTTGGGGAAGTTATTAGACTGGCTATTACAGGAAAATTTAATGATGCTAGAGTTAAATTGCTTGAATTAATGCATGTATATGGAATGTCAGAGGGCGATTTTCTAAAATATGCTAATCAGGAAGCATATAATATGAAGTTAGATCGTCCAGATGAATTTCGCAGCACTAATGGCAGAATATGACTACCGGCTCGCAACTGGTGCACATCCTGAAATACAATTGTCGGCCTTGCTTGCGCAATTAGGAAAAATGGGATCAAAGAACAGGTAAAGATAAAGATATTTCAAACAATGAGGCCGTATTTGTAATTGGTAATCCAAAAAAAGAAATCAAAAATACAAAAGATCTTCGAATGAATTAATTAGAAAGATTATCAATTAATGCCTTTTAACAAAGCCTATGCTATATTGCATCAAAAATCGGTTGACAAAAGAGATTATAATAATGAATCGTAATAAAAAGTGGTATCTACAATTTGGAAATGATATCTTGTTCATAATCTAAAACTTTCGAATTTAGTTTTTTTATTATTAGGTTCCTCTTACCATCACCTTCATCATCAACTATCTGATGCATAAAATGGTCTGCCACTATAGTTATATCCTCAAATCTATTTACACTGAGAAATCCATTTAGCGATTCTATAAAGCTTGGATAATCCTGTGCTTGATGGTGGATTATTGTTGATTTTGAGATCAGGTTGTGTGCTGCTGGAAATATATCAGATATTTCTGCGGGGATAATTCCAAGAAACGGATTATAAGTACAAATCTGTGCGTTAGGAAATTTTTTTACAATTTGGAGAAAGTTTTGCGTAGAATAGAATGGATGAAGATGTGATTCTGGATACAATATTAATTTCTTTTTATTTTTCGACGATCGAAATTCAGAAACTATCTTTCTAAATCGTCTAGCCTCTGGTCTATACTGATCTAGCGAATCATAAAGAAAGACTGCTTTTTCTTTGAAGAGGGGAGTTCCTTCTTCTAGAAGCTCAAAGTTTTTGAAAAATTCCATAGCTTCCATAAGCTTTGGATGAGCACGAGCCTTCTGTATTACATATTCCCATAATCTACCATCCATTATCGCTTGTTTTACTGTGTCAACTTCCGTTTTCAGAATGTAGAGGTTATGTTTTGCTATTTCTATCGTCCGCTTATCTCTATCCATTTCAAGCAATTCTTTGACAGTATAAGTAGTACAAATGGGACAGTGGCAGGGAAGATATGAAAGTTCTTTTAGCCTGACGGTACCATTTGCGTGCATATATCGATTATCTTTAGCATAGAGCATGTATGACGCTGAATCAAACATATCACATCCTAATGCAATAGCCAGAGGAATTGTTAGAGGATGACCTGCACCAAACAGATGGATCGGCTTTGTGGGAATAGCACGTTTGACACTAGCTATCATCTGTGCCAACGTTGAGAACTCGTATGCCTCCATTATTTCCACAGGGCTGCCAAGAGCAAAAAATTTGAATCCCATTTTATCTAACGCAGTGGCAGAATATTTTATCAAATCTGAATGTTCTGCACCTTGAACCGGTCCTACCCATATTGCATCTCCTGCTCCTCCCATATTGTCATCCAGAATTCTGTCTTCTCCTCCTCCTCCTAATCTTTTCTTGCTTTCTGATACTACATCAAGAGTTTCCTTTGCGTTTTTGAGTGTCTCTTCTACATAGTCTTTTGCTTTTTCATACTTTAATCCATAACCTGTTGGTTTGTCAAGGGGAACAGGAATATCACTTCGAATATCTATCTCAAATTGTGCTATAATTGACGGCTTAACCCCAATAGATCCATATTCCAAAACTTGATATCCGCCTGAGTCAGTCATTACTACTCCGTCGTAATTTATGATGCTATGGATTCCTCTTTTTCTAGCTTCATCGCCGTAATGTCGTAATGTGGTATACGCATTGGTAATTACTATATCGAAGCCCAGTCTTTTTAGAAACTGTGAACTGATGGTCTGCCTTACCGGATGGACAACAGGGACAAAAGCGGGGGTTTCAACAATCCCATGAGGAGTGTATAATTTTCCAATACGAGCAGCTAGGTCAGTATATCTGACCTCAAATGACAACTTTACTTCTTAGTCTCCCTAATAAATTCATCATAAATTGCCTTGACTCTATCTGCTGCCTAGACCAAAACCCTCTTCAATACCTGCTTGAGTGACTTTGATTTTGTCCATTACAATTATGGCTCCTACATCCTCCCTAATCTTTACCAGACCCGGAAATACTCTAGCGAGTCTATCAGCCAAAGATTTAAAATCAAATGGCTTTTCTAGCAGTTTTATCTCTTTAACAAATGAACCATTAAGAATCAATTTGAGGATTCCCTGACCATCTATATTATCAAGTACCACATCGAGTTTTTCATCAATACCCGTTAACGTTCCATTATAAATTTTTTGATCAGAAGTCTCTACAGACACTTTCTTGCCTAAAAATTGAAGTGTCTCTTCTCCAAACTTTCTAGTAAGCATAGCAGCCATGATGTTTTCAAAGTGGGTATGGTTTCAGTAATATATATATAAATTTTGATACTGAATTTTCTCTAACATAAAAACAACTATATATTTTAATTTCGGCAAGTGGTATAAAAAATACGAACGCGAATCCTCGTTTAAGTAATTAATTTATTAATTCATTTAATTCACAACGAAAGCCATACATTAGTAAAGATATTTCCAAATTTTAATACTCAAGAAATTTCTGAATATCGCCTCTTTTATAGATCAGCGAAAGCCAGTCGACTATTCCTACAACTTGCTTTCTTTTCTTTTTTTGCAATATCAAAATTATTTCATCAGCAGTATGTTGAGGCATTTTTGCAGTTGTGTCGATTTCTGCAATTTTGCGTTTACCAAAAGTTTTTAATGCGTCATAGAGGGAAACGCCTAGTATTTCGCTAGCGACATTCTCTCTTATCTTATCTGGCGTGTATTTTCTTTGTTTAAAAGTTTGTGTTAGTTCATATGGCGAACGTCGCAAAACTGTGACAAGATCTATCATAGCAGGATTTAATACATATGGCGCGAGATGTCCAATGATTACAAAGTCTTCAGATGTTTTGAGTTTATCTGCCATCAGTTTACTAGTCTTTTTCACATCAACGTCTATTCCATATCTATCGTCCTTCCTCAAAATGGCATTATTATTAATCGCAACTGTGTTGATATCAATTACTTTTGCTCCTTTCATTTTATCGACAACAAATTTCGCAATTGTATGCTTTCCAACTCCTGGATTTCCGGTAATGACCAGTTTGATTGTATATTCTCACTCCCTTATAGATATGTCAAGTTTATTTCGAGTGTTTCTGTATAAAAATCATCTAGCTGTTTAGCAAAAATCATAGCGTGGCTTTGGTGTTACTCGTTGACCTCAATGGGGTAGGGTGCTGTTTTCTATATTTACAGCTGTATTAAAGGCGAACTACTACTATTACTACTACGATGCATCATTAAGAAAGCCAGATTTAAGGTAATGATGTTGTAGAGAACAAAAAAACTAAGTTTTTTACAATAAATTATTTTTACTGCAGTGCTAAAATATCTCTTCTTATTGGAAGTCTCTATCTCTACTACTCGCTCTTTGGCCTGGTGCAAAAATTACCTTGAAATGCATATAGATTGCTCTCATTCTCTAAATGCCTCTCTTCTAATATGTGTCTTGTATTTGTAAGCTCTGATGGTTTTTTCTTTTTTTTGCTTCCCTCACAATTTTTACTGCAAATGACTTTGGTAGATAACAGAAAAAAACAAAATAGAATGGTAGGTAGGCTATCTTCTCCTCCTCCTCTTCCCCTCATTCTTCTGTTATGCTCTCTGTCCCATTCTTAATAACTAATTATAAATTGCAAACAAAGGCTAGACGTATCATTATAATAATAATAATAATAACTGTGACTAATATTTTCTAAAATACTTATTTCTATCTCCGTTGTATTTGATAGTGTTAATTATATGTGTTATACTGCAGTGATTTTTGGAGAAGCACTAGCCAAATATGGATTTGGTGGATCGCATCCTTTGGGTTGTGATAGAATCTATGCTTTCTGGTCAAAAATCCAAAATGAGAACCTTGACAAATCTACACAAGTCGTGATAAAAGAGCCATCTTTTGCGGAAGAAGAAACAATACTGTCATTTCACAATAAAGAGTATGTAGATCTTGTAAAGAAGGCTTCACGGTATGGAACGGGTTTTTTGGATACTGGTGACACCCCTGCATTCAAAGGTGTATTCGAGGCCTCTTCCTACGTAGTTGGTTCTACTGTAAACGCACTCGATCTGAGTACTCGAAAAGAGAAATGGAATAGAGCATGCATTCAATCCAATTGGAGGGCTTCACCATGCAAGAAGAGATTCTGCTGGTGGTTTTTGTGTTTTTAATGATATAGGTATCGCAATTCTAGAAGCGAGAAAAAAGTACGGTATAAAGAGAATTGCCTATGTGGATATAGATGCCCATCACGGCGATGGAGTTTATTACGAATTCGAAGACGATCCTTTACTCTTCATTGCAGACATACATGAAGATGGCCACTTTCTATATCCGGGAACGGGCTCAGAATTAGAGACAGGCATAGGCGAAGCACAAGGCACCAAATTAAATATACCTATGGCGCCAAACTCCACTGATAACGATTTTATTGGCATATTCAAAAAAATTAATGAATTTATCGATAATGTAGCAAAGCCGGAGTTAATCATATTGCAATGTGGTGCAGACTGCCTAAATGGCGATCCGATAACACACCTAAAGTATACACAGAAGGCACACAGATACGCAGCAGATGCCTTACATCGACTTGCGCACAAGCATTGTGACGGAAGAATAATTGCTTTAGGTGGTGGAGGATATAATATGCTTAATATTGGTAATGCTTGGACAGAGGTTGTAAGATCTCTTCTTCTTAGGATAAGCATGATACAATACAAACTGGATTAGCGCCCTGTTGAAGCTAGATACTTCTATCCTCAAAAATGATAAAAATGTAAAAAGGGAGATATGGAGTTGTTTTCTATTTTATTTTGTTTATCCTTCTTCCCAGCCCTTATCGAATACACCGTTCTTGTGCAGTGGCACCGGTTGTCCTGAGGTGTATTCCATTGGTCTCATCCAGAATATTGCGTGTGTTGGACATACTCCGATACACGCGCCATCTGAAATGCATCTTTCCGGATAGAAAATAAATGCTTTACCTCTCTTCCATCCTTCAACAGGTTTAACCCTGAGTACATCTGGACCAAGAGCAGTGCAAATCTCTACGCAGAGTGCGCAGCCAATACATCTTTGTTCATCAACGTCTGGAATTATAGCAATTGGCATATACTATTCACTAAAGGTGCATACTTTCGAAACTATTTAAACCCTATGCCAATAGCAAAACACTGTTATAACAACAATCACTGCAAGACTACTGCTGACGCTGATTTTTTATAAAATAGAAATAAATACAGCTTCCAAGTTTTATCCCGAAAAAGAAGTAAAGAAAAAGAAAAAAATGAAGCCTTCTATTATTTTATTTTATTTTTTGGCGGTCATCCTAAGGACATCTACCTGACCGCTATGTAGCCAATCCTTAAGCTCTTCGTGGGATGGTTTGGCGTCATGTTTGCCGGCTAAATGAAGATGCAAAAGAACATAGTTAACTTGGTTTAGCAAAGGCTTGTTTCCTTCATCTCCCTTGCGGGTTTTATTCCTAAGATCTTCAGGAACGGTCTTCCACCAATCGTCGAATTTCCTAACCATAACAGCAAATTATAGTCGAACTTAATAAGCCTTTTGGGTTTTCTCAACAGCGTTATGGAGGGACCGTTTTGCCTTTGATTTTGTATAATATAAATTCTTTAATTAAATTTAAATTATTTACAAATAGATATATTATTATTAAAATTTGAAGTTGAACTCGGTGAAAATATAAGAGGCTGAATATGAGAATTCTTTTAAAAAGAAGAAGAAGTATAGATGCCATTTAGAGTAGATGAACTGCAAAAAGCTTATCTGACATATCAGCAATTCAAAGCTCTAAATCCTTTACCGTATCATGAACGTTATATTTTTCCGTTTTTTGCAGGGTCATATTTTACCTATCGTAAAATCGATGTAATGAGGATAGTGCAAGTTGCGAAATCAATTTCACATAACCCTGATTATGTAGATATTGGCTGCGGCTACGGTGACTTTTTGAGAAAGATAAGAGAATTTCTTCCTACTGCCATAGGTATTGAAAAGGACGGGAGCATTTTTTATATTCTTCAGCAACCTAGGCCCGATTATATCTATTCAGCTGCCTATGGAATGGTTTGTTGAAACAAAAACATTTGATGTTGCATTTGTAGGTTGGATGGAACCTGGAGTAGATTTTCGTCAATTTGTGGCACGATCTGCAAAGTGTATTATTACCACATTTGATGCCGGAGGCCAATGCGGTATAAATGGAGGATGTGAATATGACCAATTTGGATTTGAGAAAATAGCTTGGTGGAGAACACCATCTTGGATAGATGTCAATACAGAATTAATGAATAAGTTCTATACGCCTTCGCCAATAATAGATGAAAAGAAGAAGCAAGAATTGGCTACAGTCCGTACTGCACATAATTTTTGGTATTTATATACGAGGCCCGAAATAAGAGATAAGGTTATTGCAAGTTTATGCTCGTGGCTGGAAAAAGAAGAAGAGGTATTTACTAAGGTAAAGTTTGATTTTGAATCAGTCCTTGATGAATGTGGATTCCACTATAAAGAAGAACTTCCTGCGATATTATCAAAAGATAAACGATTGTGGGAGGTAGGGTTCGATTGACTTAAAAAAATGGCATTTAGATTTGATGAATGGCATGCCTTTGGTCTGTAAAGTAGCCTTAAATATTATTGTCTCGATAGTTATAGTAAAATGTATACGATAAGTTATGGGAATTTCTTATTTCTTATATTGCTCTTAAAATAATTAGCATATGACAATTTGGTATCTGATTTATATAATCATAGGAATAATAGTCTTGATAGTACCTGCTCCGATTTTTGTTCGGCTTGATTTAATGATTGTCTGATACCTGACAGACAATTTTTTAAATCTAATAGTAAGAATGGAATAAAAAAGATTACTTAAAGGAAGAACTAAGTGTGGAAAAATCAAGGCTATTGTGATAATCGCCGACCTGTATCTGGTAGCCCTTGTCCAGAATTAGACAATGCAACTGACTAATTGGACTGATTGCCACTATTATTCTTTAACCTATTTCTGATATAGTGTTACTATTTTAAGCTTCTATTTATGAAGAAATGATTCCTAAATAATGGAATCAACATAATTAAGAAACATCAAGAAAGATCCGTATCACATGATGATTTTTGGCAAATCTTAAACAGGGGCTTGACAGTATATTGTTATTACCTCTGCTGCTCCAACCTTCGAAGAAGATGCTTTTGAAAATTCTTCTTGTTGCATGTAAATAATATGAATGTGGGAATTGACTTTCATTTTCTTTTTTTAATGCAAATGCTTGTACTTTAAACGAATAGGTACTTTTTTGTTGCAGTGACCGCAATGTTCAAAGGAATGAAAGATCTATGCCTTTTCGACACAACCCCCCTGGATAACATCGAGTAATTTCTTGCTTTATTCTTTGCTTTTAAAGATTATGAATGTTAAAAATAAATTCAGAAATAAATAATAAAACCCTGCTACTTCTATCATCTATAGTTTTGCGTAAAAATAACTAAAATTCACAGATAATCGGCAAGGAAGCCCACTTTTAAGATTGGGAGGAATTGCCGACATACAGTAATAAAAGCTAAATACATCGTTGAATGATATATTCCTTCAATAAAAGATGCTTCAGTCTCTAATGATTAGGCTTGAAACCTCAGATAATGATAAGGCCATATTGTTAGAGACTATGAGAAGGTATAACAAAGCAGCTGATTATGTGGCAGATATAGCGTTCTCTCAACGACTTTCAAACAAATATGACCTGTAAAAACAAGTCTACAAGGACATAAGAGAAAAGTTTGGATTAACCGCTCAATTTGCAATAAGGATAATAAGCAAAGTTGTAGAAGCATATAAACGAAATAAAGATATCAGGCCAGCATTCAGATCACTTGGAGCAATCCAATACGACTTGCGTAATTCTAGAATAAACATTGACAGAGCATCTATAATGACTTTACAAGGTAGACTAAAGCTTGCTACCAGAGTAGGTGAATACCAGAAAGCAAGATTTGATAGTAGGGGAGTAGTAAGACGACAATGTGATTTAATATACAAAAATGGTGTTATCTATCTTATTGTCGTAGTTGACACACCTGATAAATCAGGGTATGATCCAGTAGGTGCTTTAGGTGTTGATTTATGAATTGAGAATATTGCCGTTGATTCTGATCGTCAGGTGTTTGGAAATAGTAAGAATGTAGAACGAACAAGACAGCATTATAGTAAACAAAGATCAACATTACAGAAAGTTGGAACCAAGTCAGCAAAGACAAAGTTAAAGAAAGTTTCTGGTAAGGAAAGACGTTTTAAGAAAGATACTAATCATGTTATATCAAAGGCCATTGTCTCAAAGGCTAAAGGCACGAATCAAACAATTGCGCTAGAAGATTTAACAGCATTGTAAAACGGTCTGTATGTTAATGTTGTAAAGACATTATGATTGAATCAGCAGATTATTTTTGTAGTAATAACTTTAGCTGACATGTTATTCTAAGATTTTATGAGACCGACCTATCTCAGAGATATCACTGAAGAAGAAAAGAACAGACTATACGCCATGATTGACGACGATAGTAGTAAGGGTGCAGGTTATAGAGCCAAGATTATCCTTCTACGGAATGAAGGATATACGGTACCTGAGATAAGAAGGAAAACCAATCATCATGATAATATAACATACGTAAATGGATACACAGATTCAACGGTCATGGTATTATTGATGGCATTGTATCATCATCAAGGAAACATGATCATGATGCTCTAAATATAACAGATGATATAGAAAACGAGATTGTAAGTATAGCATCGGCTAACCCGAGGGAACTAGGATTGAAATTCTCTACATGGTCATTACGTGTTCTAGCAGGGTACGTTATGGAAAAGAAAATAGTTGGTAGCATTAGTCATGCTGAAATAAGAAATGTACTTTTAAAACACGGTATTGAGTGGAGACATTCCAAGATTGTTCTAGGTAGTAAAAGCAAAGGCCCAGATTATGATTTAAAAAAAGCATATTGAAGAGCTGAAGAATAACTCCAATGCATATTCAGGTACTGTTATTTCAGGATGAAAAAGGACCCATAGCAGCTAAAACATATGGTGGTTCTTCATGGTGTTCTACTCAGACCAAAATAGAACATGATCAGAAAGTAAAAGGTTTGTTGAACGTGTTTGGCATTTACGATTATACAAACGATAGAATGTTGTTAACGCACTGCTACCAACAACAGAAGAAAAGTAATCAGTTCATCGATTTCATGAATAAAGTGGATTCAGTCTATGATTCAAGCATCAAAAGAATATTCATGGTACTTGACAACGCGTCCATAATACACAAATCCAAGAAGACAAGAGAAGCGTTAGCACACCATCATCCAAGAATAGTGCCTGTGTTCCTTCCTACAAAATCGCCAGAACTCAATATGATAGAGGTAAGATGGATGTGGATGCAAAGGAAAGCCATCGATAACAGTACATTTGGAAATGAGTCTGATATAGGACAGGCAGTATCGGATTGGACCGAGGATTATAATAACACGCACATGCTCTGTTGCATAATTCATTAGGATTTTAGGTTATGCAAACCGTTAGCTCAGGTCATTTCGATTGAACATGTTATACAGAGCTGCCTTTAGGAGGATCTCTTTTACCATGTGAGGAAACTTTCTAGCTGTTACATGTTCACCAAATGTTCTTTTAATGGAAGAGAATGCTGTTTCTGCTATCCACCTGTACCCATAGCTCACGCTACGCTTCCATTTTTTGAGGTTTGTCTGTTGTTGTCTTACTACAGACATATTCCTAGCATGACAGTTAGTTGACTTGACCTTGGAATTACTTCTTGTCTTTATACCAGGCTTAATGTGGTTCTTTGATAGGTATCTAAAATTCTTATTGCTGTCGTACATACCATCTGCTAATATACCCTTCACATGATTATTATTTTCAGAAGCATTGTCTACTAACTTCTTTAGCATCTTACCATCATGTACCTCTTCACTTGTTACCTCCAGAGATACAATTCTTTTCTTCTCGATATCAACTGCTATGTGTATCTTTAGATATCCTTTTCTGACATGCCATTTGTGGTGCATCCATTCCCCTCGATTAGCTACCTTAATGCCGGTGCTGTCTAAAGCAATGACAATATCATTTCCTAATTTTTCATCGATTTTAATCTCTAGCCTGTTTATACGTCTATTAATGGTACTATAATGTGGTGTGTTTGATACTTCTTTACTTGCATGAGCTATGACTACACCCTGTGTTTGTCTATATGGTAGATGGAAATATGCTCTCATGTAACCTAGAAGCTGAATAAATGAATTTGGGTAGCAGTAGGGCTCACCAACCTTACCAAGGTTCATTTGACATAATTCATGATCCCATCGATCAAGTACATCAAAATCCAAGAGTACTTGACCACGCCTAACTAGTGATTCATTATAGCAAGGCCAGTCAACCATACCAGAATAATTAATACTAGCAAGCTAAATGGTGAGTGGTCAAATAAGTATCACTTACAAGATAATTAATCATGCAACAAAGCAACACGCACAAGAACATAACTAGTCATAGTTTACAGAAAATAACTACGCGTGTGTTTACATAAGCTTTTAACTAACATTCGTTTGAGGACAACTGTTTTTAGACGTAGCCAGAGAGACAGACATTCAAAATGGAGTTTTGGAGAATTAAGAAACTTTGTAACATATAAGGCAAAGAAGGAAGGCGTTCCTTTGAGGATTGTAAACTCAAAGAACACTTCAAGGCAATGTCCATCTTGCGAATACATAGACAGACGAAACAGAAAATCAAGAAATGACTTTGAATGTCTTCAATGTGGATACAAGGAAATGGCAGATTATGTGGCAGCAAGAAATATTGCTCCTAATGCTAGGGCTGCAGTCAATCAGCCTATTGTAGCGCCTCTTTTTTCGGCAGTTACAAGCCACCATGCTTTAGCTGGTGGTAGTTGACAGATTTATCAAATAGCGTTAACCATTAGTTATGATAATCATGATCAAAATATTAACAAATTAACCGTGCCTAAACGACAATTTACTATCGATACCAGCAAGGAGCAGATTCCTGTAGAAGGGCAAGTTCATAGAAATGTGGCAGTAAAATATTTGATGAAAAGACGCCGGTCTCTGCTTACGACAAAGAGTCCAGAAAAGGTCGAGAAGCTGTATTCTGATCTGCCTAAAACTATTAAAATCATCGGAAAACAAGTTACACGTGCATACAATGTAAATTGGGAAAAAGAAGGATCTGAAGAATATTGTGGCTCACGTTTTGTATTCACACTTGCTGAAGATAACCAAAAGGACGAATCTATATAGCAAGGAGAAGAAAAAGAATAGAGGGAGGGAAAGAACAGATAACCAAAAATATTGTTTCTCTCATATATTCCCTGTCTAAGTGATTACGTGTAAGATATACCTGCCAAACCATGAAAGCCTTAGGAAGACTTAGGAAATCATGATCACCTGTGTTAGTTGTTCTTTAGGCTTTGTATTAGTATCTATATTTCTACCTAATTATCATACATTATAAGAGTGAGTGATTTCAATAATACTTCTACTCTTGTTTTATATTTCATAAGAAGCTAAGTAAAGGTTGTATTGTAAACTACGGCTTTACTAACAGATGGTGTGTATATATCTATATATAAATAATGAGATAACAAGATGTTACGAACCCATATCCAAAATTATGATGTTGAATATGGTGGTAATATGTTTCTGTCCTTCATAATTCTGATAACCTGTTCATCTGGAATGGGTTGAAAGCTCTGATGGTATTGTTCGACTGAATGAAATGTAGAAGATGGACTGATTACAACTTCAACTTCTGCGTTACATTCTTTCTTTAGTAAGTTTATTGTGCTTTTTGGAGCTACAGGAATAGCAATTATCAAACGTTTAGGTTTGTTTTCTAGTTGCTTTATCCATCTGGCAGGCAGCAATAATGGTTGCTCCAGTTGCAGCTCCATCGTCGACTAAAATTACAGTCTTATCTTTAAGAAAAGAAGAACTGAAAAAATCCTTTCTTGTTGGATCATTACGATATAATGCAGTCCTGCGCTTAATCTCTTGTATTTGTTCTAGTTTCTCTTTTTCTACATACTCTGAAGATATTTGCAAATCATTTATCAATTGCTGGTCAATATATGTAGTACCATCTTCCATAATGGCACCTATTCCTTGCTCTTTGTTATCCGGATCTGTAAGTTTTCTTGGAATAATAATATCAAAGAAAGGGGTATACAACTTCTTTGCTACAATATCAGCTGTTATTACTCCACCCCGTGGAATACCCAAAACGACTGCAGTTTTTTGTTCTTCTCTATTTTTAACTCTGCCCTTTAAAGACTCTCCTAAGATGTCAGCTGGCAGCAACTCTATCTTTGAATTTAAACTGAAATTTACGACTTATTAACTCAAATATCATGTTCCTGCTTCAACACACATACACTTCTCTAACAACTATTAAGTTTAAATAAAGAGTATTTTTTAGAAATATGTATCAACAACAAGAAAGTAAGTTTACAAATATGGTTTTGTCCTTCAGCACAATGTTAGCAGAACTGTCAATGAGGATTATGATCTTTTGGAATTGATAAGGCCTATTGCCAGGAATTGGCAGTCCATTCTCCATATGGAAATCCAGAAGGTTTGGAGTCTATTGGAATAGTTTGGTGTGTAATCTGCGTGTCTAGGCATTGAAACTTTTATCTGAATCTTCAGAAGAGAGGTCAATCATAAAATTAAACCTCCTTTAATTAAGGATCGTAGTTATCTTTCAAATGGTCCAGGACTAATGACTAGTAACACTGAAATTAATAATGACACTTGACTTATCATATACAAAAGATTTACCAAAGGTGTATTGCTTACTCCATTTCCACTAGGGTGTATAATAAACTACGTTTATCATGAAAGTTCGCAATATGGATTTTTAAATTCCAAGGTCTATCTGAGGTTTCAGAACAATGTGGACATTACCATTGTTTTTCCTTTCCGGTCAAGCACCTTCACTCCTTAAAACTTTCTTTTGCATTATTATTGGCTTGCCTGCAGTCACTTTTGCAGTTACTGCAGTAACTGCAGTTAATGAGAAGTTTTTCATTCTAATAATAATAATAATAATTAAATATGCTTTGTTTAAAAATAAAAAAGACACAATTCCATATCTTTATACTTTGAATTAACTATAGAGTTCTATACAAAAAAACAATCTCTAGGAAATTTGTTCCTTGCAAATACAACTTCTCAAGTTCCAACCAATACTGGAGTAGGACGTACTATTGGATATGTCGGCGACCATATAATGACTGAGCAATGGCAAACCTTGGTGTACTATTAACAGTTAGTATGACAGTGGGATTTACAATTGAGTTTATGAAAGTATGGATGGATGATGGATGAAGAGATAAGAAAAGAAAAGAAAATGTTGTTGTTTGAGAAAATAAAAAGGTTCAGAGAAAATGTAGATAATGTACTATTTGATATCACACAGATCTCATCACCAATTCTATTTCTTATTCTCACTTTTTCTATATGATAAGAATCTTACTGGAAGACGCAAGAAAGCCAGCTCTCTTAGAGACTTGATGAATTGCGGCATTACTACAACATATATCTAAATCATTATATACATGATTATCATATAATTAATACGTATATCCAGAACTATCCAAAGCAGTATAAGACAGATAGCCATTTAGTATATAGCTCCCAGTATCATGTTATATTCTGTCCAAAGTATAGAAGGAAAGTATTAACAGAGGATATTGCTTCAAGGCTGAAAGAACTGATTCTAGGTAAGCAGACAAGAGTATGGATATGATGTCCTTGGTATGGACATCATAAAGTCAGCTATATCCAACCAGATACTTCGAAAGTATGGTAGAAACAAAGTAATCAGACAGGTGAAGAATATCAAATTAACAATTCCAAATCAAGGCATTAAACTAGATTTAGAGTCTTAAGGATGATAAGCATACCGTGTCTAAAGTGTTCGTTTGAATATCGAATTCCACATTCTTTTGAAAATGTAAACCAGATAGAAATTGGTGAAGAGTATGCATATGTTTCTGTTTCAGTCAAAGAAAAAGAAGAATACCACCAACAATGTTATTATGCTAACAATAACGGATATCTTGGAGTGGACTTGAATACTACAGGTCATATAGCAGTTATATCAAATCCAGATACAGGCAAGGTTTGGAAATTAGGAAAGATTGCTGAGCATATTCATACAAAATATAAACACATTAGGAAAGGATTGCAGAAACGAGGTAAGTATAGAAAGGTTAAACAGATAAAAAATAGAGAAAGCAGGATCGTTAGGAACCTTAACCACCATATTAGTAAAAAGATAGTCGAAACAGCAAGTAGTGCAAAATCTAGTATAAGGCTAGAAAAACTGCAGGACATTCGAAAGGGCAAGAGGCATGTCAAAAGTTTTCGTTATTCTTTGAACAGTTGGTCATTCTATCAACTTCAGAAGTTTATAGAATACAAGGACAAGCTGCAAGGGATAATCGTTGAATATATTGATCCACGCTATACGTCAAAAACATGTTCTAGGTGTGGACATATAGGCAAAAGAGACGATAAAAGATTTGAGTGTCCAAATGGACACGTTGATCATGGAGATGTTAATGCGTCGTTCAATATTGGCAAACCGATATCGTATTGCGCATATCCACCAGAGATCAATCCAATGTAGACAGAGATACATTGGAAAGCGAGCACTGATACGCTTAAAGGTGCAACTGTAGAAAACGATACAGACACCAGAACCCCAAGGCTTTAACGTAGGGAGTATGTCAGAAATATGGTCAAAGAAATGGTGATGCTAAAAAATCGTTTATTATACAACATGTCTCTCTTTCTGGCAAGAAAATATTTGATATTGCTAAAATTTATCTGACCTGACAATTAAAGATAGCTATATACAGTGTAGCCAATACTTGTTACGTCATTTTCGCAAATATTTGGTCAAAATATCAATAAGCGGTCTGAGAGTGGGTTGAATATTGACATCATTGCATTCCACAGAGTGTTGGCTTTGATTATTATTATTATTATTATTATTTTGAATTGTGATTTTATATACAAAATAATCAGCTGCGCCTCTTGTTGTTTTAGAAGAAGACTGTCACAGCTTTGAAGGAAGTTCAAAGAAGTGTGTTTTCTCTAATAAATTTTTTATTTCGCTTGCTTTAGTGTACTTTCTCTTTTAATAATAACGTTCAATAATCTTTGCTGGTGGTTTTGGGTTTCCAAATTCCTTCGAGAAAGCCGAATACAATTTGATTGTTTGGCCATGTTTAATCTGATAATCGACGACGGGTTTTATGGATGCTCTGTATTCATCTTTGAGTGCAATCAATTCCTCAGCTATTCTTTCTGCTAATAATATGTGGTAGTTATCACCTATGTCCATAACGCGGCGGGCAAGTATAATCCCTGGTCCCCATACATTCTGCCTATCGTTTATGTCATTGACTACAAACACAGGGCCAGAACTTAAACCGATTCGTACCTCCAATAAATTCTTCGGGGGATTTGCCACGATTGTATGCCCTAAGTTTTCGGTGGAGTTGAATACTAAGTTGAAAAGGTAGCTCTATATTCAACAAAAAACCTATAGCCATGCCATCTCCTGTGGGGAGAATAATCTTCTTGTCCCTGGGTGTTCTGAAGTAGGCATCACAAGAACCAATCATTTTGTTCAGGACCTCGATCTTTTCTCTTTGTTTTTTAATAGATAAAGAAGGATCTGAAAGGCTTACTATGTCTATAAAGAAAAAGTTCACATTTACGACCTCTGAGGGTAGTCCAATTTCTGATATATTCGAACCATAAACTACTGCAAGTTTTTTGTATGTTTCTAAACAGCTTTGACTGTCAAATGTAAATTCAGAATCAAATATAGGTGTGCCCAAAATTGATTTTCCACATAACATACAGGTCAACGAAGACGATTGGTCAGCAAATGCCAGGCTGCCATCATCAGAGATTTTGAAATTGATCCATGAAGGGTTATGGTGCAGACCCTTGATCGAAAGCAGTCTGATACTCCTAGTCATAGATCCACCATGTTCTTCAAGCTTCATTTCAATTATGCCATCGAAAATAGAACTTAAAGCATTGGTCAAATACTCATTTGATAATGGAGTAGTCAATGTAAAAATTGCCATTGCTCCAAACTCTTTCAAAAGAAAAGAGAGATCGTTGACGAATTTCAACACAGCGCTTTGTCCAAATAGCACCAAAAGGTGTGTCAGAGAATCAACAATCAGGCGAACAGACCTATTATTGCCATCTGGAGAAGAAGAAGAAGAAAAAGGATATGCAGGATGATGAATATTATTATTAATACTGACATTATTATTATTATTATCGTCACGGACAAATTTTTTTGCCTTGATTAGATCATCACGAATTTCTGCTAAAGTCAATGATAATTTTTTGATGTTGTCATTGTCCAATCCGCCACCACCTGTTTTATCATCATTATCTTCATTCTTTTTATCAGAAATGGTAAATGAATAGGAAGAAGAAGACGACGACGACGAAGACGAAGGAGAAGAATATTCTTGACTATTAAGGTGATCTGTGTGGTATAGATATGGGTTTATAAATTTGGAATTTTCAATTAGCTTTAACTTTTCAATATTAGAGAATTGACTTCTAAACTGCTTATCAGTTAAATTGGAGCTGACATAAATACAATAATCTCTGTCAAATAAGCCGTCTGCAAAGAACTGTCTGCAGTACATACTTTTGCCTGCTCCAGCAGGACCGGTAAGGAGTAGCACGCTATCAGGAATAGTTCCTTTATCTAAGAGATCAGATATACCCGGAATCTGCATTAATTGAAGTCTTTAATTCGTCATCTATATACTTTTTTTATGTTTTTTTAAGGATTAAGCTTTAGTTGGCATTGTTTTCATTTTTTCTATTAGCCGTTCAATTTGCTTTGCAAAAGGATGGTCCGGATATTTAATAGCAGTTAAGAATTCTTTACTAGTAAATTGAATATCGCAATAGCATGCAATAGAAGAAATTACATCCATTCCCACTTCGCTAGACAGCGTATTGCTAATAGTATTTGTTTCATCTTTTTGTTGCTGCACTGTAATGGCAGATTTTTGATTGTGATGTGATCGTGATTCATCAGTATCCGTAATAGTATTAGAGGTAGCTGGTGATGATGGGGATGGGGATGGTGATGGTGATGATATCTGAGAAGCAGACATGATATCATAGTGGGGTACACAATAGCCAGCCACCCTGTTCATTACAAGATAGGACTTGGCGCCGAACTTTGTAAAGGATCCGTAGATTTCGTCAGCCATCTTTCTTGTACCATCAATGTCAAGATCACCCATTTTGAGGGTTAGAAAGAGTGTATCTGCAACGGCCAGTGCATTTATTGACCAATATCTTATACCTGGGCTAGTGTCAATTATGATATATTCAGCGTCATGCAGCGAAATCAGTTGTTCTCTCAAAAGTATAAACCTTCTAAGCAACTGTATCTTTGAACTATCTTGCTTTCCACCACCAGTACTACCCTCGAGTTTGTAAATTTCTTCCTTCTTTGAACTGCAGAAGCCAACCCATAATTTTCCAGCTATTTTCTTATTACTATTAATTTCCTCTACCATGTGTGTGGTGTCCATTACTACGTCTCCAACTTCTGCAGTGACCATTTAGGAAATCATTAATCCATCTTTTTGGTTTAGTTCCAAAATAAGCTTGAAGACTGGGCGCATATACATCAAGATCTAATAAAAATACACGATACCCCTTTTTTGCTAATAAGGCAGCAAGATTGGCAGCTATTGTTGTCTTACCAGTACCGCCCTTATAAGAATGAAAAGCAATACAGCTAGTCAATATGCTAAAAATGCTACTTATTGATATATAAAGGAATTTAAAATTATGTGTGGATGTGGCTGTTGAAAGTTCCTAAGTATAGAAACAAGTAGCAAAAACAATAAAAAGTATGATATATATATAATAAAATTCACAGGCGAAATAAAAGGATCTAAATATATACTTCCAAGGAAAGTACTATCAGTGAAAGATCATAATAATGGCGTTAATATTGTTGATGAGGAAAAAAGAGATGAAAAGAAGTAAGCAGGAGGCAGAAGCAAGTCTTACCTATGATAGCGCAGTAAGGTGGAATAAAATAAAAAATAAAAAAAGATAACATCACAATGGCCGAAAAAATACAAGCTAAATGTGCATTATGCGGAAAGACCTTGGTAGGACGCGAAGGAGAAGAAGAAGGACAAAAAGTTACGGTAATCAAAGAGATAATTGATGGATTCGCATTACGTGTTCGATTCAGAGGAATGTGTAATTATGTTCAAAAAGTTCGGCCTCGTATATGGGAGCAATTTCTATGCTGATCTTTGTGAAATGCCATCAAGCTAGTTAGCTTGGTTGTTTGTTTTGTTTTGTTTTTCTGTTATCATCTCTTCCAGCCTGTTTTCTATAGCGCTTATTATATTTAGAATTCTTGAAAAAGTACCTCGGATCTTGAGGTTCTATTGATAGGCTATTTTAAGTTTGGTTCTCTTTTTCTATGTTAAGATTTATGGATTGTACTAAAATAACTACTATATTGATCATATTAAAATAATAACCGTTAAGGTATATACACTAGCCAATTTTTATATTTTAGATGGTACGGCTGTGACTGATGGCCGTTGATTACACCTGCATATTCTCACCGTTATGATAGTCTGACTAACTAATTTTTCTTATTAACAGTTTGTTTTTTTTATATTCTGTTCATTGTTAAGCAGCAGCTTGATACTATCTAAAGGAGCGGTAGAATGGTATGATTGGTAGAATGTGAGAAGAATAAGGAGTGGTATATGCCTGTAGATTCATTCATTTATCACGCCGCCCTCCCCCCCTATTTGGTACCTTTCAATATTAATACAAGCGTTCATTATATGTAGTTCGAACGTCATATGGTGGATAGAAAACCGTCTGTAGAAAATGAATCTACTACTGCTAATAGTAATAATAATATCACTGCTATAAAGGGTGATACAAGTGCTGCCTGCTGCCAGCAACAACAGTATCTGAAACTTCATCATTGGATATAATTGAACTAGAGATACAAGACATAGAAGGCATTGGTCCTACGACAGCTAAAAAGCTGAAAGAAGCAGGTATTGTCTCTGTGATGGATCTCGCAGTAGCAACTGCCGACGAATTATCTGTGGACATTAACGCTTCAAAAGAGAGTGCTAGTACATTCATAATTGCCAGCCCAAAAGTTATTAAGAGACTCCAAAGTGTTGGAGAAAGAATTCGTTACTGCAGATGCAGCTCTAGAGAAAAGGAAATCCTTGTTAAGATGTTCTACCGGTTCTAGTACCCTTGATGAACTCTTACTCGGAGGTATAGAGACCCAGGCCGTAACTGAATTCTATGGAGAATTTGGTTCTGGCAAGTCACAAATATGCCATACTCTGTGTGCCATAGCTAGACAGCCTATAGAATCAGGTGGACTGGATAGCAGTACAATATACATAGATACAGAAGGAACGTTCAGACCTGAAAGAGTACAAGAGATAGCACGAGCAAGAGGATTTGATCCAGTTACAAGTGTTAAAGAATGTAGCAGTGTGCAAAGTCTACAACAGCTCTCATTTGGAACTAATAATAAAGAACCTTGGTAAATATGTCGATGACTTTAAAGCGAAATTGGTGATAATTGATAGTATAATTTCTCTTCATAGGGCAGAGTTTGCGGGAAGAGGTACATTGGCTGATAGACAGCAGAGGCTCAATAGCATGTTACACAAGATCATAAGACTTGCTGAAATATACAACATTGCCATAGTTATAACAAACCAAGTGCAATCATCTCCTGATACCTTCTTTGGAGATCCCACAAAAGCAGCTGGTGGAAATGTGTTAGGACATGCTTCAACTTACAGGGTATATCTTAGAAAATCTGGAGAAAATAGGGTTGCAAAGATGATAGACTCTCCTTACCATCCATATTCGGATGCGAGATTTACTGTAAACGAAAGGGGATCAGATGATATGGATGAAGAATTGAAGAAGAAGGGCAGCGGTAGTAAGAAAGCAGCTAAGGATGAGGAAGTAGAGTAAAAGAGAGAGAAGGAAGAAGAACAACAACAAAAACAAAAACGAAATTAACTTTTATTCTTTTAATTTTTATTAATTGGGGGATATTCATGCAGGTATCTATCTGTCTATCTAAAACTCGAAACATATACTCAAAGTATTTTAGTCTGTCTAACATAACTTTTCATATGCTAATGAAAGATAATGCAGCATTTATGATGCTATTCGTTTTGACAGTAACATTTGTCCTAATGGGACTAATTATTGGTATAATGTCGTTTCCTGTACAAACAACAGTTGCATTTCTTGATGCACCTATTCCACCATCAACAACAAGCTCCAACTCTACTCTATCCAACTCTACTACTACCACTACCACAAATTCGACCAGCTAGCAAAAAATAACAACCACAACAGGCCATCAACTTATTATTATTATAATATATATACGAATTCGATAAATGAATCATTTTTCAAGGATCTGTTAAGCAGCAAATATATGCTATGCGTAGAGATGCTTTTTTATTTGTTTTTGACGTATTATGGACATCAGATCTATCATGATGATGTGTTGTTCTGTTTAACCTATGGGTTAAAATGACTATTATGAACTATCGGAATTAGAATGCTTACTCTTTCTCCTTTCCCTTGATCTTTCTTGCCTCTTCTTTGCATGTTTAGTAAGTATCCATCCGATGATGGCCACGGCAGGAACATATATGAAACTGAATACACCGCCTATTTGATTCCACATTTGTTGGACTTTCTCTAAGGGTTCTAGGGCTTTTTGTACTTTTATATTGAAACTTGTCTTGGTCGTTATATTTTCAGGATTTATAATAATAGGAGAATCACTGAATGGAGGTTTAAAATACTGTGGTTGAAAAACTACGTTCCCGAATACATCTATTGTATGAAGGCCAGGCTTCATATTGGCTGCGCTATTGATAACTAAGCTTGATTTAGCCACATTATAAATTGGCATCTTTAACGTTTTGTTTCCATTTTCATATTCTACTCCAATATTTGCTGGCAGATACGGTATATCCAGATAAACAGTTGGTTGAAAACCTGTGGTCGAGTTTACATTAAGCTCAATGGTGCCTTTGTCTCCAGCCGTTATATCTAAAGTAGCTGGTGAGGTAGACATAGAAAATTCAGGTGGTGGAACATATATCCATCTGACTGGGTCTAGGAGCCAACTCTTATTATTCTCTAATGAGTAGGCATAGAAGAATATCCTATATCGCGGTGGATAAAGTATGGACTTCAAGTCCAAATCTAATTTAACATAATTTTTGTCCTTCTCAGTGAAACCTGTAAAGTTAGTGTCAGCAGCTGGCGAAATTCTTCTCGAGTTGCCATCTGAGGCATACTCTATCAATGTTTGTGTCCATGCTTTGGTGTTGTTGTTCCAACTAATTTGAAGCTCATAATCAACTCCTTGGAATCCAGAGTCGCCATTTAGATCAGCATCAATCATAATTCCATAAGCTATAACATCAGCAGAAGGCTTACCATTTGATGAAGTTAATCCGCTTAATGAGGGAAACCAAAGTGTAGAATTTAAAAACCTGCCATCGCTAGAGTAAGTGACTGAGTGTATATTTGTATAGTTAGGTCCTATGTTAGTCTCCTCCCCACTTTGCATATCTGTCCAATGGTACCAGGGATTTGCTATTTCTTGGCGCCCAAAAGCAGGGGATAAAGCAAAGACATTTGTCGGCCAAGACAAACTGTATAATATAATAATAATAATAACTGCCATAGTGACAATCAAGAAAAACGGTTGCAGAATGAGACATCTTGAAATTGTCCAAGCCTGCATCTATTTTTCAGTATCATTATTACAAGCTGCAGCATAAATAAGGTTTAGCTCATTGATGCTGAAAAGTCAAATAAGTTATGGCAGTGCATTGTTGTGTTATAATGTAATAATAATAATTTATCATGTAACTTGTTGACTGTGAATTGAGCCATTATTATAATAAATTAGCTCGAGAAAAAATGGATATCTATTCTACAATTACGGTATATTTTACATTTTGGGCGAAATTAGGCTGTAGGCAATCTGTTCCCTGACATATCAAACTTAATTTGTACTGGATGGTGTAGGTGCCTTTTGCAAGTGGTTGGGTTATTATATAACGCCCATCAGCTACAGTTTTAGAGACACCACCTTTCATAACTCCGAAAATTGCGTTATCAGGAAAGGCAACTTCAAATGCGCACAAATTGTTGCTCCCTACCCTCCCTTTGGACTTACAACGATAACAGTTTTGAATATAGCAGCATTTTTGATGTTGTTAGGAATTTACAATTCAGCAACACTTGTTTCAACAAATAATGAATTGCGTAAATCTATACGCAAACATGCTTCAGAATCAAAGCTGTTAGGCCTAATAGGACATGCAGAAATGGAGAACGAAATTCAAAGAACTATCAAAAAAATTGCTCAAGACAAGGATAGCGTAGAGATAGACACAAAACAGCCAATAGAATTGGACAAAAAGGAATTAAAAAAATCTGTAGATTTTGTAATAAGAGAAGTAAAAAAGAAGTAAGATAAAAAACACATTAAACTATATTGATCTACAGATAATTACAAGTTGCATAATTCAATTTTACTGATAGTTTTTATAATTTTCAATGTGAATGCTATAATCTATCCGGGGTTGTTGCCTAATTTGATATCGCATATGGTGTCACCTTTATTCCCAGTTTGTTTGCACATTGTAGTCTGTTAAGGACTTCTAGGTTCCAGCCTATTGATTTAATTAATCCAAATCTTTTCTGATTGTTCTTTAATCTGAATGTGCAGTATAGCTGATGATGATGATGTTTAGTTTCTTCAGCTCCAAATATTCCTTCTATCAATCCTCTATAACGATATATTGATGCATTGAATATCTTTGCAGCCTTCTTTCTGTATTTGTTCTTCTTACTACTGCTATTCTTGTTCTTGGAGTTTTTTCTCTGCTTGATATTTGGAAGCATGTTCATGTTAAACACTGACTGGAAGTTCTTGTTGCCATCATAACCTCTGTTACCATTGAATGTTGAACCTGCAAAGTCTAATCTATATTTCTTCAATCTGTTTAGCATTGTTCGGAGTACTGGAGAATCGTGTGTTTTCTTACTGGTAAGTCGTGTATTAAGTATTATGAGATGATCAAGTATCCCTGTGATATGCCATTTCAGATACTGTTTTACCCTTATCTTTTCGAATTTCTTACTACTATTTTTGATAAATCGTACTTCGTATCCGTACCTGTTTGTCTCTACACCGGTGCTATCTGATGCGAGAATACCCTTCTTCCAGCCTGATTCTTTCAAACATAGATAAGCTGACCATATTAGTACACGTTCAAGATATATCAGCGGTATCTTCTTGAATGTACGTGATATCCACGTATGATCTGGATATGGCTCGTTATTCCATGGCAAATTAAGAGAGGGTACTATATTCTGTATATCTCTGTACGTTGAACCGAAAACAACCATCAATATACAAATACAGACAAGTTTTTCCCAAGAATGAATTGGTTTCCTTCCTCTATTACTGTTCTTCTTTAAAGTAGGAGGAGGATTTTCTTTGACCAGAGAAACTATATTTTCGATAAGCATATCTCGTTCTAGGGTATGTGCTAGATGGTAACACAACCAGTAACCATCTTTCCTCTTGTGCTTGCAAGTCAATAAGAGGGTGCATACCCTTTCTAAGCTAAATCGAAAACCGTGAAATCATATTTACAGTCAATTAAAACGAATTAGGCAACAACCCCGCTTAAGGCATCTAATAATGAGTTTACGATTAACTGTGGATCATCACCTAATAACACTGTCACTATTTGGTTTCTTCTTTGATTACTTCTTCCTCTTTTGTCTTCTTCTGCCTGTTCTCTTTCTCTACTACCATAATTATTCAAAACTATAGGTAATTTTTTGAAGGCTTTTTCAAGGATATCAATCAAATCTATTGGGTATCGCCATGAGTTAGATTCTTCCATTCTTTCGGCGTTAGCGTATCCAGACACCAGGCTACTCAATACTGACTCTACTAGCTCCTTATTGTTGTCGTTGTTATCTTCCCACTCAGCTGTATCAAGTGCTTCTAATGCTTTGTTAGTAAAGTCCAGAACATGGCCAACGTCAATATAACGATGGTCGGTAGCTGCTGCCAAAAAGTATATCTGATATTTGAGAGCTATTGGCACCAAGCCTTACAGCAGTAACGATACACCTTTCTGCCGCTTGGGCATCACGAGATTCAATAAACTGTCTGAACCAACGTTTAAGCGTAAACAAATCTGGCCAAGGTTCTGGTAATGAGAATATTTTAAAACGTGGCGGCATCGAAGCACAGTCCTGTGCTACAGCAGAAAGACCATGATATAGAGCATAAGGCCTGTCTTCTGTATCAAGATAAGGAACAATATTCATCATGCAAGTATGTGTTGTTAAGCCCTGACCCCATCCAGATTGTCTGTAATGGCTACCAAAATCAAGACCAACAGAGAATGCATTTAACAAACCATCATTGTCTTTTTCGTTACCATCTTCTCTATCCCTACTATTATCCTCATCTAACATTGCAATGATTGTTTTTGCAATCATTAATGGAATGTTTTGCTTCAGTCCATTCTGTAGCAGTGTTTTATGATGATAATAGTAGGAATCAGTATCTACTACTGCAGGTGAAATATCTATCCATACCTCGTTTCCATTACGAATTTCTACAGGAAAAGAAGTAACATCACCGGCCCACTGGTCAAATGTTCCTCCGTTCATAAGATCAAAGCGTGCATGATGCCAATGGCATGTGAGAATGCCATCTTTGACAGTACCTTGGTTTAAAGGAAAGCCCATATGCGGACAGCGGTTGTCTACAGCATATAACTTAGAATCATAAATGAAAATTGCAATAGTGTGTTTTTCAACTGTGATAGATAAACAACCACCAGCAGCATCTATATCTTTGATGTTGGCAGCATACACATAATTATGAGAGTCAGTTTTTGACAACATTATAATACATATCTATCTTGTCTTACCTATAGGTCTATTCTGCAACTATCTATAGAAAGATTCCGTAGCTGTCAAAAAGAGATCTACCACATGATGCTGGCGTTAAGTTTAATCAAGTATACATAGAGCGTGATATTTGTTTTGGCCTGCTCTCTTAGAATGGATAAATCTCTGTTAACAGTAGCATTCGATACGTGTAATATCTGCGCTATATCTCTCTGACTGTATCATTGGCTGCATGCATGAAACGAGTTCTCGATATCACTGTTAATTATCTTATCATCATAGTTGACTGAATCAAATAACCATCGTAAGTAGTTGCAGTTTTTTGTCAACCTTTCTAAAAAGATAGAAAATATTTCTGCTATACCATAAAGAGATTGAATCATGGAAAGGTTTTGAATATGCTCTGAGAGAAGAAAATAGAATTCTCTTTAACACTTAATATTTCAAATCAATATGTTTTCTGAATACGGAGAAAATAAGGATTATGTCAGAGCGAGCAGCGAGCTCTACAGAGAGTCATTCTTAGCCGAATCATTGTTTATTGCTTTGATATTATCAAGTGTCAGTCAAGCAGAGGCAGTTCATTCCTAAAATTTGTACTTGTGATCTTCGTATGTCACTATTATAAGTTATCAAATGTTGGGACAAAGTTGACATTAATATACCACCGCATCCTGAAAGAAAATATAGAATGATTGGTGGTGATACCCCATTATCAGAGACTGAAAGAAAAGCTTTGGAACATGCACAGTCATACCTTACCTCGTTACAAAAATCAACGGAAAAACTAGCCTAGCAATCCTTATAGGTTATGTAGATTGCTTGCTCAATCTGATTATAGACCTTATCCTTTGCTTCTGCAAAGGAATTTGTATGTGAACTCGTCGAAAATCATGATAAATTAGAGGAACCAGAATGTCATACATATCTTTACAAAATGCTATAAATTACCTTGATACAGTTCGTGAGTTTATTATTGAAAAGGACATACCAGTAGCAATTAGAGGAACTGCAAATTACCTTGCCGCTTTAGGGTTATCTACTTACACTGAGGTTTTAGGAGGTCTTTATTGTGGTGATTTAAGTGGAAAGAAAACAAAATTGAATCAGAATTATATTTGTTTCATTAAAGACTTTTTTCATCCCTACTACATGAAAGTTAACATTGACCTTGAAAAAGATGGATTAAAAGGCCTATATGGAGCTGTAAGAAGTCGGCTTAACTCATGAATATTTTATCAAAAGAATTTCTAAGATAGAGATGGACAATCCTATAACATGTGGTATTACTTATGATCTCAAATCTAATCCCAAAATTGTGTTTTGTGTTAATCAATATTGAGACTTCAAAAAAGCTTTTGAAAAATACTATAACCAATTGAAGAATGATACCACAGGTTCCATGTTGGCAAAGTTTCAAGATGCGCTTCAAAGTATAGATTCCAGTGTAATTAATAATATAGGTAGCAGCACTTTTAGTTCCGACGTAAGTGGAGCAGGATACGTGAATAACTGGATCTGCAATAAAGAATAGTGAACAAAAAAACCAACAACTAGTGACTATCCTTTGTATTAAATTAAAATTGTATACATAACGAAAAATTATGAAAAGCAATACTATCAGTCATCTTAATCTAGGCAGTAGTACTATCATAAACTGGAATAACATAATAAAAAAGGAAGCAAGAAGTATTACTAATGACGTATATCTTGGTTCAATACAAGGACTGTGCGAGCCTTTCATAGTAGTAGAAGCGAAAGGAGTTTTAAATCAAAAAAGACATTTTATTCCAAAGGATTTACTAGAAGGATATGATGATATTGCAGTGTATTTTAGAACAGAAGGCATTAACAGTATTATTATAACGGACAAAGAAGAAGAAGATCAAGAGAAAGAAGAATTAAGAAAAAATAATAATTCTACAAACGTAATTGTTTTTGATAGAACAAGACTACCTGTTAAAAAAGCAAAAGAAACAGCTATTGAACTAAAGGAGGTTTTACATCCAGTAGTAATAGCAGCGGAAGAAAGAATTATTAATGTATTAGAATATGCAATGAAATTTACAAAATCATTTAAACTTACTGTTCTTGCTAAAATTAAAGGAATCACGACTTCGAAAGGAGAAGAATTGAAAGGAATCTACAAAAGACTTCTTAAATTAGTTGTAAAAGAAACATTAAAAGACTTCTTAAATTAGTTGTAAAAGAAAATCAAGTATTATATTAAAAAATTATTCTGTTCAAGGTAATTCGACTTGTCCATACTATTTTCTAGTAATCAGACAGTTAATAACATTTTTCATGTATATGTAAATCAAGGTTTGTCGAATAATAGTTAACAATTTGCTCCCCTTAGTTCTAAGTTAAGGAAGCGACTGCATTAACTATAATTCATTCCAGATGATATAATAACAATATTATTGTACTAATAAAAAAGGAGTAAAAATGTGTTATGGAAAAACTTGCTTTGTTGCATGATTAATTATCTTGTAAGTGATACTTATTTGACCACTCACCATTTAGCTTGCTAGTATTAATTATTCTGGTATGGTTGACTGGCCTTGCTATAATGAATCACTAGTTAGGCGTGGTCAAGTACTCTTGGATTTTGATGTACTTGATGGATGGGATCATGAATTATGTCAAATGAACCTTGGTAAGGTTGGTGAGCCCTACTGCTACCCAAATTCATTTATTCAGCTTCTAGGTTACATGAGAGCATATTTCCATCTACCATATAGACAAACACAGGGTGTAGTCATAGCTCATGCAAGTAAAGAAGTATCAAACACACCACATTATAGTACCATTAATAGACGTATAAACAGGCTAGAGATTAAAATCGATGAAAAATTAGGAAATGATATTGTCATTGCTTTAGACAGCACCGGCATTAAGGTAGCTAATCGAGGGGAATGGATGCACCACAAATGGCATGTCAGAAAAGGATATCTAAAGATACACATAGCAGTTGATATCGAGAAGAAAAGAATTGTATCTCTGGAGGTAACAAGTGAAGAGGTACATGATGGTAAGATGCTAAAGAAGTTAGTAGACAATGCTTCTGAAAATAATAATCTGAAGGGTATATTAGCAGATGGTATGTACGACAGCAATAAGAATTTTAGATACCTATCAAAGAACCACATTAAGCCTGGTATAAAGACAAGAAGTAATTCCAAGGTCAAGTCAACTAACTGTTATGCTAGGAATATGTCTGTAGTAAGACAACAGACAAACCTCAAAAAATGGAAGCGTAGCGTGAGCTATGGGTACAGGTGGATAGCAGAAACAGCATTCTCTTCCATTAAAAGAACATTTGGTGAACATGTAACAGCTAGAAAGTTTCCTCACATGGTAAAAGAGATTCCTCCTAAAGGCAGCTCTGTATAACATGTTCAATCGAATCACCTAGCTAACGGTTTGCATAACCTAAAATCCTAATGAATTATGCAACAGAGCAGAAAAACTCATAAAAATAATATTTCCTGAATTTAACGAAACTGTATCTGTGGAATTAGATGACTCACAATCACCCAAAACTGTTAAAGCAATACTAGAGAATCTCCCAATTGAAGTAAATATCAATAAATGGGGTGAAGAACTATATACTGATAAGACTTCAATAGTTGCTCAAGAAGAAAATGCAAAATCAGAGGTAAATCTATTTGACGTTGCATTTTGGCCCGAAGGTAATGCATTCTGCTTGTTTTATGGCCCTACACCTATTAGTAAATCTGGCAAGATTTTACCTTATTCTCCTGTCAATATTATAGGACGCATTATTTCAACACATGACAATGTTTTAAATAAAGTTAAGGACAGAGCCAAAGTACTTATAAAGAATGCAGCATGATAATTCTGAACATCTTAGTCATATGTTAATTCGAATTGTAGGATAGTGAATGAGTCTCATTGCTGCTGTTATTCCTCACTTCTTTGGGCTAGTAATCCCATCCTTTCCTTTCTTTTTTGAGTGTGTTGTTTTGTTGTTGTTGAATTTGATGGTGAATTTGTCTTTGTAATTGTGTTACTATCCCATAAAGCTGTTTTATTGTATTTGATTGTCTGTCTATTTTATTAAATGAGTTTTGTAATGGTTGAATTACTTTTTCAATCCTAGCAAGCTGTTTTGATTGTTTTTCAAGCTGTTTTGACATGCTTATCAAGTTAGTGTTATTATTAGATTCCTTCTTTGGAGCACAGCCTTTGACTTAGATTTCCTAGTCTTTCTTACTTTCTTTGATGGAGATTCATATTTTGTCTCTGTAAGAGGTATCACTTCTTCTTGATTCTGTGATTAGGCTTGCGTCTTCTCCACCTAGATCTTCTGCTTTTGCTTGTATCTATTCTGTTGTAATTCTTCTTCTTTCTCTTCTTTCTTCAGACATCTGTAAGAATAAAGAATTGTTTAAGGTATTATAAAATTACTATCAATTACTATTGTTGCTCCATTTTTTCATAAAGCAAAAATAAGCTGGTAAAGATAATGACATGGTTAGATATAATTATCAGCACCAGCCAAAGATATTCTGCAGTACTTTTGTAAACATCTGCTGCTGGTAACATTTCCAATGTTCATATTCTTTTACTCCGCCTGAGAAGGCTGTAATGATAAAGCGTTCTCCTGCTTTGTCAACTTCTATAATGTCTTTACAAAATCTGCATCTAATTGGAGCTTCTTCAATACTCATATATGACCATATACTATATTTCCCATCTCTTTCCCTGTCCATGTATTCCTAGCCTCTCTAAATCTACCTTGCTAGGATAAGCTGGCCTTTTAGGGTGAGTTAGTATAACATGTCTTTCGTAGCTTTTTTCCAGGTCAGTTTGATAAGTATTACAATAATAGCAAGAATACATATACAACTGTGTTCTTTTCCTGCCAGATATACTTGTTTGCTAAAACTACTATAATACTGATCAGACATCTCAGGTTTTACAAGTTACAAAAGGTCATAAAGAAGAGTCTTAATCACTAATACTTTTATCTGTGATTATTTTTCACACTATTTGCAAAAGAAGGTAGAATAAAAGAAAGATGCTACCAGATACTAACCAAGGAAATAATAATAGTAATAGTAATAATAGATCTATCCTTGTACTTGATGACGAACCTGACATTGCAACAATAGTTAAAAAATCTCTGCAAGGTCTTGGATTCAGAGTATCTGCTTTTACAGATCCAATTGTAGCATTAGAATATTTCAAGTCAAATTTTGAAATTTGTTCAGCATAATTATCTCTGATATTAGAATGCCAGGTATGAATGGTTATGGGTTTGTGAGAAAAGTAAAAGCAATCAACCCAGAAGTTAAGATTATACTAATGACTGCTTTTGAGATTAATAACATAGAACTCTCAAAGGTTTTACCAGGTATTAAGATAGACGCCTTTCTTCAAAAACCATTCTCTATAAGAAAGTTAAAAGGTCTAATAGCAAACAATTATCCTAGTTAAATACAACAGAAGAATAGGTGAATTGGCACACTACAATGCTTATAACATCTGTTTATCAAGCCATATACGTTGTGTATCTAGATAATGAAAGAAAATCTAATAATTGGATCTAATAATGAGATTTTAGACCATCTCAATAAAGCAGAATATGGCACTCATTCTATTCTTGTCTATCCTAATATAGAAACATTAAGAGAGACTTATTCAACGTACGCCAAAAGCCAGTTAGAAGACAATAATGAAATTGTTCTTATCCTCCCGTATTATGAGACTGCTAATAAGGTTAGAAAGACTTTGTCTGAGGGTTTTGTCAACAATATAGCAGAGGGTAAGGCTAATGATGGTACTGTTAATGACATTAATAGCAATAGCATTCTTGAAGTAAAAAAATATGAAAAGGAAGGCTCTCTTTTAATAATGGATTCTGTAAAAGCATATTTTGATTCAGATAATAATTATAATGGGAAAGATAGGCTAATGTCATTTTTCAAGCAATTAGTTAAAAAGGCAGAAAGTTTAGATAAGAATGGAGTTTCTGTAATTGCTGATTTAGGTTCATTTTATCATTACCATCATAATAAAACAGCAGATAAACTTGTTGAATATGAATTATCCCTGCCATCAAAATTTGATGGTATGAAATTAAAAGCATTTTGCATTTATCATAAAGAAGACATTGATAAAAGATTTACAGAAGAGCAAAAACAAAAGTTAGTGGACCATCATGGCAAAGCATTAATGATAGTGAACTGAAACAGTACGGCTAAAGAATTATGAGGTTCAAGTAACCTGGCTTTGTCTAAACTTTATTTTCTAACAAACTGTTATAGTGGTTACAAGCATGTTATGCAAATCAACTTTTTTCATATGCTTGTTTTATAAGAGGTAATACAGAAGGGATTTCACTTCTATCTTTTATTATTATTTCTGTTTTACCACTTGAATAATGTCCTATATCCTTTACATCTCTTGCTTTCTTTAATGGGTCATCAATTTGATTTATTTCAATATTAAGATATAGCTTAAGTTTGCGACGGAAGGCAACATAATGTTTCTTTGGCCTTACCTCAATATCATTACCTAGTATGGATATTGCTGACTTCAACTCTGAGTATAGTTCTTTGATGTTATCATCAACTTCATTTAAATGATTCTTCTTCAGTATAGACTCTTATTTCCTCAGTTACCTTTTTTGCAATAGGATTTTATTTTGGTTATAGTAGATAGGGATTCTTGTCTATCGATGGGCTTTATTTCATGAAATCCAATAAGACCATCACTATATTTGTGAACTTCCCAAAGCTGTATGCCCAAGTCTTTGAATCCTATAGCATATTGTTGATATTTCGTAAACTCAGGTATGATGAATATTATTCGTTATTGAGACCAATCAACATCATCTCTTTTCAGAGTTTTGGATAATGATGATGATGATCTTTCATTATATTCTAAAATAAAATCAGCTTTGTTATTAAGCATCAAGTTCAGATAAGCTACACCTTGATCAACCACAGAAAAATTCCTATCTTTCTTGTACTCTATTATAACAAATGCTCCAGACTCCTTATCAAAGCCAAGAGTATCTATTCTTAGACCATGAATTTCAAATTTAGATCTTACAAGTTCGAGCTCAAAAATTTGCTGCATATTTGCTTCAGTTAGCCTTTGAATATCCTTTTCTAATGGAAATTGCTCCTCTGTTATTTCAGCAAGTTTGGTCCCATTTATAGAGACTTGTATTCGGCTGTTGTCTCTATCAACTAGGTATCCCTTACCAGTTAACAGACCTGAAATATGATCTCATCTATTCAATAATATTTTTTCTCTGTCAACTAGCTTTCTATCATTTATTATAGCTTCAATCTTCTTTGTATTGCTAATGTTATCAATAGGATTTGCTGCAAGGACAATCATATCTGCTTCTTTTCCATTCTCTACAGTTCCTACTTTGTTTAATATGCCAAGAGCATCTGCTCCATTTCTTGTTGCAATCTTAATAACATCCAAAGGACTAATACCTGATTCTACCAAGAGCTCTAGCTCATGATGTAGACTTTCTCCTGGAATTAATCCAAAGTTTGGGATATCAGTTCCTGAAAGAATTTCTACTCCATTATCATACATCATTTTGGTTAACCGAAGCACTTTAGACCAGAGGTATTGATAATTCGTATCATCTTTTAGCATTGCTTCGTATATATCCAAGGTTGGATCTATTGGAACTTCGTGTGTTACTAAAGATTTTATCATTTCATTAATTTCTGTATTACTACTGCTACTACTATTATTATTGCTGCCTGCTGTTTAGGTTTACTAAACTAAGCCACAAGAAGTGATCGAATGGGCCTAGACCATTTTCAATAAATATTCTCTGCTTATCTTTTGGTAACAGATATGGACTTACTGGAACTCCATGTGTAAGAGCATCAATACCAAGATTTGCAGCATCAGTCCAGCTTGTCAAATATAAATGTCCAATGACTTTTATTCCATCGTGATGCGCCTCATCGATAGCTGCTCTTACTAAATTAGGGCTAAGGCCAACATATATCTTGATATAATCTACACCACTTGCTGCTTGGAGGCGAACTTCTTGTCTAACCTCCTGTTCCGTCTTGACTTGCTTTTCTACAAATGGTATTGGTATCTGTGGATCATTAATGAGCCTGCCTGCAGTAAATATTCTTGGTCCTTTTATCTTATCTGCAGTTACATTTTCCTTCAACGCTACTGACTGTTTAGTGGGTCCACCAGGATTTCGTATAGTGGTAACGCCATTAGCTAAAAGCATTTTGAGCATATCCTCAGATTTAGTCTGATTGTATGAGTTTTTTAGTACACCTGCTACATGTGCATGCATATCAAAAAGTCCAGGTATGATATACTTGCCAGTAAGGTTTAGAACGTTTACATTGTGTATGGTATTTGCTATCGTCAGTAAGTACATCAACTATTTTATTGGCATTGACAATTATTACTGCATCAGGTTTTGGTACACTACCAGTGCCATCAATTACAGTAGCTCCTCTTAATATCACTACTCCTTTACCATCTAGTTTGGAGTACAAAACTGGAGGCTTACATGTGTAATTATTATTACTGGCAAAAGAAGCAGTAGTATTATTTAATATCACTACTCCTTTAGACGATGATCTGATGGAACTGCGGCTATGGGAAAGAATCAGCATCAGCCATGTGAAGCGTAGCTAAGGATACTGTAACAAGCAAGAACTGGGATTAATATCTTCATTTGCATACACGCTGGCTAGGTTCTGGTCTTATTACGATTGGCAAAGATTCGTATAAGAGATCCATATGCGCAAAATGGTAGATGAAAAAGCATAGTAAATACTACTATGAGAAGTGGTATAAGGTTTCAACGAAAGTAGAAGAAGTAAGTTCAAAAGACCCTCTTTTTTGAGGACTGCAGAAAAACAATTCATGGCGATCTACTTGCAGAACTGGATAGAAATAACAAATTTGTTGAAAGATATCATGAAAAAGTAGCAAAATCCGACCGCATGGCAACGCTTCACCAACTTATACCAAGAGAATTATTCGTTAGAGAAGATAGATACCAACAGGAATTGAGATGTTTGGACTTTTAGTAAGATGTTTATACTTGAGTCTACTAAATGGATGATCCGATAGGATAGGATATATTTCTCTGACTTTATTTATGTAACTATGGCTCATCGAAAAGGAAATAAAACTCATGCTTATACTGCACAGCGATCAGGAAGCAAAAAGTATGCCAAAGATGAGAGACGTAAGAGAAATAAGCCTAGCTGAATTTGGTACCAAGTGTGCTTACCTCTGTTTACAGATGGTAAGAGGTTAAGTTTATACAAAAAATCTTGAAATCAGTAAACTCATTTACTGCTTTGTTGCACGAATCTGATATTGGTCGACTATGTTCAGAAACCTAGACCAAAAGTGATTACTTCGCATCCAAATCATTCATAGTTTATGCTGTAAACACTTAACAATAACGATTTTTCTGAATCATGCAACAATGCATCATTTACGAATAATAAAGATAAGCCAAAATTTTGTGTATATTGCGGTAATATTGCCACCCGGGAAGCTTTCTTTGATGTCGGCGACGGTGTTATTGTCGTAGAGAAATACTGCGATAAATGTAATGGTAGAAGTAATTTACGACTGGACAATAAACACTTTTACAGCTAAAAAGAGCAATAATAACTATTGTTACGTCATCTAAATCTAAGTATATCTGTCTACTAGTTCTACACTTCAACTAGCTACTTTACCGGCTCTATTAAGGTAGTTTTTGCAACAATCATCTGAGCAGAAGAATGGAACTCCCTTAGTGGAGCTTGAGTACCTCACTCCTTCAACTAGATCATTAAACTCTTTTCCGCATGAATTACAAAGTATGTACATATTTTATCTTTTGTATACTGACGATGCTCAACTCTTACAACTTAAATCTTATCAACGCAAGAGTAAAAATCATGAAAAAGCTTGAAGGAAAAGTAGCAGTCATCACAGGAGGAAGGCAGCGGAATAGGCCTCGCCACGGCACAGCGGTTCGTCGACGAGGGTGCCTATGTTTTTATCACCGGCCGCCGTCAAAGCGAACTTGATACAGCAGTCAAGCAGATCGGCAAAAACAACAACAACAACGTCACCGGTGTTCAGGGCGACGTCTCAAATCTCGCAGATCTTGACCGGTTGTATGCCAAGGTGAAGGAGCAGAGGCCGCATCGATATCCTGTTCGCCAACGCCGGTGTTGGAGAATTCGCCCCATTGGGGGAGATTACCGAAGCGCACTTTGACAAAACGTTAGGGATCAACGTCAAAGGGCTTCTGTTCAGTGTTCAAAAAGCGCTTCCTCTGTTTCAGGACAGCGGAGGGGGTTCGATCATTCTGAATGCTTCGATCGCTGCATCCAAAGGATTCGAAACATCAACCGTTTACAGCGCAACCAAGGCCGCAGTACGGTCATTTGCTCGCACCTGGACGGACGAGCTGAAACAACGCAAGATCCGCGTCAACGCAATCAGTCCTGGTTATATCGACACACCGATCTTCAATAGCGCGGTACAGACTGAGGAACAGATCGAGCACATAAAGACGAGCCTCGTGGCCAGCGTGCCGATGGGGCGTATGGGAAGCTCCTGACGAAATCGCGAAAGCCGTCTCGTTCCTCGTGTCGGATTACAGCAGTTATGTCACCGGTATCGAACTGTTCGTCGATGGGAGTATGGCACAAATCTAAGTATGCGATCTTCTTTGTACATATAATAATATCCTGCTACTACTACCTATCATTTACTATGTTCTCACGTCAGTGGTGAAAACAGCAAGGAAGGTATTTTCTTCCATATAAATGGCTAGTCAGTTGCTCATGAGGATTTGGATGAAATCAGCAGGGACATAAACACAGGCACTATTGCTCTGTGGTCTTACTATGGCGGTTATTCGCCTACCTTTATTTGCATATATTTTTATTTGCCATCCACTTTTATCATCATTACTATCACGTATATGCATAGTCCAGTCTAGTCGATTTGTTGGCAATGGTAAAGAGAGCGATATATCTACCTATTACTGGCAGTACCAAAAAACCACAATTTCTAGATAACAAGACTAATAATACAAAAAGACGATATCGTACGGTTGAGTGATGTCTACTCATAACAACAAATTGCAAAAGCTATGCGATGCCATATTTGCGCTAAACCCCAATATACGCTTCGCTGGTGTAGTAAATAATATGGGAACACTCGTAGCAGGAGGAATGAGGCAGAGTGTAAAATCCATGGAAGATAAAGGAGATTCTTCAAAACTGTATTTAGAATCTGCTCTTAGAAGTGAAATGCGTAAAGATTTTGATAAAGAGTTTGGTAAAACCATCTATAGTTTCTCGGAAAGAGAAAAAATAAAGGTTGCATCGTTTCCATTACACAATGATAATCTATTACGGGTTTCTATAGAAAAACAAGAACAATCCCATGAAAAAATAATTGAAAATATCTTAAAGATTATCAGTGAACTTACAGCCCAAGATATCTCTTGAACTTACATAATTGTTCATACATAATTTGTCATACCATTGATGCTTTCGGCTTTTCGTCTGCTAGTCCTTTCCTCCAATTTATAGATAATAATAAGCGTCACTCCCAAGGAGTCTATATCTTTTTCTGCAAGTATTCTTGTGGGTTTTATTCGTACAAGCACGAGAACCTTACTCGCTATTTCTCCTACCATATAACTGTACAATATAAGAATCCACTAGGTACCTTTAGATGTTAGCTGTAAAGTCTAGTAAGCCTTGTTCAGAATTAAGTATTATGGGTTTTCAGGACACCAAATTACGACAAATGGAGCATACATTATCACAGAACTACGTCCTCTCCACCATGGTAACCGCAATGCTTTGGTAACAGCATCTTGTAAATCCTCATACCTTGGATTATGAGATTGAAGTTCATATCTTAAATGTCGTTCAACTGCTTCAAGTTCAGTCGATGTATTGCCGTCTTTCAATAACATATGACAAGGTTCATTAATTCCGAAATCTCTACTAGACGAAGTAGATCCATCATAAACATCATATTTTATTCTGTTAGGTATCAAATCTAAAGAACCCGATATTTGTCCTAACGTAATCTCTTTTCCAGCTGTTAGTTGATCAAGCAAGTGATTGAATTGATCGATATCATATACTCCATGAACTAGCTTCAGGTGTGGAGTATTTACGCAAGGTAAAATAGTGGATCATCAGTGACGAATTCTGGCATAAAGAAATTGGATTTTCCAATTATTGCTATCTAGAGATGAAAAGAGGAGCGCCTTGAGCTCAAGGTGTTTCCACAGTAGAGGTTCTTTTGTTATACTGATTTTAAATTTTTTAATATTTATTTTGTTATCATGTGTACTGCTCTCTATGTCTTGCATAATGTCTAGATCTGCCAAGAAAAATATACTACCTTTGAATTCGATTTTCTCGGAAAAGAGATGTCTTGATTTCAATTCCAACACTTTGTGAAACTTATCAGTATGAACTACAAATGTTTGCTTTATGCTATCGTTATGTTTTGATTTGTAGTATTTTTTATAGGACTTGACTATGTCATTCTTGTAAAATTCGATAATCTCTTTCCTGTTTATATTTTCTATTTCTTTTTCCTTGATCTCCTTTACATCTACTGCTAATTCAAAGGGCACAAACTTACAATCCCTATGTGGAATTCTAAGTGTAGTTACCATTTTTATGATTTTAGAAACAGATTCAAGGTTATCTACTATGGCTAGATAACTGTCTGTCCCTTCGATGAGTTTATGTCCTTCTTGTTTTATTTCTTCAATCTTCTTTTTTAGTGGTTTTGAAAAACATACTTCTCTAATGAGTCTTCTTCAAAACCGCTTATCTCTGCTAATTTTTTTGGTAATGCATCAAAACCTAAAATATCAAAAAAAATAAGGAACTTTTTCAGATTATACCGCCAAAAGTAAACCCAGACTGAATATTAATGGTTACTACTTGGACTGGCTCGCCGATACCAAGTTTCTTTAATGACAAGATTTTAAAAAACTTGATTCAAAGTTGTACCTGTAGTTGATGCTGTTTCTCCAGTTTCCTTTTCTTGTTTTTTCTCTAGCTCGATTTTCATATTTGTCATCTTTGTTGGTACGTAGTAGCTTGATTTCATCTTCTCTTTTGACCTATCCGATACAAACTTTATAGCATCATCTACTACTGTAGCATTGGTTAATAGTTCAAGTTTCATTGAATAACACTCTTTAGCCAACGACAAAGCCTGTATCTTCTCTCTCCTGTCTTCTGCCTGCTGCGAGGTATTCCATGCTTCCCTTAGAATTGCAGTCAACCCGACCAGACATTTCTTGTACTCTTCTGGCAGCCTTTCGTCAATGTATCTTTTGATATTGGACTTTGCCTGCCGCCTGAGGTACGACAAGTCTCTGTTAACAGTACCATTAGATACCTGTAATATCTGTGCTATCTCCCTCTGGCTATGTTCCTGGCTGCTCAGCTCCTGGACTTTCTGAGCCAATCAATCCTACCGCCTTCTTTTTCTTGTTTTTGTTTATGTTCAATTTGCAGGGTCAAGTGTTCAATTTCACCATGCTTGTTTCAAGGTGGCATTCAATTTCTACGCTTGAAAGGTAATGCAAGTCCATAGTTTTTGTATCATCTTTAAATCGGCTAAACTTGTTCTTTATTCGTTTTTGTAATAGATTTAAAAATTGTTACTTGCAAGATATTGTTTTTCATAGTTAGGCTGCCTGTGAAAGATAGCAGTTTGCATTCTTTGTCATGAACGAATTTGATGTATTTTGTCTGCTGTAAAGATGATAACTGTTGCTGTTGTGCTTTGTATCTCTTCAAGATATGCTTGATCTTTTGCTTAGTCTATTCATCAAAATCACCTTGCTGTTCTCGTCCAGGTCTTGATATGCTGGGGCTTGCAGAATTTTTTCTCTCTTTCATCATAATAGATGTTGTTCTGTGTATGATTGTCATTCTTTAAACACATATTCCTCTAGAAAATATACCGCGTCATCAATCTTGTCTAGATAAGAACCAAACGCTGGGCCAGATGCATTTTTTGACTCAGGTAATAGTATATGCGTCATTTCTACATTTGTCATTCCTTTCTTTCCAGCAGTTCGTAACAAGTCTGTTACGCCGTCAACTAGGTAGTAAAACTCGTCTAGGCCCTGTTCTGTAGTGTACCTACCTTTCAAACCTTGCATTACAGAATCTTCAGGATGATAATCAGTAAAGTATTTTTCTGCTTCTGGATTATTTTTGTAAAATGTAATTCCATACTTTCTTAATTCATCCTTTTTAAGTAGTATTGTTCCGCCGCCTTTGCGTGTTTTTAGATACACATACTTCCCATTATCTGGGATATTGAATCCAAGATACTGCATAAATCCTTCAAGATATTCTCTATTACCAGCAACGTTAAGGAATACATCGTCTTTTGCTTTTTCCGAATAGATACTGCATATATTTAATGAACTGATCATAAGCGGATCATTTATCATGTTACGCATATGCAAAAGCGTCACTCTTTTTAGTAATTGAAGTGCTCTTTGGATTTTGTAACTATCATATTCGTTAATTTTTTGTGCTAATTGATTTAAAGTTAAACCGTCATCAGGTGAAGTTATATCTATTAAAGTCATTACTATTTTCTTTGCCAATTCTTGATCTTCGTCTGTTATGTTTCTAACAGCGTTGTATTCTTCTGAAGTGAGGAGACGTTCAATTTCTTGATTCTAAGAATTGTTTATCTGTTGGTTCTTTTGTATTTGTCATTTTATTATTCCAATTCTCCTTTTTTTGTTACCATCTTGCTGGCTGTTGGTTTGACTTGGGTTGTCGGTTGCGAAACTTTTAACGCCCAAACCTAATACTTCTAGTCTCATTTCCTTATGATCACTTATGATGCTTTTTCGATGATTATCCGTTCTTCTTCTTTGCGAACCTTGACAAAATCTCCCTTTCCAATTCCTAAACTAATCGCGGTACTGCTTTGGCAAAATCACACTGAAAGATGTCTCTCCGATAAGACCTTGGACCCTTCTATATTGAACACGTTGAGGTGTATCCATTAATATATAGAAGTAGAAAACTATGATAAGCCTTTAGTTAAGTTAGTAATTAGTAATAAATAGTATGCATGAAAAAGTTAGTATCCTATCAATCATACTCGGCGATGGTAACAAGGATATTCAATTGCGCCAGGATATTTTACTGTGGTCCGTAAGGGTAACGGAAGGAAAAAAGCCGCCACCATCCTTTCGCTTTACAGATATAGGGAAATGGCTAATAGAAAATCATAGGCCATTTCTTGAGGAGTATGCTAGCTCACATATTCCAAAGAGTTTCAGATTACAGACCAAACGGAACTATATCCAAAGCAGAATAAATGATCTGGTCGAACTACATTTAATTGAGAAGTATGGAACTGTGAAAGCAAAGAAAAATAATACTGATACACCAGCATACTATTTCACAGATGACGGAATCTATTTTGCCTGGCTGATTGAAGCCATAAATGCGAAAGGCGATGCTCGTTCAACAGCTATAGAGATGGTTTTTAGTAGGCTTATGTTCGACCTGTCCTCTAAAGAATCTTCTGTCGCACGTTTTCTTATAAAGTTTCTTACAAAGTGTAAAGAGAAAGGTATTTTTCCTAGACTTATCAATGAAAAGCTGATCCTTATAGAAAAATTCCCTTTAGACGCAAACTTTATCTTTTTGGTGCGACTTTTTTCAACCCGTGCTATTCTAGGTAAAGATGAAATTGGAAGGGTTTTCATTGAAACTATTAAGGAATTAGATGAGAAAACGCAAAGACTATTACTTTTTCAGTTCAAACTCGATATCGAATCCCAATTCACTGGATACTTTACAAAGGAAGAATGGGAAGTTATACGATATGACAATATCCAGGACTACACCAAGCTTACACTTCAAGGTTATTTGTACAGATTGCGAGTTTTATCCATTTCAGTTAGATGTATTTGAATTTCTTCAATTACCCTTCATCTTTACGACGCGTTGGGACGCAGAAAGGTATTTTCAAAAAATAGACTGCATAAAGTGCGGTAAGCCAGATGGTCTTGAATTTGTACCAATTTGGATTCAGTCAGCCGGCAATCTCGTGATGTATATCTCACCTAAGAAAATAGAAGAATTTAAAGTTAGATTCGAACAAGAACATCAATAAAATCAGAAGCAATAAAACTAATAATATTTTGTATTGTATATCTATTCCTCTATTTCTGCCTCCTCAATTCTTGTACTTCTGCTATGAGTTTCATAACCTGATCTGATAGTGTAGCTAATGCATCATACTTTTCCTGTTTTTCATCTACTGTCCATCAATGCTTGCTCTATATTAGATCGTAAATCAGAAAAATGGAATATTTTGCTATAAGGCTTTGTGCATTTGAATACTTCTTTGGTCTTTGCTGCTAGCTGTTCTGTATTTACTCCAACGTGCTTCTCACTAGCAATTACATTTGGCGTTCCATCTATTGTTTTTCCATCTGCTGTTACTTGTTGGTTTGGCCTTCCATCTAGGTCTTTGATCGCATCAACAAATACTTTGTTGTACCAGTTCACTATGTAAGGCCGCGCCCCGCTAGCGCCTACCTGCATTAACTTCAATGTCTCTTTCAAGTCTTCAAATATAGAAATTGGGTAAAACTGGTCTGTTTGTTCATTTACCAGTTTAGGCCTAGAATCCATGTTAATTTTTGTGACTATAGCTAGATACTTTATCGTTCTATCTGTTACAGTCATACTCCAAACATGGCCATCTGGGATTGAACTTGTTATCGATAGCGCAAATGGAATTTTAACACCGTCTTCCGTTGGCCCTAACTGTTTGGTATGCTCGCTTTAGCTTGGCTATCATAATCTTAACTATGCGCCTGGCTCTCCTTGTCAGACCTACTTACCACTAAATCATCATACTCTTCTGGCAGAAATCCATGTTTTAATCCAATAATGTTATTTGCGGCACGGATTTTTTCGCTGCTTGTATCTGGGTTAATGTTTATGAACCTTCGATTCTTCTCAGCAAAGCGCAACGTCTTTGTATCATCTATTACTTGGCTGGTAAAAAGCACGGGTGTTCCTCTCAGTATGTTATCTTTTGTTCCTGGCTTGCCTGAGACACCTGATTTATAGACAAATGAGTATTGCTGATCTCTTTCTGTGTCCTGGGATATGATACTCATCAGCGCATCATATACTGAAGGTTCAGGAGTATCTAGGCAAATGATTATCTGGTTGTCTAGTTGAATTAGTTTCTCTGCACGGCTCTCAATATCTTTGACTTCTAACTCGAGCTCTCTGATTCTCTCTTTCCAATCCTTGATTTGCTTCTTATTTCGCTCCTTTGCTTCTTTACCTGACTCATCTATCAGTTTGTTCTCAATGTCGTCTTTTTCAGCTTCAAGGGGCTCTATCATAGGAGCTATTGGCTCAAGTTCTCCCGTTTCCTTATTCTGTATCACCAATATGCCCCTTCTATGAAATAGGGCCTTGGCCGACATGCCGGATAATACAATTACGTACTTGTTTGGAAAGTAGCTTGAGACAAGATTGAGCAAATAGGACTTGCCAGCACCCGATTCTTTAGAGTTGACTATGTGAGATATGGCGTCTTTAGTAAATGCGCTCCCCATACCATAAAACAACTGCCTTATAGACAGCTCATCGTATTGTGCTTCTTTTTTGATAGTGTTAATTACAAACTCAATATCTTTGGCTGTGAGTTTATTTTGTGCTGCTAAACGTTCTTCTTCCTGCTCTTCTACTTTACCCTCTGTTGGGCCTTGTCGTTGTTTCCCTTCTTGCTCTTGTCTGTTCCTTCTATCAATGAACCTATTTGCGTCATTCCATTGCCTGTCAAACTCGTGATCGTCTAATGGTGGTTCGCGATGTGCATTATTCCACTCTAGCGAGTTCCTGTATTTTGCATATTGACAGAATGCTTCTGTTACGAGCAATAAGCGACTCCATAGCTCGAAGTAATTTCTCATGACGATTGTGACCTTCGTAGACTTTGTGGTCTGGTTTGAATAAATCCTCAATTGGTAGAAGTGGTGATGACAATGATTTGCCGTTGCCGTTGCCATCAAGATAGCTGATTCCGTGTTTTCTACAAATATTGTCTATATGTTGTTCAAAATCATCTGCAATTACTGGTTCTCGTGTTCCTATTATTTGGTAACTATACCCGCTTTCATGTATGGAAGGTGAGCAAAACAATGTTCCATGTCTACCTTCTCCTTTAACTTCTATTGCTGGGATCTCGCTACTTTCTATTTTTTTGATAGATTCTATTGTGGTTTTGTCGCTGCTCTTTTTTGCAAATGGCTCATGTGAATAGATATAGATGTGTGTTCTATTGGTGTCATCTTGGTGCTGTTCAACTAAGGTCGATTGCGCTAGTTCTTTAATCGAAATGGCCTTACCTTTGTACGTGCAGATCTCTTCAATTGCCTTCAGGTTGTCTAAGTCAACACCGTTGAGATACAAACCTTGTTTTTCTTTGTTATGCCATACTTTACCTAAAATGACTGCCATACCGTCTGAGAATTTGTTTTCCGATTTCCATGGATTATGTAGTTCTTCAGGAATGGGGTTGTCCTGCCACTCTGACCATTTTATGTATACGGCTTTATTTTTGGTATCTGCAGGGATTACATTTACTCCAATATCATAGCGCCAAAAGTCTGCAAATTCGTTTATTGCTGGCGTTGTTGATGATGATGACATATTTTACGCAGCCAGCCCCGGCGACAAGTCGCCGTATTTGTTGTCGTTCTCGTGTGTGTGATGCTGGTCAGATTTGTAGTTGAATGCACAATACCAACTTTTCTCAACTACCTTGCGCGAGAGAAGCATATCACGTGGGTGGATGATTTTAAAAACCTCAAATCGTTTCAGGGTAATTGGCTGCCCACAACGATTACAGAGTCTGTCTCTAGTTGCAACAGTAGTAGAACTACAAAATTTTTTATAGGGGCTGTTACTAATCACACTAACGGTAGTCATCATTTAGAATACTCAGCGCTCCTGCGTTGTTGTTCTTGGTGGCTCCTGTCGTGTCCTGTCTGTGCCTGGTGAGATTGTGGGTTGCTGTGGTGGCTTTCCCTCCTCTTCCAGCTTCTCCTTGATTTTCGTTTTGAGTAGCGTGTTTAGCGTCTCGGCATTCTATCAGAATTGAACTAAGTAGCGTATCCGTATAGAATATAGCGCATGGTTCTGCTGGACATTTGGTACCTATGATGTGTTGTTGGTATTTCTCTTGCTCTTTGGTTTCTGTTTCCGCTGCTACTGTTATTTTCATTTTCGCTCACTACTACTGTTTTCAATTTTTTTATGTCGCTTAGGCTGAAGCGTAACAACAGCCCTCGAGTCATCAACTTTTTGGGACTTGTGGCTCGCTGTTGTTTTCTTATTTGCACTGTCGTTTTACAATGCGGGCATATAGCAATGTACGGATTGCTCCCACGATAGCCCCACGAATGGCTACAGCGCTGACAAACCAAAAAAGAAATGGTTTGCTGCTGTTGTTGAATTTTTGATCCTTCTTTGTTGGATAACTGACTTTTCATCACGTCTTTCTTTCTGTAAGTTTATAAAGAAATACCATTTTGATACTGGTATCAATAATGCAATATGACCACAAAATTGACGAAGCGATAATCCAGGCCCTAAATGACAAGAAAATAATACAAAAATATGCTCTAGAGGATAATAAGACTAAAAAGAAAAGAGAAGAACTTCACTTTGACGGAATTTTAAAGACAGTAGAGGAGTTACATCGTGCTATAACTCACCGGATTCTCAGTCTCCACTTAGAAGCATTAGAAAAACAGAAAATAATAGAGAGAGACCCATTTACTAAGGCCGGCAATCCAAGGTTTTATCGGTTAAGTAAAAATGCAAAGTTAGCTCTGGAGTTAGAGTTGCCTGTAAAAGTTCGAACAAAAAGAGAAGAAAACGCCAGGCATATCAGCAGCAGGCAGCAAAAAAACAACAACATCTTGTTACGAGAGACAAAGGAACAGAGAAACAAAAAAGTATACCTTCTCTTAATGTCACTTGTAGCCATTGGCTTTTCAGTGCCAGAACCTGTTAGTGATTATTCAAAAGTCGAGGCGGGAGTTTTTGAGATTGGAAATAAGCCTCATAGAATGTCCGATACACTGCCAGGTATTTCGATAAGTGATTTTTTCCATGAATATAGAGATAGCGCAAATGGCTGGAGATTCCGTTATGTCAAATTCAAAGACACTTCAGAAGTGAAGTGGTATTTTGATAAGCTAAGTGAGTACCAGCCTCCCTTAATCAAACCAATTGGCGAGTCGGAATTGATTAGGATTAAAAGAGAAAGAGAACGGTTTCTTCAAAAAGAATTATCGTGGCCAGTTGAAGGTGAAACACGGTATGGCATTATAGACAGGCAACTACATGAATTTTTGCTTGATTGCATATGTTTACTTGGCCAAACTGAAATGCTTATGGAGCATGTATGGAAATACAAACGAAGGCCAAAACGCGAAGAAGTAGAATGGTACCAATTTCTCCATGGTAAACACCGTTACTTCCAGTTTCTTTACAAAAATTAACCAAAAGCGTAGCAGGTTGAAAAACGCAACCAAGCAAAGGGAGAAAGCTAAAGCCGATGCTGAAGCTGCTTATAAAGCCGCAGTTGAAACGGATAACTTCACATCTGAAGAATATAAGGCTGCCTGTGAAATTCTTGACTATATTGCTTGTGATGAAACAATCAACCGTATCAAGACACTTACAGACAATTTTTATAAAACTCCTGAAGAAAAGTACAACAGCATGCATGAAAACTACAAGGTTATTACAGGCCCATTAATGAATGAGATAGCGCATCCACAATTCTTGCCTTCAGTATGGGACAAGATAAGAAGGTGAATATTGAGAAAATATTTACACAAGGAGAAAATGTCGCTTGAAGACTACTACTACCGTTACGGCTGCTACCACCACACTAGTGCTACCGGTACTCCTACTTTTCTGTTATCGTTGCTGTTGTTGCATTACTAGCTGGCGGCTAAGATGATGATGAAGATGAAAGAGGATGCTGGTGCTACTACCTTCAGCACTCCTGAAGATAGCAATGATTGCGTCATGGCGTTAAGCTGCTGCTGATCAGAAGTCTTTGAAAGGCCCGCAATTAACTTCTCCAGCATTGACTGCATGTTGTTGAATTGCTTTTCCATAACGGTTAGTTTGTCTTCTTTCTGCTTCTGTGACTCTAGTGCTTCTTGATATCCTTCATAGCTCATTATCATTTTGCACTTGCTGCCAGAACTTGGCGTCTACAGTATTACCTTCATTGCAGTTGGGACATATCTTGGGGTTCAATGTGTCTATTGGAACATTATTCTTTGTAACTATGCCATATGCCTCAAGTAATGATTCAGAAGACTCATTTCCAAAATAGTGTATATACTTCTGTGCCATGTTGCTATTCATGGACCAGCCTGCATGCTGGTTCAATGTGTTGGATTTTAGCTTGACACTTTTCTCGGTTAATGCACTGTGGCGTCTTATGTATGGGTTGAATGGTTTTGCAAGTAGCGCTTTAATATTCCCCTTGTCTTCGTTTGATACTATGGGATCTGCTAATAACCTAGAGAAGAATTCTGCCTTGTAATCCTGGTATATCTGGTATAGGCCACTAAGAGTAAGTTGTTTTCTACCCATACTATGCTTACCTAAACCTACAAAAAGCGGAGATTTTGGATTATTCCTACTTGGGTGATTGGCTAGCCAGTCTTTGATATAGGGTATGGATTGGATCAATGGGATATGTCTACTACCTGTTTTTCCATTAACCAGAACTTCTGCATACTGGTAACCATTTGCACTTTTGAATATAACATCTTTTATCCTCAGGTTCAATATTTCATGTGGTCGTGCAGACAAATCACGTGCCATCGTATGATAACACCTATCACGTTTGTTTGTAACCCACTTTAGGAAAAGAAGATCGTCTTCCTGTGTCCACATATCAGATGGCTTGTAACAACTAACTTCTTTTCTCTTAAGTTGAGGAATGCCCTGAATGCATTCAGGTTTTCTCTCTGTTGAAGATAACTCATTTCTTCTTTTAGGACTATCTATATCTGCGTAATACAACCATTTGAAAAATCTAATGAGTGCAATCCGTTTTGTATTATAACTTCCTATCCATTTGTGTAATGGATCATCGCTTTCAAGTTTACGATTACTATCCAAATATGACAAAACATCGTCTCTTGTCATACTATTGAACCTCTTTGCTATTCCAGCAGATCTTGAAAGTTCTGATAGGAATTGTATAGTGCATCTTATGTAACTAAGTCTAGGATTGATCTCTCTTTTCATTGCTAATATATAATTGGAAACTGTCAGGGCATTTTCTTTAGATAACCTGTTCCTGTCTCTCAGGATTAATTCGGATAACTTGCTGGAGGTCATAAAACCTTCAGTTACTAAAGTAATCTTCCTATCTAATTCTAAAGTGCTAGTAGTAGATGATGATAATATTTCTGCTGCTTGCTTGTTTGATGAACGTCTGTTGTCAGACATTTACGGTTCTTGATATATAAATAATTGCTTAATAATACTTTCTATAAGAGAATATTATGTCAATATAATACTTACTTCTAAATGATTTTACTTACTTATCAATGTTCTTAAAATATATAATAAATTTTCACTAGCGAAATAGAGATTTTGTATATGATAGTGATACAGCTTGCTTCGATTTACAGACATATATGAGGACAATAGATGAATAATGAATGGCTGATAGACTGACTCAAGCAATATCTAAATCAATTCCATAGTCGACAGTATTATGGATGATATCCTGGGATAACTAGTATAGAATATTTACTTTTAGTGTCATTTTGTTTACACATATACATAATATCGAATATTATAATATTCAAAAGCATATTACAAAAGGATTTGAAAGATGTCCAAGACTTGTAAATGAAAGTAATTTCTTTCTTGCTTATTTTGATTTATCGCACATTTGTATGTATAGTATATAGTACTCTTTAGTATGATAATGACACAATACTCACTTTATTCCATCATTAGCACAGTATTATAGAATTATTTACAAGGTTACAGCCCCAAAATCATTTTCCTACCGAGAAGACGTGGACAAATCAATGCCATATTATCCAGCTAGGAATTTCATTATCAATTAACGAACGAACAAATTACCATGTTTAAAATTGTGGAAGGATCCTAATTAAGAGATTTAATTGTTCATCGACTTGGTGACAATTTCACCTGTTGCGCTATCTATATAGTAAGTATAATTATTTTTTTTAACTTCCCATGAAAAATAATTTGCTGTTGTTATTGTTGTCTCCGTTTTACCAAGATATTTCCCAATCGAATTAGAATTTATATTAGACTCAAACAAGGATCCATCACCCTTAATGTAGACGTATCTTATTGAGAAATCGTTTATATTATATCTGGTGAGGTTCTGTTTTTGCGCAACAATCGCAACTGCTGCTTCAGATGATAATGGTGCAGAAAATAAAGCCGGTATTTTTAAAGAATTTTGTAATCCTAAGTATACTAAGACGGTCATAGCTATACCAATTGCAACTAAAACGACTATTTTCTTGTCCATCTTTATTATTTTATTATCGCGCAGAGCAAAAACCCTTTACTTTATCTTTTATATATCTATCGACTCGTTTTGTCGTATATTGATAATAATGTTTGTTGGTTCGCAATAACATGTAAAAATACATAGAATATAAACTTGTTGCAACTGCTAAAAAATAAATCGGCCAACAACTAAAGGTAAAGCGACTGAAAGTATGACATGTCAAACCTGTTGCGACGCATATATTTACATTAAAAGTCAAATATAAAAGATTTCACCACGTAAATGATCCTAACTAACTATAGGTTAATAACCATGCTATTACTATCCGTGTATGTTAATAGATAATATAATAGTAAGGATGAGTAATTACATCAATAACAGGTCTCAGCCCGGCGGTTCGATGATCTATACACTTATGACTATTTACAGTCTAGTCCCATCTTTAGATTACTGGATTTTGCTTCATTTTTTACCCATATAAACAAGTATCTTGCCAAATGGAATTTTTTTGGCAGTAGTTCACGCGACACAATAACATTGCAACAACCAGGTGACAAACGTGAATCTATTGGCTACATAGAAAGCTAATAAAAATTGAAGCAAAGAAATATAGAAGATATGCCCATATATGTTCATCAGCTCCATTTGCAAGTATTATTTGAAAACCTTATATTGTAAGATCCTTTTATAGCAAAACATGAAACGTGTAGAAGCTATTATCGGTAGCGAGAAGGTATTGGCTGCAAATGAAGCATTGAAGAAGGCAGGAGTGGGTGGATGTACTATTCTTGATGCAAAAGGTAGGGGCAAAGGAGAAAAACCGATCGTTGAAACCGACAGAGGAACCGGAAGATTTACCTCTGAATTTTCAGTCAGAGCCAATATTCTCCTAATAGTGGAAGACTCTGAAGTAGATAAGGTCATCAAGACGATAGTGGACACAGTAAGCACTGGCTCAGCAGGAGATGGCAAGATTTTCGTCTCTCCAATCATAGAAGCAGTGGATATAGGCACAAAGAAACGAGGAGAAGTAGCTATCGTTTAAAAAATTAAAAATAACGATAAGACTTATACATCCATTATTATCTAAAGAATTTTTTCGTCTCTCCAAGAGTCAGCACTTCTGTTGCTGCGATCTTCGCAACTATAGGTAAATCACATACCACCTTCCCAATAGATAAGCAATGACGCTGGGGCAACGTTCTAACTATTGAACGGATAGTATCATTATCTGCTAATGATACTTTTGATATTTTATCCAAGTCTGCCTCATTAATAAAATTGAACAAGAATATATTGTCTACTTGCCGGTAAATTCCATCGCCTATAGCATCTGGCTGGTTTGTGATAAATGTTGTATAGATTCCGAAATGTCTCATTCGTGTGATAATATCTTCCCAGTATGTGTCTCGAATATAGAGGTGGGCTTCCTCTGCAAATAAGAAGATCGGAGGAATCATGAACTTCTCGAGCAAATCCACTAGTTTACTCAACACCAACTCTACAATCATTTTTCTTACGACCGGCGTTACTTTACCCATATTAATTACCATTGCAGTGCCTTTGCACTTTTTTGAAATCACTTTTTCAAACCTTAATTCCTCATCATCATTACTCCTGTCTAAAAATAATCTAGACGACTGGATTACATGGAATCTAGAAATAAGTGCATCCCGTACAAGCTCATTAATATTGCAAGTATTTATCGCGTTACCCAGAGCTCCAATACCCAGTATTTGTTTAATTTCAAGTGAGTCCCAGATTCTGAAGAATTCACGTAATGAAGCTGCTGGCATATCAAGTGCATTTTTGAGCATGCTAGAGATAGCAGCCTTGCCACAGTAATCAAGGGAGAATTTCAATCCATTTCCTGGTTCAAGTACCATTATCTGATCGGCTATTGAAGACGGAGAGCCATCCTGGTTCCATGCCAGTCCCCCATATTCATTATTCAGATCAAATACAACGACGAATGCTCCATGTTGTACTAACGTTTTAACAAGCACCTTGGAAAGGTGTGACTTACCAGATTCTTTTTTTCCAGTAATAATATTTAACTTGCCATCGAGGTCCTCAGCATAGATTTCAAAATCTTCATTATCTCCTCCGGCCTTTCCAATAGGAATAGGAAAAACCCCCCTCCTTCCTAGAAACAAACCTAATTCCGAAATCTTCAAACGCCTTACTTTAGAATATACTCGAGATGGAAGCCATGTAACATCGCTTGATAATTTACTGACAAATCTATGGCTGTATTTATTTTAGTTCGAAACAGTCTCGCATCTCTGAGCATCCTTGATAAACTTCCAATGTCTAGAGGATCTTGTAGATTCTCTTGTACTTGATGCGGTTACCGCCTTAATCTTTTACAATATCTTCAATCAAAGATTGGGAAGAAGGATATTCTTCATCATATACCTGAACAATCATCTTTCTATTTGATTTTTCATCTTCAATTAACAAATAATCACCCTTACCAGCTGTATCTGTTATCATTGCCAACATGACAATTTCATTACCATTTTTTGATAAGATCTTCATACCGTGATTGAACCAAGTAAAGTTCTACGAATATCTTCAGATGCAATCTCTGTCACATTATAGTTGCTTAATACATATCCTCTAAGGCAGGATACCTCAGTGTGAGTAAAAGTCGAAATGTGATGCGCAAGTCGCATGTTTTCTGGATATCCTGCTGCTATTGAGTCATTTCCAAGTAATTTTCCAAGTGACTCATCTTTATCACCATTAACAGTAACAACATCTACACGCAATATATGACTATTATTATTTCCAAACTTTACAAGAAGGTTGTTGCCTATACTGTTTCGAATCAGGCTTTTGATAATCAACTCAACATCCATATATGCAGGTCCACGGACCTTTGTAAGGGGATTTGAAACTCTGTCAAGAATTTTGAGTCTAGTATTCTTGCTGATTCCAATGATAGAGTTTTTCGTAAAGAGAACAATTCTCTAACACATTTTTAATACCCTGATTTTTGTCCTCAAACACAGATGACTTCAAAGACCCATCGACTAGGATTATAGATTTCTTAAATTGCTTTGAAAGTTCCATCTGAATTGCTCTCTCAACTCTGACTCTGATCAATAGTTTTGCCAAATCACTGTCTAACAAGACAAGCTTTGCTAGTCTATGTTCAAGTTCAGAACTTCTAATAGTTTCATTGCTCAAGTAAAACAACACAGGTTAAATTTTGAAATGCATTAGCGCCTGACCGCTAATAGCTATTGCAATTCCGCTTTTTACGGCATAAAGAGAACCCTCTTCCGTTTCC